>JBDRCO010000025.1:0-9403 GCA_043821645.1 Pseudomonadota bacterium | reverse complement strand
CCCATGTACGGCGTGGCGTGACGACGGAGATTGCAGATCACCGCGGAGCCCAAGGTGAGCCGTCGGAGGTCATCAAGAGGGTGGAGTGCGGCAGGTGCCATGGCAGGACAACCGTGCCGATTGTGTGATGGCACCCACCCTTCGAATACCATCCTGTGCCCGGGCATCAAGGCCCGATGAAGAGCACGTATCGATGGCTGAGGAGACGCTCTCGACGACGACACCAGGGATCCGCTGAACAGGTTGGAGGTCAGGCCGGGGAGACACAGAACACAACGATAGCCCGGGCGAGGTCAGGCCGTGCTTGACATGGGGGGGCCGCTTTATCGATGACACCTTTTCTGGGCCGTCAGGGCTCTCCATGAGAATCTTGAAGACCCCTCGAATCAGCTCGCCCCGTCGTCGGAAGTTGATCTCGGACATCCGTCCTCCAGTTCAGAAAGGCAGAACCTCGATGAGGCAGACGCAATGGGTCGCTCTTGCTTTTTGCTGCGTCGATGACATTGCGCGGCAGATACGCCGCACTTTCGCCTTGCCAAGGCGGTCACCGATCTCGAACCGATCTTGACGCGCTTTCCCGTCCTTGGATTTCAACCAAGAGGGCGGCTCGCCAGACTCGGCGGCGACCAACGAGAAACATCGAATCCAGGGGGAATCGGCTTTGACCCGCGCCAGCCTCTCCAAGTCTTTCTCGATGGCCGCACGGTTGGCTTTGAAGCGTTTGAACTCAATGACCTGTTCTGGTTCGAGAACTTTCTTGCGCTTCTTAGACCGCTGACGATACACGACGAGATCAGCCCGCGTGAGGTCGCCTGCGCTCGCTCGCCTCAGCGAACTGAAACCCACCTCGCACATAAGTCTTTGTTCTTGAGCAAGCCTTCCTTGAATGAGCCCGCACGCCTCGGCGACCAACGCACCTTCCGGGAGATCGTGCTGGTGGAAGAGGCACTGGCGGTATCCCATCCAGAAAGCCAGGCCCTGCAATGTGGGCTCAGCCCACGCTGGAAGTTTGTCTAGGTTCTTCTCTTCTTTTATTGGCACTGGCTTTCCTCCCTTTTATTGTTTCACCGCCGCGTCTCAACAACCGTCACCTGGAGTACTGTAAGCCCATGGAAGCCAGCTCATTCTTCCGGTGCTCATAGTCCGGCATCACCCGCCCCACCACCGCCCAGAACCTCTTGTCATGGTCCCTGTGCTTCAGGTGCACCAGCTCATGCACCACGACGTAGTCGACCAGCCGCATTGGCGCCTGGATGACACGCCAGTTGAAGCGCAGGGTGCCCTTGTGGTCACAGCTTGCCCAGCGCTTGGCCTGCTCGCGCACCAAAACCTCGGGCATGGGCACGCCCACGCGCTTGTGCCACTGGGTCACACGCTCACTGAGCTTGGCCTGGGCGTGGGCGCGGTACCACTGGACCAGCGCGGCACGCACGTCGGTCTGGTTGGTGACAACGAGGAAGCCGCGGTGCAGACGCACGCCCGGCTCACCCTGGCGCTGGACCTTGAGCCGGTAGTGGCGGCCCAGGTACAGGTAGCTCTCGCCGCTGACGTACTCGCGCTCAGCCAGCTCGGGTGCGGCGTCGCGCAGGACCCTCAGCTTGCTGATTATCCACCGGGCCTTGTCGTGAACGACCTTGTCTATCCGGGCCAGCTCGACCTCGGGCGGCGCGGTGACCACGACGCCCTGGCTCGCGACGACGCGGATGCCCACGGTCTGGCGCCGGCTGCTGCGCTGCAGCCGGTAGTGGATTTCGGTGCGACCGTACTGGACAGTCGAGTTCTGCGTCCTCGGTGTCACTTGCGTGGTTCGATGTGTTTCCAGAGGCGAGACAGGTTCCCCAGCCACAGCTCGTGCCTCTTCGGTGGCAGGTTGAGACGAACTGGAACTGTAAGCAGTGAGTACTTCTCTGATTTTTTGGTGGGGAGCCGCTTCTCTCTAGGCAGCAGCTCCGTGTAAATGAAATACGTCTTGTTCAGCTTCAGCTTCTTCTTGGACCGCAGCAGGGTCTGCCGGTCCTTCTTCTGGATCTCGTCGCGCTTAGGGTTCCACTTGAACTCGATGGCAATTCGCGGCGCGAAGTCGGTGAACAGAATCATGTCCGGGTAGCGGCTGAGTTTCTTCACCCAACCCTTGTTCACGATCCGCCACCTGGGATCTGCTGCCAGCTTTCTTCTCAGGTGGAAGTAGGCGCAGCTCTGAAGATCGCCCTCCTTGACCATCTTCATCTTTCGCAGGTCGCGCTCCAACGCGCGCCGCAAACCGTCTCGAATGTAGGACTCGACCTCACTCACATTGATCTTCCGTGGCATCCCGACTCCCCTCTGCTCACGACCGCCGCCGATTCTTCGCCAGGTCGATGATGCTCTCGGCCAGCGTGCGGGCCTGGTCCTCGTCCACCAGCTCGGTCCCGCGCAGCCTGCCCTTGATGGCCCGGCGCATCTCGCGCTGCACGTCGTCCTTCTGCCACCAGTCCACCAGGTTGGTCAGCGGCTCGATGACCTCGTCGATGTTGGCCGCCACCGCCTTGACCTGCTCGCCGTACTCCGGGCCCCTGTCCGCCACCACCGGGTCCAGGGTCTTGCCGAGCAGGCCATAGATGGCAAAGGCGCTGGCGCTCAGGCCGTGGTCCTGGGCCGCGTTCAGCTCGCCGTGGACCTGGGCCTTGAGGGCGGCCATCAGCTCAAGCTGCTGGGCCGCGGTGATGCGCTGGGCCTTGCGGTCGTCGATGAGCTTTTGCAGCCGCTCGCGCAGGCTCTCGTAAAAGGCCGGGTTCTCGTCGAGGCGGACGTGGATCTCGTGGCGGATGGCGTGCTCCATCTCGCTGGCGCGCGCCTCGGGGGTCTTGAGGGCCTTGAGCTTGTCGTCGAAGTCGGTCGAGAACAGCGACACCTCCTTGACCAGGATGCGGATGCCGTCGGCGATCACGGCCTGCTCGATGAGCGCGCGCACCTTGGCCCCGCAGTCGCTGATGTCGAGCTGGCCATCGCGGTAGCGGGCGCGGGCCGCGCCCAGGATCTTGCCCAGCCAGCGCACGTCGTCCAGGTAGCGGCCAGCCCGCGGGTCGGGCAGCAGCATGTCCAGGCTCTGGCTCAGGCGCTTGAAGGCCTCGCCGAACTCGGCGCGCACGTCCTCGGGCTCCAGCACGGCGACGCAGGCGTCCAGGTCGTCGCGGTCCTTGACCTGGGCAAAGAAGCGCAGCGCGGCGTGGTGCCGGCTCTGCAAGCGCGGCAGCTCGTCGATCTTGGGGCTGAGCGCGCCCGCGATGTCGCTGGGCGAGAAGATGGCCAGGGCTTCTTGCAGGGCCTCGCTGACGCCCCAGTAGTCGACCACCAGGCCGTAGTCCTTGTGCTCGGCCTTGCGGTTGACGCGGGCGATGGCTTGCAGCAGCGAGTGCTCCCTGAGCGGCGAGTCCAGGTACAGGACCTGCTCGACAGGCGCGTCAAAGCCGGTGAGCAGCATGTCGACGACGATGAGGATCTGGGGCGTGGCGGCGTTCTTGAAGCCGTCGACCAGCCTGTCCTGGTCGCTCTTCTTGAGCTGCCAGCGCGCCAGGCGCTCGGGGTCGTTGTGGCCGCCGCTCATGATCAGCGCCGAGTCCGGGCCGTGCAGGCGGTCCAGGGTCTCCTTGTAGGTGACCGCGGTGTCGCGGTTGACGGCCACGATCTGGGCCTTGAAGCCATTGGGCGCGATGGCCTGGGTGTAGTGCTCGATGAGGTCCAGGCAGATGGCCTCGATGCGTCTGGGCGCACCGGCCAGGGTCTGCTCGTTGGCGTACTTCTTCTTGATGGCCGCGCGCTCCTGGTCGCTGCGGTCGGCGAACACGCGGTCGAACAGGTCGTCGAGGCGCTGGCCAATGATGCGCAGCTCGGGCAGCCGGCCCTCGTACTTGATGGGCACGATGGCCTGGTCGGCCACGGCCTGCTCGATGGTGTAGGTGTCGATGTAGGGGCCAAAGGTCGTGAGAGTGCTCTTGTCGCTCTTGTCGATGGGCGTGCCGGTGAAGCCCAGGAAGCAGGCCTTGGGCAGGGCCCGGCGCATGTTGGTGGCCAGGCTGCGGTACTGGGTGCGATGGGCTTCATCGACCAGCACGAAGATGTTGCTGGACTCGCTGAGCACGGGGTGGGGCTGGCTGCGCACGCGCTTGCTGCCGTTGCCGCCCCCGCCCAGCTCCATGAACTTTTGCACCGTGGTCATCACGGCCTGGCCGGTGGGCCGCCTGAGCAGGGCGCGCAGCTCCTTGACGCTGTCGGCGCGCTGGGGATTGGGGAACCCGCAGCGCTCGAAGGTGTCGGCGATCTGCTTGTCCAGGGCCGTGCGGTCGGTGACGACGACGAGGGTGGGGTTTTGTAGCGCGGGGTCGCGCCGCAGCTTGAGCGCCAGCCACAGCATGGTCAGCGACTTGCCCGAGCCCTGGGTGTGCCAGACCACGCCCCCGCGCTCGGTGGGCTTGCGCGCCGTCTTGATGCGCGCGACCGCGCGGTTGACCGCCTCGTACTGCTTGTAGCGGCACAGCTTGCGCACCTTCTGGCCGTTCTCCAGGTCGAACACCTCGAAGTTGCGCGTGACGTCGAGCAAGGCCGCCGGAGCAAGAAGCCCGGCGATCAACCTGTCCTGGGGTGTAGGCTCGTGCCCCAGCAGTTCAAATAACCACCCAGCCTCTGCGCCACGAGCGCGAGGGGTGGCGCCGACAGGGGCCCCCGACGAGCCTGCGAGACGGGGAAAGGAGGTGACAGGACCCCGAGCCACGTGCTCTGCGTCTGTCCACGACGACTCAAGTCGATAGTCCGTCTTCCACTCGAAGAAATACCGCTGCGGCGTGCCAAGGGTCCCGTACAGCGCCGCCTCGCGACAGCAGGCCACCACCACCTGCACGGTCTCGAACAGGCGCGGCGCACCCATGCCAAAGAACTGGCTGTCCGCCTCCTGGTAGCGACGGAGCTGGCCCACGGCCTCGGCCAGCCACTTGTCGCCCAGCGTGGGGCTCTTGCACTCGATCGCGGCCAAGGGCAGGCCGTTGATGAACAGCACGACGTCCGGATAAATATGCTTCTTGCTGCCCAGCACCTTGAACTGCCGGGTGACGACGAGGTCGTTGTTGCCGGGATCGTGAAAGTCGAAGAAGCGCACGTCGTGGCTGGTCTTGCCCTGGCCCCGGTCCTGCTCGACCGACATGCCGTGAGTCAGGGTGACGTGGTTGTTCTCGCCAGCCTCGGTCAGCGAGGTGGCCTGCATGCCCGTGATGGCCTTGATGGCGCGCTTGACGTTGGAGTCGCTGAGCCAGGGGTTGAGCCGCTTGAGCGCCGTCGCCAGCCGGCCTTCGAGCACCACGTCCTTGAGCGAGGCGCGCTCGGCCTCCAGGACCTCGGGCGCGACATAGGTGTAGCCCAGCCGCGTCAGCAGCTCGACGGCAGGGTCCTCGCTGAGCGAGGCCTCGTTCCAATAACTCATCCGCCTAGTACCTCAAAGAAGCCCTTGCTGCTCAGGTAACGCAATTTCAGAGAGTGTTCCCCGCCCAATGAATCACTGTAGCTCAACTCTAGCGTCACTTGTTCGGGTCGAGGATCCGGAAGATCGTGAACCTCGATTTCCAACTCGCCGCCGTTGGCCACGGATGTTTTCGGCTGCAGAAGCGCCCTGAATGGACTCTGTATCTTCACGGAGAGGTTACTTGCTCGACCCCCATAGTTTCGCAGGTAACACTTGACCACTCGAAAATCGCAACCTGACTCGAAACGCAGAAATTGCAGGTCGGGCATCTCCTTTTTCTTGAATATCCTCAACTGTTCAGCAAGCAGATCCGCCTGTCGCTTGGTCTGCATTGTATAGTACAGAAGAATAATGCAGGTAATGGCCAAGACCAACAATTCGATGAACCGCATCCAGAAATCAGCCACGGAGAGTCCGCCAATCATATCTCATCTCCGTCCACGGTGACGCGGAGTTGGCCGGTGAGAAGGACGGACATCAGAGACGATTTCACTGCAGCTAGCCCATTCGATTTCTTCGCTTCCTGCCGCTCCCGAGCCTCAAGCGTGAATGCAATCGCAGAAATTGCCTGCTGCTCTGAGACATCGGGCTTCGGAATCTTGAAGCCCTTGAGCATAGACAGGTTGATATGCGGAACACCGGTGCCGACGGTCGCAGCATGAATTTGCTGCTGGCCAAGCTCAGACAAGAAATAGGTAGCTACAAAATCAGGATCGAAGAGATTGGTGTTCACAGCCAGCTTCATTTGGCTCTGTGACACCACAAATCTCTGGTGCGCAGAATTGGGGTTTATCCGGCACACCTGACCTAACGTGCCACGTTGTGTGAAAATAATGTCTCCAGGATAGGCGAGATTCCGCGACAGCTCATCCGCCTTCTTGCTGTCAACGTACGCAAATCCGACCTCGGAGAGCCATCGGCCTGCGGTCAGATTGCCACCTCGGATCACAGGGACGCCATCCGCGACGTAGTGTGACGATGTTAGACTAGATCCGAAGGGACCCCCCACGCAGGAGTACTTCTGCTGTGCGGCGATGTCACCAACTCCGACGACTTCCCACCCCTCCGGCACCACCCCGATCTCGGTCTTCTTGAACCGCGTATGCCGCCCCGGCAGCCCGCGGGTCAGCAGCTCCTGCATCAGCCCCTTCTTGACCGTCTGCACCTGGTCAATGACGGCCTGGGTCCTGGCGATGGCGTCGTCCACCGACGAGAGGATGGCGGCGATCTTGCGCTGCTCACCCTTGGTCGGGAGCAAGAGCAATATTTCCTTCAGCTTCGCCTTGTTTAGAGTCTTGCCTTTGACTGCAACGTCCGCAGCGTCTTCGAGGGCGGTGTTGGGTAGCGCATAGTAGAGGAACTCGTTGTCAATCTCGCCGTTCGTGTAGAACGCTGCAATTGCCTCGTTGGTGTACAGAGGCTGGCTGACAATGGCAGCTCGCCCTATCGAAAGCTTGAAGCTCATCACCACGGTGCCTTCGGGGACGAGCTTCACCGAGGAGTTCTCGACTCCAAGATCGGAGACGTACTCCGCGGTGTCGACGAGGTATTTGCCTTTCAGATCAGAGATTGCTGCCCAGCGGTTGCTGGTAGTCTTTGCGGCATCCCAGTATCGGGGCTCACTCCTCGACGGAGTGCCGCCGATCTTAATGTCTGCGACGTCACCGAGCACGACCTGACGCCACCCCTCAGTCCCCATAACCCAACTCCTTCAAATAACCATTCATCTTCGCCTCGGCCTCCGCCCTCTCAGCCTCCAGCTCTCGCAGCCTGGCCACGGCCACCGCCACATCGATCTTCTCCTCGGCCTGGCTGGTGTCCACATACCGACTGATGTTCAGGTTGAACTCGTTCTTCTCTATCTCATCGAGCCCCACCACCCGCGCATAGCGCTCCACATCCTTGTAAGCATGAAACGCCGCCGCGATCTTGGTGACGTGCTGCTCACGCAGATAGTTCTGCGCGCTGCCTTCATCCATGTCGCTGCTGGCATCGATGAACAACACCTTGCCCCGGCGCTTGCTGTCCTTGCTGCGGTTGATCACCAGGATCGCAGCCGGAATACCCGTGCCGTAAAACAAGTTGGGCGCCAGCCCAATGACCGCCTCGAACAAATCCTCCTGCAACATTCCCTTGCGAATCTCGCCCTCGGCCGCGCCGCGAAACAGCACCCCGTGCGGCATGACCACGCCCAGCCGCCCCTGGCCATTGAGCGTGGCCACCATGTGCTGCACAAAGGCCAGGTCGCCCTTGGTCTTGGGCGGGATGCCAAACCTGAAGCGGCCAAAGCCATCGGCCTCGGCCGTCTCGCGGCCCCACTCGTCCAGGCTAAAAGGCGGATTGGCGATGACCCGGTCATACAGCAACAGCTCGCCGCCCTCGACCAGGCGCGGGTTGCGGATGGTGTCGCCCTTTTCGATGCGCGCATCCGACAGCCCGTGCAGCAGCATGTTCATCTTGCAGATGGCCCAGGTGCCCAGGTTCTTCTCCTGACCGTGCAGGGTCAGGTTGACGCGATGGATCGTGTGAGCATTGGATGTGCTGGCGGGGTGAATTCCGTCGGCACCTCCGGGGCCGGCGGAAGAGGGGGCGCCCGACGCCCCCTTGTTGGCAACGTAGCTCGCGCACTCGACCAGCATGCCTCCCGAGCCGCAGGTCGGGTCGCAGATGCGAAGACCCTGGGTGGGCGCCAGCATCTCGACGATCAGCTTGACCACGCCGTGCGGCGTGTAGAACTCGCCGCCCTTCTTGCCCGCGTCGTCGGCGAACTTCTCGATCAGGTACTCGTAGGCGCGGCCCAGCATGTCGGGCTCGCTGAGCCTGTCATTGCGCAGGTCGAGCTGCGAGAAGTGCTGCACCAGCCTGTGCAGCACCGTGTCGCGGTTGCGCGCGTCTCCCAGCTTGCGCTCGTCGTTGTAGTCGATGCCCGCCAGCACGCCTTCGAGCGAGCTGTTCTGCTCCTCCAGGGCCATGCAGGCCTTGTTGAGCGCCTCGCCTATGCCCGTGGCCTGGGTCTGCAAGCTGCTCCAGCGCGCGCGCGGCGGCACAAAGAAGCGGTGCTCGTCGGGGTCACCGTAGGCCAGCTTCTCGCTCAGGCCCTCGGCCACCAGCTTGCGCGCCTCCTCCTCGAACACGTCGCTCAGGCGCTTGAGGAACAAGAGGCCAAAGATGTAGTTCTTGTAGTCCGACGAGTCGATGCTGCCGCGCAGGATGTCCGCGGCCGACCACAGGTAGCGTTCGAGCTGGTCGACGCTGAGCTTGCCGTCGCTGGGCAGAGTGATGGGCTCGTGGTTGCCGTTGGACTTGGAGGCCTTGGGTGGGCGGCCACGCTGGGCAGGAGCCTCGGCACGAGCCGGCACTGCTGTGACGGCGCCCTCGTCCAGACCCAGCAGCCGCGCCGCGATGGGCGCCTTGTGCTTGCCACTGTCGTCGAGGTCCAGCTTGCGGCAGACCGCCTTGAGGTCGTCGCGCACCAGGCCAGCCAGGGCCCCGGCCAGGGCCTCCTTGGTCTGCTTGGCCAGGGCCTCGACCATGGCGTCCTTGCTGCCTGACAGCTCGACGCCGAGGGATGCGGCAACGGAGAGGAGGTCGTCTTTTTTGAAGAGACTCAGCACGTCGGTCTTGCTGGGCACGGGGTCACTCCGTCTATTCGCTCGTCACAGCGGGCACACAGGCCTGCCATCAGCCTGGCCCGTTCGCCTTGCGTTGGTTTGCTTGTCCATCCTGTTCCCCGGTCCCGCCCTCCGGACGCCCTCCCCGGAAGAAACGGACCCCGGGGATCTACCACTTCTTCGACGTCACGGGGCACACTTTCGGCGTGCTCTGCCCACCACACTCCGCCCACTCTCTGCTAGATTGCCGGCATGCCCCCCCGCCCCGACGAGCCCAGCGCCATCCGCCTGGCCGAGCAGATCC
>JBDRCO010000024.1:0-7943 GCA_043821645.1 Pseudomonadota bacterium | reverse complement strand
CCGTCTTCGCGGGCGTGGCCTGGCAGACCTGGGTGCTGCTGGGCACGGCCTCGGTGGTGCTGGTGCTGTTTCGCGCCCTGGGCACGGTCGCGGCCTACAACCGCGCCTTCGGATCGCTGTGGCCTGGCCATCCCTGGCGCCCGGCCCTGCCCAACCTGTACTGGTTCGCCTGCTCGCTGCTCGGGCTGTTCGCCATCCCCTGGCTGGTCGGGCGCCTGGGCCTGCGCCTGAATCGCGCCGAGCTCGGCCTGGGCCTGGGGGAGTGGCGTCTGGGCGGTAAGCTGGCCGTGCTGGCCTACGCCGTCATGCTGCCCTTTGTCGTCGGCGCGGCCATGACCGAGACCTTCGTGCAGCACTACCCGCTGTCGTCCTTCGTGGCGACGCAGGCGGTGAGCTGGTGGCGCGACGGCAGCGGCCTGCTGGGCGTGGTGCTGGCCCACGAGGCGGGCTACGCGCTGTACTTCGTGGGCTGGGAGTTCTTCTTCAGAGGCTTTCTGACCGTGGCCCTGGCGCGCTACATCGGCCCCGTCGCCATCCTGGTGCAGACCCTGCCCTTTGCCCTGCTCCACGTCGGCAAACCCCTGCCCGAGGCCCTGGGCTCCATCGTGGCGGGCGTGGCGCTGGGCGCTCTGGCTCTGCGCACGCGCTCGTGCTGGTGGGGGGTGCTGCTGCACATCGCGGTGGCGCTGACCATGGATGTGCTGGCCATCGCGGCGCGGATCTGGGTGGGGTAGGGAAAGCGTTCCCGGTTCCGGGTTCCCGGTTCCAGGTTGGATCTCTGTGCCAGGTGCCACGTGCCAGGTGCCACGTGCCACGTGCCACGTTGGGTGATCCTTCTGTCGTCGCTGCTACAGCGCCCGCGACACAGGACAGACCAGGCACCCGCAACCAAGGCTGCAGCCTGCCGAACTGGGAACTAGGAACCGGGAACTGGGAACTGGGCACCTGGCACGTGGCACGCCGCACGTGGCACCCGACCCGGGGAACGTGATAAACCCGCCCCATGACCACCGTCCTGCTTCTGCACGCCTACCCCCTGTCCTCGGCCATGTGGTCCGCGCAGCTGGCGGCGCTGCAGGCGGCGGGGCACCAGGTCCTGACCCCGGATCACCCGGGTTTCGGTACCGTGCCGGCGCTGGACAGCCCGAGCATGGACGGTTTCGCGCTGCACGCCCTGCGCGCCCTCGACGAGGCCAGGGTGGACCGCGCGGTGATCTGTGGTCTGAGCATGGGCGGCTACGTCGCTTTTCGGATCCTGGCCCTGGCCCCGCAGCGGGTCGCGGGCCTGGTCTTCGCCAACACCCGCGCCGAGGCCGACAGCGACGAGGCGCGGCAGCGGCGTTTCGATCAGATCGCGCGCATCGAGCGCGAGGGCACGGGCTGGCTGTCCGAGGCCATGCTGCCTGTGCTGCTGGGTCCGCGCGCGAACGCCGCGCTGCGCGCGTCGGTGCAGGCCATGATCGCGCAGGCACCCGCGGCGGGCGTGATCGGAGCACTGCGCGCCATGGCCGGGCGTCCCTCGTCGGAGAACCTGCTGCCTGTAATTCAGGTGCCGACGGCCTTCATCTCGGGAGAGCACGACGGCCTGACCCCGCCGGCGGTGATGCGGCCCATGAAGCAGCAGGTGGAGGGCGCACGCTGCACCAACCTGGCCAACGCGGGTCACCTGAGCAACCTGGAGTCGCCGGCGGTGTTCAACCAGGTGCTGCTCGAGCTGGTCGATCGCGCGTCCTGAGCCCGTCCCGACAGGCGCTGGAGCCGATCCCGGGTGGCATCGAGAGCCGCCGAGGCCCCCTCGACGCCGCGCGTGTTTTGCGATAGAGGCAGGGACTCGCACGAGGACACGAGCGCGCTGTCCAGCGCGCAGGAGGACGACGTGGGCAAGCTGGCTTTCCTGTTTCCCGGGCAGGGCGCCCAGGCCGTGGGCATGGGCAAGGAGCTGCACGATCACTTCGAGGTGGCGCGCGAGGTCTTTGCCGCCGCCGACGACGCGCTGGGCTTCGCCATCAGCGCGCTGTGCTTCGACGGGCCCGATGCCGAGCTGCGGCGTACCGCCATCACCCAGCCCGCGATCCTGACCTGTTCGGTGGCGGCCTGGCGCGTGCTGCAGCAGGAAACAGGTGTCAAGCCCGACGTGGTGCTGGGGCACTCGCTGGGCGAGTACTCGGCGCTGGTGGCCGCCGGCGCGCTGTCCCTGGCCGACGCGGTGCGCGCGGTGCATGCGCGCGGCACCTTCATGCAGGAGGCGGTGCCCGAGGGCGAGGGCGCCATGGCCGCCATCATTGGCCTCGAGCCCGAGCTGGTGCGCGAGACCTGTGATGCGGTCTCCGACCCGGCGAACAAGGCCCTGGTGTCGGCAGCCAACTTCAACAGCCCGGAGCAGACGGTGATCTCGGGGCACAAGGCGGGGGTGGAGAAGGCCATCGCGGCGCTCAAGGAAAAGGGAGCCAAGCGCGCCATGCCCCTGCCGGTGAGTGCGCCCTTCCATTGCGCCCTGATGGAGCCGGTGCGCGGCCGCCTGCGCGAGGTGCTGCAGCCGCTGACCGTGGGGGCGCTGAGCGTGCCCGTGATCACCAACGTCGAGGCCTATCCCAACCAGGATGCAGGGCGCGTGGTGCAGCTGCTGCTGGATCAGGTGACGCGGCCGGTGCGCTGGGTCGAGAGCGTGCACAAGATGCAGGAACTGGGCGTGGACCGCTGCCTCGAGCTGGGGCCAGGGCGGGCGCTGTCGGGCATGGTCAAGCGCATCGACAGGGCCGTGCGCATGGCCAACGTCGAGGATGTGGGATCGCTTCAGGCGGCGCGGGGACTGCTGGCGTAGCTCTCGCTGTGCGCAGCAAGCATGCGTGGATTGGAAAGCACTTGGCGAGGCACACGGGGCCGTTCGACCTGGCTGCTCGTCGGTTCAGGCGGAATTCGTAGCGTGGTCAGGCGGGTAGCCGTTCGAGCTGACGGAGTCAGGATCACGGGGCCGTTCGACCTGGCTGCTCGTCGGCGCGGGCCCCAGTGATCGCGGTCGCACTTTTTGCTTGGGCTGCGGCAGGCCTTGCCCAAGAAAAAATACGACGCGCTACGTCCCGCGCCTTGTCAGGTCGAACGGCACTCGTGCTGTCCTTATAGGTTCTCTCGTTGTGAAGATCCGAGGAGGCTCCAGATATGAAAAATCTCGAGAACAAGGTTGCCCTGGTCACCGGCGCCAGCCGCGGCATAGGCCTGGCCATCGCCAAGCGGCTCGGTCGCGAGGGCGCGCACGTCGTCATCAACGACGTGTTTGACGCGGCCATGGCCGCCGAGGCCCTGCAAGCAGTCAAGGCCGAGGGCGCCGCCAGCGTGGAGTACAGGCAGTTCTCGGTCGCCGACGCCGAGGCCGCGGCCACCGCCATCAAGGACATCGCCGAGAGCAAGGGCTCGCTGGATGTGCTGATCAACAACGCCGGCATCTCGCGCGACGGCCTGCTGCTGCGCTTCAAGGACGAGGACTGGAAGCTGACTCTCGACGTCAACCTGTCCGGCGCCTTCTACTGCGCCCGCGCGGTGGCGCGCTTCATGGCCAAGGCGCGCTGGGGTCGCATCGTCAACGTGGCCTCGGTGGTGGGGCAGATGGGCAACGCCGGCCAGGTGGCCTACACCGCCAGCAAGGCCGGGCTCATCGGCATGACCAAGACCCTGGCGCGCGAGCTGGCCAGCCGCGCCGTCACCGTCAACGCGGTGGCGCCCGGCTACATCGACACCCCCATGACCCAGGCCCTGCCCGAGAAGGTGCGCGAGGGCATCAAGGCGGTCATCCCCCTGGGTGAGGTCGGTTCACCCGACGATGTCGCCCATGCCGTGACCTTCCTGTGCCTGCCGGCGTCGAGCTACATCACCGGCCAGGTGATCGGCGTCAACGGCGGGATGTTCATGTAAAGAGTACGGGAACCGGACAGCGCCCCCACCCACGTGCCCACGACCTTAATGGAACAGTGACCACGATGCTGCCCCGTGCTGCACGCGGACCTCGGTCCCGCTGGGGCGCTCGGCCTGTTCTTGGCGAGTCCGTCCACCCATCCCGAGGCCGTTCGACCTGGCTGCGCGTCGGCGCGGGCCCCAGTGATCGCGGTCGCACCCTTTGTTCGGGCTGCGCAGGCTTGCCCGAAAAAGCATGCGACGCGCTACGTCCCGCGCCCTGGTCAGGTCGAACGGCACCATGGCGTCCGAGTGCAAAGCCCGCACAACACCACGCAGACATGTGGGGTGCAGATGAGCCGCTCGACCAGGCTGCGGCCAATTCAGCGACGCCCCTACCGATCGAATGTGTGGATGAACAGCCCCGAGCGCAGCTTGGGCTCGAACCAGGTGCTCTTGGGCGGCATCATCTTGCCGGCATCGGCGATGGCCATGAGCTGATCCATCGTCGTGGCGTGCATGCTGAAGGCGACCTTCATGTCCTTGCCGCAGCGCTTCTCGAGCTCGGCGGTGCCGCGAATGCCACCCACGAAGTCGATGCGCTTGTCGGTGCGCGGATCCTGGATGCCGAGCACGGGTCCCAGCAGCAGGTCCTGCAGGATGGACACGTCGAGGCTCTTGACCGGGTCCTTGTCGTCGAAGTGACCGGCGCGGGCCGTCAGGCGATACCACTGCCCGTCGAGGAACATGCCAAAGCACTTCTGGCGCTGGGGCTTGGTCTGCTCCGACTTCTGCACCTCGAAGTGCTCGTCGATCTTGTTCAAGAACTCCGCGCTGGACAGGCCGTTGAGGTCCTTGACCACGCGGTTGTAGTCCAGGATCTGCATCTGGTCGTCGGGGAACACCACGGCCGTGAAGAAGTGCACCTCGTGGTCGCGGGGCAGCTTGGGATCGCGCTGGCGCCAGCGCTGGCTGATGATGGTGCCCGCGGCCGAGCGGTGGTGGCCGTCCGCCACGTACAGGCAGTCTATGCCCTCGAACAGCGCCTTGAGTTCGAGCACCTTGGCGTCGTCGCCGACCACCCAGAAGGTGTGGCCTATGCCGTCGGGGGACACGAAGTCATAGGTCGGCGTGCCCGCGCGCACACCGTCGACGATGGCGTCGATCTTGGCGTCGTGGCGGTAGGTCAAGAACACCGGCTCGTCGTGGGCCCCCAGGGTCTCGATGTGGCGGATGCGGTCGTTCTCCTTGTCGACCCGGGTCAGCTCGTGCTTCTTGATGCGGTCGGCCTCGTAGTCAAAGGCCGAGGCCCCGGCCACGATGCCCGCCTGCACGTGCTGGCCCATCTTCTGCTGGTACACGTAAAAAAGAGGTCGCGGGTCCTGGGTGTAGCCACGCTCGAGCAGGATCTTCAGGTTCTGCCGGCCCTGATCGTAGATCCTGTCGTGGTAGGGGTCCTGATCCGGTGGCAGATCGATCTCGGGCTTGCTGATGTGCAGGAAGCTCAGCTCGTTGCCCGCGGCCATCTGCCGCGCCTCGTCGGCGTTGAGCACGTCGTAGGGCGGGGCCGCGATCTTTTCAGCCAGCTCGGGACGGGGACGCCAGGCCTTGAAGGGGTGCAGGTCGACGGACATGGGGGCGCTCCTGGTGTGGATGATGGCGACGCACCGCTTGTAACAAAATCTGCGCAGCCCGTTAAGCTGCGCGCGCAGATGCGCTAGACTCTGTTCGCTTGCCTGCCGGGGGACGCGTGTGCAGGCGCCGGGGGTCCCGTGAGTTTTGACTACGACGTCGTGATCATCGGTTCGGGTTTTGGCGGATCGGTGAGCGCCCTGCGCCTGAGCGAGAAGGGCTACAAGGTGGCCGTGCTCGAGGCGGGCAAGCGCTACCGGGACGAGGACTTTCCGAGGACCAACTGGAACGTGTTCAAGTCGGTCTGGCTGCCCGCCTTGCGCTGCTTTGGCATCTTCCGTTTCACCCTGATCGACGACGCCATGATCCTGAGTGGAGCCGGCGTGGGCGGCGGCAGCCTCAACTACGCCAACACCCTGCTGTCGCCCCCCGATCCCTTCTTCAAGGATCCGCAGTGGGCGGGTATGCAGGACTGGAAGGCCACCTTGGCGCCGCACTACGAGACCGCGCGCCGGATGCTGGGTGTCGCGCGCAACGAGGTGGTGACGCCGGCCGACGAGATGATGCTCGCCATCGCCCGGGAGATGGATTGCGAGAAGACCTTTCGCATGCAGGACGTCGGCGTTTTCTTCGGCGAGCCCGAGAAGACCGTGCCCGACCCCTTCTTCGACGGCAGGGGCCCGGAGCGCACGGGCTGCAAGCTGTGCGGTGGCTGCATCGTGGGCTGTCGCCACAACGCCAAGAACACCCTGGTGAAGAACTACCTGTACCTGGCCGAGGGGCTGGGTGCGCAGGTCTTCCCGGAGACCACCGCCGACCTGATCCGCGAGCACGAGGGCGGCTACGCCATCGACACCCACCGCACCACCTCGTGGATAGGGGGTGGCCACCGCACTCTCACCGCTGCCCAGGTCGTGCTCTCGGCCGGTGTCCTGGGGACCCTGCCGCTGCTCTACCGCTGCCGCGATCGCGGTACCTTGCCCAGGCTCTCGCCCATGCTCGGCCGGCGCGCGCGCACCAATAGCGAGGCGCTCAACGGCGTCTCGGCCCGGGACGACAGCGTCGACTACTCGAGAGGCGTGGCCATCACCTCGAGTATCTACGTCGACGACGTCACCCACATCGAGCCGGTGCGCTTCTCGACCGGCTCGGACCTGATCAGCCTGATCGCCACCACGTTGACCGACGGCAGCCCGCGCAGCCGCCCCTGGCGCTGGCTGCTGAACATCTTCCTGCACCCCCTGACCTTCTGGCGTACCGTGTGGCCCTTCGGCTTCGCCCGGCGCAGCATCATCTTTTTGGTGATGCAGACCCTGGACAACAGCATCCGCCTGTTCATGAAGCGACGCTGGTGGTGGCCGTTCAAGCGCATGCTGGCGTCGGAGCGCGAGGACAGGCGCGAGCGCATCCCGGCCCTCATCCCCCAGGCACAGACCGCGGCCAAGCTCGCCGCCCGGCAGATAGGCGGCATCCCGCGCAACAACATCACCGAGGTGCTCTTCAATATGGGCACCACGGCGCACATCCTGGGCGGCTGCGCCATTGGCCCGGATCCCGAGCACGGCGTCATCGACGGCCAGAACAGGGTGTACGGGCACCCGGGGCTCTACGTCGTCGACGGCTCGATGATGCCGGCCAACCTGGGCGTCAACCCCAGCCTGACCATCACCGCCATGGCCGAGCACGCCATGAGCAAGATCTCGCCCAAGGAATAGCTTCTGGGTCCAGGTTCCACGTGCCAGGTGCCTCGTGCATCGTGCGACGGGCGACATGCCGCGTGCGACACGGTGTCCGGGCGACCACGTTGTAGCCCAATTGCAGGGGGACAATGGCGAGTGCTCGAGCAGAAGGTCAGAGCGAAACCTGGAACGCGGAACGTGGAACCTGGTACGCCGCACGTGGCACGCCGCACTATTTTCTCGTCGTGAAAGTCCAGCGATAGGGGATGGCCGGCACGCCCTGCAGGTCCTGGAAGTCGCGGTGCGTATCGCTGTTGACCCAGATGATGTAGCGGGTGCCGGGCTTCATCTTGACCGGCAGGGTGTTGGTGGTGCCGCTGGCATCGAAGCTGGGCTGGCCCGCACCCTCGGGGAAGGGGCCCTCGGCGTCCCGGACCCAGGACCAGCCCTCGGGGGCCATGGCGCGATCGAAGGTCACGGACACCATGGCCAGGGCCGGGTCGACGTCGGTGGCGCCGTCGGGAGGTGACACCTTGACCACGCGCGGCGCGTCGACGACCGGGGTCGCCGGAGCAGGTTGCGTGGCCGGCGCCAGGTTGGCCTCGCGGTAGCCCTTGGTGGAGAAGGTCCAGCGGAAGGGCAGCAGCGGTGCGCCCTTGTCGTCGGTGAAGCCTTGCATGGTGGCGTTGTTGAGCCACACCACGTACAACCGCGCCGGCTCGAGCGTGACCTGCAGCGAGGCGGACA
>JBDRCO010000023.1:0-233140 GCA_043821645.1 Pseudomonadota bacterium | reverse complement strand
GTCCTACGCCGAGTGGCGCCTGAGTTTCGTCGAGGTGGACAGCGGCTACACCTACACGCGCGAGTTTGACGGGGGCAGCACCACCTACAGCATGAAGATCTACCCCGGCACCTACGATGTGGACTTCAGCTTCCCCTACAGAGGCGTGTTCGAAGACCAGGTGAGCGGAGCGGTGCGGGTCCAGCACTGTGGACTGCTGCGCTAACCCAGGCCGAAGTGTGTTGGGTGGCGAAAGCGCAGGGTCAGCCCCCGTTGGGCACGCAGGCGCACAGACTCGAGTTGCAGTGAACACTCCCCTGGCACTGATCACCGCAGTTGTCAGCACAGATGCATGCGCACAGCGAGGCGCTGGGCAGGTACCTGGCACCACAGCCGAGGCTGGCGGTGTCACACACGCAGTCGCACGCCTGGGCATCCCACTGGTACCCGGGATTGCAGCTCAGGGTCTGCTGGCAGTCGCAGGCGCAGGTGGCCATGTTGCAGGTGGCCAGTCCCGGACACGCGCTGCACGCCGGGCACTGCCAGGTGCAGGTCGGGGCATCGCACACCATCTGGCTATTGGGCGGCGTGCCTGGACAGCCGGTGCAGGTATAGGTGCAGAAGCTCGCACTGCCTGGGTCCCGGTCGCAGCTGAAACCGCCGCCCGGGGAGGGGCCGCCGCAGTCGCTGGGACATTCGCAGCCGCACAAGGAGGTGGTGGACACGCAGACCGAGGCGCCGCCACAGCTGGCGCCGCAGTCGGGTCGGCACTCGACGGTGCAGGTCGACGTGTTGCACACCTCTTCGGGCGGCAGGTTGGCCTGGCCGCAATCCGGGGGGCAGTAGCAGGCAAGGGTCAGCGGATCACAGACCTGGGGCGGGGTGCAGTCGCAATTCTGGCCGGGGTCGGCGTCGGGTGTGCGGTCTATCCAGTAGCGATAGGACACCGCGATGTCTGCCGCCGGTGATGCGGCCAGGGGCCGGCAATCGCCAAAGAAGGCGATGGTGTTGGTGCTGCTGTCATAGTCGAAGCCGTTGTCGCGGCTGCGGGGCACGTCGTCACAGGGGCAGGTCGGAACGATCGTGAGACAGGCGCCGGTGGAGCCGTCGCGGGAGATGGCAACCTTGATGGTCGAGGAGATGGCTGGCTCTTGCAGGGTGTAGGGACTGACCCGGCCCACCACCTGGTCGACGATGGCGTCGATGGTGGGGGCGATGGAGCTCAGGTCCTTGAGCCCCCCCAGAACGCCGCCGAAGCGGTTGACGAAGCCGGTCGCCACGTGCGGGGTGCGCTGGGTCTCTCCGCAGGAACCGTCCGGGCACAGGATGCCACCGGTGGTGAACGATGCCACGGGAAGAGCGCGGAAGAAGGCTTCGTACTCGTCAATGCCCGCCGCTGCGGTCGCGTTGGTGTACTGCTGGTCGTCGGCATCGCCCAGGAGGATCAGCACCAGGTTCGTGTCCTCGCGCAGGTGCATGGCGTCGGGACTCGCGGCCACGGGCATGAAGCTGGCGAGGTTGCCGTTGCTGGCGGCGGGCGTCAGCATGAGCTGAGCACCACGGAGGATGCGCTCGTTGGGCGTATTGCACACGCCACCTGCGCCTATCCACGCGGCGTGGCTCTGGGTGAACCAGTTCTTGAACGCGGTGATGCTGGAGGTGAAGCGCCGGCACTGCTGCTCGAGGGTGTTGCCGCAGCTCAGGTTGGTGCAGCCCGAGGCGGTGCCGTTTGGGGCGTAGAAGGCACTGGAGACCTCGGCCACGCGCCAGTCCACGCTGGCCCTGCCCAGGCGGGCATCGAGAGCATCCGCGGATGCAGCCACCGCCGCCTGCTCGTCGCTCATCGACACCGAATTGTCGACCGCCCACAGGATGTCGACGGTGGCGTTTCCCTGGGCGGTGAGACGCTCGCACAGCACGCCCGTGGCGTCACCGGCCTGACCCAGGGCAGAGCCATCGCCGAGGTCGGAGAGGTGAAAGAGGGCCTGGCCGCTGTGGAGCTGTGCCGGGACCAGCGTCATCAGCACCAGGGCCGTGCTGTCCGAGCGCCGCACGTACTCGGCCTCGACCTTGAATCCGCCCTGGGCCGTGACATCGGCTGCGGTGGGGAGCAGGCCACCCGCGCCGCTGACATAGGCCTGGGCGATGGCGTTGGTCCGCGCCTTGACGCCGACATTCCCGGCCAGATCGTAGGTGGCATGCACCGCGGTGTAGCCATCCCAGGTGGTGAAGGTGTAGGTGATGGGAGTGCTCACGGCGCCCAGGCCTGTGAGCAAGCCCTGGCCTGCGACCTCCTCGGCCAGGGCGGTGGCGCCGGCCGGTGTCCTGGTGAGCAGCAGGTAGGTGACCTTGGTGCTGTCGTCGTAACCGAGCTGCCCGACCACCGCTCCCGCAGCGTTGGTCAGGACACTGTGCAGCGCGAAGTCTGCCGCGTTGCGCTTGCCGATGAGAAGTTGCTGATCCACCGCAGCCTCGATGCGCGGGTCGATGGGGATCAGGTTCTGCAGGGCACAGGCGGCCAGGACCACCGGTGTGACGTCGGAGCCATTGCCAGGATCCAGTTCTCCGGTGTCGACGCGCCCGTTCCCGTTGAGGTCCTCGGCGCCGTCGAGCACGCCGTCGCCGTCGCTGTCCGCCTGGGTGGGGCTGGTGGTGGTCGCGGGATCTGCATCGGCCACGAAGCCGCAACCGGCCGAGGTGCCCGTGGGTACGTGCACGCCGGCCACGCCCGCTTCCAGCCCGTCGCCAAGCCCATCCCCGTCGGTGTCCGGGTTGTAGGCCTGGGTACCGACCGCCGACTCGCCGACGAAGTCACCATAGCTCGCACCGTCGACCAGACCGTCGCAGTCACTGTCGATGGCGCAGGGATCGCTCTCCCCGGTGTCGACGCGGCCGTTGCCATTCATGTCCTCGCCAGCGGTACAGGTTCCCGCCACCGGCAGGCGGCCGTCGCAGAGGCCGTCACCGTCGCTATCGGGGTTGTTCCGGTCCAGGCACGAGACCTGGTCCTCGACCGCATCGGGGATGCCGTCCTGGTCCGCATCGGGATCGGCGTTGTTGGCGCTGCGCGGGTCGGTCTCGCCGGGATCCAGACGACCATTGGCGTTGAGATCCTCGCCGCCCGTGCACACGCCAGGGATCACGCGAACCGGGCCGTCGCAGCGGCCGTCGCCGTCCTGATCGGGGTTGCCGGGGTCTGTCTCGCCGCTGTCGATGCGGCCATTGCGATTGGCGTCCTCGACGCCATCGTTGATGCCATCGCCGTCGCTGTCCACTCGCAATGGGTCCGTGGTGGTCGCCGGATCCTGGTCCGCTGCAACGCCAGTGCAGAACCCCGGGTCCAGGTTCTGGCTGCGACCGAGTTCCACGCCATCCGGGATCAGGTCGCCGTCGCTGTCGGCCTTGCGCGGATCCAGGCCTCGGGCGCGTTCCTCGCCATCGCTGACGCCGTCGCAATCCGTGTCGACGTGGTCAGGGTCTGTCTCGCCGGCGTTGACCGTGCCATCGGCGTTGAGGTCCTCACCCCCGGTGCACACCCCGAGCACGCTGCGCGGCCCGTCGCACAGCCCGTCGCCGTCGCGATCCGGATCGTCTGGCGCGGAGTCCCGGTCGTCGGGCAGGCCGTCGCGATCGCGGTCGTTGATGGTGGAAAAGGGGTCCGGATCGCCACCCACGCACACACCGGACACCGTGTTGGGGCCATCGCACAGTCCGTCGCCATCCGTGTCTGGATTGCGCGGGTTGAGCTCGGTCCCGGCGGCATATGCTCCGTCGTGGTTGGAATCTTCCTCGCCATCGTCCAGTCCATCGCCATCGGTGTCCGCGCGGGTGGGGTCGGTCTGGGTCGTGGGGTCCAGGTCGGCCCGGAACATGGTGCAACGGGCGTCCACCGAGCTGGTTCGCCCCGCCTCGACCCCGTCGAGAATGTCATCGCCGTCACTGTCTGGGTTTCCGGGGTCGGTCTGGCCACCGCCCCCATAAACCGCGCCGTACTCCTCGGCGTCGTTGAGGCCGTCGCAGTCCGAATCGCGCAAGGCATTGTCCGGACGATTGGGATCCGGAGTGTCGACGAGGTGGTCCTGTCCCGGCACCTGGTCACGGCCCAGGACATCCAGCACCAGCGCATCCCCGCTCAGCAGATCGAGCGATGCCGCATCGGGGGCGGCATCCGCGGCCGGGCCCGAGTCCTTTCCGGCCGGTGTCACGCCCCCGCAGTCACAGCGCGCGAGCGCCAGGAGGGATAGCATGGACAAGGATAAGCCTTTGTAAACGCGACACATATCAACCTCCAGCAGGGGCGCCGGTCGAGATCCACTCTAGTTTATCGGGCGATCACTGGGAAAGCTGCGTTGGTTTGGGCGGCGCGCGGGCGCGGTGCCGGGATCTGGGTGCGGGTCGCTCAGGCCTCCTGGTGCTGCGCTCGCAACAGGTCGTTGACTTCCTTGACCGGGGCGAAGGTTTCCAGGGGTAGCTCCACGAACAGCGAGGTCCATCCATCCATCGCGCCGTTCCACAAGCCCGGCTGCTCGAGCCGCAGGATGTCGCGGCCGCGGTAGGGCTTGCGCACGATGAAGCATCGATCCTGATTGACGAAGCGCTGCAGGTCCATGGGCTGGCCCCGATGATCGGTCGGATCCACCAGCAGATCGACCGGATTGAAGAACTCACCATCGCGCATGAGCTGCTTTTGATCGCGCGCGATCTCGTCTTTCTCGACGATGGAAAGGAAGGTCAGGCCGCCATGCTCGACGACGAAGGGACCACCACCAGGCTCGCCCTCGTTGCGCACCATGCCGGCGATCTTGACGGGTCGGTCGAGGGCGTACCGGGCCATGCGTCGCTGATCGGGGTCTGGGGCGGCATCGAAGCGCGCGGGATCGAGCAGTACGCCCACGCCGCGTTCGCGCAGTCCATCGAGGCCTGCCCGGAGCTCATCCCTGCTCAGGTGGCCGGCGTCGAGTTCCTGGATCAGGCGTCCGAGCTCTGCTTTGAGTTCCGCCAGCACGACGGCCAGGGCGCGATGATGCCGGTTCACCATCTCCCGCGCGCGGGCGCTCGCGGGCACGTTGTCGACATTGCGCAGCACGGCCGGACGACCCAGTTCTTGCAGGTTGCGCAGCAAGGCACCATGACCCGCCGGGAAGAAAGCCAGGCGGTCATCCGCGTCTCGAACAAGCGCCAGGGTCGACACGTCCAGGGCCAGCGCATCGGTGGAGGGGTGCTGCACCGACATGTCGACCTGGACAGAAGCGAGCTCCGGGCACCGCGTGCGGATCTGCACCAGCGCCAGCTCGAACAGCGGCCGGTGCTCCGGTGAGATCGTGATATGGAGCCGGTTCCCGGCGTAGCCCTGGGCCTCGCGCAGGTGCTCCTCCAGCGCCAGCACCGCGCGACCTTGCCGACGGTGAAACGGGATCAGGGCCTTGGGCTTGGAGCGAAAGCCCAGGCCGTCGTCATCGAGCAGGGCGGCCACCACCGCGCGGGGCTCACCGGCGACGATGAGCTGCTGCAGGTCCTGGCCACGCGCGCGCAGCACGGCCGCAAGGTCGCTGTCAAAGGCGAAGCGCGGTCCATCGTGACGGCGATCGAGTGCCTGGACAAAGCGTCCCAGCTTGTTCGCGTCGTCGGGGGTGGCCTGGTCGGCCAGCACTTTTTCAAGAAAGCCGAACATGCGCGAGGCCGCACCGGACATGGGCGTGAACTTGCCAGGTACCAGCTCGAGAGCATCGAAACGGGAGGTGAGCTCCTCGAGTTGCCCGAGCGCGCGCACACCGTCGAGACGTGTGCCGGCGCGCAGCAATGTGACGAAGCGCGGAGGTTGCTGGAGGCGGGCCAGGATCCTCCGGGCTTCTGCTTCCGGGATGCCACGGTCCCTCAGGTCGTCGAGATCCCGCGGCGCGAGGCTCGGAGCTGGCATCGTTCCCTCCCGGACGCCGGTCCCCTCAACTCTCCCAGATGAAATCGATGGTGGGCCAGAAATCATTGGAGCGCACGGACTGTCGACGGGCGCGGCCGTCCTTGTCCTCCACCACCTCGGTGGCGTGCTGGTCCCAGTTGTACCACTTGGCGCCAAGGGTGACGCGGGCGTGGTCGCCGATGCCGAGGTCGACACCTCCGTAGCCCTCAATGAACCAGGGCGAGAGCTGGGGGAAACCCGGAGGGTGGGGTCCGGTCATGTGCCCGAACAGCTGGGCACGCAGGCGAAGCCAGTCCAGCACCGGGTAGTCGTAGCCCGTGCCGACCCGTGCATGCAGCCCGGTGAGCGCCGGCGCGAAGGCCAGCTCGAGGGGCGCGAAGACGCTGTCCACGGGGTAGGCGTCCGAGGGACCGATGGGCAGCCCCACTGCCACGTCGCCACGCACGGTCCACACGCCCTCGCGCGGGCCGCCATAAGACCAGATCAGGCCCGCACTCGGCACCAGCACCCAGCCGATCTCGCCCCCGCCCTTGGTCCAGCGCGGGAAGAAGGGGCTGGCCACGGGCATGACCTGGGTCAGGCGAAAGGCCAGGGTGGGACAGGACAATCCTCCCTCGAGCGTCAAGGTCCAGTTGGCGCCCTGCATGTGCAACTTTTGCACGTTGACGTTGAAGGCGCCCACCAGGTCGAGCAGGGGGTGGGTCTCGACGGTGATGGTGTCGCTCAGGGCGAGCCGCATGGGGTTGAACACACCCGTGGACCAGCTCCAGGATTCTCGAAGATGCGCCGTTTCACGGGCCCGAATAGCCTCGGCCTCAAGCGCGGCAGGGAGCAGCAGCAGGGACAGGGTGACGACGGTGGCGCGCCTCATGGTCGCACCTCCCAGTCTCCCACCACGGGACAGTGATCGCTCAGGGTCATGGGGTCGCTCACGATGCCCAGGCGGCCAGGTCCCTGCAAGGTGTCGGTGCTGCCGTCGACCCAGCGCAGCGGCGCCTTGGTCCACAGGTAGTCCAGAGTGCGGTTCCAGTACGCGGGCTTGCCGTCGTTGCCCTCGTGGCCCGGGCCGATGATGGTGTGCGAGAAGTGCCGGCGCTGGCTCTCCGGCGTGTCGCCGATGCGGTCCAGCGCGATGGCGGGAACGAAGTCGTCATAGAAGCCCTGCATGGTCGTCAGATCGTACGGCGGACTCTCGTACCGCGTCCCCAGGGACTCAGGTGCGTCGTCGTTGAACTTCTCCTTCTTGAGGGCGGTGGGCGGCACGCTGTTGAAGTCGCCACCCATGAGCGCGGGCAGGACCTCTTCGGCGAGAAGCTGGTGAACCTGCTCCACGTGCTTCTTCTTGGTGCCGTCCTGGTCGTAGGCCTCGGTGTGCACCACGTAGGCGGCGAGCTGGGTGTTGCCCGCCTGTATCTCGGCCCGGCCGAGGCTGCGGTGCAGCAGAAAGTACGACTCGTAGATGGCCTGGTCGGTGCGATCGGCCTGACGGATGCGCTCGGCACTGGTGATGGGAAAAACGCTGAAGATGGCATTGCCCATGTGTACGCGCCCCGTGCTCTCGTCAGGAGCAAAGCGCGTGTCCCAGGCCTCGTAGAAGGCGCCGTAGTTGAGGTGGGTGAGGTCCAGGGTCCGCTGCACCATGTCGACGTAGGCCGAGCGCTTGCTGTTGACCTCGACCTCCTGTGCCAGCAGCACATGCGGTCGCACTTCCTCGATCAGCCGGTACAGGGCGTCGAGGTTCCCCTCGACCTCGGCGACGGTCATGGTGGCCCGGTCGCCCCAGTAGTCGAAGAAGAAGTCGATGCGGCCGCCACCGAACTTGAAGTTGTAGCTCATGACCCGCAGCACCGACGGATCGTCGTCGAAGGGCGGGGTCAGGTGATCGGCCTGAAAGACCGGGACCTCCTCGCGCTCGTAGTCTTCGAGATCGCTCCAGGCCTCGCAACCCGCAAGGGCCACCAGGCTCAGCACCAGGGAGATGGTTAGTGGTCTCGTCACGGTCGACTCCCCGCGGGCCAGAGGGTAGAACCAGCCCGGCGCCAGTAGAGCAGCGCCCGCGACAGAGCTCAAGCGCTCCGTCGCCAGAAGGGAGACTGTCATGAACGTGCCATCCCGCCGTGACCGGCCCGTCCTTTTTCTGGCGGGCCTCGGCCTCGGAGCGCTGGGGATGGTGACCCTTGCAGTGTCCATTCCCGAGCGCTGGTGCAGCGTCGAGGTGAGCCCGGATGTGCACGGTATCCCGGACCCTGCCATCCTCGCGCCCCGCGCCTTCACGGTCGAGTACTTTGGTCTGACCTACAAGGGCAACACCAGGGACTTCATCGACCGCCGCATCCTGCGCGAGGGTGCCTACGAGCTGTACGAGCTTCGATTTCTCGAAGATGCACTACGCGTCCTGGCGCGCCCATCCCCTGCCTTTGTCGACGTGGGCGCCAACACGGGTGTGCACATGCTCTACATGGCCAATCATGCGACGGCCGTGCATGCCTTCGAGCCCTTTCCTCCCCTGGTCGAGCGCTTGCGCGAGCAGGTCGCCATCAACCATCTATCCCACGTGGTGGTGCACCCCGAGGGCCTGGGTGCCGAGGCCGCACAGCTCCCTTTCTTCATGCCGGAGGAAGCCAATCTGGGGACAGGAACATTCGTCGCGAGCGGAGGCCAGGGGCGCTCCGCGCAGACTCTCAGGATCGTACGTGGCGACGATGCCCTGGCACCGGAGCTAGACGTGGCGGCCATCAAGATCGACGTCGAGGGCTACGAGAAACCTGTCCTGAAGGGGCTCGCGAAGACCCTCGAGCGCTGCCAGCCCGTCGTCGCCATGGAACTCAACCAGGGCAACGAGATGTCGTTTCGCTCCCTGGAGGAGTTGCGGGCCGCCTTCCCCGCGGGCTACCGCTTTGCTCAGATCTCCGTCATCGGGGCACGCTGGATCGGCGGGTACGCCCTCGAAGAGCTGACACAGTGGCCGCGAGGATCAGGTCTCAACATCGCAGCCTTTCCGGGTGAGAGCAGCGCGGCGTTGTTCCAGTTGGGGGAGCGAGCTGCAGCCGCCTCGCCGCGGCCTGGAGACTGAATGGCACTTGATCTCGGCCCGGCGGCACTCTTGAATGCCGGGAGGGAGAGGAGGTCCGCCGTGAGCTGGAGGACAGGGGGACTGCTGGCAGTGCTCGGATTGGTTGTCGGTTTTTCGGCCGCTCAGCAGCTGCTCTTGCCTGCTGTCCTTCAGAGTCCCGAGATTCCGCTCGTCCTGCCGGGGCCCGTTCAACTCCCTCCGCGCGATTTCACAGTCGATTTCTTCGGTTTGACCTACTCGGGCAGCACCTCGGAGCTGATCGACCGCACCGTGCTCAAGCGCGGTGCCTTCGAGAAGCATGTCCTTTTCTTCATGGCGGATCTGCTGCAAGCCTTCGACCACGCCGAGCCGGTCTACGTCGATGTCGGGGCGAATACCGGGCAGCACGTGCTGTTCATGGCGCCCCGGGTCGCGCAGGTGCATGCCTTCGAGCCCTACCCGCCAGTGGTCGAGAAACTGCGAGCTCAGATCGAGCGCAACCGCCTGACCAACGTGACGGTTCACGCGGTCGGGCTGGGGGCGGCCGCCAGCACTCTTGTCTTTCAGGAGCCCGCCGAAGGCAACAATGGCACGGGCGGCTTCACCCGGCCGGAGAAGAGGGACGAAAGCCCGCACACGATGCTGCTCCAGGTGGTCCGGGGGGACGATGTCCTGGCTAAGGCCGGCACCGTCACCGTGATCAAGATCGACGTCGAGGGCTACGAACGACCTGTCCTGGAAGGATTGCGAGGGACCGTCACCGCGAATCGCCCGGTTCTGATCATCGAGATCACTCCCCATAGCGTCGATTCCTTCACCTCTCCGAAGGCACTGCTGGAGGTGCTGCCTGAGCGGTACAGCCTGCGCCACCTGCAGGACCCGGTCGGGCGTGAGTCTGGCCGCTACCAGCTCCTGGAGAGACTGCCCTTCGAGACGCCGTCGCACTTCGAGGTCGTGGCCTACCCGACCGAGCTCGAGGCCCGAATCCCGCAGACCAACCAGGAACAGGATCCCTACACCCAGATGCAGCGCTACACCTGCCCCCGCGGGATCTCGCAGTCCAGATCAGAGCTGGAGACCGCGCAAACCAGGGACCGTTCGCAGCGTGTGTCTCCTGAACAAGACCTGGGCCAAGGAGGATGAGATGAACAGCGGTGCCCTGCGCATCAACGGCGCCCGCCTGCGCGCCTCGCTGGAGGAGATGGCGAAGATCGGAGGCACACCCGCTGGTGGCGTGCAGCGGCTGGCGCTCAGCGACGAGGACAAGCTGGCTCGCGACCTGTTGACACGCTGGCTCAAGGAGCTGGACTGCCAGGTCTCGGTGGACCAGATGGGCAACATCTTCGGTCGCCGCGCCGGTCGTCGCGATGAGCTGCCGCCGGTCATGAGCGGTTCCCACGTCGACAGCCAGCCCAAGGGTGGCCGCTTCGATGGCATCCTCGGCGTCATGGGTATGCTCGAGGTGCTGCGCACCGTACACGAGCACAAGGTGGTGACCGAGCGTCCCCTGGTGCTGGTGGACTGGACCAACGAGGAGGGCAGCCGCTTTGCCCCGGCCATGGTGGCGTCGGGTGTGTGGGCTGGCGCGCTGGACCTGGCGTGGGCCTACGAACGCACGGACATTCAGGGCACCAAGCAAGGCGACGAGCTCGCGCGCATCGGCTATCGAGGGGAGCAGGTGTGTCAGGCCTTTCCGGTGCACGCCTACTACGAGTACCACATCGAGCAGGGCCCCATGCTCGAGCGCGAGGCCAAGCTCATCGGTGCACCCAAGGGCATCCTGTGCCTGCACTGGTACGACGTGTACCTCGAGGGAACGGCCAACCAGGTGGGCCCCACGCCCATGGCCGGCCGCCACGACGCTCTGTGCGCCGCCGCCGAGATGATCCTCAAGGTCAACGAGCTGCCGGCGCGCATGGACGGCAACATGGTGGCCACGGTGGGCGAGATCCAGAACGGACCCAACTCGCGCAACATCATCCCGGACCGCGTGCACTTCACCGTCGACATCCGGTCCTGGGACGACGATCACGCCCTCGCAGCCTGGGACCTCGTGCGCAAGGACTTCGAGGCCATCGCCGAGCGCCGGGGCTGCCCGATCCGCATCGAGGAGACCTGGCGGGTGGGGCACCAGCCCTTCTCCGAAAAGCTCGTAGATCGCGTCCTCGAGAGCGCCCGTGAACTCGGTTACTCGTCGCTGCGCATGGTCTCCGGGGCCGGTCACGACGCCAGCTACATGAACAAATGCTGCCCCACGGCCATGATCTTCGTGCCGTCCATCGGCGGCCGCAGCCACGTCGAGGTCGAGAACACGACCTGGCAGGACTGCGAGGCCGGAGCCAACGTGCTGCTGCAGTGCGTGCTCAAGAGTGCATCAGAGGCCTGAGCAGGCCACGGGAGAAAGGCTCAGCGCCGGGCGACCTTCTTGGCGGGTTTGGCCGCCTTCTTCTTGGTTGGAGCGCGGGTCGCTGCCCGGGTCGAAGGCTTGGCCTTGACCGCGGTCCGGGCACTGCTGCTCGCAGCCCGCTTCGGTTTCTGCGCAGCCGCCTTCTTGACGCCCGCCCGCACCTTGCTGGTCGAGCGGCGCGCAAAGTACGAGCGCATGGGCTCGAAGTAGAACTCCCGCCAACCCTGGGCGTAGCCCTCTGCGGACCCCGCCGGCAGCTCGGTGTGCGTCAACAGCAGCCTGGTCCCGACCCGGGTCGCGACGAGCGAGATCTCGAGCCGCGACGGTGGAGCCTGCTCCGGGAAGTCCTCGGCGCGCCAGGCTTGCAGGATATGCGCGTAGGGCTCCAGACTCAGATTCTCACCCTCGATGTAGCCGTCCCACGAGGTGAAGCGTGTGCCTTCGCGGGCACTGCCGGTCGCATGCGATCCGGTCATGGCGCCATGGCTGCGGCCGCTGAGCCAGGCCTTGTACACATCCTCGGGGGGCGCGGAGACTTCGACACTCATCCGGATGCGATCACTCTTCATGGAGTCCCTCCTCGCGCCATCTCAGCGCAGGCCGCGAGTGCATGCAAGCTGGGTGGATGTGCGCGCAGACCCGGGGCGAGTTTCGCCTGCCGCTCGCGAGCCGACTCAGGATGCAGGACCCGCTTCGGCGGCGGCTCCGGGCACCAGGTCCGCTGGCGACGGAGCCGTTGCAGGGATTCTCCGGAACACCAGGATGCTGGTGACCAGCGCCAGGCTCACGAAAAGGGCCCCGGCGAAGAAGGGTGCACCTGGAAGCTGCAGCGGAGCCGTAGGTCGGGTGAAGAACGCGAAGAGCTGGCTCGAGATCAACGGCGCCGCAATGGCGGTCAGGCTCATCAGCGAGGTCAGGGTGCCCTGGACGCTCCCTTGCTCCGAGGGTGGCACGCTGCCGGCGACCAGGCCCTGGATCGCGGGCATGGAGATACCACCCAGGGCGGACACGGCGACCACTGCCAGCATCATCCAGCTCTGGCTGGCCAGGCCGTACAGCACCATGCTGATCAGAGACAGTGAGAGGCCGGCGACCACCGCCCGGCGCTCTCCGAGCACGGGCATGATCTTGCGAATGAGTCCTCCCTGCACGATGGCCGCGGTGACGCCGACGAGGGCGAGGGCGAGACCGTTCTCGAGTTCGTGCCAGCCATAGCGATAGCTGGTGTAGAGCACCCACACGGTCTCCAGACCGCGCTGCGCCAGCGATGCAAAGGTGAAGGCCAGCGCGAGTCCGGCCACCAGCTTGAAGCGGCCGAGGGACAGCACTCCAATCAGGGGGTTGGCGCGCGTCAGCTTGAAGGGCCTGCGGTGCTCGACGGCCAGGGACTCGGGCAGCACCAGCAGCCCGTACAGGAAGTTGGCGAACACGACGGCCGCGGCCGCAAAGAAGGGCACGCGCGGGCCGAAGTGTCCGAGCACGCCGCCGACAGCCGGACCGATGATGAAGCCTATGCCGAACATGGCGCCGACCAGGCCGAAGTTCTGAGAACGGTTCTGCGGCGTCGAGATATCCGCGATGTAGGCATTGGCGGTGGTGATGCTGGCACCCGTGACGCCTGACAGGATGCGCGCCAGGAACAGCCAGAAGATGGACGGTGCGAAGCCCATGATCAGGTAGTTGATGCCAAAGCCGAACAGCGCGACCAGGAGAACCGGACGCCGTCCGAATCGATCGCTCAGGGCTCCCAGCACTGGCGCAAACAGGAACTGCATCACGGCGTAGGACGAGGCCAGCAGGCCATACACCTCGGCTGCGCGACTCGCGTCGTCGCCCAGCATGTGCTCGACCAGGTGCGGCAACACCGGGATGATGATGCCGAGCCCGATGACGTCGAGCAGCAAGGTGACGACGATGAAGACCATGGCGGCCTGGCGACGGGGCTGCGGCATGCGGGGTCCCTCGTGAGGTGGCAGCGATGTAGCACCGGGAGCGAAGAATGCCCACTCCCCTGCGCACGGTCCGGGACACGGTGCCTCTCGAAGTCGTTTGGGTCCGCGCGGTCTCTGCGCTATACACGCACCCCATGAGCGCCCAGCCCGCAGTGGCCATCCCGCCCGCGATGATCGAGATCATCGAGCTCAAGAAGCGCTTCGGGGCTCAGGAGGTGCTGCGCGGGGTCAACCTGGCGGTGCCGCCGGGGACCACCACGGTGATCCTGGGCGGTTCGGGCCAGGGCAAGAGTGTGCTCATGAAGCACATGATTGGCCTCGAGCACCCCGACTCGGGCGAGGTTCGCATCAACGGCACCAACATCGTGGGGCTGGGCGGCCGGGCTCTCAATGACGTTCGCGCCGACTTCGGGATGGTGTTTCAAAGCGCGGCGCTGTTTGACTCGATGAGCGTGTTCGACAACGTGGCCTTTCCCCTGCGCGAGCGCACCACCCTGAGCAAGGACGAGATCGCCCAGCGCGTGCGCGACAAGCTGCAGCTGTTCAGCCTGGGCCCCGAGGTCGAGCTGAAGTTTCCCGCCGAGCTGTCCGGCGGCATGCGCAAGCGCGTGGGCCTGGCCCGGGCCGTGATCCTGGACCCCAAGATCGTGCTCTACGACGAGCCCACCACCGGCCTCGACCCCCTGACCACGGACATGGTCGACGAGATGATCCTGCACGCCAAGAAGATGCTGGGCGTGACCAGCGTGGTCATCAGCCACGACATCTCCTCGGCCTTTCAGATCGCGGATCAGATCTGTTTTCTGTATCAGGGTCAGATCGTCGAGCATGGCCCGCCCGAACACTTCAAGCACAGCCAGCACCCCGAGGTGCGCCGCTTCCTGGCGTCGTGGTTCGAGGGGCCGAAGGTCTAGTGTCTCGATCGCGAACGGAGCCGTCATGAAGTCTCATCGCAAAGAACTGTGGTTCAACATCCCGGCGCGCATGGACCTGGTCAACATCACCGAGGAGGTGCAGCAGGCCATCACCGAGAGCGGCGTGCGCGAGGGCCTGTGCCTGGTCAATGCCATGCACATCACCGCCAGTGTGTTCATCAACGACGCGGAGAGTGGGCTGCATCAGGACTACAAGGACTGGCTCGAGGGCCTCGCGCCCCACGACCCCAAGCGCTACCGCCACAACCGCACCGGCGAGGACAACGGCGACGCCCATCACAAGCGCCAGATCATGGGCCGCGAGGTGGTGTGCGCCATCACCGAGGGCACGCTCGACTTCGGCACCTGGGAGCAGATCTTCTACTTCGAGTTCGACGGCCGCCGCCGCAAGCGCGTGCTGTGCAAGATCATCGGGGAGTGAAGGCCGCATCCGCCACAGGAGGCGCGCCTATTCCAGGGGTTCAGGTAGGGAGCGCCGACGTCGGATCCGGCCCATTGATACGTGAATGTTTCAGGCTATGTCTTATGAGTGAGATATAACGAATTGAAAAATAAAGAAAATTCAGGTGGGCCTCACATTTGCAGAAAAACCTGGACGCTCCAGTATCTAGCTGCTAAGTAGCCCGCGACTTCTAGGACAAAGACCGCTCCTCGCCTTGGACAAACCGGGACGAGGAGCGTTTCGTCTTTGGACCTATCTCGTGCTCGCGGCCCTGGCCCGACGCCAAGCCCGCGAGTCTCGACGGAGGCGATGGGCGTTGATGGCGTACACCTCACTCCCCGCCCCGGCCTTCCTGGCTCCACGGCCCAGCAGGATTCTCTCCGACGTGACTCGATCTAGTGTGACAAGGGATTCAATCGCGCGCGACCGTATCTGGTAGCACCGGTTCGCAGCGGTGCAACGACGTCGAGGCACGCTCTCGACGAGACAAGGGGCGTCGTCCATGGTTTCGGCAATCCAGAAGAACTTCCGCATCAAGAAGAGCTTCGCCACCATCAAGTCGCTCATCGAGATCCCGAACCTGATCGCGATCCAGCGCCGCAGTTACGAGAAGTTCCTGCAGGCCAACATCGATCCCGACCAGCGCGCGGATCTAGGCATGCAAGGCGTGTTCAAGAGCGTGTTCCCGATCAAGGACTACAACGAGACGGCCAGCCTCGAGTTCGTCAGCTACCACCTCGAGAAGCCCAAGTACGACGTCGAGGAATGCCACGCCCGAGGCATGACCTACGCGGCCCCCATCAAGGTCGTGGTGCGGCTGGTGGTGTGGGACAAGGACGAGGTCACCGGCGCCCAGTCCATCCGCGATGTCAAGGAGCAGGAGGTCTACTTCGGTGAGATCCCGCTCATGACCGAGAACGGGACCTTCATCGTCAACGGCACCGAGCGCGTCATCGTCAGCCAGTTGCACCGCTCGCCGGGCGCCTTCTTCGACCACGACAAGGGCCGCACCCACGCCTCGGGCAAGCTGCTGTACAACGCGCGCATCATCCCCTACCGGGGCTCGTGGCTCGACTTCGAGTTCGACCACAAGGACATCCTGTACGTGCGCATCGATCGCCGACGCAAGCTGCCGGCGACGACCCTGCTCATCGCCCTGGGCTTCACCCCCGAGCAGCTCCTCGATTACTACTATCGCAAGGAGACCATCCTCATCGAGGGCAAGGGCAAGTACTCGAAGCGGATCAACTACGACCTGCTGCTGGGGCAGCGCGCCACGCGCGACGTCAAGGATCCCGAGACCAAGGAGGTCCTGGTCCGCAAGAATCGCAAGTTCACCCAGAATGCCATCAAGCAGCTGAAGAAGATCAAGGTCGACAAGCTGGGCCTGGCCCCCGAGGAGGTCGAGGGCCTGATCTGCGCCGAGGACATCGTCAACCTGGAGACCGGCGAGGTGCTGGTCGAGTGCAACGAGGAACTCAGCGCCGACAAGCTCGACATGCTGCGCGCCCAGGGTCACGACGAGGTCAGCGTCCTGTTCATCGACGGCCTCAACGTCGGCCCCTACCTGCGCGACACCTTGCTCATGGACAAGGTGCAGACCCGTGACGAGGCCATCCTCGAGATCTACCGTCGCCTCAGGCCCGGTGATCCGCCGACCATGGACACGGCCGAGACCCTGTTCAACAACCTGTTCTTCAACCCCGAGCGTTACGACCTGAGCCAGGTCGGCCGCCTCAAGCTCAATCACAAGTTCAACCTCGACGAGGACCTGCACAACACGGTGCTGACCAAGCGCGACATCCTCGAGGTGGTCAGCTACCTGCTCGAGCTCAAGAACGGCAAGGGCTCCATCGACGACATCGACCATCTCGGAAATCGTCGCGTGCGTGCGGTGGGCGAGTTGCTCGAGAATCAGTACCGCATCGGTCTCGCCCGCATGGAGCGCGCCATCAAGGAGCGCATGAGCCTGCAGGAGATCGAGACCCTGATGCCCCACGACCTGATCAACGCCAAGCCTGTGAGCGCGGTGGTCAAGGAGTTCTTCGGCTCTTCGCAGCTGTCGCAGTTCATGGATCAGACCAATCCCCTGAGCGAGGTCACCCACAAGCGCCGCCTGTCGGCCCTGGGCCCCGGCGGTCTGACCCGCGAGCGCGCTGGCTTCGAGGTGCGCGACGTTCACAACACCCACTACGGCCGCATCTGCCCGGTGGAGACACCCGAAGGGCCGAACATCGGACTCATCGCCTCGCTGTCGACCTTTGCCCGGGTCAACGAGTATGGCTTCGTCGAGACCCCCTATCGCCGGGTGGACAACAGCCGGGTCACCAGCGACGTCGAGTTCTTCTCGGCGCTGCAAGAAGAAGGTCACGTCATCGCCCAGGCCAACGCCGAGATCACCAAGGAAGGCAAGTACGCCAACCCGCTGGTGAGCGCGCGCAAGTCTGGTGAGTACGTGATGGCGCGGCGCGAGGACGTCACCCTGATGGACGTCTCCCCGAACCAGCTGGTGTCGGTCGCGGCCTCGCTCATCCCCTTCCTCGAGAACGACGACGCCAATCGCGCCCTCATGGGCAGCAACATGCAGCGCCAGGCGGTGCCCCTGCTGCGGACCGACCGGCCCCTGGTGGGCACGGGCATGGAGGCCATCGTGGCCCGGGACTCGGGCGTGACCCGGGTTGCCAAGCGCGACGGCATCGTCGATTACGTCGACGCCAGCCGTATCGTGGTCAAGGTCGATACCGGTGACGATGACATTGCCAGCGGCGTCGACATCTACAGTCTGATCAAGTACCAGCGTTCGAATCAGAACACCTGCATCAACCAGAAGCCGGTGGTGCAGGACGGCGACAAGGTCAAGGCCGGCGACGTGATCGCCGACGGTCCTGCCACCGACCGCGGCGACCTGGCCCTGGGCCGCAACGTCGCCGTCGCCTTCATGCCCTGGCAGGGTTACAACTTCGAGGACTCGATCCTGGTCAGCGAGCGCGTGCTCAAGGAAGACCTGTTCACCTCGGTGCACATCGAGGAGTACGAGTGCGTGGCCCGCGACACCAAGCTGGGCAAGGAAGAGATCACCAGGGACATCCCCAACGTCGGCGAGGAAGCTCTGGGCGACCTTGACGAGTCGGGCATCATCCGCATCGGTGCCGACGTGCAGTCCGGCCACATCCTGGTCGGCAAGATCACGCCCAAGGGCGAGACCCAGCTCAGCCCCGAAGAGAAGCTGCTCAGGGCCATCTTCGGCGAGAAGGCCGGCGACGTGCGCGACACCTCGTTGCGGGTTCCGCCCGGCGTCACCGGCACGATCATCGACTGCAAGGTGTTCAGCCGCAAGGGCGTGGACAAGGACAGCCGCGCCCAGCGCATCGAGGACGACGAGGAAGCCCGGCTGCTCAAGGACCAGAACGACGAGATCCGCATCATCAAGGAGTCGGCCTGGCAGAAGATCCGCAAGCTGCTCAAGGGCCGCGTCGCCACCAACAAGCTGGTCGACGACAAGGGCAAGGTCCTGCTCAAGAAGGGTGACGAGCTCGGCGACGCCATTCTCAGCGAGATCCCGGCCAAGTACTACCCGGACGTGCCCATCTCCGACGAGAACGTGGTGGAGCAGATCAAGCGCATCTTCAACCACCAGCACAATCAGACCGAGCTGATCCAGATGGCCTTCGGCGAGAAGATCTCGCGCCTGCGCAAGGGCGACGAGCTGCCTCCGGGCGTCATCAAGATGGTCAAGGTGTTCCTGGCCGTGAAGCGCAAGCTGCAGGTCGGTGACAAGATGGCCGGCCGCCACGGCAACAAGGGTGTGATCTCGCGCATTTTGCCCGAGGAGGACATGCCCTACCTCGAGGACGGCACCCCGGTCGACTTCGTGCTCAACCCACTGGGCGTGCCCAGCCGCATGAACGTCGGTCAGATCCTGGAGACCCACCTGGGCTGGGCTGCCAGGAGCCTGGGGCAGCAGATCCAGCAGTACATCGACAGCCACTGGAGTCCCAAGCAGCTCCGGGATCAGCTGATCAAGGTGTACGGTGGCGAGATCTCGTCGGTGCTCGAAAAACTCAAGGATGACGACGTCATCAAGCTGTGCCGCCGCCTGTCCAAGGAAGGCGTGCAGATGGTGACGCCGGTGTTTGACGGCGCTCCCGAGAAGGAGATCAAGCAGCTCCTCGCGGACTGCGATCAACCCACCAGCGGTCAGCAGATCCTGTTCGACGGCCGCACCGGGACACCCTTTGACCAGGACGTCACGGTGGGCGTCATGTACATGCTCAAGCTCCACCACCTGGTCGACGACAAGATCCACGCCCGGTCCATCGGGCCCTACTCGCTGGTGACCCAGCAGCCTCTGGGTGGCAAGGCCCAGTTCGGAGGCCAGCGACTCGGCGAGATGGAGGTCTGGGCCATGGAGGCCTATGGCGCGGCCTACGCGCTGCAGGAGTTCCTCACGGTCAAGAGCGACGACGTGGTGGGTCGTACCCGCATGTACGAGGCGATCGTCAAGGGCGAGCACGTCCTCGAGTCGGGCATCCCCGAGTCGTTCAACGTGCTGATCAAGGAGTTGCAGTCACTGGCCCTGGACATCCAGCTCATCGAGGACACCGAGCACCTGCAGTGATGTAGGGATATATCCAAGTCCCCCGCCGGCGTGCTGGCAGGGGTGAGCCCGACGGGACCCGAGCCCGGCGGGCACGGGGGGAGCCCGACGCCCCCCTGGAAAAAAGGGAGCCTCCTGTGAAAGACATCTTCAATTTCTTCGAGAAGCCCAAGGATCCGCTCAGCTTCAGCGCCATCCGCATCGCGCTGGCCAGCCCGGAGAAGATCCGCGACTGGTCGCATGGCGAGGTCAAGAAGCCGGAGACGATCAACTACCGCACGTTCAAGCCCGAACGCGACGGTCTGTTCTGCGCCAAGATCTTTGGACCCGTGAAGGACTACGAGTGCAACTGCGGCAAGTACAAGCGCATGAAGCACCGTGGCGTGGTGTGCGAGAAGTGTGGCGTCGAGGTGATCCAGAGCAAGGTGCGGCGTGAGCGCCTGGGACACATCAACCTGGCCACACCGGTCGCCCACATCTGGTTCCTCAAGTCCTTGCCCTCGCGCATCGGCAACCTGCTCGACATGACCCTCAAGGATCTCGAGCGTGTGCTGTACTGCGAGGCCTACGTCGTGATCGACGCCGGCCAGACGCCCTTCACCATGGGGGAGCTGCTCAGCGAGGACCGCTACCAGCGCGCCCTCGACGAGTACGGTGATGACTCCTTCGAGGCCGCCATGGGTGGCGAGGCGGTGCGCGAGCTGCTGCGCGACCTCAACATCCCGCAGCTTGGCAAGGATCTTCGCGAGGAGATGCGGGCTGCCACCTCCGAGGCCAAGCGCAAGAAGCTGTCGAAGCGCCTCAAGGTGGTCGAGGCCTTCCGGGACTCGGCCAACAAGCCCGAGTGGATGATGCTCGACGTGGTGCCGGTGATTCCACCCGACCTGCGCCCCCTGGTTCCCCTCGACGGCGGCCGCTTCGCGACCTCGGATCTCAACGATCTGTACCGGCGCGTGATCAACCGCAACAATCGCCTCAAGAGGCTGCAGGAGCTCAACGCTCCCGAGATCATCATCCGCAACGAGAAGCGCATGCTGCAGGAGGCCGTCGACGCCCTGTTCGACAATGGGCGCCGCGGCAAGACCATCACCGGTCCCAACAAGCGCCCGCTCAAGTCGCTCAGCGACATGATCAAGGGCAAGACCGGCCGCTTCCGTCAGAACCTGCTGGGCAAGCGCGTCGACTACTCGGGCCGCTCTGTCATCGTCATCGGCCCCGAGCTGCGCCTGCACCAGTGCGGCCTGCCCAAGATCATGGCTTTGGAACTGTTCAAGCCCTTCATCTACAACAAGCTCGAGGAGCGCGGCTACGTCACCACCATCAAGAGCGCCAAGAAGATGGTGGAGCGCGAGAAGCACGAGGTGTGGGACATCCTCGAGGAGGTCATCCGCGAGCACCCGGTGCTGCTCAACCGTGCGCCGACCTTGCACCGTCTGGGCATCCAGGCCTTCGAGCCCATCCTCATCGAGGGCAAGGCCATCCAGCTGCATCCGCTGGTGTGCGCCGCCTTCAACGCCGACTTCGATGGCGATCAGATGGCCGTGCACGTGCCACTCAGCATCGAGGCCCAGATGGAGGCCCGGGTGCTGATGATGTCGACCAACAACATCCTCAGCCCCGCCAGCGGCAAGCCCATCATCGTGCCCACCCAGGACATCGTGCTGGGCTGCTACTACATGACCCTCGAGCGCCCCTTCGCCAAGGGCGAGGGCATGAGCTTCGCCAGCCCCATCGAGGTGCGCGCTGCCTACGATCACGGCGCCGTGAGCCTGCAGGCCGCCATCACCTGTCGCGTGCAGGGTGCTCGGCGCAAGACCACCGTGGGCCGCGTTCTCATGTGGGAGGTTATCCCCGACAAGCTGCCCTTCGACCTCGTCAACAAGGTCATGAACAAGAAGACCCTGGCGGACCTCATCGACGCCTGTTACCGAGCCTGTGGCCAGAAGGAGACCGTGCTCCTGGCCGACCGTCTGCGTACCATCGGCTACACCGAGGCCACCAAGGCGGGGATCTCGATCTGCATGGACAACATGAAGATCCCCGAGAAGAAGAAGATCGTCCTCGAGACCGCGCAGAAGGCGGTGACCCAGATCGAGGACCAGTACGCCGAGGGTCTCATCACCTTTGGTGAGCGCTACAACAAGGTCGTGGACATCTGGAGCAAGGCCGCCGCCGAGGTCGCCGACGCCATGATGGCGGACATTTCCACCGACGAGATCACGGGTCCGGGCGGGGAGATCAAGAAGACCACGTCCCTGAACCCCATCTACATCATGGCCGACTCCGGCGCCCGCGGCAGCCAGCAGCAGCTCAAGCAGCTCGCCGGCATGCGCGGCCTGATGGCCAAGCCCTCTGGCGACATCATCGAGACTCCGATCGTCGCCAACTTCCGCGAAGGTCTGAGCGTGCTGCAGTACTTCATCTCGACCCACGGCGCGCGCAAGGGTCTCGCCGACACGGCGCTCAAGACTGCCAACTCGGGCTACCTGACCCGTCGTCTGGTCGACGTGGCCCAGGATGCCATCATCACCGAGTACGACTGCGCGACCCTCGATGGCATCGAGATGACGCCACTGTACGAGGGCAATGACATCATCGAGGGCATCGGCGAGCGCATCCTGGGTCGCGTGGCCCTCGAGGACGTCGTCGACAATGTCACCGGCGAGCCCATCGTCGAGGCTGGCACAGAGATCGACGAGGCCCTGGTTCATCGCATCGAGGAGGCAGGCATCTCCCGGGTGCGCATCCGCTCGGTGCTGACCTGCCAGTCGCCGCGCGGCATCTGCGCGGAGTGCTACGGCCGCGACCTGGCCCGGGGCCAGAAGGTCAACCTGGGTGAGGCGGTCGGTGTCATCGCAGCCCAGTCCATCGGCGAGCCGGGCACCCAGCTGACCATGCGGACCTTCCACATCGGAGGTATCGCATCGGGTCAGCAGACCGTGTCCAGCCACGAGTCCCGCGCCGATGGCGTGATCAAGTTCCAGAACCTGCAGGTGGTGCAGCGCAAGGACGGCTCCCTCGCCGCCATGAACCGCAACGGTGGCCTGGTCATCACGGACGAGAGCGGTCGTGAACGCGAGCACTATCCCGTGACCTTCGGTGCGCGCATCCTGGTCAAGGAAGGCCAGAGCGTGAAGCCAGGTACCACCCTGCTCGAGTGGGATCCTTACGCCGTGCCCATCCTCACCGAGGTCACGGGCAGCGTGACCTTCGGCGACATCATCGAGGGCGTGACCATGACCGAGGAGGTCGATGAGACCACCGGTCTTTCGCATAAGGTGATCATCGAGTCCAAGGATCCCGAGGCGCGGCCCCGGGTCATCATCAACGACGCCAGTGGCGCCACCGCGGTCATCGGCGACGGCGAAGGTGCGGCGCGCTACATGTTGCCCGTGGGTGCCAACATCAGCATCAACGAGGGCGACACGGTCAGTGCTGGAGACGTCATTGCTCGTATCCCACGCGAGACCACGCGCACCAAGGACATCACCGGCGGTCTGCCCCGCGTGGCCGAGCTGTTCGAGGCCCGCAAGCCCAAGGACTTCGCCGTGATCAGTGAGATCGATGGCGTCGTCAGCTTCGGCAAGGACACCAAGGGCAAGCGCAAGGTCTCGGTGGCCCCGGAAGTGGGCGAGGCCAAGGACTACCTGATCCCCAAGGGCAAGCACATCACGGTGCACGAGGGCGACTTCGTGCGCGCTGGCGAGGCCCTGATGGATGGCGCGGCCAACCCGCACGACATCCTCAAGGTCAAGGGCGAGAAGGAACTGGCCAAGTATCTGGTCGACGAGATCCAGGAGGTCTACCGCCTGCAAGGCGTCAAGATCAACGACAAGCACATCGAAGCCATCGTGCGCCAGATGCTCAAGCGCGTCCGCATCAAGGACGTTGGCGACACCATCTTCCTCGTCGATGAGACGGTGGAGAAGCAGGTGTTTCTCGCCGAGAACGAGAAGATGGCGACCCAGGGCGGGCGCCCGGCCACGGCCGAGCCCATGCTTCTCGGCATCACCAAAGCCTCGCTGTCGACCGAGTCCTTCATCTCGGCCTCGTCGTTCCAGGAGACCACCCGCGTCCTCACGGAGGCTGCTGTCGCCGGCAAGGTCGATCTGCTGCGCGGTCTCAAGGAGAACGTGATCATGGGTCGCCTGATTCCGGCCGGTACCGGCCTGGCCCAGTACCGCTACCTCGGGCTCGAGGTCGATGAGGAAGACGCGTTCGATGACTCGGCCCTCATGGAGGAGCTGCCGGGTGAGATCGCGGTCCAGCAGAGTGCCTGAGCGCGGACACGCACCGGGAGGCTCTCGACCGGCGCCCTGATAAAATTCTCATCTGACGACGTTGATGCATCCTGACCTCGACGCTGAGGTCGGTCTCCACGTCTTGACACGCTCCCTCACCCGACTACTATCCAACCGATCGATCGGACCACTCCAAGCTGCGCCGGGGACGGCGGGATCCAGATGAACATTCTCGCCCCCATCATCATCGCCGCGTACGTCGCCACCATGGGCGGGTTGGCGCTGTTCGGCCTGCACAGGCTGTGGCTGGTGGCGCTGCACCTGCGGCGCGGCCCGGTCCGCGAATGTGTTCCGGCGCTGGAGAAACTTCCCGTCGTGACGGTGCAGCTCCCTGTTTACAACGAGCGCTTCGTGGTGCGCAGGCTCATCGATGCCGTGGCTGCCCTGGACTATCCCTGGGATCACCTGCAGGTGCAGATCCTGGACGACTCCAGCGACGAGACCGTCGGGATCGCGGACGCAGCGGTCGACCACTGGAGGGCCAGGGGTCTCGACATCCAGCACCTGCAGCGCGGTGAACGCGTGGGGTTCAAGGCCGGGGCTCTCGAGCATGGTCTTCGCCTCGCGCGCGGCGAACTCATCGCGATCTTCGACGCGGACTTCGTGCCAGCACCCGACTTCCTGCGACGCTGTGTTGACGACTTCGCGGATCCCCAGGTCGGAATGGTGCAGGGGCGCTGGCAGCACCTCAACCCCAGGGCCTCGGCGCTGACCTCGGTGCAAGCCCTGATGCTCGACGGGCACTTCCTGGTCGAGCACGTCTCACGCTTCCGGCACGGGCGCTTCTTCAACTTCAACGGCACGGCGGGTGTGTTCCGTCGGACCTGCATCGAGTCCGCGGGCGGATGGCAGCACGACACGCTGACCGAGGACCTGGACCTGAGTTATCGCGCCCAGCTCGCTGGCTGGCGCTTCGTGTTCCGGCCCGAAGCCACGGCCGCAGCCGAGTTGCCCTCCCAGATCACCGCCTTCAAGGCACAGCAGTTCCGCTGGGCCAAGGGCTCGATCCAGACCGCGCGCAAGTTGCTTGGCCGAATCCTGCGCGAACCCATGGCCAGGGCAACACGCATCGAGGCCGGATTGCATCTGCTCAACAACGGCGCGTACCTGCTCATGGCGGTGCTGGCTCTGCTGCTTCCTGTAGCTGTCGCGTTGCGGCTTGCTTTGGGGTCGACCACGATGCTGGCGGTGGATCTGGTCCTGCTGGTGCTCGGCAGCGGAGGTGTCAGTCTCTACTTCTTGCGCGCGGCCCAGGCGTCCGGAGCGGGCTGGTGGCGTCGCATTCTGGCGCTACCCCTGCTCTTCGTCATCGGCGCAGGCCTCTCGGTGAACAACGCCAGGGCGGTCATCGAGGCGCTGATCGGTCACGACAGTCCCTTCCTGCGGACGCCCAAGCTCGCGGCCATCGGCGCCCAGGACGAACCGGCGCGCTCCCGGCATTCGGGCTACCGGGCTTCGCTGGCGTGGACAGTGTGGCTCGAGCTGGTCCTCGCGCTGTACTACGGTGTTGCCCTGGTCACCGCTGCGCAGCGTGAGGCGTGGTGGTCCTTGCCCTGGCTCGCCCTTTTCTTCTGTGGCTTTGCGGTGGTCGGGGTGACCTCGGTCCTGGAAGTGCTGAACTTCTCCAGGCTCCCGCGGGCGACGGTCGAGACTGCGCCCTGCGCCCCCCATTTCTATTGACTGGCCACCCGTCGGGGATATCATGGCTCGGGTCAACAAGGCGAAATCACCCATGGTTATCAAAAGTTCCGCACCTGGTCCGGAGTTCCTGAGGCAGGTATCGACAGCCCTATGGGCAGGGGTGCTGGCGACTTCTCTCATCGCAGGAAACACTGCTGCGAGCACGGTTCGTGGCCGTGTGCAATCCACGGCCCTGAATGCCGGCGACGTCACCACCGCCATCGACGCCAAGGTCTATCTCAAGTACCCCGTCGTCACCGAACGCATCCGCGCGGCGCGCAAGCACTGGGTGGTGGTGACCATTGCGGGCGCGGGCAGCGGCAAGGTTCCCGAAGGGACGTCCGAGCCAGAAATGCGCTCTCGCGGCCTTCAGCTGGACCCGCCCACCCTGGCAGTAGCGAGCGGGACCAAGGTCCGCTTCGAGAACTCGGATCGCTTTCCCTTGACCTTTGACGTCGGTGGCAGCCGTCTCGAGACCATCCAGCACATGGCTGGAACCAGCCATGTCTTTGAGAGCCCGGGCCTGGTGGAGATCAAGTCGATCGAGTGGGACCACATCAAAGGGCGTGTGCTGGTCCTCGACAGCAATCTGTTTGCGGAACCCGGGGATGACGGCTTGTTCAGCATCTCGGATGTGAGTTCCGGGGTGAGGATTGCCCGGGTGTTTGTTGACGGCAAGCTCGCTGGGAAGTCGGACCTGCAGGTGCCCTCCGAGGGCGACCTTGCCCTCTCGATCCGCGTCGACGACAGTGGCGAAGCGAGCATCGAGGTGCAGGGTTCGGGGCTGGTGGCAGTGCCCGGTGCCATGCAACCGAAACCGGAGCCCAAGCCTGAACCCAAACTCGAGCCGAAACCCAAACCTGAGCCCAAACCCGAGCCCGAGCCCAAGCCCAAGCCCGAGCCCAAGCCCAAGCCTGAGCCCAAGCCCAAGCCCGAACCAGTCGAGGATAGCGCGCCGCCACCGCCACCGCCGCCGCCGCCGCCACCACCACCCGCGACGGAATGACGACGTCGTCACGCTAAGGACGGATTCACACCATGTTCCGATTTCAGATTTACTCACTCTCGGTCATCCTTCTGATCGGGGGTGCTGCGTCGTTCGTGGGTGAGACCCAGGCTCTGCTGCAGGACCGCGAGCAGCTCATCGACGCACAGCTCGTGGCTGTGCGGGCCGCGGCCGAGCTCGCCCTGGATCAGTGGGCGCTCGACAATGTCAACCGCACCATCGAGCTCGCCAACGGGGACATGATTCGGATCCCGCTGACCGACCTTCGCCAGGCAAACCCGCAGGATCAGCGCAAGCTCATCGACGAGGCTGTCGCAAACCTGCTGCCTGCGTTGAACGGGTGGAGAGAAAACATCGACGGTGCCGGCCGACCGGAATGGATCCTGGTGGTCAATGCCGAAGGGCGTGTCCTGCTGCGCAGCAATGCTCCACAGGATCGCTCCGATTCGGTGGCGGGCATTCCCCTGGTCTCGACGATGCTCGGCGGTGCTGCCCTCGACGGTGTGTGGGTGCTCGAGGATGGCGAGTATGCCGTGGCGGCCGCCGCGAGCCTGGGCAATGGCCAGGTCGTTGGTGGTGTGATTGCCGGCTTCAAGCTCGGGCCCGCGCGGATCACCGCCATCGCGAGCAAGATGCCGCGTCTCGAGGGTGGGATCGAGTCAGGAATCGCCTTGCTCTGGAACGGGCGCCCACTGGGTCAGAGCTTCGTGCTGGATCAGGCAGCCACCATTCCGGCGAGCAGCGAGCCCACGGTGTACGGGGCAAACCCGTCGCCCTACGCGCCGCTTCCCCTGCTTGCACCCGATCTCGGTCAGTTCGTCGGTACGGCGACATCGACCCGGGGCTGGCCATCGCAGCTTCAGCTCGCGGTCAATGTCCCTCACGGTCTGCTCTTCTCCGATGTGGCCCAGCGACAGATCTTGATTCTTTCGGCAACCATCCTGCTCGTCTTGTTGAGCCTGGCCTGGGGACTGAGCATTCGCGGCGTGGTGAGCAAACCTCTGGCAATGATGGTCGAGCATCTCAGTGGCGTGCAGCAGGGAGCCAACGTCGGCGTGCTCCCCGAGATCATCCTCAAGGACCCCTACACTCGGCTGGGCAAGCTCATCAACATGCTCATCACCCGCGTTCCGGTGACACAGAGGACAGCAGCATCCCGAGATGACCTGAGCAACGTGCTTGGCAGTGCACCCGAGGCAGCTCCGATGGCCACGGGTGACTTTCAGTTCGCTGGCATCGCCGGCCTGTCGAATCCATCGAGCAGCGGTGCTGAGGCGGCGGAGGATGAACCCGTTGCGAGCCTGCCCCTGGACGCTTTTCAACCGCTTCCAGATGACGGCGGGCAATCCGGCATCGCGTCGCTGTTCGACGATGCGGAGCCCATGGATGGGATGGCCTCGGCGCCTCTGTCTTTGCCCGGGCAAGATGCGTCCCCACGTTCGACTCCCCCGGCATCTTCTCCGTCGCTACGCCCGGTCGCGCCACCTGCGACGGTGGCCTCCACCGGCAGCGAGGAGGACTCCGCCGCTGATTTCATGGCCTCGCTATCCTCGGGCAGCTTCGCCTCTCCGTCACGGCCCTCGAAGCCTCCGACGCCCGTTGCGGCTCCGCGCTCGACGCCTCCGCCCCCCGCCGCGGCTCCGCGATCGATACCTCCGACACCCGCCGTGGCCCCCCCGTCGGCCCAGCCTTCGGAGTGGAATCCAGAGCGCACGGTGATGGTGCAGGTCCCCGAGGAACTCCTCGCCGCGTCCGCATCGAGTGCCGCCCCCCCATCCTACGCAGCACCGGCAGCCGAGCCCTACAATCCGGACGCCACCGTGGTTGCCGCCATCCCGGACGATCTCCTGCAGGCTGCCATCCGTGGTCCTTCTGTGGATCCTGACGAGGCACACTTCAAGGAGGTGTACGAGCAGTTCATTGCCACCCGCAAGGAATGCGGGGAGGCCATCTCGGACCTCTCCTATGATCGTTTTCTGGTCAAGCTGCACAAGAACCGCGAGCAGCTCATCAGCAAGTATGGATGTCGTACGGTTCGCTTCCAGGTTTACGTCAAGGCTGGCAAGGCCGCCCTCAAGGCCGTGCCCGTGCGTGACTAGGTCTTCACCCCGCCAGCACCGTCACAGGGATCTCGAGGGTATGAAGACGAGGAGCAGCAGCGTGCTTGCTTCCGATAAAAGGCCGTCGTGACCATCGGTGTCGCGGTCGTCGGCAGCGGACGATGGGGCCCGAACCACATCCGGACACTCCTCGGTATGTCCCGAGCGGAGCTGTTGTGGGTGATCGATCCAGACGCCGCAGCCCGGGAGCGAGCGCATGAGCTGGCGCCGCAGGCCCAGATCGCCTCCGAGCTTGGACTCGCTCTCCAGGACGACCGTGTGCAGGCCGTGGTCATCGCCTCCCCGGCGTCGACGCACGTCGATCTCGGGCTGGCCTGCTTGCACGCGAGGCGCCATGTCCTCGTCGAGAAGCCTCTCGCTCCGACGCTCGAAGGCGCGCGCAGGCTGGTCGAGGCAGCCCGGGCAAGGGACCGCCAGCTGTGCGTCGGGCACATCTGTGTGTTCATGCCCGGAGTTCTTGATGTCCGGGAGCGGATCTCACACGGGGACCTCGGTGTATTGCGGGTTGTCGACGCCGATCGCACCAGCGTGCCTGCCCGACAGCCCGACGTGGACGTGCTGTGGGACCTGGGAACCCACGACCTTTCGATCCTGAACAGCTGGGTGGGACAAAGCCCGGTGGCTGTGGCTGCCACGGGAGCGGTCCTGCCGCCTTTCCACAGAGTCTCGGTGGCGACGGCGACGCTGTGGTACCCGGGCGATGTGGTGGGGCGCATCCGAGTGTCCTGGCATGGCGCGCTCAAGATCCGCAGGGTGAGCGCCAGTGGCGACGGAGGCGTGGCGGTGTTCGACGATGCCGCTGAAAAGCGTTCGGTGAACCTGACCCTCGCTGACGGTTCATCCCGCGCCGAGCAGGTCCAGGGTTCTCCGCCGCTTCTGGCCGAACTCGAATCCTTTCTCGACGCCGTGGAACATGGTCGCGCATCACCAGTCGATGGCCTCTCTGGACTGGAGGTCATCCGCGTGCTGACCGCCATGCAGTGGTCCCTGGATCACGGTGGTCAGCGCATTGCGCTCGAAGCGCTGGATTCCGTCGACAACCCGGCCTGACACACAGACTTCATGTGGGGAGGAACAGGGGCCCGTTGTCGATCAGACGGACCTCACCGAGAAAAGCAGCGACGAGAATTCGCGCATCGCTGGCCAGTTTCTCGAGCGGTTCCAGGGTCTGAGGGTTCACCACCTGTAGGTAGTCCTCGCGCACGAGGGGACGCCGCTTCAGCTCGATGCGGGCGCGATCGATCAGGACGGTGGCGCGGGTCTCTCCCTGCTCGACAGCGCGCTGGGCTGCCTCGATGGCGCGATACAGTGCCGTGGCCTGGCTCCGGGCCTCGACCGACAGACGCTGGTTGCGCGAACTCATGGCCAGTCCATCGACCTCGCGCATCACGGGCATCCCCAGGATCTCGACGGGGAGCGACAGGTCGTGCACCAGCCGACGCACGATCTGCAACTGCTGATAGTCCTTGTCACCGAAGACAGCGACGTGAGGGCGCACGATGTTCAGGAGCTTGGTGACCACCGTTGCCATGCCGTCGAAGTGTCCTGGGCGCGATGCACCGCACAGGCCGCGAGCCAATGTGTCGATGTGGATCGTAGTGTCGAAACCCGACGGATACATGTGCTCCACACTCGGTGCAAACAGGATGTCCACGCCGGCGGCCTCGCAGGACAGGCGGTCTGCCTCGAGCTGCCGCGGATAGGCACAAAGGTCGTCGGGCCGATCAAATTGCTTGGGGTTGACGAAGATGCTGGCCACCAGCACATCACACCGCCGCCTGGCCTCGCGCAGGAGCATCAGATGCGCCTCATGCAGGGCGCCCATGGTGGGCACGAAGCCGATGGTGCTCATGGCGCGCCGCAGGGCAACCGCCGCGGCTTGCATCAGCGGCGGGCTCTCGATGACCTGGAGCTTGGGCTCTGCGCGGCGCCGACTCGGTGCCCGGCGCGGGTGGCTGGTCGAGGGTCGCGTTTTCGTGGCCGGAGATGGCGTGGACCCGGCCTTGCGCGCTCGTGGACCAGGCTTCTTCGTCGTCGAGGGAACTGGAGTGCTGCGACTGGAGCGTGCCATGGCGAGGAAGTATAAGGAGGGTCCCAGGGACGAGCAAGAAACACGAGGCCACCTCATGCTGGGTCCAGGACGCGTGTGGCAGGGGATGGCGATCGCGCTGGTGCTGGGCGCCTCGGCCTGTCTCCAGGTCTCCGAGGTGCACGACGCGGCTGGCGGCGACGCAGGCCTGCCCACCGGGGACGCCAGCGTGCCAGTGGCCCAGTACTGCGAGCGTGCCGTCGACGTGTTCTGCCCCTTTTACATGCGTTGCGGGCGCATCGCCGAGAGCACGCAGGAGGCGTGTCGGTCGACTTTCCTGGAAACCTGCGAGCAGCTTTATGAACCCCGCTACCGGGCGCTTGCCGAGGCGGGCTGGCTCGAGCTGTCCGCTCCAGGCCTCGATGCGTGCTCGGCGTACCTGGCGCAGGTCCCCTGCGAGCACCACCTGCTGGATCTGGAGGGTGGGTGCAGGAACATCTGGATGGGGACCCGGGGCCAGGGCGAAGCCTGCGGTGTGAGCTTCGATTCTTTCGTCTGCGGTGTCGGGACAAGCTGCACCGTCAGCCTGAGCCTGTGCGGGACCTGTGATCCTGTCGCAGACACGGGGGGGAGCTGCGCTGGGGATGTGCGCTGTCGGTATCCAGACCTCTGCGTCGACGACATGTGTCTCGGACCGGCCCTGCCTGGCGAGGTCTGTGGCAACCCGCAGCGCTGCATCGCCGGCGCCACCTGTCAGGGTGGGATCTGCGTGGCCCGGCAGTTCGTGGATCCAGGGAGCACCTGTGACGCCGAGCACCGATGCAAGTATCGCAGCACGTGCCTGGGAGGCACCTGTTACCGCGACGCCCTGCTGGGCGAGGTGTGCGGCAGCAGCACGCACTGCGCCTCGGGAGCATGCGACGCGGTGAGCGGCCTTTGCGTTGCGTTGCGAGAGCCGGGTGACCTGTGCAGCGTCGACGGGGACTGCCTGTCGGGCGATTGTCCGGGAGGGTTCTGCGCGGAGCTGCTGAGCACCTGTCTGCAGCCCTAGATCAGGTCGAGGGAGAAGCGGGCTGGGCTCGGTCCGCACGACCCGTGGGCTGAGTCATGATGTCCACGCCACGTTCCGTGACCAGAAGGGTGTGCTCGAACTGGGCACTGAGCGAACCATCGCGGGTCACCGCGGTCCAGTCGTCCTCAAGGATCTCGATGTGCCAGTCGCCGAGGTTGATCATCGGCTCGATGGTGAAGGTCATGCCGGGGCGCAGCCGCGGTCCTCGCCCGGGCTTGCCAAAGTGCGGGACCTCCGGGGCGCAGTGAAACTCCCGGCCGAGCCCGTGTCCCACGAAGTCGCGCACGACCGAGCAGCCATGGCCCTCGGCATGGGTCTGGATCGCGTGTCCGATGTCCCCCACGCGAGCCCCGGGCCTCACCACCTCGACGGCGCGGCGCAAGCACTCGCGGGTGGTCTCGACCAGGTGTCGCGTGCGCGCGGCCGGGGTTCCCACGTAGAAGGTCTTGGAGGTGTCGCCGTGAAAGCCGTGCAGCGTGGTGGTGATGTCGATGTTGATGATGTCGCCGTCCTTGAGCTGTCGCTCGAACGACGGGATGCCGTGGCAGACGACCTCGTTGATCGAGGTGCAGGTTGCCTTGGGGAAGCCGCGGTATCCGAGAGGTGAAGGGATGGCGCCGTGGGCGAGGATGTACGCATGGCAGATGCGATCGATCTCCCCGGTGGTCACTCCTGGAAGAACCAGTGGTTCGATCATCACCAGGACATCGGCTGCCAGCTGGCAGCTCTCGCGCATGAGCGCGATCTCCTCGCGACTCTTGATCTCTATCTCACTCTGACGATCACCGAAGGACACGTCGGATCTCCCGCTCGGGCTGTGCCAGGCACCAGCTATAACCCCCGCCACCGTCGATGACCAGTGGTGGCAAGCCGCCCGGGATGTTCAGGACCAGCGCGACCGAGCGCTTTTCACCACGCTCCGCAGCTCGTCCGGGCGCAGGGGATCCAGGGGGACGGACGGGGTGGTTGCCTGGCTGGCCTCGGGACGCGAACGCGGCAATGTTTCGGTGGCGGTGGCCGTGAGCGAGCTGTGCAGGGTCACCAGTCGGGTCAACATGTCGTCCTCCGGACCCTCCCGTCGCCACCTGGCGGCTGTTGGGGCAGGGTGGATCCAGGTTACGACTGGATCTCGCCTCGGTCCAATTTTTTGCCGGCGCTCTCCGCCCGCCATGTTGCTTTGCGTCAGAGGGTGCTATGGTGCGCGCACTCGACAAGGGGCTGTGGGAACACCTCGTGGCAGAAACTGAACAAAGTTCCGTTATCATCAAGCGCTTCGTGGATGTACCCGGCCGTGGCTTGCTACGCATGGCCGAGTCCGAGGTGCCGGATCCGCCGCCACTCGTGCCCGAGGGTGTGCAGGATGTGTATGCCGCTTTGCGCCGCGGTGACCTCGAGGAGTCCGCCGCGCGCATGGAAGGACTCGAACTCGAAGGGCGTGACGCCCACCACCTCACTGGTTGCCGGGTGTTCTGGCTGATGCTGTCGGGGGACCTGACCGAGGCACACGAATTCGTTGGCGCGCTCGACGACGAGGCGCGTTCGCACGACGCCGTGGTCGCCGCCCATGCTTCGATCCTGCTGGTCTCCGGGGCCAGTGCCCAGGCAGTCAAGATGCTGGACGGGGTGCTCGAGCGCCATCCGCGACACGAGCTGGCGCGCTACCTGTCGGCCTTGCACAAGGCGCAGAACGGAGACTTGCAGGGAGCCCATGACCTGCTGGTGGGGTTGTGCCGTGACTATCCCGACCATGCCCTGGCTCGCCTGCAGCTCGGGCAGGTGTTGATGGCTGCAGGGGACGTGGCCAGGGCAGGAACGCTTTTCGAGGCTGCCATCGACGACTCGCCACGGCTGGCCCAGGCCTGGGAGCGCTTCGCAGCGTTGCTCGTGCTGGGTGGTCAGCCGCTTGAGGCCATGGCCGTGGCCAAGCGCGGCCTGGCCTGGCATCCGTCGTCGAGACCGCTGCTTGAGGTGCTCGCCCGCTCGGCGCTGAGCGTCGGTTCGGTGGATATCGCGCTCGACGCGACGCGACTGGTGCTGGCCACGGCTGGCGATGACCCCGTGGCTTTTGCGAATCATGTCGTGGCTCTGACGTCATCGGGGCAACGCGACCGTGCCAAGGAACTCGTGCTAGAGGCACGTGGTTTGTTTCCGGACGACGCGGGACTGTCCCAGCTGGCCACGGAGATCGATGCCGCATGATGGCGGCCAGGCCGGGCTTGACCCAGCCTGACGCTGCGAGTTAGCGCTTGCCCGCGCCTATCCCTGTGCAAATCTGACACTGGGCCCGTGGCAGGAGTGGGGCTGATCTCGGCCAGGGGGCGGGATCTCTGCGCCAGTCGGAGCAAGATCATGGTCAAGCAACAGAATCGTGTGCGTGAGGCGGAGCAGGTGTCCGTGAAGCGAAGTGGGTTGCCAGTGGCCGCGCCCAAGAAGACTGCCGCGCCCAAGAAGGATGCAGCGCCCAAGAAGGCTGCTGTACCCAAGAAGGCTGCGGTACCCAAGAAGGCTGCTGTACCCAAGAAAGCTGCGGTACCCAAGAAGGCTGCGGCGCCCAAGAAAGCTGCGGCGCCCAAGAAAGCCGCGGCGCCCAAGAAAGCTGCGGTGCCCAAGAAAGCCGCGGCGCCCAAGAAAGCTGCGGTGCCCAAGAAAGCTGCGGTGCCCAAGAAAGCTGCGGCGCCCAAGAAAGCTGCGGCATCCAAGAAGGCTGCGGCACCCAAGAAGGCTGCGGCACCCGAGAAAGCCGTCGCACTCCACCCGTCCGGGACATTCCCCTCCGATGTCAGCACAGCTCCTGACGACGAGAGCGGCATCGAACGTGCGGACAGCGCAGCACCGAGGAGTTCTTCGATGAAAACCAAGCGCCCGACCACAGCGCCGACCGATCCCGTGTCCGAGGAGATTCTTCGGCGGCGTCGAGAAGCAGCGCGGCGCGAGATCGAAGCCCTGCAGCGCGCCGAGCGTCGGCTGCAGGACCTGGCCGAGAAGCGCCGTGTGAGGGGCCAGACGACAAAGGACAGGACCGATCGCGAACCGGCCATAGCTGCGATGCCGTCTCGCGAGCCGCAGCAGGTCGCTGCATCGCCCGTGGTCAGCCACGGGAAATCTGCGACCCAGCCCGCAGCAGTGCAGGAGCAGCGCGCGCTCGACGAAGAAGCGGCCCGCGAACATGTCATCCCGATGCCCCCGGCCGGTACAGCCGACGACCCCACCGTAGCCTCGACCGATCCCGCCGGCCACGTGGAGCCCTATCGTCCCTGGTCGTGGCCGGGCGGCGACCCCTACGCGGTGGAACCTTTGGCCAACGGCTATGGCGAGAATCGCGTCACGGGAATGGCCGTGGATCCCGAACGTGTGCACCTGTACATCGAGATGACGGACCAGGCGATTGCCCAGGCGCGCGAACGGCTCGGTGACGCCGGGAAGTGGGCCTGGTACGTGATCCGATGCTACGACACGACCCATCGAGTCTTCGACGGTGGAAACGCCCACAGCTGTTTCGACCTCGCGATCGAGCGTGACACCCGCTCGTACTACCTGGCCTTGAACCAGCCCGCCCGGACCTTCGTGTTCGAGGTCGGTTTGAAGAGTCACGAGGGCTATTTCCAGGCGGCAGCTCGCTCCAATGCTGTGTTCATGCCCAGCAACAGCGTGGCTCCACAGAGTGAGCCTCGCTTCCTGACTGTGGTCCCGAACCGGGATGTGAGCGCGATGCCGCGCTACCGCAGCAAGCACCCGGCTCTCATGGCGTCGGGGGCGGGTGCCCCACCGCCGATGGAGGATCCCAGGCGGAGGGTCTCGCTGTACCTGCGCGAAGGTGCGCCAGCCGCGATAGAACTCAGCGACCTCGAGGACGGTTTCTGGCTCAGGGCCGAGCGTAGCCTCGGCGGTCGCTGGCGGCTGGTTGCTGCGCGCGATGCAGCAGACGAGGAGATCGCTCCCGACGAGATCTTGCGCCGCCTGGGCGGTGGTTTGGATCATCTTGGGCTCGACGACGTGCCTGTGCTGGATCTGGCCTGGACCGGCGAGGGACCGCTGCTGTTCGAACTCCACGAACTCAACGGCCAGGGTTCTGTGCGCCTGGTGTCGTGGACCCTGTGGCTGCGCGGCAGGGCTGACGTGGAAAGTCAGATGACCGAGGCACCGCGCTTGATCGACTACATCCTCGACGGGTACCGCCGCATGCGGGAGTCGCGGGTTGGCAGTGAGTTCGCCCGCACCCTCGAGGAGGGGCACAGCCTTCAGGGGGACAGCGGGCGCGGGCCGTTCGAGCTTGTGAGTTCGGCGGACTGGACTTCCTCGAGCGCGCGCTAGCCTATCGCGTGCGGACATCCGCTTTTCTTCTGCTCTTCTCGACGAGGCCGTCTGATGCACAAGGGTTACATCGCTCTCATGCTCCATGCGCACCTGCCGTTCGTGCGCCATCCCGAGCACCCCTTCTTCACAGAGGAACTTTGGCTGTACGAGGCGATCACGGAGACCTACATCCCACTGCTACACGCGATGGAAGCCCTGGCGCGGGATGACACGGATTTCAGGCTGACCATGAGCTTGACCCCTCCGCTGGTGTCCATGCTGCAAGATGGTCTGCTCCAGGAACGCTACGCCCGGCGCATCCGTCTCCTGATTGAGCTCGCGGAAAAGGAGATCGAGAGGACCCGTGACGACGAGCGCCTGCATCGCCTGGCTCACATGTACCGCGACCGCTTCGTCGCGGCCCGGGATACCTTCGACCGCTTCGAGCGCGACCTCGTGCGAGGGTTCAAGGTGTTCCTGCAGCGAGGCCAGCTCGAGATCGTGACCTGCACGGCGACCCACGCGTTCTTGCCGCTCATGAACCACAACGAACGTGCGATGCGCGCCCAGATTCACGTGGCGGCGGAGCATCACGAGCGCGTGTTCGGACAGCGCGCCCAGGGAATCTGGCTGGGGGAGTGCGGCTATGCGGCCGGCGTCGATGTCATGCTGCGCGATGCCGGGATTCGCTACTTCTTCGTCGACACGCACGCGGTGCTGTTTGGCAGCGAGGCGCCAATCTACGGAGTCTTTGCACCGGTCTATACCCCTGCGGGGGTTGCCGCCTTTGGCCGTGACGTCGAGAGCAGCAAGCAGGTGTGGAGTGCCAACGAGGGCTATCCGGGTGATGGTGTGTACAGGGATTTCTACCGTGACGTCGGCTATGACCTGCCGATGGACCTGGTCGCGCCCTACATTCACCCCGATGGCATTCGCCTGCATACCGGCATCAAGTATCACCGCATCACCGGCCCCGGTGTCGACCTCGGGGACAAGGACATCTACGACCCGCACGTGGCCTGGGAGAGGGTGGCGACCCACGCAGGCAATTTCCTGTTCAATCGCGAGAAGCAGGTCGAGCATCTGCGTCCGCACATGGACAGGAGTCCTGTCGTGGTCTGCCCCTACGATGCCGAGCTGTTTGGCCACTGGTGGTATGAAGGCCCGCAGTTCCTCGAGCTGTTCTTTCGCAAGCTCGCTCACGACCAGGGATCGATCTTGCCCATCACGCCGTCGGAATATCTCGACGAGTACCCCACCAACCAGGTCCTGACCCCCAGCGCCTCGAGCTGGGGCTACCGCGGCTATAATGAGGTCTGGCTCAACGGCAGCAACGACTGGATCTACCCGCACCTGCACAAGGCCGCGGAGCGCATGGTCGAGCTGGCCGAGCATTTTCAGGGACCGTCGGATCTGGAGCGCCAGGCTCTGAACCAGGCCGTGCGAGAGCTTCTGCTGGCACAGTCCTCGGACTGGGCCTTCATCCTGAAGACCAACACCAACGTGTCGTATGCGACGCGCCGGACCTGCGAGCACATCGAGCGCTTCAACAGGCTGTACAACGATCTGATGGCCGGAGGCGTGCACGAAGGTTTCCTGCGCAGCCTCGAGAGCAGCGACAACATCTTCCCGGACGTCGACTACCGAGTGTATGGCTAGAAAAATGTCGAGGGTATGTGACCCGGGACGCGGGTACGCGAGCCAGACATGAGTGATCGCCATCTCGACAACGGATTCGCCCCCATTGACGACAGCGAGCACGCGCAGCCGCTGGGCCCGACCAGCCGGCGGGCGCGTGACAAGAAGGGTGGCGGCTGTCTCAAGGGCTGCCTCGTCACCCTTGGCGTGCTGGCCGTGCTGGCGGTCATCTCGGTCTATGCCTGCGGCAAGGTGGTCGAACGCTCCGTGGTCGAGGAGCCCGCCGAGGTGGAGCGCGCGGCACAGGAGGTGGCGCAGTATGTCCTGCCGCCGGGCTTCAGCCCCAAGGGCGCGCTTCGCCTGCCGGTGCTCGGAAAGATCGCCATCTTCGCGCGTTCGGAGGACGGCGGGAGCCAGCAGGCCACGGCCGCGATCGGTCGCCTGGAGGTGGAGCTCGACGAGAAGGATCTTCTCGAGGCCATGGGGCAGGCCAGCGGTCAGGGGACGCGGAACGCCGAGGTGAAGTCACAGCCCTGCGAGGTCGCGGGGCGGCGCGCACTGTGCTTCGACGCCACGACCACTGCCGAGGACAGCGAGCTGCGCGTGAGATGGCATGCCGTGCTGGTCTCCTCGGGCAAGGGCGCAGCGGTGGCTGCCTACTTTGACGACGAGAAGCGCATCGATGAGCTCGAGGCCAGAGCTTTCATCGGTTCATTTCGTCCTCGGACCGAGGAACGCTGAACGCTGCTCCCGCGGGGAACTGGGGAGGGCGCAGATCGTGCGGCACCGTCGCGCGTTGACACTGCCACAGACAGGTCTACGCTTGCGGAGCTGAAAGCACCGCTGGGATGGCACCGCGCTTTGTCGCGCGGCTGCGGAGGGACTCATGCACGCCTCTTGGAACTCGCGACACACGTTGTCCGTGTTGGCAACACTCTCACTGGGTCTCGCCCTGGGCTGCCCACCGGGCCCCCCTGAACCCGCAACGACCGATGCGGCCGTGGCCACCAGCCAGCCCGTCGCCACACAGGTCTCCATCGATGCGGGCCTCGTGGCGCAGGAGGCCACGACGGAGCAGGCTCCCGCCCAGGCGGGCGTGGCGGAGGCTGGTGACGCGCAGAAGGGTTTCGTGCAGAAGGCCGATGGCTATTTCGCGCACAACCCGAGCAAGCGCATCTACATCCAGCTCGACAAGCCGCTGTACCAGCCCGGCGAGACCATCTGGTTCAGGGCTCTGGCTGTCAACAGCACCTCTCTCATCGACATGGCGAGCGGCCAGGGCTTGAGTGCCCAGCTCATCAGCCCCAAGGGTGCGGTGGTGCTGCAGAAGCGTGTGCAACTGCAGCGTGGCTACGCGGCCAGTGATTTCGACCTGCCCGAGGAGGTCCAGGGCGGCGAGTACATCCTCAAGGTGCTCACCGACGACGGAACCAGCGACGAGCGACCGCTCATCGTGAACAGCTACGAGCCGCCGCGCTTCAAGATGAAGATGGACTTCGTGCGCAAGGCCTACGGGCCGGGCGACACGGCCAGCGCCACCATCGAGGTCAAGCGCTCCACCGGCGAGATCTTCGCCGGTCGCGACCTCACCGGCGTGCTCACCTTGGATGGCAACGAACTGCCCCGGGTCAAGGTCAAGACCGACGACAAGGGTGCGGCGCTGGTGCGCGTGGTCCTGCCCGCCGCCATCGAGCGCGGCGACGGCATCCTCACGGTGCTGGTCGAGGACATGGGCATCACCGAGTCCATCACCAAGCGCGTGCCCATCGTGCTCAACAAGCTCAAGCTCAGCTTCTTCCCCGAGGGCGGGGACCTGGTGCAGGGCCTGCCCTCGCGCGTGTACTTCGCAGCGCAGAACATGATCGACAAGCCCGCGGACGTCGAGGGCAAGGTGGTCGACGATCACGGCCAGACCATGGCCACCTTCACCTCGTACCACGACGGCCAGGGGCGCTTTGACCTGACGCCGGCCACGGGGCGCAGCTACTTTGCCGAGATCACCAGGCCCGTGGGCGTCATCGAGCGATTCGCATTGCCCGTCGCCAGCGAGACGGGCTGCACCTTGCGCACGTTTGACGATCCGCGTGGGGCCGAGCCCACCATCCGTTGCGCTGTACACTGCACCGAGCCGCGGACAGTCCTGGTCAACGCCGTGATGCGCGAGAAGCGCATGGGCACAGCGACGGCGCAGGTCGCTCCCGGCAAGCCGGCCATCGTGCATCTGCCCCTGGCTGCCTCCGAGATGCAGGGCGTGGCCCGGCTGACAGTGTTCTCGGAGACCATGGAGCCCCTGGCCGAGCGCCTGGTCTACCGCGCCTGGCACAAGGATCTGAAGATCACCGTCAAGCCCGACCGCGGCAGCTACACCCCCCGCGGGCAGGTCACCCTCAACGTCGAGACCACGGACCTGGCCGGCAAACCCGTGGCCGCCGATCTCGCGCTCTCCGTCGTCGATGACACGGTGCTCAGCTTCGCCGATGACAAGACCGCGCACATGCTGACCCACCTGTTCCTGGAGAAGGAGCTGCCGGGCAAGATCGAGGAGCCCAACTTCTACTTTGATCAAGAAAAAGCCAAGGCGGTGGGTGCGCTGGACATGCTGCTCGGTACTCGCGGCTGGCGCCGCTTCGAGTGGCAGAAGGTGCTGCAGTGGTCGCCGCCTCCACCCCGGACCTCGGTGGCCACCGGCGCTGGCGGCGCCATTGGCGACATGATGGATCGCGGGGCCATGCTCGCGGCCGACGACGATGACGCCAGGCCTCTCGCCGCGATGGCCCAACGCAAGGGAGGCATGCGAGAGGGAAAGCAGGCGGCGCGGGCGGCCAGACCTGACAAGCGGCCGAGGCCCATGATGGCTCAGCAAGCCGCACCACCTCCGCCCGCGGACATGCCGATGGCTGCCCCGGCACCGGCGATGAAGAAGCCCGCGCCTGCGGGTCCCGCGCCGGCCAAGGACGGCTTGCTGGCCATGGCAGAGCCCGAGGTCGAGGCGAGGGCTCCCGCCAGGGTGCTCGCAGGCAAGAAGGCCGAGAAGATGGATAGGGCCGAGGACAAGCGAGCCATGGGGCGCGCCATGGCCCTCAACGAGATCGCCGCAGCCCCGGCCGCGGCCGAGCCCCAACCCGTCGTCGCAGCCGACGGGGACTGGGCCGGCGCCGGCGACCAGGCCAAGGCGCAACCCGCGTGGGAGTGGGCCAAGGTTCGCGTGTTCCCGGTGCCGGACTACAGCGCACCCTGGGACGGTCCGCGCACCGACTTCCGCGAGACCGTGTACTGGAATCCCTCAGTGTCGACGGACGTTAACGGCAAGGGCTCCGTGACCTTCTACCTGTCCGACGCCGTGACATCGTTTCGCATCACCGCCGAGGGTATCTCGAATGCGGGCCAGGCCGGCCGCAACGAGACTGTACTGTCGTCCAAGCTGCCCTTCTTCATGGACGTCAAGCTGCCCCTCGAGGTGTCGGCTGGCGACCTCATCAGCCTGCCTTTGACCCTGAAGAACGAGACCGCCTTGCCCCTGGGCGTGGCCCTGACCACGACCTTCGGCGAGCAAATCAAGCTGCTCGAGAATGTGGTCCCGGGCAGCGTCGACCTGGGCGCGTCGACGGGCCGCACCCTGCTGTTCCCCCTCGAGGTAGTGGGACGGATGGGCCAGACCGAGGTTCGCATCGGTGCCATGGCCCAGGGGCTCAAGGACGAGTTCACGCGCCAGCTCAAGGTGGTGCCACTTGGTTTCCCGCGCAACCTTTCGCAGAGCGGCAACCTGGCCAAGAAGGCCTCCCACAGCTTCGACCTCAAGGGTGCGGTCGAGGGCAGTGTGGCGGGTGTGGTCTCGTTCTACCCGTCGCCCGCGGCACAGATGCTCAGCGGCGTGGCGAGCATCCTGCAGGAGCCTTCTGGCTGCTTCGAGCAGGCCTCGTCGAGCAACTACCCCAACATCATGGTCATGCGCTACTTGCAGGAACACGACGCGGCCGAGCCCGCCATCGTCGAGCGCTCGAGCCGGCTGCTGACCTCGGGCTACGGAAAGATCGCCGGTTATGAGAGTCCGCAGAAGGGCTACGAGTGGTTCGGTGGCGACCCGGGGCACGAGGCCCTGACCGCCTACGGCCTGATGGAGTTTGTCGACATGAAGGCCGTGTTTGGCGGCGTCGACAGCGCCATGATCGAGCGCACCAAGAAGTGGTTGTACAGTCGCCGCGACGGCAAGGGTGGGTTCCAGCGCAACAGCCGCGCCCTGGACAGCTTTGGCGGCGCCAGCACCGAGGTCACCGATGCTTACATCGTGTACGCCCTGACCGAGGCCGGGATGAGCGACCTCGACCTCGAACTCACCACGGTCACCAACCGCGCCAAGACCTCGAGCGATCCTTACATCGTGGCGCTCGCCGCCAACGCCCAGCTCAACACCCGGGGCAGCGCGGCGAAAACCCTGGTCGACAGGCTCGAGAAGCTGCAGCAGAAGGATGGCCGCTTCGCCGGCACCACCCACTCGGTCACCCGCTCCGGTGGCCAGAGTCTCGACGTGGAGACCACCTCGCTGGCCATTCTGGCCCTGGCCAAGGACGGCAAGCAGCCCGTGGCCTTGCAGCGCGCGATGCAGTGGCTGCTCACCCAGAGTTCAGGCTACGGCGGTTTCGGCTCGACCCAGGCCACCATCCTGGCGCTCAAGGCCATCACGGCCTACGACCGCGCTGCCAAGCGCATGAAGGCTGGGGGCGAGATCGCCATCAAGGTCAACGGTGACACCGTGCAGACCCTGAGCTTCGATGCCGGCCGCAACGAGCCCATCGTGTTCGAGGATCTCGGCAAGCACCTGACCGCCGGCGCCAACACCGTGGAGCTGGTGCTGACCTCGGCGGCAGAGCTGCCCTACACCGTGAGCGTGGACTACCGGAGCAACGATCCCGCCAACAGCCCGGAGGTACCGCTCAAACTGACCACCACCGCAGCCAAGAGCGAGGTCAAGATGGGCGAGACCGTGAGGGTGACGGCGAACCTCGAGAGCACCAGCGACGAGGGCCTGCCCATGACCCTCATCCGCATTGGCATCCCCGGCGGCCTGACCTTCCAGACCTGGCAGCTCAAAGAGCTGGTCGACAAGAAGCTGGTCGACTTCTACGAGACCCGGCCGCGCGAGGTCATCGTGTACTACAGGGCCCTGCCGCCGCGCGCCAAGAAGGAGGTTGCCATCGACCTGGTGGCCAACGTGCCTGGCACCTACACCGCGCCCGCATCCTCGACCTACCTGTACTACACCGCCGAGCACAAGGCCTGGGCCTCACCGCTCAAGGTGCGCGTGGATTCCTGATCCGAACGCGTCCACGACCGTTTTCTCCCACCATGACCAGTACCTGGTGTCATTCCGGCCTGTAGCGGGTGAAAAAGTCATCCTGCATTCGATCGACCTGCGCCTGCGCTCATCGTCCGATCGACCGATGTGTGACCTCAACCTACATGCTCATACTTGAGCTGCCATGAGTGGAACGACAGCCAACACAGGCAGTCCCATGCCGCTCCGCAAGCAGCACGGAAGCCGGGCCTTCGGTAAGCCAGGGAGCATCATGTCGCAGTACCGCGCCGCTCCCCGGTCCCAGCCTCGCTGCTTCGGCGTGCTCCCCTTTGTGATCTGCCTGCTCGTGCCGGCTCTCTCGCGCGGCCAGCCGAATCCCTGGCCCTTTGATCTCGATCCTCAAGACACGGCGAATCCGGCCTACGTCGAGGAGAAACTCGCCGAGCTCGGCACCGACCTCCCTGGCTTGCCCCCCGGGCAACTGGAGGCTCGCAGTGTCGACCTGGCGGATCTGTACTTCTTCACGGATGTCGTCGACGCCCTGGAGCGCGCCGCGGCGTCTGGGCCAGGGGAGGACCCGGCCTGGGATCGGGTCCCGCAGTCCTGCGTCGAGCATGCTCGCTTCAGCGTCCCGAACTTGCTGGTGCCGAACCCGTCCCTGGCCTGTCAGGGCGTGAACACTCGAATAGGCGCTGCCCTCGAGCACGTCGACGAGACCTGTCTCGAGGTGGAGTTCCCCGAGACCTTTGTCTTCAGGCAGACTCCGGGAGCGGTCACCGGCGAGTACCTGTCCAGCTTCGAGGGCCTCATCAGTTACGCTGGTGAAGCCCTGACCCATGTCGAATACCCGTCTGGCCTGCTCCCGGACGATTTTGTCGCGACTGCTCGAAGAGTGATCGCCAAGATCCGCCATGACCCGCTGCAGGCCCAGCTCCAGAGTCGCCTCGACGCCTATGCCAGTGTGCTCGGGCTGCTGCAGGCAAACACGAGCTGCTTTGACAGTGTGGCGCGACAGAGTCTGGCCACCACCATCGGGACCCTGGTCGACGAGCTCACGGCGGTGCGCAGCGGGCTGAACACCCTGTACAGCGAGGGGCTGGCCCAGGCCGCGGACGACCGCGCCGCCGTCGAGGCCCAGGGGCGGGTGCGCCCAGAGCTGCTGCACCCGGCGCTGAGTGACCGCGAGCGGGAACTGCTGGCCTTCTACATCGGTGGCATCTACTGGAGGATGCGCGGCGCCGGCCTCAGTGCGTATCCGCCCGACCCCGGTCAGGGCACCCTGCGCCGCTACCTCTACGTGTTCTACCCATACCAGGCGATCGCCGACCTCTGCGCGGGCAGCGACAGCGCCCGCGTTGGCTCCACCACCTTCATCCAGGAGAACTGGGGCTATGCCGACTGGATGGACATGGGCCGCAGCCCGGGCAACGACAAGTACGCCGACCTGGTCGAGATGACCAACCGCGGCAAGCGCCAGATTCTCATGGTCGAGCCCCTGATGGCGGACCGGGGCTACGACACCCGGGCCCTGGTGGCGGGGGGCCTGCATATGGGCCCCTGCTACTTCTACGCCTGGGACGTGCTGCGCTGGTTTGTGCTCGGCGAGGATCTGCAGGATCCGTACATGTGGTTTCTGGAGGGCCCGACCGCGGTGGGCGAGTTCTGCATGGGCGCCAGCCTGGGGCTGGGCTACGCACGCACCATGCTATGGGGAAAGCCACGTGCTGGCTGTGTGCCCGATTGTGCGGGGCGCGTCTGTGGACCGGACGGCTGTGGCGGCGTGTGTGGTGCATGTGGTGCGGAGCAGACCTGCGCGCAAGGTCAGTGCATGGCCGCTGATGCAGGCACTCCGGATGCGGGAACCAGCCTGGCTGACGTCGGGACCGTTGCTCCCGTCGATGCCAGCAACACGGGTGACGCTTGGGCAGGCTCGGACTTGGCCACGAACGACAGCGTCGCGAACACTGGTGTCGATGCAGCAGTCTCGGGTGGAGACGCGGACGACCGCTCACTGGCCTGCGTCGGGGAGCCGTGCGATCCGCCTACTCCCAGCACCGCAGGCTGCCAGTGCAGAACGAGTGTCTCCCGGCCTGGGATTCTTTTCCTGCTGGGGCTTTTAGGATGGCGCTGCCGTCGAACAGGCTCGGTCCGCAACAACCTGCGTTGAGTGCGTCGATGTCCCTGCCAATCACGGAGCTCGAGTCGTAGGGTGTGGGCCGTGCTGCGTGCGGTTGCGTGGTCGGGCGGCACGTTCACCGGCTCCAGCTTCGACCTGACCGCAGACGTCGAATGTGACCGCGAGGCATGGGGCCGTGTCTGCTTGAAACGGGGGCTGTCTCTGCCTACCATGCGCCGGTCACGCGCCGGAGGAGTCCTTTGCAGCCGACGAGCATCTTTGTTCCTCACTGGTTCGGCGACTACGAGTTGCTCAGGCATCTCGGAACCGGTGGCATGGCAGAGGTGTACCTGGCCAGGACCCACGGAGCGCAGGGCTTTGAGAAGATAGCGGTGATCAAGCGATTGCTCGGCCCGCTGGCTGCGCAGCCCCGCTTCGTCGAGATGTTCATCACCGAGGCCAAGACCGCGAGTGGTTTGCAGCATGCCAATGTCGTGCAGACCCTGTCGCTTGGCCAGGAGGGGCGCCAGCCCTTCATCGTGCTGGAGTACGTGCACGGCGCGGACCTGTTGCAGGTGCTCAAGCGCGCCCAGGCCCGCAGCTTCGACCTGCCCGTAGATTTCACGCTGCATTGCTTCGTCGAGATGCTCAAGGGTCTGGGCTTCGCCCACGCGGCACCGGGTCCCGACGGCAAACCCCTGGGGCTGGTGCATCGCGATGTCACGCCGGCCAATATCTATGTGGCCTTCAGTGGTGAAGTGAAGCTCGGGGATTTCGGGGTGTCGCACGGCGCGGGCGACGAGGCCGGTCACGAGCTGCGCGGCAAGTACGGCTACCTGGCGCCAGAGATCTTGCAGCACCTCGAAGTGGATCAGCGGGCGGATGTCTTCGCCGCCGGGGTCAGTCTGTGGGAGACCCTGGCCGGCCAACGTCTCTTCACTGGCCGCACCGACGTCGAGGTGCTGGTCAAGGTTCGAGGCGAGGAGGCGCCCCCGCCCTCGAACTTCAACCCGCGGATCGCCCCGGATATCGATCGCATCGTGCAAAAGGCGCTGGTCAAGGACCGCGACAAGCGCTTTCAAAGCGCCCAGGAGCTGGAAGAAGCCCTGAGCGATTTTCTCTTCGCGCGCCGCTTGCGCTGGAACCGCAGGCGCATTGGCGACGTGATGAGTTCACTCTTTCCGTTCGAGGCCCTGCCCCTCGTGCTCCCGCCACCACTGCCCCGCGGCCAGGTCGGCGATGACGACTGGGGCGATTTCACCGACAACACCTCGCGCATCCTGGCCCTGCAGATGGGGGGCAACACCGCGTTTGATCCGGAGCCACCGGCGAGCTGGATAGAGCCCATGGGCTCGCAGATCGAGACCGATCCTGGGCTGGGGACTGGTGAAGATTTCGATTTTGACATCGACGAGCGTGCGCCGCCTGAGCCGCTGGTCCAGCTTCTGGGTGCTGGCGATCAGCTTCTCGGGGAGGTGAAACTGGAGGCGCTCGTCGACAGGCTCGCCAAGGATGACGGGAGCGTGCGGCAGCTCGGGTTGGTCGGGGCACCGCACATCCCGGTCCGACGCTTTGGCGAGGCCTGCCTGTGGGATACCGTGGCTGCCTGGCCGCCGCCGCAGGGACCACCACGCCTCGAGATCTCGCTTGCCGAGGTCTCCCTGACCCGGGTGCTCTACGAGGCTTCGTTGCGTCGCCTCAGTGGGCTGCTGCGCATCGAGAACGCGACGCCGGATCAATGGCGCGAGCTGTACCTGAAGGAGGGGCGTCTTCTCTACGTGGCGAGTTCACGCCATAAGGATGGGTTGCCCGCCCTGATGCTCCGCATCGAGGACCAGCGGGCGAGGCGAGCGCGCCTGGCTCTGAACGAGACCCTGACGCGCCTGGTACCCATCGACGTGGCCCTGCTCAGGCTGCCGGATGTCGACGTCGAGGCGCAGCGCCGTGACCTCGGCGCCTTGCTGCGTAGCCGTCTCTATCCGTGCTTCGCCTGGCCGCATGCCCGGGTGCGGGTTTTTCCAGAAGCGCCGCCTCCGGTCACCGTGCACTTCCGCATCGCGTCCTTGCCAGGCCTCCTGACCCGCGCGATTCGCCGTACCTTCACCCTCGAGGAGCTCAAGGCCAACCTGGTCCCGCGTGGCCAGCGACTTGTCAATTTGCGCGATGCCAAGGCGTCCCACATCGATGCGCTTCGGCTCCGTCCGGACGAACTCGCTGTGGTGCGGGCCATTGACGGGGAGCGAAGTCTGCCTCAGGTGATCCTGAGCTGTGGCGCCGTGGCCCATGATGCACAGCAGCGCGCCCTGGCCGTGCTCTATGTGCTCGCCGAGACCGGCATCGTGAACATGGCCTGATCTGGAGCTTCTCCCGCCACAAGAGCCTTCACACTCGGTGTGGTTCGTCGTCACATGGCCTCCAGTGCCGGTGCGTTCCCACCGGCGCAGCGATTGACTTTTGACGGTCCAGATCGCATGGTGACGACGCTCTTGGCATGAATTGGATGAGAATCCGGGCGGGATGAAGCGGCTGAAGCGGGCGCACCAGCAGAGACCTGGCGCCTGCAGATCCGCAAGCAGCGCGCAAGGGGGGAGGCCGGCGCAGCGCCGAGCTGTGCGTGTACGGAGCGGCAGCACATAGCGGATCGGGAACCATGACCATGGCACCAGGCCACAACCACTGGAACCTCCCGCCGCCCCAGCCGGTCACCGTCTTCATTGGAAACTTCGGATCCGGCAAGACCGAGATCGCGATCAACTACGCGCTGGCCCTCAGAACCACGGGTGCACGCGTTCAACTGGTTGACCTGGACATCATCAACCTGTTCTTCCGCAGCCGGGAGGCGCGCAGCCACGTCGAGGCCCAGGGGATCGAGGTGGTGGCGCCGGCCAACGAGTATGCCTTTGCGGATCTGCCCATCCTGCTGCGCGAAGTGGCGGGCGCCATCGCCAGCGCCGATGGTCACGTGGTCCTCGATGTGGGCGGTGATGACCTGGGTGCGCGCGTGCTGGGGACCTATTCGGCGACGTTGAGGCTGCAAAAGGCCGATGTGCTCCAGGTCGTCAATCAGCGCCGTCCCTTCACCGACTCCGCGGAGGGCTGCCAGCGCATGTACAACGACCTCGAGGCCGCGAGTCGTCTCAAGGTCACGGGTCTGGTCGCCAACGCGCACCTGATTCACGAGACCAGCGTCGAGGTTGTTCAGGGTGGCATCGCGTTTGCCCGCGCCTTCGGCGAGCAGGTGGGCGTGCCGCTTCGCTTCGCCAGCGTCGAGCGCGGAGTGCTCGAGACCGTGGGCGAGAACGCCTTCGACTGTCCGGTGCTCGCGCTCGAACGCTTCATGACGTCGCCCTGGGAGCCGAACCAGAGGCGTGGCCCTATTGGCCGACCACCGACGCCGGCCTTGCCGGCCGGGGTGAAGTGACATGCAAAGGAGCACGCCATGCCGCGGGTGCTGATCGATACCAAGTTGTGCAAGGGCTGCGAGCGCTGTGTCGTGGCCTGTCCGCAGCGCATCCTGGGCATGGCGCGGGAGATCAACGTCATGGGCTACTTCCCGGCCTTGATGAACGACCCGTCGCGCTGCATAGGCTGCGGGTTGTGCGCCATCACCTGCCCGGACTGTGCGATCCAGGTCGGCCTGAACGGTAACCAGTACAAGCTGTTCGAGTACTGACATGAGCGACAAGAAGCTGATGAAGGGTTGCGAGGCACTGGGCGAGGCTGCCATCCAGGCGGGAGCGCTGTGCTTCTTCGGCTATCCCATCACCCCGCAGACCGAGGTGCCCGAGTACCTGTCAAAACGCCTGCCCGAGGTGGGGGGTGTGTTCGTTCAGGCCGAGAGCGAGGTGGCCTCGGTCAACATGCTTTATGGCGCCGCCGGCGCTGGTGCGCGCGTGTTCACCTCCACCTCGAGTCCGGGCCTGAGCCTGATGACCGAGGGCATCTCCTACATGGCTGGCTCGGAACTGCCCGCGGTGATCATCAACATCGTGCGGGCAGGGCCTGGCCTGGGCGGCATCCTGCCCGGGCAGGGTGACTACCTGCAGGCCACCAAAGGAGGCGGCCACGGCGACTACCGGATGGTCGTTCTGGCGCCGTCGACGGTGCAGGAAGCCGCGGATCTGATGATGGATGCCTTTGACATCGCAGACCGCTACCGCAATCCCGTGATGGTCATGGGCGATGGCCTCATCGGCCAGATGATGGAGCCGGTGCAGTTCAACCCTCGTGGTGCCTCCGACCTGCCGGTCAAGAGCTGGGCCACGACGGGAGCCAAGGGTCGCGCACCCAACATCGTCAATTCCCTGTTCCTGGATCCGCTGGAACTCGAGCAGCACAACATCATGCTGCGTCGCAAGTACGAGCGCATCACCAGCCAGGAGTCGCGCTTCGAACACTACGGTGCCGAGGGCGACCTGGACCTGCTCATCGTGGCCTACGGCACGGTGGCGCGCATCTCCAAGACCACCGCCGACGAACTCAACCGTGAAGGCCGCAAGGTGGCCGTGTTTCGTCCCATCACCCTGTGGCCCTTCGCCGAGGCAGAACTGCGTGCGCGTGCTGAGAAGGCCAGGGCCATCCTGGTGGTCGAGCTGAGCATGGGACAGATGATCGAGGACGTGCGCCTGTCGACGTCGGACCGCCAGCCCATCTCGTTCTTCGGTCGCGCCGGCGGCATGGTGTGCTCGCCCGAGGAGGTCCTGCACGTGGCCAGACAGGTGCTTGACGGCAAGAAGGTCACGGTTCTGGGAGATCCCTTCTCCTCAACCGTGTGAGGTCGATCATGGAACTGGTCTTCAAGAACACGCCTGGACTGGTCGACGTCAAGACCCACTACTGTCCGGGATGTACCCACGGCATCCTGCACCGCATGGTGGGCGAGGTCCTCGACGAGCTGGGGGTGCGCGAGCGAACCGTTGGCGTGGCGCCCGTGGGCTGCTCGGTGCTGGCCTACAACTACTTCAACTGTGACATGCACGAGGCTGCACATGGCCGCGCTCCGGCGGTGGCCACGGGCATCAAGCGCGCTCGTCCGGATCTTGTCGTGTTCAGCTACCAGGGGGATGGCGATCTGGCGTCGATCGGCATGGCCGAGACCGTCCACTCGGCCAATCGTGGCGAGAAGTTCACCACCATCTTCGTGAACAACGCGATCTACGGCATGACCGGGGGCCAGATGGCGCCGACGACCTTGCCCGGTCAGGTCACCACCACCTGTCCGGCGGGCCGCGACGTGAACCAGGCGGGCTGGCCCATCCGCATCGTCGAGCTGCTGTCGACCCTGCAGACGCCGGCCTACCTGGAGCGGGTGTCGGTTCACGACGAGATGCACAGCGTGGCCGCCAAGGCCGCCATCCGCCGTGCCTTCGAGTACCAGATCGAGGGCCGTTGCTTCTCCCTCGTCGAGTGCCTGTCGACCTGTCCCACCAACTGGGGCCTGACGCCGCCCGAGTCGGCCACCTGGCTTGCCAAGAACATGGTGCCGGCCTATCCGCTCGGCCTGTTCAAGACACCCGAGGATGGAGCCCGCGAGGTGTCGCATGCATCGTGAGGTCACCATCGCTGGCTTCGGCGGCCAGGGCATCCTGCTCACGGGCAAGCTGCTGGCCCACGCTGGTCTCGACGAGGGTCGCGAGGTGGTGTGGTTGCCCTCCTACGGTCCCGAGATGCGCGGGGGCACCGCCTACTGCAACGTCGTCATCTCGGACCAGCCCATCGGTTCGCCGGTGTTCCAGAATCCCACGGCCGCGGTGGTGATGAACCGGCCCTCGCTCGACAAGTTCGGACCGCGGGTCAAGCCTGGCGGCGTGCTCATCATCAACACCTCGCTCATCGACGTCGACACCGACCGCACCGATATCCAGGTGCACCACGTCGCCTGCAATGACATTGCCATGGAGGAGGGCACGGGCAAGGCCGCCAACATGGTGGCTCTGGGCGCCTATCTGGGCCTCACCCATGCGGTCAAGCTGGAGACCGTGCACCACCTCATCAAGGAGACCTTTGGCCACAAACCCAAGATCGTCGACATCAACCTGCGCGCCCTGCAACGCGGACACGACGCCGTGCAGCCAAAAGCCTGACCGAGGGTAGAACCCATGTGCGACCATGCGGACATCGAGAACATCCTGCAGCAGCACCCGCGCCAGTCCGCCTCCATGGTTGGCCTGCTGCACGACTTCCAGAAGCACTTTCGCTATTTGCCCGAGGCTGCTCTGCGCGCGACTGCCGACTACCTCGAGGTGCCAGCCTCCAAGGTCTACGCCATCGCGACCTTCTACAAGGCCTTCAGCCTCACCCCGCGGGGCGAGCATCGCGTGCGGGTGTGCACGGGGACGGCCTGCCACGTGCGGGGCAGCGGTCTGGTCATCGAGGAGCTCGAGAAGGCTCTGGGCGTGGCCCGGGGCGAGACCACCGCGGACATGAAGCACACCCTCGAGGGGGTCAACTGCGTGGGTGCGTGTGCCCTGGCGCCCGTCGTCATGATCGATGACGAGGTGCATGGTGCGGTCACCCCGGCGAGCGCTCCTGCTCTCCTGCCAGGCGCGAGGAACTGATCATGCGGGTGCAGACGCAAAAGGACCTGGATACCTGGCGCGACAGCGTCGTGGCGCGGCAGGGCAAGACCCGGAAGCACGTCCTCGTGTGCGGCGGCCCCGGCTGCCTGGCGGCCGGTTCGGCGCGGCTCTACCAGGCGCTGCAGGACAAGATCCGCGCGCGCAAGCTCGACGTCCAGACCACGCTGCGCACCACCCTCACGGGCTGTCACGGCCTGTGTGAGCGCGGCCCTCTGGTCATCATCGAGCCAGGCCACCTGCTGTACCCCAAGGTCAAGCCGACCATGCTGGACGCCATTCTCGACGCCAGCGTGGTGGGCGATGGCTATGACGAGAAGCTGGCCTACCGCCCCACCGTGGCCCTCGCAAAACCCAAGCCGGGCAAGAAGACCAAGCCCGGTGCGCCCGTGGCGCGCTTCGACGAGATCCCCTTTTACAAGCACCAGCACCGCCTGACCCTGCGTCACTGCGGGGTCATCGACCCCGAGAGCATCGAGGACGCCATCGCCCACGGCGCGTACCGAGCGCTGGTGCAGGCGCTCACCTCGATGACGCCGGCGGACGTGCTCGCGGTGGTCGACCGCTCTGGCCTGCGCGGCCGCGGCGGAGCTGGATTTGCCACGGGCCGCAAGTGGAAGAGCTGCATCGCCGCCGCCGAGAAGCGCGAGGCCGAGGGTGAGGGCAAGGTGCCGCGCCACGTGCTGTGCAACGGTGACGAGGGTGATCCAGGGGCCTTCATGGACCGCGTGATCATGGAGGGCGATCCGCACGCGGTGGTCGAGGGGATGATCCTCGGCGCCTACGCCCTGGGTTCGCAGCACGGCTGGATCTACGTGCGGGAGGAGTACCCCCTGGCCGTGGAGCGCCTGGGCAGGGCCATCGTCGACGCGCGCACCCACGGTCTTCTCGGCGAGGACATCCTGGGCACGGGCTTTTGTTTCGATCTCACGATCAGCCGAGGCGGCGGCGCCTTCGTCTGCGGCGAGTCCAGTGCCCTGATGCAGAGCGTCGCCGGCAATGTCGGTGAACCGCGCGCCAAGTACGTGCGCAGCGTCGAGCGCGGGCTGTTTGACGAACCCACGGTGCTCAACAACGTCGAGACCTGGACCTGCGTGCCCTGGATCCTCGAGCACGGAGCCGAGGCCTTCGCGTCCATCGGCCCCAAGAAATCTCCAGGCACCAAGGCCTTCTCGCTGTCCGGGACGGTGCGGCACACGGGCCTCATCGAGGTGCCCATGGGCGTCACCCTGCGCCACATCATCTACGATGTGGGCGGCGGTATCCTGAACGAGCGCCCCTTCAAGGCCGTACAGACCGGGGGCCCATCGGGCGGGTGCTTGCCCGAGAGCTGCCTCGACCTGCACGTCGACTTTGATTCCTTGACCAAGGCCGGGGCCATGATGGGCTCGGGCGGCATGATCGTCATGGACGACTTCACCTGCATGGTGGACGTCGCCCGCTACTTCACGCGCTTCCTCACCGAGGAGAGCTGCGGCAAATGCGTGCCGTGCCGAGAGGGATTGACCCAGCTCCTCGGCATCCTCGACCGCATCTGCCGGGGCGAGGGTCGTCTCGAGGACCTCGACAGCATCGAGAACATCGCCTTCGTGCTCGAGGCCAGCCTGTGTGCACTGGGCACCTCGGCCATGAACCCGGTGATGTCGACGCTGAAGTACTTTCGCGACGAGTACATCGAACACATCGAGCACAAGCGCTGCCGCGCCGGCGTGTGCACCGCGCTCAGCCGCTTCGAGGTGCTCGACAGCTGCACAGGCTGCCTGGTGTGCAAGCGCCTGTGCCCCGTCGACGCCATTGCCGGCGAGAAGCAGCAGCTACACCTGATTGACCAGGACACCTGTACCCACTGCGGCGTGTGCATTCGCGCCTGCACCTTTGACGCGATCAAGGTGATCTGATGGTGACGCTCCACATTGACGACCGCAAGCTGACGGCGCGCGAGGGCGAGACCCTGCTTGATGCCGCCACGCGCGCAGGCATTCCCATTCCGACCTTGTGCCACCACCCCGCGGTCGAGGACGTCGGGGCCTGCCGCGTGTGCGTGGTCGAGATCACACGTCCGAGCTGGGACGGCTGGAGCAAGCTGGTCACCTCGTGCCTCTATCCCGTCGAGGAGGGCTTGCAGGTGTCCACCCAGAGCGAGCGCGTGCGCCGTACGCGCGCCCAGCTTCTGGATCTGCTTCTCGCGCGGTGCCCGGACGCACCCCTGATCCAGCAGATGGCCCGCGACGCGGGCGTGGCCAGGACCAGCTACACGCCGCGGACGGATGCGGACGACTGCATCCTGTGCGGCCTGTGTGTGCGTGCCTGTGATCGCGTGGGTGCCCACGCCATCACCACGGCCCAGCGCGGCAGCGACAAGGTCATCGCCACACCTTTTGGCGGTGCGGCCGAGGCCTGCGTGGGCTGCTTTGCCTGCGCGCGCATCTGCCCCACAGCGTGCATTCCCTTCGAGGAGAAACAGGGGGTTCGTCGGATCTGGGAGCGCGAGTTCGCGCTTCTCACCTGCAAGACCTGCCACGCGCCCTTCATGACGGCCGACGAAAGAGACCTGCTGGTCCGGCGCAGCGGGCTCGACGCCAGCTATTACGAGGAGTGCCCGAGCTGCAAGCGTCAGCGCACCGCCAGCACCTTCGCCGACGTGGTGCTCAAGACCCACCCGGGCTTCACGCCCAAGGCCATGGGTGGCACGCCACCGCCGCTGCCCAGCGGCACGATGAGGAGGTGACCACGATGAAGCGACTCATCGTTCGCCCCACAGAGTGCACCCACTGCCGCAACTGCGAGCTGGCCTGTGCCTTTTACCATTCCGGCGCGCCCAGCCCCATTGGTCCTCGCGTCATCGACGTGCGGCGGGTCGACACCGTCCCCGTGCCCCTGACCTGCCTGCAATGCGACGACGCGGCCTGTGTCAAGGCCTGCCCGGTCGAGGCCATCACCCGCAACTCCGACACCCATGCCCTCGAGGTCAACGACCGCTGCTTTGGCTGCCAGGCCTGCGTGTATGCCTGCCCCTTCGGCGCCATGTACTTCCGGCAAGACACCCAGGTCGCGCTCAAGTGCGACCTGTGCAAGGGCAATCCCACCTGTGCGGCCTTCTGTCCGACCACGGCCTTGACCTGGGCCGAGGGCTGAGAAGCCGAGCGGTCGAAGGTCACACCGGTCTGCATCCCCTCAGCTCACGCCCGCCGGGCTGACATGCGCCCGTGACGACGGGAAAAGAGCCAGGTACCCAGGGCGAAGTACAGGGTGGTGAGCAGGCCGATGACGACCAGCTCGAATCCCACGTCGCGGATCCCGGCACCGAAGTTGAGCACCTGCTGAAAGGCGCGAACGCACAGCGTCGTGGGCAGCACGTCGTTGGCGTACAGGGTGTGCCCCAGGATCTGCACCACCGGGAGCTTGGGGAGGGGAAACATGCACTCGGAAAAGAACATGAGGATGAAGAAGGGAAAAGTGCCGACGGTGAGCAGTTCGAACATGGACCTCAGCAAGGCCGCGGTGATCACCGCGATCGCGACCACGCTCAGGCTGGTCAAGGCGCCGACCACGAGCAGGACGACCAGCGATCCCTCGCTGCGGTAGCCACAGGACAGGGCGGCCAGGTAGGCGAGGGTCAGGGCCACCAGCCCCAGCAGCACCTGGTTGGCGGAGACCGCGGCCAGCAGTTCCCACAGCTTCAGCCGGGACAGGGACAGTCGCATCAGGGTGCCGCGATCCACCTCCTGGATCAGAGAGGTCGCTGCCGTGAACAGGATCATGATGATGGCCAGCACCAGCAGTGCCGGCACGTACAGGTCAAACTCGCTCAGCGGGCGTCCGCTTCCCACGGGCTGCACGGACACGGCGAGCGGGAGTCTGGCCCGGGTGACCTCGGTGAGGGTGGTGTAGAGCACGTAGTCGGACAGCGCCATGGCCATGGACCCGCGCAGGTTTTTGTCGTCGCTGTGGTGAACCAGGTGGGCGGGTTCGGAGCTCTGGCCGTCGCGAAAAGCCCTCACCGCCGCCGCAAAACCGGCCGGGATCTCGACCAGAAGATCCGCGCTGCGCTGGCGAACGCGTGCACGCGCCGCCTCCAGATCCCGCACCTCATTTACGACGAACAGCGGCACGCCGTCCGCGTGCTTCGCCTCGCGCAGGGCCGAGAGCAGGACCTCGACCTCAGCGCCAGGACCCGGGGCCTCCCGGGAGCGGTCCCCGTCGAGCACGAGCAGGGCGTAGGATGAAGACGCCGCGTTGTAGTAGCCGTACATCATGAAGACGAAGGCCGGCGCGAATACGAGGGCAAAGGACAGCACCTTCCACTCGCGCAGGTTCTCCAAGAAGGTCTTGTGCAGGTAAGCGAGGACTCTCATTCGCGCAGGCTCCTGCCGGTGAGTGCCAGGAACACGTCCTCCAGGGTGGTCTCGCGCGTGTGAATCCCCGTCACCTCGAGATCTTCGCGCGCGATGATCTGCAGCACCTCGGCCACCGCGCTGGCCCGGGTCGGTCCGAGCTGGCGCAGCTCATTGCCATGTCGTCTCCACCCGCTCGCGGTGATCTGTGACTCCAGGTTGGCCAGGCGGGCATCGGCAGCGTCGCAGCCGATGACGATGGAGGTGAGTGCTCCCTCGCCATGGCCCTGCAGGATTCCCGTCACCGTATCCAGGGCGAGCAAGCGCCCGTGATCCAGGACGCACACGCGATCGCTTAGCTTGGCCGCCTCCTCCATGTCGTGGGTGGTGACGATCACGGTCATGCGGCCGCGCAGCGATTGCAGGTACTCGCGCACCAGGACGCGACTCTGGGGATCGAGGCCAGCCTGGGGCTCGTCGAGAAACAGGATGTGAGGACCGTGCACCAGGGCAAGCGCGATGTTGAGCCGACGCTGCATGCCTCCGGACAGGGTCCGACCCAGTCGGCGGGCCTTGTCCTGCAGGCCGAAGTCCCCGAGCAAGCGCCGGGCGCGCTGCCGTGCGTCGCGATACGACAGATCGTACATGCGACCCACGAACTCGAGCTGCTCCTGGCAGGTCAGGGTGTTCCAGATCACCAGGTTCTGCGGCGACACCCCGATGCTGGGCACGCCCTGGCCGGCGGTGAGCACGCGCCCCTCGAGCTCGACGCTTCCAGCATCGGGCTTCAGCAGGCCGCACATCATCTGCAGGGTGGTGGTCTTGCCGGCGCCGTTGGGCCCCAGGAAGCCGAGGATCTCGCCCGCGCCGACCTCGAGGTCAAGCCTGTCCACGGCGATGAGATCGCCATAGCGCTTGCTCAGTCCCGATATCCTGACGCTGCACTGGGACATGGCGCTCGCCACCCTGCGCGCGGTCCTCGCACTGCTCCCGCGCGCGCTGAGCGATTCCGCCCCCGTTGTACCACGAGTCTCTGCGCCAGGTGGGTGGCGCACCTCCGCCGTCCGGCAGGGCACGCGAGGCGAGGACCCCAGGACGGTCTGCGGTGCATGCTCGGCTGCCGGCTGCGCCGAGAGCTGGCACCCGCCGGGAGCGCGCGAGCCGCTCCTGGCCAAATTCGTGGCGACATGCATAAGGATCGCGAACCTGCGTGCGCATGGACCCAAGGGAGGATGTCATGTTCAAGCGATGCACCCTGGCTGGCCTGACCCTGTTCGGCTGCGCCTTCCTGTTCGCCGGCGAGTGCCAGCCCGAGCCCCCGACCACCTGCGGACCGGACGAGTGCGGCCCGCCACTGGGCATGCCCAACACCCTGTGCGCCGACGGCACTGTCGCCGGGCCCGGGGACTGCGTGCGCCATGCCGACGGAAGCTGTGGCTGGGAGATCATCACCTGCCCCGAGCCCTGCACCCAGGCCGAGTGCGGGCCTGCCCCGGGCATGCCCAACACCCTGTGCTCCGACGGCACCTTGGGTGGTCCCGGTGACTGCTACCGCAATGCCAGTGGCACCTGTGGCTGGGAGATCCGCACCTGCCCGAGCTACGCGTTCTGCGGTGGATTCGCAGCCAGGCCCTGCGCCGAGGGTTTCCTCTGCGTCGACGACCAGGCGGACAACTGCGATCCCGCCCACGGTGGCGCCGACTGCGGCGGCATCTGTGTCGACGAGACCACCTGCGCTCCCCCGACCTGTCCGGACCGCGGCTGAACCTGGCCAGGCCGCCTCGCGACAGCACCAAAGAAAGATGTGTGGGGTCGAAGATCTCGCGGGATCGCCCGGTGGTCGTTGGCCGCTCGTCGCGCAGGGTCGTGCCGCTGCATCAGCAGGTGAAATCCGTGGCTGGTGGCGTGTAATAAGAAATCGCTTGGATTCGACCCTGTTGTGGGGCCCCGCCTTCACCGGCGAGTCTTTTTGTCCTCGCAAGCTCTAAAAAAAAGTCTCACCTGGGCCCCCCATATCGAGCTCAATCAAAGCGATTCGGTATTAGGCGAGGCCGCGCCGGGGTCGGGGAGCCAGCCGCGCCGAGCAGATCCCCGAGGGAAGGGCCGCGCCCGACACGGGCAGCAGCCGCGCCAGGGGTGTGGCCTCGTGTTCCAGGGCATCATGCTCGCGAGCCAGGGCAGCCTGGATCTCGCGCGCATCCTGCCACGGCCTGGTCTGTTGCACCGCCGTGGTCACGTGCTGGTAGCCAGTGGCTGCGGCCGCGGCGAGGACCACGCTGTGGCTGATCTGCCCGCGGGCGTCGCGGCACTCCAGGACCTGATCGCCCAGGCGCTGCGCGTCCTGCACCCACAGCAGCAGCCTGGCATCGCGCTGGCGCTTGGTCTCGAGCAGGCTCAGGCACATGGTCGAACTCCCTGGCTGGGTCTGATGTGTTCGTGAGGGTGTTATCGGTGCCGGGTAGGATACGTTGCTACATTTCGGCACCTTCGAGTACACGTCATCCATCAATATGAAATAACTGGATTTATGATGAATTATTACGAAATCAGGGGCTGCCCGGGGCATCGTCGAGCAAACCCGCAACCATGGCCAGCCACGCCCTGACCAGGTTGGGCCTGTGGTAGCCACCCCCCCCAAGGGCCAGCACATGTCCGTCGCAGTGCCGCTTGGCCAGACCGACCAGGGTCCTGGTGGCCAGGGAGTGGGATCGCTCGCTGCACCGAAGATGGGTGATGGGATCGCCATCCAGGCAATCGGCACCGGCCTGCAAAACGATGAGCTGTGGCCTCGCCGCGTCCACGATCGCCTCGACCCTGGACCAGTGGCGCTCAAAGGCCTCGTCTCCGTCGTCAGGTTGCAGACAGAAGTTGTGCTTGGTACCCCTCGCCGCTCCCTCTCCCGTCTCGTGGGCGAAGCCCGTGCCCGGGTAGAGAAAGCGCCCATCCTCGTGGAGGTCCGCGATGGTCACCTGCGGGTCGTCGACGAAACCGTAGAACACACCGTCGCCATGGTGGGCGTCGATGTCCACATAGGCGAAGCGCTCGAGCCCGAGTTCGGCGCGCAGCACCTCGATCACCACGCCCGCGTCATTGAAGATGCAGAAGCCTCCTGCGCGCTCGCGCCGCGCATGGTGCAGACCTGCGATGGGGACGAAGCCGCGGTCGAGTTCGCCGCGGAGAATGGCCCGCGCCAGGTCCAGGGCGGAACCCACGACGTGGGCCGCCGCCTCGTAGCAGCCCGCGAATGCCGGGGTATCACCGTGGTCGAGCAGGCCATGCCCGAGTGCGGACAGCGAGCGCACCCGCTCCACGTACTTCGCCTCGTGAAAGGTCGCGAGCTCGTCGTCACGTGCCAGCACCGGCGCACGAGCCTCCACGCGCCCTGCCAGCGCACTGTGATCGAGCGCCCGCCAGAAAACATCGTGGCGGTCCGGGCCAAAGGGGTGGCCGTCGGGGAAAGCGTAGGCTGCGATTTCGGCACCGCGGGTGACAGCCACACGGGGCCTCCCCGGAGCGGACGCCACGGTTCAGCCCTTCGACGGGGCGGTGTGCCGGTCGAGCACCAGGTCGCGATAGAAGCGCAGATCGGCGATGGACTGGCGGATGTCCTCGAGGGCGGTGTGTGGCGACTCCACCTCCGGGGGCATCCCTGCCTCACCCAGCCACGCCGAGCACGCGATCTTGAGGCTGGTGACGTCGAGGTGGCGATAGTGCAGGTAGCCGTCAATGCTGGTCATGTAGCGACGTAAAAAGGAGCGGTCGGTGCTGATGCTGGCGCCTGCCAGGATTCCTTGACCATAGGGGACGTGGGCGCAGAGCAGCTCCATGGTATGGCGCTCGGCCACGCGCAGCGAGGTGGCAGAGGCGCGCACGCGATCGCGCAACCCATTCTTGCCGTGCATGTCGCGCACGAAGGGCGTCATGCGTGCCAGCACCTCGTCGGGTTGCCACACCACCTGCTCCAGGCTTGCCAGTTCGTTGAGCTCGGAGTCTGTGATCACCGTGGCAATCTGCAGGATGACATCCTGTTCCACGTCGAGACCTGTCATCTCGAGGTCTATCCACACCCAGCGCGAGGTCACCTGATCTGGCTGTCCCATCGGAGGTCCTTTCCGTGTGGCGTCGCTGGCCAAGATCGCTTTGGGGCGAGTGCCTGGGCTGCGCCGTGCACACCTACCCTGCGAGAGAGCGCAGGCCAGGTCAAGGTCACCCACCACTTCTCTGTCGAAAGCCGCCCGGTGCGGCGCTATGGTCTCGCCCATCGTGGAGGCGCCCATGGCAGCGGTTCAGGCCATCTCGTTCGACCTGTGGGACACCGTCTTCGTCGACGATTCGGACGAGCCCAAGCGCAAGGCCGCCGGACTCCCCAGCAAGAAGGTGGCGCGCCGCAACCTGGTGCAGCAGTTTGTCGAGGAGAGCGGTTCCATCGATCGCGCCCTGGTGGACTGCGCCTACGATGCGGCGGACGCGGCCTTTCGCACGGTGTGGCACGACCAGTTCTTCACCTGGACCGTGACCCAGCGATTGCAGATCGTGCTGGCTGGTCTGCACCGCGAGCTCTCCGCGGATCGCTTTGCCGAGCTGGTGCGGTGCCACGAGGACATGGAGCTGGAAGTCCAGCCCGACCTGGCCACGGGCATCGCCGAGGCCATGGCCGAGCTGGCGTCCCGCTACACTCTGGTGGTGATCTCCGACGCCATCTTCTCGCCGGGGCGTGCGCTCAGGCAGCTGCTCGAGCACTACCAGCTGCTGCAGCACTTCAAGGGCTTCGTGTTCTCGGACGAGCTGGGTTGCAGCAAGCCCGAGCCCCGCGTCTTTCACGAGGCGGCGAAGCTCGCCGGCTGCTCTCTCGACGCCCTGGTGCACCTGGGCGATCGTGAGCACAACGACATCGACGGTGCCCACCGCGTGGGCGCGCGCGCCGTGCTGGTGACCTACGCGATCGACCGCGGCAGCGACGGCAGCCAGGCCGACGCCATCTGTGGTGACGCCCGTGAACTCCCGGCGACCATCGCGCGCCTGGACAAGAGGTAGAGCATGAGCCCAGCCCCTCGCTTTCTCGTTGTCGACGGATATCCCAAGCCCAGCCGGGACGAGTTCGACACCGCAGGCATGACCCTGAGCTTCGACCTGTACGCCAACATGCTCAGACGGCATGTCCCCGAGGCCGAGGTTGCTGTGTGGCTTCCCAGCGACACCGCCGAGCTTCCTGACGCCCAGGGCGTCGAGACCTACGCGGGCGTGCTATGGACGGGCTGCAACCTCACCATCTACCACGACCACGACGAGCGGGTGACGCGACAGATCGCCCTGAGCAAGCGCGCCTACGAGGTGGGGGTGCCGCAGTTCGGCTCGTGCTGGGGCCTGCAGATGGCCGCCTTCTGCGCCGGGGGCGAGGTCAAGCCCAACCCCAAGGGTCGCGAGATGGGACTGGCGCGCAAGGTCTTCATCACCGACGAGGGGCGCGACCACCCCATGATGCGGGGCAAGCCGCCTGTGTTCTGCGGCTTCATCAGCCACGACGACCAGGTGACCGCCCTGCCGCCCGGTGCGGTGTGGCTCGCCAGCAACGATTGGACCCGCATACAGGCCATCGCCGTCACCCATCAGAAGGGCACCTTCTGGGCCGTGCAGTACCATCCCGAGTACGACCTGGCCGATCTCGCGGCTCTGATCGTGGTGCGCGAGCCCAAGCTGGTACGCGAGAAGTTCTTCAGCGGTCACGACGACCTGATGGCCTATGTCGACAAGCTGCGCGCCCTGGCTGCGGACCCCACGCGAAAGGACCTGCGCTGGCAGCTCGACATCGACGACGACGTGCTGGACATCGACCGCCGCCAGCTCGAGTTCAAGAATTTCATTGATGTGGTGGTGAGACCCCGGCTGGGGAGCCAGTAGCACCTTGAACGACGGGGGAACCAGCACCACGCCAGACCCCGATCCGCGCCTTTACCGTCGCTGGCAGATCAAGATCCTGGTCGCCACCTGGCTGGCCTATGCCGGTTACTATTTCTGTCGCAAGGCCTTCTACGTCGTCAAGAAGGACCTGGGCCAGGCCCTGGATCTGACCAGCGTCGACCTGGCGCAGATCGGCACCGCCTACCTGGTGGGCTACGCCATCGGCCAGTTCTCGTCCGCCTACTTCGGGCGCCGGCTCGGTCCCAAGCGGCTGCTGCTGTTCGGGATGGCCATCTCTATTGCCTGCAACGTGGCCTTTGGTGTCAGCAACGGCATGGCCACCATCGCTCTGTTCATGACCCTCAACGGCATGGCCCAGGGCACTGGCTGGCCCGGCTGCATCGGTTCTCTGGGCTTCTGGTTCCAGCGAGAGCAGCGCGGCAGCATCATGGGTGTGTGGGCCACCTGCTACCAGGTGGGCTCGGTGCTGGCGACGTCGTTCGCAGCTTTCCTGCTGGGTGCGGCGGGGTGGCGGTCCTTCTTCGGCGCCTCGGCGGTGTTGCTGGTGGTGTGGGCCATCGTGCTGTGGCTGCACCCCAACACCCCCGAAGACGTGGGCCTGCGTTCGGTCTCCGATGAGGACGACTCGCGTTCAGTCGATGCCCTGTTCGACGACGAGGTGACGGATCCCGGCAAGGTACCGCGTGGGCTGCACTCGTCCTCCGAGCTGGGGTGGAGCCGCGATACCGTGATCGCGGTGCTGCTCATGGGCAGCATCTACTTCTGCATCAAGTTCCTGCGCTACGCCCTGTGGTCCTGGGCGCCCTACTTCCTGAGCAAGAACTTCGGCCTGGCAGGTGATCAGGCGGGCTACCTGTCGACGGTGTTCGACCTGTGCGGCTTCGTGGGCGTGCTGCTGGCCGGCGTGATCTCGGACCGCCTGTTCAAGGGGCGTCGCGCAGCCCTGGCCGTGATCATGCTGGCACTCATGACCGCCTCCTTTGGACTCATGTACGGGCTTGGCGCGCACAGCGTGATCGTGTTCAGCGTGTCCATGGGCCTGGCCGGCTTCATGCTGTACGGGCCGGACTCGCTGCTCTCAGGTGTTGGCGCCATCGATATCGGCAGCGTGCGCGGCGCCCTGGTCGCGGCAGGCATCATCAACGGCATGGGATCCATAGGCCCGGTCTTTCAGGAGCAGATCATAGGCTGGCTGTACAAGACCGGCGGCCAGGACCTGGTCCCCATCTTCCTGATGCTGGTGGTGGTGGCGACGGTGGGTACGCTTTTAACGGTGGTGCTCTATTTGCGGGCGCGGGCGGGCAAGGCCAGCGTGTGAAGCGCTGAGACAGCACCGAACCTCGTCGTCACTCCGTGGGTGGCGGAGCGTCTGGAGGTGCACTGCGTCGTCGCTGCAGGGCTCGTATGGCGAGCAGGGCCAGGATCACCAGTCCGCCGCCCAGGGCCAGATCCTGCAGGTTGGCCTGTTCGCCGAACACGAGCAGGGAGACCAGGGTGGCCAGGGGAATCTTGAGGTCGTTGAACACGGCCAGGGTGCCCACGTCGACGCGACGCGCACCTCGATTCCACAAAAAGAATCCCAGTCCTGACGCCACCGCGCCCAGGTACACCAAGACCCCGAACTGGCGGCCTGTCATGGCCACTTTCTCGACGTCACCGAGGACCAGGGTCAGCAAGGCTGCGGTGAGGGCCGCGCCCACGTAGAGCACGCCGAACACCTGGCGATCGACAATGCCGTGTTCTCGGGCCAGCAGCCGGCGGTACCACACCTGACCCAGGGCAAAGCACAGGTTGGACAGCTGCATGAGCAGGATGCCGGTCCATGCCGGGCTGGCCTGCACCAGGCTTTCGCGCATCGCCAGTCCCGTGCCCAGGGTGGCAAGGCCGGCGGCCACCAGGAACAGCCAGCGCAGTGAGCGCGCGAGCATGGCCTCGACCGCGACCACAAATAGTGGCGTGAAGATGGTCAGCAGTGCCACCTCGAAGGATTTGAGGACTTGAAAGGCAGCGATGTAGGTCGCGTACATCAGGCCAAACTGCACACCACCCAGGAGCGCCAGTTCGACGACGAGGCGTCGCGGCAACTCACGCCAGCGCACCAGGGGCGCAAAGATCGCGGCCGCGATGACGAGCCGGCAGAAAGCCACCCACGACGGGTCCAGGGCGACGAGCTCGCCCTTGACCAGGCCAAAGGAAAAGGCCCACAGCAGGGACACCAGCAGCAGTTCGATCACGCGTGTACCACCTGTCTCCTTGTTCTCCCTAGGCGAGATGGCGCGGTTTGGCCTCGAGGGCAGCACGCCTGACCTTGTCTTGACACGCCACCAAGTTCAAGCTGACAGGCTGCGGTCCAAACAAGGGGGTACGCGCAGCGTGTGGTGGTGGTTGCACCGATTCAAGCCCTCAGCGAGCCGGCGTGTGCTGCTGGCGCTGGCAGGTGGCATGTGGCTCGGGGTCGGGCTGATGCTGCTGCGCCTGGCCTGGATCTGGCTGGGACCCGAAACACGCACCGTCACCTGGGAACTCGGTGTCGCGGGAGCCGTGGCGGCCCTGCTCATTCACCACCTCGGCTTCCTGCGCATCGTCGACCGCAACCTGGGACGCATCCGCGCTGCACCGGACAGACCCTGTGTGTTCTCCTTCATGCCCCTGCGCAGCTATGGAATGGTTGCGGTGATGATGGGCATGGGCATCGCGCTCAGGCACTCGCCCATCCCCCACGCCTGGCTGGCGCCCTTCTACGTGGCCATGGGCGGTGCGCTGGTGCTGTCGAGCGTGCGCTACATCCGCGTTCTCGTGACGTCGTGGAAAAGCCTGTGAATTGAAAGTCTGACGTTCGAACTACAGGGTCCCGTCGTAGGCTTTCTGGATCAAGCTGCGCAGGTTCGCGACGGTGAGGGGCACGGGGTTGGACCCCGCCGTGGGGTCATTGACCGACTTTTCGGCGAGGGCATCCAGCTTGTCGCCCTGCACGCCCAGGTCCTTGAGGGTGTGCGGGATCTTGAGCTCGCTGCGCAGGTACAGCACCCACTCCAGCACACCGTCGAAGCCGGGAGTCGGCAGGTCGAGGTAGCGCGCCAGGCGCTCGAGCTTGTCCTGGATCATCTCGCGGTTGAACAGCAACACGTAGGGCATGAGCGTGGCCATGGTCTCGCCGTGGTGGGTGTCGAACATGGCTCCCACCGAGTGACCGATGCTGTGCATGGCGCCCAGGCCCTTCTGGAAGGCGGTGGCACCCATGGCCGAGGCTGCCATCATCTTGGCGCGTGCATCCAGGTCCTTGCCATTCTTGTAGGCCGTGAGCAGGGCCTCGTCGACGAGCCGCATGCCCTCGACCGCCACGCCGTCGCCCATGGGGTGGAAGTAGCTCGTGCAGAAGGCCTCGAGGTTGTGGCTCAGGGCGTCCATGCCCGTGGTGGCGGTGAGCTTGGGTGGTAGACCGACGGTGAGCTCCGGATCACACAGAGCGCGCCAGGGCTGCATGCGCGGGTGAAAGATGACCTTCTTGCGCTTCGCCGCCTCGTCGGTGATGACGGAGGAGCGGCCGACCTCGGAGCCCGTGCCCGAGGTGGTGGGCACGGCCAGGTGAGGGGCGATGCCTTTCTCGTCGACGCGGTTGCACCAGTCGTCGATATCCTCGAAGTCCCACAGCGGTCGCTTCTGGCCCACCATCAGGGCCACGGCCTTGCCCACGTCCAGGGCGCTGCCGCCGCCGAAGGAGATCACGCCGTCGTGACCGCCCTTCTTGAACGCGGCCACGCCGTCGTCAACGTTCTGGCCAACGGGGTTGGGCTTGACCTCCGAGAACACGCCGGTGGGCAGGCCTGCCTTTTTGTTGATGGTCACGGCCTCGTCGACGATGGGCAGCCTGGCCAGGCCAGGGTCGGTGACGAGCAGGGGTTTCTTCATGCCCAGCTCGCTGCACAGCGTCGGGAGATCCTTCAGGCGGCCGATGCCGAAGCGCACGGCGCAGGGATAGTTCCAGTTGGCGGTGAAGTTGGTACTCATGGTGGCTCTCCTCTCGCTCAGACTTTCCAGCGCAGGTGAAAGCTCTTGGGTCGGGTGAGGTACTCGTAGCCCACCTTGCTCAGGGTGCAGCCTATGCCCGAGTCCTTGACGCCTACCCAACCCAGGGCCGGGTCGAGGTAGTCACAGCGGTTCATGTACCAGGTGCCGGTGTCGATCTGGTCGCCAATGCGCTCGGCCGCGTCGAGGTCAGAGGTGAAGATGGACGCGGTCAGGCCGTAGCGATTGTCGTTCATGAGCTTGATGGCCTCGTCGTCTGAGGACACCTTGAGGATGCCCACGGCGGGGCCAAAGGTCTCCTCGCGCACGAAGTCCATGCTGTTGTCGAGGTTCACCAGGGCCTGCGGCGCCATGTAGGGCGTGCCGTTCTTGGCCTTGTCGAACTTCTTCTCGTCGATCAGGGTCTTGGCGCCCTTGGCCACGGCAGCCTGGATCTGGGCGCGGATGTCGGCCGCAGCCTTGGCGCGCACGACGGGACCGATGGTGGTGCTCTGCTCCAGGGGATTGTCCAGCTTGTACTGGTAGGTCAGGGCCACAAAGCCCTCGATGAAGGTATCGTAGACGTCCTTGTGCACGTAGATGCGCTTGATGCCGCAGCAGGACTGACCCGCATTGAAGTAGCTGCCGTCCACAAGGCAATCCACGGCGTGGGCCATGTTGGTGTCGGGGCGCACGTAGGACGGGTCCTTGCCGCCGAGCTCGAGGCCCATGTTGATGAAGCGCTCGGCGCCGGCGCGGTGCACCGAGCGACCGCCATCCACCGAGCCGGTGAAGGCCACGAAGTTGACGCGCTCGTCGCCTATCATGCGCGACACCTGATCGTGATTGACGTGCAGGTACTGCAGCAGACCCTCGGGAAGACCGGCCTCCTTGGCCGCCTGGGCGTAGCGCTCGGCGACCAGCGGGGTCTGGGCCGACATCTTGAGGATCACGCTGTTGCCAGCGACGAGGGCGGGCACCACGGCGTTCACCGAGCACAGGTAGGGGTAGTTCCAGGGTGCGATCACGAACACCGTGCCCAGGGGGTCGCGGCGCAGGAAGCGGCGAAAGCCCTCCTTGGGGCCGACTCGCACGTCGGTCAGGGCCTCCTCGGCCACGTCGATCATGTAGCGGGCCCGCTCGTTGAAACCGCCCTTGATCTCGTTCGGGCTGTGGCGAATGGCGCGCCCCATCTGCCAGGTCAGTTCGGTGGCGATCTCGTCGGCGTGGGAGACCATGGCGTCGACGAACTTGTGCATGAGCATCTGGCGCTGGATCAGGGGGGTGGCCTTCCAGTCGCGCTGGGCACCGCGAGCCTTGTTGAGGGCGCCCTGCACCTCGTCGTCACTGGGCAGGGGACGCTCGACATAGACTGAACCGTCGACGGGACTGATGACCTTGAATGTTGCTGCCATGGCCTGGACCTCGTCGGGGACCTGCCCCTGCGTGCGGTGATCGCGATCGCGCTTTCCGGCTGATCGCGCGGCGCAGTCTAGCGGTTTGCTCCGGGGGCGTCATCGCCCGGTTGGGGAAAGGGGAGGGGGGCGGGGCCAGCTCAGGGCACGACCAGGCGCTCTACCTCGACCTGAGACGGAGGGTCGCTTTCCAGGCCCCCGATCGGGGGGGCGCGCAGTCTCACTGTGACCCCGTGGGACGTCACACCACGGCCTTTGGCTGCGCCAGCCAAGCTCGAGAGCCCGGCGCTGGGCAGCACCTGGATGTCCCCGGAGGCCTCCACCGAGACGATGACATCGGACGAGCCGTCAGCAGTGGCGCTGGCGTCCAAAATGCGCGCACAGGTGCCCTCGTGGCAGCAGAAGCCGGCCGGGCAGGACACGTCGGTGGTGCAGGTCGCCTGCGCGCGGGTATCGCACGACCCCGTATAGCCACCGATGCAGGTCAGCATAGCCCTGTGCGAAGGTACCATGTGGGAGCAGGCGACTCCGACCAGAACTCTGCGGATGCCGTGCAGGGCCTGTGGACATGCAGTGCACGAGAGGATGTTATCAGCCTTCACGAATCGGAACCGCCTGAGGGTGGTGCGACGCCTCTCGACTGGCGAGGTCCAATCATGCTGGTGCACAAGTTCGGTGGAACCTCGGTGGCCGATGCCACGCGCTTGCTGGGCGCGGCCAAGCAAGTCCTGCTGGCCGGTCAACCGGCGGTGGTGGTGACCTCGGCCATGGCCGGAGTCACCGACGAGCTCATCGCCCTTGCTGGACTGGCCAGCGAGCGCCGGACAGGGGAGGTCGAGAGCCGTCAGTCGCAGCTCAAGCGACGCCATCTGCAGGCCGCGGAAGAACTGACGGACCAGGGCGCCAGCCGGGAGTCCCTCCTGTCGTCGGTGACTGGCCTGATCCTCGATCTGGAGCAGCTTCTGCATGGCGTGCGGCTGTTGCAGGAACTCACACCGCGCTCCCTGGACCTCATCCAGTCCTTTGGCGAGCGCCTGGCCGCACCTCTGTTCGCGGCAGCCCTGCGGCGCGCCGGAGCGAACTCGGAGGCGGTGGACGCCCGCGAGATCCTGCGCACGGACGCCAGTTTTGGCCGGGCCGTGGTGGATCACGAGCACAGTCGCGTGGTGGCGAGGGAGCGGCTGCTCAGCCTGGCGCAGTCCGGTGTCCCCGTCGTCACGGGCTTCATCGCGGCGACTGTCGATGGCTTGACCACGACCCTGGGGCGCGGCGGCAGCGACTACAGCGCGTCGCTCATCGGGGCTTACCTGGACGCCAGGGAGATCTGGATCTGGACGGACGTTGACGGCGTGATGACCGCGGATCCGAGGGTCGTGCCCGAGGCCCGCATCCTCGACGTCATCACCTACCGCGAGGCCGCGGAGATGGCCTACTTTGGCAGCAAGGTGCTGCACCCGAGCACCATGACGCCGGCGGTGCGCGCGAACATCCCCCTGCGTATTCGAAACAGCCTGCGGCCCGAGGTCGCGGGCACGCGCATCACGGGACAGCGTGACGAGACCGCAGGCGGGGTCAAGACCGTCACCTCGATCTCGGACATGGCTCTGGTCACCGTCGAGGGCCGTGGCATGATCGGCGTACCGGGAGTGGTCGGGCGCGTGTTCAGCGCCACCGCCCGCGCCGGGATCAACGTGCTCATGATCTCCCAGGCCTCCAGTGAGCAGAACATCAGCTTCCTGGTGCGTCGGGACGACGGTAAACGTGCCCGCGAGGAGCTCTCGCAGGAATTCGAGCTTGAACTGAGCCGGCGCCGCATCGATCGCATCGACGTCAAGACCGAGGTCGCGATCTTGGCCATCATCGGCGAGGGCATGAGGGGCACGCCTGGCATCAGTCAGAAACTGTTCAGTGCCCTCGGGCGCGCGCGCATCAACGTCCTGGCCATTGCCCAGGGCTCCAGTGAGCTCAACGTGTCCGTGGTGGTCGCGCAGGCAGACCTGCATCGCGCTGTGGGCGCCGTGCACACGGCCTTCGGCCTGACCCACGACACCCACGTGTTCCTCCTGGGAAAGGGTCTCATCGGGCGCACCCTGCTCCGGCAGCTCGTCGAGGCGCGCGACCGGCTGCTCCGGGAACACGGGCTGTCGCTCAAGGTGGTGGGGGTGGCCGGGAGGTCGAGCTGGCTGCACCAGCCTGCGGGCATCCCCGACGAGACCCTGCGGCGCGTGGCGGCGGGCGAGGCGCTCGAGAGCCTGGGGGGTAGCGGGCGGCCCGACGACACCGCGCTCCTTGATGCACTGTCCCGGGAGCGGCGCCTGGATACCGTGCTGGTCGACATCACCGCCGAGGAGACCGGGCCCTTGCACCTGGCGGCCCTGCAACGGGGACTGCACGTGGTCACGGCCAACAAGAAACCCCTGTCCGGGGAGTTGTCGCTGTATCACCAGATCCGGCGCACCGCCCTGGAGCAGGGTGTGGGCTACCACCACGAAACCACATTCGGAGCCGGGCTGCCGGTGCTGTTCACCCTGCAGGACCTGCTCGCCACCTGCGACCGCGTCGAGGGCATCGTGGGCTGCTTCTCGGGCACGCTGGGCTTTGTCTGCAGTGGCCTGCAGGCGGGACGCCCGCTGAGCGAGATCGTGGTGACGGCCAAGGAGAAGGGCTACACCGAGCCCGACCCGCGGGACGATCTCAGTGGCCTGGACGTTGCGCGCAAGGCTCTGATCATCGCCCGCGAGCTTGGCCTCGACCTGGAGATGTCGCAGGTACAGCTCGAGGGCATGCTTCCGGCCGAGGCCATGGCCCTGCCCGACGTCGAGAGCTTCATGCGCCATCTGCCCTCCCTCGACTCGAGCTTCGCCACGCGTGTGGAAAGGGCCAGGCAGCGCGGCAAGGTCTTGCGCTACACCGCGGAGATCGGCGCCAGTGGCGTCAAGGTTGGACTGAGCGAGGTGGATACCGGGAGCGCCCTGGGTCAGCTCAGTGGCCCGGACAACATCGTCATCTACCGCACTGAGCGCTACCGCGAGAACCCCTTGATCATCCGCGGGCCTGGAGCAGGAGCCGAGGTCACCTCGGCGGGGGTGTTCGGGGACATCCTCAAGATCGCGAGGCGCACATGACCCAGGCTCCGACGGCTCATGGGTGGATACAGGTCTTCGCGCCAGCGACGGTGGCCAACGTGGGGCCCGGCTACGATTGCTTCGGCTTCGCCGTCGAGGGTCTGGGGGATCGCGTGCGCGCACGCATCGTCGACAGACCCGGCGTGCACCTCGTCGACGTGACCGGAGACGGGGGCGCGTTGCCGCGCGAGGTCCTGGCCAACACCGCGAGCCGTGCTGCCGTCTCCGTGTGGAGCATCGACGCCCTACAGCAAGCCGGACTGGAACTCATCGTCGAGAAGGGCTTGCCCCTGTGCTCTGGCCTCGGCTCCAGCGCTGCCAGCGCCGTCGCTGGAGCCCTCGCTGCCATGCTGCTGCGCTGCGAGATCACCGGGGAGCGGTTCTCGCCACAAGCTGTTCTCGAGGCTGCCCTCGACGGCGAGGTCCTGGCCTCCGGAAGCCGCCACGCCGATAACGTGGCGCCCTGCTTGCTGGGGGCTTTCACGGTGGTGCAGAGCAACGACCCCTTAAGGGTCGTCAGACTGGAGCCGAAGCTGGAGCTGCACGTGGCGCTGCTGAGTGCAGACATCGAGATCTCGACCCGTGCGGCGCGGGAGATCTTGCCGGCCCAGGTGAGCCTGAGCGACGCGGTGGCGACGTGGAGCAATGCTGCCGCCGTGGTGGCGGCCCTGTGCACCGGCGACGCCGAACTGCTGCGGGTCGCCCTCACGGACCGCATCGTCGAGCCCTGTCGGGCGACGCTCATCCCGCACCATGGCGCGTGTCGCGACGCGGCGCTGGAGGCTGGAGCCCTGGCCTTCTCCATCAGTGGCTCGGGGCCCACCCTGTTCGCGCTGACCCTCGACGCGGAGAGCGCGGCTCGCACCGCGCTGGCCATGGCACAGATCTGCAAAGCCCGCGGTCTGAGCTGTCAGCATCACGTCACCCGCCTGAGTCTCGATGGAGCGCGACGCCTATGAGCAGTGGCCTGTCGATCCTGCGCTGCATCGCCTGCGCACGCAGCTATGACACGCACGAGGTGCGCTATCGCTGTGACTGCGGCGAGCTTCTCGAGGTGGTTCACGATCTCGAACGCCTGCGCCATGCCCACCCGGAACTTCGCGCACGCTTCGACGAGCGTGTCGGAACGCGCGCGTGGCCGTACGTGTCGGGAGTGTGGCGCTACCACGAGTTGATCCTGCCCGAGTTGCCCATTGAACAGGTGGTGAGCAAGCCCGAGGGCAACACCAACCTGTATCGAACACCCAAGCTGTCACGCGCCTTCGCAACAGAGAGGCTGTACCTCAAGCACGAGGGTGAGAATCCGACCTTGTCTTTCAAAGACCGGGGCATGACCGCGGGCGTGAGCTGGGCTCACCACCTTGGCCGGCCTGTGGTGGCCTGTGCCTCGACGGGCGATACCTCGGCGGCGATGGCTGCCTATGCGGCGCAAGTCGAGGGCATGCGCGGCGTGGTGTTCTTGCCCGCCAACAAGGTCAGCCCTGAGCAGCTCAGCCAGGCCATCAGCTACGGTGCCACCACCCTCGCTGTGGATACCGACTTCGATGGCTGCATGCGCCTGGTGCAGAAGATCTGCGAACGCCATCCGGTGTACCTGCTCAATTCGATGAACAGCTTTCGCATCGAAGGCCAGAAATCCATCGGTATCGAGGCCATCCAGCAGCTGGGCTGGCAGGTCCCGGACTGGTTCGTCATCCCGGTGGGCAATGCAGGTAACATCAGCGCACTGGGCAAGGGGCTGCGCGAGGCGCATGCGCTCGGCATCATCGATCGCTTGCCGCGCATTGCAGGTATCCAGGCCGCGGCGGCGGATCCGTTCTACCGCAGCTACCAGAAGGACTTCTCCGAGATGGTCACGGTCACGGCACAGCCCACCCTGGCTTCGGCCATCCGCATCGGAGCACCGGTCAGCCACCACAAGGCCAAGAAAGTGGTGCGCGAGTTTGACGGCGTGGTCGAGGAGGTCAGCGAGCAGGAGTTGATGGACGCCAAGGCCCTGGCCGATCGTGCGGGAATCGCCGTGTGCCCGAACTCAGGCGTGGCCCTGGCTGGCCTGCGTACCCTGCGGGCACAGAAGATCATCGACGATGGACAGAGCGTGGTCGTCATCCTGACCGCGCACGGAGCCAAGTTTTCGCAGGTCGGAGTGGACTTTCACACGGACCGCCTGGCCGGACTCACGCCATCGCAGCCCAACCCCATCGTCGAGGTCGCCGCCGACCTGGGCGCCATCGAAGGCGCGCTGGGGCTGGCCGTTTCCTGACGCCCGCTCGAGGTGGTCTCACCCTGCAGCGAGAAGGGCCTCGTCGACGCACCCGGGAGCAGCCTCGTCCCAGTGCAGCCGGTGTGCGGTCTCGAGGGTCCGGCCGCATACCTCGCAGTGCTGGATTTCAGCGCTGCCCACGACGTCATCGAGTCCCAGGCGAATCACCTGCCCGGGAGTGGAGATGCCATAGGCGACCTCGCCCGAGTCGACGGTGGCCACGGTATTGCCACCGAGCAGGCAGGTGGTGTCCTCGTCGAAGCACCGTTCGACCCACGGACTTCGGAGCTGCCGCGGCAGCAGCAGTTCGGCTGCGGCCAGCGCCGCCAGATCCGCGATGCGCGAGGTCTCGATGCGCGAAGCAGGTTCCGCCACGAGGTCCGTGTACAGCCGATCGCGCTCGGCGTCGTCGACGGAGCGATACAGAAATCGCGATAGTTCGTCCGCCACCACAGGCGCGCTGGCGGGTCCGGCGAACAGCCGGCCGCGGAAGCAGTGCAGGCAGGGTGTGCCAGCGACCGGGTCGACCAGGTTGAGTTCAAAGAAACGGGCTTGGGGATAGGCACAGGCCACCACGTGCGGAATTTTTGCGCGCCACAGTTCCGCGGCCAGGGCACTGTGATCATGGGTTCCCGTCGACAGCACCACCAGATCAGGTCTGTCTTCGTCAAGGAGCTGATGCAACTGGACCCGGTTGCCCTGTCCGAGCGCCAGCGGAACGGCGTGGCAACGATCTCGACCGACGCGCGAGGCCAACGCCTCGACCTTGTGCTCTCCGATCTCCTCGGCCCCGAACCACTGCCGGACCAGATTGAAGGCGCTCACGTGTCCGTCGTCGACCAGGGTGAAGCGCAGCGGGGCGCCCGACAGGGTCCGTAACACTTCGCTGCCCACGCTGCCCAGGCCGACCACCATCACATGGCCTGTCTGGGTGCGGAGCTGGGGTCCCCACCACGACGGCACGGGCGCGCTGGACTGCGCAAAGGGCCAGGATGGATGTCCGAGGTGACGTGTCCCGGGGGGAAGGATTCGCCTTTTTAGAAGGTGATCCCGGAGGTCCAGGGCAGACAGGTAAGAGGCCAGGTGCCAGGACCAGGTGTCCTTTTCCGGAACGAGCAGGGTGTAGCGTCGAGCCTCGGGGTCCCAGTGCACGGCACAGGTCCCCCCGGCTGCGGTGCGCTGCCCTCGAAGATGGATGGACGATGCGGGATCTCCGTCGAGATGCACCGCGTGTTGCGGGTTGTTCCACTCCAGAGCGGTCTTCAGCACGTCGATGGCACGCGGGAGTGCGGCACCGGGCGAGGGGGATCGCGCCCGTTCGACGAGGGGCCATCTGGCCACCTCCTGGGTGTCCCGGACGTGAACGGACCCCAGCATGCACGAGCCGAGCAGCGCGATGGTCTTGCTGCACAGGGACAGGTCGTCGACGTCGATGCACATCCTGGCAAGACCCTCCCCGAGGAGGGGGCGAACCCGGGCGAAGTAGTCGTCATGCTGCGGCACGGCAGGCAACCTCCACTTCCAGGGCGACCCGCACCCAGGCATCGGTGTCCAGACTCCGCAGGTGAGGCGTGAAAAAGCGCTCACTCCGCGAGGAACCCGCCATGACCACGTGGACCTGGCATGGCCGGTCCGGGAAGTCGATCGGGAGCAGGAACACGGCGCACAGACCCTGACCCATCTCGACGATGCAGCGTTGCCAGCCTTCGAGGAGCGTGGCGCAGCGGCAGGCCCACCCCTGCCGTCTCAGGTCCCTGACCCAGCATTGCCAGAGACCTCGCAGCAAGGGCTGACGCTCCGTCCCTGGCGTGAAGAGACCGCGCGCGATCAGTGCCTCATCCTCGACGACCTGGCAGGGGCCAAGGTCGTGCACCTGCCCGGAGCCATCCAGGGAGAAGGCCTGCAGTACCCAGCTCTGGCCTGTTTGATCGCGGCAGGCGATGAAGCTGAAGCTGACCTCGACGCCCGCGTCGCTGTTGTGCACCAGCAGGGGCCGCATGTGGCCGTCGATATCCCCGCTGAGGCCGCTCGACGGCCAGGTGTTCCCCCGGGCAAAGGGGTGCGAGTGAAGGTGGCCAGCGGGCCGTAGCCTGGGATAGCGAAGTCCGAGTCCGACCACCTCCCGATTGACACGCTCGTCAGCACTGCCCAGTGCGCGCACGCTCATCAGGTGGTTGCGCTGGAGCTCGGGCGGCACGAGAACCGCACGGGCAATGGTGACCACTTCGAGATCTTCCAGGCGCAGTGTCGTGCACGGATTGCGTTGCACATCCCGCGGTGTCAGCGCGAGCAGGGGCACGGCCAGCCCTTCGGCGGGTGCAACCCGGTCCAGTTCGCGCGCCACGCGCCGCCACACCTGGCGCCCGATCTCCATTCGCGGCAGAGCACGCATCAGCTCACCTTGGCAAAGGCGTTCTTCTTGCCATTGCCGAAATTGAGAAGCTTGACCACGTGCGCGTAGGCGCGCTGCTGCAGCACCTCGCGGCAACTCATCTCGGGTTGCCACTGGCCTCCGGCGAAAAGACACATGAAACCCTGGTCCAGCATGTGGATGTCGTGACGCATGCCTGTCGACGGGACACCCGGCATGCTGAAGAAGCCCGGCAGGTAGGCCACCTTGACCTGGCGGTGCGGAAAACCCGGCGGGTAGATCGCGGTCAGGGGTACCAGCAAGAAGTGGCCGATTCCAGCCTGCTGTCCGACGACGTGCTGGGGCGGGGCGCGCTTGATCACCGCAGCCTTGAGCCGGCCCAGACCGTCAATGCCGATGGGCGGCATCAGCCCGAACCATGCCAGCAGGAAGCCGCGCTTGATCTGCCGGCTGGCCAGCGCCCGCTCGCACTCGGCACAGCGGATTCCCCGGTCGAATACTAGGACGCCGCCACAGGAGGGGCAGGGTATCCGCTGGCTGTTCTCGGCGACGGTGAGCACCCAGCGAGGCAAGTGCTCGGCCATCTCTTGCACCTCACGATGGAGTCTGCTCCCACCGCCATCCCCGAGGTCGTTGACGTGAAGCGCCGTGCCCAGGTCCACGCTCCAGGTCCGGTGTGTGATCTGCCCGTCGACGCGGCGCGGGAAGAGCTGGGTCAGCTTGTCGGCCATGGCGTCCTCCTCACCCCGATGGGGTCTTCAGCGCGCGCGGCGGAAACCAGCAAAGGTCGCGCGTTCCAGCTCGATCCTGACCTTGCTGCCTGTGCGTCGCGGTCTATCGCTCAGCACATCGGGTTCGGCGCCGGTCTGCGCGGTGGCTCCCTGGGTAGGCACGACCGTCACGCTGAACTGTCCCCCATCGGGCTCGAACAGGCCGTCGCCACGGTCGAGGTAGGTCAAGCGTGTCGAGGGACAGAGAAGCTGTGTGGCGTCGAGGTCGGGGTGACCTGTCAACGGCTGCGCCTCGGTGCAGCACGTGCAGATCGCGCGAACCAGGCCAGCGATCATAGGCTCCAGGGTTGTCAGGGTTTGCGACATGGCATCCTCCTCGGCGTCGACCCAGGTCGAGCGCGCGCTGTGCGGGACAGGCGCTCCAGACTCGCGGCGCCTCGCCAGGAGGACGACGATGCTGTCGGCTCTCCTGCTGTCCTCGCATTCAGGTGAAGCGAGAGTCGTGCCAGCGCCGTTGCAGAAAAAAGCAGGGGCCATCGCGTGGACCGGAGCCTCCTGCGGGCACTCTGCGCCAGGGTGGATCAGAAGCGGGGTGCAGCTGCACCGAAAGAGGGAAATACGTTGACGGGCCTTGGCCCTGCGTTCGATTCTCGACGGAGGGGAGTGTGTCCCGGCGCTGCTGTCGCGGGGAGAACTTGTTTCTGGAAGGGAGCTTGAGCCCGCCATGATGCCGCGACCGGTGCTGGGTATCGACTTCGGCACCACCAATACCAGTGCCGCGTGGATCGATCACAAGCGCACCTTGCGCGTCGTCCCTGTGAGCGAGCGCAGCGCCGTGTTGCCCACCGTGGTCTGGTTCCGCGCACGCGACAAGCACGTCGTCGGGAGCAACGCACGGACCCAGCTCATCGACGACCCCACGCACACCATCCACGGCTTCAAAAGGTTCCTCGGGCGCTCCCTCAAGTCGAGCTTCGTACAGCGGCATCGCGAGCGTTTCCTGTACCCCCTCGTCCCAGATGAGCTCGGACTGTGCGCGGTGGAGATCTATGGCCAGGTGGTCCATCTACGAGAGGTGGCCACGCTGGTGCTGCGCCGCATCGCCGAGCTGGCCCAGGCCGCCGCTGGCGCGCCCTTCGAGGACTGCGTGCTGACGGTGCCGGCGCACTACGGCTATACCCAGCGTCGAGAGCTGGCGCGAGCTGCCAGCGATGCGGGGTTGCGGGTCCGCGCCCTGGTGAATGAGCCCACCGCTGCTGCCCTGTTCGCCGCCAAGAAGCGCGGAATAGAGCAAACCCTGCTCATCTACGATCTGGGAGGTGGCACCTTCGATGTCAGCGTGGTGGCCGTGCGCGGCGCCCTGGCCAGCGTGCTCGCCACAGGTGGGGACGCGTTCCTGGGCGGCGCTGACTTCGACGAGCAGATAGGTCGCAGGCTCATCGAGCGCTTCGAGGTCGCTCGCGGTCTGGATGTGCAGTCCAACAAGGTGGTCATGCAGCGTGTGTTCCTGGCCGCCGAGGCCGCCAAGATCGCGCTGTCGACACAGGAGGAGACCACGCTGCGCGTCCCCTTCGTGTGCAGCGGCGCTGATGGCCAGTTCGTGGACTTCGAGTACACGCTGATCCGCGATGCGCTGGAGACCCTGACTTCCAACCTCATCGAGCGGACCCTGGGCGCCTGTGACGAGGCGCTCAAGCACGCCGGGATGACGCGTGACGACGTGGATGAGCTGGTCTTCGTGGGTGGCCAGACGCGCATGCTGCCCCTCAAGCGCCGCCTGTCTGCAGCGTTCAAGAACGATCCCACGAAGGCCATCAACCCCGAGCTCGCGGTGGCCGTCGGTGCGGCCATCCTCGGTCACTCCATGGATCTGCCCGCTGGGCCTGACCTGGTCGACGTGGTCTCGATACCCATCGGCGTGGTGCTGCCAGGTGGGGCCATGCACGAGGTCATACCGCGAAACACGGGTGTGCCCTGCCGCCGTGGCACCAGCGTATCCCCCCCGGTGGCCCGTGGTCAGGACCTGGTGATGGGGCTGATCCAGGCTGTCGAGCTGCACAGCGTCGAGCGTGAGCTGGTCGGCCTGCTTCGCGTGCCGGCGGACTGGTTGCAGCAGAACCCAGGCCCGCTCCAGCTCGAGCTGGTGGTCGAGCAAGACTTCTCGCTCAAGGCCTCGGTGGCGCGGAGCGAGCGCCGGCGACTCGACCTCCCCATCCTGCCTCCTCCCATTTAGCTCCCCGCGCTGTTCAGCGGCGACCGCGCGTGACACCCGTCGAGCAGATCTCCGCCAGCCCCTGATCGAGCAGTGCGTCGATGGCTGCAGCGTCGAAGACGGGCTGGGTCGGCGCCAACACATAGCGTCCGTCCTGGTTGCTGTGCGGCTCGCCGGTCTTGCTGCAGGTCACCTTTCCACTCTTGCGCTGCAAGGGCCTGCGCGGCCGGCAGCACTGGCACAGGCCGTGGGGGAGATCCTCGATGAGAGAAAAGCCCGCGCTGCCTGTACGGATGTGTTCCTTGCCGGACTGTGCGCAGGTCAGTGATGTGCTGCCGCGCTTCTGGATCAGGATGCTCCGCGGCAAGCAACAGGCGCAGGTGCCAAAGCGCAGACGGCGCACCTCCAGGACCGAGCCCAGGCTGTTGGGGATGTACTCGGCACCACAGCCCACGCAGCGCAGTTCGTAGCGCTCCCAGGAGACAGGCTTGCGGCAGTGCTGGCACAGCAAAGGAGCCGGCGCCGTGGCCTCATCGGAACCGTCGTCGTCGAAGACCTTGAGCTCCGCGTCGATGGAGAGAAAGGGGAAAAACAGGTTCGCCTGCGGGTGCTTCCGGTTCGCCTGTCGCTCCTCACCCTGGGCCGCGGGTGTGCAGGTCACCGCCTCGGGCCCAGGTACGTCGACACCCGCGAAGCGGCTGTGCACGCGGAGTTCGTAGTCCACGCCATTGCGCAGCGCCACACCTCGACCCTGGTCCAGGGACAGGCTGACCACTTCGGGTTCCAGCTCGAAGCGGTGGAGGCAGCGCCCTGCACTGTGCAGCGAGACCACCACTCCGTCGACGAAGCCCCTCGAGAGTTTCCAGTAGGCGGTGAGACGGCGATCCTGAGGCATGGCGGAGAGTGAGGTCACATGCGCGAGGTGTGGCGTCAGAGCGTTTCCGTCGTCGCTGCACAGGGCGTGCAGGCCTGCGCGCGGTGTCACCGAGGTCCAGGTACTGAGAGCCACCTGTCCACCACCCAGGGCCGCCACCGCAACCATGTAGCGCTGATGCCGGCTCAGGTTGCGCAGGTGGTAACACGTGTTCTGCGCGGTGAGACCGATCGAGGTGTAAGCAGGCACCGCGCCGCTGCGGATGATGAGCACGCACAAAGAGGACGGCGAGCCCGAGGCCTGCCAGCGTAGCAGCACCTCTCCGTCGCCCGGGATCTGGACCTGTGTGGTCACAGCCAGGGCGTGTTCGGCGGTCACGGTTTGCATGGAGGACCTCCCGGGGCTGATCTGGACGGGCGTCAGGCTGCCTGGCGCGAGCGCACCACGCGCGAGATGGCCAGGAACAGTTGCGGAGCACACTGCACCACGCGCTTGAAGTCACTGCCGCGAATGGCCAGCACCTCGCACGCGTCGAGTGCCACGATGCTGGCGTTGCGCGCTTGCTTGAGAAAGGGCGCGGTCTCACCGATCAGGGAGCCCGGCTCGACGATGATGGGCGTGCCTCCCGCGAGCAGAGGCGCGGCGCCCTTGTAGACCTGGACCCGGCCCTGCACCAGGATGAACACCGTGTCGCTCTGGGAACCCTCGCGAATGAGGGTGGCACCGGGCTCCACCTGCCGCCGAACCGCCGCACGCGCCAGCAGGTTGCGGGTCGTCACCGAGGCGTTGGAGAGCACGGTCACGCGCTCGAGGTCGTGGCGCTTGGACCACAGCTCGGGCAGGCTTCCGGTCAGCTTGGCGTCGGCCACGAAGCAGTGGAACAGCTCCCCCGGGATGCGCAGCAGGCGCGCCGGTGTCTGAGCCATCACCGTGGCAGAGCGCGGCGCGCTGTTGACGACCGCCATCTCGCCAAAGACCTCGCCGGCGTTCACGGTGGCGACCTGGCGCGACGTGCCGTCTTCCTCGATCAACACGGCCAGTTCACCGGTCAAGGCGACGTACAGGTCCTGACCGCTGTCGCCGTTGCGCACCACGATCTGGCCGCGGTTGACGCTCAGGGGCTCGGCAGCGTCGAGCATGGCGTCCAGCCAGGCCGAGGCGCTCTGGGTGAAAGCCTCGTTCAGGGCGCGATGGGCGAGCCCGCGCTCAAGGGGGGTCGGACCACGCTGCTCCGACACCAGGGTGTAGCGGAGACCTGGTGCGGCCAGGGTATACAGGTGTCTTTCTTCTGGCTTGAGCGCGCCGGTATGCACGCAGACCACGTCCCTCGATGGATTGCCCGCGAAGTCGGCCGGAACACCGTGAATCAGGCCGCCACCGGCGTCGGCGATGAGCAGATCACCCTGCCACGCGTACAGCGCCAGCAGTTCGTCGCGACGGGCAGCATCGATCACGCCCTGGGTCGCGGCTTGCTCGATGTTGGCGCGGGCGTTGTTGTCGCCGACCACGAGGACGCGCTTGATCTCCGTGCCGACTCGCATGCTGAGCTCGACGCCGGTGCAGGGGATGGCGTGCATGGTGTAGTGAAAGCGCAGCGTGAGTCCGAGAAAACTCACCTCCCGGCCCGGTTCCACGTAGACCAGGTCAAAGGCGTCGTCGAGCAGGCGCTCGGGACGGCTCACCTGCGGGTTCAGGATGGCCAGCTTGCGGCGCAAGATGGCTGCGGTCTCGCGGGTCACGAACAGCTGCAGGCGGTGCGTCAGGTCGAGCAGGGCGCTCAGCCCCACCGCATGATCCTCGTGCGCATGGGTGACGACGAGCGCCTGGATCTGCTGCAAGCTGACACCTGCGTGGCGGAGCAGGGCTCGCACGTAGGGCCCGCAGTCCACCAGCACGAACCGGCCATGGGCCTGAACCAGCACGCTGGTGCAGGGGTTGGCCGGATCGAAGCCCGACGATGAACCCAGGGTGATGACCTCGAAGGGCTGCGGCATGACCGGTACCGTGGCCGGCGCCAGCGGCGTGCTGTAGGGCGGCGCCTCGGCCCCTCCCGTCTGCAACAGCACCTCCTCCAGGCGATCAGCCTCGGTGTAGTAGGAGTAGACGTTGTCGCCATGGGCCTTGACGCGCAGGCCGAGGTATTCGACCACGCCCTCGGCGTCGAAGAAGTGTGGCTCCAGAAAATCCTCGATCCCCGCGATCTCGCCATCGCTGCGCTTGAGCGCCATGGCCGCTCCTTCTCGGGTCAGCTGCTCCACCACCTGGGCGCGCACGCCTTCGCGCTTCATCTCGTCGCCACGGAGCCCGAGCAAGGTCAGGCGCAGGTATTCGACCAGGTCCGTCCAGTCGCGTTCCTTGACCAGCACCGGGATCTTCTCTCCGCGGGTGAACAGGCCCTGCACGAACAGCGCGTAGTACAGCGGAAACTCGAAGGCCCACTGCACCACTCCGTCGGCGCTGCGCCGGTCTGGCACCAGCCAGGCGTTGGGGCTGTGACCCGCGCGCATCCAGGCCTTGACCACCTCCTCGGGAAAGCCCAGGGCCAGCTGCACCTCGCCGGCGCGCAGGATGTCGGCGCCGGACATCACGTGCACGATCTCGATGGTGGTGGATGTTGCATGGCTCATCAGGACCTCCTGAGCGCTGTTGCGCGCTCGGGAACTGGTATAGCGAGCTTCATGCCACCTCTCTCCCAGGCCCTTGCGGCCCGCGGAATGCGGGATCCTGGGTTGAACGGCGCAATCTTCTGCAGCCAGGTGATCCAGGATGGCGCACGCACGTCCCGCCGCTGCCCCATAAGGCACCCGGTGACACCTGTGTGGCAGCTCACATTGCCGCTTCGTGCAGACTTGCCCCTGCGGCAGCCATCGCGTACATGTGCTGCTCGCACCGAGGAGTGCTGGTGATTGCACGTCGTCACGCCCTGGTCTTTGCGGCTGGTCTGGCTCTCCTGGTGGCGGCGACGCCGGCCGCAGCCTCGACCTTCCGCCTCACCGGCGGCATGGGCCTGACCGTGTGGCCGCAGGCGCAGCCCCTCGCCGGGCGCCTGCACGAGGGCGTGGGGCTTGGCATCTCGGGTCGGCTCATGCTGCGGCTGTTCGACCATCTGCGCCTGCAGCTCGGCCTGGTGCAGGGCGAGTTTGAGCAGGACGACCTGAGCAGCCTCAAGCGCAGTCTGATCTTCGTATCGCTCGAGGGTCAGGTGCCGCTGTTCCTGGACGCCTACGCCCTGGCCGGCGCGCGCCTGGGTGGCTCGCATCTGGTGATGGCGCAGACCACCTCCGTGGACGCTGCGGGCCTGCGCCACGTGCGCGATCTCGATCGCTGGTCCCCGACGGTCGAGCCCATGGTGGCGCTGGGCTACCTGCTGGCTGACAAATTTCACCTCGAGCTCGAGGGTGGGGTCGCTCTGGACTGGGCGGACGGAGGTCTGCACACGTCCTACGTTGTCGTGATAGGCGTGTACTTCAAGATGTGGGACAGCGGATGGTGAGCCAGCAGCCCGAGGCGAGGACCTGGCGGACACATGGCCGGAACGCCGGTGCGCTCGTCCTGCTCGGGGCGGTGGTGCTGGGCGCCCGCTCCGGAGCGATCCCGCACATCGTCTTCGACGAGCGTTCACCCTACGCGCGGGTGCTGGTCATCGACGAGGGGCGGCGACGCTACCTGCGCTTTGACAGCCTGGATGGCGACGACCAGAGCATGATCTCCCTCGACGATCCCCGGGCCGTTCCCATGGACTATGTGCGGCACATGGCCGCGGGCCTGCTTCACGTCGACAAACCGCGCAGCCTGCTCATGGTGGGTCTCGGGGGTGGCACCTTCACCATGCTGCTGCACCGGACCATGCCCGGGCTGCAGATGGACGTGGTTGACATCGACCCCGTCGTCGTCAAGGCGGCCAAGGCGCACTTCGGCGTGGTCGAGGATGCGCGCCACCGAATCTCCCTTGGCGACGGCCGGGCTTTCATCGAGAAGGACCGCGTGCCGCGAGACCTCATCGTGCTCGATGCCTACAGTGGCGACGGCATTCCGCGGCACCTGACCACGGTCGAGTTCTTCAAGGCGGTGCGAACTCGCCTGGCGGCGGGCGGTGCGGTGGTGGCCAACGTGGCGGCCGCAGATCCCGATGAGGAGCTGGTGCTGCTCGCCTCTTTTACCTCGGTGTTCCCGGTCACCGCCTGCTACCGCGCCGTGCAATCGGCCAACGTGATCCTGGTCGGTCGACGGGATGGCGCCATGCCGACCGTGGTCGAGCAGCTTGGCCGCGCCTTGCAGCTCGATGGCACGCTGGGCCTTGGGTTCTCGCTGCGGGACGTGGTGGCGCACCTGGACCGGGACTGCCTCGACCACACGACCGGGATAGCTCCTCGCCACGACCCAGCCTCGCGCCCGGCCACACCTGCCAGCGCGCCCTCTGCCGCTCCGGCGACTGCGCGGTGAAGCCATGAGTCTGGGGCCTCCCCTTCTTGTCGCCACGCTGCTATCAGCGACCACGGTCAACACCATGCATGCTGCGACCACGTCCAGGCCGCGCGCCATCGAGGTGCAGGGACACCGCGGTGCCCGCGCGCGCTTTCCCGAGAACACTCTGCCGGCCTTCGCGCACGCCCTTCAGGTGGGTGTCGACGTGCTCGAACTCGACGTGGTGGTCACCGCCGACGACCAGTTGCTGGTGATGCATGATCCCGTGGTCAGCACGGTGCTGTGCCGCCACCGCGATGGCACGGCCGTGGCGCCGGACACGGCGCTGCGCTCACTTCGCCTGGTGCAGGCGCAGGCCCTGGACTGCGGCGCCGTGCAGAACCCGCGCTTTCCAGCCCAGAGCACATCTCCCGGCACGCCTCCCCCGAGCTTGGTGCAGGTCTTCGAGCTGCTGCGGTCCTCCCCGGCTCCGGCCGCGAGAACAGTGCGCCTGAACATCGAGGCCAAGAGCGTGCCCGGCCGAACGGATCTCTCCCCGCCGCCCGATCGCTTCGCGCGCCTCGTCGTCGACAGCCTGCAGGATCACGGCATGGTCTCGCGCGCGGTGCTGCAGAGCTTCGATCACCGCATCCTGATCGAAGCCAAGAAATTTGAACCTGCCCTGACCACCGCGGTTCTGATCGACGAGACCTTGCCCGACCTGGTGGCCGTGGCCAGGGCTGCCGGGGCGGCCATCGTGTCCCCGCACCAGGACTGGATCACGGCGACCGAGGTGCACGCCTGTCACGCCGCGGGTCTGCGCGTGATCCCCTGGACCGTCAACGAGGAGAAAAGCTGGCGTCGTATGCTCGAGCTCGACGTCGACGGCATCATCACCGACGACCCCGAGGCTCTGATCGCGTTCTTGAAGGTGCACCAGAGGCACTAGCGGCTGCCGGAGAGGGGCCCCTGCCGGATTCATTCCGGCGCCCAAGGGCGCGTGCCGAACGCCCCTTCGAGAAGAGCAGCTGCTGCCAGGGGGTGAATGGCGACGGATTCACTCCGGCGCCCAAGGGGGCGTGCCGAACGCCCCCCAAGAAAACTAGAAGCCCATCAGACCGCAGCAGCGCGAACAGATGGGCATCATGCCGTCCTTGCGCAAGGACTTGCGGAAGGCCTGGTACTTCTCGTTGTTGAAGATGGAGGCCAGGCTGTCCTCGGTGATGTTGCCGCAGATGTAGTCGCCGTAGTCGCGGCAGGTCGACACGTCGCCGTTGGGCTGGATCTCGACGTAGGTCCACGGGTAGAAGCACTGGCCGTAGCCCAGGAAATCCGCGTGGTCCTTGTAGTAGGTCTCCAGCTGATCGAAGGAGATGTCGGGCATCAGCGTCCAGGGGATCTTGACCCGCGGATCGGCCTGGATGCGCTTGAGCTCCTCGACCAGGGCCGGCACATCCACGTCGTGGCAATCGGCCACGTAGCCCTTCCACATGAAAGGTTTGAAGCCGAAGCGGCGCTCGAACTCGGCCTCGTGCTTGCGGCCGTCCTCGAGGGTGGTGAACCAGGCCGGGTACATGACCATGGCGTCGGTGCCCATGGCCTGGGCATCGAGGATGGTCTCGAGCAGATCGTGCTGGTTGATGCTGGTGATGCAGGTCAGGGTCAGCACCACCGGGAACTTCTTGTCCAGGCGCCCGCGCTCGGCGACCAGCTCGGTCACGCCGTCCTGCATCATCTGGTAGCTGTCGAACTTGCTGTTGGCGCCGGGGCGGTTCTCGCGGTGGATCTCGTGGGTGCCGTCCTGGGACATGTACATCAGGTCCCAGCCCTGCTCGACCAGGGTGCGCGCCGACTCCTTGACCTTGTAGCCATTGGTGACGATGGCGCCGTGCATGCCGGCGCGACGGATGGATCCCGTGATGTCGAGGATCTCGCGGTGCATGAAGGGCTCGCCGCCCCAGATGTACCATAGCGGCTTGGTGCCCCAGGCCGCCACGTCGTCGACGAGCTTGGCGTACACGTCGGCGGGGAGTTCCTTCTTCTTGAGGTCCTTGATCGACAGGCCAAGATTGTAGCCGTTCTCGCCCCACTGTGCGCAGGGGCGGCAGCGCAGGTTGCACATGTCGGTGAGCTTGATGCTGACCAGCCCGATCTCGGCGTTGTCGTCGCGCACGAACTCGTGGTCGATCAAGAAGGGCATGATCTTGCGCATCGCCAGGCCCCACACCACCTTGCCGGTGACCTGGAGGTCCGAGCTCATGAGCTTGAGGGCGGGCAACAGGGGGACGTTCGAAGCAGCTTTCATCAGGGACTCCCTGCCAGGGATGGGTGTCGATCTGGGTGCCCGAACCGGCCGGCCGATTCTGGCGTCGGTAGCTGGGGAGAAAATCCTGCCCGGAGCGGTTGGTCAACCAGGGACTATCGTGTCTCCCCCGGGGCTGGCACGCATGGCGCGACGCTGGCGACGCAGCGTGTGCAGCGTCCATAGCCAGCATGCACCAAGGCCCGCAAGCATGATGATCATGCCCGCCAGCAGGCGGTGTTCGCCGAGCTGCGGCATGAGCGAGCGGGTCTCGCTGGAGAAGGCCTCTGCGCTTCCCACCCACCACAGACGATTGCCTCCCCACACCAGGATGCCCGCGGTGCCAGCTGCACCCAGGGCCATCACGGACCAGGCCAGAGTGACCAGCCGCCGCTGCAACAACAGGGCACTGAGCATCGCCGCCAGCGGGGCGAGGAGGGCCGGGGCCGCGCCGAGGGCGAGCTGCTGCCAGCTCGGCCAGGTCGACAAGGGCAGGGTGTACATCACGTACCAGTCTGGAAAGCGGTAAGCGAGGTAGGCACCCGTCGGCGCCAGGACCAGCGCAGCCAGCAAGGTCGCGCTCACCACTGCCATGCGCTGCCAGATCCTTGGCACGGCGGCCAGCGGCACATACGCGGCCAGGGCAGCCGAGGCTCCAAGGGCGCAGGCGATGCAGCAGTGCAGATGCAGGACCAGGGCGGGCCTCCGCGAGGGCGGTCGCTCAGCAGGCCCGAAGGGTGCGTGTGGGCGTGGGGAAATCGCCGGGTTGCGAGGAGCTTCCAGGCGCAGGCTGCGGGCGGATCTTGGGTTGCAGGTCCCGCACGGGCTGCAGGATCAAACGACCACGCTGGGGCTGAAGGTCTGCAGCAGAGCTGGTCCCGGGGCGTGCCTGAGGCGCCGCCACCCGGGCCTGAGCCAGCGGAGCCACGGCGATGGCCCCGAGTAGGATAATGGACCACATCCTCATGGAGTCAGGAACAAACACACGAATAGTTGGCTGTCAAGGCGCGCTCACGTCGATGGGCCATGGACCGCCGGTCCGGGACCGTGGCATCATGGACAGCCATGGCACGACAAGGGGATGACATCGCTCCTGCGCCCGAGCAGACCGCGCTTCATGGCGAGCTCCAGCGCACCTTCGGGCTGCTTCGCAAGGGCGTCACGGCCTGCGACTGGGAAGCGGTCGAGGACGGATTCCGAGCGTTCTGCGACAAGCACGCGGACGTGATCCCGCAGTGGTTCGTCGACGAGTACGTGTTTCAAGCCATGCGCCTGTGGGCGGATGATCACCTCGACGAGGTGCTGCGGCACTTCGCAAACTTCGTCAACAGGACCGCGGGGGTCGATCTGGTGGACGCGGTGGCCGAGCGCGAGGCGTTGCACCAGGCCCTGGAATCGCCCTTCGAGAAGCCGGCGCCCAAGCACTAGCCCCCCCCTGCCTTCCCTGCGCTTTCCTTAACGGTGCTCCCCGCGACGGGCAGGTCTTTCCGGAAGAGGCGTCCTGGGGTTGTCGCACGCTGCGGACGGAAGGGTGTTCTGGCGGGGGGCTCGCCCCCTCGCGCCTCATGCTCCGAGGGTTCAGCGCGAAATGGGTCGAGCTGTTGCCGGTGGATGCGGCGCATCGGCCGCCTCGCTGCGTGTTCCGAAGGGAACGCGAATCTTTCGCGTGACCACCTCGGAATCCACGACCTCCCCGGGCTCGATACGGGCCCCTGGCAGCAGGATGGCGCGCCGCACACGGCAGTTCTTGCCGAGGATGCAGCCCGCACCTACCACCACCTCCGGGCCCACCGCGACCTCGTCGCCCACGCGCACGCCGTCGCCCAGGAGCACGGGAGGGTCCAGGCGCACCGAGGTACCCAGGCTGCACTTCTCACCCAGGCGAATCACGGTGTCGACGTCCTTGCTCGGTCCATGGGCGAAACTGGCCAGGGGATCGAAGAAGCTCAGCTGGGCCCGACGGGTCAACAGATCGACGTTGGTCTGCCAGTAGCGCTCGAGCGTGCCCACGTCGGCCCAGTAGCCCTCCTGGATGTGGGCCGCCACCGTGCGGCCGTCCTCGATGACCTTGGGGTAGGCGTAGCCGTTGATGCAGCTCTCGATGTCCGGCGGGATGTAGTCCAGGAACTCGGGCTCGAGCACATGGACGCCGGTGAACAGGTAGGGATGCAGATCGGGACCTTGGTACTTGACGCGCTCGCCGATCTGCCGCACCAGCCCCGCGTCGTCCACACCGATCACCGTGTAGGTGTCCCCCTTGACGCGGCTGCGCAGCACCATGGTGGCGAGGGCGTCGTGAGCGCGGTGCGTGGCAAGGGCCGCTGCCAGATCGAGGTCGATGATGGAGTCGGCATTGAGCAAAAAGAAGGTCTGGTCGAAGAATCCCGCCACCTTGCGCAGGCCGCCGCCGGTCCCCAGGATGGTGGCTTCGTGCGAGTACTGGATCTTGAGGCCCTCGGCCTTGCGCCCGACCTCCTCCTCGATCTGCTCGGGCAGGTGATGCAGGTTGACCATGACCTCCTGGCAGCCAGCGGAGGCGAGCAGTCGCAGCGCATAGCGAATCAAGGGCACCGAGGCGACGGGGAGCATGGGCTTGGGAACAAACTGGGTCAGGGGAAGCAGGCGCGTGCCCAGCCCCGCGGCCAGTACCATGGCTTTCCTGGGAAACTCGGTGGGGTGGGGGGGCTCGCTCAAACTCTCCTCCGTGGCCAGACCTTGGCATAAACCTGCCGCGAACAAAAGCCGGGGACAGACCGAGGTTTTGACAACCTCGCCGGGAGCAGCGGCCGTGCTCGGCCTTTGTGGCGCTGGCGAGCTAGAGCAGCAGCTGAAACGCGGCCTGGAGCTGGTTGGGTGACCAGTAGGAGCTCGTGCCGTAGCCCGGACCCCAGGCGTAGTTGAGCTGGATGCGCAGGAAATCGGTCGCGAACACGCGCACACCGAACAGGATGAACTGGGTGTAGACCTCGCTCACCGAGGCGTACAGGGCGTCGTAACGAACCATGATGTCGACGGTACCTGGTACCAGCGACATGCCGGCCTCGCCATAGCCTCCGGTGGCGAAGAAGCTGGTAGTCCCTCGCGTGCTCGAGTGCCCGTCGTACAGGCCGTACAGCCATTCCCCGGCCAACCACACGGGCCCGAGCTGCAGGCGGCTGTCGGCTCCTGCGAGGAGGCGCGAGCCGTCGAGGGTGCCAGCCAGGGACAGGGGCCGGATGTCTCCCAGCTCGAGGATGGCGCGGGGTCCGTAGGCGGCATTGATGGCCACGGTCCACTGAAAGTTCTGGCTGCGCAGGTGCAGGTCCAGCGGCACGGCCTGGACGCGGCCCACGTAGAGCAGGCTGCGTCCCCACTCCAGGGCATCGAAACCCTCGCCGTTGAAGACACCGGCGCGGTAGGACAGGTGCTGGTCGAGAAAGTGTCCCGACAGCTGCGCGCCCACCGAGCGATTTGCCGAGATGGCCAGCTGGGCCTCGGAGCGCTCGATGAAGCTCAGATCCGGTCGCGAGATCAAAAACTCGCCCGAGAAGGGCGTCTTCATCTGGCCGAGCGAGAGCTTGAGGGCGTCGATGGGCCCCCAGCCGATGATGGCGTCGATCAGGGGTCGCGAGCTGGCCGCGTCGATCTGGGTGTAGTAGTCGAAGCCATGGCCGAGCTTGCCCGAGACCACCGCGCGCAGCTGCCGGATCTGAAATCCATCGCTGCGGGTGTCCGGCACCTCCTGCACGCTGGCAAGGATCCGCGTCTTGAGCAGGAGCGAGATGGCGTCGTGCTTGACCAGCGCGCGGTAGGCGGCGAGGGGGGAGGGCGGACCGACGAAGGTCCGGGTCTCTGTGGCCACCTCCTGGTCGTCCTTCCACTCGGTGTCGACGTCGTCAAACGCGTGATCCAGATCGCCGCTGAAGAACGGATCGTCGACCGCCGCGGCCGGGTCCTCGCCGTCCATCGTCGCCGGGGCGCTGGACGGCAGGGACGAAGCAGCGTCGGGGAGCGCGCTCGGCTCGGCACGGGCGCCGGTGGCCAGGCCGAGGAGCAGCAGGGCACAAGGCGTCAAGAATTTCATGCGGGGCTCCTGTGGCGCGATCTGATGACACGAAACAGCAGACAAGGTCGAGCAAAAACCCGGTCCGAAAAATGGATCGTCGTCGACGGAGCGACTAGCATCGACGATCACATGGGACACGTGATCGATCTCTGCCACATCCGTCGTTCTCGCAGGCTGTTTGCCCTGCTGGTCGATCGCTTCGGAGTCGAGAGCTTCTTGCTCGGCCGTGAGGACGAGGACTTCCGCCTCGACCCGGACAAGATCCGGCAGGCCGTGAGCCTCGCCGCGAGCTGGCTCGAGCTGCGCACTGGGCGTCCCGCCACGCGAGCGACGGTGATCTTCATGCAGCAGGAGCTGCGCCGCCGCCTGATTCGCGCCCTCGCCGAGCACATGGTGGGCGCGGGATTCTGAAGCGCGCGCTAGGATGCTCACCGGAGGTACCCGTGGTACCCCGGGGCGCCATGGCCGACGACGCACGCATCTGCCTAAGCTTGCACGTGGACCCGCAGCTGGACGGCCAGCGCGCGGACCAGTTCCTGGCGACCAAGATTCGCCGCCTGTCGCGAAGCCGCGCCTCGGCCATCGTGAAGAACGGGGACCTGCGCCGGGACGGCCGTGCTCTCAGACCCGCGAGCCGGGTGCGGGGTGATGAGATCCTGTCGCTGTGGCGGACCCCACCCGAGGAGCCCGCGGCACCCGAATCCTTCGAGGTGCTTCACGACGACGATCACCTGCTGGTCATCGACAAACCCGCGGGTCTCGCCGTGCACCCCTCGGCGCGCTACTTCCGCACCACCTTGACGCAATTGCTCCGGCGTCAGGCGGGGTCCGCCGACGCGGTCGTGCCGAGGATCTGCCACCGCCTGGATCGCGAGACCAGCGGCGTGCTGCTACTGGCGCGCACTCTCGACGTGGAGCGGCGGCTCAAGCGCGCCTTCGCCCACGGCCAGGTGCACAAGACTTACTGGGCTCTGGTCGAGGGCAGCGTGTCCGCCACCCCGCAGCGCATCGACATCCCGCTGGGTCCCCTGGGCGGAGCCATCCGCATCCGCATGGGGGCCGTGCCGGATGCGCCCCCGGCGCGCACCGAGGTCCGCCTCCTGGCTGCGCTGGGCGATCGCAGCCTGGTGGCGTGCTACCCGCGGACTGGCCGCACCCACCAGATCCGGGCACACCTGTCGCTCATCGGTCACCCCATCGTAGGCGACAAGATCTACGGCGGGCAGGGCGAGGACTGGTTTCTGCGCTGGGCTGAAGGGGGCGAGGCCGCCGCCTCCGTGGACGAGCTCGGTTGGCCGCGCCAGTGTCTGCATGCCCGGGCGCTCGAGCTTGACCCGGACCTCGGCGTGGCTCCGCAGTTCTTTGTGGCACCCTGGCCAACGGATCTGCCCGAAATTCCTCAGGAATCTATCTTTCTGGAGGGGGGCGAGGCCGAACGCTCGAGGCTCAGCTCGAGCCCATCAGCCCCACGATCTCATTGATCAGGAGATTGGCCTGCTTGTACTTGCCGTCGGAGAAGGCAGAGGTCGCGTCCTTGAGCTTGTCGGCTGCCGCAGCCTTTTTCTCGTCGCTGAGGCGGCTGCCGCCGACCAGGCTGTTGACCCTGACCATCTTGGCCTGGATGAACGCGCTGTCGATGGCGATGCCGTCCACCACGGACTGCTGTTGCGAGATCAGCTCGTAGGCCATGGCGTTGTCACCGCTGTTGAGCGCCTTGCGGATGTCGCGCGGGTGGTTCCTGTAGGCCTCGGGTAGGTCCATGACGAGGATGCCCTTGCGGCTCATGCTCGAACTCAGCTTCTTGTTAGCCCTGTCCAGGGCTTTCTTGGAAACCACCTTCCCCGACGAGATGACCGGCGCTGCGACCATGGGAGCCGACCCGGCAGGCAGGTTGTCCAGCTTGGCGAGCACGGCCCGGAGCTGGGCATCGATGCCGCCCAGGGAGACGCGCACCGAGGCCAGATCTCTGGACAGCGCATCCTGCTGCTGCTTGACCTCGGAGATCTCGGCTTTCCATTCCCCACTGCTCTCGCCGCCCCTGCTCGAGACTCGCCCGCCGCCAGTCGCCTGCTGCTTCTGCTGGTCGAGCAGGCTGCTGTGCTGGACCATCTCCTCGCCCAGGCGCTTGGACAGCCTGCTGTTCTCCGCCTGCAAGCGCTTGATGACGTCGACAAACTCGCGCGACTTGTCATCTGTCTGATCGCCGAAACCATCCTTGAGTTTCTGCAGGCTCTCGTCGAGTTTCTTCTGATCCTCGAAGATGCGCAGGCGCTCGGCCTCGAGTTGCTGCTTCTTCTCGTCGATGCGCCGGGTGTCCTCGCGTACGACGATGGTCAGCTCTTCCTCGGGCCGCTTGTCCGGGCAGCCCGCAGCGAGGAGGACGCCCGCGGTGCACAGGCCAACCCACCACAACCAGCTTTGGCCCATGCCGTGGAGCCCGGGTGACCTGGAGGCTCTGCTCCGGCCCTCATGCTGCTGCGAGCTGTGTGTGAGCGGAGACTGGAACGACCGTTTCATGTTGGCTAGGATACGAAGCTGGTCTAGATTGTTCAAGTTTTTGACCTGTCGCGGCCTCGGGGTCGGCTCGCCAGACGATGCGAGTGCATGCGGGCGCATGCTCTGGCGATAATGCGATATAAGGGAGCAAAGTCGCGATTGCCAAGGGGGCAGGGAGTTTGAATTGAGCGCAGAGGCGGGACAGCAGCTCCTCCGCAAGTGGCGCGTGATGGCCGAGGGGCCAGGTGGGCGAACGCGAGAGTTCATCCTGTCGCGTCCCTCCCTGGTGGGGCGGGATCCTACCTGCGACATCTGTCTCGAGGGGCGCAAGATCTCCCGCCGCCACTTCAGCATCGCCGCCGAGGGCGAGGAGCAGCTGAAGATCTCTGACCTGCAGAGTCATAACGGCACGCATTTCGACGGCAAGCGCATCAGCGAGATCGTGCTCAACGGTGGCGAGAAGGTGCAGGCCGGGGAGTGGACCCTGAGCTTCTTGCCCGACCGCCGCAAGGCCGAGCCTGTCGACGCCAGCCTGCCCGTCATCACCGATGATTTCGCCGAGGATGATCTCACCCTCGATTTCACGGATCCGCTCCGCGCGCGCGCTCCGGTCGTCCCGGCCCAGATCAGCAAGGATCTGGCGTGGAGCTGGGAGCCCGACCCCAAGGTGGACGCCGAGCGCCTGCGGTTGACGCCCATTGCCAGCAATCCGCTGGTGCAGCACCTGCGTTCGCGTTCCAGCGGCAAGGTCGACATCAGCGAGGTCGGCGACTTCAAGTCCGTGGCGATGACCCTGGACCGCCAGCCCACCGCCGAGTCCATCGAGACCCTGGCCCTGAGCTTGCTGTACCGGGTCATGGCGGAGTCGCATCTGGCGCTCACCCTCGATGACTTCCTGGGCAAGATCGCCGACGCCCTGCTCAACGCCACCCAGTCCCAGGGTGTCGCCGTGCTGCTTCCCGAGGGGTCCTTTGGCGAGATGAAGCCACGGGTGGTCCGGCTGGCCAAGCGCATCCGCTCCCTGCACCTGTCGCAGACGGTGGTCGAGCGCGCTGTGCGCGATCGCTCGGCGGTGGTGGCGGCCAACGCAGCCTCGGACATGCGCTTCGCGAGCGGCGAGAGCGTGATGCGCCTGGATCTCAAGGCGGTGCTGTGCGTGCCCCTGCTGCGGGACGAGGCCGCCGAGGGCGCCATCTACCTGACCCGCGAGCGCCCCTTCCTGCCTCCCGAGAATGACCTGGTCGGCGCCCTGGGACACCTGGTGGGCCTGGGCATCGAGCAGTCCAGGCTGCGCGAACAGGTTCAGGCCGAGGCCTCGCTGCGGTCAGCCCTCGAGCGCTTTCATACGCCCGAGGTGGTCGAGAAGATCATGCTCAACCGCGGCTCCGATTCCTCCGGCGGACTGGAGCCCTTTCTCGAACCGCTCGAAGCCACGGTGCTGTTCTGCGACCTCAGTTCCTTCACCGCGTTCGCGGAGCGCCACCCGCCCTCGCGCGTCGCGGACCTGCTCAATGCCTACCTGGCGCGAATGACCGAGGTCGTGTTCCAGCACCGCGGCACGGTCGACAAGTACATCGGCGACGCCGTCATGGCGCTGTTCGGCGCACCCTTCCCCGGCGACAACGATGCCGAGCGGGCTGTGGCTTGCGCCCTGGCCATGCGCTCGGCTTTCAATGCCGTGATTGCAGAGCGGCCACCTGCCGAGCGGCTGCGACTTCGCATCGGGCTCAACACCGGTCCCGTGGTGGCCGGCCTCATCGGCTCCCGCATGCGACTCGAATACACGGCGCTGGGCGACGCGGTCAACGTCGCGGCCCGGCTCGAGGAGGCCGCCGAACCCGGCCAGATCCTGATCGGTCCGCGCACCATGGAGCTGGTGCAAGGGCAGTTCCTGATACAACCGCGCGGTGCGATACCGCTCAAGGGCAAGGCGGAACCGGTCGAGGCGTTCGAGGTCGTGAGCGCCGGACCGATCAGCACCCGCTGAGGTGGTGACAGGCGCACGTGTCCACGCTGCCCAGACGGTTCGGAAACTACATGCTGCTGGAGCGCCTGGCGCGCGGCGGCATGGGCGAGATCTTCCTTGGCCAGAAGGCCGCGGTGGCCGGGGAGCAGCGCTACGTCGCGCTCAAGACCCTGCGCCAGGACCTGACCCGCGACGAGGAATACGTGACGCGCTTCCTCGACGAGGCGCGCGTTGCCATCGTGCTCAAGCACCCGGTCATCAACAAGGTGTTCGATATCGGCTTTGCCGAGGGCACCTACTTCCTCGAGCTCGAGTACATCTCTGGCCGCGATGCCCGGAGCGTCCTGGAGCGCGCGCGCGACCTCGAACGACAGATCCCTCCCGAGATCGCCTACTACGTCGTGGGTGAGCTGCTCGACGCCCTGGGCTACCTGCACCAGGCCAGGGACCTGAGCGGCGCCACTCTCAACCTGATCCACCGCGATGTCAGTCCGCAGAACCTCATGGTGAGCTGGCAGGGCGACGTGCGGCTCATCGATTTCGGCCTGGCGCGCTTCGCGGCGCGCACCACCGCGACCGAGCCCGGCATGGTGCTGGGCAAGCTTCGCTACATGGCTCCCGAGCAAGCCCGCGGGCACGACATCGATCACCGCGTCGATCTGTTCGCCGCGGGGGTGATGCTGTACGAGTTGCTCAGCGGTCGCCGCCTCTATGACGACGTGGATCCCAACCAGCTGTGGTCCATTGTCGCCCGCGGCCAGGCTCTCGAGGGCGTCCGTCGCGAGCGCCTGCCGCCGGCCATGGTGCCAGTGGTCGAGCGCGCCCTGGCGGTGCAGCCCGACGACCGCTACCCCGACGCTGCGGCCCTGCTTGCGGACCTCAGAGCACAGTCGCACTGGACGCACGAGCAGGCACGACAGGAGCTGGTGGGCCTGCTGGCCGACCTGTTCGAGGTGGATCTCAAACTCGAGAAGGAGTTCATGCAGCAGCTCGGACGCATGGCTCCCTTCGATCTGTCCACCGACGAGTCCACGCACTCCGTCAGCCTGGCAGATCCGACCGCGGCCGTCCCGGAATCAACCTTGATGTCCGACGGTCCTGCAGCGGTATTCGAGGCAGCGACCGCTGTCCGCACCGCGGTCGGGGAGGACACGCCGGCGATCCCGGAGCCTGTGGACCCGCGCGAGCCCACGGCCCCCTTGCCCGCAGCCACACCGGCGAAAGTTGAGTTTGCAGCGCCCATCGCTCTCCCGGCGGAGGTGCCCGCCATCCGGCCGGCAGCCGCCATTCACGGCGAGCAGACCTTCATTGTGCCGCGCACTGGTGAGCACCCCCTGCCCGCGCCCGCGGTGGGCGGAGACCGGATGCCCAGGGAGGTGCAGAAGACTGGCCACCCGGCAGCGCAAGCCATCGCAGCCCAGGGGTCGCAGCACGGACGCGACGAGGCCGAGCGCTCCATGTTCGCGGGACGGGCCAGGCCGCGCTTGCTGGTCCTCGGCGGTGTGGCGGCGAGCGGTGCGCTGCTGGGAGTGGTCCTGCTCTGGGCCATGCTGGGTGGGCCGGATTCGCAACCCGGGAACACGACCGACACGGTCGTCCTGGCAGCGGCGGACACGCCGGCGAGCGCGGACGCCGGGATACCTGAACTTGCGCAGGCAGCCAGCGGAGAGGACGATCTCGATCCTCCACCCCGCAAGCCACGCGTCGACAAGCCGCCGCGGCCTGAAAGGGACACCCCGCCTCAGGCGCGGGTCGACAACCCGGTCAAGCCGCCGCCGGGCACCACACCCGGCCACCCGAGACAGCCCAAGAAACCACCCCGGGCGGACCCTGTACGGCCTCCGCCGGTCAAGCCCCCCCCGGTGACCACGGTGGCACCGCCTGTCGTCGATCCCAAGCCCGTGAAGCCTCCTGCGGTGCCCAGGCCGGCCAGGAGCAACGAGCTGAGCGCCGCCGCGACCAACATGATCCGCGAGCTCGACCGGGCGCTCGGGAGCAAGGGCCTGTTGCCAGACGACGCGGTGGATCTGTGGCCGGAGGAGTACAAGGCCGCCAAGAATCCAAACACCGACGATGGCGTTCGCCGCGAGCTGGTAGGCCGGCTCAAGGGCAAGATCGACGGCTTCACCTTCCGCAAGACCTTCATCAACAACAAACTCAACCGCGTGCAGACGTCCTACTACCGGATTCGCCCCAGGCTCGACGATAGCTCGGAGTTGTTCAAGGGGCTCGAGGCACAGCTGCGCAGCATGTTGCTGGAGTACCGGGCTGCGGGCAGCGATCCCGCCAAGCTGGTCAAGGTGAACAGCACCATGAACCTGATGCTGCTGAGGCTGCGCGAGGCCCAGTACTAGGCTGGCACTACAGCGGCGGGAGACCTTTTCGCTTGCGGTCCACCTCGCCCTTGAGCTTCTGGACGACCTCGTTCTGAGGCTCCCACAGCGAGATGGTCTGCAGGTTGCGGAAGGCGGCGTCCCATTTCTCGGCGCGCATGTCCGAATCGACCTGCCGCCACAGCTGGCGGCCCTTGGGCGTCTTGCAGACCTCGCGCGCGTCCTCCCGCTCCTTTTTGACCTCTTCCTCGGCCACCTCGGTGAAGCGCAGGCGCGACAGCCGCTCGGGGCCACTCACATCCTGGGCGTACTTCACGCGCTTCACCGGATCCTTGAGCACCATGTAGGACTCGGTGATCCGCTTGTAGATCTTGTGGATGGCCAGCTTCAGCTCCTCGTCGGCCAGGTGGTAGAAACGGTCCGGATGCAGGGAGCGCGATTGATCAAAATAGGACAACTTGATCTCTGCAGGCGTCGCATCCTGCGCGAGGTTGAGGATCTCGAAGTAGTCGAGCTGGTCGATCTGCGCGGCCAGCTGCTTGAGCTGGGGATGGTACTGGGGATGCGTGTAGTCCATGGCCTGCTTCTCCTGGCGGTGGGCTATTCGTCGTCGACGTCGGGGCTCGCAGCCACCTGCGCCATCAGCGCCGTGAGTTCGTCCCCGGCATCCTGACCCGGTAGCATCGCCGTGAGCTCGTTGTCACCCTGGGCGGGCAGCTGGGCCGTGGGCGCGCTCCCATCCGCCGGGGAGCGATCCACGACCTGGATCTGCTCCTGCCTCTCGGTGGCCTGCACGATGTCCTGCTCGGTCAAGCCTGACGACAGACTGATGGTGGTCGAGGCTTCCTGGCCCGTGTCCACGTCGCGCGCGGACACGTTGACGATGCCGTCGGTGTCGATCTCGAAGGTCACCTCGATCTTGACCAGGCCGCGGGCTGCCCGGCGCAGGCCCGAGAATTCGAACTGCCCCAGGAGGGTGCACTCGTCGGTCCGCCGGCTCTCGCCCTGGAAGATCTTGATCACCACGCGGTCCTGATTGTCGCGCGCAGTGGTGAAGGTGCGGGTGCGGTCGATGGGAATCGGAGTGTTCTTCTCGATGATGGACTCGGAGTAGCCGCCCACGGTGCCCAGGCGCAGGGTCAAGGGCGTGACATCGAGCAAGAAGGTCGAGGTCCCCTCATCGAGGAGCGCGTTGGCCTGGATGGCGGCGCCCAGGGCCACCACCACATCGGGGTCGATCTCGGCGTTGGGCTCGCGCTGGAAGTAGTGACGCACCGAATTGCGCACCACGGGTAGACGGGTCGGGCCGCCAACCAGGATCACGCCGTCGATGTCGTTGGCCGTCAGGCGGGCGGACTGCAGGGCTTCGTCGCAGACCTTGAACGTGCGCTGCACCATGTCCATCACCATCTGGTTGAACTGGGTGCGCGGCAGGTCGGCCTCGAGGTCGTAGCTGAAGCCCTCGGCGTCGGTGAAGACCAGAGGAACGTGGATGTGTGCGGTCTCGGCCTCGCTGAGCTCGATCTTGGCGCGCTCGGCGGCTTCCTTGATCTTGGCCAGGGCGTAGCGATCCTGGCGCAGGTCGACCTGGAAGGCCTGCTGAAACTGGTCGCACAGCCACATCACGATGCGCTCGTCGAAGTCGTCACCACCCAGGTAGGTGTCGCCGGCGGTGGAGATCACCTCGAACACGTCGGCGCCGATCTCGAGGATGGAGACGTCGAAGGTCCCTCCACCGAGGTCGTAGACCACCACGTTCTGCGCGATGTTCTGGCCAAAGCCGTAGGCCAGGGCTGCTGCCGTGGGCTCGTTGAGGATGCGCATGACCTCGAGACCGGCGATGCGGCCCGAGTCCTTGGTCGCTTGCCGCTGGTTGTCATTGAAGTAGGCCGGGACCGTGACCACCGCCTTGCGCACGCGCTTGCCGACGTGACCCTCGACGATGGCTCGCATCTCCTTGAGGATCAGCGCCGAGAGTTCGGGCAGGCTGTAGACCTGCTCGCGCACCGCGATGCGTACACTGTTATTGGGGCCCTCGACGATGTGGTAGGGCACCAGCGCCAGCGCCTTCTTGACCTCTTCCGAGAAGAAGAAGCGTCCGATGAGACGCTTGGCCGAGAACACGGTGTTGTCGTAGTTGGCCACCATCTGTCGCTTGGCGTCGTTGCCGACCAGGACCGTTCCGTCCTCGAGAAAGCTGATCACCGAGGCATGGATGAACTCACCCCACTCGTTGGCCACGACAGTCGGCTGTCCCTCCTCGACAATGGCGACGCAGGAGTTGGAGGTGCCGAGGTCGATACCCATCGTGATCTCACCCATAGTCACCCTCGTTCTCGGTGGCGCGTCCTGCTGGTCACACTCTGTGCCGCCGCCGGCGGTCGCTCGTGCGAGCAAAGAGCTTCACGGGAATCCGTGAACCCGCCCACGCGTGTGGTGGTTCGCGGGCAGGTTTCCCCTCGCCGGCGCATGCTAGCAAAAGGTCCTGGCACGCGGAAGGGTGCCGGAGCTTGTATTGCGGCCCTGCATCGTGCGCGCTACCATGAGTGAGAGTACGCTGTCACGGTCGACGCGCCAGTGACACCGGACAAGAGGATGCGAGATGGTCAGCTGTCGGATGGTCGGCTATGTCGGAACCGACCGCGAGCGCCTCGCCTGTGCCCTGCATCAGCTGCGCACGACCCTCGTGGCAGGTCAGGGCCAGGGATACGGTGTGGCCCACTACACCGACGACGCCGTGCTTCTCAATCGCCGGCCGAGCGTGACGACCCAGGCGCAGCCCTTTGCGTCCTTTGTGGGTGGTCTGCACTCCCGCGTTGTGCTGGCACACACCTTCCCCGAGGAGCCGCCCAAGGTTCCGGCGCGGGACCTGCAGCCCTTCAAGTTGCGGCAGTGGGCGATGGCCATGACCGGTGGCCTGCCACCGGGCGAGGGTCAGCAGGAGGAAGTCCGCTTGCGGCTGCTCGACGGCATACCCGACTTCCTGCGTCGTGATGTGCAGGGGTACACCTGCGCGGAAGCACTCTTTCACCGGTTTCTGTGGCGTCTGCACGAGGCGGATCAGCTGGATGGGAGCCGTGATCCGAGTGGCGCCCTGGCCGCCCTGCGCTCGACCCTGGAGGAGGCCCACGCCATGGCCGGCGAACTCGGCATCCAGGAAGTGTGCGGGCCCAACGTGATCACCACGGATGGCCACCGCATGTTCGTGCTGCGGCAGGGCGAGCCTGTGGCCTATTCCCAGCGCGACAGCATTCCGGATTGCGAGCTGTGCTATGCCGGTGGCCGCGACGAGGACGTGTCCTTTGGTGTGCGGGAATCCCACCAGCGCTTCCGCGGCATCTTCGTGGCCTCGGATGTGCACGACTTTCCCGAGAGCTGGCAGCGCCTCGAGAAGGGGTCGGCGCTGATCATCGACAGCTCCATGGAACTCGTGGTGATGTGAGTCAGGGCTGTCAGCCCGCGGCCTGCTCTTCTTCCAGCTCTTCTTTCAGGCGCTGCATCTTGCGGCGGATGACGTCGCGCTTGAGCTTGGACAGGTGATCCACGAACAGCAGACCGTCGAGGTGATCGGTCTCGTGCTGGAGGGCCACCGCCAGCAGGTCCTGGGCCTCGATCTCCTGGGTGGCACCCTCCAGATCCTGATAGCGCACCCGGACCTGACGGGCCCGCTTGATCTCGCCGGTCTCGCCGGGGACAGACAGACAACCCTCCTCCCACACGATGGTGCCGCTCTTGTCCAGGAACTCGGGGTTGATCACGACCAGGGGAACCGCATCCGCGGGACGCTCCTCGCGACCGGCGAAGATGTCGATGACGATCATCCGCCGGTGCACCCCGATTTGCGGCGCGGCGAGACCGATGCCGTCCTCGCTGTACATGGTCTGCAACATGTCATCGGCCAGCGCATGCAACTCGTCGTCGAAGACACGTACAGGCTCGGAGACTTTTTTGAGACGCGGGTCCGGCCAGATCAAGATCTCACGCTGGGCCATGAGGCGGCCTCTCCCCCGCTAGGAATGGAACAAGGCGTCGTCCTCTTCGGGGCGACGCGACACGGGTCAATATAGCGTCTCGATGACAGTCTCGCCGGTGCGTGCCTGCGAAAGCCGCACCGCCTGGATCTCGAAAACCACGCCCTGGACCTTCTTGCCCTTGTGGGTCAGAGCCCAGGTCTTGCCGAAGCGGCCGATGATCTCGATGTTGATCTGACCCAGCCGCGCGAGCCTGGTCAGGTCGGAAGCGAGCTGTCCCTTGGGTGCGGCGCCGTCGAGCACCTTCTTCTTGAGGACCGGCCATCCGTCCTTGGTGAGCGCACCCGGCTTGACGGCGGTCAGCGCCAGACCATTGCCGGGGTCATACATGGGAACCCACAAGAAGCGTGCACTGCTGCCTCGAAGGGCCTCGAAGGCGAGCAGATCCTGGTGTCCGGCTCCGAGGTCGATGTAGTAACGCTTGTCCAGGTGATCCTGGCGCGCTGTCTTGATGTTTTCCTGGCACTGGATCTGGAGTTCGGGATCGTCCTGGGAGCACTCGCCGACCAGGGCTGCGGTGGCAGCGCCGGGTCTCTCCAGCACTGCGGCGCCATCCTTGAGTGTCTCGAAGCTTGGCGCGGGTTTCGCTGCCAGGACCAGAACCGCGCACAACAGTGTCGTCATGTGACCTCCCGCGCAGGCGCACCGGTCGATACCGCCTGCTGCCATCGACTCACGCCGGGGCCGTCTCCGGGCGCAGGGCGCCCATCAGGTCCGCGGCCTCGGACTTGAGGCGGCGCCCCATGAGCTCGTAGACCACGTCCTTGGCATCCTTGTGCTCGAACAGCAAGGTGAAGACGGCCTCGCTGATGGGCATTTCCACCTGCTCGCGGGCGCACAGATCGTGGACACTGCGCGCGGTGCGCACGCCCTCTGCCACCTGGCCGAGATTTTTGAGGATATCGTCCAGGGTCTTGCCCTGTCCGAGTTCGAAGCCCACCGTGCGGTTGCGTGACAGCGAAGCCGAGCAGGTGAGGAACAGGTCGCCGACACCGGCGAGGCCCGCCATGGTCAACGGGTGGGCACCGAGCTTGATGGCCAGCCTGGTGATCTCGGCGAGGCCTCGGGTGATGAGTGCCGCTCGCGTGTTGTGGCCGAAGCCCAGGCCGTCGGCGCACCCTGCCGCGATGGCGATGACATTCTTGACCGAGCCGCACAGCTCGACGCCGATCACATCGGTGGTGGTGTAGGCACGGAAGTAGTCCGTGCTGATGAGCTGCTGAACCTTCTCGGCCGTGGGTTCGTGACGCGACGCGACGGTCACCGCGGTGGGAATCCGTCGTGCCAGCTCCAGGGCAAAGGTGGGGCCGGAGAGGTGCGCGATTCGTTCGTGGAACTCCGGGGGGAGCAGGGACTCGAACACCTCGGCCATGGTCATCAGGGAGTCGTTCTCGATACCCTTGGCGGCGTTGACCACGATGACGTCGGGCGGCAGGTGCGGCAGCGCCTTCTCCAGGGTCACGCGGGTCACGTGTGAGGGCACGACCGAGACCACATAACGCGCGCCGTCGAGAGCCTCGGCGAGTTCGCCGGTGGCGGTCAGCCCCGTCGGTAGCTTGACCTGACTCAGATAGGTCGGATTCCTGTGCTCGCGGTTGATCCCCTCGACCACATCCGCCTCGATGCTCCACACCGTGACCGTGTGGCCGTTTTCCGCGAGCAGCTTGGCCAGGGCCGTGCCAAAGCTACCGGCACCAAAAACGGCGATCCGCTCCCCCATGAGGAACTCCTTTCACGCGAGCGCCAGTCAACATCGCCGACGCCACCGAACCTGGGAGCACCGAGGGTGGTCCCGATGCGCTTCCGGCTTGACCCCGGCCTGGCCAGGATCCACCCGTCCCTCGACACGACCTGAGGGGGCCGTGCCATGTGGAAACCTGCCAGCTTGCACCACCGACGGGAGCCTGAGAGATTACTGCACGCGCCCTGCGCACGGGTCAAGCCACTCGCGGCGGGCGCAGCACGGAGCGTGCGATGTCTGATCCCCTGATCCGACTGCAGCGCCTGGTGGAGGCCGTCGTCGATGGCGATGCGCTGACCGCCACCGAGCTGGCAAGGTTGGCGCCGCTCTTCGTGGAAACGCCACCTGTCGCCGTCGAGGCGCTGGTGGAGCGCATCCGCAGCTGCGCCCAGCCCGAGGGGAGACTGCCCGCGGGGCACCTGGTGCTGGGAGCGCACGGCGACGCGGAGGTGACCTGGCACTGCGGGCCCGAAGATACGGCGACCGTGGTGGCGCGTGCCGCGGAGGCAGTGGGTCTCCTGAGTCACGCCCTGCAAGTCCTGCCCGCCGATCGGGTGGGTGTGCTCACGTCTCACCTCGGCTTGACCCCCGAGCTCTGTGCGGACCTGGTGCAGGGCACGACGCTGCGTGCGCGCTTTTCACCGCCCGTGCTCGACGGGCTGGTGCCGACCCGTGGCCGCTGGCTGCTCCTCGTTGCCCAGGGCATCCCGGTGGTCGATGTGGTGTCGCCCTACGTCCGCGACGTGGCCGGGAACCTCGATGCCTTCGCGGCTCAGCGCGGTGACAGCCTGCGGGACGACGATGATCGCTACGACGTTCTGGATGACCTGCTGGCCCTGGAGCCACGGCTGCGCGAGGAGCGTGCCGACCAGGAGGCGCTCTGTGGCGTCACCCGCGGCCCGGCGTCCGTCGTGCGTATCGATCCCGCTGCGCTCGACCTGTCCGCGGTGGATCTTCGACTTCGCAATGTCCTCACCGCGCTGCGGCGTGATGGCACCCAGATCCTGGTGTGTCCTCCCCACCGCCTCGCGTTGCAGGCTGTGGCTCGGAGTGGCCGGGAACCGCCCCTGCGGGTGGTCATCGCGACTCTGGGGCAGGCCCGGCGGCCCGGCGTCTGGAGGTCCACGCTGCTCAGACACGCCGAAGGGCATCGCCTGGCCCTGGATCCCGACGTGGAAGATCCCGTGTCTGCCCTGTTGCCCCGCGAGGTGCCCCGCCACGAGGTCGCTCGCCAGTGCTCGGTCCCGGCCTGGCAGCACCTGCGCGCCGACGTCCGCACTGCGCTGCTTGAAAGCTGTGATGCGGTGGACGGTGGGGCCTATGCTGCCGCCCTGGGCTGCGAGGAGATCCTCGTTGCCATGGCGGACAGAGACGAGACCGCAGGGCAGGTGGACGTGCTGTGCCTCGGGGCCGATCAGCGCTCGCGGACGCCCCTGGCGCTGGCGCTGTGGCGAGGCATGGCACCCGGCCTGCGCCGGGTCGGGCGCCACCGCTGATGGCTGTGCATGGTCAGGCGCGTGCCGCCGATGCTATGCTGCCGGCGACGTCGAGCGGAGAGCAGCACGCATGATGACCATTCGTGTCGAGGAGCTGGCCAGAGACCGGGAGTTCAACCTGGACCTGCACCAGCTCGCCGGCGCCACGGGTCTGGACCGAGTGATCGATCACACCCGCGTGCAGAAGTACGGCCTGGCCCTGGCCGGGTTCACCGGCTTCGTGCACCGGCGGCGGGTGCAGATTCTTGGCAACACCGAGATATCCTACCTGCGTTCGCTCGACGTCGAGGCACGCCGCAGGGCCTGCGATACCTTCGCCGGCCTGGGTCTCGCCTGCGTCGTGGTCACCAAGGGCCTCACCGTCCCCCCGGAGCTGCGCGAGGCCTGTGAACGCGAGACGGTCCCGCTGTTCTCGTCGACCTTGCTCACCAGCGCCTTCATCAGCAACCTGCAAGCTTTTCTGGGCGAACACCTGGCACCATCGACCAGCATGCATGGCGTGCTGCTCGAGGTGTTCAGTGTGGGGGTTCTTCTGCTCGGGCGCAGCGGTATAGGCAAGAGTGAGTGCGCCCTCGATCTGGTGATGCGCGGGCACCGCCTCGTGGCGGATGACGTCGTGCACGTGAAGCGCCGCGGCCCCAGCATCATCTACGGCTCGGGTGCCGAGCTGGTCAAGCACCACATCGAGGTTCGTGGCCTTGGGATCCTCAATCTCAAGGATCTGCTTGGCATCGCCGCGGTCCGGGATCGCAAGCGCATCGAGCTGGTGGTCGAGCTGGTGCAGTGGCGCGAGGACGAGGAGTATGAACGCCTGGGGATCGAGGAGCGCAGCTTTCCCATCCTCGACGTGGAAGTACCGCTGATCACCATTCCCGTGCAGCCCGGGCGCAACATCGCCTCCATCGTCGAAGTGGCGGCGCGCAACCAGCTGCTCAAGTTCGAGGGCCACAATTCGGCACGGGAGTTCGAGGAGCGCCTGAACAAGGTGCTCGCCTCGCACCGTCTGGCACGCTACATGGCGACGGATATCGATTGAGCCCCGACCCACCGGAGAGGTCCCGCCCGATGCCACGGTTCGTGTTCGTCACGGGTCTGTCGGGCGCTGGCAAGTCCACCGCCATGCACGCACTCGAGGACTTGCAGTTCTGGAGCGTCGACAACCTGCCCCTGCCTTTGCTTGAGAAGTTGCTCGAGCTGGCACAGCGCGCGGGTGGAGCCCTGCAGCGGCTGGCGGCGGTCTGTGATGTGCGGGATCCTGCCCTGGTCCCCATGCTGCCCACGCTCGTCGACGCCTTGCGCATGCGCGGGTACGGGGTGGATCTGCTGTTCCTCGAGGCCGACGACGCGGAGCTCGATCACCGCTTCGCGGGCACCGGGCGGCCTCACCCCCTGGTCGACGGAGTGACCGACCTGGCGGCTGCGCTGGTCCGGGAGCGCCAGGTCCTGGCTCCCCTCCGCGAACGGGCCAGCGTCGTCATCGATACCACGCATCTCAATGTCCACGAGCTGCGGCGCGCGATCCGGCGCGCGCTCGGAGTCACCACGGACGATGCCCTGGCGATCGACGTGGTGCCCTTTGCCTACGGCGACGGTCTGCCCGCGGAGGCGAGCGTCCTGATCGATGTCCGGGCCCTGCCAGGTTCGATTGAGGACGTCGGGGCCCTGGCCGGTCGTCTGGCCGGCTTGCTCGGATTCCTGCACCCCAGGGCGCAGCGGGAGGGCAGGGCCTATCTCAGCGTGGGCATCGGCAATGCGGACGGCCAGGGATCAGCTCTGCAGCTCGCACGGACCCTGGTCCAGGAGCTGCGGGCGGGCTCCGTTCCGGTGCGGATCCGGGAGCTTGAACCCGGAGGCGGCCTGGCGCCGCAAGCGACCGATGGGTAGCGAAGCGGCCGGGGCAGAGCCGGGCCGTGGTACGGACCGGGAGTGAGGACCTCACGTCGAGGCCGGTTCCCTCGTTGAAACCCACGCCATCCTGAGCCAAGATGCAGAGCGAGGCACGAAGACCATGCACGGTATCCTGATCGTCACCCACGGGGATGTTGGTGCGGCCCTGCTGCGCTGCGCGGAGAGCATCCTCGGCCAGGTGGAGGGGGTGCGAGCGGTCACCATCAACGCGAATGACAACCATGATGAGGCCCTGCAGCGCATTCGCGACGCGATGACCGAGCTCGGCGAGAACTCTGGCGTCCTGGTATTGACGGACATGTTCGGCGGGACACCCTCCAACGTCAGCCTGACCTTGCTGGAGCCCACCCGGGTCGAGGTGGTCAGCGGCGTCAACATGCCCATGCTCCTGCATGCCCTCAACCAGCGCGCGCGCGTGGAGTCCCTGGCGGCTCTGGCGCAAAGCACGGCTGCCAGCGGACGCAAGAACGTGGTGATCGCGGGCGAGTTGCTCGGCGAGAGCGGCGAAACCAAGGCGAGTTGACGCTGGCGGCTGACCGTCGCCAGAGTGTCGCACGCACCCGGGGGAAGGAGTCGGGTGAATGGCAGAGATCGAGACCGAGAGCCGCAGGACGATGACCATCATCAACGAACTGGGGCTGCATGCCCGCGCGGCGGCCCAGCTGGTGCAGATCGCCAATCGCCATGCCTGTGATCTCTTCGTGCGCCGCGATGACCTCGAGGTCAATGGCAAGAGCATCATGGGTGTGCTGATGTTGGCCGCCAGCCAGGGCTCCAACATCGAGATGCGGGCCGTGGGTGCCGACGCAGCCGATCGCGAGGCGCTGCTGGATGCGATCGAAAGCCTGGTACGAAACCGCTTCGGAGAAGGCCGCTAGTCGTGACGCGCAGGACAGTCTTTCATGGCGTCGGTGCGGCTCCGGGCATCGGCATCGGGCGCGTCTTTCTGGTGGACCGCCGCCGCGTCAGCTTCGTCAAGCAGCGGATCGGACCGCGCCAGGTCGAGAAGGAACTCCAGCGCTTTCTCGACGCGGTGCTGGCCAGCGAGGGGCAGCTCGAGGAGCTGGCCGCGCGACTCCGTGCCACCATCGAGGAACGTGGTCGGCGCCCGGGCGCTCTCGATGTGGAACCCCAGACCTCGAGCGAGCCCCTTTCCATTCTCGACGCCCATCGCCTGATGCTGCGCGACCCCATGCTCATCGATGGCACCACGGCACGCATCCAGCGCGAGCATCTGTGCGCGGAGTGGGCGCTCCGACTCACCATCCGCGACATCCGCAGCCTGCTCGATGAGCTGGCAGATAACTACTTCCGCGAGCGGCGATCCGATATCGACTTCGTGGGCGATCGCATCCTGCGCGCCCTGTCCGGGGACCAGGACGACCTCGAGCGCGAGGTGCCCGAGAACGCCGTCGTGGTGGCCCACGAGCTGAGTCCCACGGACACCTTGCATCTGATCCGCCACCACCTCGTGGGCTTCGTCACGGATGCCGGGGCCCGCACCTCGCACACTGCCATCCTCGCGCGTGCCCTCGGGCTTCCCGCCGTCGTGGCGGCGGGAAACGTGGCCGATATCGCGGGTCAGAACGACATCATTGCCCTGGACGGTTCCAGTGGCGAGGTCGTGCTGCACCCGGGCCGGCTGGTGCTGTCGCGCTACCGCTCGGTGGCCCGGGAGCGCGCCCGCATCGATGAAGAGCTACACCGGGATCTGTACCTGCCCACGGAGACAGCCTGCGGCGAGCCGGTCACACTGATGGCCAACGTCGAGCTGGGTGAAGAACTGGAGTCGCTCCTCCACCACGGCGTCGAGGGGGTGGGCCTGCTGCGCACCGAATTCCTGTTCATGCGCGGCGAACTCCCGGGTGCGAGCGCGCATCGGGATGCCTATATCGACGTCATCTCTCATCTCGCGGGACGGCCGCTGACCATCCGCACTTTCGACATGGGCGGTGACAAGGTCCATGGCGCGCGCCCCATGCCCCACGAGGCCAACCCGGCCCTGGGACTGCGGGCCATCCGCTACGCCCTGAGCGAACACGCCATGTTCATGGATCAACTTCGAGGGATCCTCGAGGCCAGTGCCCACGGACCGGTGCGGGTCTTGCTCCCCATGATCTCGGGTGTCGGCGAGCTGCGCGAGGCGCTGGACCTGCTCGAGCAAACCCGGATGCAATTGCGCAGCGAGGGTGTCCCCTTTGACGAGAAGGTGCCAGTGGGCATCATGATCGAGGTGCCCTCGGCGGTGTGGGTGGCCGACCTGCTGGCTCGCGAGGTGGACTTCTTCTCGGTCGGCACCAACGACCTCGTGCAGTACATCCTGGCTGCAGATCGGGGCAACGACCAGGTCGCCTACCTGTACCGTCCTTTGCACACCTCCGTGCTGCGCGCCCTCAGGAGTGTCGCGACCGCGGCGTCCCAGGCCGGGATCGGGCTGGCCGTGTGCGGCGAGATGGCCAGTGAACCCATGTACGCACCCATCTTGATCGGCCTTGGATTTCGCGAGCTGTCCATGCATGCACTGGCGGTGCCGCGCATCAAGAGCGTCATTCGAAACTTGCAGGTTGAGATCTGTACCCAGCTGGTCGACGAGCTGCTGCGGCTGCCCACGGTCAAGGATACCGAGGCCGTGCTCGAACAGCGGGTCTTGCCTCTGATCCCGCGCGCGCTGATCTAGGGACCGGTGGATCCATCTCCAGTGCTCGCCAGGAACACCAGGTCGTTCGTGCCGCCGACAACCAGGGTCCGCCAGGTCACGGCGTCCGTGACCACGATGATCTCCAAACCCAGTCCGACGAGGGAGGCCTGCAGCGCTCGCAGACGGGTCTTCTGCAGCTCCCTGGGGATCAGGTCCCAATCGGTGCGCGGCACCTTGAGCACGTAAATCTCTTGCTTGTGGTTCAGCGTGCCGGGCAGCCCGAGCGCCGCCAGATCGATTTCGGTGACCGGTATGAGCTCTGGTTTTGGAGGAATGCGCTGCTGGATGTTGATGAAGACCGAGGCGAGCGCCAGGATGCCCACGATCGCCACGCCAATGGGCCTGAACCTCGATTTTTTCCCGCTCCCCGAGAAGACGATCTTCTCGGCCTTCTGGGCCTGGACGGGAGCTTCGGGTCTGCTGAGCGCGAGCCGCTGCTCCACCTGCTTGGAGATCTTGCTCTTGAGGGCCGCTTTCTTGTCGGGCTTCATGATCAGGAGGTCGGCGGGCAACTGCATGCCAACGTTGAGACTCCCTTCCTGATCCTTGAACCACAGCATGAATCCCTGCAGCACCTCCAGCTCGACACCCTTGGTCGTGCGCAGTTCCTGGTACAGCAGCTCGAGATTGAGGATGTCCTCCGAATAGAGCTGCTTGAATTTTTTGGAGAACAGAAACAGCAGCTCGGGCCCCTTGAGGACGTCGCCGAGCTCGGTCATCTTGGTGGCCTTGACCAGTGCCTGGCCCAGTGCCTTCTGCCGTTCGTCCATGCCTGGCATGCCGCCCCCTCCGGGAGTTCCTGCATTATCGAGAGAGCCGGGCATGAAGGTCAAGATTGCTCGAGAGGGGAGTTGCGGGACGGTCTCAAGACCGCTACCAAGAGAAACATGACCCAGGACACTGCGGACGGAACGTTGCAGCGGAAGATGGAAGCTGCCCGACGCATCATCGCGGACCTTGGTCCGGTGGTGGTGGCCTTCTCGGGCGGGGTGGACTCGGCCCTGTTGCTCCGCCTGGCTGTGGCCTCCGGAGCTGGCCCCTGTCTGGCCGTCACCGCGCGCTCTCCCTCGCTGGCACAGGCCGAGCTGGACGACGCGGTTCGGGTGGCCGCCGAGATGGGAGCGCGCCACGTCGTGGTGCAGACCCACGAACTCGAACGCACCGGCTACACCGCGAATGCCACGGACCGCTGCTATCACTGCAAGACCGAGCTGTTCTCGGTCCTGCGGCGGATCGCCGAGGAAGCCGGGGGGGCCACCATGCTCTACGGCGCCAATGTGGATGACCTGCTGGCCACCCATCGCCCGGGCCAGCGCGCGGCGGCGGAGCTGGGTGCGCGAGCTCCTCTGGCGGAGGCCGGGTTCACCAAGTTCGAGGTGCGTGAGGCCTCGCGTCAACTTGGATTGTCGACGTGGAACAAACCTCAACTCGCATGTCTCGCCTCGCGGTTTCCCTACGGGACCATCATCAACGCGGAGCGTCTGCAGCAGATCGAGCGGGCCGAGGCGGTGGTCCGGGACCAGGGCTTTTTCGATGTGCGCGTTCGCTATCACGGCGATGTGGCCAGGCTGGAGCTGGGGATGGAGGAGCTGTCGCGGCTGCTCGAACCCACCCTTCGCCGCGCCGTGGTGGAGGGCGTGCGCGCCGCGGGTTTCGCCTTCGTCACCGTCGATCTCGAGGGCTTTCGCTCGGGTCGTCTCAACGAGGTGGTGCCGGCGCTGTCGCCGGTCGCCGAGGTGCACGATGAATCGTGACGACCTGCGCGGACTCCTGGCTCGTCTGCGGGCAGGCGACGTCGACGAGGAGCACGTCCTCGAACGCCTGCACCACTTGCCCTACGAAGACCTGGGTTATGCGCAGGTGGATCACCACCGGGGGGTGTTCCGGGGACTGGACGAGGCCATCCTGGCTGGCCCCAAGAGCGTCGAGCAGGTCACAGGAATAGCCCGGGCCATGTGGCAACGCAGTGGCTCCGTGATCGCCACCCGCGTCAGCAGCGCCCAGGCAGCCGCCCTGCAGCACGAGATCCCCGAGGGACATCACGACAGCGAGGCGCGCACCTTCTGCGCTCGTCGCGTGCCCGTGGCCGTGCAGCCGCCTGTGGCCGTGGTGGTGGCCGGCACCTCGGATCGGCCCGTGGCCGCGGAGGCGCAGCGGACCCTCGAGCACTTCGGTCACGAGGTCTTGCGCATCGAGGACTGCGGTGTGGCGGGTCTGCACCGGCTGACGGCGCACCTCGATGTTCTCGAGCGCGCCCGGGTCGTGATCGCCGTCGCCGGCATGGAGGGAGCCCTGCCCAGTGTCGTCGGAGGCTTGATCGCGGCACCCGTGATCGCCGTTCCCACCAGCGTCGGGTACGGCGCGGCCTTCGGGGGCGTTGCAGCTCTGCTGGGGATGCTCAACTCCTGCGCCCAAGGCGTGGTCGTGGTTAACATCGACAATGGCTTTGGTGCGGCATGCGCGGCTGTTCGCATCGTGCGCGCCGGCCTGAGGGACCCTGTGCCGGGTACACCCGCAAGCGATGGCTGATCCGCGCCCCGCGTGGTGGTCCCAGGTACCGGTCGTGGGTCCGGCGCTGCTAAGGATTCCGGCACCTGGCCTCAGGGGATAGAGCTCTCGTTTCAGACGGGATTTTTCACGTCAGCCCGGGGTGCGTGGGTTGACACCTGGCCGCGCGCGATGGCATGTGAGCCGTTCGCTTGATGTCATCCATCCGGAGCCGGGGGCTCCGAGGAGAGTGAACAATGCTGAAGGATTTTCTTTTCACGTCCGAGTCGGTCACCGAGGGGCACCCGGACAAAGTTTGTGACCAGATCTCCGATGCGGTGCTCGACGCCATCCTGGCCAAGGACAAGGCGGCGCGCGTGGCGTGCGAGGCCATCGCCAAGACCGGCTTCGTCATGATCGCGGGCGAGATCACCACAAAATGCTACGTCGACATGCCCGAGATCGTGCGCAACACGATCAAGCGCATTGGCTACAGCGACAGCAACATGGGTTTCGATTGGGAGACCTGCGGTGTGCTGGTTGCCATCGACAAGCAGTCACCGGACATCAGCCAGGGTGTGAGCGAGGGCGCCGGCCTGTACAAGGAGCAAGGCGCGGGTGATCAGGGCCTGATGTTTGGCTTCGCCTGCGACGAGACACCCGAGCTCATGCCTGCGCCCATTCACTACGCACACCGCCTCGCGCAGCGCCTGGCCGAGGTCCGCAAGACAGGTTCCCTGGATTTCTTGCGCCCAGACGGCAAGAGCCAGGTGACCTTGCAGTACGTCGACGGCAAGCCGGTGCGTGCCGATGCCGTGGTGGTGTCCACGCAGCACACCCCCGACGTCAAGTACCGGGTGCTCAAGGAGGCGATCATCGACGAGGTGATCAAAAAGATCATCCCAGCACACATGATAGACAAGAACACCAAGCTGTATGTCAATCCCACCGGGCGCTTCGTGGTCGGTGGTCCCCAGGGCGATTGCGGCCTCACCGGTCGCAAGATCATCGTCGATACCTACGGTGGCATGGGTCGCCACGGCGGTGGCTGCTTCAGTGGCAAGGACCCCTCCAAGGTGGACCGCTCGGCGGCCTACATGGCTCGCCACATCGCCAAGAACATCGTCGCAGCAGGGCTGGCCCGACGCGCCGAGGTCCAGCTCGCCTACGCCATCGGTGTGGCCGAGCCCGTGAGCGTGATGGTCGAGACCTTCGGCACGGGCCTCGTCGACGAGGCACGCCTGGCCGAGCTCGTGCGCGCGCACGTCCCCATGACCCCCAAGGGCATCATCCGCGACCTCAACCTGCTTCGCCCTATTTACGAGAAGACCGCGGCCTACGGCCACTTCGGCCGCAGCGAAAAGGAGTTCAGCTGGGAGAAGACGCATCGCGCCAAGGCGCTGCGTGCGGACGCGGGCCTGGGCAAGGGCGGTAGCAAAAAGAGAGTCTCCAAGCAGCGTTCTCCCAAGAAGGGCAATGGCCTGAACAAGAAGTCCATGGGCTTCACGGCGTCCACCACCCTGCACGCCTGATCTCGGCCGACCCCTCCCTCTCGCCCGGGCGTGAGGTCCAGGTCGCGAGCCAGCCATGACCATCCTCGACGCGGCCATCCTGGGCCTGGTGCAAGGTCTCACCGAGTTCCTGCCTGTCTCGTCGTCCGGGCACCTGGTCCTGTTCGGGCAGCTGCTCGGTCTCGAGGCCGCAGCCTCGGACGTGTTGTTTGACCTGATCCTGCATCTGGCCACCTTGCTGGCGGTGGTGGTGGTCTTTGCTCGGGATCTGGGGCGGGCTCTGGCCGCCGGGCTGCGCGCCTGCCTCGCCCTGCCATCCCGGGGACTGGCCGCCTTTGGTCTGGGGCAGCCCGAGGCGCCCGGATCCGAGCAGGAGGACGCGCAGCTGTTTCTGTTCGTGGCGGTGGCCACACTGCCGACGGGCCTGATCGGCGTCCTGGGCAAGGAGTGGTTCGAGTCGCTCTTCGCGAGCCCACGCCTGGTGGCCGGTGCGCTGCTGATCACCGCGGCCATCCTGCTTTCCACCTGGCCGTTGCGCCATCGCAAGGGTCGCACCGGGCTCACCCTGGTCGACGCGCTGGTCGTCGGAACGGTGCAGGGCCTAGCCATCGTGCCCGGGATATCGCGCTCGGGGAGCACCATCGCGGCAGCGCTGTGGCGCGGCATCGACGCCGGGCGTGCGGCGCGGATCTCTTTTTTGATGAGCCTTCCCGCGATCCTGGGGGCGGTGATCCTCGAAGCCCGGCATGCGGTGCTGAGCTCCCTGGACCTGGTCGCGGTCGGCACCGGCGCAGCGGTGGCCTTTGTCTCGGGAGTGATCGCCATCCTTGTGGTGCTGCGTGTCCTGCGCTGGCAGGGTTTCTGGGTGTTTGGACTGTACTGCGTGGTTGCCGGGCTGGCAGGTCTGCTCTGGCTGACCTGAGCCCGGGACTCCACCCGCGGCCCCCCGCCCTGGACAGGCAGGGTTCCCCTTGCCATCCTCGCCACCATGGAAGTACTGGGTCCCGGCGACGAGGAACTGCTGGCGCGACGTCTGCGCGAGCATGCACGCCGCGAGCTGGACCTTCCTGCGCTTCCGCGCGCCGCGGTGCTGGTGCCACTTGTCGACGAGGAGGGTGCCTGGTCCCTTGTGTTCACCCAGCGCACGGACCAGGTGGATACCCACCAGGGTCAGGTAGCCTTTCCCGGGGGTCATGTGGAACCCTCGGATGCTGGTGTCGTCGAGGCCGCCCTGCGCGAGGCGCACGAGGAGGTGGGCCTGCCCCCGCACCAGGTGCAGGTGCTCGGCCTGGCCAACGACGCGGTCTCGATCACGCACATCCACGTGACTCCGGTGGTGGGGGTGGTGCACGGCGTATTTGTGCCTGTCCTCGACGACAGGGAGGTCGCGCGGGTGTTTCGCGTCCCCCTGGCCCACCTGGCGGATCCGGCCTCGCGGGTCGAGACCACAACGCGCCAGACGCCGCTGGGTGAACTCGTGTTCCCGGTGTTCTCCGGCGGACCTGCGCCGATCTGGGGGCTGACCGCCTGGATTCTCAACGAGCTCCTTCCCTTGCTGCACAAGAGCAGCTGACTCCCGGCGATCGGTACTGGAGGACTTCATGCTCGCGTCGCTCATCGCTGCTGCCCTGTGGGCTCAGGCTCCGTCACAGGCGCCGACGTCGTCGCCGGCACCGACTCCCGCTCCCGCCCTGCCGAGCTGGGCAGAGTTCGAGAAAGATCAGCTCTTGACCTGTGCGTCCGCCCTGGAGGCCCGGACGCGACCCCTCGAACGCAAGATCGGACAACAGATCTTCGTCCTCGAGGGCAGCTCGGTGCGCCGGGTCGGGCCCGTTCCAGATCGGGTGGTGATCGGCCTGCTCTCCGCCATCAAGGAGGTCGACGACGACACCCGCGCCAACCTGCAGACGGCGCTGGCTCAGTTCCGCCAGCGCCAGGTCGATGTCATCGTGGTGAACGGCGACCTGGCCCTGGACCAGTTTGACCTCGAGGATGTCATGCGACAGCTCGGGGCCAGCGGCTTGCCCGTGTTCGTGCTCATCGGCAACTCCGAGGGCCGCGGAGGTTTCAATCGCGCTTTTGTGGCGGCGGAGAAAGACCACCCCAACCTGTTCAACCTCAACTGGCAGAGGCATGTCGACCTCGGGCGTGTCGACCTCCTCTCCCTCCCCGGCTACCACGACCGGGTCTTCATGCCTCAGCGCTCGGGCTGCCAGTACAAGACCTCGGCGCTCGAGGAACTCGCCCAGCTTGCTGGGACACTGCACCAGGAGGGGCGGACGCCTGTCCTGGTCGGGCATGGGCCACCACGTTCCACCGGCCCTGCTGCCATTGACCTCGCGCACGAGGCAGGCCATGTCGGAGATCCCCTCCTGGCTCAGATGCTCGAGGACGCGGGGATACACTATGGACTTTTCGGGCACATCCTCGAGGCGGGGGGACGCGGCTGCTCGAACCTGACACGCGGCGATGCTGCCAAGCCTGGCGCCGTGCACAGCACGCTTCACGTCAACGTCGGCTCAGCCTCCGCCACACCCTGGGGCATGCTGGATGGCCGCACCTCGCGGGGCCTGGCCATGGTGGTGAGCTTCGAGAAGAAGGGTGCGCGCTACGAGGTCCTCACGCTTCGGCGCTGACCTCGGGATCCTCGAGCCCCAGGAACTGGCGAGCCAGGGTCAGCACCCGTGACGGAACGAGGTCGTCGAGGGTTCCCACATTGGGAGCCAGGGCCGTGACCTCGTCAAACGATGCCTCGGACCGCCAGTGTGCGCGCAGGACCTCGTCCGGGACCGTCTCGAGCAACTGCGCAAGCACGGTGTAGGCGATCCAGACGTCGTCGATGAGGCCCTCGGCGCCACGGGTGGCCTCGCCCACGAAGTCCTGATGCTCGGCGATGTACACCGCCACCGATGCGGATTTCTGGCGTGCCTGTGTGGTTAGCGCGAACTCGAAGGTCAGCCGGTGGAACAGCCGGAACAGGGCGGGCAGGTGCTCGAGAAACACCACAGCCTTCTTGCCGTAGCGCGCCTCGAAACTCGCCCTCTCGTCGAGAAGAGTGCTGAGGTGGCCGGTGATGCTCTCCAGAACGCCCATTGTCATCGTTGCATCCTCTCCCAGGGGCGTTCGGCTCCCCGGCACTGGCCGGGTGGCCGCGCCGACCACATCACCGCGGTGCTCTGGCCTCCACAGCTGAGCGCTCACGATGCTCGGGCAGTGTAGCGCGGACATTGGTCGCGGCAAAGACGTGGCTGCGCCGATCTGCGCCCCTGGCATGCCTTCAGTAGCTGGCACCGACCACGGCATAGGGCTGGATCTCCAGTCCTCGCTCATCAAGACCACGCGCCAGCCCCAGCCGGAGTTCCAGGGGCAGGCGGTAGCCAAGAACGACGCGCGCGCGCAGCTCACCACCCACCGACCGGTGCAGGAGATCCTGGGCCCGCGGCACCTCGAGGAAGGCACCTCCAAGGTCTCCAAACGCGACCGCCGAGAAGCGGTCCAGGAACAGCGGCAGCGTCGAGTAACCCCACTGCGCGGTCCACAGCGGCCAGCGGTACTCGACACTTCCAGTGAGGGCGCCGTCGCCGACGAAGGCCGCCACCGGATAGCCCCGAAGGTAGCCTCCGCCGACGCCACCTCCCAGCAGCAGATCGTCGACGATATTGCGCTGTGGGATGCCTCCTGCGGCATACAGCCGACGCTGCTCGCGAGGCCCCGCGGCATACCCACCCTGGGCCAGCACCGCCACCACGTGGCCCCGCAGGCCTGGCACCTGAAGGTAGAGCCGGGCGTCGCCGCTGACCTCGATGAACTCGGCCTGCGAGCCAAGATAGGGATGGGCCACGCGCAGCGACGCGGCGAGCGCCACGCCCCTCTCCGTCGACACCGAGTCGGCGAAGCGGCGAGTGTCGCGGTAGCTCCAGAACAGGCGGAGCGCTGCGGTACGGCCCGTCCATGAGACCAGGGGCCGACCCAGGTCTGGCTCGAAGGGCAGGGGATCGGGGCGCAGTGTCCAGGTCAGGCCATAGCTGGCTCCGAACACGTGGCTGCGCAGCCAGCGTACCCGGGGCCACAGCGTGGTGACCTCGACACCGTAGCCCTGGATCGTGGAGGGCACGGCATCGAGCTCGACGTTGGGACGGACGTTCTGGGTGTACTCGGTGCGGCGCAGGGTCAGCCGCAGGGGAAGCGGCAGATCGTTGTAGCCGTAGCCGAGGTCGGCATTGAGGTGTCCAGAGCTCGCGCCCCAGGTCACCTGCACGGCGGCCTCGTGCAGGCCGACCGCGTCGGATCCTGCAACCGCGGCACCGAACGCTGGCCCGCTGAGGTCTCCGGTGAAAAGTGGATACCAGGCGTGGGGCCACAGGGTGGGGAGTGGATTGTAGCCGCTGCTCTCGTTGTCTGAGCTGCCGAGCTGGCGCACCGACAGCGCGCGGTCATAGCTCGGTGGCGACGGGTAGCCCAGGATCTTGTCGGCATCAAGTTGGTACAGGTCGAAACCGTCCGCGGTGAAACCCACGAAGGTGAGCAGTCGACCGTTGGCGCTGGGACGTGGGAAGAAGGCTCCGGTGACGACGTTGGTGACCTGGTGAACCTGACCGCTGGCCAGCTCCAGGGCGTGGATGTTGAACACGCCGTCCCGGTCGCTGCTGAACAGGACATGCCGTCCGCTCGAAGAGAACGCAGGATGCAGATCCGCGGCGCGATCCGCCGTGAGGGCGAGCAGCTGCCCGCTGTTCAGGTCGACGCGCCACAGGTCGCGGTTGCCACCCGGCCGCCACAGGCTGACCACCGCGAAACGGCCATCGGGCGCAATCGCCGGCGTGTAGAACTGGCTGCCGTCATCGAAGCGATGCAACTCGCGCACGGTGCCCCGCTCCAGGTCGATCTCGGCCAGGGCGCTCTGGTTCGCGTCCCGGCGCACGAACAGCGCGCGACGCCCGTCGGCAAAGGCCGCGGGTTCGACGGCACGCAGACCGTGGGTCAGGCGCTGCTGGTGTCCGCTGGCGGGGTCCACCAGGTACAGGTCATGAAAGGCATAGTGGTCGTCGAAGATCTCTGGCTGTGACAGCAGCAGTCGCCCGTCGGGAAGCACGCTCATGCCGCCATCGCCCTGGAGCTCGAGCAGGCGCTCGGGCTCTGCCTGACCGGGTCGAAGCCTGTACAGGCCGGCGCTGTCGTCCGCAGGAGCGGCAAAGAACAGCACCTCACCGGAGGGAAGGCGCACGGGATCGGACACGGTCTCGCCGAGGTGCGTGCGGCGCACGCTGGCGTCGGGGCCCAGGGACTGCACACGGTCGCGGACCTGCCCGGCACGCTCGCGCAGAGCGTTCAGGAAGTCCTGGTACAGCACGTCGTAGCTTTCACCCAGAGCCTCCGCGCCGGCGCGATTGAGACCGAAGGGCACCAGCTGCGCGCCGTAGCGTGCCGAGATGTCCGCGAAGATGGCCTCGCCCCGGCGTTCCGCCAGGTAGGCGAGAAAGCGACCGCCGTACAGATAGGGCGCCGAGCCTCGTGGAAACGCCCGCCCCTCACTGCTCAGGGCGTTCAGGGACCACAATCTGTCCTCGAGGGCTGCCGCGCGCAGGTACATGTCATAGACCGAACTTCGCACGCGGCCACCCGTCGAGAAGCGCGACTCGACGTAGATGGCCAGGCCCTCGATGAACCACCTGGGCTGCACCTGGTTGGGCGACCACTGCTTGCCGATGATGCGCTGCACGGCGCGGGGCACGCCGCCCACGGTGTCCATGTGCACGATGTGGGTGTACTCGTGCAGCACCAGGCCACGCAGCCAGTCGTCGCTGTCGCCGAGGGGAGAAAGATCGTCGGGTGCCACGGCATAGACGTGCAGGGTGTTGTACGGAACCGTGAGCGCCCAGCCATTGGCGTAGTCAGACTCGTCCTCGAGGACGATCTGGACGCGATCGCTGGGCCGGGCACCGAGCAGCCCCGCGACCGCGGTGTCGGCCTCGTCGGCGATCACGGCCACCCGGCGCGCCAGCGCCTCCAGGCGCGCGGGGTAGTGCACGTCGCAACACGCGCTGGGCAGGCTGTGCCAGTCCTGGAGCGGGGCAACAGCTCGCGCCGGGGCAGTGCAGAGCAGGAGTGCCATGGCGATACCGGCGCGCATGCACTCAGGCAGCGCGCTCGTCGAGCAAGGGCTCGACACGTTCGCGCAGGAACTTCTCGACACGCAGGTTGACCAGGTCCGGCATCTCGATGGGCATGGTGTGGCTGCCGAGCGGGACCAGCAGGTACTCGCTGTTCGGGATCAGCTGGTGCATGCGCTCGGCCAGGCGGGCCGGGGTGAAGGTGTCCCTCTCGCCGGCCAGGACCAGGGTCGGCACGGCGATCCGGGACAGGGCATCCTCGGCGCTTCGCTCGGAGATGTCACCCAGCAAGGCCAAAAAGACCTGAACGTCGATGTGCCCCAGGTGGTCGAGGTAGGGGATGAAATCGACCACGCGAACCAGGTCCATGTTCACCTCGACCCAGCCCGCCAGGGCCAGTGCGAGGCGAGTCGGCACCAGGTGCTCCCAGGCCAGCTGGGTCAGGTTGGGGAAGATCCCCGCAAGGGCGCGCAGGTGTGGAAAGAGCGTCATCGCCAGGGCGCTGCCGCGCAAGGTGTCCAGGGGGCGGCCGTATGCGCCACAGATGGTGACCAGCCCGCGCACAGTCGACGGGCGGCGCTGCCACTGCTCGAGCAGGACCTGGACACCCATCGAGTGGCCGACCAGGATGGCGTGGCGCGCCCCGACGGCATCGAGCACGGCGTCCAGGTCGTCGCATAGGCGGTCCAGGGTCATGGCATCGAGCGAGGGCGGGGGACCGCTGCGTCCGTGACCCCGGTAGTTCCAGCGCACAACCTGGAAGCGCGTGGCCAGGTAGGGGGCCAGGTAGGTCCAGGCGTACTGGTCGCAGCCAATGCCATCGCACATCACGATGGTCTCGCCGGCACCGGTGGTGTTGTAAAAGATCTCGGTTCCATCGACCGAGCGGCACAGGCCTTCGCGGTAGCCGGGATGGGGTTGCATATTCGGACTATAGCGCAGCGCCGGGAGCCTGCCGCCCTTGTCAAGCAGGTGCCGAGGTTGCTAGATGTGCAGCCTCGCCGGAGGCCGGGGGCCAGGGCGACGAGGGAGAACGTGGAACAAGGTCGAGCCGAGAACGCCCTGACCGCGCTGGTGCGACAGCGCGACCTGATCCTGGTCACGGGCAAGGGCGGTGTGGGCAAGAGCACCGTGACCGCAGCCCTGGCCGAGCTGGCGGTGCGCGTGCGTGGTGGAGCCGTCGCCGTGGAGAGCTCCGCACATCCGCGCCTGACGAGCATGGTCGATGACAGTCCGGGCTTGCAGCTCGTCAATATCGACATCGAGCAGGTGCTGCCCGCAGTGCTCGGGCGGCTGTTGCGTCTGCCGCAGATGCTGAATGTCCTGCTCTCGAACCGGATCATCCGGCTGTTCATGCGCACGGCCCCTGCGGTCAGCGAGCTGGTGTTGCTCGACGAGGTGCGCGAGCTGGTCGAGAGAAATGCGCCGCGCTGTCCCGTCATCGTCGACCTGCCTGCCACCGGTCACGCCTTGACCCTGCTCGGGACGCCGAATGCCGTGCAGCGCATGCTGAGGGTCGGGCCGGTGGCGCGCATGGCCGAGCGCCTCGAGACCCTGTTCTTCGATCGCCGCCGCTGCGAGCTGGTGGTGGTGGCGCTTCCCGAGGAGCTGCCCGTCAACGAGACCATCGAACTCGTGCAGCGGGCCGCCGAGCTGGGCATGGCCTGCAGCCATGTCGTCGTCAACCAGGTGCCGCGGCCACCGGTGGAGGACTCCGAGCGCGCCTGGCTCGAGCAGATCCGCCAGAGCGCCGACGCCGAGCTTGGTCGCATCGCCCGGGCTGCGCGCAGCGAGCTCGACGGTGCGGATGAAGCACGCGCCCAGATCGATCGCCTGCGCCGCTCCGTCGACGGGACCGTGATCGAGCTGCCTCAGCACGTGGACCTCGACGCTCGCCGGCAGGTCGATGGCCTGGTGCAGGCACTGGCCACGTGAGCGCGAAAACGACACTTCAGGATCTGGTGGACGATGCACCGCTCGTGATCTGCCTGGGACCCGGCGGTGTGGGCAAAACCACGGTGTCGGCCGTGCTGGCCCTGCGCACTGCCGTGGCAGGACGGCGTTCGCTGGTGCTGACCATCGACCCCGCACGGCGTCTGGCCGACGCCCTGGGTGTGGCCGGCCTGACCAACGACCCGACCCCGGTCACCGCCTTCGACAAGATGCACCAGCAGGGCAGCCTGTCGGCGTTGATGCTGGACCCCGCGGTGACCTTCGACCATCTGATCTCCATGCTGGTTCCCGATGCGGACCGTCGGCGGGGGCTGCTCGAGAATCGTTTCTACGTCCATCTGTCGCGAAGCCTGTCTGGCACCCTCGAGTACATGGCCATCGAGCGGCTGCACGACCTCTCGAACTCGGGAGCATTCGACAGCATCGTCCTCGACACGCCGCCCACGACCAACGCTCTGGACTTTCTTGAGGCCCCGGACCGAGCGGCGCGCTTCTTTCACGAGAAGGTGCTGCGCTGGTTCATGCCCACCACCCCGAACAGCGGCTGGACTGCCCGGCTGTTCGACCGGGCAGGTAGCAGGGTGCTGGGTTTGATGGCGCGCCTGGCCGGCGAGCAGTTCGTCGAGGACATGACGGGCTTCTTCTCGGCCTTTGGCGACCTGTTCGGCGCCTTCCGGGCCCGAGGGGAGCGCATCGGCGCCCTGCTGCGCGATCCCCGGAGCGTGTTCATCGTCGTCACCTCGCCAGACCCTTCGCGCATCGACGAGGCGCGGGAGATCGACAGGCGCCTGAGCGAAGCGGGCTGTGCACCCCGGGCCTTCATCGTCAACCGCGTCGACCAGGCCTATGCCCCGGAGTGGCTCGACCTCGACGCCAGCACGACCCGCGCCGCCGCCCTCATCGGCGAAAGCGAGGACAGAGTGCGCGCCTTCGTGGAGCGGCTGGAGAGCCACCGCCAGTCCTTTCACGAGACCGTCAGCCTGCATGGCCGGGCGCTGGAAGAGCTGCGCGCCTACGCCGGAGCGCGACCCGTGTTCTCGGCACCCCGCGTGCCGCAGAGTGGCAGTGCACGCGAGTCCTTGCTCGGCATCTACCTGGGTCTGTTCTCGCCCTGAGGGGCATCGCGTCGGACCACGAGCCTAATGGGCATCAGTTCGGATCGTCGGGCACGTCGTCGGGATCGAAGCCGGCTTGCCGCAGCAGCTCGTCGGCCTGCTTCTCCAGCCCCGGTCGTCGCACCCCCCCGGACAGGTACACGACCTGGTCCTCGAACGTGTAGGGCGTGGGGTCTAAAGGGGGATAGGCCTCGCGGTCATTTTGCAGGACCTCATCGAGCACGCGATCCAGGAAATCGAGGGCCAGGGGGATGGCTTCCTCATCCACCAGCTCCGGAACATCAGCCACCAGCTCGAGGACCCGGTCCTGCGTCGGATCGATGATCTGCACTTGCACGCGCCGAGCGTCGCCGTGGTGCAGCAAGCGCACGGCGAAACGCTCTCCCGGCTTGAGGCCATCCGCGTGGCGATCCTGCAGGGCGAGTTCGGCGCGGTTGGCCAGTCTCTGAAGCTCAGGCTGATGCATCCTGCAGCGCACTGTCGCATTGTGCGTCATCACGATTCAACAAAGATGAGGCTGCGCTCCGAAAAGCAAGCGCCAGAGGCCGGGTTCGCGCTGGCAAGGTCCTTGCTCCCTCCGTTTTTGTCGCCCACCGCGACAACAACACACAGGCGCTTGACAGCGCGCGGAGGAACCATGAGCACCGTCAAGGACAAGCTGAAGGCCATCACGGCGGCTGTTGCCGCCATCGAGAAGCAATTCGGGAAGGGTTCGATCATGTGCCTTGGCGATGACACCACGGTCGAGCACCGTGTGCCCGTCATCCCCTCGGGCTCCCTGACCCTGGATACGGCCCTCGGTATCGGCGGCCTGCCTCGCGGGCGCATCATCGAGATCTACGGCGCCGAGTCCAGCGGCAAGACCACCCTGACCCTGCATGCCATCGCCCAGGCCCAGAAGCTGGGAGGGGTGGCGGCCTTCGTCGACGCGGAGCACGCCTTTGATGCCAGCTATGCCCAGCATCTCGGGGTGGACCTTGCCAGCTTGCTGGTATCGCAGCCCGACACCGGCGAGCAGGCGCTGGAGATCGTCGAGACGCTGGTGCGCTCTGGTGCCGTCGACATCATCGTGGTCGACAGCGTCGCAGCCCTGACGCCGCGCGCCGAGATCGAGGGCGAGATGGGCGATGCACATGTCGGCCTGCAAGCGCGGCTGATGAGCCAGGCCCTGCGCAAGCTCACCGCGACCGTCCACAAGCAGCGGGCCCTGGTGGTATTCATCAACCAGACCCGGATGAAGATCGGTGTGGTCTACGGCAACCCCGAGACCACCAGCGGTGGCATGGCGCTCAAGTTCTACGCTTCGGTCCGGCTCGACATCCGCCGTGGTCAGGCGATCAAGGACGAGAGTGGGGTGACCGGAAACCGGACCCGGGTCAAGGTCGTCAAGAACAAGATGGCGCCTCCCTTCCGCGAGGCCGAGTTCGACATCCTGTTCGGCGAGGGCGTCAGCCACGAGGGCGAGCTGATCGATCTCGGTGAGCGCTGCGGGCTGATCCAGAAGAGTGGCGCCTGGTTCGCCTGCGGTGAGCGCCGGCTGGGGCAGGGGCGCGACAAGGCGCGCGATGCTCTCAAGGCAGATCCCGCCCTCCGCGAGGAGATCGAGCGCGCGCTGATGGCCAACCTCGGTGTCGACCGCTTCATGGGCGAGGAACACCAGGACAAGGCAGCCTGAACATCCCGCTAGAAGTGCAGTCCGGGCAACCATCCGGCGCAGGACATCCCGGCAGCTGTACTGTCTCTGGCCAGTTCATCCCGGGCGCCCGACGGTGTATGCTGCCCTCCGTTGAGGCCACCATGTTGCTCGGACGTGTCGTCGGAAACGTGTGGGGTGCGCGCCAGGCGCCGAAGCTGGAAGGGCAACGCCTGTTGACCGTGCGCCCGGTCCGTCGAGACCTGGCCGGGTGTGGCCTGGTGGAGCGGGGCGACGCCGTGGTGGCGCTGGACCGCCTGGGGGCGGGGCCGGGCGAGCTGGTACTGGTCGCGCATTCCAGCCGTGCCCGCGATCTGACCGTGGGCGACGACCTCCCGACCAAGGCTGTGGTGCTGGCTATCGTCGATGCTGTCGATCTGTGTGGCCGAGGTGGCGCACGATGATCTTGGCGCGTGTCATCGGCACCCTGTGGGCCACGCGGAAGCACCCGCGGCTAGGGCAGCACAAGCTGATGCTGGTGCGGCCTCACGCCGCTTTCGAGCTGGCCCCGGACGTCGATCACCTGGTGGTCGTGGACACGGTGCAGGCCGGCGTGGGTGACGACGTGGTGGTGTGCCTGGGCGCTCCCGCACGCGAGGCCCTGGGTCATGCCAACTTTCCCGTCGACGCGGCCATCATGGCGGTGGTCGATCGCTGCCAGTTCCGTCGCGACGCCTTCGCGCCCGGCGCGCAGCGGCCCCTTCGGTTCGCCCGAAGTGACGGACCTCGAGCCGTGGAGTGGACATGATCCGCGGTCGGGTGGTGGGACAGGTCTGGGGCACCCGTCAGGTACCTGGCCTGAAAGGCCGCACCCTGTTGCTGGTGGCGGCGGAGCCCGGGGACAGACTGCTGGTGGCGATGGATACGCTCGATGCGCGCATCGGTGACCACGTGCTGGTGGCCCTGGGGAGCGGTGCGCGCAATGTGTTGCAGCCCGGTCCACACAACCGGCACCTGTTGTGCGACGCGGCAGTGGCGCAGATCGTCGACGGCAGCACAGATCAGGCTGCCCCAGGGAGTCCGTGATGTTTGTTGGACGCGTTGTCGGTGCTGTGTGGTCGACGGTCAAGTGGCCGCAGATCCAGGGTCTCAAGCTGCTGGCCGTGCAACCCTTGCATGTCTCCGATCTGGGACCCGAGGGGTCGAGACCACAGGCCGCGTGCGACGAGCTCGTGATCTGCGCCGATGTGCTCGATGCTGGCGAGGGGGATCAGGTGGTCGTGGCTTTCGGGCACGCGGCCAGGGTGGCGCTGCAACAGGTGATGGGTCCCGAGGAGATCACTCGGTTCGCGGTGGACGCTGCCGTGGTCGCGGTGGTGGATGGCATGCAGGTCGATCCGGAAGCCCTGGTCGATCATCCGGAGGCAACATGACTCGCAAGGCAACCGTCGAGACCTTCCTCGGGAGCAAGCGCCTGGCCCTCGTGGGAGCGTCGTCTGGCGGCAAGAAGTTTGGCAACGTGATCCTGAAGGAACTGTCAGGCAAGGGCTACCAGGTGACCCCCGTGCACCCCACGGCGGAGAACATCGACGGTCATGCCTGCGCCCACAGCCTCGGTGAGCTGGCCGAGCGCGTCGATGGTGTGGTGCTGGTCGTGCCGCCGGCCCAGACCGAGAAGGTGGTCGAGGAGGTGGCCCAGGTCGGCATCCGCCGGGTGTGGATGCAGCAGGGGGCCGAGTCCGATCGCGCGGTGGCGCTGTGCCATGAGCGTGGGATCGATGTGGTGCACGGTGAGTGCATCCTGATGTTCGCGGAGCCCGCCGGGGTCCCGCACCGCATCCATCGCTTTGTCTGGCGCATGCTCCACAAGCTCCCGAACTGACTCCACCTCGAGGTGGCCGCGGGTGCGGGTCGGGATCCGCTCCGAGCATCCCGCCTCGTGGCAGACCAGCTCAAGGGCGAAAGGACCCAAGCGGATGCAGCAGTATCTCGACGTGATGCAGCAAATTCGCGAGCGGGGCAACCGGCGTGGTGATCGCACGGGCACAGGCACCCTCAGCCTGTTCGGGGTCCAGCTGCGCTTCGACCTGCAACTGGGATTTCCCGTCGTCACCACCAAGAAACTTCACCTGAAGTCCGTGATCCACGAACTCCTGTGGTTCGTGCGGGGCGACACCAGTGTGCGCTCTCTGCATGCGCACAAGGTCACGATCTGGGACGAGTGGGCCGACGACAACGGCGACCTCGGGCCCATCTACGGGGCCCAGTGGCGTCGCTGGGGAACGGCGAGCGGCGAGGGTGTCGACCAGCTCACCCAGGTCATTGAGCAGATTCGCAACAACCCAGAATCCCGTCGCCACATCGTCAGTGCGTGGAACGTGGGCGAACTCGACCGCATGCGCTTGCCGCCCTGCCACATCCTGTTTCAGTTCTACGTGGCCGACGGCGCGCTGTCCTGCCAGCTCTACCAGCGCTCTGCGGACTTCTTTCTTGGTGTGCCCTTCAACATCGCGTCCTACGCCCTGCTCACGATGATGGTGGCGCAAGTCTGTGACCTGAGGCCTGGCGAATTCGTGCACAGCATCGGCGATGCCCACCTGTATCTCAACCACCTGGAGCAAGCGGACCTGCAGCTCTCCCGCGTACCCCACGCGCTGCCGCGCATGCACCTGAACCCGGCGCGGCGGGCCATCGATGATTTCGTGTACGAGGACTTCGAGCTGAGCGGCTACCAGTCACATCCTGCCATCCGCGCACCCATCGCGGTCTGACCTTTGCTCAGAAACGGTGGGTTCCTGGTGTCCGAGCTCAGGCGCCGACGAAGAGGAAGGTGTGGTCGCCGATCTGCACCTCGTCGCCGCTGCGCAGCAGGGCATCCTCGATGCGCGAGCCGTTGATAAAGGTACCGTTGGTGCTGTGGCAGTCCTCGAGGCGCCAGGTCAGGCGCCGCGTGAAGTACAGGACGCAGTGCTGGGACGACACCGCGGCTCCCGGGATCACAAGCTGGTTGGATTCGGTCCGGCCCAGGGTGGTCACGGGCTGCCTGAGGGCGAGGCTCTGATCAGTCAACGAACCTTTGATGCCCTCGAGCGAGGCCTGGACACCAGGAGGAATCTGCTCTGCCGGGGTGTCCAGGGGGTCTTTTTCGTTTACCAAGGTTGTCGGCATCCCGAACTCATCGTCGGCCGAGAAGGAGCCAGTCTGAAGATCACCCATGGGGTTCCCTGGAGGAGATCCTGGTCTGTGCTGTGCCACCGCGATCTCCTCGATGACAGATCCTGTGTCCTGGCGCGCCGCAACAATGTATGGGGGGCGCAGCAGGCATGCAAGGTGAGGCAGAAGGCAGACCTCCGGACGGCATCTCACGCTATCCTGGGCGCTGAAACGGCGCATCGCGCGGCGAGCGACAGATCATGCGTATTACCCTGATTGCAGCGCTGGACGAGGACAACGCGATTGGCCGTGCGGGTCAGCTTCCCTGGCGTCTCCCTGCCGACCTCAAGCATTTCAAGCGCAGCACGCTGGGCAAGCCCGTGATCCTGGGCCGGCGCACCTACGCCTCCATCGGCAAGCCCTTGCCCGACCGCACCACCATCGTGCTCACCCGGCAAGCGGACTGGATGGCCGAGGGCTGCACCGTCGTCCATGATGTGGACCAGGCCCTGGCCGTCGCGCGGGCCACTGGCGCCGAAGAGGTCATGGTGGCGGGAGGTGCAGAGCTGTACCGGCAGTTCCTCCCCCGAGCCGAACGCATACTGCTGACCATTGTCCATGCGCACGTCGGTGGAGATGTCAGATTTCCGGACTTTGACAGCGCGGCGTGGACCGAGATCGAACGCCGCGAGCGCGAGCCGGACGACCGCAATGCCCATGCCCTGAGCTTCGTCACGCTCGAGCGCCGGGACGCGCGCGCCTGAGCTGCCACACCGCCTGCAGCGAACACGCGCTCACCCGTCCGTGGCCACCGCAGCGCTCTCCTTCGGGGGGAGCAGTGTCCCGGCAAGCTTGCCGTAGCGCACGTCGGCTTCGATCTTGAGGGGCACGCGCTTGTCGTCGTCACTGAGCCAGAAGCTGAAGCTCACGTCGTTGACGGCCTTGCCCTGGTAGGTCAGCACAGGATCCACACGCAGCACCGGCACGTCCTGACCCTGGTAGGTGATGGTGTCGCGGCGGACCGCGGCGGCGCAGTCGTAGATCTTGCGATTGAGGTAGATGCGCGCTGGCTCCACCGTGTCCGGCTGCAGCGGACGCCGGCGTAGCTCGAACAGCGCCGAGAAGCCGTCGAGCAGCGGAGGCTGTGATTGGACGTCGAAGGCGCGCTCCTGATCGGGCCGCTTCTCGACCACCTGCACCCCACCGTCGTGATATTTCTCCTCGCGGAACATGCGCTTGCCGTTCTCGTCCTCCCACAGGCGAGTCGCCACGGTACGTCCCTGATCGGGCACGTACAGCGACATCAGCTTGTCGCGAATGCGCCAGATCTGCTGCACCAGGGGCGTGGTGGCGAGGTAGGCCGTGAGCACGCGGCTGCCCGGCTGGTTCTTGGGGCCCTCGCCCACCTTGACCTTGATGTAGGCCCCCACAACGCCGCTGTAGTCCACCGCGTAGGTGAACTCCTCGCCGATTCGGGGCAGCTCCGTCCAGCTTCCCGCCGCCGTCGACGAGTCTGTCGCGGCGTCCTGCGAGGCAGGCTGGCTGGCGCCGGTGCACAGCGCGATCAGAACTGCCGGAATCAGCAGGCCCCGGAGCCGTGCGATCGGCTCGACCTCATCACGAGTGGCACGGACCAGGCTGCCCGGGAGCGATCGATGAACGCGCATGAGGTGCATCATCACCCAGACTCCATCCACGGGCAATCCAGCTTCGTCCCTTGGACGCATCCGAGGCCCAAACATTCTGCTGCCTCACGGAGGGGCTGTTGCACGTGAGGAAGACCCGGCGCTATGGTCGACGACGAGAGCGCAGAGCTCGACGGGGAGAGGGTCGTGAGCGGAAGCGATATTCATGCCTTGATCTGGTTGGTTGCCGGGATAGGTCTGGTGGCCAGCGAGATGCTGATCCCGGGTCTGGTCGCGGTGTTTCTGGGGGGAGCGGCCCTGATCGTGGCCGCGGTGGTGTGGCTGGGGGTGGTGGCCAGCGTGCCGGCGGCGCTGGGGGTGTGGGTGGTGTGCTCCCTGGCGCTGGTTGCTGCACTGCGTCGTGTGGCCAGGAAGTTCCTGCCCGCGGAATTCACCCGCGAGAACACGGACGAGGCGCTGAGTGCCTACGGCACTCTGGTCGAGGTGCTGGAGCCCTGCGACGACGACCAGCTGGTTGGTCGCATTCGCTACCAGGGGACATCCTGGCCGGCACGCTGTCTCGAGGGGCGGGTCGACGAGGGAGAACATGCGCGCCTGCTGTACCAGGAAAAGGATGGTCTGGGCTGGGTCGTCGAGCCCGTGAACGCGCTCGAAGGTGCCGACAAAAAAGGAGGGAACTGAGATGGGCGAAACCCTGTTCTTTGTGCTGACCATCAGCTGCCTGGTGCTGATGCTCTTCATCTGGAAGACCTTCGTCATCGTACCCATGCGCGAGAACGTGGTGAAGGAGCGCCTGGGCAAGTACGCCGGAACCCTGAGCCCAGGCTTTCATTTCATGGTGCCGTTTATCGATCGCGCGGCCTACCGCAACGAGATGCGCGAGCAGGTCATCGATATCCCGGCGCAGTCCTGCATCACCCGCGACAACATCCAGGTCGATGTCGACGGCATCGTCTACCTCAAGGTGATGAACGCCCACAAGGCGAGCTACGGCATCGGTGACTACAGGGCCGCCACCATCAACCTGGCCCAGACCACCATGCGGTCGGAGATAGGCAAGCTGGACCTCGAGGACACCTTCAGCGAGCGCGACAAGGTCAACGAGTCCATCGTGCGCGAGATCGACAAGGCCTCGGAGCCCTGGGGCATCAAGATGATCCGCTACGAGATCATGAACATCAACCCGTCCAAGCGGGTCATCGACACCATGGAGAAGCAGATGGAGGCCGAGCGCAATAAGCGCGCCGAGATCACGCTCTCCACCGGGCAGAAGGAGAGCAAGATCGCGATCAGCGAGGGCGAGCGACAAGAGGCGGTCAACCTGTCCGAGGGCGAAAAGCAGCGCCGCATCAACGTGGCCAGCGGTCGCGCCGAGGAGATCCGACTGCTCGCCGAGGCCACCTCCGAGGGCATTCGCATCGTCTCCGAGGCCATTCACGCACCTGGTGGGCGGCTGGCCGTGCGCACGCAGCTGGTCGAGCAGTACATCGACGAGTTCGGCCGAATCATGGAAGCCGCCCGGGTGTCGGTCGTGCCAACGCGCCTGGCCGAGATGCAGGGCTTCTTCCGGGGGCTGGGTGAGGTGGCGAGCAGCGTCGAAAACGGGCCCGCGGCGCCTGCTCGAACGGCGTCACCGGCCACGCGGCCAAGTCGCTAGACGCTGCAGGAGGATGCTGCCGGGACGGGTCCCGGTGGCAACGGGCAGGCCGCCCGCCCGTGTGAAGACAAGGAGAGTGCCATGTTCTACATCGCCGTCGGAATCTGGGTGCTGCTGGCCCTGATCGTGGTCTTCAACCTGGCCCGCTGCTTCCGGTTGGTGCCGAACCGTCGAGCGCACATCGTCGAGCGGCTCGGACGCTATCACCAGACCTGGAACGCGGGCTTTCACATGCTGCTGCCCTTCATCGATCGGGTGGCCTACCAGCAAGATCTGCGCGAGGAGACCATCGATGTCCCGCCGCAGGACTGCTTCACCAAGGACAACGTCAAGGTCGAGGTCGACGGTGTCCTGTACCTGAGCGTGATGAACCCGGTGAACGCGAGTTACGGCGTCACCAACTACAAGTGGGCGGCCATCCAGCTTGCCCAGACCACGACCCGGTCCGTCATCGGCACCCTCGAGCTGGATCGCACCTTCGAGGAGCGCGACGCCATCAGCTCGCGGGTGGTCAGCGTGCTCAACGAGGTCAGCGAGGCCTGGGGCATCAAGGTGCACCGGTACGAGGTCAAGAACATCGTGGTGCCCGGGAGTGTGCGCAACAGCATGGAGCGCCAGATGGGCGCCGAGCGAGACCGCCGCGCCCTGCTCGCGCGCAGCGAGGGCGAGCGGCAGGCTCGCATCAACGTCAGCGAGGCCAGCCGCACCGAGGCCATCAACCGCAGCGAAGGCGAGAAGCAGCGGTGCATCAACGAGGCCCAGGGACGCGCAGAGGAGATCCTGGCCGTGGCCCAGGCCACCGCCGAGTCGATCCGCAAGATGGGCAAGGTGCTGTCGCAACCCGGTGGCGTCGAGGCCGTGAGCCTGCGCCTCGGTGAGGCTTACATCTCCAAGATGTCGGCCCTGGCCAACCCCGGCACGCGTGTGCTGCTGCCGAACGACCTCTCGAACATGGATCAGGTCCTTGGAGGCCTGGGTCTGGCCATCCCCGGTGCGTCGGAGCCCGTGCTGGCCGTGGCCGCCGTCAAGACCGGCGTGGTACCGGTGTCCATGCCCCCTCCCGGTCCCGGGATGCGCCAGGCCAGCCTCGGCGAGCCCACGACCATCCCCGGTATGCCAGCCATGGATCGCGAGCCGCGCTAGAGCCTATAGTCGGGCATGTGCACCCCTCACCGTCGGCGAACGGCGAACCAGCCCCAGGAACACTGATGAAGAACGTGTCGACGTGGTGCAGCCTGATCGCAGCGCTGCTGGTCATGGCGGGTCCCGCGCGTCCCGACGCCACGGCCCAGGCGGTGCGCATCTCCGGCGTGTTGTTTGACGGGCGGCTCAAGGGCGACCCCGAGCCCGAGGAGGCGATACGTCTCACCAGCACCCGCGCCGAGGGAGACCTTGACGTGGGCGACTTCAAGCTCTCGGATCGCTACGGTCCTCGACGTCAGCGTGGGCAAGAGGACCGCGCGCCTCTTGACCAGGATCCGGGAGGCTCGGCGCACACGGTGATGCTCCCCTCGGGGGCGACCATTCCGCCCCTGGGCGACATCTGGGTGGCACACACCGCTCGCGGCTTTCAGAGTGTGTTTGGATTCAAGCCAGCCTACGAGGCGGTGGATACGGATCCCGAGGTGCCCAATCTGCATGTCATCAACGGCTGGCTCGATCTCTTCGCCCAGCACGGAGTGGTCAGCCTGCACGATCGCGCAGGCGAGCTGGTCGACCTGGTCGCGTACGACAGGCACCGCGATCGTCCCCTGGATCTGTCCACCGTGCCGCCCCGGAGCTGGACGGGGTCCCCGCTGAGGCTTGCAGACGCCACCATCTTTGGCTGGACCGGCCAGATCCTGGCGCGCGACCGCGACGAGGCCGGCCACCTGCTGGCGGACACCAACACCGCGGCGGATTGGAACAGCGGCTTCAGCCGGACGCAGCTGGGGACGGATCCCTCCCATCGCGTCGAGCTCCCCGGGCAGACGCGATTTCCCTTTCACCCGCTGCACAATGTCGAAGCCCGGGTGGTTTGTTCCTCGGCCCCCGAGAACAATTTTGCGGCCCTGGCCTCCGCCTTTGACCTCGCACAGCGCAGCATCGATGTCTCGGTGTACAAGTTCACCAACGATCTGCTCGCCGATCATCTCGAGAACGCGCTCAAGCGCGGCGTGGCCGTGACCATCTGGACCGAGGGCTCGCCTGTGGGCGGACTCGAAGACCAGTCGCGTTACATCCTGGACCGGCTGCACACGGGTGGTGCCAAGATCTACTTCCTGGTCAGGGACAAAAAGGCGCAGGTGAGTGCGCGCTATCGTTTTGATCACAGCAAGTACGCCATCATCGATGACAGGATCGCCGTCATCGGCACCGAGAACTACGGTCGTACCGGTCATCCCGCGGATCCCAGCTTCGGCAATCGCGGCTGGGAGATCCAGATCGAACACCCCGGCTTCGTGCAGCAACTGCGCGACGTGTGGAACGCCGACATGGCGCCAGGCCGCTCCAGCGACGTGCGCTCCATCGACGCCAGCAGCGACGATGCCTACGGCCGCCCTTTCCGCAACCCTCGCTTCCAGCCCGACCGCACTGTGATCCGCGGCAACTTCACGCGCACCGCGACGCCGCTCGAGGTTCAGGGCCGCATGGATCTCGCTCTCGTGCTGTCTCCGGACAACAGCCTCAACGAGAACAGCTCGCTGCTCGGTCTGGTTCGCAGCGCGAAGAAGGAGCTGCTGGTGCTGCAGAACAGCATCCCGCTGCACTGGGGCAAGCGCGGCGACACCCTGGAGACCGCGCCCAACCTCGCGCTAGCCGCGGTGGTGGAGACGGCTCGGCGCGGTGTGCGAACCCGTGTCCTGGTCGACGGTACCTGGTACAACGCCGAGGCCAGTGATGACCGCGACAACGACGACTCCGTGGCCTACCTGAACGAGCTGGCACGGGTCGAGCATCTCGACCTCGAGGCCAAGGTCATCAACCTGGCGTCGACCCAGGTCGAGAAGGTGCACGCCAAGGGTGTGATCGTCGATGGTGAACAGGTGTTTGTGGGTTCGATCAACTGGAGCGAGAACAGTTTCAAGGGCAACCGTGAGGTCGGAACCATCGTTCGCCACCCCAAGGTGGCGGGCTATTACCGCGACCTCTTCGTCGAGGACTGGCGCCAATCCAGGTTGTACCAGGTTGCCATCGCCGCGAGCCGGGCCGTGGTGGGCGACAAACCCGCCGCGCGTGCGCGCAAGTTGCGCCAGCTTGCCAGGGGTGACCGTGTGAGTGTGATCAGCGAGGTCGGCGGTAGCCAGGGACGCGGCCCCGCCTTCCTCGAGGTGGCACTGCCCGGCGGCAAGAGCGGCTACCTCTCGGCCAAGCTGGTGGGGGACCCCATCGTCACCCCTCTCGAGGCCAACCTGCACATCGGGCGCACCGCTCGCGTCGAGGGGCGGGTGCTCCGGGTCGACACCACCGACAAGGTCATCCGGCTCCACTTCACCCATGGCCAAGGCTTCGTGGCCGTGATCTTCGCGCACCAGGCCGACGCGTTCACGCGGCAGGGCATAGACCTGGAGCGTGGTCTGACCGGCAAGAATGTGGCCATCACGGGCGTCATTCGCGCCTTTGGCAGCCCCGAGATCGTGGTCAAGACGCCACGCCAGATCACCATTCTCGACGACACGTCGCGCTGAACCTGGTCCGGCTCAGCGTGGTGCCAGTTCCTCGAGCAGCGTCTGCAGCTGCTGTCGGAGCAGCTCCGACGTCCGGTAGGGCTTGAGCGAGTTCAGGATCACTGGGATGACCTCGCGCATGTCGGATGCGGCCATGACGTCGATGGCGATGTGAGCATGATCCGAGGCCCGGCGTATGGCTGCGGTGGCGATGATGGGTCCCATCTCGCTGGACAGGATCTCGTGGATGCGTTCCGCGATCGGTGTGGGATGCAGGTTCTTGAAGTGAGCCTCGCGCATGATCAGCGAGTCTTGCTTGAACCGTGAGTCTGTCACCGGGACCGCCTCTCGCCGTTGAGCGCGCTCTCCTGCGGGATCGCGTGACTCCAGATTGGACCTGGCGCCCCGCCCTCGTCCGCGACGGTTCGCGTCGTCTCAGGTTCACCGAGAACCTCGGCTGAGCCAGCCACGAGAGGACGACAACCCGACGCGCATCAGAATACTACGAGCGCCGGCGGCCCTGCCAGCGCCCGGCCTGCGTGCCCCGCCCGGCCTGAGGCGAGACGATCTCTCAGGGTGAATCCGTGCGTGCACACCAGCCTCGGCGCGGCTTCTTCGCAGCACGAGGGGAAACGAGGCGCGCGTCGAAGGTTACGAGGAACTGCGAGATCGCGTGCTGACGTCGAGCAAGGGCAGCTCGGGGGCTTGCGCCGTGCGGATCTGTTTCTCGATGGGTGCAGGCGCAGGGATGTCGCGATCACCGGGAGCTGCGTCCAGCTCCTTGAACTTGCGCGCGCTGACCAGCACCCGCGATTCCAGCGAGCCCACGACCTTGTTGTAGGCCTCCACGGACCGGCCCAGATGCTTGCCCACGTCGGAGAAGTGGTCTGCCAGCGTGGCCACGCGATCGTACAGCTCACGGCCCAGATTGCTGATGCGCTGCGCGTTGTCCGCCAGGCGCTCCTGGCGCCAGCCGTAGGCGACGGCGCGGAGCAAGGCGATGAGCGTCGTCGGGGTGGCCAGGATCACGCGCTGCTCCACGCCCATCTCGATGAGCGAGGGGTCCTTTTGCAGGGCCGCGCTGAAGAAGGTCTCGCCGGGAAGAAACAGCACCACGAACTCGGGGCTATGCTCGAACTGATCCCAGTAAGCCTTTCGGGATAGCTTGGTCACGTGATCGCGCACCTGCCGCGCGTGCTCGGTCAGGTGGTGCTCCCGCTGGGCGTCGTCCGTGGCCTCGACCGCCTCGAGATAGGCGCCGAGGGGGGTCTTGGCATCGACCACGATCTGTTTGCCACCGGGCAGCCGTACGATCAGGTCCGGCCGCAGCCGGCCGTCCTCGGTGGGCGTGCTCTGCTGCTCCGCGAAGTCGCAGTGATCGAGCATGCCGGCCAGCTCGACCACGCGCTTGAGCTGTATCTCGCCCCAGCGCCCGCGCACCTGGGGAGCGCGCAGGGCCTTGACCAGGTTGGCCGTTTCTCCCTGCAGGGCGCGGCCAGTCTGCTGCATCTCGACCAGCTGCTGACGGATCGCGCCGTAGGCACTCTCGCGCTCCTTCTCCACCTGGTTCAATTTTTCGTCGACGCGTTGCAGGCTCTCGCGCACCGGGTTCACCAGCTCGACGATGGCAAGCTGGCGTTTTTCCAGGTCGCCGCGCGCGCCCTCCTGAAAGGCCTCGAGGGACGTTCGCGCCAGCTCGAGAAAGGCCTGGTTGTTGCTCTTGAGGGCGTCGGCGCTCAGGGCCTTGAAGGCGTCGCCGAGTTGTCGTCTCGCGTCGTCGAGCAGGGTGTGTTGCTCCTGCAGTCTCGCGCGTTCGTTGTCCAGCTCCGCGCGCAGTTCGGACTCGCTGGCGCCCAGGGCCGCGAGCTGATCGCGCAGCGCGATCTCCTGCTGCTCCTTGGCCTGGCGATCCGCGCGCCCCTGAGTGCGCTCCCGCTCGAGATCCTGGCGCAGCTGGACGACCTCGGCGGCGGCAGCGGTGGCTCGGCCCTCGGCGCTGGCCCGTGCGGTCTCGGCCTCGGCGCGCCACTGGGCCTGCAGGGTCGCACGCTGGGAACGGGCGATCCAGGTGGCGATCGCGGCGCCCAGTGCCACGCCGGCGACCAGCAGGACCATGTCGAGCACGTCGATCATGCGCTGCGACCTCACCCTCCTCGATCGCGTGGATGGAGCGTTGCCTGGAACCACGGCAGATCGTGTCGGTTGCGAGCACTATCCATCGCGGGGAGAGGCGCCACAAGGGCTGCGCGAACCTCGCGATTCGCCAGGACGGGAGGCTGTCAGTTCTGGGTGATCGAGAGGTAGCCAGACCCGGGACCCGAGGCGGTCTTTCCGTCGACGAAGATGGTGACGATGTCATCCTGGTACAGGTACAGCGTGAGGGTCGAGGACAGGACCGAGGCGCTCACATTGTCGTTGCAGCCCAGCTCGGAGCCGGTGCAGGAGCTGTCGCGAATGTACAGCACCGTGTCGTAGGAATTCTGCTCGGTGCTGAAGGTGAAGCTGGCGCTGCTCGGCGCCGTCCAGGTGAACACCGCTTCGGCCGAGCTCGAGCCGCCGCAGCTGCCACTCTGCTGGGAGCTGCCGCTGGGGGCGTAGTAGCCGGCATAAGGATCCACCACGTTGCCCAGGTCCGTTGACGGGCAGGTGGACTCACACTGATTGCTGTCCGTCGAGCAAAACAGATCGCTCTGCGCGGGATCGCACACGTTGATGTACCTCTCGATGTCGGTGCTGCAGTAGGAGCCCGGTCCGCCCAGGCAACGCGCGCCCACGGTACTGCTGTAAGTTCCGCACACGCTGGAATCCTGGCTGCAGTCATAGTCCTGCATGGTGTCGCCGTCGCAGAAGCGGATCATGGTGCTGCTGCTGCAGCTGGGCTTGCTGCCGTCGCAGTCGGCGCAGGCGCCGAGCTCGGCGAAGATGGCCTTGTAGGTGTCGAACAGGGTCTGGGCGCTGGTGACCAGGCGGCTGGTCCCTGTGCCGCCCACCTGCGCGATCTGATTGAGCAGGGTGCGGTTGGCCGTTGTAGTGACCGCGATGGTGTAGACCTTGACGCCAGTCCGGAACAGGTTGCTGGCCTGCGCCACGGCACCGGTCGCGGTACCGCAGGTCTCGTCGCCGTCGCTGACCAGGATCACGGCCTGGCCTGCATTGGGGTCGCCATAGGCCGAGGCGAGGTTGCTCAGGGCATCTTCCATCGGCGTCGAGGCGTTGGTCGTGGGATCGGTCAGCCGACCCTCGATGGTGCTGGCGCTGCCTGTGGCCATGGCCGACAGCGTGCCGGCGGTGCAACCGCTCGAACCCGGAAAAGGTTTGAAGCCGAGCGCATTCAGTCCATCGTAGTAGTACGCCGCCGCGAGAGTGGCGTTCTTGACCCAGATCCAGGTGTCCCCGTCGAGCATGCTCGACGAGCGGTCGACGAGCAGGGCCACCTCGGTGCGCACGCACGCCCCGTGTCCGCAGACCCCGGAGGAGCAGCTGTAGCCCGCCGGGCAGGGCACCCGCGGCCCGTACTCGGTGTTACTGGTGGCCAGGTTGACCCCGCAGGCCTCGACGCCATAGCTGTCGGTGGAGCAGCGCGTCGATCCCTGGGTGCAGGACGTGGTGCCCACGCACTGGCCACTCGTGTTGCAGCTCCCCGACGAGCAGGTGCCACACGAGGTACCGCACACGGGATCCGGACCGCACACGCGTCCGCTGCAGTCCCGGCTGGCGGGGCAGGAGGGCCCGCCGTCGGTGCTGCTCTCACACTGGCCGCTGGCGTTGCAGGTGCCCGACGAGCAGGTGCCGCAGGAGATGCCGCACACGGGGTCGGTGCCGCAGACCCGGCCCGAGCAGTTCGGGGTGCACTCCTCGATGCAGCCCGAGCGATCGATGGCCATGCAGTTGACCGCGCAGCTCAGCTCGCCGCCCTGGTAGCCCAGGCGCTGGCAGGTGAGCCCGCCGAAGTCAGCGCCGTCGCAGATCTCGATGCCGCCCTGGTTGCCGTCGCCGCAGTCCGGCGGTGGACCGCACATGGATACGTCGAACTCGCCGCAGTTCTGGCGACAGGCGAGCAAGCCCGCTCCCCAGCCCAGGGACTCGCAGCTCTCGCCGTCCAGATCGAACAGGTCGCAGGTCTCGACGCCCTCGCGGACGTTGTTGCCACACACCGTGTCGAGGGGCGCACCGCAGGCACTCCGGTCAAAGTCCTTGCAGTCCGGCTTGCACAACAGAGCGCCGCTCGCAAAGCCCAGGTCCTCGCAGGTCTTGTCATTGAGATCCGGGCCGTCGCACTTCTCGCCGGTCTGCCTGCGGTCGTTGCCGCACACACCTCGGCTGGTCGAGGGAGGGATATCGCCATCCTCCGAGGGAGGGCAGGCCGCCATACCGGTCAACAGCGGCATCAGCCCAGCCAGCAAGGCCAGCACAGGCTTCGAATTCCATTCTCTGAACATGGCAACCTCCACAGCTCACTGACGCATCACTATTGGGAAGGTCGCGATTTTGATCTGTGAGCCATCTCACATGCGACCTGACGCCTCGCCAAGCGTCCTGCACAGCGGATAATGTGTCCAGGGCGAGGTGGATCATGCAGCGACCTGTCGTGGCACTCTGGCTTGTGGGGCCAAGCTTTGGGCTCCTGCTCTCGGCCTGTCCTCCACAGCTGGCACCGCCGGACAGCCCCTCCTCGGGGACCCGCACCGCCTGCACCCCCGGGGTGAGCTTCTGCGACGACAACGTGGTGCGGATCTGTGGCGACAGCGGCTACGTCAGCGACAAGGTGATCTGTGCCGACAGCCAGACCTGCGTGCTCGGCGCCTGCGAGGACAATATCGTCTGCGAGCCCGATGCCTTCCTGTGTGTGCGCAACGAGCTCGTGCGCTGCAACAGCGAGGGCACGGCCCTGTCCAGTCGCATGGACTGTGATCAGGATTTCTGCGTCAACGGCGCCTGCGTTCCCGTGGGCAACACCTGCCCCTCCGGTGAGTCCGTCTGCGTGGGGAACAGCGCCGCCCTGTGCCTGGCCGACGGCACAGGCTACAGCGAGGGGCCCACGGCCTGCGGCAGCAGCGCGGTGTGCGTCGAGGGCGCATGCCTGGCCAAGGTCTGTGAGCCCGGCGCCAGCAGCTGCGAAGGCGACCTGGCGCGGACTTGCGACATGTGGGGGACAGGTTTCACCGTGCAGAGGATCTGCAGCGGAGAACTGAGCTGCGTGCGCGGGCGATGCCAGGCCCTGGTCTGTGATCCGGGCAGCAAGAATTGCCAGGACAACCACCTGCTCGTGTGCAGCGACGACGGTACCGTGCTGGTCGAGGACAGGGACTGTGGCATCGACAAGGTGTGCAGCGACGGCCGCTGCGTCAGCGGGCGCGTGGATGCGGGTGTGCCAGACAGAGCGGGTCGCGATGCCACGGCGCCGGACCTGGCGCGCTGGGATACCACGTCCCAGGACCTGCGCCAGCCCGATGCCGCGATACCCGCCGCGGCACGACCGGATCTCGCTCAGCCCGACGGCGCACGCCCCGACACCACGCTGCCCGACCAGGCGCGCCCTGACCTCGCCCGGCCCGACCTCGGTGGACCGGATACCGCGCCACCGGAGTGCGATCCCATCGACGACGAGTACGAACCCGACGACCTGCGGTCCCAGGCGAGCACCGTGAGCAACAGCACCACGATCCAGGATCTGGTGGCCTGCGACCAGTACGACTGGTTTGTCGTCGACGTCCCCGCCGGGCGCGCCCTGCGCGTCAGCATCCAGTTCACCCACACCGAGGCCGACCTCGACCTCGCTGTCTATCGCAACAGCGACGCCGCCATGTTCGATGAATCGGCGACCAGCTCGGACACCGAGACCGTCGAGATGTGGAACGCGCCGGCCACCGCCTATATCCGCGTCCAGAACTATTCCTATCCGTCCAAGGTGGGCCACTACACTCTGACGACGTCGCTGGTGGACCCGCCGGTGTGCGGTGATGGCACCGTCAACGGCACCGAGCGCTGTGACATCAACATCGCCTCGGGCAGCTCCGGCGCCTGCCCCACCAGCTGCACGGACTCGGGCTGCAATCACTACACCTTGACCGCCAGCGGGACCTGCGATGCCCGCTGCGTGTCCAGCCCCATCACGATCTGCAGCAGCAGTGACAGTTGCTGCCCGACGGGCTGCACGGCCAGCAACGATCAACAGTGCGCCGACCTTGGCTACACGGCGTGCGCGAGCGATTCGCAATGCCCCGCGGACCGCTACTGCGACCTGCAGCGGCCGGCGCCGGTGTGCAAGCTCGGTTGCCGCCTGAGCAGCCCCTCGGGCTGCGATGGAACCCACAGCTGCGCCAGTGATCACCGCTGCGTGCTGACCAATGTGGTGCCACACCAGCGCTGCGCGCCCTGCAGCACAACCAGTCTCTGCGCGAGTGGTTACGACTGCGACCTGCTGACGCAGCTGTGCTCCCCGACCTGCAGCCTGTTCAATGACACCTGCGCCACCACCGTGGGCGAGGGTTCACAGTGCAACCTCGTCGTCTGCATCATCGGACCGTGCGTGTGCCTGCAGGACGATTGTCCCTGATCTCAGCCCAGCTGACCTTGCTCGCCCCGAGTCCCTGTTCTGCGTGCTGTGGCGCGGGGTCGGTGCCCGTCCTCCAGGTCGTGCAGCGAGATCCAGGGAGCAGATCGGGGTGTCAGCGCACAAAGAGCTGGATTCGAGTGGCGCCGCAGCGCACGAGATCCTCGTGGGAGAGGTCCGTGCTGCCGACGCGCTCGCCGTTGACGAAGGTGCCGTTGCGGCTCCCCATGTCGACGATGCTGGCGTGGTCCTCATCAAACAGGACGATGGCATGGGGTAGCGACATACGCTGGTCCCAGATCGAGATGTCCTCGGCGCGCTCGAAGGCCTCGAAGCGCACCACCGGGTTGCCCGTCTCCACCGCGCGGCGGGTCAGCTGTGCAGCCGCCAGCTCCAGGTCCTCCTGGCTCAGGCGCCATTGCTCCACGTTGGACGCAACCAGGGTGCTGCGCACGTCGAAGTTCTCGGTCGAACGGCGCAGGATGCGATAGCTCCCCGGGCGGATCTCGACGCTCGCTCCGGCCTGGTCACCGTTGAGCACCTGCAGTTCCAGCACAGGCATCGCGGCCCCTCCATCGGGAAAAAAAAACCCCCGGAGGCAGGATCCGGGGGTTCTGGCTGGGGAACTAGGATTCGAACCTAGATAGACAGATCCAGAGTCTGCCGTCCTGCCGTTAGACGATTCCCCATCTGGACCACGCTGGCCAAGCCAGCGATCAGAGTGCTACCCAACGGCGCTCATGGTGTCAAGAGTGACGTCGAACTTCTGACACAATCCTGCCCTCGTCACGCCCCGATGCGGGTGCGCCGGCTGCTCAGGACCCTGATCCCTCCCCGGGATCGCGGTTCACGGAGCCACGGCGCCCCACGCGCATGGCTGGCTGACCCTGCTCGTCCAGGGCGCGCTGCACCAGATCCTCGACGAAGCGTGTGTCGTCTGCGTCGAAGTCGAGGAACTCCACGGCATGACCGATGCGCTCCTGGGCGCCCTCTCCCTGGGCCACCGAGCGCACGATGCGTCCCTGGCCCCGGATGATGCGGCTTCCATCGCGTGTGACGAACTGGATATAGAGGATCGAGCCCACCGGCCGGGGTTGATCGGTGACGATGAACATACCCCCCCGGGACAGGTTGGCCGAGTAGTCGGTCAGGTAGTCGCCCACGGGCGAGAAGCGGTACTGCACCAGCAAGGGGACCCGCGCCCGCTGGTGACGACGGCCGCTGTGGTCGCTCATGGCTTGTTCTCCTCGCTGGCAGGCTGGCCACCAAAGCGCGCATCCATGTAGGCCGTCAGCTCGCTGCGCACATTCGTGAAGTTGTTGCGCAGCATCACGCGTTGAAGCTCGTGACTGAACTCCACTGCCCAGGCGAAGCGGCGCGAGGGATCTCGCTCCAGCGCCTTGTGCACGGCACTGGCGAGGTCCTCCGGGATCTCCGGTCGGACCGAGCGCAAAGGAGGCACCTCACCCTTGAGCACATTGCGGATGGTCTCGACGTCGGAGTTGCCCGCGAAGAGGCGCTTACCGGCCAGCAGCTCGTACAGTACGATGCCGATGGCAAAGATGTCCGAGCGATGATCGATGGGCTGGCCGCGCATCTGCTCCGGCGACATGTAGCTGATCTTGCCCTTGATCAAGCCTGGTCGCGTCAGCGAGACCTTGCTCACCGCCTTGGCGATGCCGAAGTCGATGATCTTGACCATGCCCTCGAATGAGCACAGCACGTTGGCGGGGCTCACGTCGCGGTGCACGATGCCCAGGCTGTTGCCGTTGAGATCGGCCTTGCGGTGCGCATAATCCAGGCCCTCGCAGACCTGCTGCACGACGTGGGCGGCGATGGGGATGGGCACGGTCGTCCCGCGTTCGTAGGCGTCGGTGAAGATGGCATTGAGGTCGCGGCCGTGGATGTATTCCATGGCGATGAAGTAGTCGTCGCCAACCCGTCCCAGCTCGTACACCTGGCCAATGGCCGCGTGGTTGAGCTGCACCGTGATCTTGGCTTCATCGATGAACATGGCCACGAACTCGTCACTGTCGGTCAGGTTGGGGAGGATGCGCTTGATGGCCACCCGTCGCACCACGCCCTCGATCCCCCGGGTCACGGCCTCGAAGACCACGGCCATGCCGCCGGTCTTGATCTTGCGAAGCAGGCGATAGTTGCCAAAGACCTCACCCGTGGGCTGGGCGTCGTGCCCCACCGCGCCCCGGCGGCCGGGCACGGAGGCAAAGGCTGCGGGGACGGCATCCACCTCTCCCGGTGGCAGCGTGCGCGCCCGGTGTACGTCGAGGGGGGGGCGGATGGCATCGTTGTCCAGGTCCACGGCGAGGGAACGCAGCGGCGGAGCCTGCACCAGAGACACCGCGTCCGGCTCCGGGGGCTGGGTCTCGTCCTCGAAATCGGTGGCCAGCGCACTCCACCCCGGCGTCAGGGGTGCGAGATCCTGCTGGGCCCGGGGCAGGTTCGGGGCGGGAGGGTCGCGGGGCTTGGTGTCAGAAACGGGAGCGACGGGCGGGGCCACCTTGGCGGAGGAGGGCAAGCGCAGGGGCAGGTGGCCCGTGCTCAGGGTCGCCCACAGATCGCTGTCACCCGTCGTACCGCCCTCGCCGTGCAACTCGGCACGGATGCGTGCTCCCATGTCCGTGTCGAGGACCGTGGCGGCGTCCTCGTCCGCCTCGTGAAGGGCTTTCTGCCTCGCCGCGGACTGCCTGCGGACCTGGGTGTCAAGTTCGCCGTCGTCGTCATCTGGAAGCACACTGCCCTGGGCCTCGGCCAGGGCTTCGCGCGTCAACTGGAACACGCCGGTCTGGGGATCCAGCTCGCCCTCGAGCTCTCGGGCGATCTTGACCTGCTCGATGCTGGTGGCCATGCGCGGCTGAGGCGCGGTTCGCTCGTCGACCGGGGGCTCGACGGCGATCGCGGGCTCCTCACGCTTGCGTCGTCTTGGCTTGAGCCGCGCGGGCGACGGGACCTCGCTGCGTCCCGAGAAGGCGTTGGCGTCGAAACTGTAGAGGCGCGCGATGGCCTCCTCGACCGGCGGGCGTGGTGCCAGCACCAGGCGGACCTTGTGCCCGAGGGCATCGATCAGCTCCCGCACGCGCTCCAGGTTCTGTACCTCGCAGGTGGCCAGCACCAGCTGCCCGTCGAGGTAGCGCACCGGCACCACGAGGTAGTGAAAGGCCTTGGAGCGGGGTACCAGTCGCTTGAGCCGCTCGTCGAGGTTGGCAAACACGGTGGCGTCCGCGAAGGGCACGCGTCGCTGTCGCGCCAGGCCCCGGAGCAAGCCTTCCTCGGAGATGGCGCCCACGGCCAGCAGGTGCTCGCCAATGCGGCCACCGCCGAGCCGCGCCTTGCGATCGAGGGCGGACTGCAGCCCCGCCTCGTCGACGAGACCAAGACCTTTCAGGATCTCGCCCAGCTTCTGTGCCATGGCCTGCCAGGGCGCGTTCCGCTTCGCGCCAGGTGCATCCGTTCGACGATTGTAACCAACACCACGTCATACGGCGAGAGGGAGTCTCGCATCGACGCCCGTATTCCCTCGGTCAGGGCCCGGGTCCCGCCCGCATGCTCCCGGGATCCTCGGCCCGGGTGTGACTGCGGCGGGGAGTCCGGTCCCTCATGGAGCCGAGGGGCTCTTGCTGAGCCACCGGGTGAGCTTGACCGGTCTGCCTCCGCTGCGCAGCTCGAAGTACAGCTTGGCCCCGTCGAGGGACTCGCTGTCGCCGACGTAGCCCACCACGTCGCCCGCCGCCACCGAGGTTCCGGGCTCGACCGCACTGCGCGACAGGTGTGCGAACAGGGTGTGGTAGCCATGGCCGTGATCGACGATGACCAGCAGGCCGTAGCCGCGCAGGAAGCCCGCGTGCACCACGGAGCCATCGGCGATGGCACGGACACGGGTTCCCAGGGCGGCCCGGAAGGTCCAGCCGTTGGCATGCGCGGCACCCCGGGCATTGTCGTCGGCCTGCACCGCCAGCGGCCACGGGAGCTTGCCCCGCAAGGCGGCCAGACCCACCGCCGGGCGACTGGGCGCGGTCTTGCTCCAGATCAGGTCTCGCAACTCACGCTCCGACTGGCGCAGGCTCTCGACGCGGGTCTCCAGGACACCGCGCTGTGCTCCGAGCTCGAGCAGGGCCTGGCCGCGCTCGTCGCGGGTCACCAGGAGTTCCTCGAGGGCGGCTTTGGTCTGGTCCCGACTCTCCTTGAGTACCTCGAGTTGCTGCTCCAGGACGCGGCGATCCGTCGCCAGTTCGGCCTCACCCTGCTGCAGGGCACGCAACATGGCGGTGTCGCGCGCAGTGATGCGTCGCAGGAGGGCGCGGCGGATGGCAAGCTCGTCGAGGCTGGCCGAGGAGAGGAGAACGCGCAGGTAGCTGTGGCCGCCAAGCCGCGACAGCACACGGAGCCGCGAGCGCACCCGCCGTTTCATGGCGTCGACGCTGTCCACGTCGACCGTGACCTTGCCGCGCAGGGCCTCGACCTCTTTCTCTTGCCTGGCCACCGCCTGGTCCATGCGCTCCAGCTCGCGCTGCGCCTTGTACCGGGTCGCGTCCAGCTCGGACAGCGCGCGCGTGGCCTCGCGCTCGTCCTTGCGCACCTGGCGCAGATCCGAGCGCCGGTCGCGGAGCTCCTGTACCAGGCTATTGAGCCGCCGGCGGTCGTCCTCGGCTGGTGATCGGCTCGCGGCGAGCAGCAGCGTTGTCAGCAGCACGGTCGCGGTCACCACACCGAGCGCGCGGGCTCGCGTCATCATGAGCTGTCCCGCAGGAATCGGCCCACGGACACCAGGCCGCCCACCAGCCCCACCCCGGCACCGCAGGCCACCAGCATGAGTGCGTGGCGCAGGCCGAGGTTGGCGAGGTCGAACTGAACGAAGGCGCCGGAGGCCACGGGAGCTAGGGCTTGGGCAAGGGCCAGATCGAGGGCTGAAACGATGAGCACCGAGGCCATTCCGGCCACCAGCCCCCCCAGGAAGCCCTCGACGACGAAGGGGAGCCGAACGTAGCTGTCGGTGGCTCCCACGAGCTTCATGATCGCGATCTCCTCCTCTCGCGCCATGACCGTGAGGCGGATGGTGTTGGACACCACGATGATGGTCACCAGGGCAATCAAGCCGCCGATGGCGAGCGCCGCGATCTCGATGATGCGGATGAGCGCGGACAGCCGCTGGATCTCCTCCTGGGCATAGGCCACTTCCTCGATGCCAGCCAGGGAGGAAAGGCGGCGCGCGATCTCCTCGACGCCGGCCACGGTGCTTCCATCGACCGCCGTTACCACCAGGGCTGCCGGGATCACGTCGTCGCCGACCTCGTCCAGGATGGCACCGTGAGGACCCAGGGCCTGGCGAAAACGCTCGGCAGCCTGGGTCGGGTCGAGCAGTTCGACGCTGGCGACGCCGGCCAGCTGCAGGACCTGATCGCGCAGCACCGCCTGCTGCTCCGGGGAGATCCCGGCGGCTAGAAAAGAGGTCAGGTGTTGCTCACTGCCCAGCTCTCCGCGCACCCGCGCCAGGTTGCTGGCGACGACGACGAAGGTGCCCAGCACGCTCAGGCTCAGCGCCATGACCGAGATGGCCAGCACGTGCAGGCGGCGCTGCTCCACCAGGTTGCGCAGGGCGCGCCGCAGCACGCTGGCAGCGTAGCGTAGGATCCTCATCGTGGGCCCCCGCCGCCGCGCACCAGGCGACCTGCCTCGAGCGTCAGGACGCGCTTGCGGTAGCGCTCGAGCAGGCTCGGGTCGTGGGTGGCGATGAGCACTGTGGCGCCCCGAGCGCTGGTGTCGCCGAGCAGGTTCATGATGTCGACCGAGCGCTCGGGGTCAAGGTTCCCCGTGGGTTCGTCCGCGAGCACGATCAGGGGATCGGACACCAGGGCGCGGGCGATGGCCACGCGCTGCTGTTCGCCACCGGACAGGCGCAAGGGCTTGTGGTTGGCCTTGTGCGCCAGGCCCACGCGATCCAGGACCTCGCGCACGCGACCGCTGCTGCGGCGCCGCGAGACACCCCGGACATCGAGAGTGAGGGCGACGTTCTCGAACACGGTGAGGCTGTCGATCAGCTTGAAGTCCTGGAACACCACGCCGATCTGGCGCCGGAGCTCCGGGATCTGGCTGCGCTTGAGGCGCGCCACGTTGCGGTTGGCAATGAGGATCTGACCGCCGGTGCAGCGTTCAGCGGCGAACAGCATCCGCAGCAGAGTGGTCTTGCCCGCGCCCGAGGGACCGGTCAAGAACACGAACTCGCCCTTCTCGATGTGAACGGTGACATCGCCGAGCGCAGGCTCCTCGGCACCGGGGTAGATCTTGGATACGTGAAACAGCTGGATCACGCCGCCTCTCAACCGGACAGGGGCCAGGCCCGTCGTCAGCCGCGCGATGATAGGGGCGCGGGCCTGGATGAGCAAGGGCACGTCCTCGGCACCCTTGTCAGCTTCGACAGCAGTCGCTAGCGTGCCATCGTGACGACACACCGCGTGCTCAAGGTCAGCGATGCCTGGCACTGGTTCGCCGAGGCGGAGCAGCTGCTGCTCAATGCGCGTGCGCTGGTCGAGCGTGGCTGGATCGTCGACGTCGCGTGCCAGCCCGAGTCACCGCTGTGGCAGCGCGCCCAGGCGATAGGCGCGGAGCTGCATCCTCTCCCCGGGCTCCGCGGGGGAAATCCGCTGTCTCAGGCCGCCAACGTGCGGCGTATCGCCCATCTCCTCGACGTGCTGCAACCCGATGTGGTGCATGCCTATCGCTCACCGCCGCACGCCCTCACCGCGGTGGCCAGGCTCCTGGCGCGCCATCGAGCACCCCTGGTGCGATCGCGCGGCGCTGCCCAGCGTCTGCGGCGGCACCCGCTGAACCTCTGGCTGTACCGGAGCGCCGCAGCGGTGGTGGCTTCCTCGACGGCGGTGGCGGAAGACCTGATGAAGGCGGGGGTGCCCGGCGCGCGTGTGCACGTGCTGCGGGGAGGTGTGGACGCGGACCGGGTTCGTGGTGGCGACGGCGCTGCCTGGCGTCGATCCCTGACCCTCGAGGACAACACCCCCGTCCTGGGCATGCTGGCGCGGATCGACGAGGTCAAGGGTCATCGCGGGGTCGTCGATGCCATGGTCGAGCTGGATCGGCGCGGCCTGCGCGTGCAGCTGCTGTGTGCCGGTGAGGCCTGGGGCCAATCCGGGGATCGCCTGCGGCAGCACCTCGTGAACCGCGGCATGCAGGATCGCGTGCGCCTGCTTGGGCGTGTCGACGATGTGGCTGGCTTCCTGGCCGCGGTGGACGTGGTGGTCGTGGGATCCCTGGGATCCGAGGCCATCGCCCGTGCACTGCTCGAGGCCATGGCCGCGGGGCGCCCGGTGGTGGCCACCCGCGTGGGTGTGATCCCCGAGATCCTGGAGCGCGGGCTCGGTATGCTGGTGGAGCCCGGCGATCCGTCCGCCCTGGCATCCGCGCTCGAGGAGCTGTTGCACGATCCGGCGCGCTGTGCAGAGCTGGGTGAGGCCGCAGCGCAGCACGTCGGCGACCACTACACGCTGGCGCGGTTGGCCGAACGCCTCGAGCGCATCTACCGCCAGGCTCGCGACAGCGCCCCGGACGACGGCTGACAACTGGCTAGACGCGCTCGAACAGTTGCTCGATCTCGCGACGGGTCAGCTCCCGCGCGACCGGGCGGCCATGCGGGCAGTGAGCGCCGAAATCCACACCGTCGAGATCGCGCAGCAGCGCCTGGATCTCGGCGGGAGCCAGCGCACGACCGGCGCGCACGCTGCCGTGGCAGGCCAGGGTGGCACACACGTGATCCAGGGCCTCCTCGCCGGCGAGCTGGCTGCCGTGAGCGGACAGCTCCGCGAGCAGGTCGCGCACCATGGGCTCGACCGGCGCCTGTCCCAGATCCGACGGCACGGCCCGGACCGACAGGGTGGTACCGCCAAACAGCTCCAGCTCGAAACCCAAACCGGCGATCTGATCGCCCTGGCTGTCGACGGCGGCGAGCAAGCCTGGCTCGAGTTCGAGCTGCAGCGGGACCAGCAAGCGTTGCGAGGTGAGCCGACCTCGTCGACGTCGGGCGCGCAGGCGCTCGAAGGTGATGCGCTCGTGCGCCGCGTGCTGATCCACGAGCACCAGGGCGCCATCCCGCTGGCAGACCAGGTAGGTATTGAAGATCTGACCGACCGGCTGGAGCCGCGTGAAATAGCCTGCTCCCGTCAGATCGGTGTCGACGAGGGACACAGGTGTGCTTCCTGGCGTAGCCGGCATGGCAGGCGCTACGGCATACCCCCAGGAGGATCCCCTCTCCCGGGCCAGCGGGACGACGCCATCGCTGCGTCGCGCAAAGCGGTCGAGTGCGTCGCGAACGCGGGCCCGGTGCCAGTCCTGGATCTCGGCGGGCCTGTCGCGTACCTCGGTCGGCGATGCCTGGGCCAGCACGTAGGTGCGACCGCTGCCAGCCCAGGGCGTGCGTGCCGCCGCCGCCGCGATGGCGTGGGCCAGGGCATCCGCCACCGCGCGGTCGTCGCGAAAGCGGGCCTCCTGCTTGGTGGGGTGCACATTGACGTCGACGTCCTGCGGTGGGACCTGCAGATGGGCCACCACCACGGGGTGTCGCCCGTCGTCGAGCAGCGTGCGATAGGCTCGCCGCACCGCGAACATCAAACCGCGGTCATTGATGGCGCGACCGTTGACGAAGAAGTGGTAGCCCCGGGTATCGCGCCGTGTATGGGTGGGCGCGGCAAAATAGCCCTGGGCGAGAATCCCATTTTCTTCGCCGGCAAAGGGAAACAGCACGGGGTAGAACTCGCGACCGAGCAGCGCGCCCAGGCGCTGGCGCAGCCCGTCTTCGTCGCTCGCCGCAGCCGGTGCGTCCAGCATGCGGCGGCCGTTGCTCTCGAACACGAAGCGTACACCCGGTGCGGCCAGGGCCAGGTCCACCACGCAGGCGTGGGCGCGCGCGGTCTCGGTGGCTGCGCTCTTGAGGAACTTGCGGCGGGCCGGTGTGTTGAAGAACAGGTCCCGAACCGCGATGCGCGTCCCCACCGGTGCGCCCATCTCGTCGAGACTGCGCACGACGCCGCCCTCGACCAGAACCCGCGTCGCGCTGTCCTCGGCCCGGGGTCGCGTCTCCAGCTGCAGTCGGCTGACCGCGGCAATCGAGGGCAGGGCCTCGCCGCGAAAACCCAAGGTGATCACTTGCTCCAGGTCTTCGGCGCTGCGGATCTTGCTGGTGGCGTGGCGCTCGAGGGCCAGGAGCACCTCGTCGGCGGCCATGCCGCAGCCATCGTCGACAACCTGGATGCGGCTGGCTCCGCCCTCGTCGAGCGCGATCTCGATGGAGCGCGCCCCGGCATCTAGGGCGTTCTCGACCAGTTCCTTGACCACCGAGGCCGGACGCTCCACCACCTCGCCGGCGGCGATGAGGGCGATCACGTCATCTTCGAGCTTCTGGATCCTGGGCACCGAGTGTTTATAGCGAGCAGCCCTCGCGGATGCGAGCCGCACCCGGATCACCATTCACCAAAGCCATGGGCCGCCGCGAAGTCGCGGCCCATGCGACCGGCGTTGAAGGTGATATGCAGCCGCTTGAGCAGGCCGCGCAGACCGGCCACCACGCGCAGGTACAGGATGGCCTCGCGTGGCGGCACGAAGGTCGTCAGCTCGATGTTGTGCAAGAACAGCTCGCGGATGCGTTCGTGCACGTCCCAGGCTCCAAAATCAAAGGGCGCGTCGTCGAGAAAGGGTGCCAGCACCAGCTCGGTGAAAGCGTAGATGACCTCGGGGTCGTAGTGCTGCACCCGGCTCGTGCCGTAGCCGAGGCGGCGGTAGGTCTGCAACAGCTCCTCGGCGTCGCCGTTCCACAGGCAGACCAGAATCTCGATGATGCCCTCGGTGAAGGTCTCGGGAAAGCGCCGCACGCACCCGAAGTCGAGCAGCACGATGCGCCCCTGGTCGTCGACCATGAAGTTGCCGGGGTGGGGATCCGCATGCAGCTCGTGCAGCTCGTGGAACATGGTGGCCATGAGTTGCACGAAGCGCTCGGCCAGGGCGTTGCGCTGCTCACCCGCTGGCATGGCTTCGAGGTAGTCGTCGAGCTTCTGTCCGGCAATGTACTCCATGGTCAGCACGGTGCTCGCCGTGCGCTCGAGGTCGGGAACGGGCACGCGCACCCAGGGGTAGGGCGCCAGCAGGTCGTGAAAGCGTGCCAGGTTGTGCGCCTCGTGCAGGTAGTCGCTTTCCTCGATCAGGACGTCCCGCACTTCGGCCAGGTAGCTGTTGACGCGCTCGCGCTCCATGACGACGCCCGCCATGGTCATCAGCGAGGCCAGGTTCTTGAGGTCAGACTCCAGGGTGTCGGCGATGCCAGGGTACTGCACCTTGACCGCAACCACTCGGCCGTCAAAGGTCTCCGCACGGTGAACCTGACCGATGGATGCAGCTCCCACCGGATCCGGATCGAAGTACTTGAAGACCTGGTGAATGGGTTGTTCGAGGGCGGACTCGATCTGGGCCACAACCTGCTCGTAATCCATGGGCGGGGCCGAGCGTTGCAGGGTGGCCAGGGCTTGCTGGATTTCCGGCGGCATGGCCTCGGGATCCACGGACAGCATCTGGCCGACCTTCATGGCCGCGCCCTTGAGCTGGCCCATCATCTCGACCATCTGCTCACCGCTGCGGGTCAGAGCCTTCTTGCGCATTCCGGCGCGCCGCTGCGGGGGGACGAGTTTCTCCAACAGGCGCTCGCCCGCCAAGCGTGCAGCCACGCCGGTGGCGGTGCCAGAGAGCTTGAACAGGCGCTCCAGTCTCCCGGTGGGGGCGCGCGTGGTCTTTTTCTCGTCGTGCTCTTCGTTCATTGCAGCTATCTCGGCGGCGATGTTCCGCCACATGGGCACCGCGAATATACTGCTCAATCAGCAAGGTCCAAGCCAGCCTCTGCCCCGCAGCGCCCTCGGCGGCGAGATCAGGGAGGATCCCGCGGTGGTCCCAGGCGCTGCACCGTGAAGCCACCGGGGAAGCTCGGGGCCACAAGCACCTCGAGAGGCCGGCCCGCCCACTCCCGCTGCAAGGCGCTCAGCGGACAGTTCTTGTCGTCGAAGAACCACACCGTCGCGGTCGGTGCTCCTTCGCCCTGTGCTCCGGGACCGAGGACTGTGGGTGCTGCTGCACCCTGTGCTTCGTCGATGTAGCGGCGCATGGCGACAGAGCCCTCCTCGCAGGGGACGTGAAGGGCCTCGCTGCTCCGCGCAAGCTCGGCCAGCACCGGGGAGGCGGCGATGCGATGGATGTCGTTCTTGCCGGTGAGCACCCGCGAGGTGCGATGGCCTGTCACGACCAGCGCCAGGGCCGCCGTGACGCCGAGGACCGCGAGCTGCACGCGGCGCGACCCTGCGCACACCCACAGGACCCAGGGCAAGGCCAGCCAGGGTGCGGCGAAGGCCAGCACGTAGTAGCGCCAGCCCACAGGGCCGAGCACGACCAAGTAGGCGGCCAGGCACAGAGCCAGCGAACCCTGCACGATCGCTGCAGGCCTGTCCTGTCGCTGGCGCCACAGCACGATGGCATGGATGGCCACCGCCAGCATGGGTATCACGACGAGGAGGGCTGGCCACTGCAGGAGGTTCTGGACTCCCTGCATCACGGTGTAGCGCGAAGCGTACGGACTGCGAGCAGCGCTGATCTTGAGTGCCAGTCCTCCCACTGCCCCTAGCATGCAGAGCACGACGACGCGCCAGCTGCGACTCGCGGGTGCCGAACGGCGCGTCAGAACGAGTTGCCAGCCGATGACCAGGGGAAGCGCGATCGCGAACTGCCCCTTGATCGCGAGGCCGAACCCGATGAGTGCTGCGCTGACGAGAGTGAAGGGCACCGGTCTCATGGACTGCACACGCGCGGAGAACAAGATCCAGCACACCGGGGCCAGGGCAAGAAGAACGAACTTCTCTTGCAGCGACCACTGCAGCAAGAAGTCCTGGAACCACAGGAAGGCGAGGCAGCTGAGGGTTCCCAGCGCGGCCACAAAGCGGGCGGTTGGCGACGAGGTGCGCAGCAGTCTGGGTTCGAGGAGCCGAGCACACCAGAAGAAGAACAGCCAGGTGCCGGACAGGGTCACCAGCAGACTAAAGAGTGCCGCGAGCCAGGGCTGCTGGTGGCAATACTGGAGGATGACTTGCAACGGGTAGATGATTCGTACGAACTCACGATTGACGAGGTCATGCCTGAGAAAGCCAAGATAGAATGAAAAGAAGCCTTCGTGCGCGATCGCCGGACACTCTCTGAACAGGTGATTGTGATCGTCCATCAGCCCCCAGGCCGGGGGATGCAGCGCCGCGATCCCCAGCCAGAGTACAACGCAGGCCGCAATGGCAAGCTCGCCAAGCACAGCCACTGGCAAGATCCTGGCAGTTCCTGCCTGCGTCGTGGGTGTCATGAGCACGGGAATGGTATGCCCAGACTCAGGGCAGGTCGATCCCTCGCGGTGTCGCGGACCGGCCCGTGGTGTCGACCTGGTGGCCGCTGTTGGCCATGCAACGATGCGAAGTGCCGCCAGCCCAGCGGATGCCCGCGGTCCGGTCCGCCCCGGCTGCAACCACGACACGCGGCTGCGCGGGTGGTCGGCGACACTGTCGCGTCAGGGAGCAGGATCGCCCTCGTCGACGTCACTGATGGGAGGCGGCTGCACCGACTGCCGCAGTCTGGGCGCCACCTGCCACAGGCCTGCGCCCAGGACGAGGGACAGCACCGCGGCGATGGCGGCATAGAGCAGCGGTCGCGAAGGGTTGGCACGCCAGGCGTAGCGCCGGTCCACCTTGCGGCGGAAGCGCGGCTGGGTGAGGAACTCTTCCCAGGCCCGTCGTTTCTCGCGACGGGAACCCTCCCGATCGCCGCCGCGGGCCAGGGCCACACCGAGCAGGAAATGGCCGCGGACCGACGAGGGCTGGATCTGCAGAAAGCCCTCGAGCGCCTGCCTGGCCTGGACATGCTCCCCGATGCTCAGCAACCTCGCGCCCACCTCGAGCCAGGGTTCCCCGAAGCGGTAGCGTGGTTGCTCCTCGAGCAGGGCGCGGATGCGCACGAGACCGGCTTCCACGTCCCGACAACCGATCTCGGCCAGACCGAGCAGGTAGCGCGCCTCGGGCTCCCGGGGCATGCGTTCCAGGGCGCGCTGCAGGTAGGGATGGGCCTGGCGGTGTCTCCAGCGCTCCACGGCGTCGCGTCCCAGGCAGAGCAGGCAAGGACCGTCCACCGGGTTGTTTTCGATGCAGTGCAGCCATTCACTGCGCTGTCGCCAGGCACGAAATCCGCGCAGGGGGTCCGGCAGCACACCGACGAAGGTGCGCTCGGCGGCCCATGCCGCGAGCAGCATGACGATGATGGCGAGGATCGGATTACCGGTCACCCACCAGACAGCCGAGAACAGCAACCACTTGGTCAACCGCGCCTCCGCCCCGTACCGAGAAATATCCTCCGAAGGGGCGCGCAGAAAAGGGGGACCACGAATCAGCGAACCCGGATCTCGGCCAGGCCTCGGTTGCCCACCAGATCCTCGGCCGCGCAGCGAAGGACGATGGGACGTTGCGGACCCGACCCCAGCTCCAGGACACCGGCGAAGCTCTCCTCTGGCTCATCCACCATGCCATCCCGGGCGGCCATGGCGATCCAGCCCTGGCCATCCTGGCTACACCAGGCACCCCGCAAGGCCGTGCGGTCGCGAACCGCCAGCTGGATCTGCAGGCGCTTGCCTCTGCGCTCGGCGCGCAGGTCCTTCAGCTCGGGCTCGGTGTGGTCGATGACGAAGGGCGGGCCGTCCAGCGTGGCCTTGGCGACCTCACCCGTGGCGTTGTCCGGGTCATCGCGCACCAGGACCCGGGCGCGGTAGCGGCCATCCGGCAGCCGCTCCGAGGCAAAGGTCACGAAGCTCTGGCGCAGGCTCTTGCCGAGGGGGAGCTCGAACTTCTCGTCGAGGCCAAGCAGGGTCACATCAGCGCTGAGGTCGTCGCCGTCGTCGTCCTGGGCGTTCCAGACGATGGTGCGCCAGCCGGTCTCGTAGGTCTGCCGGGCGCGGGGCTTGGGCTCCGCCGGCAGCACCGGTTTGCCAGGGGTGTAGCGAAAGTCGTCAAAGGCCGAACTCGAGACGTTGAAGGTCCGGCCCTTGGGCTCGTCGTCGGGCATGGCCTCGACGCGAACCCCGGGCGCCAGCACCTCGATGGACTGGATCCGGGGCGGCTGGTTGGAGGTCCGGTAGGCCAGCTCGAGGTTGCGCAGTCGCGGTGCCACGCTTCCGGTGCCGCGCAGGGTGGCGCGGATCTGCACGTAGCGACTGGCGAGGGGAAGTGTGCCCGCCCGGTTCAGCTCCACCTCGACGAAGGGACCCCAGCTCGCGTCCACCTCGGCGGTGTTGCCCTGGCGCAGGGCACAGCCCAGCGAGGTCCCGGCCGGGGCATCGAACTCCGCACGCAGAGCGCCGTAGCGTGCACTGCGCTTGGCATCGAGGGCTGCGCTCAGATACACACCCTCCCGCGCCAGAGGAGCGCTCACCTGCAGTACGGCACCGGGTGTGCTGGCCGCGATCCACAGCACTCCGTCGCTGGCGGCGGCCAGGGCCGTGATCTCCGCGGAGTCGATCTTGGCGTCCACGGCGAGGGCGGCCCGGGTGTCCAGCTCGACGTGGTAGAGCCGTCCGCGCCCGCCGGTTCCGATGTACAGCCGGTCACCACTCAGGGCCAGGGCGTAGGCGCCATCCGTGCGGGACTTGAACAGCAGCCGCACCTCGCCGTCGGGAGCGATGCGAACCACCTCGCTGGACTTGACTTCACGGGCTTTGGGCTCCTTGTCACCGCCGCTCTCCGCGACGTCCTTGCGCTTCTCGGGATCGTCGCTGCCGGGCTTGTCACTGGCGCTCACGACAGCCGCGTACACCGTGCCGTCGTCCGCGACGGCAAGCGAGGTGACCTCCTCGAGAGTCGAGTCGTAGAGGGCTCCCAGCGTCCCATCCTCGCGCAGGGCGTAGACGATGCCCTTCTCGCCGCCACCCGCCACCAATCGCCGACCTCCCTTGGCAGGTCCCAGCGCCAGGGCCCGCAGGTGTTTCTCCTTCACCGTGCCGACCATGCTACCCGAGCCCTCTCGCTCGATCCTGTACAGTGCGCCATCCAGACCTTGCGCGGCCCACAGAGTGCGTCCGTCGTGAACCATGGCCCACACGTATTTGCCCGGCGCCGTGAAGTACTCGGTGGCGCCCTTGCGCGTGGGATCGATCTTGTAGATCTTGCCCTCGGGAGCTGTGGCTGCGTAGATGACACCTCGGTCATCGCGCGCCAGGGCTGTGACCAGCGGCTCCTTCGCCACGAACAGCGCCCGTCGTGCGCCGCTGCGGTCGACCTGAAGGACCTGCCCTGGCTCGGACATCGCCAGCAAGACGCCGCCCTTGCCGTCGGGAATCGCGGCCAGGATGCGCGCTGCCTTGAGCTCGACCGGGGGCTGGATCGCTGGGCCCAGGGTGACCACACCGTCCGAGGTCAGGATGGTAGACAGGGGCTCGCCCCGGGCTAGGGATTCGAAGTCGGGCAGCTGATGGTAGCGCGTGGTCACGCCAGGTGAGGTCAGGACCACGCAGAGCAGGACGGAAGTCGGCGTCATGGGGATACTCTCTGAGGCAACAGCTCGAGCTCGAGCGAGATCTGTCCCTGGATCACCAGCCCGGGGTCCAGGCTCTGTTCATTGATGATGCGCTGGGTCGTTGCAGCTCGCAGCACGCCCTCACTCCCCCTCGACAGTACGCCAAGCATGGACGGTGGCAGGCCAGGCAGGGCGGTTCCGTCGACGCGCAGGCCAGCGTCCTCGCGCGCCAGCACCAGGTACAGGCGATCACCCTGTCGGCGCTGCGCCAGGGAGTGCAGGATGTCATCGAGGGTGGTGGGCACGCGATCTCGTCCCGCATCCTGGTCCAGCTTGCGCACGGCCTCGTCGCCACCGACGAGGAGCCGCAGGGTGCCGGGGGCTTCCCCTTCGGGGACGCTCACGCGCTGCCTCAGGGTGCGGCGCTGACCGTGGTAGTCCTGCAGCTGCACCTCGATCTCGGCCGACTCTCCCGCGCGCAGCGCCGGCGGGCTGATCCGCGCGCTGACCAACGTGGCCTGCCTGGGTTCTCGTGCCAGCCGCGCGCGCACGGTCACGCGCAGTCCGGGCAGAGGCTCGAAGCGATTGCTCCACAGCGTCCCCACCGCACTCCCGACCAGCCTCGCGGCGACTGCTGCCACGCTGCCGCCGTCGCTGACCGACACCCTCTCCTCGATGCGGAGTTCTGTGCGACCTGGCACCTGGATGCTCACCCGGAGCTCGGCGCTGCCACCGGCGTTGAAGCCTACCCGTCCCCCCAGGGCCGAGGCCATCGCCAGCTCGACGAACAGCGGCGTCAGGGTCGGGTCCTGAAATACCTTGAAACGGAACACCCGGCTCTGGTCGTGACCGAGCAGGTGCGGATCGCCATCCAGGTCGAGCTGCAGGGACACCATGGGAGGGAGGGCTCCCACCTCCCCGACCACCGCCGTGGATCGATCGTCGACGAGGGTGCCCACGAGGCCGGTCACCACGCCGATCTTGGAGGAGCCAGCCAGCGATGGCAGCGTGGCCACGATCTCTGCGGTGGCGAGCGGAATGGCACTGGCGCCTCGCCCCAGAAAAGGGTGTCCGAAACCGATGATCCGCGTTCCCTCGACCAGGGTCACCGTGCCCGTGGCAGCCAGGTTGATGTCCCCGTCGACCAGCACCCCCGCCATGGCACCACCAGGCACGAAGGGTTTGGCAGGCGCCGCGCTGCGTGCGCCAGCGCCTCCGCGTACCGCGATCAAGCCGTGCTCGCGAAGACGCGGTGCGTAGAATTCGATCAGACCCGGCGGTGCCCCCGCCACGACGAGGGGTGTGTCGATGGGGCGCAGCTGCTGCAGGTCCACATCGTCGGTGACCTGGGTGCGACGTGCCCGCGGAGCGGCGGCGGGTGTTGCTGCAGCGAGCATGAGGGCCGCCGGTGTGATGCCGGCGATGGGCTCCTTGCTGAACATGCCCAGGCGATAGGACACGGCGCCCAGCAGCTTGCCGTCGACGTACACGGGGGACCCGCTCATGCCCGAGATGACGCCTGTGTACTCGACCTCGGTGCCGTCGAGGCGGGCGAGGATCAGGTCCTGGCCCGGACCGATGAAGTCTGGCAGGACACCCAGCACCGTGACCCCGAACCGCGTCAAAGCATCGCCGGCGATCACGGTGACGCCCTGGCCCTTGAGCCCCCGATTCACCTTGTCCAGAGGATAGACCTCGACCGCCTGCACGGTGGCGGGCAGCGTCGCCAGGGTCGCGCAGGCCAGCAGGATTCGCGTGAACATCATGACTACCTCGTCACGGGGCGGGTCAATCTACCCGAGGCACCCAGCGCGGACAAGGTCACAGGGGCCGCGAACCCTCCTTGTGCCCGCGCGGCCTCGACGCTACCTTGCGCGATCGCGACCGCATGCGACGAGGAGCAGATGGCGGACACCCTGATCACAGCCGATCAACACTGGGCACTGTGGGCAGTGCTGCTCGGTGCTGCCGCCGCTGGCCTGTGGGCAGAGCGCACACGCTGGGGAGCACGCCTGTCCGCGGTCGTGGTGGCCATCCTCGTGACCTTCGTGCTGTCCAACCTGCGTCTCATCCCGAGCGATGCCCCCACCTATGACGCCGTGTGGGCCTACCTGGTTCCCCTCGCCATCCCCTTGCTGCTGTTTCGGGCCAACCTGCGGCGCATCGTGCGCGAGGCGGGACCCACGCTCGTGGCATACCTCGCGGGTGGAGTGGGAACGGTGTTCGGGACGGTGCTGGCCTATCACCTCATCCCCCTCGGGGAGCACGGCTGGCAGCTGGCGGCGATCTTCTGCGCCACCTACGTCGGTGGTTCGCTCAACTACGTCGCTGCGGCCGGGGCCACGGGCCTGACCTCGGGAGATCTGCTGGCGGCGGGCGTCGCAGCCGACAACCTCGTCATGACCGTGTACTTTCTGGTGCTGTTCGCGCTGCCGTCGTGGAGCTGGCTGCGCCGGCGCTACCGCGATCGCGGCCACGAGAACCTGGTCGAGGCAGGACCGGCCGATGGCACCACGGACAACAGGCCAGGTCTGCTCGACATGGCGACCGCACTGAGCCTGAGCGCGCTACTTTGTGCCCTGTCCTTCGGCCTCGAGAAGCTGCTGAACCTCAAGGGGAGCGGCATCCTCATCCTGACCGCGCTCGTCGTCACCCTGGCCACTCTCGCGCCGCGCTGGCTCGCTGCCATTCGCGGTGCCGAGATGCTGGGGGGACTGCTCATGCAGGTCTTCTTCGCGGCGATCGGCGCCAGCGCGAGCATTCACGTGGTGCTGCGGGTGGGGCCCGTGCTGTTCGCCTTCGCAGGCCTCATCCTGCTGGTGCACCTGATCACCATCCTCCTCGCCGGATGGTTGCTGCGCCTGGATCTCGCCGAGGTGGTCATCGCCAGCAACGCCAACATGGGGGGCCCGACCACCGCTGCAGCGATGGCTGCTGCCCGGCGCTGGGAGAGGCTGGTCATTCCCGCCATCCTGTGCGGCACCCTGGGCTACGCCGTGGCCACCTTCGTCGGTGTTGCGGTGGGCACCGCGCTGCGCTGAGCTAGCCCGCTTTACACCCGGACGTGCATTGACAAACATGCGGGTTTGGAGACTCAAGCATGTCGCTCTCCGGGACCCTGGACACCATGCCTCTGTGCGATCTGCTGCAGTGGCTGCACGGATCCACCAAGTCGGGGGTCCTGACGCTCACCGTCGACATGGTGGACACGATCCTGGTGTTTGCCCGGGGCGACCTGGCGGCGCTGCACACCGGCGAGTCCATGCAACGCGACCTGGGACAGGATCTCCTGGGCTCCGGCGTGCTCGACGAGGACAGGCTGTACCAGGCGGTGCAGGAGACCCGGCAGGGGGCCAGCCTGGTCGAGGTGCTGTTCCGCAAGGGATGGATCGACGACAGGGCCCTGGCGCGGATCCATCGCGAACACACCATGAGCCGTGTCCTCGACCTGTTCTTCCGCGACGAGGGGAGCTTTCTGTTCTCGGAACAGGGGTCGAGTGCCCAGCTCCTGACACCCCACGATCTGCCGGCGAGCAGCCGCCTGGAGCCGGCGGTGTCCACCCGTTCCTTGCTGTTCGAGGGCATGCGCCGCCTTGACGAATGGCAGCGCATCCGCACAGCCTTCCCCAGTGACATGACCGTGGTTCGCGCCCTCGACGGCAACAGCAGCAATCCAGCATGGCAGATCCTGCGTCAGTACGGTCAGCCCATGGCCTGTCAGGAACTGTGTCTCCGGCTTGGCAGCAGCCATTTTGACGCCTACCAGACCTTGTTCCGCGCCTACCAGCTCGGCCTGGTCTCCGCCGAGGCGGCTCCCGGCGATCACCTGACCGAGGGTGGCAACGGGCCGCAACGCATGCTGCTGGACAGCGCGCAGGTGCTCATGGCCGAGAAGCAGTTTGTCGAGGCCGGAGAACTGCTCCTGATGGCCAGCAACGTGGCGCCCGATGATGCCCAGGTCCGCAGCCTGCTGCGCGAGGTCCGGGCGCGACATCTCGAGGCCCTGTATCAGGAGATCCCGCCGCACTGGACGCCGGTGCTGAGCGTTCCGATCACAGCGCTGGACCGCTACCACCTGAACCACCGCGAGACCTTTCTGGCCTCGCGGCTGAGTGGACGCTGGGACGTGGCCACCCTCGTCGTGGCCATGCCGCTGGGCGAGCTGGAAACCCTGCGCGTGCTCAGCAAGTTCCTGCACGCGGGCATCGCCCGGCTCGAGGAGAAATCAGCGACGACCCACCCTGCAAAGGATTGATGCGCTACTTCTTGGGGCCGATCACCCACCATGCGGCGACGGTCTGTGCCCTGTTCTTGACCTTGCGCTCGCCCGAGAAGCGGCAATCGAAGACGTCGCGCACCTTCTCGTAGGTGGACTCACCGATCTGGATCGCCCCCGCCTCGCCCGTGCTCTCCAGGCGGCTCGCCACATTGACCGCGTCACCCAGCACCGAGTACTCGAGGCGACGCTGCGAGCCCATGGTGCCGGCCACCACGCGTCCGGTGTTGATGCCCAGGCGGATCTGCACCTGCGCGTACTCGTCGCGCTCCTTGCGCAGCTTGTCGACGGTGTCGCGCATGGCCACAGCCGCGGCCACGGCGTTGCGGGCATCGTTCTCGGTACCCGACGAGTAGGGCGCGCCGAACAGCGCCATGATGGCGTCACCGATGTACTTGTCGAGGGTGCCCTTGTAGCGGTCGACGATGATCTCTGTCATGCGGCCAAAGTAGTCGTCGAGCAACTTCTTGACCTCGGCCGGTGCCATGCGCTCGCTCAGGCTGGTGAAGCCCTTGATGTCCGAGAAGAGGATGGTCACCACCTGCTCGCTGGCCGACAGCGTGGGGTCCAGGCGGCCTGCCTTGGCCTCCTCCTCGATGTGGGTGATGACGTCGGCGGACAGGAATCGGCCCAGGTTGCGCCGCCGCTCCTGCTCCTCGCGGATCTGCTCGACCAGGCGCAAGCGCTTGATCTCGGCGGCAGCCTGGTGGCCCACGGCCACGGCGAAGTCGAGGTCACTGGGGCCAAAGGTGCGATGCACGCCGGTGCTGTCCAGGTACAGGTAGCCCAGGATGTCCTCGCCGTCCCACAGCGGCGCGCACAGGATGGACTGGATGTTGAACGCCACCACGCTGCGCGCCATGGACAGGGCCTGATCCTGTCCCGTGTCCAGGGCCACCAGGCCGACCCTCTTGCGCACCACGCGGTCGACGAAGGTCTGGCTCACGCGCACGTTGGCCTCGCCCTCCCGGGTCCGCTGCACCACGGGGACGAAGGTGCCGTCGGGGGTGCTCAGGGCGATCACACCGCGACTGGCACGGGTGGCGCTCAGGAGCATGTCCACCGAGGTCCGGCACACCGCCTCGGCGTCGGTGGCGCGGCGAAGCTCGTCGCTGATGCGCACCAGGGTCAGCAGGTGGCTGGCCACATCGCTGCCCTGGGCAGGCGTTCCGGCCCTGGGGATCTTGGGCTGGGTGACCTCGCGCGGGGCGGCGGCCGGGCCGGCCTGGGCTTCCAGGTCTGCCATCAGGGCGTGCGGATTCTCGATGATGCGCGTGACGTCGAGGCGTCGCGCCTGGGCCATGGTCTGCATCAGACGGCCATGGTCCAGGGCCTGCTCGGCCACGATGTCGTCGCGGCTGTCCTCGGTCGCCAGGTCGCGCAGCGGGGAGCTCTCGCCGCTGTCACTGCCGAGTCCAAGGTTGAGCGAGCGGGGAACAGGCTGGACTGACGGACCGGGTGCGCCGTCCTGGCGTTCCAGGTAGGTCACGGCCGCACTGCCGATGCGAATGGCGTCGCCGTCCACCAGGGCGCGATCCGTGGCTGGCTGCTCGTTGACCAGGGTGCCGTGGGAGGACCCGAGGTCCGCGATGTACCAGTGGTTGCCCGTCCGGTACACCCGGGCGTGGCGACGGGACACGGTGGGTCGGGTCAAAACGATGTCACACTTGGACAGGCGTCCGATGATGACCTCGGGTTTGGCCAGTTCCAGGTGCTCGACCTGTCCTTGCTGGGACGTATAGCGGAGAAACGGCATGCGAGACCGATGCTACACCGGCTGTGCCGCGGCTGCCAAAGCGCGATCTCGAGGCTGGGGGCGTGGCCCTTGGCGGGGAAACCTTGGTGCTCTGCCGCGAGCACTGTCCTTCGGTCCTCGTGGACATGACCCGCTCCGAGCTGACCTGGCGCAGGGCCGCGTGGCTCCGTGGGGTTGTGGGCACACTAAGGACACCTTGGGGCGTTGTTGAACCCGGGTCGCGGGGCTTCAGCCTCGTATTGCGAGACCGTCGACCCCGGTGCCGGCGTCAACACGCGGGGCCGGATCTCGAATGTGATCGCGATCTCAACTTTGATAAGATAATAAAAAACTCTAAAATAACAATATATTACAAAATATGCACTTGCAAGCTTATCAGGCCAAGTGATAAGACATTGCGCGGTTCAAAAAACCATTCAGTCCAGTCTGTCGAGGAGGGGGAGCGCTTATCGGTCGATCGACGGATTGCGCGAGGTCGATTCGCGCAACGCCCCGCACGATAGAGCGATAAGTTTCGTAGTCAACTCTGGCCAGGTTTACCAACGCCGAGGTGCCCGGGGGCACAGGTCGGCAGGAGCGTGCCATGAATCTGAATTTCTCGTCGGGGTCCTTCCAGCTCAACACCTTCCAGATGTTCGGCATGAGCGAGGCCAACTTCACCAACACGGTGATGGCGGGCTTCGGCTCGGTGGGAAGCACCGAGGGCGCGTCGCTGATCAACTTCGCCTCCGCCTTTCAGCTCAGTGCCCAGGCCGGCAACATGATCCTGTCCGGCTCGGTCAGTTTCACCCTGGGCGCGGTGCCGCGGCCCGAGGTCGAGCTGTCCGGCGCCCCTGCGGGCAAGGGCCTGCAGAAGGACCCCCCGGGCTGGCCGGCCGGCTCGGTGCGTACCGCCGGTGGCTACACCGTGGTGCCCGAGGGCAACACCTCGTGGAAGGTCTTCAACCCCGGCCAGAAGCCGACCGACAAGCCGGCCACCCACGTCCACGGCGACCCGCACGTCACCGAGGCGGATGGCGGCAAGTGGGACTTCACCAAGTCCAGTGACTTCGTGCTGCCCGACGGCACCCGCATCGCGGCGCAGACCTCGAGCGAGAAGGGCTACTCGGTCACCACCGGCCTCGACATCACCAACGGCACGGACCACGTGTCCGTGACCAATCTCGACAAGAAGCCCAGCGTCAGCGGCGTCAAGCAGGACGGCTACGAGTGGCGCGCGGCACACATGGCCGAGAACCCGGGCCGCGACACCTTCAAGCTCGGTGGCGACGGCGACGACTGGTTCCTGGTGCGCGGTGGCCGCAACCAGGGCGAGATCACCGGCGCCCATATGGACGCCAAGACCGGTGCCTACGAGCAGAGCGTCAACGGCCAGCCCTACCGCATCGATCCCAACCTGCGCCCGCCCTTTGGCTCCAACGCCTGGGGCAACATGCTGCGCGACAACGTGCTCGACTTCGTGTCCGGCCGCTTCGGCATGGATCCGGGCTCGGCAGCCATGCTGGGCAGCGTGTTCCACGCCGACCACCTGCTGACCCAGATGTTCGGCGGTGGCTACCTGCCACAGACCGCGGCGGGCGGCGGTGGCATCCCGCAGGGTGGCGCCGATCAGGCCAACATGGCCGAGTACCTGTCGCTGCTGTGGAGCAGCATGCAAAGCCAGGCGGCGCCTCCGGGCATGTTCGGTGGCATGGGCGGTGGCATGGGCTTCGGCTTGCCCGATGGCATGAAGGCCCTGGGCAACATGTCCCAGGTCTTGAACTCCATGCGCTCGCTCGGTCAGTTCGCCAACATCGCCCAGGCCCTGGCGGGCGCCGGCGGCTTCATGCCTCCAGGGGGCCAGGGACCCTTTGGTCCCACCGGCGGCTTCGTGCCTCCCCCGATCAAGCCACATCTGCCGCAGTACTTTGACCAGAGCGCGGGCGCGGCCATCGACGCCCTCAAGAACAAGCCGGGCCCCATCACCGGCGACGACATGATGAAGGCCATCCTGGCCGGCACCGCCGACCTGGACAACCAGGCCGCGGGCGCCGAGTTCGCGGACTTCAAGAAGTTCGCCCAGGAGAACTGGGGTCGCATGACCCCCGACGCCAAGGCCAAGTTCGAGGTCTACGAGAAGGCCGCCCACAAGGCCCAGGCCCAGGGCCAGACCGGCATCCCCATCGGCGAGTACGCCAAGATGGCCGGCGACATGGCCAAGGCCGGCTACAAGGACAGCGGCGCTGGCGCGGCGATCGAGAACCTGAAGCAGCAGCCCAAGCCCATCACCGGTGAGGCCATGGAGAAGGCCATCATCGACGGCACCAAGGACCTGGACAACCAGGCCGCGGGCAAGGAGTTCGCCGACTTCAAGAAGTACGCCAAGGAGAACTGGGACAACCTGTCCCCCGAGGCGCGCAAGAAGTTCCAGACCTACGAGAAGTACGCCAGCGCGGCCCAGGCCAAGGGCCAGACCGGCATCGCCGTGGGCGACTACGAGAAGATGAAGACCGAGATGCGCGCGCAGTCGTACAACGACGCCGGCGCCGGTCAAGCCCTCGAGAACCTCAAGCAGCAGCCGCGGCCCATCAGCGGCGAGGCCATGGAGAAGGCGATCATCGACGGCACCAAGGACCTGGACGGCCAGGCCGCGGGCAAGGAGTTCGCCGACATCTCCAAGTTCGCCAAGGAGAACTGGGACCAGCTGAGCCCCGACGCCAAGGCCAAGTACGGCGTGTACGAGAAGTACGCCAAGGACGCCCAGGCCAAGGGCCAGACCGGCATCAAGGTCGCCGACTACGACAAGATGCAGGCCGAGATGAAGACCGCCGGCTACAAGGACACCGGCGCTGGCGCCGCCATCGAGAACCTCAAGCAGCAGAAGACGCCGATCAGCGGTGAGGCCATGGAGAAGGCCATCATCGACGGCACCAAGGACTTCGACAACCAGGCGGCCGGCAAGGAGTTCGCCGACTTCCAGAAGTTCGCCAAGGAGAACTGGAACAGCCTGTCGCCCGACGCCAAGGCCAAGTACGAGGTGTATGCCAAGCACGCCGAGGCCAACAAGGCCAAGGGCAACACCGGCATCCCGGTGCAAGAGTACGAGCAGATGAAGGCGGAGATGAAGGGCGCCGGCTACCAGGACCAAGGTGCGGGCGCTGCCGTCGAGAACCTCAAGCAGCAGCCCAAGCCCATCAGCGGTGAGGCCCTCGAGAAGGCCATCATCGACGGCACCAAGGACTTCGACAACCAGGCCGCGGGCAAGGAGTACAACGACCTGTCGAAGTACGTGAAGGAGAACTGGAACAACCTGTCGCCCGACGCCCAGGCCAAGTGGGGCGTTTACGAGAAGCACGCCGAGGCCAACCGCGCCAAGGGCAACACCGGCATCCCGGTGCAGGAATACAACCAGATGAAGGCCGAGATGCGGCGCACCGGCTACGCCGACCCGGGCGCCGGCGCGGCGATCGAGAACCTGAAGAAGCAGCCGCAGCCGATCAGCGGCGAGGCCATGGAGCGGGCCATCATCAACGGCACCCAGGACTTCGACAACCAGGCCGCGGGCAAGGAGTTCGCCGACTTCCAGAAGTACGCCAAGGAAAACTGGGACAAGATGTCCCCCGACGCCCAGGCCAAGTTCCAGGTCTACGAGAAGTACGCGCAGGCCGCCCAGGCCAAGGGCCAGACGGGCATCAAGGCCTCCGAGTACGAGAAGATGAAGGGCGAGATGAAGACCGCCGGCTACCAGGACGCGGGCGCCGGCGCGGCCATCCAGGACCTCAAGAACCAGCCCAAGCCCATCAGCGGTGAGGCCATGGAGAAGGCCATCATCGAGGGCACCAAGGACTTTGACAACCAGGCCGCGGGCAAGGAGTTCGCCGACTTCCAGAAGTACGCCAAGGAGAACTGGAAGGACCTGAGCCCCGAGGCCAAGGCCAAGTACCAGGTCTACGAGAAGCACGCCGAGCAGAACCGGGCCAAGGGCAACACCGGCATCCCGGTGCAAGAGTACGAGCAGATGAAGGCCGAGATGAAGACCGCCGGCTACAAGGACGCGGGCGCCGGCGCCGCCATCGAGGGCCTCAAGGGCCAGCCCAAGCCCATCAGCGGCGAGGCCATGGAGAAGGCCATCGTCGACGGCACTGCCGACTTTGACAACCAGGCCGCCGGCAAGGAGTTCGCCGACTTCGAGAAGTTCGCCAAGGAGAACTGGAACGACCTGAGCCCCGACGCCAAGGCCAAGTACGAGGTCTACGCCAAGCACGCCAAGGCCAACCAGGCCAAGGGCAACACCGGCATCCCGGTGGCCGAGTACGAGCAGATGAAGGCGGAGATGAAGACCGCGGGTTACAAGGACGCCGGCGCCGGCGCCGCCGTCGAGGGGCTCAAGCAGCAGCCCAAGCCCATCAGCGGCGCGGCCATGGAGAAGGCCATCATCGACGGCACCGCCGACCTCGACGGCCAGGCCGCGGGCAAGGAGTACGACGACCTGTCGAAGTACGTGAAGGAGAACTGGAACAACCTGTCACCCGACGCCCAGGCCAAGTGGGGCGTGTACGAGAAGCACGCCGAGGCTAACCGCGCCAAGGGCAACACGGGCATCCCGGTGGCCGAGTACAACCAGATGAAGAACGAGATGCGCGCCGCGGGCTACAAGGACGCGGGCGCGGGCGCGGCCATCGAGGGGCTCAAGCAGGGCGCGCAGCCGGTCAGCGGCGCCGACATGGAGAAGGCGATCATCGACGGCACCAAGGACCTGGACGGCCAGGCCGCGGGCAAGGAGTTCGCCGACTTTGCCAAGTACGCCAAGGAGAACTGGAACAACCTGAGTCCCGACGCCAAGGCCAAGTACCAGGTCTATGAGAAGTACGCGCAGGCGGCCAGGGCCAAGGGCCAGAGCGGCATCAACGTCGCGGACTACGACAAGATGAAGGCCGAGATGAAGACCGCGGGCTACCAGGACGCGGGCGCTGGCTCTGCCATTGCGGGGCTCAAGGATGGGCCGCGACCCATCAGCGGCGACGCCATGGAGAAGGCCATCATCGACGGCACCAAGGACCTGGATAACCAGGCCGCGGGCAAGGAGTTCGCGGACTTCCAGAAGTTCGCCAAGGAGCACTGGAACGAGCTCAGCCCCGAGGCCAAGGCCAAGTACGAGGTCTACGAGAAGCACGCCCAGCGCAACCAGGCCCGGGGCAACACCGGCATCCCGGTGGGCGAGTACGAGCGCATGAAGGCCGAGATGCACACCGCGGGCTACCGTGACGCGGGCGCGGGCGCGGCCATCGCCGAGCTCAAGGACAAGCCCGGCGTCATCAGCGGTCGGGATTTCGAGAACGCGCTGATCAAGGGCACCGCCGACCTGGACGGTCAGGCCGCGGGCAACGAGTACGCAGACTTCAAGAAGTTCGCGACCGAGAACTGGGGCCGCATGAGCCCCTCGGCGCGGGCCAAGTTCGAGATGTACGAGGGCTTTGCGCAGGCGGCCCAGGCGCGGGGCATGACCGGCATCCCGGTCAACGAGTACGCCGCCATGATCGCGGCGATGAAGACGATCGACTGATCCGGTGGGGCCGTTGACGGGCGTACCCGTCGGCGGAGGGCGTCCCGGGACCGGCCACTCTCTCGACAAGGGGGTGGCCGGTTCGTTTTTGGTGGGTCGTCGGAGATGCACCGCACCAGCCCGGGGCAGAGCCAGCGATGCGTGGCGCGGTGGTGCCGGGAGGGCGGCGAGCGCGCCCACGTAGCCGGGCCCGGTTGCTGCCGAGCCTGGCCGGGCGCATAATTCGAGAGCATGCACGCGAACTCCTACAGGCTGACGCGGGGCCCTGGCCACGCTCTGGCGCTTGGTCTGTACCTGCTGGCAACAGCGTGCCCACCAGCTGCGCGCCTGGGCCAGCCCTGCGCCCAGAACTCGGAGTGCCTCGACTCGGAACTCTGCGTCGACAATGCCTGTCGGCAGGTCTGCAACAGTAGCGACGTGTGCCGGCGCAATGAGGGCTGCCGCAACGGCGTGTGTCTACCTCTGGCACCGGACGCCAGCGTCGCGGACCGCGCCATGGTGGATGCCCTTGTCTTCGACCGCGGCAGGGTCGACGGAGTCGCGGGCGATGGACACCGGGCAGATGGTCAGCTCCCGGACCAGGCGAGGTCGGATCTGGCGGCTTCTGAGCGCTGGCAGCCCGACATCCTCAGCGCAGATTCCGGCCCCGTCGACGCGGCAGCCACGGACCTCGCTGGCATTGAGGCGGCTGTCTTGGATCGTGGCCCGGCCGAGGCGGCGTGGCCTGACAGGTTTGCTGCCGAGGCCTCGTCCGTCGATGGGAACACGATCGATGCTGCGACCGTCGACGTCAGCGCGGGCGACGCAGCGGGCTGTCACCGGGACCAGGATTGCGCCGGCCTCGATGCGACCTGCGTCGTGGGAAAGTGCAACATTGGCACAGGTCAGTGCACCACCGAGACCACACCCGATGCCGACTGCGACGACGGGATCGCATGCACCGTCGGCGATATCTGCGATGCCCAGGGTCAGTGCGCGGGCACGCCGGACCATGGCCGCTGCATGCTGGCCGGGCAGGAGTGCCGCCCCGGGTGCTTCCCCGGACCCACGGGCTGTGGCACACCGCCGCAGGACATGCTGATGACTTGCGCAGCCCAGGCCAGCGGCCAGGCGACCTGTACCCTGCAGCCGGGGGGCCTCAGCAGCGACCAGAGCGCCTGCCTGTCGTGCAGCGCGCGCGCGGGCTTTACCCTTGTCAACAGCGCGGACTTCGAGGACGACAGCGACATGTGCTCGCTCGATGGATGGGAACTTGTCGAGGGAAACGTCTGCACGGATCGGGTGGACAACTGCGTCCTCACCAGCACGAGCAAGGAGTGCTGTGCCGAGCTCGGCACCTTGTGTGACGCGACCCCTGACGGTTTCCGGCTCCGCAGCGACAGGGCGCTCAACTGCGGCATCGCCGGAAGGCGCGAGTGGCGACTCCGTCGCACCTTCGATCTCACTGGCTTGCAGGACCTTCGCTTCTGCCTCGACGTGGGTGAGGCCTATGCCACGGCGTCGGATGCCGTGGTCGTCCAGGTCAGCGAAGGGCTCAGCGCGCCCAGCCAGATCTCCTGCACCCCTGGTGACGTCCACTGGCGTGGTGGCGTCCAGACCGTGTGCGCGGACCTCCCGAGCTGGGCCAGCGGCCACCCAGCGGTCACCGTCACCGTCATCGCCCACTCGCACAACGACGGTGACGAGATGCGCGTGGACAACCTGTACCTGTACGGCTGGCGCACGGACTGCCCGGCGTCCGCGCCGGTCGAGCTGCTGCGCGAGCCCTTCGACGGCTGCCCCGACCCCATCCCCGACGGCTGGCGGGACTGGTCGGTGAGTGGAAGCCCGCGCTGCTCGACGGCCGGCTGCACCGGCAGCGGCAGCAGTGCCTGGGCCGAGGGAGCGGCCTCGTGGACGATCTCGCACCACGTCGACACCCGCGGCATCAGCGGTGACCTCGAGCTGTGCCTGCAGGCCGGGGACGTCGCGGGCTACATGGGTGAGCGGGTCACCGTGCTCGCCGACCTGGGAGATGGCACCGGCTGGCAGCGCGTCGGCTGGGGCAGCATGTACAACGCCGCGGACCGGCAGTGTGAGCCCGTGTGCTTCAACCTGTCGGCCTTCAGCCCCGGGGTGGCTCACAACCCGGACCTGCGCGTGGCGCTGACCGTCGAGGCCTCGGCTCCCGGCCTGTGGTCGATGATCGACGACGTGCTGCTCAGCGGGGTGGCGAGCTGCGACGCCTCCGGGCTGGTCGACGTGAGCGCGGTGCGCGTGCTGACGCCGGGTCGCTACCAGGTCGACGTGAACCTGGTCGCAACGGCGCCAGCCCTGGTCGAGCTGACCTGCGCCTGGGGCGATCCTGCCACCGGGGCCATGGCCTACCAGCCCATCCAGCTGCCCTAGCGTCGCTGAAAAAAAAAGGAAGCTCGCAGGAGCTTCCTATGGCCAGGGGCGGAATTGAACCGTCGACACGTGGATTTTCAGTCCACTGCTCTACCAACTGAGCTACCTGGCCGAGCTGGTCGCGCTGTCGTAGCGAACCACCGTCGCACGGTCAAGCCTTTTTCCGTCGTCGGATGAGCCCGCGGGCCAGTCCCCGGCGAGCTCCCGGGGCCAGCTTCGTCCAGCGCCGGTTGCGCGCTACAATGCGAGCATGCACGCGGGGGATGAGGGGCGCGGGCCCCGCGATCCGGATGAGAGCTGGGAGCAGCGCACGCGCCGCCTGGACATGGTGGCGCGGCAGCTTCGGTCGCGGGATATCCAGGACCCGCGCGTGCTCGATGCGATGGAGCGGGTACCTCGACATTGCTTCGTGTCGCCGACCCTGGAGCGCGAAGCCTACGACGATCGCCCGTTGCCCCTGGGGCAGGGCCAGACCATCTCGCAGCCCTACATCGTGGCCCTGACCACCCAGCTGGCGCGGCCGACCGCGAGCGCTCGCGTGCTCGACGTGGGCACGGGTTCTGGCTACCAGGCTGCAGTGCTGGGCGAGCTGGTGGCCGAGGTTTATTCGGTCGAGCTGCTGCAGGCTCTGGCCGGGGCCGCCGTGCAGAGGCTGGCCCGGCTTGGCTACGGCAACGTGACCGTGGCCTGTGCCGACGGCTACCAGGGTTGGCTCGAGCACGCACCCTACGACCTGATCGTGGGGGCTGCGGCGCCGCTGGAGATCCCTCGCGCGCTGATCGACCAGCTGGCGCCGGGCGGTCGCCTGGTGCTCCCGGTGGGAGGTGCGGATCAGGAACTGGTCGTCGTCGAGAAGCGACAGGACGGCAGCTCCCGCATGAGCCACGGTGTGGCTGTGCGCTTCGTACCCATGATCAGGGGATAGCGAAGTCTGTCACGTGCAGCGCTCAGTTCTCCTGCACCAGGATCGCGCTCACCGTGGCAAAGGTCAGCAACAGCAGCAGCGACAGCACGGGGATGCTCGCTCCCGGGTGGTAGCGCACGACCTCGAGTGCGGCCCCGCCCAGTACGCGCAGGCCGGGGGTGACCACGAAGGCCAGCAGGCCGCCACCCAGAGCCGCCACGGCCAGGACCAGATCGCGGAGCCCGGCGCGCTGGCGTCGCGCAGGCAGCTTTGCCATCACCTGGTCCGAGAAGCCCGCGTCGTCAATGTGCGAGGTCTGCTCCAGCACTTCGTCGAGCCAGTCGCGCTGCTCCGTCATGCCGTACCTCCGTCCGCCCAGACCTGGAGCCGCACCCGTAGCTTGTCCTTGGCCCGGGCCTGCACGGTCTTGACCGTGCCCAGGGGCATGTCCAGCAGGTCCGCCAGATCCTGCTGGCTCAGGTCCTGCCCGTAGGCCAGGGCGATCACCGCCCGTTCTCGCTCGTCGAGCACACCCATGGCGCGCTCGACGTCGTGCTGCAAGGCCGCGCGGCGAGCAAAACCCATGTCCTTGTGCACCGTGCCATCGACCTTCACCTCTGCCCTGCGTCGACGCTGCAGGTCGTCGAGGTAGCAATGATAGGCGATGCGGTACATCCAGGTCGACAGGCGTGCGCCTCCACGAAACCCGGCCAGCCCGCGGTAGGAGCGCACGAAGGTATCCTGGGCCAGGTCGTCGGCCCAGGCTGCATCGCCACAGGTGAGGCGCCGCAGCAGGCCGCGCACTGTGGACTGGTGGCGGCGCACGAGCTCGGCGAAGGCGTGCCTGTCGTCTCCGGCGAGGACGCGCGCGACCAGATCGGCGTCGGACAGTGCCATGCCTGTGCCGTCCGCCTCTGGCTAGCTGTTCGAGCGGGTGCCATCACCAGCCAGCCTGTAGACCACGAGATAGGCGACACCTATGAGCAGGGGGATCATGCCCAGGCCCCAGGCACCTTCGGCCTCTTCGGCCACCAGCAGCAGGAAGGTCGATACTCCCACCCCCACGGAAATGAGCAGGATGCCTCGCCTCAGGTCCGAGCGCGGTGGCGTCACCGGCACCAGCAGCTCGGGCGGGATGTCGCGGCCTTTCTCGACCATCAGGCGCAGGGTTTCCTGGATCAACCTGTGGCGACGGAAGCGGAAGAAAAGCACGCTGGCCACGATGAAACCGACGCAGAACAGGAAGGCGACGGGCACGATGACCTCGACGCCCCAGGTCTCGGTGGCCGCCGGACTCGACCCGTTGCCCAGGATGAGCTCTTGCTTCTGCCGGGTCTTGATCAGATCGACGATCTGCTCGGCCGACAGCTTTTGCATCACCTCGGGCGTGAGATCTCTGTCCGGGACCACGGCTGGCTGCGACCCGGCGCCGGTTCCGGCGTCCAACGAGGGAGAGGTGGATTCTGTACCTGTCTCGACCGCCGTGCCGGCGAGATCCTGGCCCCGCGCCGAGGCAGCGACGAGGACCAGAGTCGACGCAAAGAACAGGTGGAGGGAGATCTGGCGCATGGTTCAACTCCTCGTGAAGGAGATGCCAGGGCTGAACGGAGGCATCTGGTAGGAGGCCAGGAATTCGACCACAACCGCCAGCACGAGCAAGAGCAGCATCGGTAAAAAGACCAGGTCGATGGTCTGAATGTTATCGAGTAAAGACATGTGAACCTCCTGTCGCGCTGGACCTGACCGTTGGACCGGCGCAGCCAGGGTTCTGGATGTGGTCTGGGAAAGAAAAAAATAACAGAGCAAATGCAATATGTTACACCCTGTTCATGTCATTCCCAGGTTGTCCTGGGGGAGACCTCGGCCGGGGGCGCCTCCGCTTGAGGCGCCGGCAAGGCGACTGCTAGGGTGCTTCAGGACAGTCCTGCCCGAGCCCGACCCGGGCCACGCATTTGACGGAGCGGCATCGTGAAAGCATTCCAGGTCGTCGCCTTGTGCAGTGTCGCGACTCTGCCCGTGCAGCTGGCTTGCCCCGGTGCACAGCCCTGCCAGACCGAGGCGGACTGCAGCGAGCGCGAGATCTGCGTCAACCAGGCCTGCATCGCACGACGGCCGGTGGTGCTGATCTCGGACGCGGGTGTGCCCGCGGATGTGGTGGTGCACGCGGACACCTGGCAGCCGGATACGTCCAGCGCCCCGGACACGGCGACGCAGCGGGACAGCAGCGCGCAGCTCGACACCGCGAGCCAGCACGACACCAGGCCGCCGAGTGACGCTGCAGTGGCCCCGGACAGGACCTCCGCCCCGGATACCGCGACGCCGGATGCCGCCGTGGGTCAGGACCAGGCCTCGTCGCAGGATGGCGCGACGTCAGCAGACGCGACGTCGACAGACGCGGCGTTGGGCAGCGACGCCGGTGGCACCGACGCGGGCTCCGCCGACGCAGCATGCACAGCGCACTGTGGCACACGTGTCTGCGGTGACGACGGGTGCGGCGGTTCCTGTGGCCCCTGCAATGCACCCACCCCGGCGTGCCAGAATGGCGCCTGCGTGGCCTGCGCGGTCGACGGGGACTGCGCCACGGGCAAGTGCGAGAAGTACACGGGGACCTGCCTGGTGCGGGCGTGCATCTACGACGAGCATTGCAGCGTCGGCTACTACGGGCACTGCAGCTCGACCTATGCCTGCGTCAGCGGCCACGACTGCGACAACGAGATGGCGTACATCCCCTATCCCTGGGACGACAGCATGACGGTGAGCGTCGAGGGCAACACCTCGGACGCGGACAGCAACTTTAGCCCGACCGGGAGCTGCGGCAGCGCGAACGGCCCCGAGGACATCTACGAGTTCAACCTGCCCCGGGCAGTGCAGAAGGTCACCATTACCCTGGAGGCCGGTCCCAGCACCAGCTCCTGGGATAGCGCGGTGTACGTGGCGGCCTCGATCTGCGGATCCACCAACGTGGGCTGCGCCGACAGCTACCCCAACAACCAGCCCGAGGTGCTGGTGCTCAACAACCCCAGCTACAGCACGCTGACCATCGTGGCGGATGGCTACGCGGGGAGTGACGACGGGCCTTATCGCCTGACCGTGATGGTGGATGAGTGCGACGGCGACGGCGACTGCAACGCCAACGAGCGCTGCCTGTCGCCGGCCGCGGACAGCAGCCGGTGTATCCGGGACTGATGGACCCGCAGGATCTTCCTTCCGTCCTGTGACGGCACTCGTGATGTTCTTCCGCAGATGATCGCTGGGGAGCTCGGATCAGCCGTTCTTCTGAATCTCGGCCACCAGCTTCTGCACGAAGGCGTACATGCGGCCCACCGAGGGGATGGACACGTGCTCGCGCGGGGAGTGCGGGAAGTGGATGTCCGGGCCGATGCTGATCATGTCCATGCCCGGATAGCGCGCGCCGATGATGCCGCACTCGAGGCCAGCATGGATCTCGAGCACCTTGGGCTCCTGACCGATCACCTCGGTGTGCAGCTTCTTGGTGGTGGCCAGCAGCTTGGAGTCGTAGTCCGGCTCCCAGCCGGGGTAGCCGTTCTCGGCATTGAGCGCTGCGCCATGTTCGTCACACACTGCCTTGACGCGAGCGACCAGCATGTCGATCTCGGTCTCGGCCGGCGACCGTGCACTCATGACGATGGGAATCTTTCCGCCCGCGGGATCCTCGACCAGCGCCAGGTTGATGGACACGAAGGGCAGCGTGGCGTCCTTGGGCGAATGCTTCTGCACGCCGTGGGGCAGGCCGCCGAGCAGGTGCACGAGCTGGCGCGCGCAGGCATCGTCGACGATGGATGGGTCTTTCACCGTCGAGGGCTGGGTCGTCACCTTCAGGTCGGGATCGGCCGCACAGCGCAGCTCGGCGCACAGGCGGTCCGCGAAGGCCTGGAGGTTTGGCAGCTTGGCCTCGGGGAGCACCACCCGCGCGCTCGCCATGGGGGGGATCGCGTTGCGCTTGACGCCGCCCTTGACCTCGACGAGGGCGCCGCCCAGGGCCAGGACCTGATCGAGCATCCGGGCCAGGACCTGGATGGCATTGATGCGGCCGAGCCCGATGTCGATGCCCGAGTGCCCGCCCTGCAGTCCAGCGACCTTGAGGTCATACGCCGTCCGGCCGTCGACGTTGCCACCCTGCTTCCAGGGCAGGTCTATCAGGAGATCGCGACCACCCGAGCAGGCGATGGTGACGAAGCCTTCTTCCTCGGAGTCGAGGTTGAGCAGGACCCGGGAGCGCAGCCAGCCCTGCTTCAGCCCGCCCGCGCCCTTGAGCCCGACCTCCTCGTCGATGGTGCACAGCACCTCGAGGGGACCCTGGGTCTGTTCGGCCAGCGCCATGCCATAGGCCACGCCGATGCCGTTGTCAGCGCCCAGGGTGGTACCGGTCCCGAACAGGTTGTCACCGTCACGGCGCACCTGGATGGCCTGCTTCTCGAAGTCGAAGTCCACGCCCTCGTCGGCCACGCACACCATGTCCAGGTGTCCCTGCAGGCAGACCATGGTCCCTGGTGCCGAAGCGTTGACGCGCACCAGCACGTTGCCGACCTCGTCGGTGTCGACCTCGAACTTGTGCTCGCGCGCCCATTTTTCCACGAAGGCCCGGGCGCCGGCCTCGTTGCCACTGCCGCGCGGGATCTGGGTCAGGGCGAAGAAGTGCTTCCACACGGTCTCGGGCTCGAGTCCGGCAAAGGGAGGGGGCAGGGTGCTGGTCACGGTGCGCTCCTTGTCGTTGCAGGGTCCACAGGCGCCGGGACTATAGCCACCGGCACCGGGGATCTGAAGTCCTGTTCTCTGAGGCTTGCTGTGTGGCCGAGGCCGGTCTGCGCTATGCTGACGCAGCGTACGCGGAGGAAGACATGCGAAGCGGGACAGCGGTCTGCGTCGTCGTGGCCACCGTGGCAGCGTGCAGCTGCGGGCCAACCCTGCCCACGGACCTCGATGCGGTCGAGGCCGATCGTGCGGTGCTCGCGGAGAGCACCGTGCTGGCGTATCTGCAGGCAGCCCACGACAGGGCGGACCTGCGCGTGGTGGACCTGTTTCGCGACGAGAATCTGCGCTTCGCCCGCGCGCCGGACCCGTCGGAGCTGTTCACCGAGCGCCACGCCGAGGCCGAGGCTGTGGTGCCGCCCGCGGTGGCCCAGAAGCTCCGCGTCGTGAGCTACAACCTGGGGTTGCTCGACCGTGCCAAGATCCTGGGCTTCATCGACCGCGTGGTGGTGCCGGAGCTCGACGTGCGGCGGGTCGCGGCGCCGGACCTGATCCTGGGCCGCGGCGACGACGTGGTGCTGCTGCAGGAGCTGTGGGAGCTGAGCGATCTGGATCGATTCGCCGAGGCAGCCCGGCGTCACGGCTACAGGCTGTGGGGCGGCAGCGTCGAGCAGCACCCGGCTCACGGGCTGGCGATCCTGATCCGCGAGGACGTTCTCGACACCCAGGCCGGCGAGGAGAAGCAGGAGGTGAGCTACGAGGTGCAGTATGACCTCGAGAACTTTCCGGGTCCGGGCTTCCGCCGCGGCTACCTGTCCTGGCGCGTGACCACCGCCGACGGACTGACCGTGCACCTGTTCAACACGCACACCACGGCCTTTCCCGAGCACTGGCGGGTGCGCATGGCCCAGGTGCGGCAGCTCGGCCTGGCAGTGCGGGCAGTGCCCGCCGAGGACCTGGTGCTGGTGGGTGGTGACTTCAACAGCGGAGCCTTCTACGTCGACGACACCTGGACCCTGGGCGATGGCAGCACCAGCTCGGGGTGGTGGAACAACGCCGTGGCGTACCCCCTGCTGCTGCATTACGGCGAGCTTCGCGACCTCATGGTGGACGCACGCCCCGCCCGCGACGTGGAGCTGGCTCTCGCGCTGCCGCGGCACGCCGCGCGTTCCCTCGAAACGCCCTATGGCGTCGAGGGCTACTGCGATCGCCACGCGGGTCAGGTGTTCACGGCCACGGACTGCAACAGCCTGTACTTTCGCAGCTACGCCGGCCAGGAATACCCGGTGCGCATGGATCTCCTGCTGGTGCGTGCGTCGTCACGAGCGGTGTACGCAGCGAGTGTCGACCTGATCTTCGTCGAAAAGCTGGAGTTCGAGGACGCTGGTCGCTTCGAGCTGTCCGATCACTACGGCGTCGCCGCGGACCTGCGCGTGGGTCTGCCCTGATCGGTTTTCTGGTCAGTGCCGACGGGGATAGCCCCGAGCACGCCGTGCTACAGGGGTCCATCCAGGGGGTCTCACGTCGGGGGACGATGGGTGCGCGCATGAGAACTCTGCTGCTTCTGGTCCTGGTGACGCTCCCCTGTACCAGCGCACATGCTCGCTACGACCTCGAGCGCGTGCAGCGCGCCATCGTCGAGCAAGGCAAGCACTGGCAGGCCCGGGACACGGCCCTGACCCGCATGTCCGACGAGGAACGGGCCCGGCGTACCATGCCGAGCTATCCCTTTCCGCAGGGCTTCGCGCTGCCCGAAGGCGGCTGGCATGAACCCGAGCCGCACCGCGGGGCCACCTGGGCCAGCGTCACCGATGCCACCTTCTCGTGGGACGATCTGGGTGGCGCCTGCTACCTGACGCCGGTGCGCGACCAGGGGGACTGTGGTTCGTGTTTCGTGTTCGGATCGCTGGCCGCCACCGAGGCGCAGTACCGCATCGTGCGCCAGCAGCCAGGCTACGCCATCGACCTCGCAGAGCAGGAACTGATCTCCTGCATCTCCATCGACGACTGCGCGAGCGGAGGCACCGCCGAGCAGGTGGGTGCCTATCTCAAGAGCACGGGCGTGCCGGCCGAGAGCTGCTTTCCCTACACTTCGGGCAGCACGGGCAACGACGGCCAGTGCGCGGATTCCTGCGCCAATGGCAGCGAGCAGCGTTACTTCATCCACGACTGGGAGATGAGCACCTTGCCCTGGACCAGCGACGAGCTGAAGGCGCGGCTGCTGGTGTCTCCCATCATCGCCAACTTGCAGATCTACAGCGACTTCCTCAGCTACGCGGGAGGTGTGTACAGCCGCACCACCAACCAGACGCGGGGCTGGCACATCGTGGCCCTGGTGGGCTGGGACGACGGCGACAACAGCTGGATCATCAAGAACTCCTGGGGCGAGGACTGGGGCATGCAGGGCTACGGCAAGATAGACCGTGGCGAACGTGACTGCGTGCCCACCATGCCCCTGGGTTACTTCGACGGGACCTGCTTCGCCAGCCACAGCACCGTGTTCGAGATCACCACGGCCGAGACCGGGAGCGCGGGCAGCGATGCGGGTGCGCAGGGCAGCGATGCGGGTGTGGTGACCACCGACGCGGCGACGGCGGGAACAGACCGCAGCAGCGGCGTACAGGATAGCGGCAGCGTGGGGCAGGACGCGGGAGCACGGCCTGACACGGGCGCGGCCCGCGATGCCCAGCTCGCTGATCACCCCGCGGTGGATTCGGGGGCGAGTGCGTCGGACCGGTCTGTCCCCGACAGCCTGGTGGTCGGCGCGGACAGCTCGGTAGGCACCGTTGGCCAGGACGGCTGTGCTTGCGCCGCTGCGCGTGCAGACCACCGCGGCGCGCTGACCTGGTGTGCGCTGCTGGCAGGGTGCTGCGCCGGGCGTCGCAGGCGAGCTCGCACCCACGGCTAGTCCCCGTTCCTGGCTACACACACCTTCGGTGCCTGATGCAAGTTGCGCCACCCTGCCGCATTCTGCACCACGACCCTGCCCAGGACCCCCCGTCGAGATCTTGCGAATAGATCTCAAGTCCATGTTTTGCTAGGAAAAGTCACTTGGGGGGATGGCCTGGCACAATCCCTGAAACACCTGGATCCCAATTGCGCACGATGCGTGAACCTGCGGCGCCAAGCAGGCGCCCATGCAAGGAGGGACAGCGATGACCAGTATCAGCGGGAGCGCGAGCCTGAACATCAAGGTCGACCTGGGCGGCACCATGAACAAGCTGGCCAAGGCCACCCAGAAGACCGTCAGCGACCTCGAGAAGCTGGGCACGGTCCAGGTGGATGGGCCGGGCAAGCGCTACCTGGACGAGCGTGGGCAGCGCGCCGACGGCGTGATGAACAAGCTGGCGCGCGGCGAGGTCATCAACGCGGCGCTCGACGTGTTTCAGGCCTTCTCTCCAGGCGGCCGCATCAGCGACGGCGCCAAGGCCCTGGGCCTGGTTCACAGCGATGCCGAGAAGTACATGCTGTCGGGCGTGTGCAATGCCCTGCTGCTGGGTCCCCTGGCTCCAGCGACCCTCGCCGATGGCGAGGATTTTTTAAAAACCCAGCTTCCGCACCTGCAAAAGACCAGCAAGGGCTTCGAGCAGCTCGGCGCCCGGCCGCATCGCCCGGACGTGCACGCCGCGCCGCCGCACTTCGCGCCCTCGCCACGCGCCCGCATGAGCGCCCATTTCAAGGTCAGCGGCTATGCCCGGGGCCAGGTCGGCGCCAAGTTCAACCTCGAGGCGAGCCTGCGACGACCTGCGTTCCAGGCCCGGCTCGGCCTGTATGGCCAGGCGGGTGTGTCGGCCAACATCGTGCTGGGTGGCTTCGCGCGCTCGCTGCCGGCGCTCACGAGCTACTACTCGGGTGGGGTCCCGGCCAAGGGCGGCGCCTCCAAGGCCCAGGGGCCGTCGAAGCCGGAGGCCGCCAAGGCCGACGCCAAAACCGACGCCAAGACCGAGGACAAGCCCCAGGTCAGTGACAGCAGCATCGCCAAGTTCCTGAGCGACCCCACGCTGTCCTTCGAGGACAAGATGTTCCTCTTCCTCCTGGCCATGGCCCAGCGCCAGGAAAAGAAGATGGAAGCCATGATGGCCGACTACGACAAGGCCAAGAACGACAAGAACAGCGAGGTCAGCAAGGCGCGGGGCGACAGGGACAAGAAGGCGGGGGGTGGCGAGGCGGCTGCTGGAGGCCAGGCTGCGGGCAATCCGCTCAGCGCCCTCGTCGGCGGCGGCGGGAGCGCGAGCTCCCCCAAGGTTGTGCAGGGGCAGGATGGCCAGCCTCGGCCAACGGGGGGCAAGAACAACTCCACCCTTGGGGGCATCGTCGACGTGACCAAGGGTGTGGGGGCGCCGGCGGTGCGCATGCTCGGGCAGGCGGCGCCCATGGCCGCTCCAGCTCTCGGCTCCTTGCTCGGCGGCATTCTGGGATCGGCCATCCCCATCCCGGTCGTGGGTACAGCCCTGGGTGCCATGATCGGCGGAATGCTCGGCGACATGATTGCCAAGGAGATGATCCCGCAGGCCTGTGATCAGATCGCCAACGGACTCGAGAATGGCGACTACGACCAGCTGCTCAAGTTTGGCACGGTGTACGCTGCCAACAGCGTCGTCCCGGGTCTTGGCATGGCCCTGCAGGCTCAGGACGCGGGCCTCGAGAGCGTGTTCCAGCCCTTCAGTTACCTGAACCCCGCGGTCCAGTCCAAGTCCTCGCAGGGCGCGCAGGCTGCAGATCCGTCGGCACCCGCAGAGGCCGAGGACATGGCGGCGACGGGCGGCGCGGCCCCGGCGAAGGGAGGTAAGAGCGCCAAGGCCAGCAAGGCCGCCAAGGCTGGAGCCACGGCAGCAGCCGGCACGGCGGAGGCGGGAGCAGCGGACAAGGCCGAGGGTGACAGTGGCGTCGAGGGAGACCCCAACAAGCGCTCGGACCAGGAGTGGATGATGCGCCTTCAGAAGGCCCAGGAAGAGCTGTCCAAGATGTACACCATGGTCAGCAACATGCTCAAGGCCTTCAATGACACCCAGATGACCGCGGTCCGCAACCTGCGCTAGGTCGCGCGCGTCGTCGGGCGCGTCGCCTGCGGGCGCGCCCTGGCGTCTCACCTCCGACGGAGGGCGGGTCATGGCGGGCTCCGACAGCATCCACAACATGGGGTTGAGCGCGCGCAAGGTGCAGCGCGGCGAGACCCTGCCGGCCATCGCCAAGAAGCTGTTCAGCGACGAGCGCGTGGCCACCTTGCTCGAGGACATCAACCCCGAGCTGCGTGGCCAGGGTCCGCAGCTGGTCGAGGGCCAGGCCTTGCGCATCCCCAGCCGCGATTACGTGCAGCAGTGGGCCCAACGCCTGGGCATGGCCCTGCCCGGGGCCGCGGCCGCGGGCCATGGCACCCGAGCGCGCCGCAAGTGGAACGCCTTTGCGGGGCCGTCGGGCGCCAGGCCTGTGATCGACGACGCCCTGGCACGCCTGGTCAAGACCCACGACTTCGGCGAGCTCCTCGACGAGGTGGCGGACCTGGATACAGCCGGTCGTGGCCACGCGGTGTGGGGCATGCTGTCGAGGCTCGGCGAGGCCGAGATGCAGCAGGCCCTGGGACAGAAGCCAGCCAGCAGTGTCGAGGCCAGCATCGAGCAGACCGCGGTGCGTCTGGCGGTGGACAACGCGGTGGTGATCCACGTCGCGGATCAGGTGTCGCGGGTGTGTGCCGAGGCGCTGGAAGCTGCTGCCGAGGCCGTGACCTGCACCCTGCACAAGCCCGAGCGCCTTGCGCGCCTGGTGCTGGCCCTGGGTGACGCCGGGCCCGAGCGGTCCCGGGCAATGCTCGGAGCCATGGGCCTGCCGGCAGAGCGCAGCGACGAGATCGCACGCGCCGCTCGCCTGGTGGATCGCGCGCGAGGCCTGGTGCGTGGTCTCATTGCCGAGGGACGCAGCGTGATGTCCGACATCGAGACCCTGGCCGAATACCACAAGCTCGACCTCGGCACCGCTCCCCTGGCGCGTCTGCTGGACCGCGCTCCATCGTCGAGTGCGGCGCGCGACAGGCTGATCGTGCAGCTCGCGGGCCTGGCTCCTGTGCAGGACGAGCTGCACAGGAAGTTGACCACCCTGCACAAGGTGCTGGCCCAGACCGCGAGCTCGCTGCGCCAGCCCGTGGAAGGTGCGAGCCAGCGCGTGCACGCGGCACAGGTGGCCAGGCAGCTGCCCTTTGTCGACGCCGTGGTGCGCCAGCGCCTGGCCATCACCTCGCCAACCAGCCCCCTGGGGCGCGCCCTCGACGAGCTGCAGCAGGCCGGGGAGGGCAAGCTGCATCCCTTGCTGCAGCTGGCCACGCGCCTGCCTGCCGTGCTGGGGTCTGCACTGCTGTCCCTGGACGCGGCCACCCTGGAGCGTGGTCTGGCCGCCCTGGTCAAGGTGGACGCGGTTCGGCCCGCAGCAGCGCCAGGTGCACGCGGGGTCATGAGCGCGGCAGATCTGATGGCGCGGGCCGCTCTGTCGTCGGCGGGAGCGGGGACGCGCAAGGCGGATGTGCAGGCCCAGGCTGCCTGCGCCGCGTGGTTGAGCCGGGCCACGCTGCGGGTTTCTGGCCCGGTCGCGGGTCCCGAGCGCCGACGCGTGGAGGCGGCTTTTCGCCAGCGCTTCCTGGCGAGCGACGGCCAGGCGCGACGGCCCGGGGGCACCCAGCTGCGGGACGAGGTGATGGATCTGCTGCAGGGTTGCGGTCAGATTCCCCAGGGCCCCGGGGACGCGGCGCTGCGCGAGAGGCGCGCGCTTCAGCTCATCCAGCGCCAACCCGCCCTGTTTGACCGGATCGTGAGCGAGCTCCCCGAGCCCTTGCCGCCGGCAGGCCGACGCCGCCACAGTGCGCGCGGCGTGGCGCTGGTGATCGCGGCCATGCTCCTCGAGCACGCGGGGGCACTGGGCCACGGCGACGAGCTGGCGCAGGCGTTGTGCCGCGGTGTGGTCGGCAGCGGCGGACAGGTGCTGGAGAGCGCGCTCAAGATCCTGCTCGGTGCGCGGGCCTGAACCTCACCTCGGCACGCTGTCGTCGAGCACGCCGCGCTCGCGAAGCGAAACATGTCGGGGTCCCGCCACGATCACGTGGTCGAGCAAGACCAACCCGACGAGCTGTGTGGCCTGTGCAAGACGGCGCGTCAGCGCGATGTCCTCGGGTGAGGGCTCGGCATCGCCCGATGGATGGTTGTGCACGCACAGCAGGGCCGAGGCGCCAGCTGCGAGGGCGTGGGTCAGGATCTCGCGCACCGGGACCGGGCAGCGATCGGCCCCACCCCGGGCTGCCACCACTTCACCCAGCAGGCGGTGGCGCGCGTCCAGGTGCAGCACCACGAAGTGCTCGTCGAGGCCGCCCAGGCGTGGACCGTAGATGGCCGCGACCCTGGCTGGTCCGTCGAGGACCACACCACGTTGCAGAGGTGCGCTCAGGGCGCGTCGGCCCAGCTCGATGGCAGCCAGCACGCGCGCGGCCTTGGCCTTGCCCACGCCAGAGAGGCGCGCCAGCTGCGCAGGGGCGAGCTGGAGCAGAGCGTCGACCCGGCGATGCCCGAGGATCTCGCGCGCCAGGTCGAGCGCACTGGCGCCGGTACGGCCCGTGCCCAGCAAGATGGCGAGCAGCTCGTCGTCACCCAGGGTGCCGGCGCCGCGCATCCACAGGGCCTCGCGCGGTCCTCCGGCAGGATCCGGCCAGCCAGCACGGTGTGGGGAGCCATCGCGACACTGTTCGCTCGACGAGATCATAGCGTCGAGAAAAGCAAGACACGTGCCGTCGAGATTGAGGTGGCTGGGGACAACGAGGGGGAACAGCAGGCGACGGAAGAAAGGGTGCTGGATTCCGGTTCAGGCCACGGCGCCGAGCTGAGCGGTCACCTGATCCGTCACGGTCACATGCACATCGAACTCGGGCTGGGCCTGGATGGCCTTCTTGACCGCGCACATGTCCGCCGAGCGCACGATGGCGTCGTGGTACTTGGCCGGAATGGTCTGTGGCAGTTCGATGTCCAGCTCGACCCGGCTCAGCACGCGGGTCACGGGGTCAAAATCGAGGCGCTGCTTGAGCTGCACACCCTCGGTGGGCAGGCCGCGAGCCTGCAGGAAGCCCAGCACGTAGATTCCCGCACAAGTGCCTATGGACGACAGGAACAGGGCATAGGGCTCTGGCGCACTGCTGTCCCCGCCTCCCAGCTTGCTCTGGTCGGTACGGATCAGGTGGCCATTGAACAGGGCATCCACGCGCTTGTTTCCCGGGAAGCTGATGATGAGTTCTGGCTTGCTGGACATGGCGTTTCTCCCATCGAGGCCACAGCCTCGGTCTATGTGGTGCCTGACAGGTAGGAGCCGTGGCCAAAAAAAAGGATTCGTTCTCCACTGCCGCCTTCTCGGCCTTGTACCCGCGTGCTACTGACCTTCGACAACCCGAGGAGCCCCTTGAACCAGCCCGTCGACATCGAGCCCCTGCTGGCTCACGTGCAAAAGGCCGCTCGCTACATCGGTGGCGAGGTTGGCGCCGTGGTCAAGAGCCCGGCCAGCGTGCAGCTTCGCGTGGCGCTGTGCTTCCCCGACGTGTACGAGGTCGCCGAGAGTCACCTGGGCCTCAAGATCCTCTACGACGGATTCAACAGGCTGGACGGGGTGCAGGCCGAGCGGGTGTACGCGCCGTGGCCAGACTTTGCAGCCCTGCTCGAACGGGATGGTCTGCCGCTGTTCGGCCTGGAAGCACGCACGCCCCTGCACGCCTTCGATGTCGTCGGTTTCAGCATCAACCACGAGCTGGCCTACGCCGCGGTCCTGCGCATGCTGCAGCTCGGCAAGGTCCCGGTTCGTGCCCGGGCGCGGAGCGATGGCGATCCCATCGTGCTCGGCGGTGGTCCGGCGCTGTGCAATCCGGAACCCCTGGCACCCTTTCTCGACGCGGTGTTCGTGGGTGAAGCCGACCTCGCGGTGCAGGAGATCGCGCGCGTCCTGCTCGACCAGCGGGGTCGTTCCCGACGGGACAGGCTGAGCGCCCTGGCCCAGATCGAGGGTGTGCTGCTTCCGGATCGCCACCATCCGCGCTTTTTCGAGGGCCGTTTTCAGGGCTTTGACGTCGAGGAACCTGGCGTGCAGGTGGTCCGTGCGCGCAAGGTGCCGGACCTGGAAGCGGTGCCGACTCCCGAGCGCTGGATCGTCCCCCACCTCAAGCCCGTGCACGATCGCGCCGCGGTCGAAATCCAGCGTGGCTGCACGCGAGGCTGTCGCTTTTGCCAGGCGGGCATGATCTCGCGGCCCACACGCCAGCGGGATCCCGGTACGGTCAAGCGCGCCCTGCTGCAGACGGTGCAAAGCCTGGGCGCCGACGATGCAGGTCTGCTCTCGCTGTCGGCGGGGGACTATCCGATGATCGCGCCCTTGCTCGGCGAGCTGGCGAGCGAGCTCGATGCCAGGCGGGTGTCGCTGTCGGTTCCGTCGCTACGCAGCGAGACCTTGACCCCGGAGCTGGCCCGCCAGCTCGGGCGGCATCGCGCCAGTGGGTTCACGCTGGCACCCGAGGCTGCCACCGACAGGCTGCGCGCCGTCATCGCCAAGAACAACAGCGAGGACGATCTGCTGCGCTCGGTGCGGGCAGCCATCGGTGCAGGCGCCAGGCGAGTCAAACTGTACTTCATGATCGGGTTGCCAACCGAGACGGACGACGACGTGCTGGCCATCGTGGACCTTGCCCAGCGTGCCCTGCGTGAGGCGCGCGCGCTCAACCGTCGGGCCGCGGTGGCGGTCTCGGTGTCGACCTTCGTGCCCAAGCCGCACACGCCCTTCCAGTGGGAGGCCCAGGTCGGCCCCGACGAGGTCGTGCGCAAGCAGGGGCTGCTGCGGCAAGCCCTTGGCCGAGGACGCTTCGAGCTTCGCTGGCATGACGTGGCCATGAGCACCGTCGAGGGTGTGTATGCGCGCGGAGACCGGCGCCTGGCAGAGGTGCTCGAGGACGCCGTGGCGGCCGGCGCATACCTGGACGGATGGACGGAGCACTTCGACGCCAGCCGTCACCTCGATGCTCTGGCCAGACAGGGCCTGTCCGTCGACGACTACCTTGGGCCCCGGGACCTCGATGCCCCCTTGCCCTGGGACCTCGTCGACGTGGGTGTGCTGCGCAAGTTCCTGCTGCGCGAGCGGCGCGATGCGTACGCGGCCCTGGCGCGGGCAGACTGCGTGGGGGATCGCTGCCGGGCCTGTGGCGCCTGCGACTTCGAGCAGCAGCGTGTGATCGCGTACTGGCCCGCGGTGGATACGCCCGTACAGCGGGTCGAGCACCCGCTGCACCACCGCAGCAACCGTGATTTTCAGCTTCCTCCGCCCCAGGCTTCTCCGTCGTCACCGGAGGCGGCGACCGGGGTCGAGCCCGAGCTCGAACCGGAGGGTCCGCTCAAGGACGCCCAGCGTCCGGGGGACGACAGGGTGCAGCGACTGCGCCTGCGCTTCGCCAAGCAGCCCCCGGCCGTGCACCTGTCCCACCTCGAACTGATGTCGACCTGGCAGCGTGCCCTTGCCCGATCCCGGCTGCCCGTCGCCTTCTCGGGTGGCTTCAGCGCGCGCCCGCGTATGTCCATGCCGCTGGCCCTACCCGTGGGCATGATCAGCGACGACGAGCTCATCGACGTCGACCTGTGCTTCCGGGTCGACGTGAACCTGGCCCTGCAGCTTCTGCAGGCACAGCTGCCCAGCGGCATCGTGCTCAAGGACGGCCTGGCCCTGCCTCCGGAGGCGCCTGGCCTGGGTGAGATCCTGGGTGGCGCGCGCTACCAGGCTGTCGTCGAGGGGGATCTCGAGACCGTGCGGCAGAGCCTGGAGCGCTTCGGCGCTGCGGACAGCTGGCCCGTGCAGCGCGAGCGCAAGGGCCGCATCAGCCAGGTCGACCTGAAGACCTTGCTGGTGGCTGTCGAGCTCGTGGGAGCGCGACTATTTTACACCCTGCGATCGCCCGTCGAGGGTACCGTGCGGCCCCACGAGGCCTGGCGTTCCATCCTGGGTGAAGACGTCACCGTGCACAGCCTGCGCAAGTTGCAGACTCTGTTTGCCGTGGACTGTGAGCCCGGGACGACAGGTGATACAGGATCGCGTTGATTCGAGCCCTTCGTGGAGCCATCCTTCACCGGCGACGCTTCTTGTCCTCGCGAGCCCGTAAAAAAGTGTTGCCTGGGCCCCCACAACAGGGCGAAGCACCACGATCTGGCATGGGGTGGCGAACCTGGAATAGCGACGGGAAACCGAGCGATCAGCAGTCCGCGGGCTGCTTGCGGATCTCCTTGAGCTGGGAACCGTCGAAGAGAAACTCGGTGGTGCAGCCGTCCTTGAGGTAGCGCCAGCGTGCGGCGCCAGGTATCTCCTTGAGTTTCTCTGCTGGCGTCATCTCGGGGGCATTGCCGTCAAAGTCCGCGGGTACGCCGTGCTGCTTGAAGGCTTGCAGGCGCGCGCCCTTGATCGCCTTCTTGAAGGCCGCGGTCCAGGCGACCTGATCCTTCTTGAGCCTGGGCTTGAGCTGACCACGCTTCTGGGTGGCTCGCTCGAGCCGGATCTTGGTGCTCGACTGCATGAGGCCGGCCTTGAGGCGGTTGTCGCCGTCCGCGACCATGTGACTCTTCAGCTCGGGCTCGGCGGTCAGGACCTCGTCGAACACGCTCTGAACCTGAGCCAGTTCGCGTTCGGCCGTAAACAGCAGGTCATCGGCCTCGATGGCGGCAAAGGGCGTCTTGGCCTTGATACGCGAGATGCCCGCGTTGAGGGTGTCGCTGCCGTGCGAGAACAGCTCGGCCGCGCGGTCCAGGCGCTGCACCGGGCTCAGGGACTCGGCGGGGCTTGCCGCCGGGGTCGCGATCGGCTCGGGCGAGGCGGTGGCAGGAGGCTCCGCGGGGGCCGGTTGGGTGGTTTCCGGAACCGGGGGTGCGGGCGTCGCGGATGCCAGAGTTGCGAGCATGGCGCGGCAAGATTCGTGCAGTTGCCCCACGCTCGTCGCGCTGCTACCGGGGACGGGGGCCAGGGCCACGCTGGCCAGAGCTGGATCCGAGGCCACACAGGCATCAAGCATCTTCACGCACTGCTCGAGCTGCACCTGGGCCTCGTGCACCAGGCGCAGCTTGGTGGCGTCGTCGACGGCCGGCACGCGCTGCAGGTAGGTGCTGGCCAGGGCCTGGGCGCGCTGGGCAGTGCCCGGGTTGCCGGTGGCAGGCTGTTCCCCTGCCGCGGACGACACGGCAAGGAGGAGGGCCAGGGTGAACCAGAGTGCCGGACCACGTGGAGCAGGCATGCATGCCTCCGGGAGCGCAGCGCGTGCACGAACGCCCTTCGACCGCGCACACGCGCTTGTGCGACGAGGGACGGGTTGGCTCAGGGTGCCGGGTCCAGGTCGATCTGAATCGTGTACCGGTTGGCCGTTCCGCTCGCCAGGTACACGCGGACGAAGTAACCCATCGCCGAGGATGCCGTGTACTGCATGAACTCGGTGTTGCTGACCCCTGTGGACTGGGTGACCGCGGGATAGGTGTCCGGGAGGTCCTGCAGCAATTCGATGTCGACGTCGCCGAGGGCACTGATGAAGGCCAGCTGTACCTGGATGCGCTGGCCAGCGACGAGCCAGAAGGGGCCGTAGTAATCCTCGTCGTTGTTGCACACGGTCAGACCACCAACGACGAAGCCCGTATCCATGTAACCGGGATCCGCAGCCGAGTCGTTTTCCTCGTAGTAGTCCGGTGTACAGACGGCCGGGTTCCCCTGCCAGATTTCCAGGGAGTACCAGTGCTGCATTCCTGAGGCCGGCTGGTACTGCACGAAGTAGTCGCCCACCGCGGACACCTCGGACCACCAGCGGGTGAGCCCCGGCGCGATGGTGACCTGGTTGGTCCACGCGATAGGCTGCACCCCGATTCCGGGAACAAAGTAATAGGCGCTGGCCGTGGGTGGGGGAACGGTCGGCAGATGCATCATCTCCAGCTGTATCGTGTTGCCATCCTCCAGGAACGTGGTGCTGGCCGTGGTGTAGAACCAGTCCTGGTCCCCCGTGCAGAGGGTGAGCCCGGACACCGGGCCGTCGAGGTAAGAGGCCTCCTGGTACATATCGTTGGATTCCCAGCCATCGCCATTGCAGCTGGTCGGGACACAGGAGTTGGCCGAGCAGGTGAGCCCGCACACAGAGCAATCACTCCAGTCCTGGCAGTACGAACCGAGTCCGCACACCGGTTCCACACTGGCGTCCCCGCCGATTCCAGCGTCGAGGTGGGTGCCTCCCGAACAACCGGAGGTGTCCAGGTTGGTGCAGTTGCTCCAGCACCACGCGGTACCACTCGTGTAGCCGAGGCCGAGATCCGCGCACGCGCGCATGGGCTCGGAGCCGGAGCCGAAGTCGCAGGCCTCCCAGGGTTCCTTGGTCGAGTTACCGCAGGTGGAGACCCCGCCCTCGATGCGAGTGCCTGCATCGCCGAGGCCACCTCCCGAGCAGTCCGAGATATCCAGAGAGGTGCAGCCGTAGCACCAGGCCGTTCCGCTGGTGTAGCCCGTTCCCAGGGCACTGCAGGCGATGGTGTGCTGGAACTCGGAACCAGGGCCAAAGTCGCAGGCCTCGCCATACTCGGTGGTGTAGTTACCGCAGTAGGCCACCGTGCCGCCATCGATCTCCTCGCCCTGGCAGCCACTCTTGTCGAGGTACAGGCAGTTGTAGCAGAAGGCGCGGCCGGTGAGCCCGGAGTTCACGCGGCTGCACGCACCCACGATTTCGCCACCGAAGTCGCAGGTCTCGGCCGGGCTGTCCACGCGCCAGTCGCCGCAGACGGTGGGGGGGATGGCGTCGTGGCTGCCCGCATCGAGTTCGACCGCGGAATCCGGGACGATCGAGGCATCTCCGACACCGGCGTCGGGCGTGAGGGATGAGCAGAAGCCCGCGCCATAGGTGCACACGCGGCTGCGGGCGAACTGGGTGCAACGCATGGAGCTCGGGCAGTCCGCGTCTTCGCGGCAGGAGGTTCCCTGGTAGCCAGGTACGTTGTAGTCCGCAACCTCGGTGAAGGCAGTGCTGCAGCTCATGTTCTGCGCACACGCGTTCTCGAAGAACGGGTAGCCGTATGGAGAGGGCCAGGAGCAGAGAGCTGCACAGTGACCACGCCAGGGCTGATCGACAGCGTCGGGGTAGCACGCGACCCAGGGGTAGTTCTCATCCTGCACGCACAGGTGCCCCGTCGTGGCATCACATTGTGTCGAGGCAGGCGCGCTGGCCAGCTGGTCGATGGCCGCGATCTGTGTGACCGCGGTACCGCACACGCCGAGGAAGCGCATGCAGTAGGCCTGCTGGTCACCTTCGGTGTCCACGCAATCGAAACCCGGAGCGCACGAGCAGAAAGGCCCAGGGCACTGCTGAGGGTAGCAGGTCGGATTGCCGGGCTGTCGCTCCATCATCCCGGCGATGTTGGCCAGGCATTGCTCGTTGCCACACTCGGGTGGGGCTCCAGCGTCGGGACTGGGACTCGCATCACCGGGATCCACGCCGGCGTCCTGGGTCGGACTGGTCGAGGACCCTCTGTAGCCGCAGGTCTTCTGGCAATGAAAGACCTTGTCCGTGATGGCGTTCTGGTCCCCGGCCGGGACCTGCGAGGGCAGGCACACCAACCCGTCTGCACAGCGTGCCAGATCCCAGGAGCATTCTTCGAAACGTGCAGCCTGGCGCATGCAGACCTGGGTCGGATAGGGCGCATAGTAATCGGGATCGACCTGGGCTAAGAAGACCTCGCGCGAGGGCACCCCGCACTTCGTGAATCCCGCCTGCGTGCACTCACTGTCAACCTGGCAGGGCTGGTGGCAGATGGGGTCGCCCACGGTGAACCCTTCACCGCCATGACCATCCCGCTGCAGGCATTGCAGGCCGCCCAGGCAGGTGCTGTCTGGCAGGCACGCTCCACCGCGTGTCCCTGTCTCCGGCCTGAGGAAACTGCACACCAGGAACTGGTCCGGGTTGTAGTCGAAGATGCAGTTGTCGCAGTGGTCGCCGACGCGGTCGCCGTCTTCGTCTTCCTGAATGGGATTGTACACGTATGGGCAGTTGTCGAAGGCGTTGGGGATATTGTCGCCGTCGTAGTCGGTGCTGACCTCGGAGTCACCGCACGCGAACAGGGTGCTATCTGATTCACCGTCCTGGTTGGTCACCCGTACCGTGACCGCGCCCGTGAGGGATGTGCTGGGGCGGCGAAAGGCAACCTCGTTGGCGGACCATCCGAGCAGGCCCGTCGTGGGGATGCGTGCCCCGGCAAAGTGCACCGTGGGGTTGTTAAAATTCTGACCGGAGAGGACGACGACAGCCCCGCCCTCATCGCAGAGGCCGGCCGCGGGCTGTATGCCGTAGATCGCGAGGCTGTTGTCGCGCACCACGGTGAAGGGCAGCCATGCGTACTGGTCGTCGGCGTTGACCACGCGCAGCAGGCGCGCGCCATCCTGCTGCTGGGCCGGGATGGTGAAGCTCAGAGACCCGCCACCGGATTCGGTGGTGACGCCGGAAATGGCTTGTCGTCCGATGTAGACGCGCGGCGTGCGAAACGATGCACCGTAAAGGACCACGGGCGTGGCCACTCCGTACTCGGCGGTGGCTGGCAGCACGTGTGAGGCGACCGGGCGTGGTTGTGAATCGGCGCCGAGGTCAACGATCTGCAGCATGCCCAGGGGCGACGATTCCTGGCCCGCGCTGTTGTAGACGCGGACCCGGTAGTATCCGGTGGCCAGATCCAGCGGTGGCCGCAGCCATAGCTCCGACGAGGACACGCGATCGACGAAAACCTCGAGCCGGGTGCCGCTGCCGGCGTCGACGGCCGCGCCACCGTCCATGGACGGCGCTGCCACCGAGAACAGCTCGGCGCGCACGTCGGTGCGGAAGTTGCTGCCCTCGACCACGACCAGGTTCGCCACGCCCGAGCCCACCGCGTACCTGGCGATGCGCGCCGGGTAAAATCCGGTAGCCAGTGGCGGGAGCACCGTGTAGGTGAACGCCGCCGTCAAGCGCACGAACTGGCCGTCAGGGTTGATCACGGCCAGGTCGACGGTGCCTGCGCTGGCCGGCGGCGAGTAGGCCGCGATCTGGGTGGGGCTCAGTACCTGCACCGACGACGAGGCCCGTGTCCCGAAGCGCACCGTGCTGCCGTTGAGGAAGTTGCTGCCGTTGAGCACCACTCGCGTGTTGCCGTCGACGGAACCGCTGCTCGGCGCGATGGACAGCAGGGTGGGGGCCGGTCCGCTGATCGCCGCGTAGGTGAAGGTCACCGCGTTGCTGCTCGCGGTACTCGTGTCGGACAGCCTGTTGGTGACCACTACCGGGACCGCTCCGGAGCCGCTGGCGAGGGCGGGCGTCTCCACCGAGAGCTCGGCGGGACTGACGAACTGCACGTTGGTGGCCCGGACGTCTCCGAAGAACACGTCGGGCCCGCTCAGCCGCTCACTGAAGAAAGCGCCCTTGATGGTGACTGGCGTTCCGCCGGTGGCGGGCCCCTGCAGCGGAGTGATCTGCGTGATCACGGGGGCCGGTGGCAGGTAGGTGAAGCCTTCGGGCAGGGTCGCGGCCTGGCCGTATCCTTCGACGCCGCTGGTCGGGTTGGCCACCACCACGGTGGCCGGGTTGCGACCGAGTTCGAGCGAACCCGGGGGCAGGGTGCAGTGCACCTCGGTGCCGCTCGCCGTGACCTCGACATCCAGGGCCGGCACGTTGGCGAAGGTGACCCGGGCGCCGGTCTCGAAGCCGCGGCCGCGCAGGACCACGCGGATGCCGCCGGCCAGGGGCCCCGTGGTATCCAGCTCCGGAGTCTCGGGGTTGGTGTCGTCGATGGGCGCGTCCTCGTCGAACTCGGGGCCCGACACCACGTGCGTCGACAGCGTGAAGGGTGCTGAGCGATCGAGCTCCGCGTCGTTGTCGCTGGCGTCGGCTCGCGTCAGCACCACCAGCACCCGTCGTGCGTCCTCGGACTTGGGCAGAGACACCGCCTCGGGGCCTATGGTCCGCGAGTGCTGCGCTGTCGCCGAAGCCGGGATGCCGTCGTCGGTGCCAAGCTGCACCACGGCCAGGTCCACGTCGCTGCGAAGGTTGGTCAGTGTCGCCGAGAAGCGATGCCGGGCCGGGATCTCCACCAGGAACACGCGGTCCGCGCTCAGCTGCTGGTCCGGCGCATCACCCCAGCGTAGCGTCTGACCCGTGCGGTCCAGCGAGGACACCTGGCCCGTGCTCTCCAGGAACTCGCGGCCATCGAAAAGGCGGTCGGCGGGGTACAGGGCCACCCGGTCCGGTGGGAATCCGCCGAGGTCGGCGGTTGGCAGCAGCGCCGGTGGCGCATAGCCAGGCAGCTCGGGCTGCAGGGCGCCGCCGGAATTGGCGATGATGGTCACCAGCTGAGGCTGCACCACGTTGGTACGGGTATTGCGCACGGTGACGTTCACCGCGCCCCAGCTCAGGAAGGTGTTCAGGGGTGCGAAGGACACCGCGAACACGCCGGCACCGCGCGGCGGAAGCTTGAACTCCGGGCCCTCGAGCTTGCGGCGGGCGCCCTCGCGCTGGGCCTCGCCTGAACGGTTGACGCGGTCGAGCAGCACCCCGGGTGCATCGAATAGCTCGGCCGAGAACTCCACCACGTCCTCGGTCAGGTTCTGCACCAGCACGATGCGGCGCTCGAAGTCGCCCAGGCGGATGCCCGAGAAGAACTGCAGATTGTCCGGAGCAATGGCCACGTAGGGCGCCGGCGGCCCAGGGTCTATCGCGGCCAGCATGTCCTTGAGGTTGCTCTGGCCATTGCGGTTGGCGTCGAACACGCGGCTACCGTCGCTGATAAAGGGCTTGTCGATGCTGATGCTGTTGTGCGTGCCGGACTTGAGCGTCACCGGTTGCGCCAGGCGTACCAGCAGGACCTCGGCGCCATCCTCGGCCATGCGGCCATACAGGCGCACGGTCAGCGTGCCCTGTGTCTCTTCGGTGATGTTCAGCTCGAAATAGCCCGCAGCGCTGAAGCCGTCACCGGTCTCGGACAACTCCATGGCAGACTCGCCGCCAGGCAGGCCCACCACCTCGAGGGTGGCGCGCAGCAGCTTCTTTTGCGCCGGCTTGAGTTCCCCGAGCTTCAGCTCGGCAGGAAAGACCAACTCGAAGCGCGAACCTCCACCGCAGCTGGCAAGCCCGGCGATGAGCAGCGAGCAACAGGTGAATTGAAAGAACTTGTTCATCTTCATCCCCTCTGTATTTCGCATCACTGCTGGCTCACGCCGACGGTGGTGGGGGTGTTTGTGAGCACGGCGACCACGGCGATGGCAGCAGCTGTGCCGCCAATCAGAGCCAGTCCTCCACCGATGCTGCCCCACACCCACCAGCGGCTGTACCAGGGCTTGTCCGCGTTCTCGTCGACCAGGTCGACCTGCACCAGCGTGGTTTCACCGCGGACCACCACCACGTCGTCGCGGACGGTCAGGTAGCCCGGCTTGGCCACGGTGATGCCGTGCACGCCGGAGGCCAGGTTGGCCACAGGTTGGCCCAGAGGAGCGTTCCCCTGCACCGCGTTGTCGACGGTGATCGAGGCGCCCTCAGGCGCCATGAGCTCGAGGCTGCCGACAAAGGACTGCGCCGCGGGGCCGGCCAGTAGTCGGTCGACGTAGGGGCGAGCCAGCTCGACCATGCGCGCCGGATCGCCCCGCCAGGTCGCGGCCTGGCGCTCGATCACCCGGGCCTCCACCGCGTCGATGAGCTCGAGGGACAGCACGTGGGCGTCCTCGACCCGGGTCACACTGCCGGACACCAGCAGATCCGCCGCGGCCATCTTGGCGATGTCCGACAGACACTGCACCTCGGAGCAGCCCACAAGCTGCGCGTTGGCCTGGTGCGCCAGCAGCGACTTGAGGTCATTGCGCGACACCGTGCGATAGCCGGGGGTGCGGCCCAGCTCGGACGCCACCACCACGGTCAAGGCGCTGGCCATGTTCTTGGTGTCTTCGTCGCTGCGCAGGTCGAGCAGGGCGATGGTGCGCTGTGGGCCCTGGACCGCCGCCGGGGCAGGAGTGGCGACGGGAGCCACCGAGGAGGGCTCCGGCACGGGCGTGGGCGCGGGGACCGGAGTAGGCGGTACGGTCTCGACCACCGGCGGAGGGGGCGCCACGGCGACGGCCACGCTGGCCTCGGGTACCAGCACGGCCACCACGGTCTCATGCGAGCTGGCGCGCACGATGATCTCCTTGCGCCAGGTCTTCTGTCCCGCCTGCAACACCTCGAGCGAGTGCACGCCGCTGTCCAGGCTCAGCTCGCCAGAAAGAGGGGCTAGACCGCGCTCGGTGCCGTCGACCAGCACCCGCGCACCTGCCGGTGCCGTGACAGCCACCCCACCGCGCAAGGTGCTGGCCGCATCCCCGGCCAGCAGCCGACGCAGGTAAGGCTCGCTGACCTGGCCAAGCTGCTCGCGGTCGCCCTTCCAGAAGGCGGTCTGTCGGGACAGTTCGCGGCCGCTGGCGGTGTCCGCCAGTATCAGGGTCAGCAGGACACCCTCGCCAAGCTCCTCGAGCTGGCCGTGAACAACCTGGGCGGCGCCGACGGCCTGGCCGATCTGGGTCAAGCAGGACGGCTCGCTGCAGTCGAGAATGGCCTTGTTGCCCAGACGGTCGAGCACGAAGCCCACGGTCTCGGTGTCGACGGCAGTGTGCCCCAGGCGGTTGAGCTGTGGAGCCAGGCCAGCGCTCAGGCTGCGGGCGTTTCCACCGAGGCTGGCGGGGGCTCGCAAGGGCGTCACGGCGACCTTGCCCGCAGGCGCTGGAGCAGGGGCCGCGAAGGGCTCGGCGGGTGGCTCTGCCACGACGATGGGTGGTGCCATGGAATCCGATGGCTGCTGGCCGTGCAGCGTGGGAGGGATGACGAGTGTGGCTGCTACCACGGACACCAGGAGCACTGAACGCAGCATGAAGAGACCCCCATCTCGCATGGTGAGGCCCTCAGATCTACCCCGAGGCGGTCATTCCGGCAACCCTGGGCAAGGACAACTCCGCCAGTGGACGCGATGCCCTCGACGTCGTAGCCTCTGCCCATGACCAGCACCCTCGTCGTCAATGCGACCACCGAGCAGACCCGCGTGGCCCTCCTCGAGAACGGCACCGTGGTCGAGCTGATGATCGAGCGACGTCGGGATCGTGGGCTGGTGGGGAACATCTACAAGGGCCGCGTGCAGCGCGTCCTGCCGGGCATGCAGGCGGCGTTCGTCGAGATAGGCCTGGAGAAGGCCGCTTTTCTCTATGTCGACGATGTCATCGAGGGGGGCGCGGGTCTGGTCGAGGAGGACGACAGCGAACGCGATGGCGCCGAGGACGCTGCCCCCAGGTCCAGCAAGGGCAAGAAGCGATCTGCGCACATCGAGGATCTGCTCCGGGCGAACCAGGAGTTGCTGGTGCAGGTGGCCAAAGAAGCCATGGGCACCAAGGGCGCTCGGGCCACGACCCACATCTCGCTACCGGGGCGCTTCCTCGTCTTCATGCCGACGGTGGGGCACGTCGGGATCTCGCGCCGCATCACCGACCCGGAAGAGCGGGAGCGCCTGCGCGGCATCGTCGAGACCCTCAAGCCGCCCCACTCGGGCTTCGTGGTGCGCACCGTGAGCGAGGGAGTGCCCCAGGACAAGCTCGAAGGGGACATGGAGTTCCTGATCAACCTCTGGCACGACGTGCAGCGGCGGGCCGCACAGCAAGGCGCCCCGTCGCTGGTGCACCCCGACCTCGACCTGGTGCTGCGGGCCACCCGCGACCTGTTCACTGCGGATATCGACCGTCTGATCGTGGACGATCGCGAAACCTACGAACGCGTGATCCGCTTTGTCCAGGGCTTCGCGCCTCTGCTGACGAAGTCCATCGAGCTGTACGACGGAGCCACACCCCTGTTTGATGCTTATGGCGTCGAAACCGAGATGGCGCGCGCCCTCAGCCGCAAGGTCTGGCTCAAGAGCGGTGGCTACCTGGTGTGGGATCAGGCCGAAGCGCTGACGGTGGTCGATGTCAACACCGGCAAATTCGTGGGGCGGCGCAACCTCGAGGACACCATCACTCGCACCAACCTCGAGGCGGTGCGCGAGATCGCCTACCAGCTGCGCCTGCGCAATGTCGGCGGCGTCGTCGTGGTCGACTTCATCGACATGGAAGAGGCGACCAACCGCCAGCGCGTACTGGACGCCCTGAATGAAGCGCTCAAGCAGGACCGTGCGCGCACTCACGTGCTGGGCATGAGCGAGCTGGGGCTGGTGCAGATGACCCGGCAGCGCGTGCGAGACAGTTTGCTGCGGTCCCTCACCGAGCCCTGCCCGCACTGTGACGGTCGGGGTTTCGTTCGCTCCCGTGCCACCGTTGCCTACGAGGTGGTCCGCGAGCTGCGAGCCCAGGTTGCCGAGTCCCCGGCTCCCATCCTCCTTGCGGTGTGTCATCCGGATGTCTCGGCCTTCCTGTGCGACGAACTGGGAGATGTCCTCGAGGAGATCGAGGGCTGGAGCAGCAAGCAGCTGATCGTGCGTGGCGACGAGGCCTTGCACGTCGAGCAGTACAGCATCGAGGCCACCGACGAGCCCGAGAAGGCCCCCGCACCGGTGGCGGCCGAGTAGCTGCTGCCGCCAAGGGGGCTGCCGAGGCCCCCATGACAACGTCAGGAGTCCCCATGACAGAGCCCCTGCAACCCACCCGGCAACATGAACGCCTGCTGGTCAATCGCGAGTTCGAGAGCATCGAGGAGTTCATCACCGAGTACGTGAGCAACCTGTCGGCCACCGGCGCCTTCATTCGCACCGACGACCCGCTGCCCGTGGGCACCAAGGTGGATCTCAAGTTCACGGTCATTGCCGACGACTTCGAGAGCATCGAGGGCGTGGGGGAGGTGGTGCGGGTGGTGCCTCCCGGCCAGCGCGAGCCGCCAGGGATGGCCGTGGTGTTCACCGAGCTGACAAAGTACAGCGCCCAGCTCATCTTGCAGTTGCTGACGCGGGGACGGAAGCGTTGAGCGACGGCGCATGCTTTAGCCAGATACCCGTCTCCTGCTGATAACCACACCTCGTGTCGATTCGCGAAGTTGCCCTGGAGACCCTGCGCGGGAGTCGGGTGCCGCCATCGCTGCGCCAAAAAAGGACCCTCTGTATATAGGAGAACGAACCTGCGTAGGGGCTCCCTGGCGTGGTCTAGGACAACCGCCAGTTCGCTGGTGACAGGTCCGCAGAGCGGTGCCATGAAGAATAGGGCGAGGGTCATGCCGCTGGGGACACACAGGCACGGGCGCCCGTCGCGATCCGTGGCTTGCGCTGAACGGGGAGACTGACATGCTGCTCGACCGACTTGCATCGGTGTGGACCAGTTACCGGGCCGTGCTGGCGCGCGAGCTGCGCGTGCTGGTGGTGGACGACGAGCCTGTGATCCGTGGCGTGCTGCAGCAGTTGCTGGTGCGCGAGGGTTTCGTCGTCGACGTCACGGCCGTTGCCGAGAGCGCTCGCCAGCGCCTCGAGGAGACGGCCTACGACCTGCTGGTGGTGGACAAGAATCTGCCGGGCATGTCCGGTCTCGACCTCATTGCCGAATTGCAGGACCTTGGCCACGATGTCCCTGCCGTGCTCATCACCGGATACCCCTCGGTGGAGAGCATCACCGCGGCCCTGCGAGCCGGCGCGGTGGACTACATCGAGAAGCCTTTTCCGAACTTCCGTCAGCTCGTGCAACGCCTGCGCGCCATCGTGGATCAGCGGCTGAGCGAGCAGGTCTACACGCGCATGGTGCGAGACCTGACCCAGGCCGTTCATGGTGCCGATGAGGATCGCCTGACGGCCTCGGTCATTGCCCACGAGCTGTTCGCCTTCAAGACCCAGTTCCAGGAACGACCCGACGTGCTGCTGGTCGAGCCCGTGGGCGCCCGGGCCGAAGTGACCTCGGATGCTCTGCAGAGCCAGGGCCTGAGTGTGGAGCATGTGCGCACCTGCAGCGAGGCCGCAGCGCGTCTCGATCAGGCACTTTTACCCAGCGGTCTGGTGGTGGGGCTCGACGACCCCGGCGTGCTGGAGCTTCTCGAGATCCTGCACGCCAAGGCTCCACTGAGCGGAATGCTGGCGGTGTCTCACGGCAGCGATGTGTCCCTGGCATTGCGCGCGATCGAGGCGGGTGCCGAGGATGTGGTGGAGCGTCTGATCGAGGGCGTCGACGTGCTGGTGGCGCGGGTACAGCGCATGGTCCGGCGCGTCCGGCGGCAGACCCTGTACACGCACCTGTTCGCGACCCTGATCCGGGTCGCCCAGCGAGATTCCGAGCACGTTCCATCCGCCCTCATCGAGGGCTTGACGTCGGCGCAGCGGCGCTACCTGGACCTGGCACCCACGGCCAGCGCGCTCAGCGTCAGTTCCGAGGTTCCGGACCTTCACGAGGTGCTGGAGGACCGCATCGCGAGGGACACGCCCCGGGTCAACGTCCGCGTCGCTCTTCGCTATGCAGAGCGTGCCAGTGGGGCCATGCGACAGGCCGCCACGCGCAACCTGTCGAGCAGCGGCTTGTTCGTGTGCACCTCGGACGTGGTGCCCCCGGGGACCAGGGTGACCGTCGAGCTGCTGGACCCCGACGCCTATGCCGAGCGCGCCGTGCGTGTGCATGGCCAGGTGGTGCGATTCCAGCTCATGGTGCCAGACCCCCGCGCGCAGTCGGGTCTGGGTGTCAACGTGATCGGCCAGAACCCGCAATACCTGCGCTTTGTACAGCGCCTGCTGCACGAGTACGGACCGGCGCCCGTCATCACCAAGGATCGCGACCTCGACGGGGACACCAGCTCTGCTCCCGGTGCCCTGGTCGCAGCTTTCTAACCTCCTCCGCGCCTCGCACCGCCGCACACGATGAACGAACCCGGGCTTTGGCTTCCCGCGGATCGCGCCGATGTGTGTCAGCCGCTGCGGACGACGACCGTTGATCTCGGTGCAGACCTCGTGGTTTGGTACGCGCCACGTCACCGCAAATAACCCACGAACCGGGAGCGCAGGTCATGCACGACGCACCCCAGCACAGCAAGCTCCTCCCCGAGAACGCCTATCGCAAGCTCAACCCGGGCGAGGTCTACCATCCCATCGTGCCGGCATCGGACATGCGTGCCGAGGTCACCGTGTGGTCGGTGGCCACCGCCGTGGCCCTGGTGGCCGTGTTCTCGGCGGCCTGCATCTACATCGCCCTGCGTGCCGGTAACGGCATCGAGGCGGCCATCCCCATCGCCATCCTGGCCATCTTCTTTGGCAAGCTACGCAAGACGCGAAGCACCATCCTCGAGAACGTGATCGTCCAGTCCATAGGCCAGGCTTCGGGGGTGGTGGCGGCGGGCGCTGCCTTCACGATACCCGCGATCTACATCAACGGCATCTCGCCAAGTACCTCGCAGGTGTTCATTGTCATCTTCCTGGCCTGCCTGGTGGGCGGCGGTCTGGGCACGGTCCTGATCATCCCCCTGCGCAAGTACTTCGTGGCCGAGCGCCACGGTGATCTGCCCTTTCCCGAGGCCACGGCCACAACCGAGATCCTGGTCGCGGGTGAGTCGCAAGGTTCCAGCGCTGGCAAGATCCTGATCATCTCGTTCTTGCTGGGTATGAGCTTCGACTTCCTGGTCGAGGCCGTGCGGCTGTGGAATCCGGAGCTCAGCTCCAGCGTGCTGCTCGGCAGCTTCGGCGACGCGCTGTACGACAAGTACCGCCTCAACCTGCAGATCAACGCCATCGCCGCTCTGTTCGGGCTGGGTTACATCATCGGCGTGCGCTACGCGGCCATCATCGCCGCGGGTTCGGTGCTGTCGACGCTGGTCATCCTGCCGGTCGTGTACCTGGTCGGCTCGCAGAACCCCGAGATGCAGTTCATGGGCAAGACCTGGGACATCGGAGGCATGTCCTCGGGCGCCATCTTCAGCAACTTCGTCAAGCCCATCGGCATTGGCGCCATCGCCATCAGCGGCTTCATCGGCATCATCAAGATGGGCAAGATCATCCTCAAGTCCATCACCCTGGGCTTCAAGAGCTTCTCGAAGAAGGGCGGCGAGGACAGCTCCGCGGCCGTGCCCCGCACCGAGCGCGACATGAAGCCTGGCAACGTCATGCTCTTCCAGCTCGGCGGTGCGGTGCTGATGGCCCTGGTGTTCTTCGGTATCACCGCCACCTACGGCGGCGAGGGAGGCGGTTACAGCGTCGGGCAGTCCTTGATCTTCGCCGTCGTCGGCGGCCTGGTTGGCTTCGCACTGTCCTTCCTGTTCACGCCTGTGGCGGCTGAGGCCATTGCCATCGTGGGTGTCAACCCGGTGTCGGGCATGACCATGATCACCATCATCATCGCCTGCGCGGCCATGGTGTTCGCCGGTCTGTCCGGGCAGGCGGGTATCTTCATCGCCGTGGTCATAGGCTGCGCCGTCTGCACCGCGCTGTCGACGTCGGGTGCGCTGATCTCGGACTTCAAGATCGGCTACTGGATCGGCGCCACCCCGCGCAACCAGCAACTCTGGAAGTTTCTCGGCATTGCTGTCGCTGCGGCCACCGTGGCCATCATCATCCCGTTGATGGACAGCGCCTACCACTTTGCCATCCCGCTGGACCCGCTGGACCCCAACAGCCCGCTGACGTCGAACGACAAGGTGCTGCCCGCACCGCAGGCCAACATGCTGGCCCCCATCGTCAACGCCATGATGACCGGCGGCGAGCAACCCTACTTCCTGTACGGCCTGGGCGGATTCGTCGCCTTGATGCTGGTCATGGTCGGCCTGCCTCCTCTTGCCTTCAGCCTGGGCATGTACCTGCCCATGGCCATCAACTCGGCTGTGCTGGTCGGTGCCGTGGCCTCGTGGATCATCGGCAAGACCGGCGGCAGCGACGAGGTGCGCAAGTCGCGCTCGGAGCAGGGGATCTTGATCGCGTCGGGTTTGATCGCCGGCGCCGCCATCCAGGGCATCCTGACGGCTGTGATGCGTCTCGAGGATGTGGGCTACCCCATCACCAAGATCAGCGTCGGCGTGCAAGCCACGGTCAGCGCCGAGGGTAAGCTGGTTGAAGAGGCGCAGCACTGGTTCGAGGGTGGCCTGGGACAGGGACTGGGCTTCTTCATGTTGCTCGGGCTGGGCTTCGTGTGCTTCCTGCTGGCACGCTGGGGTGCGGACCACGAACTGGCCGACCGCAAGACGGCCAAATGATCCCGTTCGCGTCGCCGGTGTCGAACCCTTCGCTTGACCCGGTCCCCTGATGGCACCGATCCTTGGCAGATGATGCGCGCCTGCCTTGCCCTGCTCACCGGCACTGTCCTCATCGCCAGCGCGAGCTGTGAATCCTGCATGGCCTGCGAGCCGGAAGCCTCGCGCCAAACCGCGACCCAGGTCGAGGTGAGCCCGCCACCGTCTCGCGACGCGTCGCTGCAGCCCGGAGAGACGGACCCGCGCGACGAGTGGATGAACCAGCGTATCCAGCACATTCTGCAGCGCCAGCGCGAGGGGCTCGAGGCCGCCAGTCTGCGTCCACGACCTCAGCGTGGGACGACGGACAGCGAATCCGCGCAGCTCGGGAAACCGGACCTCACTGAGCTCGAGAACGCGCCCGGGTCGGCGGCGGAACCAGGGGAGGTGGTCGAGGCCGTTGCGCCGGTCTCCGCACGTGCGGTCCATGACCCGGCCCTCGAGCGCAGGCTTGCGCAGGAACTCGAGGAACTGCGGGCAGAGATCGAGCGGGTCGAGGCGCTGTCACGGGCCGTGCAGGCCAAGGTCCGGACCGCGGACAATCGCGACACGCTGCAGGGTGAGCTGCAGCGCATCACCGCCGAGCTGGCCGACCTGAAGGCCTTGCAGAAGGCCCTGCGCGGCGAGCTGCAGGGCATGCGCCAGAATGTGGGACCGTAGCCAGGGCACCTCATGAAGCCACCTGCTGCACACCGCATGGCTCCGTCGCTGATCGTGCTCGGCGTACTCGGCGCCTGCGAACCCCAGCCCGCCTTCGTTGGGGTTCGATTTCCGGACAGCTTCAGTTTCGGTACGGCCAACGCCGCCTGGCAGGTCTGCGGCGACCAGGGCGTGGCGGGCCCGGTGGAGAGCAACTGGTCGCGCTGGGCCGCCATGGGGCGCATTGCAGGCGGGCAGAGCAATGCCGTCGGCAATCGCTTCTGCGAGATCTACGACGAGGAGTTCGATCGCAGCGTTGAGCTGGGTCTGGGAGTCTTCCGCCTGAGTGCCGACTGGCCGCGCATCGAACCCGAACGCGGTGTTTTTATCGACGCCGAGCTGGACGCCCTGGTGGACCAGCTCGAGGCCGCGCGCGCCCGTGGGCTCGAACCAGTGCTGACCCTGTACCACTGGGCTGTGCCCCTGTGGGTCCAGAATCCCGATCCCGACTGGCCCGGTGGGCGTGTGGACCTGCTCGCCGACAGGCACAGCGACGTCGATCAGGCTTTCGACACGTATGTGCGGAGGATCATCCCGCGGGTCAAGCACCTGGTGGACACCTACACCGTGCTCAACGAGCCGCTATCTGTGATCAGCGCGGGCTACCTCAACGGGCTGTTTCCTCCCGGGCGGGTCCTGGACATCGCCGGGGCCGCCTCGGTGGGTATCAACCTGGTGCACATGCAGGCCCGGGCCTACGACGCCATCCACGCGCTCGACGACGTGGATGCCGATGGTCGCGATGGCCCGTGCTGGGTCGGACTCACCATGACCGCCAATGCCTTTGACCCGGTCGATTCGGGCAACCGCGCCCAAGTGTTCGGTGCCAAGCGCATCAGCTACCTCTTCAATGACTGGATCATGAACGCCCTGACCTCGGGCGCGCTGGACGTGGATCTAGATGGTCGCGTCGACAATCCGGACACTGATCCCCCCGAGCGCGTCGACGCCGCGCTGCGCGGGCGCATGGATTTCGTCGGTGTGCAGTACTACGGCCCCGTGCGCGTGGACGACCACGAGCTGTTCGTGGACTTTTTCCCCATGTATGGCCTGCCCCTGCTCGACGTGCAGCACTATGCCCCTGCCTTGCCGCACAACGGCATGGGACGGGAGATCCGGGCCGCGGGGCTGCGGGACACCCTCGAGCTGTACGCGCAGTGGAAGCTACCCATCGTCATCACCGAGAACGGCACCACCACCAATCTGCGGCCGGTGCGCGACGACACCGGGACCGTGCTCGAGCTGCCGCGCGCTCCGGAGCAGGCCGCCATGTACCTGGTGGAACACCTGTGGGAACTCGGGCGCGCCATCGACCGCGGGATCGATGTGCGCGGGTACTACCACTGGACCCTGAGCGACAACTTCGAGTGGGCCGAGGGGACAGACCAGCGCTTCGGGGCCTACAGCGTCGACGTCGAAGATCCGTTGATGCCACGCACCCGCAATGCGATGGGCGATGCCCTGGCCGAGGTCGCCCGGGCGCGAGGCATCGATGAAGCGCTGTGGTCGCGCCATGTGCGGGACCGCTATCCCTCGGATACGCGCGCAGGAGGAGAACCGCGCTGGACGGTGAGCGAGAACCCGTGGCAATGAATGGGATCAGCCCTCGCCGTCGTCGGTGATACCCAGAGCCTTGAGATCCACCACCACCGAGGGTTCTTCCTCCTCGCTGCGGTTGCTCCTCACCGAGCGCGGATCCTTCCAGCCCATCTGGGGCGTCATGTCCGGGGGTCTGTCCGTCAGCTCGGACAGGCGGATCCGTGGGTTGGAGAGCTCGGGCTTGAGCCTCACGTCGAGGCGCCCCAACAGATCCAGGGCGCGCAGCATCAGGCTGATCTGCGGGCGCGGGATGACCTTCCACTTCTCGAGCTGGTCCACACCGACCCATTCACCGAGCTGGCCGATGAACTGCTCCTCGTTGGGCCCCAGGTTGTACAGCGCCAGGGGTTCGACCAGTCCGGCGGTGGCACAGACCTGGCGGGTGCCAAAGTTCTGCAGGTAGGCTTCGCGTTCGGCCAGGCCGAAGTCCCGCAGCAGAGCGTTCACCACCAGCACATCGATGGGCAGCACCACGGAGGAGAAACCCACCAGTGCGCCGAGGCCACCGACGAACTCGAAGTCGCCGCTGCATGTGTTGATGAAGCCGCCCACCCGGCGCAAGCCCTGAACCTGGGCCACCTGCGGCTCGCGTTCGGGCGTGAGCACCCCGAGTTCTCGATACACCTCCTCGGCCACGCGTTGCAAGTACACCACGTGCTGCTCGGCCTGGTCGTATCCCTCGCGATCCAGGAAACCGAACTCCATGAGCACGAGGCCCAGGGGCGCGACATCGTTGACCAGCGTGACGCCGACAGGGTGTCCCTCGCGCAGGAACAGGCAGTTGTAGCCGGCAGGGTCGAAGGTGCGAAGCACGCCGCTCGCCTTGGCGGAATGCAGCCGCGCTCCGACCTGAGACAGGGCCATGTCGGTGAACGAACCCTTGAACGACTCGTTGTCGGACATCGTCGTTGGGTCAAAGGGGGTAGTCGACATGTTCTCGTGAACTCCAGACCGGTTCAGACAGCCTGCGTTGCGCAGCGGCTGCAACTCCCGGACGCTCGGCGGCCCCCGCCGGTCCACCGTACCACTGCTCGCCGCGAGAAAAAACCTGCCTGTTGGTCGGGCTCGCTCGTTTCAGGGGGTCAGAGCACCACCAGGACCGCGCCACCAAAACCCATACCGATGGCCACTGCCTTGCGCCAGGTCAGGGGTTCATGCAGGAACAGCGTGGCGAGGACCAGAACTGTGATTGTGCTGGTCTGGTTGAGCAGCCCCGCGACGCCGGCGCTGGTGAGCTTGAAGCCAAGGATCCACAGCACCATGGCGAGGTAGGCCCCGATCACCGCAGAGGGCATCAGGACGCGCCAGTGCCGACCAGGGGTGAAGGCCCGGAGCACGTGAGCCCGGTGCCGAGGTAGCGCGCCAAGAACCAGCAACAACGGCAGAGCGCCCGTCAGGCGCACTGCGGTGGCCCACCACACGTCGGCCCGCTCGAGCACGGGTTTGGCCGCGACGATACCCATCGCCATGAGGAGCATCGAGGCTGCCCCCAGCACGATTCCTTCAATGCGCGCGCGCCGGCTGGTCTGGGGCAGGGCGGCCTGAGGGCCCCAGGTTCCGACGACGATGGCACCGCTGATCAGTGCCATGGATGCGATCAGGACCGGGTTCAAGGGCTCGCCCAGGTAGACCACGGCGCACAGGATGACCAGAGGGCTGTACAGGCAGTCGACCACCGCGGAGCCGCCGGCGCCGAGCCGGTTGAGGCTGGCGAACAGCATGGTGTCGGCCACCGCAATGCCAACCAGGCCGCTTCCGAGCAAGGTCACCCAGTCCAGCACGGACATATCAGGGGGCGCGAAGGACGTTCCGACCGCCAGCATGGTCACGACGAGCAGAACAAGCCCGATCGTGTTCTTGAAAAGGTTGAGGGCGAGAGGCGGCACCGTCTCGCCGCTCTTGCGAAACAGCACGATGGCGACGGCCCACAGGCTGGCGCAGGTGAAGGCGTAAAACTCACCGCTGAGGACGACGCTGCTCACGATGCGGCGCACAGTGCCGACGTGTGGGATGCCGTGCAAGCGGAATGTGCGCGTACTCTCAGGCTGTGACGTCGAAGCTGACCACGCACCGTACCAGGGCACGGAGGCCGTGGACGAGTTCTCCAAGACGAGCGGCGTCGACACGGTCGGGTGTGTCTCGAAGCGTGTGGATCACGTCGTCACCGCGAGCAGGTGCGGTGGCGATACCGACTCGACGCAGGCCGCGACGAAGCAGGGGAAGATGGTCGGCGAAGGCGAGCGCCGGGAGCGGTCCTCTCTGCAGGTCGGGGCCCTGTCTCTGGGGTGGCACGCGCTCCAGGTCCTGGCGCAGGCCCTCGCTGGCGAGCAGGAGAACAGGGTCCCCCGGATGTCCACCCAGCTCGTCGAGTACGAGCACGACGGGATCCCTGTGCCACCAGCCAGCGTGGTTCCTGGCCAGGGCTTCTGCTCCGAACAGGCCTGGCTCCTCGGCGGCGGTGAAGATCGCACACCACGAATCCTGGTGCCGGGAGAGGTCCACCAGGCTCCGCAGCGCCTCGAGCAAGATGGCTACTGCGCAAGCGTTGTCCACGGCGCCAGGGTAGATGCGGCCATCTGGCAGGCTCCCGAGGCCGTCGTGATGGGCACACACGATCAGGCGCGGTGGACCCTCACCGACCTGGGCGATCACGTTGCCGGCACTCCGGCGCTCCTCGACACGGAGCGGCACCACGAGCTCGACGACGGAACCCACGGTGTCGGGTGTGACCTGTGGAAAATTCTCGAACAGACCGCGAGCCACGGAGGGAAGGATCTCCAGCACCGGGAGACCCGGGACCTCGCGACGGTGCAGCATGAGCTTGCGGGGTTCGACACGATCGAGCACGCGGAGCAGCGCCAGAGCACCGCCGTCTCGAGCGGTACGGAGCTGCGCAAGGTAGTGTTCGAAGCTCGCCTCGGTGGTGAGCGGGGAGGAGGCCTGCCCCCAGCACACCAGGATGTGGCCGCGGGCGGACTCCGGCACCACCCTCGCAAGCTCATGACCGAGCCACCGGGTGGGGCCGCGAACATGGCCTGCGGCGGTGGCACCCTGCACGGCCACACCGAAGTCCTGCAGCAGTGCGAGCTCGTGTCGGCGGCCGAGAGGATCGATGCAGCACCGCGGCATGGCATCGAGCAGCGGAACCTGAACGGTGAGGGGTTCGACGGTCACCGCGAGGGGGGTGGGAATCCTCTCGAGGCGCGCGCACAGATCGTCGACCGTGCGCTGCTCTCCTGCGCTCCCGGCAAGACGCCCCTGCTGCTCCGGATGACACATGAAGTGCACATGATCGAGCACGTGCTGCACGTCGACCTTCGCGTCGGGACCAACAAGCTGGATGCGCGATGCCACGTCAGGTGAAGCCGAGGAGCTGCTGCAGCTCTGCCACCTTGGTCTCGGTCTGAGCCTGGCGGGTGGCGATCACGGACTCGAAGAGCTCGCGCAAGCGCGGGCGGCGAGCGAGCACCTCGCGCAGCTCGTTGCTGCGTATGCACAGCAGGGCGGCCTCGCCCATGCTGCGGACGCTCACGGTTCGCGGCACCCCATGCAGGGCCGCGATCTCGCCGAAGAACTGGCCGGTCACCAGCTTGTTGATGAAAATGGGCAGGCCCGAGCCGTCCGTGGTGTAGACCTCAAGCTCTCCGCTCTTGATGTAATAGAACGCGTCGTTGCGCGCGCCCTGCTCGACGACCCGGGTTCCATCGGCAACATCGATCAGGGTCGCGGCGTCGAGGACCTGTCGCCGCTCGTCGCTGCTGAGCATGCTGAACAGCGGGCTCTTGGCCATCAGCAGTTCGACCACGCGTTCCTTGTAAAAGCGCAGCAGGGGATCGCGCTTGTCGGGGTCGCGCTCCAGCACCTTGGCCACCGCGTCGCGATCGAGTTCGAGGACGATGCAGGACGTGATGGTCTCGACCGTGGCGCTGCGGGGCCGGTGGGTCAAGAAGCTGAACTCGCCGAAGAAGTCTCCATCCGCGAGAGCGCCGACGTAGACGCGATCGATGCTGGGGTCGAAATTCGGGTGCGCGCTCAGGGCGTCCTGCACGTCGACGGAGGGCCGGCAGTAGACGACCAGCCGACCATGAGCCACCGCGAGCAGCGTGTCACTGTGGTCACCTTCGCTCAGGACCCGGGTACCCGCCTCGACCTGCTGGACCTTGACCAGCATGGCCAGTTCCGCAAACTCGAGAGGAGCCAGGTCTCCCAGCAGCGGGGTCGGCGCGATGCGCAGGGATTCGGTGCGGAGTTCCGGCGCCAGACCGTCCGCGAACAGGGGCGCCACCAGTGCCCACAGTCCGGCCTCGTCGACGTGGGTCAACAAGGCACGCAGCTCCTCGATGGACCCCGGCTCGAGCTCCGCCATGGCTATCAGGTCGCGCTGCACCTCGCTCTTTGACAGCAGGGCGCGCGCGCCCTCGTAGGCGCCGAGGGCCTGCACCAGCAGGCCCTGATGTGCGAACACTGCTGCGGCCGTCCGGTGTGCGGACAGTGCCAGCTCGCGCTGGTCCAGGGCCGCCAGATGTTCACCGAGCTGGACCAGCTTCCATACCGAGGGGCGCTTGCGCAGGCGACTCAGAGCATGCTGCAGCCCTTCGTCATCGATGAGGTCAAGCGGTGCGGCGCGGGTGGCCTCGCTCTCGCTCAGGGGTGGCCGCTGGACCAGACTTGGGCGCAATGGGGCCGTGGCACCGTTCCACTCGAGATCCGTGATCAGCTCGGCCAGTTCCTGCCGACGCGCGGCCACGTCGCCGCAGAGTGGCTCCAGATCCCGGACCATCGACAGGGCGCTGTCGTAGCGCTCGGCCAGCGAACGCTGCAGGGCTCGCATGGTGATGCGGTCCAGGGCTTCCGGCACGTCCGGGGCCAGGGTGCTGGGGGTGGGGATGGACTCGTTGAGCACCTTGTAGATGGTGGCCACCACGCCCTCGGCCACGAACAGTCGGCGGCTTGTAAGGAGCTCGTGGATGATGACCCCCGCGGCCCACAGGTCCGCCCGGGCATCCACGGGCTCGGCGGCGGCCTGCTCCGGTGCCATGTACGGGGACTTGCCCATGACTGTCCCGGGGACGGTGGCGCTGAGCTTGTTGCGTGCGGCAGCGATTCCAAAATCCGTGATCTTGACCTCGCCGGCCCGGCTGATGAGGACGTTGTGGGGGCTGATGTCGCGGTGCACGATGCGAAGGGACTGTCCCTGGCTGTCGACGCGCGTGTGGGCGTAGGACAGGCCCTGCAAGACCTCGTGAGCCAGGTAGGCCACCAGCGGGGGGGACAGACTCTCGCCCCGCGCGCTCAGCCCGTCCATGACCGCGGCCAGGTCCGTGCCGTCGACGTACTCCATGGCGATGTAGTAGGCGCCTTCATGCTGTCCGAACTCGTGCAGGCGCACGATGTTGGCATTCTTGAGCTGTATGGTGATGCGCGCCTCGTCGATGAACATGTTCACGAACATGGGATCGGCCGAGTAGCTGGGGAGGATACGCTTGAGGACACAGGTGCGGGTCAGGCCGTTGAGTGCGGCCGAGCGCGCGAGCAGGATCTCGGCCATGCCGCCGGTGGCCAGCCGCTGCAGGATCTCGTAGCGGCCGAAGCGCTGGACCTCGGGCGGTGCGGACTTGGACCTGTCGTCGACAGAATTCACGCTGCAACTCTGTCCGAAGGCGTCTGGCCTGTCAAAGCGCGCGTGCCCGGGTTGCCATCCGCTATGCTGGGATCCAGGGAGTAGCATGCGACGGCGCTTTCGCAGGTCCTTGGGGTTGTGGACGGCGGCACTCTCCGCGGTGGGCTGCTCGATCTCGGCGCAGCCTGGAGACGCTGGCCCTGCCCGCCGGGACGCGGCATCAGCCGAAGATGCCTGCACGCACTCGTCACGGGAGGTCCAGGTCCTGGTCGCACTAGGCTCCTCCACGGTGGCTGGAGCCGGGGCCAGCGACGAGGCCCACCGCTTCGTCAACATCGTGGCCAACACACTCGATGCTCCGACGCTGCTGAACCTCGGCGCCGGTGGTCAGCGTGCCGTCCAGGTGGTGGGCGCGCTGGCCGAGCAGGCGCGGGCGGCGCAGCCGGATGTGGTGGTGATCCTGGCTTTCACCGACTACGCCTCGAGCGATGGAACGATCATGGCCGAAGCCTGGCGGCAGGTCGTGCAGCCCCTGGCTGACGACGGCGCACGTGTCTACTTTGGCGATGTCCGGATCGATCCAGCCTGGATCTGTGGCCCTGTCCCCACCTCCACCGGCGAGTGCTACGACGTGGCAGAGGCGGACATGATCGCGGCCAAGAACGAGATCGTGGAACAGGTGCTGGCCCCTATCCCCAACCTGGTGCTGGTGCCCGTGTTCGATGACACAGCCGCGCATCCCGAATGGTCCACCGCGGATGGCCACCCCAACGACCTGGGGCATGCGAACCTAGCCAGGACGTTCCTCGACGTCATGCAGCCTGACCTGCTGCGCCGCGTCTGCGTCGAGGACGGGGGTTGACGGGCTCAGCTCTCGAAGGCCTCGCGCCGTCCCCGGGAGCGCTGGATCTCGCACCGGAGTCCTGCCGCACTCCGTGTGACCTCGATGCTGACCGGTCCGGCGGTCGGGTGCCGGTAGGCGAAGCGGGCATTGCCATCGACCACGAACTGGTGCCGGACCGTGGCGTCCATGATCTCGTGAACCAGGGTGAGGATCTCGTCGCTGGCACAGGATTTTCGCAGTCGTCTGACCTCGCCATCGACGATGAGTTGAACAGGCTGGTCGGTCCCCAGGATCAGTGCCTGCGCGCCATGGCGCTCCAGGTTGTCCAGGTACAGATCGATGCGTGCCACGACGACAGCTCCCCTCAAAAGTCCAATCCTACCGTGGCCGCCAACGGCGCGCGAGGCTATACTGCCCGGCCATGACACTCTCCGCGCTCAACATCGTGCTCGGTATTCTGGCGCTGGGCCTGCTCATCGCGGTCCATGAATGGGGTCACTACCTGTTCGCGCGCCTCACAGGAATGAGGGTGATTCGCTTCTCGGTGGGCTTCGGTCCGCCGCTGCTCCGCTGGACCCGCAACGCGATCGAGTACACCTTGTGCGCCGTGCCCCTGGGCGGATACGTCCACGTGTTCGGCATGAACCCGGCCGAAGAGGGAGCCGAGGAGGACCCGCGCAGCTACCAGAGGCGACCGCACTGGGCGCGCGCCGCGGTGATCTTCGGCGGACCGCTGTTCAGCTACCTGCTTGGGATCCTCGGCTACTTTGCCTTCTTCTACATCGGCCAGACAGGCCAGGAGCGGGTGTTTCAGGTCGCCGAGGTGGTCGAGGGCTCGGCGGCGGCGGCGGCGGGTCTGCAGGCGGGCGATGACATAGGCATGCTCGACGACTTCAGGCCGGAGAGCACGGACGATTTCGGTCGGTACATCGACGAACACCGGGGTCAGAGCGTGGTGCTCAAGCTGGACCGCGGTGGTGAACTCATGGCGCTGCAGGTGGTGCTACCACCCGAACCCACCGACAAGGGTCTGCTCGGCATTCGCTATGGCGAGAAGATCAACAGGACCAAGGTCGATATCGGTCTGGTCGATGCCCTTGGGGCCAGCCTCAAGACCACCTGGGCCAACAGCACAGCCATCCTGGCAGCCCTGGGGCGCATCTTCACGGCGCCGTCACAGGTCGAGCTGGGGGGACCGCCCGAGATCGTGCGTCAGCTCAAGAGGAGTGCCGAGCGAGGCTTTCTGGATTTCGTGTGGCTGCTCGCTGGCCTGACGGTGATGTTTGGCCTGCTCAACCTGCTCCCCATCCCGGCCCTCGACGGAAGCAAGCTGCTGCTCCTTGGCGTCGAGGTGGTGGCCAGGCGTGCCGTGCCTGTTCGCTTTCAGCTGGTCTTTCACGGGGTCGGATTCTTGCTCCTCATCGGGCTCATGGTCGTGGTCAGCATCGGTGACCTGTGGAAGATGATCCTGGGCAAGTGAACGACCCGAGGTCACGGGACCAGCACCTCGCGGCGCTGAAGAGTCCATCCTGTCCACCGAGCGGGTGAATTCTCGGGTCTCTCCGCCGCCGTCGCTGTGGAGACGGCGCCCACGGTCCATGTTACACTCCCCGTTTCGGCGCATGCTGCCGCTAAGGACCCTGCGATGGAGCTCAACGACATCCTCTCGATTGCACTTCGAGGCGGAGCCTCGGACATCCACCTGAAGGCCGGCTTGCCGCCGATGTTTCGGGTGGACGGCTCGCTGGTTCCCCTGCGTGACGCCCCGCGCCTCCCTCCCGAGGAAGTGTCACGCATGGCCTTGTCCATCATGAACGCCCACCAGAAAGAACTGTTCAGGGCCGAGAACGAGATCGATCTGGCCTATGGCGTGCCCGGGCTCGGACGGTTCCGCGTCAACGTGTTCCACCAGCGCGGCACCGTGGGCGTGGTCCTGCGCGTCATCCCCATCAAGGTGCAGTCGGTGCAGCAGCTCAACCTGCCGCGCACCCTCGAGCGCATCTGTATGGAGCAGCGTGGTCTGATCCTGGTCACAGGCACCACAGGTTCCGGCAAGTCCACCTCGCTGGCGGCGATGATTGACCACATCAACGCCAACCGGACCTGCCACATCATCACCGTCGAGGATCCGATCGAGTTTCTGATCCGCGACAAGCGCTCGATCGTGAATCAACGCGAGGTGGGTGTGGACACGGTGAGCTTCGCCCGGGCGCTGCGCAGCGCCCTGCGCGAGGACCCCGATGTGATCCTGGTGGGCGAGATGCGTGACCTCGAGACCATCGAGATCGCGCTCACCGCGGCCGAGACCGGTCACCTGGTGCTTTCAACCCTGCACACCCTCGATGCCACCGAGACCATCAACCGCATCATCTCGGCCTTCCCGCCCTACCAGCAGAAGCAGGTGCGTTTGCAGCTTGGTTCCATCCTCAAGGCAGTGATCTCGCAGCGCCTGCTTCCCCGAGCGGACGGTCGTGGACGCGTGGCCGCGGTCGAGATCATGCTGGCCACGGCGCGAGTGCGAGAGATGGTCGAGGACAAGGATCGCACCAAGGAGATCCCCGACGCCATCAACCAGGGCTTCACCCAGTACGGCATGCAGAGCTTCGATCAGTCGTTGATGGGTCTGCTGCAGCAGGGGCTGGTCACCTACGATGAGGCCCTGCGCAACGCCTCCAATCCGGACGACTTCGCACTGCGTGTTTCGGGCATCAGCGCCACCAGCGATGGCAAGTGGGACAACTTCGAGGCCCCGGGCGCCAACTCCCCCGTACCTCAGCAAGCCCCGAGCCCGGCCAGTGGGCCGCACGCACCCTATACCCCGGCTCGTCCCCCGGCCTCGGCACCGCCGTCCGCGGCTCCGAGGCCCGTGCCCGCTGCGGCACCTGCGCAGCCCGCCAAGAGTGACGACGACGATTTTCAGATCGAGCGCTTTTAGCCTATCTAGGGGGCGTTCGGCACGCCCCCTCTGCGTCGGGCGCGGGTCCCGACGCATTCACCCCTGGCAGCACAGTCAAGGGGGCGTTCGGCACGCCCCCTCTGCGTCGGGCGCAGGTCCCGACGCATTCACCCCTGGCAGCAGCTGAGATTGGCCCCTGGCGACCGGTGGGGCGTTCGGCACGCCCCCTCTTCCGTCGAGGGGACCTCGCCGGAATTCACCCCTGGCGCCATTCAGGCGTCGGGCACGGTGGCCAGGATCTCGACCGCACCAGGGACCTTGAGGTAGCGCAGGTACACGCTGACGGCCTGCTTGCCGTGCTTGGGTACCAGCAGCTTGCACAGCTCCTCGACCTTGTCCTTCTCGAGCGACTCGAAGAAGTCGATCTCCTGCTCGGTCAGGCCGTTGTCATGCTTGACGCCGAAGTGGTCCATGGTGTCGACCAGCATGGGGCGCTGGGTGAACAACCAGTTGCGCAGCAGCTCGCCAGCCAGCTCGCGCTCGACCTTGCCCTTCTCGCCGAGCAGACGTTCATAAAGCGCGCGCACGCGCTCATGGTTCTTGTTGCCCACGCTGAGCCCGATCTTGCGGGTCTGTGCCTTGATGCCCAGCTTGTTGAAGAGAGCCTCGCGCACCCCGCGCGGGTTGATGGCGAAGATCTCGCCAAAGGTGTCGGGACCCAGGTCGGTGATGATGTCGATCGGCCAGGCCATGACATGCCTCGTGCTCGGTTCGTGGGGCAGATGAGCTAACAGCGCCGGGCCTCAGCGTCAAGCGCCCGGTGGTTTTCCGGTGAGGGTGGTCTCGATGACGTCGCGCAAGAATCGGCGCGCCCGGCCCTCGGCCTTGCCCAGGGTCTTGTCCACGGCAAAGGCGGCGCGGTCGAAGACCTCGCGGGGCAGGCTGGCTCCCGCATGCTCCACCGGAGCCACGCCACCGTCGGGGTAGATGACGCGAGCGGCCACCGCGCGACCGAGGAGCATGGGTGAGCCCTTGCGCTTCTGGTCGATGGCCAGCAGTCCCTTGAGCCCGGCCGCCAGCATCAAGGTGCGCACGCCGACCGGGAACACCAGGGCGGCTGCCGCCGAGGGCGACAGGGCCGTGTGGCACAGGGTGACCACGGGTCGTCCGGACTTCTTCGCCAGCTCGGCATCGAGGTCAGAGAAGGCGGTGGTGGCCGAGAGGACGGCCGGCCGTGTATGCCACAGCAGCGAGCCCCATGCCGGATCCAGCTGGACGCGCCCGGGGTCTCCCACGGCGTTTCGATGCAGGCCGGTGAGCACCAGGGCGTCCCCGCGTTGCTCGACGTAGACCGAGCCTGCGAACTCGTGCTTGCTGCGGTGGCTCTCGACGATCTCCTCGGTGGCGCGCTCCCAGAAGCGGCGCTCGGCCTGCACCGAGCCCTGGCGTGGGGCCAGGTCCAGGCGCGCACCGCCGTCGAGACCCCATTCCAGTTCCGCCACCTCGACCTCGAGCACGCGATCACCCCGCTTGACCCTGAGCACGGCACCTTTCTTGGTGCCTGCGGGCACCTCGACCAGCACGGGCTCGTCGCCGTGCTCGACCTCGACCACGGTGCCCGCCGCCCGTTCTGCCGCGCTCAGGAAGATCTGCGTGCGCTCACTCGTCATGTTGACCTCACCGTGCTGGGCGCCAGGCTAGTGGATTTCTCCTGGACCTACAATTGATGCGCTGCGTCGAGGTGATAGGATGGGCCGCGGACCCGGGGGTGCAGGGGCTCACATGGTTGGCGTGGTCAGTCTGGATGCCCTGCGCAAGAACGTGAACCAGCGCGTGCCGCGTGCTCGGGTGGTGGTCGAGCAGGCCCTTCGCGATCGCGAGGCCCTGAGCAAGATCCGCATGAGCCTGTCGCTCATCACCGAGGCGTACAACATCGCCAAGAACAGCCTCGACCACGCCGTGCGCGTGGCTGAGAACTTCTACTTCGGCCAGGACTACCTGGACCAGCGACTGGGCGCGTACCGTGGCCAGAAGAAGGCGGTGTTCCTGTACCACGGCTACCTGCAGGGGCGACCCAGCTTCGAGCGCTTCGAGCGCCTGCTCGACTCTCCACTGTTCGATCTCTTTCCCGTTGCGGGGGGCTACCAGCCCTACTCCCAGGACATCCGCATCTCGGCCGAGTACGAGCACCGGGTGATCGAGCGCGTCCTCGCCGAGACCGAGGTCGAGGAGGTGTACATCGTCGGTCACAGCCAGGGCGGTATCGTGGCGCGCACCATGGTGCAGGAGCTGGGAGTCCCCAAGCTCAAGCGCTGCGTGTTCCTGACCGTGCCGCACCGTGGCACCTGGAGCGGGCTGTTCGGCTACATGCATCGCGCCGGAACCCTCGCCCTGTCGGCGCTGCCACGGGTGCCTCACATCGTGGGCGAGAGCGGTCTGCAGCTCTTGCCGGGATCCAGGTTCCTGGATCACCTCAACTCCCTCGAACTCCCCGCGGGCGTGGAATACACCTCGCTGTACAACTGGCTCGATCCCTTCGTGCTCCCCGCGCGCTATGGCCGCATGCCCTACCCGCAGGCGCACAACATCCTGATGATGAAGATCGGGCACTACCACCCGCTCTATGACAGCCAGGAATTCGAGATCACCCTGCGCGCTCTCGTCGTCGGACAGCAGGCCTTTGGCGACTTCCGCCACAGTGTGCTCGGCGGTCAAGATGTGCTCGACAATGCCGCGCCCACGCGTGACGGCAGCCAGGTCTTCGTGACGGCGTCGGACTGATACTCCGCCCAGGAACCCCAGGACCTCGCCGAAGCTAAGCCCGAAAGCGCTGCATCTCTCATGCTGGCGCCCGCGCCCCTGCCTCGTTGCCCGGCTGCCCGACGCGTGCAGGCCTCAGTCGAGGTACTCGGGAGCGTGCTTCTGCAACCAGGTCGCGGACTGCTTCTCCTCGGCCGAGTCGCCGAAGATCCAGTCGAGCAGCATCCCGGCGCCACTGACCGCCCCGCCGACGAGCATCAGGGGCACGCCCACGGGCGAGCCGACGATGCTCGACGAGCAGATGGCGCCAGCTGTGGCCAGCGCTCCTCCGGCGCAGGTCATGCCGTTGCCGATGACGCCGCCCACGTCCTCGCGCTTCCACGCCGAGTACGCATCCAGACCACCCACGATCGCGTCCAGCGGGCGCGCCACCTTGCCGATCACCTTGAGGTAGGCTGCGGTGCCCGGAACCTTGAGCGTGCTCAGGACGCCGGCGATGTCCTTGCTGCCACTGGCCGCGGCCAGGGCGTTGCGCAGGTCGGGGTTCTGCACCAGGTCCACCGCGGCGATCGCGCCGGCGACGGAGCCGAAGCAGGTTGCGGTCCGGTCGAGGACATCGGCGACCTTCCGCAGCTCGGGCGCCTGCCTTGCCAGGAAGGTCCGGGCTGCCTTCTCCCCCTTGCTGGACAGGATGCCCAGCGCCTGCTCCACCACGGGGATGTCCTGCGGTCGCAGCGCCAGCGCCTGCGACAGGCCACCCCGGAGCAGGTTGTAGGCCTCGACACCGCCCTTGAGTGCGATGCGACTCGACCACAGCTCCATCGCCTGCAGCGACAGGTTGGCGGTCTTGTTGCTGCCTGTGAACAACCGCTGAAAGTAGCCCTTGCCCTTGCCCTCGAGCGCGGGCGCGATGTGGGCGTCGAAGAATTTCGTGCCCTCGTTGGTCTGCGCCAGGGCCTTGTGGGCGGCGTGCTCGATGGCGTCGCGCTCGGCGGTGGGAAGCTGCTCCAGCGTCGCCTGCACCTCGGTATCCTCGAGCTGCCGCCCCAGCTCGGCCGCGGCGAACTCGACCGGGCGCTGCAGACGCTGCAAGGTCGCCTCGGCTGCCCGGATGTCGGCGTCGACCTTGCCCAGGTCCACCTTGCTGGCCTGGAGTGCGCCCTGCTCGGCCAGGCGCTTGACGTTCTGGGCCTTGACCAGGCGCTCGGCCGCGGCGCGCGCCGTGGGGTTGCTGGCGAGGCGTTGCTGCTCGGCCTCGAGCTGCCGGGTCAGGCTGCGGGTCCGCTCGAGCCTGCCGACGGCGCTCGCAGCCTGGGTCTCGCGCAGCCGTGCTAGCTTGTCGAGGCGCTGTGCCGCCGCTCTCTCTCTCGCGAGCTCGGTGCTGTGCTGGCTGGCAGCGCGCACGCCGCTCTGCGCCTGGGCGACGCGCCGGGCGAGATCCTGGCGCACCTCGACCGCGTGGATCTGGCGGTCCAGCCGGGCGGCAGCGGCGATGTCCTGAGGGTTGTGCTCGACGATCCCGGTGGCGTGCTGCATCCGCTCCTGGGTCCGCTGCCGGGTCTCGGCCAGGGCGCCGCGCTCGTCGCGCAGCGTGTTGCGTACCGCCTGCCGCTTCTCGGCGCTGGCCAGGTTGTCGGCGTGAAAGCGGCGCGACTGCGTGGCGAGACCAGGGCTGAACTGGTTCGCCAGCTGCCGCTCCGTGCTCAACGCCTTCTTCTCGGCGAGCAGGGTCTGCACCCTGGCGTCGCGCTCGGGGCTCCGGCGCTGCCGATGCAGTTGCGTCAGCTCGGTGTCGAGGACTTTGCCCTGCGCTGTGAGGTCGGCGAGGCGCTGGGTCCGGCTGGGCCGGTCCGGCATCAGGGCGGCCAGCCTGTCGTGGGTCGCCAGGTGGTCGCGCAGCGTCCCGACCTGGTCGTCGAGGTTCCTGGGGAAGTGCTTCAGTCTCTGATTGAGCGCCGTGATGCGCTGGTCCAGCTCGGGCAGCTGCTTGTTCCCCTGGGCGAGGGTGGCGTGTGCCTCGTCGAGCTCGCGCGCGCGCGCCGCGGGATCCCCGAGCTGAGCCCGCTGCCGCCGCAGCTCCTCGAGCGGAGCACTGGGCTCGGGATCGCCCCTGAGCTCGCGCCGGGTCTGCTCCTGGCCCCAGCTTGCGTCGCGCTCGGCGGCCTCGAGCGCGTAACCGGCGCGGTCCAGGGCGCTGCCGGCCTGACGCTGCGCGCTGTCGAGGCGCTGCAGCTCCTGCTCCGTGTGGTACGGCACGTGCTGGCCCAGCAGCGCTCGGCGCGCGGCCTCGCTCCCTGGACCCTCGACGAGGCTGGAGAAGCTGTCCTGCTCGCCCTGATCCAGGACGCCGTTGTGATCGCGATCGACGACGCGCAGTGCAACGCCGACCTCTGTTTCGTCAACCTGGCCATCCTGGTTGGCGTCGAGCTGGCGCAGTCCTTCCTGGGTCAAGCCCGAGGGCTCCAGACCGGCCTGGCGGAGACGCTGCGCTGCTTGTGTGCTGAGGGCGACCATGCTGGACCTCTCTGTGGCGTTGTTCATCCGATAAGATATGCAGGTCGCGCGCCACCACAACGACCGCGAGCGCAGCGCACAACATCTTGATCTGGCGCCAAATTTTCACTGTGAGCGGGGTCACTGCGGAAAGCTGTGATGCCTTCGCGCATCGTCGCTGCGTGCTGCAGGCGGCAGGTGCAGGGGACGCGCCTCGCCCAGGTGACGATCTACCTATGATGCACAGGGGATACAGCGCGCTGTGTCGGAAGGGGTCCGGGGCGAGGAGGACTCGCGCTCAGCCTGGCACACCTGGTCCGAAGAAGCCGAGCACCTCGTCGATGGTGGCCTTGGCTGCGGTGACCTGTGCGCTGGCCTGGGTCTGCTCACCCAGGCGATCCTGGATCGCTTGCTCGAGGGCGGCGGCCTCGGCCTTGAGGGCCTCGATGCGCGCTCGGTCCGCGTCATTCTGCTGCTGGGTGTCGCCGCCCTGGATGGCCAGGAAATCGTCGAGCGCCTTCTGCTCCTGGCGCGCCGTGTCGACGAGTTCGGCGAGGGGGAAGCCGAACGCGCGCAGCGCCGTCTCGACGATCTGCTTCTTCACCGCGAGCGGGGTGTCCACGGGCAAACCCTTGAGCAACTCCTGCGCCTTCTGAACCTGGCTCTGGGCCTCGCTCGGGATACCGGCGGCCTCGAAGATGCGGTCCAGGGGCAGCGCACCACCCTGGAGCGGGATGGGGGCCCCCAGGGGCACCGCTGCCGGGGCAGTTCCCGCGCTGCTCGATCTCGTGCGCGATGCAGCGACCTCGGGCTCGCCACCATCGGCGCCATAGCGCTTGAGCAGATCGTCCACGCTGGTCACGTCGGCGGCGGCGCCCTTGGGCTGTTCCTCGTCCTCGGTGACGAACAGTCCCAGCAGGGCCTTGCCCAGGCTCTTCTCGTCACTCATGGTCAGAACCCCAGCTTGCGGGCGACCTGGGCCGCGGCATCGGTATTGGCCAGGTGGCTGAGCTGTCCAAGCAGCGTGGTGCGGGTCAGCTCATCCAGCCGGGTGAGATCTGCCACCTCGAAGCCCATGGCCTGTCCCGCCGTCTCCAGCCACTTTCGCTCGAGCGCGCTCACACTCCCATCGGCATAGGCGAGCAAAATGGCGGTGCGCATGAACAGCTCGCGGGCCCCGGGGCTCGACAGACCCGCGGCGAGTTGTTTGATGTCGATGTCGGGGGATGCCTCGAGCTGCTTGAGTCCGTTGACGTCGGCCTCGCCTGTCACGTCCATCCAGAAGGACTTGATCAGCATGCCTTCTCGCTCCTCGTGCCCGTCGACCCGCGACAGCGCGAACAGCCCGCGCGCGAAGAGTGCCGCCTGTTCCTGACTCAGCTCGATACCCTGTGTCATGTCCAGCATTGGTGCCTCCAGTGAAAAACTAACGCCGTGAGCCCACCCTGGCGCGCGCCAGCTGCAGGCGTTCATTGAGTTCCTCGGACGACAGTTCCGCATAGCGCGCGGGGAGCATGCTCTTGTTGCTGGCCTCGAACACCGCCAGCAACTCCATGTACTCGAGCATCGTGATGTCCCTCGACGGGAGGTAGTCCAGGACCGCGGCCTGCAGATCGGCGATGGCGACGGCGTCGCGGCGGCCGTCGCGGTCGGCGATGGACGCAGCCAGCATCACCACACCTTCGATGTCGGCGTTGGAGTAGCCCACCAGCGGCGTGCTGACCCGCTCGCGCACCGTGGTCAGGTCCACGTTCAGCCCCAGCTTGTGGCGTCGGAGCAGGGCGGCCAGCACCGGCTCCACCTCCTCGGGGGTCTGCGGGTAGAAGAAAGGGATCTTTCGATCCAGGCGACCTGTTCGCTTGATATCCACGTCGAGCAGGTCGGGTCTGTTGGTCATGAGCACGAACAGGATGCGGCCGCGGTTGCGGGTGTCCGACATGAACTCCTTGAGCCGTGCGATGACCCGGCTCTCGGTGCCACCGTCGCCACTGCCGGCGTTACCTGCCAGGGCGCGATCCACCTCGTCGATGACCACCAGTACCTGGCCCATGGCCGGGAGCACGTCGAGGATACGCTCGAGATTGCTCTCGGTGGCGCCGACCCACTTGCTGCGAAAGCTGCCGAACTTGACCGCGGTGAGCCCGCTCTCCTTGGCAAAGGCCTCGGCCACGAAGGTCTTGCCCGTGCCCATGGGTCCCACGAACAGGAAGCCCATGGGGACCCGGCTCACCTCGCCACCGCGAATATCCGCAGCCACCCGGCCCAGCTCGCGCTTGACCTCGTCCATGCCGCCCACGGCCCGGAAGTCATGCTTGGGCTCGATGAAGTGCAGCAGACCTGCACACTCACGCTCGATGATCTCGCGCTTGTGGCGGAGCACGATGCGCACGATCTCGTCCAGGGCGTCGACGCCACCGGGGGGTTGTGGACGATCCGGCGCGACCAGGGTGCGGACTTCCTCCCGGGACATGCCCTTGGTGATGCGGGCCAGCCCGTCGACGCGCTCGGCCGCGGCGGAGGCGCCAAGGAGGCTCGCGATGTAGCGACGACGCTCGTCCACGTCGTCCTCGGCCTCGCTGGGCCTGAGCACGTTGCGGATGTGCACGGATTTGAGCCCGGCCGTGATCTCGGTCAGGCGCTCGACCGCCTTGCTGTCGAGGTCCGGAGCCAGGTGCTGGATCAGGGCGCGGCGCGCGTCCTCGTCGGGCAGGGGCACGCGCAGGGTCGCGATGCGCGGGTTGTGCACCAGGCGCGGGTGCAGTTCGCTCAGGTTCTCGGCGATCAGCACGATGATGTTGTCGCCCTTCTCGAGGGCGGGCATGCAGGACCAGCGGTGCAGGGTGATCAGGCTGGCGCGGTCGCCCTCGCTGTACAGGGCGATGTCGCCCGCGGGTGCCAGGGTCTCGGCGTACTCGAGCACCACCGCAGCCTTGTCCTCGACCAGCAACATTCTCTCGAGGGCAGGCAACACGCGTTCGCGACTCCGCTGCAGCAGCATCTCATCGAGGTCCGCCAGCGTGTCGCGACGCTTGGCAAAGCGCACACCCGCGGCGGTGTTGTACAGCGCGATGGTGTCGCGGGTCGCCGCCAGCAGGACCTTGCACAGCAGCTCGTCGACCATCATGGGCTTGCCCTCGTGCAGCACGAGGTCGTGCACGTTGCCGTGCAGCGCGAACATGAAGGCCTCGCCGCGCAGGTAGCGCCGACGCAACTCCTCGGCCCAGCCAGGAAGATTCGCAGGGGACGTCGTCACAGCACCTCCTGGCTCAGCCGCTCGGCGACACCCGCAGCGCTGCGCACGGCATCCACGCCGTCCAGCAGATCGTCGAGCTGACCCGCGAACTCCCCCGCGCTCTGCATGGACACGATCTGGTCCGATAGCAAGCCGAAGGAGTTCTCGATCAGGCTCATCTCACCGACCGCCCGCTCGACGAAGGTCTGGATGTCGCGCAGGCGCTCCATGCGGCGCTTGAGCACGTCGAGGTTGCGCCGGGCCAGCTCGCGCTCGCTGCGCTTGTCACCCTCGAGCACCGCCTCCCAGTGCCGCATCTTGCGTTCGAGCTCGCCCTTGTCCTGGTTGTCGAGGTAGGCCCGCAGTCGGCTCGAGGCTTCGCATAGGCTCACGAAATCGTTGACCAGCTGACCAAGTTTTTGCAGCTCCCGATCCAGCAGGCTGCGCTCGAGGGACTTGTTGTTCTCGGCGAGCTCGCGGATCTCGGCTTCCTTGTCGATGAGCGCGCTGGCTCGATTGCGGTCGCGCGACGACAGGAGCTCGAGGATCTTCTCCCGATGCGCGGCAGCTTCTTTCTGGTCTTCCGCGGCGAACATGCCATCGACCTTGCCCCGCACGAACTTGGACGAGGGCGCCCACAGCATGTACAGGGCCTCGGCGCCGGCGCCCATGGCGAGGAGCCACCACTGCCCCGTGAGCGCAGCGGCCGTGGCCACCCCGCCCAGCAGCGAGTAGTTGTACACATTGTGGAACAGCGCCTTGACGTAGGCGCCAGTGGAGCGAGGTTTGTAGAGAACAAGCTTGTCGCTCACGCGGTGCCTCCGGGCTGCGCGTAGAGCATGTCGAGCAGGGTCTTCTCGATGGCGCGGAACTCGGTCGAGGCCTTGACGGCGGCTGAGCGATCCGCGAACACCGGCACATCGACGCGGTGCAGGATGCGCGCAGGGCGAGGCGACAGCACGTAGCAGGTGTCCGCCAGATACACCGCCTCGCTCACGTCGTGGGTCACCAGCAGGATGGTGTTGTCTTCGGTGCGCGAGATCTCCAGCAGCAGCGTCTGCATCTCCCACCGCGTCTGCGGGTCGAGGGCGCCAAAGGGTTCGTCCATCAACACCAGCCGCGGCTTGTTGATGAGTGTGCGTGCGATGGCCACGCGCTGCTTCATGCCGCCCGACAGTTCCTTGGGATACGCGCCTCCAAACTCGTCCAGGCCAACCAGCTTCAGGTAGTGGTCGCTCAGCGTGTGCCGCTCCGCCGAGGGGACGCCGGCCAGCTTGAGACCGTACTCGACGTTCTGGCGCACCGTGAGCCAGTCGAAGGAGGTGTACTGCTGAAACACCATGCCGCGGTCGCGACCCGGACCGTCGACTGCCTTGCCCGAGACCAGCACCTGACCCTGGGTCGGATACAGCAACCCCGCCACGCACTTGAGCACCGTGGACTTGCCACACCCCGAGGGGCCCAGCAGCACCACGATCTCGCCGACGCCAGGCTTGTCCCGGATGTCGAAGTCGACGCCACACAGAGCCTCGACGCGGCTGCCTTCGCGACCGATGTAGGTGACATGCAGATCCTCGATCTGCAGCTTGAGGGTGGGATCGATGACCGCGGCGGGTTGCGCAGCGGTACCCGGGGTGGACACGGACGCGGCGGGTGGTGCCGTGTTCGGGGAGGTCGCCGGCGCAACGCTGGCCGGGGATGCCTGGGATGCCACTCCCGTCTTGTCGTCGTCACTCATGGCTTCACCACTCCCGCCACCGAAACAGCATGCGTGACATGGTCCGGATCAGGAAATCCGTGAACAGGCCGATGCCGCCGATGACCAGCAGACCGGCGAAGCTCCACGACGGCTTGCTGTGCGTGCGCGCCAGCTCGACCATGTAGCCCAGGCCGTGCATGGGGTTCACGGCCTCGGCCAGGATCACGTACGTCCAGGCAATGGCGTTCATGACGCGAAACGAGTCGAAGATCTCGGGCAGGGCCCGAGGCACCAGCACCGTGCGGATGACCTGGAAAGTGCTGGCACCCAGGGTCCGCGCGGTTTGTACCAGTTCCTGAGGCACGGCTTTGACGGCCGTGACGACGACAGGCAACAGGTAGACGAAGGTACCCAGGAACAAGAACGCGATCTTCTCGGCCTCGAAGATACCAAACCATAGGATGAGCAGGGGGATGAAGGCCGAGATGGGCATGTAGCGCAAGGGGGCCACGATGGGCTCGAACACCGCCTCGACGGGCGAGAACGAACCCATGAGGATGCCCAGGGGGAAGGCCACGGCGGAAGCGAGCAGGAAGGCGAGCAGGATGCGGCGGGTCGAGATCCAGATGGCCAGGGCCAGATCGTGCTCGATGAAGAGTTGCAGGGTGCCCTTGATGACGTCGCTGGGAGACGGCAAGAAGTCCGGCGAGGTCAAGCCGCCATAGCTCAGCAGGCACCAGGTGCCCAGCACCAGGGCCGGAGCCACGAACATCAGTACGGTCTTGTGCGACCTCTCGAGCGTACCGCGCAGGGCGAACAGCTCACGCGATCGTGCCATGGTGACCTCGTCGTCACATCCCCAAGAACCGGCGACAGATCGTCGCTACCGATCGAGCGCTGCCCGCGGTCGAGGCTCAGTTCGTCGCCAGCACCACCTTGATGTCGGTGCGACGGTTGAGCTGGCGTCCGGCCTCGGTGGCGTTATCCGCGACCGGTTGGTCCTCGCCGTGGCCTATGGTCTGAAAACGCTCCACCTGGATCTGCGGGAACTCCTTGGTCAGGTAGTTGCGCACGGCGATGGCGCGACGCTCGCTCAGGCTCCGGTTGGCCGCCGCCGAGCCAGTCGAATCGGTGTTGCCCTCGACCCTCAGGTAGGTGCTGCCGAAAGCCACCATGGTCTCGCCCAGGGAGTCGAGGACAAAGTACGAGCCGTCCATGATCTTGTCCGACGCCGGCGTGAAGTGAATCTGGATGGTCTTGTTGATGATGGCGCGGTCCTTGATGTCCGGTGCCTTGGCCGCGACCGGCGGCTCCTCGACCTTCTGGGTCGCGTACTGCCCGGCCAGGGCCTGCAAAAAGCGAGTGTCCACGTAGTCCCGGGGACCGACCGCGCGGGTGACCAGGCCCTTCTTGCGCCAGATCTTGAACGCGGTGTCGAACAGGGTCTCGTAGTGCGAGCGCCCGCCGGTGAGGCCGTAGAACAGGGCATTGTCGGCGTAAGGCGTGAGCTTGAGGCCACTGAGCATGCCGCTCACGGTCTCGTTATCGAGCTTGAGCGCGTCGCCGACGATGGCGTAGGACGACGCCGGGTCGTCACGCATCAGGTCGATGCCCTTGATCCATCCGTGGACGAAGGCCTTGACCGCGCCCGGGGCCTTGTCGATGAGGTCACCGCGCGCCACCAGGGTGTCCGCGATGACGTGGGTGGCTGCCGAGGTGGAGACCAGGACGTGGGCCTCGTCGCCCCGGGCCTCGACCGCGCCCGACAGGTCCGGCTCCCAGGTCACGGCCGCGTCGACGCGCTTGGCCTTGAACATGGCCGCGGCGGCCGGAGCGTCCTGGGTGAAGATGATCGCCTTCTCGACGGCGGCTCTGTCCTGAGGCGTCAAGCCGGACTGCGACAGCAGGAACAGCAGCAAGAAATGCGAAGGCGTGAACTGGGTGCAGGCCACGGTCTTGCCCTTGAGATCCTCGATGGACTTGATGCTCTTCAGGGACACGATGCCGTCGCCGCCGCGGCTCCAGTCCTGCAAGATGATCGACTTGGCCGCCATGCTAGTCTCGCTGAGTAGCGAGGCCTCGCGCGCCCAGTTGTCGACGGTGTCCCACATGATGTCGACGTCGCCCTTCTTGAACGCGGCCAGCTTGGCGGCCGGGTCCTCGAGCAAGACAAACTTGACGTCGAGACCGAACTCCTTCTTGTACAGCGACTTGTCGCTGGGCTCCATGCCTCGGTTGAACACCACGCCGGGTGAGTGACCCGCCCAGGTGTTGATACCGACCACCAGGGGCCTGCCCAGCATGCCTGCACCCACCTCGGTACCGGTGACGCCGGTGACGGGCTGGTTGCGCGTCGGATCCGCCGGCGCCGTGCCCAGGGCGTTGAAGTCATCCTTGGTCACACCTGCGGCCCCACTGCCGGTACCGTTCGGATCCTCGGCCTTCTGGTCGCTGCGGCCGTCGGTGGCCCAACCCTTGATGTCGCCGCCGAACTTGAAATAGGCAACGAATCCCAGCACGGCCAGCACGATGACGGTGACAAAGACCTTGGCAAATGGCGTGAGTTTCACGGCGCCCTCCCGGACCGCGACCTGTTCGGAGTCATCGCGGCCAGATGTGGTTCGGTGTATTTCTCAGCAGTGATCGTCAGATGGTCCGCGTGGCGACCTGGGCCTTGGCCGCCTTGAGCTTGTCCCATTCCTCGTTGGCGGTGACGTTGCCAGCCGTCGAGCGCAGCTTCGCCAGTCGCTTGTCGAGGTCGGTCTGGCCGAGTTCCTCGCCGAGGTTGGCCTCGGCCACGGTCGTCTTGATGTGCTCGCGCACTCCGTCCAGCGCCTTGACCTCGGCGTCGACGCTGAGACCCTCGATCTGTTCCTGGATCCGCACCCGCGCCTGGGCACTGGCCAGCTTGGCGAGCATGCGATCCTTCTCGGCCTTGAGCTTGTTGATCTCGCCCTGCACCTGCATCAGGCTGGCCTTGGCGCTGTCCGCATCGGCCACCGACAGCATGAGCTCGCTCTCCAGCTCGGCCACCTGCTCGGCCAGGGCCTGTTTCTTCTGGATCAGGATGACGCCCAGGTCTTTCTGATCGGTGGCGATGGCGGCGCTGAGGTCGGCATCGACCTGCTTGAGCTGCGTGCGCGAGCTGTTGAGCCGCTCGGTGACGTCGTCCCGCCGGCGAACGATGGCGGCGGTCGCTTTCTTGAGTTGTGTGTACTTCGTGATCATCGCGTTGATCGCGTTCTCGTAGGCGATCTCCGGATGCTCCTTCTCGATGCCCGCGATCCACAGGCTCAGGAAACCCTTCCACAGATTGGCCACGCGGCCGAAAAATCCGTTCGACATGTGCGCTCCTTGGCGGTTCCTGGAACAGGACCCGCGCTCACCATGGGAGGGCAAGCCCACCCGTACGCCCGGGGGAAATCCGGCCTGGATCGCCCCTGCTCACCGTCGGCGGACCATACTGAGAGGTCGGGAGTGAGTCAAACGGCCTGCGCCGACACGTGGACGCGGAATCGGCCGTCGGGCTCGACCACACAGGCCACGCGCAGATTCTGCTGGGCCACGGTGTCGATGAGGGGAACGGGCTTGAACGAGGCGACCAGCTCGATGCGCTGTGAACCCACGAGCGTGCCTGCCAGACGAAGCACCTCGGGCAGTGGATGCTCGCCGCGCTCCAGAGCCTGATCCACGTCGATGCGCGCCACGGCCTCGCCCGCGGCGGTCCAGGCAGGGGCCGCTTCCTGGTCTTCGCCGGGCACGGTCCGCGGTGGTGAAGGCACTGGTGACTGTCCTGCGGAGAGCCGCAACGTCGCCACCAGCTCGCCGACGTCCACTCCGGCAACCTCGGCGGCCTGGCGCAGGGTGGCCACCCTGGCGACGGTACGCCGCAAGATGGGGTTCTTGAGCTTGGCAAAGGCCGGGTGGTAGTCGAGCAGAGCCTGCTCGATCCGCGAGTCCTTGAGCAACTCGCCCACCTTTGTCTGCGGTGTGATCTCTGTCGTCATGATGGGTTCTCCGCGGCCTTTTCCTGGCTACCGTAGGACAGGAGCCGTTGCTCGCCCTGCAGCGCACGCTGGGTGGTCAGGTCCTGGGTCAGCTCCAGGCAGCCCAGGTACTGGTCCTGATCGCCGCGAACGGCCAGGTAGCGGATGTGCACGAAGCGGCCGTGCATCTGGATCCAGAACTCGGCCTGGTCGTGGCTGCCGGCGCGGAAGTCGTCCAGGATCTTTTGCACGATGTGCATGCTCCTGGGTGGGTGGCACAGCTGCACCTGGCGACCGATCACCGTCGAGGGACGCGGGAAAATGCGCTGACCCTCGGTGAAGAAGGCCACCCTGTCGTCAGCGTCGACGAAGGTCAGGTCCAGGGGCAACACCGTCATCAGCCCGCGCAGCTGCTCGGGGCTCAGAGCTCCTGCCGAGAAGCGCACGGTTCCGCCGCGGTCCGTCGTCGTGGACTGGTCCGGCGTCGACGCGCTGTCTGTCGTCGCTGGAGGCGTGATGAGGCAGTAGCCAAAGCGGTGGCCCTCGGCGGTCACCTGGGCCCAGTCCTCGGCGTTTAGCTTCTCGAGGGCGGTGGGCAAGAAGACCTTCTCCTCCTTCACCATCATCTCGTCGACAGCGTCGGCCAGGGGTCTGGCCAGGTGGTCGACCACCGAACGCCAGCCCTCCATGTCCAGCGCGGAGGCGTCCTCGGCCACGGCCTCGCGCAGGGCCTTGAGCAGCTCGCGCACCTCGTCATCCTTGGCCCACATGACCTGGCTGGGGCCGCTGATCCCCTTGTGCTCGAGCAGCGGAAACACCAGGTTCTCCTTGCGCGCGTAGTGCTTCTCCACCTCGATCAGGCGATCGACGCAGGAGCGCAGGCTACCCAGGACCTCGGCCGGCAAGGAGGGCAGGGCCGGTGTCCTGATGGCCTGGGCCAGGCGGCGCAAAGCCGCGGTCTCGACGCGCAGCGCCTGGTTCTCCTGGCGGAACACGTCTATGGGGTGCCCCGGCGTGATGCTGCCCAGAGGATCGCCGTCCAGGACCTCGCGCAGCACCTGGCTGTGCAGGTCGCACATGCGCCGCACCTCATCGACGGACATGCCGTCGTCCATGAGGGCTTGCTCCATGGCCACCACTTCGTCCGAGGTGGTGGACTGCACCAGTTGCTTGAGGCGCTGCTTCACGCTGTCCGGGCTCTCACCCTCGTGAAGTCCGCGGATGACGGATGCCAGGGTGGCGATCTTCTGCTTCTTGTCCTGCAAGGCTTCACTCATGACGGACCTCGTGGTGCGCGACGCCGCGCGACCATCACAAGGTAGCGTCGGGCGGGTCGCTGGACCTTGATGTGGGTCAACCCGTGTTCACATGTCGTCAGTTCACCGTCAGGGATACCCGGCGGGTCACACTGCGCGTGCGGGCAAGAAGGCGAACACCACGGCGCCGACCAGCAGGCCGAAGGCCACCAGGTGGTTCCAGCGCGGGGTCTCGGAGAGATAGAGGATGGAGAAGCCGCTGAACACGACGAGGGTGATGACCTCCTGCAGGATCTTGAGCTGGGTGGCGCTGAACTGGCCGTACCCCCAGCGGTTGGCGGGCACCTGCAGGCAGTACTCGAAAAAGGCGATGCCCCAGCTCACCAGGATGGCTTGCCACAGGGGCACGTGCTTGAAGCGCAGGTGGCCGTACCAGGCAAAGGTCATGAACACGTTGCTGGCCAGGAGCAGCAGCACTGTTCTCACGCGTTTCTCCGGAGAGGCACGGCGCGGGACGCCGGCCAGGCGGCCGCGGAGAATACAGTTTTGGAACAGCTTGGGAAGTGTTTCGAGGCCGTCGCTGGTGGATGCTACAAGGTGACTTGGCGGGCCCGGATCCCTGCCCTATGATGCGCCCTCTTTCGAGGAGAAAAACATGACTGCACCGCAGGTCTACATCCGCGACATCGGCGCTCACGACGGGCAGACCGTCACTCTCAAGGGCTGGTTGTTCAACCGTCGCTCGTCCAAGAAACTGCGCTTCCTGCAAGTGCGCGACGGCACCGGCTTCATCCAGGCCGTGGTGGTCAAGGGCGAGGTCGACGAGGCCCTGTTCGAGGAAACAGACCGCATCCCCCAGGAGAGTTCCGTCATTATCACTGGCACCGTGCGCAAGGACGACCGCGCGCCCTATTGCGGCCACGAGATGGGTGTGACCGCGGTACAGGTGGTGCAGGCGGCCGAGGAGTATCCCATCAGCAAGAAGGACCATGGCGATGCCTTCCTGATGGACAACCGTCACCTGTGGCTGCGCAGCTTCAAGCAGCACACCATCCTGCGCGTGCGCGCGACCATCATCCGCGCCATTCGCGACTACCTCGACGACCACGGCTTCGTGTGCATGGACTCGCCCATCTTCACGCCAGCGGCCTGCGAGGGCACCACCACGCTCTTCGAGACCAAGTACTTCGACACCACGGCCTATCTGAGCCAGTCCGGTCAGCTGTACCAGGAGGCTGGCTGCATGGCCCTGGGCAAGACCTATTGCTTTGGTCCGACCTTCCGCTCCGAGAAGAGCAAGACCCGCCGCCACCTCACCGAGTTCTGGATGGTCGAGCCCGAGGCGGCCTTTCTGGATCTCGACGGTGACATGGCGTTGATCGAGGACTTCTTGTGCAGCATCGTGGCGCGGGTGCTCGACGTGCACGGCAAGGAGCTGCAAGAGCGCCTGGAGCGCGACCTGGCACCTCTCGAGAAAGTGCAGAAGCCCTTCCCGCGCATCACCTACGACGACGCCCTGAGGCAGCTCGCCGAGATCCGCGAGGCCTGCCAGGATCCCGAACTCAAGCAGCAGCTCGAGATCACCTGGGGTATGGATTTTGGCTCGCCCCACGAGACCGAGCTGACCAAGCGCTACGACAGGCCGCTGATGGTTCACAGGTGGCCGGCCGAGTGCAAGGCCTTCTACATGAAGAAGGCCGAGGACAATCCGAAGATCGCCCTCGGTGTCGACGTGCTGGCGCCCGAGGGTTATGGCGAGATCGTGGGCGGGGCCCAGCGCGAGGACGACCTGGGCAAGCTGGTGGCCGAGATAGAACGCCACAAGCTTCCCATGGAGGAGTTCGGCTGGTTCTTGGACCTGCGCCGCTACGGCAGCGTGCCCCACGCGGGCTTCGGCATGGGCCTCGAACGCACCGTGGGCTGGATCTGCGGCCTGCACCACGTCCGCGAGACCATCCCGTTTGCACGCACCCTGGACAGGCTGCGGCCCTGAGTTCGTCCTCGTCTCCGTTTCACGTCGACACGCTGCAGGGGGTTCGCGCATGGGCAAGCAACGCAGCCGCACGCGCCCGTTTCATCCCAAGCACACACCCGGTGGACACACCGTCGCGCAACGGGCCAGCGTGCGCACGGACTTGCCACGCTTCACGCCCGGTGGAGGTCTGGATCAGCCCGCCCTGGCGCAGCGGGTCCTCGAGTCCGAGGACACCGAGAAGGTGGCGTCCGGCCAGGAGTGGGTGGCATCGGTTCCCCTGGCTCGCGCCAGCCGCCGCATCCGGGTGACCTTGCCCGAGGATCTGGTCGATGCTCTGCTCGAGCGCGGTGACGATGAAGAGCGCAGCCTGTCCTCGATGCTCGCCGAGGCGGCCGTGCTGTGGCTCGAGGTGACGCACGATTGATGGCATGGCCAGGGGCGCGTGCCCTGGCGCCATGGGAGGAAAACGCTCGCATGGATCTTGATGCAGTCTTCGCCCTGAACACGCTGACCCGGGATGTGCCCTTTCTCGACAAGCTCATGGTGGCCCTGTCGAGCCCGGTACTGGGCTTTGGTCTGCTCGGCGTTTTTGCACTGTTCCTGGTGAACCGAAAGCGCCCGGGCTGGCTGGTGCTGCTGGCCCTGGGGGGCGCCGTGGGGGCCAGCGACGGTCTTTGCCACCACGTCATCAAGAAGTGGATAGAGCGTACCCGCCCCTGCATGACCGAGCCGGCCCTGTACACGCCTGCCGGCTGCGGTACGGGCTTCAGCATGCCGTCCATTCACGCGGCCAACGCCTTTGCCGCAGCCCTGGTGCTGACGCTGTTCATCCCTCGCGCGGCCGCACCCGCCTACCTGCTGGCCATCGCCATCGCCATGTCGCGCATCTTCCTCGGCGTGCACTACCCCTCGGATGTGTTCGCCGGGGCGGTCATAGGGACGGTCATCGGCCTGGCCTTCGCGCTCCCTGCACATCGCTGGGTGCAGGACAGGCAGAAGAAGTGGTTCGAACGGACGACGTGACGAGGGGCTTCACGCCGCGGCGCGTGCCAGGATCTCGGACACGTGGTGGGCGATGGCCTCGAGGATGCTCACGTCGTCCTGGTCGTAGCCGTCCTCGGCCAGGCGATTGACCAGCTGGATGGCGCCATAGCATCGCCCTTCGCGCTCCAGGGACACGCACACCGTGGAACGGGACTCCATACCCGACATGAACGCGACATCGTCATGGAGGTCCGGATAGCGCGGCAGGTCGTTGATGCACAGGGTGATGTTCTCCTGGGCGCACAAACCGGCCACCCCCTCGCCAATGGTCACACGCTTGCCCGAGGCCAGGACCTTGCGCGCGCGCGGGCTGCGCAGGGCCGCGTATTGCAGATCGTGTCCACTGATGTCGGCGGCGTAAAAGGCACCAGCCTGCGACGGGATCTTCTCCATCGCCAGATCGAGGAACATGCTGACCACGAGGTCGATGTTGACCTCGGCACTGAAGAAGTCGCTCGAGCGCTCGAAGATCTCCTCGAGAATCTGCTCGACCTGCACCGAGGTGCGGGTGGTGGTCTTGGCGCCCTGGGCAGGCTCGACGGGTGGCGTCTCGGTCGGGGTGACTGAGGGCGGCTTGATGTCCGTTGCCTCCGGCATCGTGGGGGGCTCGGGAGGCGAGGGATCGATCACGGGCTCCGTCGTCTCGTTGAGCGCCAGGGCGGGCAGAGGCGCGGTGTCGTGCAGTTGTCTCTGGGGCACCTCTTCGCCCTCGGGCTCCTCGGCGGATGCAGCCTGCGGTGGCTCAGGGGTGGATGACGGCAAAAGTGCGTCGGGCATCGAGATGGGCCGCGGTGCCTCGGTGGCGGTGCGGGCCGCCGGAGCCTCGACCTTGTCGTGCGCAGCGGCCTCGGCGCGGCGTGCGAGTTCGGCGGTGATGGGTTTGAGCTCGAGCCGGTCGGCGGTCACGATCTCGTCCTGCGACCGTGTTTCGTGATCCTCGTCGTGATCGCCGATGTGCTGCTGGCTGGGTCCCGAGTGATCGCTCGGCTGGATACGAAACCAGCGATTGCTGCTGGGGAAGGTCAGCACGAAGCTTCCGTCGGCTCGAGCGTCGCACATCATGCCCTGCAGCTCGCCAGGATCCTGACCCAGGCCGGTCAAGAAGCCGCGCAGCGCCATCATCCAGTTGGCCGCCTCGAGGGTCAGGGACACATCACGAACGTCGCGGGCACGCGAGGGACTGAACACGTCGAAGTAGGGCATGACGGGTCCTCCGGGGGCGCAAGCCTAGTCCAGAAAGCGCCGATCGCACAGTGCCGCTCTCGGCCGCTGTCCGGGCAGAACAGACTGATGGCTTGGAAGGCGGTGGATGCTGTCGCAGGAGGTCTCGCTGATCCCGTCGACGCGGCCCGAACTACCACTCCAGGGCACGAAGTCCGAATGGCTTGATCCAGATCAATCAAGAGTGCCAGCGGTCGTGGCGATGATGGGGGCGGCAGACCGGGGAGGTCACCGTTACAGCGGTGATGGACCAACCTGACAGCATGCAATTGTTCTCCCCGGGGGGGGCTTGGCGTCATTTGCAGCACCGATGCTCAAGGTCGGGGTCCCATCAGCGGAGCCCGCACCTCTCGGAGTTGCGCATCCTGTCGAGGCCTTCGGTAAACAGAATCTCGAGGTGATCCTCGGTGGCATCCCACACGCCGTGGATCGACCTGGCTGACCGCACACGCTTTCCCCGCCTTGACGGGAGAGTCCCCCCACCCATAGCCTGCATGCTTCCTGCCGACAGCCACGGTGCACAGGAGCGAGGCCATGCCCGACGACACGGTGACCCTTCCCGGTTTCGAGAACATGCGCGGGGTCGAGCTCTTTCAGCGCTTGCCCTTGTTCCGGACCCTCAGCTTCGAGGAGACACGCAGGCTGTTCAACATCGCCACGTCGAGGCGCCTGGCAAAGGGCGAGGTGCTCATCGAGGAGCGCGGCATCGGCGAGGCTCTGCACATCGTGCAGGCCGGGACCTTTCGGGTGACCCGGGGCAGCACCTTTCTGGGCTGCGTGGGCCCGGGCGAGCTGCTCGGCGAGATGAGCCTGGTTGACGACGTGCTCACCTCGGGTCGAGTCGCAGCCGACACCGAGTCCGAGGTCCTCAGCATCCCGCGGTCCGATTTCGACGATCTGATGGAGCGCGACCACGTCCT
>JBDRCO010000022.1:0-97630 GCA_043821645.1 Pseudomonadota bacterium | reverse complement strand
GGCGCCGGCGGCGCGATCGCGGGCATGGCCGGGGGTGCTGGCGGGCGCGGTGCCACAGGGGCCAGGGCCGGGGCTGCCGGCGCGGGAGGCGTGGGCAGGGGGGGGGCGACGGCCGGTGCCGCTGCAACAGGCTGGGCGGCGATGCCCGTGAGCGTGCGCGCCTTCTCGATCAGCACCTTGGTCTCGAAGGGCTTGGGCAGATGATCGGTGCAGCCCACGGACTGGGCCTTCGCCTGGTCAAAAGCCTCCACGGTTCCCGCCAGCATGATCACGGGAACGCTGGCCGTGCTCGGATTCTGCCGCAGGGACTGGCACAGCTCGTAGGCGTTTGCGCCCGGGAGTGAGGTATCGAGCAGCACCAGCGCAGGTTGCAGCTGCTGCGCTTTTTGCAGACCCTCGGCGGGGGTCAGTGCCGGCACGACCTGAAAGCCCTCGTAGGCAAAGGCAATCTCGACGGCCTTCTGGATGGTCTTGCTGTCCTCGATGCACAGAATGGTCGGCGCCATCGTGTTCTCCAGCACGGGTCGTGCGTTCCACGCACCTTTCGGCGCGGGACATAAGGATGGGCAGTGTCATAGCGTCGATGGCGCGAAAACTCAACTGGAGCCTTGCGCCACCAGCCCTGCAAAGAGTTCAGCGGAGAACTCGAAGGCGAGCAAGCCCTCGACGACCGCGACACCCGTGATGCACGGCCGCAGCCGTTCGGGCAGTTCGGCCACCGCGCTCTGTCCGCCAGGCAAGGGCATGGACGAGGAGGGCAGCCCGACCAGGCGGTCCAGGCGTACGGCCAGGCGCCCAGCCGGGCTCAGCACGATCGCGGCCAGGCCGAACTCCTGCACGCGCAACTTTGCGGGCTGCCCCGAGCTGAAGGGGTCGAGGTCGTACAAGGGCACCGTACCATCCTCGTCGTCAAGCAGGCCGACCAGGCCCGCTGCCGCGAAGGGCAGGGGCACCACGTGCAGCTCCTCGACCACGCGCTCGACCTGGGCAATGGGCGAGAACAGGGGCCAGCCCCCGGCGGCGAAGGCCAGGATGCGGGTGTCGCCTTTCAAGCGCCCTCCGCGCTCGCGAGCCCGGCGTCGCGCTGGTACAGGCGCTCGGCGATGAGGTCTCCCAGGCGTGCTCCGTCAAGGACGATGGCGAGGCGCGACGAAGGTTCGCCCGGAAGGATGAGCAGGCCCCGCACCACCTCCGGCTGGGTGAGCGCGGTCAGGGCCGGCAGGGCTTCGATCCGCGGCTGGCTCACCAGCTCCTCCACCGCGTCGAGGGTGGCGACCACGATGCCCGCCGCCGTGCGCAGAGCCACCCGCCCCGCGCGCTGTGCCGACGCTGGCGCCAGCTCACACAGCTCAGCGAGGTCGAGAGAGGCCGCTGCCTCGCGCTCCTCCAGCCGGGCCACGCACGAGATGGGCAAGGCCAGAGAGGTTCCAGCCACCCGCACGATCAGATGAGGCTCCTCTGGGCGTGTGCTCATGGTGGTGTGTTGCAGACCTCCAGGTTGCGAAAGCTGGCACCGGTGACGTCTCCCGAGCCACCGGCGCTCCCCAGCCACAGCAGCGGATCGCGCCCCACCGAGGGGAACCTGGCGTCGTGGTTCGCGACCTCGACCTGATCCAGCCACAGGCTCACGCGCTGGCCTGTCCACACCACCTGCACGCTGTGCCACTGGTCATCGTCGACGCTGGCCAGGGACGGGCTGTCCAGACAGCAGAAGGCACCCGGGAGCGACAGGCGGAGCACGCCGCCAGTCTGGTTGCCGCACCCCGGTGCCACGCTCCACAGGATCAGCCGACCGTGCAGGGGATCCTGCCCGCCACCGTGGTTGAGTTCGAACACCGTGCGCGTGCAAGCCGTGGCGTTGGGTTCGGAAGGGCGTTGCCAGAGCAGGTTGCGGACCTCGAAGCCGATGTGGCCCTGGGCGAAATTGCCCTGCAGCGTGCGTTCGAGGCGCGCTCCAACCCCGTCGATCTGGAGGCCGCCGCTGACGAAGGACCCACCGCGCTGGCTGAATCCCGCCGTGGCGACGCTCGCCGAGTCCGCCAGGGTGCTGCTGTAGCAGGTCGGCACGGCACTGCAGACCGCATTGTCGTCGGGCTGGCTGTTGCAGTCCTCGTCGAGTCCGTTGCACACCTCGGTGCGTGCAGCGCAACCGCCCGCAGGCTCCAGACTGCGCACGCGCACGAAGTTGAGAGTGCTGGGGTTGACGCCGTTACCGAGCTGCAGGGTCAGACGCCCGTCGCGCACGCCGACGACGCGGTCCACAACCCACAGAAATTCGTTGCGCAGGCTGTTGAGGCCGTCGACTACGGGCTCGCCCTCGACCACCAGGCGCAGCGGGCCGGTGGCCTGGGACGGGTTGCCCATGGCGACGGTCACCAGGTAGCGCGCCTCGGGCACCATCAGCTCCCAGGTGTCGACGCGCCCGGCCGCCCCGGCCGCGACGAAGGTGTCGAGCAAGGGCTCGCCCGGCCGCAGATCGGCACGGTCGGTGGCGCTGCTGAGATCGGTACTCCAGCCATACCCTTGCAGACCGTACACGGCCCCTGTGTCGGCCTCGGCGCCCGATGGCGGATTGCCCGGTGGCTGGAAGTTGATGGTGCGATCGAGCACGGGTCCGGGTGGCCAGGTCTCGGAGCTGTCGGGAGCCGCTGTGTCGTGCGCCGAGAGCGCGTCGAGGATCACCGGACCATCCTCGTCGGTGGCATCGCGCTGGGTCGTGTCGGCGCCCGAAGCATCCCAGTTCGTGGCGTCGCCCGGGGCGGCGTCGGGCCCCTCGATGACCACGGCCATCGGAGTGCAGGCTCCGGCGAGCAGGAACAGCAGGGGTCGCGGCCAGGACGCCATGTACAGAAGATAGCAGAAGCCCCGGGGCCGGTGGGCGTGAGACAGAATTTGGCGCGGTTCTCGGTCACATGACCGACATGCTTCTGGCCGATGCACAGGCTGCGGCGCGTGGTGCACAGTGAGTGCCAGGAGGAAGCCTCACGTGTCCACGCATCACCCCGCCACACCAGGGCTGTCACGTGTCTGCATCGGCGTGGCCGCCACCTGGATGCTGGTCCATCCGCTCATCGCCTGCGGGCCCACGGCCGACGTCGAGCTCGAGGCCCTGTACGAGGTGCCCCTTCCGCTGAGTGCCTTCTGCTCGGCCCAGGTCGAGGGCCACGGCCTGGTCGACGTCGAGAGCGACTACCTGCCGCACGTGGTGACCTGCGAGAACGGCGGCGCGCCCTTCGAGTCGCTCAAGGCTCAGGCTGTGGCCGCGCGCACCTACTTGTACTACAAGCTCAGCCTGTACGGTTCCATCCGCGACGGCACCAGCGACCAGGTCTATTCCTGCTCGGCGCAACCCGGCGACGCCCAGATCCGCGCCGTGCGCGAGACCGCCGGCCAGTTCCTGAGCTACCGCGGGGGCGTGATCTGTTCGTTCTTCGTGGCCGGAGCGCGGCAGTCCGCACCGAGCTGCCAGGGCGGCACCAGCGACAGCACCAACACCGAACGCTACGTGACCTACAACTGGAACCTGTCGGGCAGCGGCATCCACCAGAGCACCCTGGGCTGGGTCAACAGCGGCAACAACGCCAACCGCGGATGCCTGTCGCAGTGGGGCTCGCGCTGTCTGGCCGACGCCGGCTGGAACTACCTCGACATCCTGCACTTCTACTACGGCATGGACGCGGGTCTCGAGACCGCCAGCGGCTCGTGCGTGGCGCCACCTGCGCCGGTGAACCAGCCCCCCATCGGCCATCTCGACGCGGCGAGCTGCGACGAGATCCGCGGCTGGGCGCAGGACCCGGACGCACCCGGCGAGGCCATCGCCGTGCATCTCTACGTCGACGGGCCTGCGGGCGATGCGGCCGCGATCGGGCTGTCCCTCGCCGCCGACCGCAACCGCGCGGATCTGTGTGCCGCCATCGGCTCCTGCGACCACGGTTTCGTGCGCAGCACACCGCGCTCGCTGCGCGATGGCCGCGACCATCCCGTCTATGCCTATGCCATCGACAGCGCGGGAGGCGTCAACGCGTTGCTCGGCAATGCACCTGCGACGCTGCGCTGCGATCCTCCGGCTCCGCCCCTGTCCGCAGCCCAGGGCAGGATCCGCTGGGTGGTGAACCCCGCGTCCCTCGAGGCCTGGCACTTCTCGACCTTCGAGGACCTGGCACACGTCGACGACGCGCTGCTATCGAGCTATCGCGAGGGCCCAGCTTTACCCTCGCAGCCGCGCCTGGTCCGCGGCGACGACGACACGCCAGAGGTGTGGCTGCTGGATACCGGGGTGCGTCGTCACGTCACCAGTTCCGCCTCCTTCGAGGTGTGGCGCTTTTCCTGGGACGCCGTCGAGAGTGTGCCCGCAGAGGAGATCGCGGCCATGCCCCGCGGTGCGCCGTGGCCTGCAGCGCCCTTCCTGATGCAGGGCAGCGGCCCCGCGGTCTATGTGCTCGACGACGAGAACGGCATGGGCAGCGCCCCGGAGGCGGACGCAGGTGCTCCGGACAGTGGTGAGCAGGGCGACGCCAGTGAGGTCGATGCGAGTCCTGCAAACGACGTGGATGCGGGGTTTGGAGAGGACGCCAGCGCACACCCGAGCGAGCCATCCGAAGCAGCGGGTGAAGGTGAGGGCCTGCCGCCCGCGAACACCACGTCGTCGGTGGACGCCCTCGAGCTCGGCCAGGGGCTCTCCTGCTCTGCGACCAGTCACCGGGGGGCGAGCTGGGTCCTGGCCCTCGTCGGGTTGGCCCTGGCTCGGCTCGCTCGCAAGCGGATCCGGGTCTGAACGCCGGTCAGCGCTCCTTGGGGTCGGAGGGAGAGCCGGGGACGTTGTCGGATTCGCGACGCTCGGCCAGGCGCGCCCTGGCCTCGGGGCTGTACCAGCACATGTCGCAGCTCCCGAGTTCACACAGCCCCAGAGGTCGCAGGCAGGTGCTGACGTCACCTTCGCGCCGCAGCGCGTTCACGTTGAGCAGGAGGGGCTCGTCCCTGTGTTCGACGTCGTCATCGTCTGGCGGAAGCATGCCGTCAACCTGGCAGGTCGTCGCAGCGAGGTCAATGCCGGTGAATCCCGATCTGGAGCCAGAGCTTTCGACGCGCGGCCGGCTCTGATACAAAGAGCACACCGATTTCGTCCCTCGACCAGGAGTTCGCGCATGCGCTGTCATCTCGCGTTCGCGCTCGTCGTCACGGTGCTGCTCCCCCTGTCCCTGCGGGCCCAGGTCCCGGCGCTGGCCACGGCGCCAGCGCTGCAGGAGGTGCACAGCGAGCCCTTCCGCACCCTGGCCACGGGGGAGACACTCGGCGAGTGGAACATCGTGGCGCTGTCGGCGACGCGGCATCTGTTCGACGGCCGTCCCACCGAGGAACCTTGCGGCTACACCCAGCAGATCACGGTGGAGCGACCCCATCCTGCCGCGGGCCTTGCCGGTCTACCAGCCACGGCCATGGACAGACGTCTTGGCCACGTCGCTGTCGGCTGCATCAAGGAAGGGACCCAGCTGGTGGCAGGGACCTTGCGTCTGATGGTCGAGCCCATGGGCGCCGCGACCGACGCGTCCTCGGCGCCCGCCTCGCAGCCCGCCGACGAGAGCGCCGCGGCCTCCCAGCCAGACACCCCCGTGGCGGCCACCGCCACAGCGACCCACGCGCCGGACGCCGACGCGCCCTTCGAGCCAGCGGATCCCGCGACGGTCACCAGGATGCCGGAGCCCATCAACCCGGTGACCAGGCTCAATGCCCTGGCCCTCGGAGAAGGCGGAGCCCTCGTCGAGGGCCGGGTGAACCTCGAGGTGGAGGTGCGCAAGGATGGCAGCACCCGGCAGGTGCGTGTACTCCAGGGATTGCACCCGACCGTGGACCAGATGACCGTGGCCGCTGTGCAGCCCATGACGTGGAAGCCGGCCGAGGTTCAGGGCGTTCCCGTCGACGTGGTGGTGACCCACAGCGTCGAGTGGCTGCAGGAGACGCCGGCGCCTGCAGCGGTGACCAGCGACGAGCCAGCATTCTACAAGGGCGAGCTGTCGGCCCTGGGTAACGTGCAGCTCGTCAACGCCCGCTCCTCGGTGGGCCTGGCCCTGGGTGTCGCCGACATCGACAAGAAGCTGTACGCGGTAGTGAGGCCGGACTTCAACCTGCATCTGGGGCCCTTTGCCCTGGGTCTGGGTGTTCCGCTGCGCTTCGAGGCCTTCGACCATGGCGCGATCAACCTGTTCAAGCCCGACACCTACGACGACGGCTTTGCCAACGTCGGGCGCTTTCGCTCCCAGGACTGGGATCAGGCCTTGCGCTATCCCTACACCGATCTGCTGACCCCCCTGCGCTACCTGACCTGGGGCCGCAAAGAGGACAATCTGTTTGTCGACGTCAACCGCGTGCGCGCCCTCACCATTGGTCATGGTCAGCTGGTGCGCCGCTACGCGCCCAACGTCGACATCGAGGACAGCAACCTGTTCGCCGAGCTGGATGCCTACGGTGACATCGGCGGCGTGGAGCTCATCGGCGGCCCGCTGCCCATCCCGCGCATGCTCGGCGCCCTGGTCTTCGTCAAGCCCCTCGGCTTGTTTCTTGACGGCACTCTGCCCAAATCGTGGAGCATCGGCGCGTCCTACGTCACCGACCTCAATGCCCCGACAGCGCTGACCACGGTCACGGACAGCAGCTCGGGTCGGGTGCGCTTCCCGGTCGACGAGGGGCGTTTCATGTACGCGGACCGCAACGCCATGATCGGGCAGCGCGTACAGGGGCTGGGTGTGGACACCGAGCTCAAGGTGCTCAAGATCAGCAACGTCGATCTCAAGCTCTACCTGGACTACTCGCACCTGCTGCTGCCCGAGATCGCTTCGGCCAACATCGCGGCCTCGGGTGGTGGTGGCCTGACCTTTGGGTCCCTGTGGCGCCTCAACTTCGGGGCGCGCCCGGTGCGCGATCTCGACGACGAGGAAGAAGCCGTGCGCCTGGGCAAAGCGAAGCGCGAGATGAAGGCAGCCCATGCCATGCGCCTGCGCCTCGAACTCCGCGCCTTCGATCCGCACTTCTTGCCCAGCTACTTCAACACCCAGTACGAGGTCGACCGCTTCCAGTTTGCCTCGGTCTCCGTCGCCGAGAACGAGCGCGCCACGCTGCCCACCAAGCTCGCCTACCTCGCCATGCAGAACGGTCAGCCCTGGCGCGGTGGTTTCTACCTCGAGGCTTCCTATGCCCTGGTCGACGCCCTGGCGGTCACCGCCGTGTACGAGGACGCCTGGAAGCTGGGCGACAACTGGGCCAGCGTGCCGGCGGCACGCAATCTCATCCTGCACGCGGAGACCCAGGGCCTCGGCTTCCTGCAGCTCTTCGCCACCTATCACTACCGGAACTTCCAGCTCGACGAGTGGGGCAAGGTCCTGCAGTTCTCGACGGACAACGAGGCGCTCTACCTTGGCGGGCGCTTGCAGATCCTGATCCTGGCTTTCAACCTGGGCGTGCAGCGCGCCTTCCGCCTGGACTACCTCGACGACGACGCGGGCACGGTGCAGCTCAAGCCCGGTGGCGACTTCTATCCTGCCACCAGCGTGGGACAACAGGCCCAGTGGAACCTGTTCTTCGACGTCGAGATTGGGTGGCAGTTCTAGGAGCCTGTCGGGATCATCCACCGGCTGCGGCGTCGGATCCTCTTGCTGCGACCGAAGTGCCGCACGCGCCTGCGGCGACGCACCGCACGTGCGTCTCGTCGTCACTCGCTGCGCTCATTGCGCTCGCTTCGATGTTTCTACAGGCCGGCTCCGGGACCCACCCTGGCATTGTTTCATCCCCCTCTTCGACCTGACTGGGCGCCCCGATCTGCTACACTGGTGCGAGGTCTTCAGAAGTGCCCTGCAGTGGGGTGAGGTGCGCGAATGGCGCGAAGCAGTCGGACGGTGCCGCAGACTCTGAGTTTGCTGGCGACCGCCTTGATCCTGACAACAGCCTGTCCCAAGGAGCCGGTGGCGGCGGAGGGCGCATGCCAGGACAGCAGCCAGTGCCCGGAGGGCTATCTGTGCGCGGACCGAACCTGCGCCAAGGCCTGCAACCGCAACCTCGACTGTCCGCGGCAAGATCAGGCCTGCACCAACGGGGCCTGCCTGCGCGTGCCGGATCCCGCGTGCGCCGGGGACAGCGACTGCACCACGCCCAACGACTGCCAGCTTGCGGATGGCGCAGCCTGTCGAGCGGGTAGCTGCGTGTATGCGAGCCAGCTCGAGGGCGAGGATTGCGACGACGAGGACCTGTGCACAGTGGCCGACGCTTGTGATGGAGACGGGCACTGCGTGGGGCGGCGCAAGGAGTGTACGACGCGCCCGGCTGCCGAGTGCGTTGCCGGTGACTCGGTGTACCGGAGCTATGCGGATCGCGGGGTCTGCCTGCCCGCCTCGGGCGAGTGCTCCTACGCACCCGTGGACGTGGAATGCCGTCAGTGCGCGACCACCTGCCTGATCCAGTGCGAGGACCTTCGCTGTGACCAGTACAACGGAGGCTGTCGTTTCAATGGGCGGTGCCTGCCTGGGGCCACAGCCACCTGCGAATTCGAGCTCGCCGACAATGGCACCTTGTGCGATCTGGCCAGCGAACCCGCCGGAAGCCAGGGTGGGCGCTGTGCGGCGGGTGAGTGTGTTGGGTGCAGCCAGGCCTCGGACTGCACCGAGCCACCCGGGGATCATGCGGAGTGCTTCACCGGTGCCTGCGAGCCGTCGGGCTGCGCCTACACGCCCCGCCCCGGAGAGTCCTGCGGTCAGCCTTTCTGTCGCGCGGGTTACATGTATCCCATGCCCCTGTGCGACAACGCAGGCGCCTGTCTCGACGGCAACCGCGTCAGCTGCAACGGCCTGCGCTGCAATGCCGGGGGAACGGCCTGCCTCACCAGCTGCAGCGGTGACCCGGACTGCATGCCGGGTGCCTTCTGCAACACGGGTACAGGCCAGTGCGAGGGTCTGCTCGACGACGGTGAGGACTGCTCGGCGGCGGGCGCCACGCAGTGCCTCTCCGGCTACTGCGATGGTCTGCGCTGCTGCAGCGGTGGGGACTGCTGCAATGACCCGCTGCAATGCCCTGCGGACTATTCGACGGCGTCGGCCTGCCACGACGTCACCCTCACCACCGCCTGCCAGGGCAGCCGGCGCGAGGCCAGCTGCGTGGACCACGTTTGTGGCAGCGTCACCGTCGACGACGACAGTGCCTGCGCGGGACTGTCCCATGGCTGCCCCGATCACCTGGCTGCCCGGACCTGTACAGGCGCTGTGGACCAGGCTGCTCCGGAGTGCCCAGCAAGCTGCTCGGTCACCGCTCCCTGCGAGGATGGCTACCAGTGCAGCGGCACCCAGTGCGTGCCCATCCCGGGGGTGGGCGACGCCTGCACCGGGACCGGCCAGGGAACCTGCAACAGCGGTCTCAAGTGCGAGAACAGCGTGTGCTGCGTGTCGACGGGAGGCACCTGCTGCACGGGCTCGTCCCAGTGCTCGGGTGGTCTCGTGTGCAATACCGGGATCTCGAGCTGTGCCATGCACTGCTCCGACTACACCACCAGCTCCTGCGCGGATCCCGGCGGCACCGTGTGCCTCGGCGATGTCTGCGTGGCCAAGCAGGGTGCGGGAGCCGATTGCGGGGATGGCGCGCAGTGTCAGACGGGCTTCTGTGTCGACGGCGTGTGCTGCAATGTCGCCTGCGGCGGCGCCTGCGAGGCCTGCCGGGGCACGCTCAACGGCGGCAACAATGGCACCTGCTCGCCAGTGCCGATGGGACTCACCGACCTGGCCCCAACGGCCATGTGCACGGCCACGGGAACAGGCTGCAGTGGAGCGAGCTGCGCCTGCGATGGCGCGCGCACCTGCAAATCTGCCGTGGGCCAGACCTGCACCCAGGCCAGCCAGTGTGCCCGGGCTGTATGCGAGTGTGCGGACGAGCAATGCGCCACCCGCAAGTGCGCGGTGCAGGCCTGCACCACCTGCCAGTACACCACCAACGGCAGCCTGTGCACCGTCGGTCTGGGCGAGAGCGTTCCTGTGGATGATGTGGGCGAGTGCTCGGGAGATCGCTCCTGCTACGCCGGGGTCTGCAAGGGTGACGACGGCCGCGGCTGCGCGACGGATGTCGAGTGCGGTCACGGCCACTGCGAGTGCGGCGATGCCGGATGTACGCCGCAGGGCCAGAAGTGCTCAGCTGCGATCTGCCCGGCCTGCAAGTACACGATCACCGGCGCGGCCTGCGATGGAAACCTGACCGACAGCACCCCGTGCAATGACAGCAATGCCTGCACCCAGACCGACAGTTGCCAGGGTGGCGCCTGCACGGGCTCCAACCCCGTGCAGTGCACGTCGCCCCTCGGCTGCGAGACCAGCCCGGGAAGCTGCAACGTGGCCAATGGATCCTGCAGCTACGGCCTGGCCGCCGGCAACACGGTCTGTCGGGCCGCGGCCGCCGGTGGTTGCGACGTGGCCGAGGTCTGCAACGGCACGGACCGCACCTGTCCCCAGGATGTTTTCCGTCCTGGCAGCTACGCCTGCCACCCCTCGGCGGGGGACTGTGACCCTGCCGAGTACTGCCCGAGCAATGGGCCGGCCTGTCCCGCAGATCAGAAGAGCGTGGCCGAGTGCCGGGCACAGAACGGAACCTGCGACCTGGCGGATTTCTGCGATGGTGTCGGCAATAGCTGTCCGACCACGGACAGGGTGCGACCGATTACCTTCTTGTGTGGCTCTGCCAGCGACCTGTGCGACGCGGACGACTACTGCGACGGTGTCGGCAAGACATGCCCTGACGCGGTCAAGGGAAACGGGGTCCCCTGCGGTACGCCGGCCGGTGCGTGCGATGTTCAGGACCACTGCAATGGCACGAGCAAGACCTGCCCCGATCAGGTGGCGGGCACCAACGTGGAGTGCCGAGCCGCGCTGGATCCCATCTGCGACACGGCCGAGAACTGCGATGGAACGCACAAGACCTGTCCCGGTGACACGGTGGCGACCTGGCACAGCGATTGCGGGACCTGCCGCTGGTGCGAGAATGGGCGCTGCGAGCCGAACTCTTCCGACCATTCCGATTGCAGCATCGCGTGCCAGCAGTGCCAGACCGGGAGTTGCGTCGCCGCGACACCGGGTACCGATCCCCGGGGCAATGACTGCCCGGGCTACGATTGTGCCAACACGGTGGCCGGCTGGACCACCGTCAGTAACCAGGGGCGCTGCACCGCCTTCACCGGCACGACCGCGGCCAACAATGGCTTCTGCAGCGGTCAGGCGACCTGCTACACACCGGCCCAATCCTGCACGGGCGCCGTCGTCATTGCCACCTGCACGAACTGGTCCTGCGCCAGAAAAGCTGGCAACTCGACGCCGGAGAACGTGGCCTGCGTGCCCGGCAGCGCCAGATCCACTAGCGATTCCGTCACTGAGGCTTGCTGGACAAGCAACGTGACGACCACCGAGTGCCGCGACATCATCAGCCCGCCAGATTTCTGGTACTACTACTGCCGGACGGGTGGCGAGTGCTTCAACTGGGACTACTATTTTTCGTGTCCGATGCTCTACACCTGGGACGGTCAGGAATTCGCGTTCGAGTCCGACATGTACACGTCGGGAACGCTCGGCCTCAAGCTCGGCTACGGTTATCGCAAGCCCGATCCCCACGACGCCTACGTGCTGCGCCACCCGCCGGCCATCGTGGACGGCGTGTTTGACCTGCGGATCGTCGAGGAGCTGGAGGAACTCGACTACCTGGACGAGGCGCGCTTGTACGCGATCGACCTGCCCCCCGATCGCGATCTGGTCTCCCGGGCCAACAACGTCCCCCTGGCGCCCATCGAGCTGGAGAGGCGCCTGGTGACCATCTCGACGCAGCGAACCCCCCTGGTCTCGGCCGTTCACCTGAACAGCGGCGTCGACGTGGCTGCCACCCTGGCCTCGTCCGATGGGCAGACGGTGATGCTCTCGGAGGACCCCAACAGCGCGTACTGGAACAGCATCGTGGCCGACCTCGGTAGCCTTGCCGGGGCCTCGATCGTCAAGCTCGTAGTCGACGGCACCTCGCGTTTCTCGAGCACGCCCGAGGGGATCCTCAACAAGCACCTCAACGATCCCAACGGCTGGCAGACGACACTCGAGGTGATCGATACCAGCGGGAACTGGGTACAGGTCTCACGAAGCCGTGTCACCCTGGTCAAGCCCAAGGAGTTCCCGCGTGTCATGGCCATCGACATCACGGGTATCTTCCCCACCGCGGACCACCGCGTGCGCATGAGCTGGTTCAACAAGACCTATCTCGACGCCATCTGGATCGATACCACGCCCGACCTGTCGCTCAGCGTGGTCGAGGCTCCGCTGCAGTCTGTGACACTGGCCCGGCACGGCTTCTCGGCCTTCTCCGGGGGCGACCAGCGCATCTACCATTACGCGCAACCTGGACCGCCGGGATGGCCACTCCCTCCTGGGGCGTTCACCCGGTACGGTGACGTGACTCCCTTGCTCACGGCGGCGGATGACATCTTCGCCATCTTCGGTCCAGGCGACGAGGTCGGCATGCGCTTCGTGCCGCCGGCTCCGCCACCCGCTGGTTTGAGGCGCGTCTACGCGATGCAGACCCTGGGCTATTACAAGCAGTCCAGTCTCGTCGACGGAGGCGCGGTCCCCTTCATGGTGGCGCCCCTGCCCTTCGCGGCCATGAGCAACTTCCCCTACGACGAGAGTGTCGAGCACTATCCCGACGACCCCGCCCACCAGGACTACCTGCGAGACTGGAACACGCGCATCGAGGGCAAGTAGCGCACGGCCGCTGCAGCCCCTGGCCCATCTCTGCTATGGTTCGCCGCGTCATGGAGGTGACGTCGTGAACCTTGCGCAGTACACCGCCGAGGCCCAGGACGCCCTGGCTGCCTCGCAGAAACTCGCCAAGCAACGCCAGCACCAGGCCATCGAGGTCGAGCACTTGCTGTACGCCCTGCTCGCGCGCGAGCCGAGTGGTGTTCCAGCCCAGCTCAAGGCCCTGGGCGCGGACCTCACCCAGGCCCAGCGCCGGCTCGAAGTGGAGCTGGCCAAGCTGCCCAAGGTGGTGGGAGCCAGCAACTACCTGTCCCCACGCTTTCTCAAGGTGACCAGTGCCGCCGAGGCCATGGCTGCCGAGCGCGGCGACGGCAAGGTGGCCGGTTCGCACCTCGCGGCGGCGATCGCGGATGCGTCCTTTGATAGCGGGGCTGCCGGCGCCATCCTGCGTGAGCTGGGGGTGACCCGGGAGGCCCTGGCGCCTGGCTCCTCGGGTGCGCGTCCGGGACAGAGCACCAGGGGTGCACCCACGGTCTCGGCGTCCGGCGACGTGCTTCTGCAATACGGCCGCGACCTGACCGCGCTGGCGCGGGAAGGTGCGCTGGATCCGGTGGTGGGGCGCCACGATGAGATGCGACGCATCCTGCAGGTGCTCAGCCGGCGCACCAAGAACAACCCGGTGCTCATCGGTGAGCCTGGCGTGGGCAAGACCGCCATCGTCTCGGGCCTGGCCCAACGTATCGTGAGTGATGATGTGCCAACCTCCCTGCAGGGGAAGCGCCTGATCGCCCTCGACATGGGCTCCCTGGTGGCCGGAGCCAAGCTGCGCGGGCAGTTCGAAGAGAGGCTCAAGTCCGTGATCAAGGCTGTCACCGACAGCGACGGTCAGGTCATCCTGTTCATCGACGAGATCCACACCCTGGTGGGCGCGGGATCGGGCGATGGCGCCATGGACGCCAGCAACCTGCTCAAGCCGGCCCTGGCCCGGGGCGAGCTTCGCTGCATGGGGTCGTCGACGCCGGACGAGTACCGCAAGCACATCGAGAAGGACAAGGCCCTGGAGCGCCGCTTCGCTCCCATCCAGGTCGAGCAACCCGACGTGGCGGCGACGGTATCCATCCTGCGCGTGCTCAAGGACAAGTACGAGGTGCATCACGGTGTGCGCATTCAGAACGCCGCTCTCGAGGCCGCTGCGGCGCTGTCCGATCGCTACATCACCGGCCGTGCCTTGCCCGACAAGGCCGTGGACCTCATCGACGAGGCTGCCAGCTGTCTGCGGCTCGAGATAGACAGCATGCCCGCCGAGGTCGACGCGCATCGCCGGCGCGCTCGCGAGCTGGCGGTGGAGGAGCGCGCTCTCGAGCAGGAGGCCAGTGCCGAGGCCACCAAGCGCCTCGCCACCATTCGGGCCGAGATCGCCAGCCTCGACGAGAAGGGCGGCACCTTGCAAGGCCGCTGGCAGGCGGAGCTGGAGTTGATCCAGAAGGTGCGTGCGCTCAAGCAGAGCCTCGAACGCGTGCGCCGGGAGCAGCAGGACGCCGAGCGTGAGGGTGATCTGGATCAGGCGGCGCGCATCCGCTTCGGGGCCTTGCCCGAGCTGGAGTCCTCGCTCGAGCAGGCCCAGAAAGACCTGGATGCCCTGGGGGGGCGCCTGATCCGCGAGGAGGTCACCGCGCAGGATGTAGGCGCCGTGGTGGCCTCGTGGACAGGCATCCCCGTCGACCGCATGCTCGAGGCCGAGCGCGACAAGCTGGTGCACATGGAGACTCGCCTGCACCACCGCATCATCGGCCAGGACGAGGCGGTCAATGCCGTGGCCCGCGCCGTGCGCCGAGCGCGCTCCGGCATCAAGGACCCGCGGCGACCCATAGGCTCCTTCTTCTTCCTCGGCCCCACCGGTGTCGGCAAGACAGAACTCGCCAAGGCCCTGGCCGAATTCCTGTTTGACGACGAGAACGCCACCGTGCGTCTGGACATGAGCGAGTTCATGGAGAAGCATGCTGCGGTTCGCCTCACCGGTGCGCCCCCGGGCTATGTCGGCTACGACGAGGGCGGTCAGCTCACCGAAGCGGTGCGGCGACGCCCCTACTCGGCCATCCTGTTCGACGAGGTCGAGAAGGCGCACCCCGACGTATTCAACCTGCTGCTGCAGATCCTCGACGATGGCCGGCTCACCGACAGCAAGGGACGCGTGGTCGATTTCAAGAACACGGTCATCATCATGACCAGCAACATCGGCAGTCTGCACCTGCTCGAGGGTACCGACGAGCACGGCAACGTGGCCGAGAGCGCGCGCGAGCTCTGCCTGGGAGAACTGCGGGCGCACTTCAGGCCCGAGTTCCTCAACCGCATCGACGACATCGTGGTCTTCCACGGGCTCACGCGCGTGCACATCGGAGCCATCGCCGAGATCCAGCTCAGGCAGCTCGGTCGCCTCCTGGCCGAGCAGGACCTGACTCTCGAAGTCACGGACTCGGCCAAGGCCTTTTTGGCCGATGCGGGTTTTGATCCCGCCTACGGGGCGCGGCCGCTCAAGCGTGCCATCTCTCGCCTGGTGCAGGATCCGCTGTCGCTCCGCCTGCTCGAGGGGAGCTTCGCGGGTGCCCGGGGTGTGCGGGTAGACCTCGTCGAGGGTCAGACCGATCTTGTGATGGACCCCGTCAGCGCGTGACCCGCACCGACACATCGACCACCGCGCGCGCGAGCAGGTAGCCCTCATCCTGGCTGCGCAGCTCCACCCGAGGCCCAACGATAGGCAGGGACTCGACGAGGTGCCGCAGCTCGCCCTCGTGGCTTGGTGCGCCCAGTGCCACGAAGGTGGGCCGCTGCAGCTCCAGGCGCTCGGTGCGCGTCAGCAGGTGCTCATGGGACAGGTAACGCCCGGCAGCGCGGTCAAACAGGTCGACCGCGGTGAAACGATGATCCTGTTCCTCGATCAGCACGAGGGCTTCGGTTTCACCTAGTGCCGTGTACAGGGAGGGCAATCGCCGCGAGGCAAAGGCAAGCGCACGCCGTTGCTCCGGACGTGGCCTCGGCATCACGGCGATTCCGTCCATGGCGACGAAGAGCTCATAAGGACTGCGGAAGGTGACCACGATCCGCTTCCCCTCGAGATGTGCACGCGCTACCAGCTCACAACCGAGGAGTTCGACCGGTGAGACCTCGGAGATCGCAGGCGCGAGTTGCTCGAGCACCTGGGACACGGTCACCTCTCAAACAGCGGGCGGCGCCCGGTGAAGTCAGCGACCAGGATCTCGGCGCGCTGGGTCTCCGAGAGCAAGGCCTGGATCACGTTGAGGGCTGTCTGCGCGGGTTCACTGCGGCTGCTGTCGATCACCAGAGCGCTGTCCGGGATCCGCGGCGAGGGGTCCAGGGCAAGATCCGCGGCGCCGTCCGCCACGTGCTCCTGGCGCCGTTGCTCGCGCACCTCGTCGTCGCAGGTCAGAAACACGCGGCGGACCGCGGGGCCCAGCAATCCATCGAGTTGCTCGCCATCCAGGACCACGCGGCCCTTCAGGTGGTTCCCCAACCAGGTGCGCAGCAGCGCGTGGTTGGCCTCGTCCTGAAAGAAGCGTCGCTGTGCCGGATACAGCTCGGGCTCCCGTGCAGCCTCTGTCAGGTCCTCGCCGTCGACGTGAACGCGATAGTACGGAGCTTGTGCCAGGGCCTCGACCTCCACCTCGTGCGAATCCAGCACGGCAAGCACCTGAGCCAGGTCTGCGGGTCGCCAGCCCGGCCCGCCCAGGGCCAGACCGGTCCGCACCAGCACCGCTGGATTGAGGTAGGTGGCGTGAAGTCGCGTGGCGAGCAGCGAGGCTGTGGGTGTCTTTCCCGTGTACGATGCGCCCTCGACCGCCAGGATCCGATCGACGTCGCCCAGCAGGAACTCCTCGTGGGTGACCAGCCGGCCCATGGATGCCACGTCCCGTGGTGCGATGGGTCGGCCGCGCCCCACGAAGGCATTCAGGGCGGTGAGCGCCGTGGCGAGTTCGTGGGTGGCCAACTCCACCTCGCGCCTGAGCACCTCGAGCACGGAGTCGATCACCGGGGAACCCTGGCGCTTGATGCGATACAGCCGCAGCAGACGCAGCACGGGCCGCTCCAGCACCACCAGCTCCCGATGGGCATGGTAGCGGGGGATGAAACGGTGATCGGGCTGTGCCCGGGAATCGAGGTACAGCTCGAGCAGCCTTGCCTCTCCGTCCTCGCTCAGTCCCGCGGCCACCGCGTACTGCGCCAGGTCGCGGGCCGCATCCCCGATGCGCGCGTGCTCCCAACCCACCAGGTGCAGGCCCTCGCGATCGCGCACCAGCGTCGAGGGCGAGGCCGCACCGTGACACAGCGCGCGCCGGGGATGAGGCTGGCAATGGTGCTCTTGCGCCACAACGTAGCGCCGGACCACGCGTCCGAGATCGGCAAGCTGCAGGGCGAGCATGTCCTGGGGGAGCCCGTCCCACTCGCGCTGGTGCAGGTAGCTGCGTTGCTGCTCCACCAGGCGCTGCAGCACCACGAGCACACCTGGCTTGTCCTGAACGGGAAAGGAGCGCATCAGGCCCAGGGTGGGCATGTCGTGCAGGGTGGCAAAGAGGGCAGCCAGGTCCGAAAGGTCGGGCTCCGTCACCAGCTCCAGCACGCCGTGTGCGCCGTAGACACCTGCATGGAGGTCCCCGGGCTCGTCGAGCTTCAGCGTGGCCTGCGGCTCGAGGGCGAGGTGGGTGCGCGCAACCACCCGCAGTGCAGGCGCCTCCTGCTCCAGCAGACTCCGATCACGGGTCAGGCGGACCAGCCTGTCGGACTGGCGGCTGGCTCGAGCCCGGAACGTGTGGCAGGACGTTTCTCGCAGCACGCGTTCCGCTCGCCAGGGTCCACCTCCCACGTTCACCGCCAGTGCCGAACACAACGCCTGAACCATGGTGTTGGTCGCGTCGTCTGATTTCTTGGCAGCTCGAAGGCGGTGCGCCACGCGATGACTCCCGTGCGAAGGAAGCCCCAGTGTAGCAGGCGCGTGTCTGGGTCGTCAGTACACTCGGAGCGCGGCCCGAAAGGGGGGAGCCGAGCGGGAGTCGGCATCTGCACCGGCAGGGCAGGGCTCCAGGTGGTCTGGTGGTGGAGGAAAAGGGATCCACGGCCCGCTTGCGCGGACCGTGGGAAGAATCTTGTGCGGGGAGGTCGGGAGAGGGTCTTACAGGTTCGAGTAGGGCAGCTCGTTCACGAACATGCGCAGCACATCGAGGTTCTCGATGCGGTCCGTGAGCTGGCCGTCGACCGCGGCGAAGTTCATGTCCGCGGTACCCAGAGCCTGCCAGGTGGCATTGTCCGGGTGGTCCAGATCGCACTCGGGGTCCGCGTCGCAGGCGGTCTGCGCCGCGTCCAGGGCGTCCTTGCTCGGCTGCCAGGACGTCGCCACGAAATCATTGGCATCGACCAGGTACTCGTAGCCGATGGAGCGGCTGGTATCGATGATGTCTCCCGTGAGCGGGTCGCGCAGGGCGTCGATGGGAGCCGCGCGGTAGGTGTAGTTGGTGCGCGGATCTATGAAGGTCGCCAGCTCGGCCGGGTCATAGCCGTCGTAGCTGGGCTCGTTGACCTCGCCGACCAGGTGCACGCGGGTGCGGTCCATGAAGTCGAGGTGGCGGTCCACGGTCGAGGTCAGGCCGAACACGGCGTTGTACATGGAGTAGAACTTCAGGAAGTAGTTCTGCCCCGGCATGATCATGGGCGCGGGTGTCCCCGAGGTCGTGGTCTGACCCACGATGCGGCGCGGCACCACGGTGGGCTTGCCGTCCACCGTCTGCACCTCGCTGGCGTAGCTCTCGTAGTCACCATTCATCATGCCCTTGAACAGCTGGATCATCTCGTCGGTGAACACGCGGTAGTAGGTGATGCTGAACGAACCACGGTCGAACACGTCGGCGAAGTTGCGGTAGAAGTAGGCCGACGAGTCGGTCATGGTGCCGATGGCCAGGATCTTGTCCCAGAAGTTACCGATGACCAGGGGCTTGTAGAAGTACTCCTGCGACCAGCGCGAGTTGTAGTAGCGGCCCTGGCCCAGGCCGACGGTGATCGAGTCGCCACTGGCGCAGGTCGCGCCCCGCTGGCGGGTGTAGGTGTTCAGGCTGCTCTCCAGGCAGAAGGTGCCCGGCTCCGGGGTCTGCAGGATCTGACCCAGGAAGTTGAGGCCGTCGAAGGCGGCGTGCGCCCAGTCCTGGATCATGGGCCACATGCGGGCCTGCGAGTTGCGGTAGTAGTAGTAGTAGTTGAACGAATACTTGATGGGCGTCAGGGTGCGCTGATCCAGGCGCGCCAGGTAGCTATTGACGCTGCCCCAGCCAAAGCGGTCGTTCTTGAAGTTGTTGAACAGGTAGTAGTAGTCGTAGAGCTGGCGCGCGTTGGTCACGATCTCCGTGACGTTGGCGCCCAGGTCCCACAGGTTGCAGTACAGGTTGCCGCCCCAGGCGAAGGTGTCGGAGCAGTAGGCGTACTCGACGTTGCGGATCTTCTGGTCGTAGTTCGACAGGAACAGGTCCGCGATGTAGTCGTTGACGTAGTCCCCGAACATGACGTCGCGGCGCTTGTAGATGTTGGCATACCCCGGTGTGCGGCAGCCATCGGTGCCCGCGGCCTCGTTCCACGCGCAGGGGCGGGGCAGCGTCACCACCTGGGTCTCGGCGTCGCCCACGGCATTGCGGGCGGCCCAGAACACGGCATCCATGTCGGTGCCCGACATCGCGACGGGGATGTCGCTGTAGTCCATCAGGCCCAGCAGGTAGCTCATCTCGTACTCGTCGGTGAGGAAGTCACCCTGGCGCTCGTCGTAGGCTTCCATGATCTGGCCATAGCCGAACTTGATGGCCGCGTAGTCCCACATGCCGATGCCGCTGATGTCGTGGTTGATGCGCTGGCCGTAATCCATGATGGACGAGTACATGTACTCGGTGATGCGCAGGCACTCCTGCGTGTTCAGGCCAGAACCCACGCAGCGGTTCAGGCGCTGCTTCATCTCGGCCAGCTTGGCCGGCAGCACCCAGTCCACGTTGTCGATCTGGGTCAGGGCGGTGGCCGGGTCCGTGTCCAGACTCTTGATGGCCCAGAACTCGGGGAAGAAGTTCATGGCATCGGTGGAGCCCGCGAAGTTGTGGCGCAGACCGATGGTGTGCCCCACTTCGTGCCCGGCGACGGACTCGAAGGCCGCGTCCATCAGGTACCGGTGCACCTCGTCGCGGCTCTTGCCCTTGAGGTCGTGCGCCATGCCTATCATGGCGGGCTCGTTGAAGGCGTTGGGCAGCATGACATTGCGGCTGGCGAAGAAGTGCACCAGGCGCTCCTCGTTGGCCAGGGTGCTGTTCAGCGCGACATGGTCGCCGCGTCCGGGCTGGAACAGGGCGGGGGCCGAATGTGCCGCCAGGCGCGAGGGCCGGGCCTTGTTGTAGGCATCCTCGGTGACGGGCTGACCGGGCTGATAGAACTTCGGGCCGGCCAGGCCGCGCAGTGTCTCGTCATTGGTGAGCAGCTCGCGGTCGAGGCCCGTGCCATCGATCTGGCGCATGCGTCGCTCGTGCTCGCCCGGGGGCACCTGCGGCAGGTAGTCCTCGCCGCTGGACTCGGCCATGACCTGGTCGACCTGGTTCATCACCGCGGCGACCTCGCTCATGCTCAGCGAGTCGGTGCGGTGGCCGCGGCTGGCCTCGATGGCCTCGCGGATGTACTCGCCACCCTCGACGTCACTCTCGCTGATGTCGCCATTGATGAGCGAGATGATGTCCGCGTAGCGCTTGGTCCAGGTGTACATCGCCGCGCCATAAATGTTGGCGTTGGAGTTGACGATCTCGCCGGTCTCGGGGTCCGCGGACGAGGGTCCGTAGCCCAGGGGGCCCACGATCTGCGGGGTGTCGACCCAGTTGATCATCGAGTAGCGCAGGTCGCCGTGACGCTGCCAATCGAAGGGTTCGTCGAGGTTGCGGGACTGGTACTCGAGGGCCGCGCACACGCGCTCGATGTTGCCATCGGCGATGTCGTCGATGCTGCCGGCCACGCGCTCGATGACGTCGACCAGGTCGTGCTTGTTGGCGTAGGCCTTGATGTTGTCCGGGTTGCAGCTGTTGCGCCTGAGCTCGAACATGCGCTCCGGCACCTTGGCCCGCACGTCGTCCGGGTTGTTGTGGTCGTACTCGAGACCGCGCAGGGTGGCCACGGTCTGGCGGAAGGCCACGTCCCACTGGTTGATGAAGCGATCGGCCGAGGGGCGCAGCCACTCGGGGAACGAGGTGCTGGTGTAGTACACCACGGGCTTGGTCTTGCGATCGGCGTAGGGGATGACGACGCCGTTCGCGTCGAAGGACTTCTCCCACAGGTTCCAGCGGTTGATCAGCATCTGGCGACCGTCGAGCAGGTAGCCGCGCGTCGCGTCGTAGCGATAGCGGATGGTGCGGAAGTAGCCGTAGGTCTCGAACACCCCGATGGAATACTGGTAGCAGTCATCCGGGTTGAAGTCGTCGTCGCAGATGTAGCCGTCATACGACACGTACAGATCATGCGCCTCGGGGCGGCAGAAGGGGTCGTCGTCCGCCGAGGTGTTGGGCAGGCACAGTCCGATGTAGCTGCAGAAGTTGTTACCCTGGTACTCGGTGGCCGAGGGATCGCAAGGCAGGCCCGAGCGGGTGTCCCGGTAACGCTCGCGGTACTGCACGGGCAGGTAGTCCGGGTACTCCAGCGGCTGGTAGGCGTCGATGTCGCCAACCTTGCGGAAGCTCATGCGCATCTTGCCCTCGCTGGCGCCGCACCAGTCGAGGTTGTCCTGGAACTCGTAGTAGCAGGTCTCCAGGTCGACGGTCATGCCGATGTTGATGACGAAGTCGATGTAGCTGGGGCTCACGCGCAGCCGGTTGGGGTCGGTCTCCCAGGTTTCGCTGACGTATTCCCGGTAATCCGAGTAGTACGCCGTGGCAAAGCCGCCGATGTCGAAGGGATTGTCGACGACGCTGGTGGACCAGTCCACGCGCATGTAGTCGCGTTCCCACCAGGGGCGGTCCGAGGTGTTCTCCTCGAGGATGTTGTTCTCGATGCCGGTGGTCGGGTTGTACTGCCGGCGGATGTCGAAGTGGCTCACGATCCTGAAGCCAACGATGGGGCTGTTGCTCCCTGGATTGTCCAGGCCCTCGGCGCCGTGACCCTCCTCGCCGTCGAGGGGCGGGTTGACCTCGTAGCTGCGGTATCCGAGCAGGACGTCCTCCTGGACCTCCCACCGGATCTTCTCCATCTGACCTTCCCAGCCCTCGAACAACATGCCCTGGTTGTACTGGGACTCGGTGATGGTGGGCTTGAAATACCACTCACCGTCGAGGTCCGCCTTCTTCACATAGTCAGGCTGGACACGATTGATGTCACCGATCTCCTGCGCGCAGCTGCCAACCAGGGCTGCGGCGAGGAGGCCGGAAAGAGCGCTTGTCGTCTTGATAATAGAGCGCATGGTCTCTCTCCTTTTCACTGCCTGGTCGTCACAGGTTGTACTGGAACACGTTGTGGAACAGCCGCAGGTTGTTCATGAGCTCAACCTGCCTCTCCACCAGTTCCATGGCGGTCTGGGAACGCAAGGTGCGGTCCTGCATGATGCAACCCATGGTCTCGCGATCCGGGCACACATAGCGGCCGTCCGCCTCGGCCTGTGACTGGTAGGTGCACTCGCACAGCCCACTGTTGTTGTCGGGCTCGTCGACACAGGTCTGGAACTCGCGCCAGCGGGCCAGGCGGCGGTTGGCCTCCTCGACCATGTGGAAGCCGATGGGCGACTCGCCATAGCGCAGCGCCCTGTAGGTCACACCGGTCAGCGGATGCACGAACTCGGCCTTCTGCTTGACGCCGTTACCGTCGTACATCGCGACGCGATCGAAGTCGGCGATGTCGTCCTCCTGCCCCTTGACCGCGATCTTGACGCCATGGGCAAAGTCTTCTTCGCCGTCGAGCAGGTTGTTCATCAGCGCCATGCCGTACAGCAACGCCGAGTAGGGGATGTTGTAGGCCATCGAGGGCTGCACCAGCTTGACGTCGCCACCCGGGGTGTAGTCGGGCAGTTCGCCGCTCAGGTCCACCAGCTTGCGAGGCTCGAAGTTCCAGTCATTGGTGCTGGGATCGCGACGGAACACCGGCGCGAAGCGCGACAGGTCGCCTGACACGACGCCGTAGAAGGTATTGAGCACCTCCTTGCGGAACAGGCGGAAGAAGTTGATCGAGTAGGTCCGCGGGTCGTACTGGCCCACGCCCGAGGTGTAGTAGAAGGGCAGGAAGGTCGCCTGCGGGTAGGCCAGCAGGTAGATCGCCGTGTCCTTGTCAAAGTAGCTGCCGACGTAGGTGAACAGCCACTCCTCGTAGTCCGAGCTGTAGCCCAGGAAGAAGGGCCGGCCCGCGCCGAGGGGGATGTTCATGTAGTTGGTCGACGGAGTCTGGTCGCACTCGTTGAAGAAGCCCTTCTCGACCATCACGCCCGAGCCGCCCGCCGAGGGCAGGTTGGTGGTGGTGCCGCCCAGCCATTCGCTCGAGGGCTCGACCACCCAGTAGCCGTCGCGCATCGACGACACCAGCATGCCGCCCGTGGAGTCCAGCTCCAGGAAGTTGCCGTTGGGAGGCGTGCCCAGCACCTCGCTGAACAGGTTGATGCCCATGAGCGAGGCCGTCAGGTAGTCCTGGCCCACACCCTTCTCGAAGAAGGTCGGGTCCTGGGCGCGGAAGTAGTACATGTACTGGAAGGTCTGCAGCACGCGGCTGAGGATGTTCCAGCTCACGTCCATCGCGTTCCAGTACCAGTAGTAGTTGGTGCGGCCGCGATTGAAATGGGTGAAGTAGTAGTACTGGTGGTAGCGGTTGAGTTCGGTCTCCATGACCTCGGTCTGGTTGGCGCCGTAATCGAACAGGCGGCAGTCGGGCTCGCGGTTCGCGCGTTCGTCGTAGCAGACCTTGTAGGGCACGGTGAAAGCGGGCTCAGGCAGTGTGGTCTGCGATGGGCCCCAGCTGTACTTGACGTAGTGGCGCTTGTAGATGTTGTCGATGTCGTTGTGGAACAGGGTCGGGATCTGCTTGTAGTCGTGCTCCCAGATCCACTGCTTGATCGTCTTGTTGCCGAGCACGGTTGGGTCGATGGCCCCGTCGTCGAAGGCCTCGAGGATGCCGCCGTACACGAAGTACACGAAGGCAGAGTCGTACATGCCCAGCCCGGCGATGTCGCCCAGCGGGTTGTAGTGGGTGTAGTCCATGATCGACGAGTACTTCATCTCGTTGGCGCCCAGGCAGTCCTGGGTGTCGATCAGGGTCTCGGGGTGCAGCTCCTGCTCGGTGATGCAGGCATCGACCTGGGCTGCGCGGTTGTCACCGGCGGCGGTGAGCTGGGTCTTGGCGGCCTGCAGGTTCTCGGGGAGCATCTGGATCTCCCAGAAGCCCTTGACGTAGTTCAAAGGATCCGCCGAGCCGGCGAAGTTGTGGCGCATGCCGATGTTGTGGCCGACCTCGTGGGTGATCACGGCCTTGTAGTACACATAGCGCAGGATGGCGTACTTCTCGGCCCGCGGTCTGTCCTTGATCATCAGAGCGGTGTGCAGCAGCGCGGTGTCGAAGAACTCGGGCGGGTAGTCGCGGCAGCGGCTCATCAGCTCGCGGTTGCGAGCCTCGCGGCGCGCCGGCATCTCGCGGCGGAACTCGCGCGCTGGGCTGGCCAGCTCCATCATCGAGCTGGCGTCGATGTTCTGGCCCATCTGGGTGTTGGCCGCGGCCTCGGCAAGCAGCCAGTCGTCGTGGCCGGTGACCAGGTCCTCGATGGGCGTGTCCTTGGCCAGGGCGAGGCGCGACTTGGCATAGCTGGGAGAGATCTCCTTGAGCAGGTTGTCGCGGCCCTCGCCGAGCTGGCGGAAGCGGCGGTTCATGTCCTCGATGGCGCGGTCGCTGGCGCCGGCCCTGGCCTCGCGGTGCAAGCTCGCCTGCACCTCGCGGATGTGGCGGTTGACGTCCTGGCCGGTGATGACGTCGAAGGGGTCGATCTGGCCGTTGAGGGCGTCGACGTAGTCGAGGACGCGGGTCACCGCGGTGTCCAGCAGGGCGCCGGCGATGTGTGCGGTCGACGAGACGGTCTCACCAGTGATCGGATCCATGAACATGGGGCCCAGGCCCAGCCAGCCGGCCTCCATGTGCTTGGGCACCCAGATCACCATGTTGTAGCGGAGGTCGCCGTGGCGCTGCCAGGTGAAGGCGTCGTCCTGACCCTCGGTGAGCGACTCGACCACGGTGCAGGCCCGGGGCAGGTTCTGCTTGTCCAGCATGGCGATGCCGCCGATGTGATCCTGCAGCGCGTCCTCGAGGTCGGGGTGATCGGCCACGTAGCGCTTGAGATTATCGATGTTGCAGCTGTTGTCGCGGACCTCGAACATCTTCTCGGGCACGCCGCCCGACGCCAGCTCGGCGTCGATCTCGGCGCGGGTCGCGGTCTCGGTGCCGTTGCGCGACATGACGCGCAGCATGGCCACGGTCTCGCGGAAGGGCTCGTTCCACCAGTCGCCCATGCCGTACGAGGCCTTCTTCATGTTGTACAGCTCGCGCAGGTCCGCGGGCATGCTGTCGTCGTCGGGGAACTCCACGTTGAGGTAGTACACCACGGGTTGCGGCTCGCGCAGGTGGTAGGGGATGGGCTGGCCGCGGTCGTCAAAGCTCTTCTTCCACAGGTTGAAGCGGTTGGAGCGGCGCATGACGCCCGACTCGGTCACGTCGTAGTCGCGGTCGTAGGTCAGGCGATCCAGGCGGTAGTCGCCGAAGCGCTCGAAGATCGGGATGCGCACGGCCTGGCCATTGCCATCGCGCACGTAGGCGCCCGCCGCGTCGACGAGGTCCACCGAGTCCGGATAGGCCATGGGCTGGTAGTCGTGGTCGGGGTCGAGCTTGACGAAGCTGTGGCGCACATGCAACTCGCCGGGGGCGCAGTCGGGGGCGTCGTACATGTAGTTGCAGCCCAGGATGTCCGGCCACACCGTGTACTTGCCGACGATGTCGATGTTGTCGGCGGTGACCCGGGCGCGATCCGGGTTGTCGATCTCGTGCGCCTGCACGTAGTAGGCGTTGCTGGTCACGGCGCTCACGGGCACCGCGAAGTACCAGTTGATCAGGCCCAGGGTCGGGGCCAGGTTCTGCGACCAGTCGACGACGATGTACTCGCGCTCGTTCCAGGGTCGCTCGACGTTCTTGTCGATGACGTTGGTCTCTTCACCCGTCTGCGGGTTGTAGGAGCGGCGGATGTCGAACTGCTCCTTGATGGCGTACATGACGACGGGCGAGCCGAAGTAGTCGCTGCCGTCGTACTCGCCGGTCTCGCTCCCCGGCACATACTCCCAGTCGCGATAGCCGTACAGGAAACCCTGGGTGATCTTCCAGCGGATGCGCTCGATCACAGCCCAGTCACCATCGCCCTGGCTGACCCACTGGTTGCCCGGGGCCGCATCGATGACCGTGCGCCTAAAGTACCAGCTGCCATCGAAGATCGCCTTCGCCTCGTACGGAGGCTGCACACGGTTGATGTCCGGGTTCAGCTCGGCGCAGGCTGCCATTGTCAGCGCAGCCAGCGCCCCCATCACAAACTTTGTCCACGTACGCATGCCTGTCTCTCCTTGTGGAGTAATCATCAAAGGGATCGCGTCCCGTTGTCGCCGCCGCATCAGAAGGTCCCCATGACGTCGAAGTAGAACGCGGTGTAGTTGTCCGCGGTGCTCACGAAGTCAAAGAAGGGGAAGCGCAGGTACTTGTTGTCCGCTGTGAAGGCGGGCTGCAGGCTGCTCATGCCCGCCGAGAAGGCCAGGTGCTCCCAGGGCTGGTAGGTGATGTCGATGGTGCCCCAGGTCGAGTCGATCTGGCCCGCGGCTCGAGCGTAGGGGCTCGAGTACTCGTCGCTCAGGGGCTGGGTGTACTTGAACGTGTTGATCACGAAGAGGCTGGCCGAGGCGGTGACCACATCGAAGAAGGTGTAGCCGGCACCGACGTAGTTGTAGACGAGGTGGCTGGTGTTGCGCACATCGCCAAGCGCGATCTCGCCATTGCCCAGATCCTCGGGCCCACCAGGCCGGAACTGCAACGAGTTCGGCAAGTTACCAAGGTTGTGGGTGACGTTGGTGGTGGTCTGGAAGTTCTTCTTGAAGTAAAACGCGTAGTCCAACGAGAGCCCTTCCCAGGCCCAGTTCACGGCCAGCCCGGGGCGCAGCGCGACCACCTGGTTGGTGGCGCGGCTGAGCATGCTCACCGGAGCGTAGCCGGTCAGGCTGGCGCCGATGCTGATGCCGGTGATGGGCTCCTTGTAGATCTGGGGGTAGGCGGCGATCAGCATCAGGTCGCTGACCGTCATTTGCCGCACGTAGCTCTCGCCGGAGGCATCGGCATTGGCATTGCCCTGGAAGCTGGTGGTCATGTTCTTGACCACGTCGGCGCGCAGGGTCAGCCGAAGCTTCTCCCACAGCGTCAGGCTGGGGCGCAGGCTCAACGACATGGACCACGACGGATTGCGGGCATATTCGTTGGCCACGAAGGTGCCTATGCCCACACTGTTGTCGTAGACCAGGGTCGCCGAGACCGGGAACTTCTTCGTGGCTTGTGCTGTGCTGTCCACGTTCCCGGTGATCGCGTGCGCCGTGCTGGCCGCGCCGAGCATCACCAGGGCTGGAACGAGCAGGCCCGTGCCCCACACCGTCCTCGCTCTTGTCATCCGCCTCTCCTTGCCTTGCTGGCCGTCTGGACCAGCCGTGTACACTTCCCCGGCACCGCTCGAAAGCAATGCCTGCGCCAGCGGCGCGCATCTTCAACCATTAGGAATTAGACTGATTTTTATTCCCACTCGGTGGCGATAAAAAGCCAGTGGCGGATTTGCTCCGATCCGCTGGATCATGTGCTCCACTGTCGTACCCCTGGTCACTGCTGCTCCGCTGCTGGCCCTGGCCCTCCCAGCGGGGTCAGGCAGCGATCTGCGGAGCTCATCAGAATAGTCAGCGTGGATTAGTCGCTGCGATGGACCTGGTCAAGCGGCGTGTCGAGGTCAAAAGACGTGTATCCGGGGATGTCGAGCGAAGAAGAAGAGGAGGCGGGGTGGCTCAGCCCACGGCCAGCTTGTCCCGGCGGGTCCAGCGGGGCTGCGGCGCCTTCTCCACGAAGTAGCCATGGAGCCGGAACAGATCCAGGAAACGGCCGCGCATGCTGGCCTCGAGCACCTTGATGCGAGCGCGGGTCTTGCCCATGGCCTCGGCGGTGGCTTCCTGGGTCTTCATCGCCACGAAGCGGTACTGCACAAAGGAAGCTTCCTCCGGCGTCAGCTCGGCCAGGAAGCTCGACAGGATGGCCTCGAGTTCCTTGCGCTCGGCCACCTGCTCGGGATTGGCGTGAATCTGCCGCACCGCCAGCGAGGCCGAACTCTCCTCGGGCTCGAAGCTGCTGGTGGTCTCGTCGAGCAGGGTCAGGCGCCGCTTGCGGTTCAGCTCGCGCAGCAGAAGGTTGCGAGCGACGGTCTGCAGATAGCGCAGGAACGGGCGTTCCCCATCATAGGCCTTGCGCGTGCGCTCCTCGAAGGCGCGCAAAAAGGTCTCCTGCACCACCCACTCCAGCTCGACGCCGGTGGCGCTGCCGCCAAAGCGACAGACCCGGCCCTGACTCTCGAAGGTGAAGCCACCCTGCAGGTACCGCCGCAGCCTGGTGCCGTAGAAGGCGTACACTTCCTCGAGCGCCCAGCGCTCACCCTTGCGAAAAGCCCGTAGCAGCTTCCGGTCTTTGACGAGCAGTGGCATCTATCAAACTCCTGGGTCCGCGACCCAAAATGATGACCGTCGTCGGCTCCCGGCAGGGCGGAGTTCCCGGGTGGGATGCTCACGCACCGTGCCGCGTGCACTCACTATATCGCTCGTCGGGAGGCCGTGTTGCGTAGGAAAAGCAGCGACTGCGGCCCTACACCTGGGGCCGCTGTGGGTAGGGGTCCTACCCTCGCGGAGGGATTGCGGTTTTTGGCCTATGTGACCGGACTCACAACGAAAAATATTTCTCGCTGGAGCCGATCGATCCGCCTGATCTGCGGTCGAGCAGGCCCACATGAACTCTAGCGAGGACGCAGCCAGATTGGCGCAGCCATCGGTCAAGTGACCGATCTCGGGGGTCGGTCAGGGAATGAAATTCAGGGTGTAGGCCTGCACCACGCCGGTGCGGCTCTGGTTGCGGTCGGTCAGGCGCAGCACCCAGTTGCCCCGGGTGTCGTTGAAGATGTTGAGGCGCTGGTCCAGCACCAGGTTGGTCGGACAGGCGGAGCTGCAGCTGGTGCCATCGTAGAGCGTGTCCGAATTTCCCACTGGTGGCACCAGTTGCACGAGCAGGTCGCGCACATCCTCGTGCGAGATCTCGACGTGCACATCGGCGAAGTCCACGTTCAGGGTGGCGGGGACATTGAGAACGACCGTCGTCAGGGTGGGGCCGTTGGCGGTGGCGTCGTTGATCACGCGCGGCAGGCCGGTGGCGACATAGGGACCGTAGAACAGGTAGGTGTCGGGGCTGCCCAGGTCCGGGGCCCGGGTGTCGGGCAGCGCACTGTCACTGGCGACGGCGCTGTCCAGGGGCGTGAGGTCCGGGCCGGTGCCATCCGCCACCGCGCTGTCGGCGCTCGCCTGGTCCGGTGCGGCCTGATCGAGCACGGTGCTGTCGCTGCCGCCGCGATCGACCACCACCCGGTCGCGCGGTCCGGCGTCGCGCACCAGCACGCCCACGTCGTCACTCGACGGGGCGGGCCCGCAGCCGGAGAGGATCGCGGTCAAGGCGAAAACGGATTTCATGGCATGGCGCTGTGGCATGGGCAGATGTTAACACATGGCCGTGCGTCGTCGTCGCCTCAGTCCAGGCGGCGCTGCTGTCGGTAGGCCTCGAGGCGTTTGCGGGCGATGGCGTTGTACTCGGCCTCGCGCTCGATGGCGACCCAGCGCCGCTTGAACACCTCGCAGGCCAGCATGGTGGAACCCGAGCCGCTGAAGCAGTCGAGGACCATGTCGCCCTCGTTGGTGCCGGCGAGCACCAGGCGCTCCATCACCTTGAGCGGCTTTTGCGAAGGATGCTTGCCGTGCTCGCGCTCGCGCTTCGGGGTCAGGGGGATCTCCCAGTAGTTGCGCATCTGCTTGCCGTGGTTGAGCTCCTTCATGGCCTTGTAGTTGAAGGTCCAGTTCTTGGCCTTGTCGCGGTGGTTGTTGGCGAGCCACAGGACCTGCTCGGTGGACTCGGTGAACATGCGGCAGGTGATGTTGGGCTGGGCGTTGGGCTTGGCCCAGATGATGGAGTTGACCACGCGCAGACCCATGCGGTGGGCCACCGCGCCGATGGTGTAGATGTTGTGGTAGCTGCCAAAGATGAAGATGTTGCCGTTGAGCTTGACCACGCGGCACACCTCGCGCAACCAGGCCTCGGTGAACTTTTCGTAGTCGTCGTCCTCGAAGCGATCCCACTTCTCATCGATGGTGACGTGGGACGAGAAGGCCCAGGCCAGTCCCTTGCGCTTGCGCGCGATGTTGTATGGGGGATCGGTGATGCAGGCGTGAAACACGCTGTCTTCCCAGCCCTGCATCACGGCCAGGCTGTCGCCCTCGTACAGCTGGTTCCACAGCGGGATGACGCGGTCGGCGCGGCGCAGCTGCAAAGTCTGCGACTCCGCGCGGGGGGTCGGGGTCGATGCGGGTTCGGGCTTGTCGGCGAGTTCGCGACGAAGGCTGGTTGCGCGCACCACGAAGCACCTCCGGAAGATGGGTCGAGGCTGCGGGTCGCCGGTGTGTGGTCGCGGGCGATGAAAGGCGGCACTCGACGTTGCCTGGCTCCATGGTAGGGGCAGTTGATCGCTCCTCCAAAAAAACAGCCGCCGAAAGACAGCGCCGGTGACGACGGAAAACTTGACAGAAGGGTGGGCTACTCGCCGAGCCTGGTTCCCGGCGCGATGCGCGCGCCCTGCAGGAACTCGTCGCTGCGCAGGCGTCGCTTGCCCTCGAGCTGCAGCTCGTCGATGGCCAGGGCTCCGTGGCCGCAGCGCACAAGCAGCGCTTTGTGGGACACCTGCAAGGCGCCGGGGGCGGCTTCGGTGGCGTTGGCTTCGACGACGTGGGCGCGATGGATCTTGAGCCCCTTGCCGTCGAGGCGGGTGGAGGCGCCCGGCCAGGGGTTCATGGCGTGTACGCGGCGCACCAGGGACGCGGCGTCGAGGGAAAAGTCCAGGTGGCCATCGTGCTTGTCGAGCAGGGGCGCCAGGGTGATGCCCTGTTCGGGCTGCACCTGCGCGACCAGGCTGCCGTCGGCGATGGCGGGGAGGGCCTCGACCAGGGCTGCTGCGCCGATGACGGACAGGCGCGTGGACAGCTCGCCCGCAGTCTCGTTGGGGAGGATGGAGGTCCGCGCGACACGGTACACGCCGCCGGTGTCGAGCCCCGCGTCCATCCTCATGATGGACACACCGGTCTCGTCGTCACCGGCCAGCACCGCGTGCTGTATGGGGGAGGCGCCTCGCCAGCGCGGCAGCACCGACGCATGCACGTTGATCGGCGCGACGCGGGGCATGTCGAGCAGCCGCGTCGACAGGATCTTGCCGTAAGCGGCCACCAGCACGACGTCGGGTTGCAGCGCGTGCAGCTCGTCGAGAAAGGCCACGGCGTGCTTGCCCCGGATATGGTCCGGTGTGGACACCTCGAGGCCCAGGCGCAGCGCGGCCTCCTTGACCGCACAGGGCGCCAGGCTGCGACCACGACCCTTGGGCTTGTCCGGCTGGCTGACCACGCGCACTACCTGGTGTCCGGCCTCGACCACGCCGCGCAGCGACGGAACCGCGAACTCGGGGCTGCCCATGAAGATGACGCGCATGGTGACCTCCCGGCGCTGCGGCCGGGCGCAGGGACGCAGCGCTGCCAGGGTGAATCTCGTCTCGCACGCGGTGGGCTGCGGGCTCTCCGCAGCGCCTAGAACGGAATGTCGTCGTCGGAGTAGGGCGGCGGGCTGTCGTCGCCGCCGCCGGTCTTGCTGGCGCCGGCATTGGCACCACCACCTTGCAGGAACAGCACCTGGTTGGCGACCACCTCGGTGGTGTAGCGCTTGTTGCCGTCCTTGTCTTCCCAGTTGCGGGTCTGCAGCCGGCCCTCGACGTAGATCTGCCGCCCCTTCGCCAGGTAGTCCCGGCAGTTCTCGGCGGTCTTGCCAAAGGTCACCACGCTGACCCACTCGACGCGGTCTTCCCACTCGCCGTTCTTGTTCTTGTAGCGCTCGTTGCAAGCGAGCCGCATGTTGGCGACCGCGGTGCCGCCTCCGGTGACGCGCACATCGGGGTCCTGCCCGAGGTTGCCAATGAGGATCACCTTGTTCACGCCGTTGGCCATGGGGACTTCCTCTGCTGCCTCGGGGCTCGCGCCGCGGGCACGGTTCTGGTGACACCGACGATGGAGCCGGGTCCCGTGATCGCCCGGCTCGCCATCGTGCGATCCGGGGATGCTGTCAAAGGGGGTGCGCGGGGGTCAAGCGTCGAGCCGCTCAGCGCCATCCTGATCGAAGCGCTTCGTGAGATCGTCGGCACTGGCCGGGCGCGCGAACAGGTAGCCCTGGCCGTAGGCCACACCCAGCTGCCGCACCGCGAGCAGGTCGGACTCGGTCTCGATGCCCTCGGCGATCACCGGTGTGCCCAGGCGCCGCGCCATGTCGGCCATGGCGGCCACCAGCTTTTGCCGTACCGGCGAGCGGTCCACGTTCATGGCGAAGTAGCCCGACAGCTTGATGTATTCGGGCTGGATCTCGCTGAGCAGCCGCACGTTGGCGTAGCCCACACCGAAATCGTCGAGGGCCACGCCGAAGCCGCGCGCGCGCATCCGGTCCAGGCTTTCGCGAAAAGCTTCGGGATTGACGATGGCATGGTGCTCGGTGAGCTCGATCACCACCTGCTTGGGGTCCATGCCTGCTCCGACCACGAGGTCGGTGACCCGATCGGGCGAGTCCGGTGAGGTCAGCGAGCGAGGGTGCATGTTGAGAAAGAGCTTGGGCCTGCCCAGGCGAGGGGCCTGGCGCATGGCTGCCCCGATGCACATCACGTCGGTCTCGAGCAGGCATTCCTTGCGCGTGGCATAGGCGAACAGGATCTCCGGGTTGCGCAGCGGTGTGTCGCCGGGACCTCGCGCCAGAGCCTCGTAGCCGAACACCTGGACGCGCTGGTGCACCGACAGGTCGACGATGGGCTGGTAGTGCGAGTACACCTGGTTGGACGTCAGGAACTCGCGCAGAGGTTGCACGTCGGCGACAGGACCCTCATCGAGGCCACCGCCGTCGGCGCCCTCGGTGTCGCCGTAAACCCACTCGCGCAGGCGCGGCAGGTCGAGGGGTTTCTCCAGCACCGCGGTGACCCCGGCGGCGCGGCCAAAGGCGTACACCTCCTCGGTGACGTAGCCGCTCATCGCTAGCACGATGGTCTTCGGGAAGTGCGAGGTGACGAAGCGGATCAGACGGATGCCCTCGAAGCCACCCAGCTCGGACACCCGCAAGTCGGTGACCACGACGTCAAAGGGTGCGTGTTCGAGAATGGCCTCGGCGGCCTCGATCTCGCGACAGGTCACGATCTCCAGGTTGGGACCGCGAAGGTAGTCGGAGAGCACACCCAGCACCGACTCCTCGTCGTCGAGGAGGAGCACCCGGCGTGGTGGGAGAGTGGACGCATGCGAGCCGTGGTTCACGGCAGTCACCTCGCGATCGCTCCCCCGAGTTCCTCCCGTGGTCCGGCCTGGTTGCCAGAGGAGATCACAGTCTAGCACGCATTCGGCGGCGGCGTCCCACGCTCACGCCCACCAGCACCCCCGCAACCACCAGCGCCATGAGACCGTCCAGGCTGGAGGCCAGGCCGCACTGGCAGCCCCCTTGGTCGTCCGGTGGGGTCGGCTTGAGCACGCAGCTCGAGCCCTCACAGGTCTGGTCCGAGGGGCAGGTCAGCACGACCAGCTGGCCGTCGGCAGTGCAGCTGTGCAAGGTCTTGCCGTCCACGCAGGATTCGACACAGGGGCCGCTGTCCGGGCGTGCGCTGTCCGGGCGCGTGGCGTCGAACGATCCGACGTCGAAGCCGGTGCTTTGGTCGGGACGGGTGGCATCGGGCGTGGTGCTCGTGTCCGGCCGTAGGGTGTCCGGCCGGGAGCTATCGACCGCCGTGGCCGCGTCGACATCGGCCGCGCCGTCTGTGGTCGTGCCGCCGTCGGTCGCCGCCGCAGCATCGGGCTCGACCGCGGCATCTGTCTCGACGGTCGCGTCGTTCTCGACCGCGGAATCGGTGCCTGTCGTGGCGTCGCTGGCGATAGCGGAGTCCGGGGCTGTCGCGGCGTCGGGTTCCACGGCCGAATCGGCTGCCACGGCGCTATCTGCTTCGGTGGCCGCATCCGGGGCCACGGCACTGTCTTCGACCGTGGCGTCGGCAGCTGTTGCAGCGTCGCTGCCGGAACTGTCTTCGCCGCTGGCATCCACCTGGGCTCTCGACGGGAGCGGGGCCAGCATCAGAGCGACGACGACAACACCGAAAGACACCTGGCATCGCATCACGACCCTCCCATGTCACGGGCGACCAAGCGCCACGAAGTGGATATGATAGCCTACACCATAGCATCGGGCGAGCTTTCCGGCAGCCCGCAAGGAGTGGCATGCCCTCGTCGATCGTTGCACCTTCGATCCTGAGCGCAGACTTCGGTCGCCTGGCCGAGGAGATCCGCGCCGTCGAGGAAGCCGGGGCGGACTGGATACACATCGACGTCATGGATGGGCGTTTCGTGCCCAACCTGACCATAGGGCCACAGGTCGTGGCGGCGGTCCGTCGAGCCACGCGACTGCCCCTGGACGTGCACCTGATGATCGTGGAGCCCGAGCATTACCTCGAGGCCTTTGCCGGGGCAGGAGCCGATCTGGTCACCGTCCACGTCGAGGCGTGCCCCCATGTGCAACGCACCCTGGCCGAGATCCGGCGCCTGGGCGCGCGCGCGGGTCTTGCCTTCAATCCTGGAACCCACCCCGACGGGCTGCGCTATGTTCTCGACGACGTGGACCTGGTGCTCTGCATGTCGGTCAATCCGGGATTCGGCGGGCAACGCTTTCTACCCCGGATTCTCGACAAGGTGCGTGCAATCCGGGCGATGCTGCGCGAGGCGGGGCGTCCGCAGGTTCATGTCGAGGTCGATGGTGGCGTCGAATCCTCCAATGCCGGCGTGATCCAGGAAGCCGGCTGTGACGTGCTGGTGGCTGGTACTGCTGTTTTCAAGCAGGCGGACTATGCACGCGCCATCGCCGGGCTGCGCGCGGATGTGCCGGCATGAGGAACGGGAGGCGCGGAGTTCTGCAGGTCCTCATGTTCGGCCTGGGGCTGGGCGGCGTGGTCGGCTGTGGGGCCGACCCCTGTGTGGTGCTGGTCCAGGAAACCTGCGGCAGCGACGATGCCTGTGCCAGCGTCAGCGCCTGTGTGAGCGCCCGCGATATGTCTCGCCGCGGCGTGACCGAGGCCTGCGAGTCGGCGCGTGACAACGCGATCAGCTTTCCCGACTGCCGATCTTGAGCCCCACAGCCGGGAGGCTGGGTTGTCGCGGCTGTTGCCTGTAGTCCGGAGCCGATGCTATGGAACGCCGGCGCGAGTCCGCGCGGCGACCGCGAGGTGACGACGGACGTGGCAGAGAACTTTCAGCAGTGTGGTCCCTACATCCTGGGGCCGCGCATCTCGAGCGGCGGGCAGGCCGATCTGTTCGTGGCGCGCACCGTCCAGGAGCGCGAGTTTTGCTACATCCTCAAGCTGTTCCACCAGCCCGGCATCGAGATCCTGGCGGGCCTGCGGGATCGGATCCAGCGCCTGGAATCGCTGCGAAGTTGCACGCAGCTGGTGGTGCCCGTGGACGTCGCGGAACACAGCGGCCAGGTCTACCTGGTGCGAGCGGCGCCACCTGCCCTCGATCTGTCGCGCCTGCTGGTCGAGACCAAGGCACGCCAGCTTTTTCTGCCCTTCGAGCTGGCCTTGGGAGTGGTCTTTGATGTGCTCAGCGCCCTCACGGCCCTGCATCACCAGCGGGATGCGGAGGGTATGCCCCTGGCGCATGGCGAGGTGAACGCCTCGCACGTGCTGGTGGCCGAGAACGGCGATGCCTCCCTCATCGGCGCCGAGCTCTGCCGGGCCCAGACGCCCACAGGTCCCAGACTCGACGTGGCAGGATCCGCGGCCCTGCTGTACGAGGTCCTCAACGCCAGCGCCTCGCGCCCCCTGCCGTCGGCCCAGCAGGAGCAGCAGCGCACCATCCGCGCTCGCTTCGAACCGGTGGTGATTCGCGGCCTGGGACTCTCCGGTGAGGACAGGCTGTCCAGTGATGCCGCAGCCTTCGCCGAGGCCCTGCGCGCGGAGATGACCGTGGTGGGTGCCCAGACCAGCAGCGCACAGCTGGCCAACTGGGTGCGCAGCTTTGGCCTGGCGCAGCCACCGGCAGCACCACCTGTGTCACCACCGGCGAGGTCGCCCGTGCCACCTCCGCCCGTCGCCGCGGCTCCCGTGCCTCTGCCCGCTCCCATCGACTTCGGCTCGCCGCCGCTTGCGGTGGTCGCTCCTGCTGCGCAACCGCGCCCCGAAGCGCCGTCGCCACCCGCGCCTGCGGCCCCTGGCAGTCCCGCGGCGCCGATGGTCGGCACGTCTTTCGAGGGCACAGGCCCCCGAACCGTGGATGATTTCTACGACATCACCGACGAACCGGCACGCGCGGCCGACAAGGCAAGCGCGCCCTTTGCACCCACACCAGGGGCTCTGCCTGCGGTCGTGGTGCATACCCCGGCTGTCGCCACGCCAGGCCCTGTCGCGGCGCGACCCACGACACCTCCGGTCGCGCCTCGGCCGGCGACAGCGATGCGCCCCCAGCCCGCTGCTGCGGCCGCTCCGGAACGGGGAGCCCAGCTCGCCGCCCTGCCACTCAAGCGCATGGCCGTGATCCGCGAAAAGCGCGCCGCGGGGCCAGACCCCCGACGCCTGGGTGAGATCCTGATCGACATGGGGGCCGTGAGCCCGGCGGCGGTGCAGCAGGCCCTCGAGCTGCAACCGCAACAGGGTGGCCGTCTGGGGGAGATCCTGGCGCGCCTAGGTCACCTCGACGAGCTGCGGCTGGCCCAGGCCCTGGCACGGCAGGCGGGTCTGTCCCTCATCGGCGCCGACGATCTGCAGCAGGTCGAGGTCCCGGTGCAGCTCCTCAACTCCTTGCCCGAGGCCTACGCCAGCGCCAAGCGCATCCTGCCCATTGGCTACGACTTCTCGGCGCGGCGGGTGTCCCTGGCGGTCGCCGATCCCAACGACAAGTCGACCATCAACGAGGCGCGCATCCTCATCGCGGCCCAGACCGCTGAGGTCGTGGTGGCCCCGCGGACCCTGCTCGAGGGGACCATCCGCCGCGTCTACTCCAATCGCGGCACCGAGACCGTGGGCGAGGGCGGCTCGTTGCTCCTGCTGGCCACGGGCAACCAAAGCCTGGCCGATGGCCTGAAGACGCGCCTGGTGTCCGAGGGCTTCTCGGTGCGGCACGTGGTGGATGGCCAGCTTGCGCGCGAGGCGCTGGACGAGGGTGGCGTCGAGGGACTGATCACCGAGCTCTCGCTGCCCAAGGTCGACGGCTACAACCTGATCCTCACCGCGCGCTCGCGGGATGCCTATCGCGACATCCCCATCTTCGTGTTCTCGAGCCGCGCGGACGACTACCACATGTCCAAGGCCCTGGAGCTGGGCGCCGACGACTTCTTGCCCATGCCCCTGAACCTCGACTTTCTCGCCTCCAAGCTGCGGCGCTCGATCGTGCGCAAGCCGCAGACCCAGGCCGCCTCGGCGACACTACCGCCGCCCCAGGGAGGCGTCGCCGGCTCGCTGTCCGAGATGTCGCTCACCGAGATCGTGCAGACCCTGGAACTCGGACGCAAGACCGCCACCGTCGCCATCCAGTTCGCAGACGGCGTGTCGGGTCTCATCGGCTTCGTCAGCGGCCAGGTCACCTATGCCCGGGCCGGCGAGCAGCTCGGTGAACCAGCGTTCTACACGCTGGCAGCACCACGTGAAGGTTCATTCCAGATCCGTTATGGCGAGCAGCAGTCTGACAAGAACGTCGACAACTCGACCACCTTCTTGTTGCTCGAGGCGATGCGGCGGGTGGATGAGCGCGGCTGACGGCGGGGCGGGTCGCCCACACCTCATTTCTTGACGGGTTTCTTGGCGGGCTTCTTGTCGGTCTTGCTGGCCGCGGGACTCGCGGTCTTGGCCTTGGCCTTGGGCTTGTCACCGCTCTTGGCCTTGGCAGCGCTCTTGGCGTCGCCCTTCGGAGCACTGCTCTTTTTCGCCTTGGCCATGGTGGCCAGGATCTTGTCCTTGTTCTCCTCGATGGTCTTGGCCAGGGCCATGGCGAGCACGCGGCAGCGCACGGTGGCGGGCTCGCGGCAGTCGGGATCGAACTCGATGGCGGACTGGATGTCCTGCGTTGCTTCGAGCACGCGGCCCTGCTGGAAGAAGATCTCACCCCGGTTGGCCAGAGCCGTCGCGTTGTAGGGGTTGACCTTGAGGGCACGGCTGTACTCCTCGATGGCCTCGTCCTTGAGGTCGCGGCGCTGGTGGATGCTCCCGAGCACGGTGTGGAAGTAGCTGTCAAAAGGGTCCAGGGTGATGAGCCCCTTGAAGATGCGCTCGGCCTGATCGAGCTTGCCCTCGTTGAGCAGCTTGAACCCGCGCTCCGCGATCTCGTACTGCACCTTCTTGGTGATGCCCTCGAGTTCGCCCAGGGTGATGTTGCCCAGCACGAAGTCGTTGAGCAGGGCCGCGTCGTAGGCCAGGGTCACCGGCTCGCGGGAAGCCACCGCTGTGCCCAGCCCCGCCGCTGCAGGCGCCGGAGGTGATTCGGACTTCTTCTTCTTGAGCTTGTCACCCGCGGGACCTTTTGCCTTGGTCGCCATCGTTCACTCCTTCGCGACGCCGCTTCTCGCCTCTGCGGGCAGCGCCACGAGCCTGATGCGATCACGCCTCCCCACGCCCTGCCGTGGGCTCATAGCCTCGATGCGCCGTCGTGCGCACATCAAAAAAAGGAGCCCTGCCGGTTCGCGGCAGGGCCCTTTGTAGCAGACCTCAGGAATGTAGGCTAGTCGCTCGTCAGTACAGGAACCCGGCCCGGAAACCGAGCTGGGCGGCTTGCAGATACTGCAGGTTGTTCATGGCGTCGGCCATGTTGTTCATGGCATCGAAGGCACCCCCGAAGCCAAAGGCCATCCCGTACATACCGCCGAAGGGTCCAGTGTAGGGCGAGAGCGCCTGCATGTTCTGGTACAGCTGATCAAAGGCGTGGTCCTGGTGGAACATCTGCCCCACGTTCTCGGCCATCCAGGGCGGCATGCCCAGCTTGCCGGTGACGAAGTCCAGGGCGTTGTCGCGCAGCATGTTGCCCCAGGCCGGCGAGCCGATAGGCGGCCGCAGGTTGGGGTCGATGCGGTAGCCCTTGCCGTCGACCTGCTGCTCGTAGGCCCCGGTCTTGCCATCCATGTGGGCGCCGGTGATCTCGCCCATCTTGCCGTCCTTGACCATGAACCAGTCGTCGCCGTCGCCGCCGAGCTTGAACTCGGGCCGGTTCGGATTGGCGGCGTTCTGGGTCGCCCGGTACTCGTAGCCGTCCGGCATGACCGCGCTGGTCGTCGGCTTGCCGTTGACCCCGGTCACCGAGACGTGATCCATGCCGTTGGTGATCTCGAGGCCATTGGTCACCGAGTAGCCCTTTTCACTGGAGGTCTTGGCGGTGATCTTGGTGCCGTCGGGCAGGGTGAAGTCACTGGTCTTAGTGAAGTCCCACTTGCCGCCGTCCGCCTCGGTGACATGGGGGTCGCCGTGCACGTGGGTGGCAGGCTTGTCCGACGGATTCTGGCCCGGATTGAAGACCTTCCACGAGGTGTTGCCCTCGGGCACCACGGTGTAGCCGCCGGCGGTGCGCACCGAGCCCGCAGGCCAGCCCGGAGGATCCTTCTCCAGCCCCTTACCGGCCGGCGGACCGGACAGCTCGGGTCGAGGCCGCGGCAGCGGCGCCGGCTCCATCGGGAAGCCGCGCGAGAAGCTGGCAGAGAACGACGCCGAGAAGCCTCCGGACTGGAAGCTCGAGGCGAAGCTCATGATCTGCGAGGCGCCAATACTGCCAGCAGCATTGAAGCCCGACAGGACCGTGTTGGCGAGGCTCGATGAGGTGAACCCGAACGATGCGGTGAGGTTGACGTTAAAATTTCCCAGGCTCAGCAACGAACTCATCTTGTCCTCCGTCTTCAAGCTGCGCGGTGTTGATCCCGTGAGGTGATCGCTCTTCTCGTAGCTTATCGCAAACTGCCGGCCGGCGTTGCCGAAAAAATTGAAAAAGATCAAAGAGTAGAAAGGTACTCGGTGATTCGGCAGGCTGGCGACAGTGTAGGGAAAGGAACGCCCGGCACGGCCCGGAAGCGCCTGGAAGTTTAATTTCTAATGTGATGACAGGAGGTTAGAAAAGTTCAGCGCGGCCAGCGCGCGTGCTGCTCAACTTATCGCACTAGATCACCCGCCACAGCGTCCCGTCCCGGGTATCGCGCACCTCGACTCCGCGATCCGTGAGCTCCGTGCGGATCTGATCGGCGCGCGCAAAATCCTTGCTCGCCTTGGCCTCGCCACGCTGGGCCAGCTGTTCCTCGACCCAGGTGGGATCGATATCGCGACGGCGACAGCGGCGTTCGCGCAGGGCGTCCAGGAAAGGCCTGGGATCCTTCTGCCCCAGGCCGAGGACACGCTGCAGAGGTTCGAACTCGAGTTTCCACGCGTCGAGGAGCCGGGCGCGAGCCGCGGGCTTGAGCTTGCGGCCGATGAGCTCCTTCTCCTTGCCATCCATGAGGGCGTTGGCAATGCGCAGCAACTCGGCCAGCACGGACAGGGTGCGCGGGGTGTTGAAGTCATCGTCCAGCGCGGCCTCGAACTCAGCCCGAGGCTGGTAGGGCAGTCCATCATGGGCAAAGACCTGGCTCAGGGGTTCACCGTCGGGCTCCGCTGGCGTGCTGGCGAGGGTCTCGTCGAGACGCGCCAGGGTTTCGTACACATACATCACCCGACTCTCGGCCTCCTCGACCACGGCGTCGCTGAAGTTGAGGGGGCTGCGATAGTGGGTCGATAGCAGGAAGTAGCGCAGGGCCTCGGGATCGAAGCGTTCGACCACCTCGCGGATGGTGAAGAAGTTGCCCAGGCTCTTGGACATCTTTTCCTGGTCGATGTTGACGAAGCCGTTGTGCATCCACATGCGCACGAAGGGCTGGCCGGTGGCAGCCTCGCTCTGGGCGATCTCGTTCTCGTGGTGCGGGAACACCAGGTCCTTGCCGCCGCCGTGGATGTCCAGGGTGTGTCCCAGGTAGTGCATGCCCATGGCCGAGCACTCGATGTGCCAGCCAGGTCGGCCCTTGCCCCAGGGCGAGTCCCACCAGGGCTCGCCGGGCTTGGCCGACTTCCACAGCGCGAAATCCGTGGGGTCGCGCTTGCGCTCGTCGACGTCGACGCGCGCCCCGGCTTGCAGGTCGTCGAGGTCGCGTCCGGACAGCCCACCATAGGAGGCGAAGCTGCGGACCGCGAAGTACACGTCCTGACCCTCGCTGGTGCCCTCGACGACATAGGCGTGCTCGCGGTCGACCAGCGTCTTCACCAGCTCGATGATCTGGGGCATGTGCTCACTGACCCGGGGCTCGATGTCCGCCGGGGCCACGCCCAGCAGGGACATGTCGGCGTGGAAGGTCTCGATGAAGCGGCTGGCCAGGTCCACGGCGGACTCGCCGCGCTCGTTGGCGCGCTTGATGATCTTGTCGTCGACGTCCGTGAAGTTGCGCACGTAGGTCAGGTCGAAACCCTTGTGGCGCAGCGCCCGCGCCACCACGTCGAAGGCCACGTACACTCGGGCATGTCCAATATGGCAGAGGTCATAGACCGTGACGCCGCAGACATACATGCCGACCTTGGGCGCGGCCGCGGGGGCAAAGGGTTCCTTCTGGCGGGTGCGGGTGTTGTAGATCTGCAGGCCCATGCGTGTCCTCGGGTGTCGACGGTGATGCCGCGGTTGTAGCGCTCCCGGACACAGACGTCCACGGCTGCGCGCGGGGGCGGCGTCACGGGCGTCTAGGTGGGGGGGACGGGAAGGACTGGCAGGAACCTCGGAGCGCGCCTCAGCGTCGTCGTCGACGCACGGCCACCAGGGCCAGGCCGAGCACCAGCAGGGCACCGCTGCCACTGAGGCGAGCGCCACTGCACAGGCAGCCGCCACCGCCGCCGTCACCGGCATCGGCCGAGGCCGCGTCCGTGCCACCGTTTCGGGTATCCTGCCCGCCGCTGGTGTCGGTGGCGCTCGCGTCGGTGGTGACCACGCCGCCGTCGGGGCTGCTGCCCGAGCATTGCGTGTTTTGCAGGGTGACGGTCATGGTGTAGTCCGAGGTGCCGCCGCTGCTCTGGCTGAAGTTGCGCACGCGGATGAGCATGTCTGTGGCGGCCGACACCGGGTCCGCACACACCTCCTCGGTGTCCGAGGTCCCGGTCGACGAATCCACCGCAGTGCTCGTGTCGGCGGCCTCGTAGATGTACAGGTCCAGGTCCGCATCGTCGTCGGTGAAGTCGATGTCGACCGTGGCGCCCTGGCCCGCGGGCAGGCTGAAGCTGTACCAGTCGCTGTCGCAGCCCACCAGGCTGGTGAAGGTGCCGGGCACCGTGAGGGCCGCCGCGTGCGCCTCATCGTCGTTGGGCTCGTAACTGTCGTCGGGCGAGCAGGGGTCGTAGCCACCCGCATGCAAAGTGGCGGTCAGGCTGTAGGCTTGCTGCGATCGCGAGCCGTCGGAGCGGACCCGGATCAACACGTTGGTGGCGGCGTCAAACAGCTCCGCGTACACGCGCTCGTTGTCTGTGTAGCTGGTCGAGCTGTGCAGCTGGGTGGGGGTGGCCCCGGCCTCGTACAGGTAGAGGTCGATGTTGCCATCGTCGTCGAGGAAGGTCGCGTCGACCACCAGACCATTGTCTGCGGGCACGCTCAGGCTGTACCAGTCGTCGTCACAGGCGACGAGCCCGGTGACTTCGGAGCCCGCCGTGATGGGCTTGGCCGTGGCCGAGGTGTCGTTGGGCTCGTGACCGTCATCGGGAGCACAGGGATCAAAACCACCGGGATGCAGGGCCACCGTCAGGGTGTAGGACACGCGCTCGGGCAGTCCATAGGCCGACTGGCGGACGCGGATGAGCACGTTGGTGGCGGTGGTGAACAGCTCCTTGTACACGCGCTCGTTGTCGGTGTAGCTCAGCGAGCTGTGCAGCGAGGTGGCGGTGGCGGCGGCGTCATACAGGTAGAGATCGAGGTTGCCGTCGTCATCCAGGAAGGTGGCGTCGACCACGATGCCGTTGTTGGCCGGCACGCTGATGCTGTACCAGTCCTCGTCGCACCCGATCAGGTTGGTGATGGGCGAGCCGGCGGTCACGGGCTTGGCCGTGGCCGAGGTGTCGTTGGGCTCGTAGCTGTCGTCGGGGGCGCAGGGGTCATAGCCACCGGGGTGGATGGCCACGGTCATGGTGTAGGGCGCCCACATGCTGTCTTCCCAGTCGTAGTTCAGGACCTTGATCAGCACGTTGGTCTGGGTCGCGAAGATCATCTTGTAGACCTTCTCGTTGTCCGAGGTCGAGCTGGAGCTGTGCACGGGAGTGCCCGTCGCCGCCGCGTCGTAGAGGTACAGATCCAGGTCTGCGTGCGCGTGGAGGAAGGCGATGTCGACGACGATGCCGGCGTTGGCGGGGACGGTGATGCTGTACCAGTCGTTCTCGTCGTTGTCGCAGGCGGTCAGGTTGCCTATCGTGCCCTCGGTGACGGGCTTCGCGGTGGAGATGTCGTTGTTGGCTTCATAGCTGTCCGGCGTGCAGGTCCCCAGAAACAGGTCCGTGGAGCCGCCGTCGACCTGGGCGCGGGATGCCAGGGGCCACAGTGCGGTCAGCAAGACGAGCGCGATGCCGGCGAATTTCTTCATGACAAGCTCTCCTGTGCGCGGTCCTGGTGCTGCGTGCCGCACCAGAAAAAGGACCCACCTCAAGTGTGGTGGCCGAATAGCATGCCCGGGCACGGTCGGCAACGCACGATGCGGAGGGGGGGATCGCGGCCGCTGGCTGAGGCTCAGTCCTGGTCCGGGGCGGTGGCCTCGATGCGGGGCTTGCGGCGGATCAGCAGCACCAGCAGCCCGATGTTGGACAGCGCGACCAGGCAAAGCAGGATCACGCCGATGAGCGCGCCATGCTGTTGCCCCGGGATGCGGTCCACCGAGATCACCACGCCGCGGGGCGGGACCTCATAGCCGTAGCGATTCTTGTAGAAGGCCAGCACGTTGGCGAACTCGCTGTGGGCGTGAAGACGCCGCGCCCGGCCCTGGATGGTGAGCTCGGTGAACATGCTGTAGCGCTCGCGCCGGGCCTCGTCCTCGCCCACCTCGATCTCGATGAGGATCGGGCTGCCCACGAGCTGCCTGTACCAGCGCTCGGGGTAGACCAGCGCGCTCACACGGCCGCCTTTGACCACCGCGCCACGGTTGCCGATGATGCCCCGGATCTTGACGTAGCAGTCGTCGGGGACCTCGGCCAGGTCCAGGCTCGCTTCCTCGGCGCGACCGAGATCGCGCACCGGCTGGGTGGAGAGGTCGTAGCGCACGTCGTCCCACAGGTCCGCGATCATGGTCCCGCACAGACCGATGACAAACACCATGAGTGCTGCCTGCAGGGTCTTGCCCCTCTGGCGGCGCGAGAACTGCTGGCGTTGCTCGGACAGGCTCATGACCCGATGCCTCGTCGTCCGCGGACGACTGCTTGGGATTGCTTACTCGGCGTAGGGGCCGCCGGAATCCGAGGGCTCGTCCTCGTGGGAAGTCTCGGCATCGTCCGTCCCGGGGACCTCGTCTGCCAGGCTGGCCATGGCCTCGTCAAAGGGTGCCTCGGTCTCGTCCTGAGCAACGCCTGCGGCCAGCATCTGATCGATGGACGCGCTGGCCACGGCACCGCTCGAGCTGCCTCTCTCGTCTCCGGCCTCGCGCTCGGCCTCGTCGAAGCGATCCGGCCGCGGCCACAAGAAGGGGTAGTCGATGGCTCGGCGACTCCACACCTCGATGGCGCGGGACAGATCAGATTCATCGCGGATCAACAGGTTGTCGCGCTCGCCGTCTATTTCTGCCACCCGTCCACCGTCGACCAGGAGCAGCGTGTACAGGTTGGCCCCCGCGGCACCCCCGTGAGCCAGGGCCGAGGCCATGCGGTCGCGCTGGGCCGCGATGGGTGACTGCAGCAGACCGAGATGGTCCGGGCCCTGGCGCAGGCCACCGTCCTCGCGCACGATGCTGAACTCGGTCGTGGCCAGCACCGGGGCGGCCGCGCCCTGTTCGAGGGCGCTGGTGATGAGCTGCTGGCAGGTGGCGTGGGTGACCAGGGGGCGGCGTCCGTCGTGCAACAGCACCAGCTCGACACCGTCACCGAAGCGCTCGAGGGCCGCGCCCACGGTCGCTCGCAGATCGCCCTGCCAGGTCACAACCTCGACCACTTCGATCAGGCCGTAGCGACGGACCACGTCCTCGCGCACGCGTTCGACCTGGGCGCCGGGCACCGCGACCACGACCTGGGCCTCGCGCTCGGCCGGGATGGTACTGGCGATGGCGCGGGCCAGCACCGGGGCGCCCAGCAGCTCGCGGTCCGCGGCCACCACCTGGGGCATGCTGGAGTGCTCCTCGAACACCACGACGACACCGATCACGTGAGCCTCCGGGATATAGAAAACGCACATCGACTCGCAGTTCCCGTTTTCGGGAACCGGCGCATTCTAGCCGCGAAGGTGGCGATCACAAGCGTCGAGCGCAGGGTTCGTTGTCATCGTGCCGCTCGCCTCCCTGCGCAGGCCGCACAACCGTCCACGAGCTGGACACCCCATCTTTGGACGTCACCGAGCACGCGTCAGCGAAGCGAGGTGTCCCTGACAGTGCTGGTTGGGTGGGGGCCCCGTCGAATTCACTTCGACGGGGGAGGGTCTGCCCGACAGACCCTCAGGAGAGGCAGGGCGCCCGACGGCCCCTTCAAACTAGTACGGCTCGCAGGTGCTCGACCACCAGTCGCAGTAGTAGCCGGACCAGCAGTCCCAGTCGCTCTCGCAGTAGTTGTAGCCGCCACCACCGCCGCCACCGCTGCAGTCTGGATCCGGTGACGGGCAGTCGTCGCAGTAGCCATCGTTGTACCATCCCCAGTCTGCGCAGTAGTCGCCGCTGCTGCCGCCGCCGCAGTCCGGATCGGGTTGCGGGCACTGGGTGTCGCAGATGCCATCGCCATACCAGCCGTAGTCATAGCAGAAGTCGCCGCTGCCACCGCCGCAGTCCGGGTCGGGGTTGGCGCAGAAGGTGTCGCACTCGCCATCGCCGTAGTAGCCGTAGTCTGCGCAGGGATCACTGCCACCGCCGCCGCTCTCGGGCACGCAGTAGGTGCCGCCGGGGTCCGGGGTGTAGCCCGCGTCGCAGTAGCAGTAGCCGTCGGACTCGGGGTGGGCGTTGGCCGGGCAGCTGCCCGTTCCACCGCCACTGCCGCAGTCTGGATCCGGGCTCGGGCAGTAGTCGTCGCAGGTGCCGTTGTTGTACAGCCCGTACTGCTCGCAGAAGTCGCCGCCGCCGCTGTCCGGCACGCCCGCGTCGTAGCCTCCGCCAATGGGTTCGCAGGCCGTGCCCGCGGCGTTGGGCTGGTAGCCCGCGTCGCAGGCGCAACCGCCGTTCTCGGGGTGCGCGTTCGGCGGGCAGGAACCCCGCGCCCGCGATCTCGCAGCCGGTGCCTGCGGCATTGGGCACGTAGCCATCGTCGCAGGTGCAGTACTGGCCGTCGGCGTGCGAGTTGCGAGGACATCCTTCGGCGTTGTAGCAGGTGCCCATGTAGCAGGTCTCGCCGGAGTAGCAGGCCGGGGTGCAGTCGCCGGTGCCGCCGCCGCTGTCCAAGGTGGTGCCAGCATCAGACCCGCCGCTCGACGCCACGCAGGCGGTGCCCGAGGCGTTGGGCGCGAAGCCCGTGTCGCAGACGCAGCCCGCGCCGTCGGGGTGCGCGTTGAGCGGGCAGCCGTTGGCGCCGTAGCACACTCCCGCCACGCAGCTTTCGCCGGCCGCGCTGTTGCACGCCGGGTAACAGCCGCCGCTGTCGGGCAGGGTGCTGTCGAAACCGCTGCTATCGAGACCACCGCTGTCGGTCACACCTGCGTCCACGCCCCCCGATCCCGTGCCACAGGTGCCGTCCGGGTTGCAGGTGCCGGAGGAGCAATCCGCGCCGCGCAGACACTCGACGCAGCGACCCACGCCGCCCGCCGTGGCGGTGCACATCAGGCCGGCGCACTGGCTGGCCTCGCGGCACGCGCCGGGCTGCAGGGGGGTGCAGATCGGGGACTGGATGCTGATGTTGCAGTACTGGGTGACGGGGCAGTCCGCGGTCACCGTGCACGAGGTGCCCGAGCCCAGGGCTTCGCAGAAGCCTGTGGCGGCGCAGACCGTGCCGCTGGAGCAGTCGCCATCGCTGGTGCACGGGGTCTGGTCGGTCTCGTTGCGGGAGTCGAAGCACTCGCCGTTGACGCAGAGCTGGCCGTCGACGCAATCGCCGTCGGTGCTGCAGAAGTTGCCGGACACGGCGGTGGTGGTGCAGGCGGTCAGGATCAGAGCCAGCGCCGCGATGCCTGTTGCGATGGTCTTTTTCATGGCAACCCTCGACACCCCACTGTCCATACATAGGTTATCGAGCGCCACCCTTCGGAGGTGCGTCGAATTTGTTGTGTCGATTTGACCCCGGATCGGTAACTTGACCGATATCAGGTGCTTAAGAAAGGAAGGGAAATGTGGGAGACTGTCGTACCGGGGCAGATCTCGCGGATCAGTTAGGCACGCAGACGTAGATCTCGTCGTACTCATCCCCCAGCTCGCAGGAGTAGCCGCTGCGGCAGGGCAAGGTGGGCGAGCAGCGGCTGTAGCAGTCTGAATCGCGGCAGGCGCCGCTCCAGCGGTAGCTCAGGCAAATGCAGGCGCCCTCGGTACCGCACTCGCCGCCATAGTAGTCATAGTCGCAGGAACTCCAGCAGTACCCTCCAGGCCAATCGGTGTCACAGGTGGAGTAGTCCCGGATGCACTGGTTGTCGTTGGTGCAGGTCGCGCCTGTACCGCCCACCACCAGGCAGTCCGGATCCGGTTGCGGACAGAAGGTGTCGCACTCGCCGTCGCCATACCAACCGTTGCTGGCGCAGCGATCGCTGCCGGCGTCGGTTCCGCTGCCACTGTCGGGCGTGCCCGCGTCGAGACCGCCGCCGCTATCCTGGGTCGCGGCGTCCTGGCTGCCCGTGTCTGGTCGGGTGGTATCCGGTCGGGCTGCATCCGGGGGTGAGCCCGCGTCCACCTCGGCGACCCAGGTGCAATCGCACAGGTTCTCGTCGAACTCGGCGTCGAACAGGAAGCACATGACAAAGCCCTGCAGGGCATCGCAGACGCAGGTCGATGTGGCCGTGTCGCAGGTCATGAAGCTGCTACCACCAGCCATCAGGCATTCGAGGGCGCTGGTGCAGGCGCCACCGACGGCGACGCAGACGTTGTTCTGGCAGCTCGTGCCCGGTCCGCAGGGCGGGTTGCAGCTGCCACCGGACATGCACACGCAGTTGACCGCATCCCAGGTGCCGCCCTGCTGCTGGCAGGCGAGCTGGCTGTTGGGGTCGCAGCTCTGGCCCTCTGGCACGCAGGCATTGCCCGAGGCGTTGGGCACGAAGCCGTCGTCGCAGGCGCACTGGTTGTTGACGGGGTGGGCATTGCGCGGACAGCCGTTCTCTCCGTAGCACACGCCCTGCGCGCACTGCTCGGTGGCCAGGCAGGGGGGATTGCAGTCGCCGGCCGAGGCCACGCACTGCCCAAGATTGCAGGTGTAGCCGGTCTGGCAGGGAGGGGTGCAGGTCGCGCTGCTCGCGGCGCAGGTGCCGTTGGCCTGGCACTGTCCGCTCGGGCAGTCGGCGCCGGTCATGCACTCGACACAGCGCCCCACACCGCCGGCCGTGGCCGAGCATTTCTGGGCGCCGCATTGCGAGGCCTCGCGGCAGTAGCCTGGCTGCAGCGCCACGCAGACCTGGCTTTGGAAGTTGCAGAACTGATCGATGGGGCAGTCCGCGGTGACCGTGCAGGGCGAGCCCGTCGACGGCAAGTCGCACAGACCCGCCGAGTTGCAGATCAGGGAGGGATCGATGGCCTGGCACTGGTTGTCGCTGTAGCAGGCCGCGGTCACGCCGCCGTCGCTGCGCCCCGCATAGCACTCGCCGCTGACGCAGAGCTGGCCCGCCGGGCAGTCGTGGTCGTTGTTGCACGAGGTCGAGCTGGTCACGGTCTGCGGGCAGCCCGGGGTCAGGCCCAGTACCAGGATCGCGCTCAGGTTCGCCAGGCCCGCGAAGAGTGTCTTGTTCATTGCCCACCTCATGCCCAAGTCCAAGCCATTGCGGGGTCTTATCCGATCTTCCAGGTACCTGTGGGGCAGGGTAGGAAAATGTAGGATAACCCTATGAATTCGCGAGTTTATAGATCCCCGATTGCTCCGTCAAGCGCGGCCTGTCGAGCACCGAGGCCGCTGTCGTACCTTATCGACAGAGGGGGGATCTTTGGCGCGCCCAAGGTCAGGGCGGGAAACCCGGCTAGGGGTTGCGCTCCTCGGCGAGATTCTCGAAGCGCGTGTGCTCTTTTTGGAAGCTCAACAACAACGAGCCGGTGGGGCCGTTGCGCTGCTTGCCGATGATGATCTCGGCGATGCCCACCATGTCAGGCGGGGTCTGCTCGCGCTTGTAGTACTCGTCGCGGTACACGAACATGATGACGTCGGCATCCTGCTCGATGGCGCCGGACTCGCGCAGGTCGCTGAGCATGGGCCGCTTGTCGGTGCGCGACTCGAGGGAGCGGTTGAGCTGGCTCAGGGCCATCACCGGGATGTCGAGCTCGCGCGCCAGAGCCTTGAGACCGCGACTGATCTCCGAGATCTCCTGGGTGCGCGAGTCGACACTGCGGCCGCCCTGCATGAGCTGCAGGTAGTCGACGATGGCCAGCCCCAGGCCGTGCTCGCGCTTGATGCGGCGGCACTTCGAGCGCATCTCGGTCACCGTGAGCACGCCCGAGTCGTCGATGAACAGCGGCGCGTCGGAGATGCGGCCCGCGGCCTGGGCCAGGCGCGGCCAGTCGCTCTCCTTGATCTTGCCCTTGCGCAGGTCGCTGAGGTTGACCCTGGCCTCGGCGCCGAGGAAGCGACTCACCAGCTGATCGGCGCTCATCTCCAGCGAGAAGATGAGCACCGGCACCTTGTCGCGGATGGCAGCGTGGCCGCCGATGTTGAGGGCGAGGGCGGTCTTGCCCATCGAGGGCCGCGCGGCCAGGATGACCAGGTCGGAGCGTTGCAGGCCCGAGGTGTAGTGATCGAGCTTGCCAAAGCCCGTGGAGACCCCGGTGACGTCCTGCTTGCGGTTGTAGATCTCCTCGATGTTCTTGAAGGTGGTCTTGAGCACGTCCTTGATGGGCAGGATGGCGCGGCGTCGCCTGTCCTCGGTGGCCTGGAAGATGGAGCGCTCGGAGCTGTCGACGTACTCGCTGAGCTCCAGGTCCTCGCGGAAGCCCTGGCGCACGATGTCGGTGGCGGCATTGATGAGGGCGCGCTGCACTGCCTTGTCGCGCACGATCTTGGCGTAGGCGGCGACGTGGGCCGCGGTGGGCACGGCCTGGGTCAGGGCTCCCACGTAGCCCAGGCCGCCGACGCGGTCGAGTTCGTCGTGGGCCTTGAGTTCCTGCACCAGGGTCAGCTCGTCGACGGGATCGCTGCGGTCCGACAGCCGGCGCATGGCGCGGTACAGCACGCGGTGCGCTTCCTTGTAAAAGTCCTCCTCGGCCACGATGTCGGAGACCCAGTCCAGAGCGAGGTTGTTGAGCAGCACACCGCCCAGCACCGAGCGCTCGGCCTCCAGGTGCTGCGGCGGCAGCCTGTGCTTCTCGACCAGGTCGGTGGGCGGCGGACTGGACAGAACCATCGAGGTGGGGGCGTCGGTCATGCGATCCTCGTCGTCGGGATCGCGGAGCATGCCCGCGCCGGCCGCGGGCGGCAAGACCGGGCTGGCAAGGTGGCGGGCAGCGGTGGTTTTTGACCCGCAGCGGAGGTCCTGCGGCGACCCCGAGGGCCGGCCTGGCCGCACCCGGGGTCAGCCCCCGGAGATCACGGGCAGCAGCTCGACCACCTCGCCGTCGGCGGGCACCTCGCCGAGGTCGCGGGTCACGGCGCCGCAGCGCACCACGGCATAGAACTCGTGGGCCGGGATGCCGAGCTGTTGCACGTACTCGGCGACGCTGGTGCCAGCGCGAAAGGGCAGCTCGACGCGCTCGCGCCCGTCGGCGTAGCGGCTGAGGTTGGCGTGCAGCACCACGGTCACCACCGCCGTCACGGCGCCCCCCCAACAAGGCGCTGGCGGTCGATGTCGTAGGCCTGCAGCCCGAAGCGCTCGACGGTGGGGCGGGTCGGGATGCCGTCGGCCGCCCAGCCGCGCAGCTCATACAAACGGTTCACCATCAGTGGTGTGTCGGGCAGCACGCCGCCGCTGCGGCCATCCGGGCGTGGCTCGGTCTGCAGGCGCCGGGGCAGGCGGTCGTCGCTGGCCCGCACGCCGCAGCGCACGTTGTACAGCCGCTTGAGCTGCACCAGCCGCTCGCCCATCTCCAGCACGCCGGCCATGTCCACGGGAATGCCCGCCACCTGGCTGACCCAGCGCGCCAGCACCGAGGGACCGATGCGGCCGATGTAGAGGAACTTGCAGATGCCCAGCGAGTTGTGCAGGCCAAGGAAGTTCTGCATGCGGTAGACGACGTCGCCCTTTTCGGGCGTGCTCTTCAAATCCTCGAGCGCGCCGTCAAAACCGAAATCGGCCACCGGGACGCCGCGGGCCAGGAAGTAGGTCAGCGCGTCCAGGTGGTCGCCGCCGCGCGAAGCGGTGGCGTAGTTGGCCGCCATGGACACGTGGGCACGGGGATCGTGGAAGGCGACCTCGAGGCCCTTGACCTCGATGGTGAAGGCCTCGCTGCCCTGGCCGATCTCGGCCGAAGCTCGCTTCGAACCCTCGCCGAGCAGTGTGGGGAACCCGCCCTCGCGCAGGGCGATACGTCGGGTGAGCTCGAGCATGGCCTCGCCGTCGCCCCAGCGCAGCTCCAGACCGTCGAGGTCGCTCTTGCCTATGATCCCCTTTTCGAAGCACTCGAAGGCAAAGGCCACGCAGGACGCTGCCGACATGGTGTCTATGCCCAGGCGGTTGCACAGCACGTTGGCGTGCACCACCGGCAGCGGGTCGTCGATGAGGAGGTTGGAGCCGAAGCCCGCCGTGGTCTCGTACTCGGGGCCGTGGCCGTGCAGGCCATCCAGCGGCTGCCCCTCGACGCGCAGGATCTTGCCACAGCGGATGGAGCAGGCCGCGCAGGTGTGGTGCTCCTGAAGCCACTTCGGGTGGTAGCTCTGGGCCGCGATCTTCTTGGCGCCTTCCTTGAAAGAGCCGAGGCGCCAGTTGTGGATGGGCAGGTCGCCGAAGAACTCGACAGCCTCGACGCCGCCGGCGGTGCTCCAGTCGGTGAGGCCCTTGGCATACTGCCGCATGGTGGGCAGGTCGGTGGCCACGCCGGCCTTGTACGCGGCCTTGTCGGCCATGGTGAGGCGCTGCTTGCCCGCCGCGTAGATGGCCTTGAGGCGCTTGGAGCCCATGACCGCGCCCATGCCGGTGCGGCCGCAGGCGCGGGCGATGGGCCCGTCGATCATGATGGCGCCATAGCGCACCAGGCGCTCGCCGGCCGGGCCGATGGCCGCCACCGAGCCCTTGTCGCCGTGGCGCGCCATCAACGCGGCATGGGTGTCGAAGGTGTCCTGTCCCCACAGGTCCTGGGCAGCACACAGTTCCTGGCGCTCGTCGGTCAGCAACAGATACACCGGATGCTCGGACTGTCCCCGGAAGACCACGCCATCAAAGCCCGAGGCGCGCAGGCACTTGCCAAAGTCGCCCGAGCCGGCGGATTCACCCCAACCGTTGGTCAAGGGCGAGCGGGCGCAGACGTTGATCTTGCAGGCGGTGGGGACGCCGGTGCCGGTGAACAAGCCGGCCATGAAGATGAGGGTGTTGTCGGGGCCGAGCGGATCGACCGTCGAGGGATCGGCCTCGTCCAGGAGCATGGCGCAGGCCAGGCCCGACCCGCCCACGAACTTCTCCCAGCGTTCCCGGGGCAGCTCCCGGGTGGTCAGCTGACCGGTGGAGAGATCCACATCGAGCAATTTGCCATGGGCACTGTGCATGGTCCGACTCCACCGAAAAAAAAGAAAACCTAGCACAACAGCAGCCACAAAGTTACCTGGCCGCCCGCGGAACAAGCCCTGCTCGGAAGATATTTTTCACGGCGTCGGCGCCCTGGATTGCGGCTGGACCCCGCTGGCAGGTTCGCGCGACGGCGGGCGCTGCGCCGTCGAGGATGGGGGCGGTGTCTGGAAATCGAACGGCTAGCGACGTCTCGTGTTCGATCCCAGGGTGAAGAAGAAGGTGGCGCCCTCGCCTGGTGTGCTCTCGGCCCAGATCTGCCCACCGTGGTGCTCGACGATGCGCCGGGCCGTCGCCAGGCCCAGTCCGAAACCCTCGGTGTCGCGGCTCGCCGCAAGGCGCTCGAAGGGTGCGAACAGATCTGCGTCGGGGGGGAGCTCGAAGCCCGGGCCGTTGTCGCGCAGGTACAAGGTCTGCACGTCGCCGTCGAGCGCGCTCCCGAACTCGAGGCGGAGTGGTTCGCGGCCTGCGCCGTACTTGAGCGCATTGTCGATCAGGTTGGTCAAAAGCACCCGGACCAGCGAGGCATCGCAGTACGCGCGCACGCCGGGCTCGAACAGCAGATCGATGCTGCGGTCGCCACGGCTGCCCAGCACCTCGTACGCAACGGCGCGGGCCAGGGCGGACAGGTCGACCTCGCTGCGCTGGATGGCACTGCGTGCCAGCTGTGACAGCTCGTGCAGTCCATCGAGCAGCCGCACGGCCTGCTCACTGGTTTGCAGGATCTTGGACAGGTAGTCGCGCGCCTCCTCGTCGGTGGCGCAGGGAGGATGTTGCTGCAGCAGGCGTGTGTATCCCATGACCCCGTGCAAGGGCGTGCGCAGGTCATGCGCGATCCGCGCCGTGAACAGATCGAGCTCGGTGTGGGCACGCTCGAGTTCCAGCTCCGCGCTCTTGCGGTACGTGATGTCGTGGACCGTCGCCAGGCTCAGCACATGTTCACCCTGGGACAGTGGTGTGACTTTTATCTCCAGCCACCGCAGGCTGCCGTCGCGGTGGTGGGCCTGTATCTCATAGTGGCTGGGCTCGTCGGCTCCATGCTGGCGCGAATGGGCGCGACTTGCGACCCGCTCGTCGTCACCTGGAGTCAGAAACTCGGTGACTTCGCGGCCTAGGAGCTCGTCGGGCCTGTATCCCAAGACCCGCTGGATCGCCGGGCTGGCGAAGCGAATCCGTGTGCCCTCGACTGCGATGAGGAGCACATCCGCCGACGCCAGCAGCAGTGCGGCGTCGAGCTGGAGCGTGGTGTCCACACCCTGATCCGAGATCGGCAACTCCGCGACTTGCACGGTGGCAGACATGGATCCCTCCCCGCCTCGCACCGACGCTGCAACTCCCCCGAGCGCAGTAGGAATGCGTCCTGCGAACGCAAGGGATCCATAGCCCTCCAGGGCCCGGGACGCCAGCGGGATGTCGGCACGTCGGCGGGAGAGTTCGGAAATCGGACAGTTACGGATTGGCGGTGGGAGCGGCAGGAGCGGCGGCCGGTGCCGGTGCGGGTGCAGGTTCGGCAGGGGGTGCGACAGGTGCCGCGGCAGGCTCGACCGCATTGATGTCCGCGGCGACGGCACCTTCGGCAGGCATGTCCGCATTGGGCTCGGCGTCTGCGGGCTTGTCCTCGGTAGGTGCGGCGCCAGGGGCCAGACCGCTGGCCTGCAGCACCCTGGACTGCGGGTACTGCGAGATGGTCTCGGCCAGGATCTGCGCGGCCTGCTCCTGCCGCGCCTTCTGCTTGGCGTCCCGCAGCAGCTCGTGGCGGAACAGGTTGCGCGCCACGGCGAGCTCGGTCTGATCGCGGGAGATGTCCGCGGACTGCATCCAGCCAGTGCGGCCCTTGGGTAGCTGCACTTCGAGCCAGCCGTCCTTGTCGCGAAGGATAAACAGCAAGGTGCCGAGCTTGACGGTTCCATCGCGCAGCGAGGCCGAGTCCGGGCGCTGGTACAGCGGCTTGTCGTCGAGCACCAGGACCTCCTGCACCTCGCCCGTCAGCACGGCCTTGTCGTCGACAAAGCCCTCGGTGCCGTCGCTGAGGCGAACCTTGAGATGTCCTGGCGCGCGATCGAGCACGGTGACCTTCTCGCCGCGCATCATGGTCGCCTTCCATTTGCCCTTGTCCTCGGGAGTCTCCTTGAGGCTGGCGAGCCCCGTGCGCACCAGGCCGAATTCTTCCTTGGCGGCTGCGGACGCAGGTTCCGCGGGCTCGGTGGGTGGTGTCCCGGGGGTGGGCTGGACGGTCGTGGTCGCGCTGTCGGCCGTGTCCTTGCATCCGATCAGGCTGCCAAGAAGCAGGAGAATCAGCATCGGGTATGCGCGTCGCATCAGGCACCTCCTGTCCGGGGGACGGACCCCGCTCCCCGTCGTCGAGAGATTCATGCGCCGGAACCCACCGCCCGGCGCGTCGAGTGCGTCCGGGCGGCAACATACCATGGGTCCACAGGCCAGGACAGTCTGTCCGGGTCGAGGAGATGACGACGTCAAAGGACGGTGAACGGTGCGCTGGCGACGCGAGCGAGCGCGACGCTTCGCAGCTCAGGTGCCCTGCATGGCCTCGGGCGTGAAGTCGGCCTCGCTGGGCTTGGCCTTGAGATCGAGCTCGGTGAGGCCCAGCACGGTCCACGAGTTCTTCTGCTGGTTCTTCATCTCGAGCTCGACCGGGATGAGCTTGCCGTCGATCTTCTTGAGTTTCTTCATGGTCAGGACCTTGAGCGGCTTACCGCTCTGGTCGAAGAACTCGATCTTGAGTGGCACCAGGTGCTCGCGGTGAATGGAGGTGAGCACCCGGCTGTAAGGCGAGCCCGGGATCTTGCTCAGAGCCTCGATCACGTAGGCTGGCTGGCCGCCGACGGTGGCATCCTCGAGGCGCTTGAACTCGATCTCGCCGCTGTTGCCCTGGGGCAGGGGGGACAGGTCGAGAAAGGTGAAGTCAGAACCCATGAAAGAGTCCGTGGCCTGACCGGCGGCGATGCGGCGGACCTTCTTGAGTGCGGGGAGATACAGGTACTGGTCCGGGGGCCCCTCGGGGCGCTCCACCACCAGGAACGCGGTGCCCGCCACCTCGACAGGGCTGCGGAAGCTGACCAGAGCACGCTGCAACCCCGCCTCGCTGCGCATGAGCTTGACCGCCAGGTCGCGGTTCTTGACCTCGCCACGGGTGGTGTGAACCTCCATGCTGGCGTTGGCCGTGCCGGTGAGCCCGAACAGGTTGCGGGCCATGGCCTTCTTGAGGATGGTGGCGGCGTCCATCTCGGGGACGGGGGCCTTGGCCGGTGCCGCGCCCACGAGCAGCGTGGTCGCCAGGGTGAGGGCAGGTAGAACGATCATGGACATCTCCCTGTGCGCTGGATGGCTCCGCGGGTGTCGAGGACGCACCCAGGATGTGACGCGGAGTTGCGCTGTGGTCATGGACGCTCGTCCCCGGGTTCGGATTCATTCGTGGCGCCGGCGGCGGGGGAGGCCGGTGCGGGCTCGGTGGCTGCTGGCCGTGCGGGGGAGGTGGTCTCGGCGCGCACGCTGCGTACCAGGGGTACCCGCGGGTCGGAACTGAGCACGGCTCTGGGACCGCGGGGCCGGTCCGGGGTCGAGGCGCGATCGAGATCGAGGATGCGCGCGCCCCCACCGTAGGCCTTGGTCTCGTACTTGGTGATGCGGCCGAGCTTGCGCACGATCTCGGCCATGCGCTCGGCCTCCTTGTAGACGATGTCGACGGGCCGCTTGAGGGGATCGCCGTCCTGCACCTTGCGCCGCAGCATCTCGGCGTAGCCCACGACGCTGGTGAGCGGCTGGTTGAGCTCGTGGGCCGCGGCGCCGGCCAGCTCGACCACGGCGGCGTGCTTCTCGCTCTGGATCACCAGCTGCTGTGCCTCCTCGAGGTCCTGCTCCATCCTGAGGCGGTCGCGCAGGTCGGAGAAGATCCCCACCGTGGCGACCTCGACGCCGTCCTCGTAGATGATCGATGCGGTGAGGCTGACCGGCACGTGAGTGCCCTGCTTGTCCTTGATGAGGCTCCGTCGCCCGACGGCGCGGCCCAGGCCACCCATGGCCTCGCTGCGCAGCTGTCGCATGATCGCGACGGCCTCGCCGCGCGGGTAGAGCCGCCACACCGGAATGTGGCCGATGACCTCGGGGGCGTTGTAGCCGTAGATGCGCTCGGCGCCCTTGTTGAACAGCAGCACATTGCCGCGCAGGTCCGCAGCCACGATGCCGTCGACCGAGCTGTCGATGAGATTCTCGAGAAAGTCCTTGGTGGTCTTGAGCTCGGTCTGCATCTCCTTGAGTTCGGTGACGTCGCGGAAGGACAGCACGGCCAGGCCCTGGCCCTCTCCCAGGGGCGACGCGGACACCGACAACGAACGTTCCTCGTCGCTGGGCCGGATCGCCGTGAGGTCGATGTTGCGGCAATACTGGCCCTGCCGGATCACCTGCAGCATGTGTTGCAGCACGAGCTGTGAATCCTCGGTCAGGCAGCTGTTGAGGTTGAGACTGGCCTCGCGGTCGCGATCGCCGCCCAGGATCCGGTGTCCTTCACGGTTGAGGTACTGCACCCGGCCGTCGGCCTCGAGCACCATCATGCCGTCGGCGGCGTACTCGAAGAAGTCCTCGTAGCGTTGCAGGGCGCGCATGCGCCGCTCGGCCTGGAGGCGGAGCTGGTTGACGCGCTTGGTGTGATCGCGAAACGAGTCGAACAGCCGGGCGTTGCGGATCGACACACCCAGGGAGCTGGCCACGGTCATGCCGAACTCGACCTTGCGCGGATCCACGGCCTCGAGACGCTGCACGCTGCGCAGGAACAGCGCACCCACCACATGCTCGTCGTAGATGATGGGGAACAGCATCTCGGCCCCGACCCGCTTCTCGGCCAGGATCTGCTTGACCTCACCCAGCAAGGCGCTCTGGCTCGCGTCGTGGATGATGACCGGGGCGGAGGTCTCGATGAGGTTCCGAAGCTCCGGGTAGGCGTCGAGGGAGATCTCGAGGTCGCGCACCATGTGGTCTTCGCTGGCCGCGACGATGGAGCCCCGGCTGCTGTCCGGGTCGAGGAGCACGATGGCGCAGCGATCCACCTGCAGCACGCTGGCAACCAGCAAGCTGGCCTCGTGCAGGATGGTCTGCACGTCGAGGCTCGATGCCAGGGTCTGGCTCAGCTCGAGCAAGGCGAGCGCGTCCAGACTTCGCAGTTCGAGGTCCCGCTGGTGGTTTCGAGCACGCAGGGCCAGGCGCAGCCGAGCGGTGAGGGCCGGAGCGTCCGCGCTGGCGAGGATGAAATCGTCGAAGTCCTCGCCCTCGGTGCGGGCGATCGTCTCCGCGCTGGTGTCCGGGAGCACGGCCAGCACGGTGCCTTGCAGCCGCAGGGTGTCGCGCAGGAATCCGGCTAGGCTGCGCTGGGGATCTGGCCGCGGAGTGCGCACATCGCACAGCACGGCGTCGCACAGCGCCAGCTCCGCTCGGTGGGTGTCCAGGCCATCGATCTCGACGGGCGTGAAACCCGCCTGGCTCAGGTGTGCGGCCAGGATGCGTCGCCGCTCCGGATCGGGGTGCACCACGGCGACGGAGGGCATGATCACGGCACGACCTCGCCATCTGCCGCGCGCAGCGCCGCCTCGATGACCTGGCGCAGCGGGACCCCGGCTTGCGTTGCGAGGCGCTGGCAGTCGTCGAACTCGGGCTTGGTCTTCAGAACACGCTCGCCGTCGAGGCCGAGCTTGACCCGCACCACACCGAAGCGGGTGTGGGCCTCGACCACGCGGCGCTGCAGGGTCGCGCGCTCGACCCGGTGCCAGCGCAGACCCAGGCTCGAGGTCTCTTCGAGCAGGAGCCGGATCACCGCCTCCCGAGCTGCTTCCGGCGCCAGGGCATGCAGGATCGTGGCCGGCCGCCCCTTCTTCATGGTGCCGGGAACCGCCCAGGCGTCCACACAGCCCTGGGCGAGCAGGCGCTGTATCGTGTGGGCCAGCACTTCCCCGGTCTCGTCGTCGAGGTTGGTCTGGATCTCCACCATCCCGGCGTCGTCGAGCGCGGGCGTGGTGTGGGCATCGAGCAGCAATGCGCGGAGCAGGTTGGCACGCTCCTGCGGGTCGCGGCGCCCCAGCCCCGTCCCCACGGCGCGCAGGGTCCCGTTCGGGATCGCGCCATAGCGCTGGGCCAGCGTGGTCAGGATCGCGGCACCGGTGGGGGTGACGCACTCGTGGGCAACGGCGATGCCCTGCACCGGTGCGCCGAGCAGCAGCTGCAGGGTGGCGGGCGCAGGCGCGGGCAACACGCCGTGGGCCGCGTGCACGCTGCCTCCACCCAGGGGCAGGGGACCCACGCTCACCCGCGCCGGCTGCAGGTGGTGCAGGGCGGTGGCCGCACCCACCACGTCGGCGATGGCGTCCTGGCCGCCGACCTCGTGCAGGGCCACCTCGTCCACGGACACGCCATGCACCCGGGCCTCGGCCTCGGCCAGCCGCCGGAAGATGCGCAGGGACAGGTCCCGGACCTCGTCCGGCAACGCGCTGCGGGCGATGCGTCGCAGCAGCTCGCCCGCGTGGGTGTGGCCGTGGTGGTGATTCACCGTTGCCTGGTCTGCCTCGAGAGGATCGATGGGGCGGCCCTGCTCGTCGACGAACACCGCGCGCTGTCCGGACACGCCATGGCGCTGTTCGCGGCGCAGGCTCACGCGCACCCCGTCCAGACCCACGGCGGCCAGGGATTTCTCGATGACCCCCACGGGCACACCGAGGTCGCACAGTGCACCGAGGACCATGTCGCCCGAGGCACCGCCGTAGGGATCCAGATGCAGCAGCCTGTCGCTCATACACCACTCGCCGTCGACAAGGACCGCGCCAATACTGCGACCGGTCGACGGTGCTGTCAAACGAGGTAGCGGGGACACCTGGTGGCAGGACTGCCCCGGGGCGCTCTTTGCGCCGCAGCGCTCCCCGGGCCGCCTTGACGGTGGCCATGGGGGAGGCCAACATATCGGGTACGAGGGGCACCCAGCATGAGCACCATCCAGCGCGGATCGTCGACCACCGGAACCGTTCCTGCTGCCGGCGCCGAGGGCAGCTCCAGCAAGCCCGAGGCTCCGGAATCCAAAGCGCGCGACGCCGAGGCCAGCGTCGACAAGGCGGCGCCAGAACGTGGACTGGCGAGCCCTTCGGTGCAGGCAGGGCAGGGTGATGTCATGGTCACCACCCGGCGCGCCAAGGACGAGGACGGGGACGCCGGAGCCAAGGTCGAGGGTGAGGGTGAGGGTGAGGGCGATGGCGGGGGTGATGGTGACGGTGATGACAGCCTGCCAGGCACCGGCGGCGGCTTCATCAAGCGCATGCTCGGCCGCACCACCCGGCGCAGAGGCAAGTCCGCGGCCTCGGCGGATGGCGCCGGTGACGCAGGGGATACCCCGGACAAGCAGAAGAGCGGGGGCAAGGGCGAGGGAGGCGGGCGGGGTGGCCGTGTGGGTGAAGCGCGCAGCCGCGGCCGCTCGGAGCGCGGGGACCGGGCCGACGCCAAGAAGGGCTCAGCGAAGGCGGGCATGGGGCGCGCCCGGCCCGTCGAGGGACGCGAGCGCACCGAGGACGTCGAGCAGGTGAGCGTGCTGGTGGGTCAGGACGAGGGCGGCGGTGATCCCGTGGAGCAGGCCCTGGCGGCCAAGAAGCGGATCATCGGCGAGGACGAGCACAAGAACGCCTTCACCTCGACCTACCACGATGACTTCGATCCCACGCTCGAGCCGCCGGACATCGAGCGGCTCGGCTCCATCCAGGGCGCCATTCACATGGTGCGCCTCGCTGACCACATGGAGGACGACGGCCTGGATCGCGACGCCATCATCGACAAGGCCGTGCGCAAGCTGCTGGGTTTTGCCCGGCCAGACCAGGTCAAGAAGATGCTCGGCGAGATGAACACGGCCCCCATCAAGCAGGTCTATCCGCTCGAGGTGATGCTGCGCATTCTCGACGAGAAACCGGATTTCTGGCCCAAGGTGAGCCGCGGCGAGGTCCTGCTCAACCGCGACGCCCTGGCCACCGGTGAGCGCGTCATGGCGGGGCACGAATTTCGTGTGAAGTATCCTGCCGATTACAAGATCAAGGCCTTCGCGCTGCTCGGGGGCGAGCACCCGGGCTACGAGTTCGCGCCCTACAAGAACGGGATGTATCGCATGGTCGTCGACGAGCCCGGCACCTGGACCTTCGCGCTCAGTGCCGAGCGAAAGGGCATGACCGTGGTCGACACCTTCAGCGTGACCGTGCACGAGCCCGGGAAGCTGGGGGCGGCGCCCACGGCCGAGGACCTCGACGCCGAGGACGCCTGAGGCGCGCTGCGGGGCGAGAGTCCCGCGCTCCGCTCACATCGAGCGCGACCAGGAACCGAGTCCCAACCACACGCCAGGGCTATCCCCGGAGCCAGGCGCACCACGCGCCGGGAAGGTGCGCGAGTACGCCTTGGCGAGCAGCAAGTAGTACAGGATGCAGTCGAGATCCTCGGTGTCGGCGCGTCCGATCTCGAGCCAGGGCATGGCCGCAGGGTGCATGACCTGGCCGCGGGTACCCACGCCGCCGCGAAGCGCCGAGCGCAGTCGACCTCGCTCGTCGCGAAGCTTGCCGAGACCCGAGGACAGGTCCGAGGTGATGTTGGCCGAGTACAGGGTCCCGAAGAAGCGCGAGCGCAGCGCCATGCCACCGGACAGGGCCTGCGTGGCCAGCGGGCCGGTGAAGGGGTCGACGGGGGTGTGGCAGGACGCGCAGCCGGCAGCCGTGGCCAGGTACCAGCCTCGCTGTGCCTGGGCGATGCGGCTGGGTTCGATCTTCTCAGGCAGTGCGGGCATGGACCCTGTGTCGCCCGCCGCGGTGCGCACCGAGGGGTTGAGGCTGCAGCTGGGCGTGCCAGACAGGGCCATGAGCAGGCCCAGCATCAGGCCCAGCCCGACACCACCGAGGCTCCACAACCAGAACCGCGGGCCTTCTTCGTCCATACCTAGCGCCTCTTCTTCTTTTTCTTTTTCTTCTTCTTCTTGCCCTTGCCGGGAGACTTGTCGTCGCCGGCGGCGCCAACCTCGGCCTGGACCTTCTCGTACTCTGCCTTGGCCCGACCGAAGGCCGCCGCTGCCTCGCTCAGCCGCAGGTTCGCTTCCTCGACCCGCGCCTTGGCCACGGCCAGGCGTGCCTCGGAACTCTGGGGCGCGTCATCATCGTCGTCGCCGCCCTCGTCATCGCTGTCCGTGCCCGCAGCAGGGGGACCCTTGGGCGTCGCGACCGTGGTGCCGGACGGGGGATTGTCGGTGGCCCCGGGTTTGGCCGCGCTGGTGTCCGCAGGCGTGGGGTCTTCTTCTTCCGCGTCCTCGTCACCGTCGGTACCTGGCGTCTCGGGCGAGGCCCCGGCGATGCGGCTGACCACCTCGACCGCGGGCTCGCCGGCACCGAACATCACGCCGAGCATGCTGAAGATGCCGCGGGACTCCCGCTCGGCAGCGGACACCGCATTGGTCGCCACCGGCAGACTGCGCAGGTAGGCGATGATCGCCGCCAGGTCTGAACTCGTCAGCTTGCTGTACCAGGTCCAGGGATGTGCCAGGGGATCAATGCTGCGCCCATCGAGGCTGACACCCTCGGTGATGGCGCGGGCGAGGTTCTCGTCGCTGGCCTTGCCGATGCCGTGTTCGGGGTGCGGGGTCAGATTGCCGGCGTGGAAGGTGCCGCTGGGGGTGCGGATCTCGACGCCCCCGGCAAAGGCCAGATCACGGCGGGGCAGCCCATTGGCGTCCACGGGGGTGTGGCAGCGTGCGCAGCCCAGCAGGTGCACCATGTCCTCGCCATGGCGAACCAGTCCGCGCTGCTCGCGGGCGGCCTTCATGTCGTCGCTGTCGAGCAGCTTGCGGGCCAGCGACCGCACGTACACCGCCAGCGCCAGGCGGTCACCCTTGCTGGTCTTGCTGGTCAGCGAGGGCATGTGCTCCGGGCTGAGTCCGAGCTCGAGACCCATCCAGATGTGGTGTGTCTCGGAGCCGCGCCGGAAATCCCAGGGCGCACTCAGGTCGGGGACCCGCACGGCCTGCCCGCGGCCGTCCTTGATCTCGGCCGCGCGAGCGCCTCCTCCCCGACCGCCATCGCCGTGGCACTCGGCGCACTTGAGCGCATCCCACACCGCCTTGCCGGCCTCGACCTCCCAGTCCTCGCCGGTGGCCTGCTCCTCGGGTTCGATGACGGTACCCGGTTTCTGCAGATACTTGGACTGCGCGATCAGGTAGTCCACGACGAGGTCAATGCCCTGCTGCTCGGCTTTCTCGATCTCGAGCACACCTTCGAAGCCAGGCATCATGGTGCCCGAGATGCCGCGCTCCACCACCTTCTTGAGGTCGTCACGGACCGGGGCCGTGCCCGCCGCCGTGGAGCGAATCCAGTACGGACCCTTGACCAGATCGCGCGGCTCCGTCGTCAGCTGGGGCGCCAGCAGGCCATTGCCATGTCCCTTGGGGCCGTGGCAGGGGGCGCAGCGCTGGACAAAGATCTCCTCGCCGGTGGTGGCCGCGGGCATGGCGGCGGCGGCGAAGGGTGTCTGCAATGCACTGGGTGCCAGGTTCTTGTCGTCGACAGCGATGGGCGTGCCGCGCCGGGAACCGGCGGTGATCGCGACCAGCAGGTAGACCAGCAGCAGCCCGATGCCACAGCCCACCAGCAGGGCCACGGCGCGCTTGATGTGCTGGCCGACTGCGCTTTCCTCGTCCATATCCGCTTCCGTCGAGTGTGGCCGCTACCATAGCACTGGACCGGCCCGGCTCAAAGTTTGCGCGTTGCTCGCCTGGAGTCCTTAGGGCTGGCAGCTGGTGATCGTGCGCGCTGGTCCGGTCCGCCCCAACAAAACACGGCCCGGGAAACTCGTCACAGCACCCTCACGAGTCGTTGAACAGATGGGCGAAATCCTCGAGGGTCGGCGGACGCAAGATGACTTCAGGCTCGAGGGCCCATTTGGAGTCCGAGACCAGGACCTCCTCCTGCCACAGGATCTCGGCGGAGCGGTTGAGCAGGCGCTCGAACCCTTTTTGCTGCCGGGCGCTGATGACCAGCGCGTCGAGACCCCGGGCGCGCACGGCGCTATCCAGCTCGCTCGTCAGGTCGGCCTTGTTGAGCACCACCAGGCGGGGCTTGCCGGCCAGGCCCAGGGCCTCGAGGGTGCGGTCCACCGAGGCCACGTGCTCGACCAGGTTGGGGTCGCTGACATCCACCACGTGCCACAGCAGGGAGGCATCGGAGAGCTCCTCGAGGGTGGCGCGAAAGGCGTTGACCAGATCCTCGGGCAGATCGCGGATGAACCCCACCGTGTCGGTGATGATGACCTCGCGCTCCCGCGGAAAGCGCAGCCGGCGGCTGGTCGGGTCCAGGGTCGCAAACAGCACGTCCTCGACGTGGACCTCGCTGTGGGTCAGGGCGTTGAGGAGGGTCGACTTGCCTGCGTTGGTGTAACCCACGATGGAGACCACGGGCAGGCCGCGCTCGTTGCGCTGCTTGCGGCGGAGCTGGCGGCGCCGACTCAGCCCCTCGATCTCGCGCTCGAGGCGGGACATGCGATCCTTGGCCCGGCGCCGGTCGATCTCCAGCCGCGTCTCGCCGGGTCCGCGGCCGCCGATGCCACCGGTGAGCCGCGACAGGCCGGTCTGGCGCGCGGCCAGGCGGGGCAGCGAGTACTTGAGCTGGGCCAGCTCGACCTGCAGCTTGCCGTCGAGGGAGCGCGCGCGCTGGGCAAAGATGTCCAGGATCAGCATGGTGCGATCCAGAACCTTGAGGTCGGTGGCGTCGGTGATGTGCTTGAGCTGCGAGGGGCTCAGGTCGGCGTCGAAGATGAGCAGGTCGGCGCCCTGGTGCAGCGTCGACAGGCAGACCTCCTCGAGCTTGCCCTTGCCAAGGACCGTGCGCGGATCCAGTTCCTTGCGCAGCTGCAGGATGGACTCGACCACCCGGGCGCCGGCGGCCCGGGCCAGCTGATGGAGCTCGTCCATCGAGCGCTGGGCCTCGGCGCGGGGCCTGGTGTACACGCCGACCAGGACGGCCCGCTCTCCCGGGAGGTCCAGGCGCTCGGCGTCCCGGGTCTCCTCGACCTTGCGGGTGAGTTCCTGTTCCAGGGCCGTGACGAAGGCGATGAAGTCGTCGTCCAGATCCTGCACCTGCCGCGCGTGCAGGATGCGCACGTGTTCACCCTGCGGATTGGGCGGCAGCAGCTGCGCCGTGGCCACGCGGCCCACGTGGCCCAGGGTCAACACCTCGAGAACGACCACCAGATCGAGCTGTAGCTTCTGCAGGTCCGTGAGCAGGTCGGGGCGGACCACCACGTCGCGCTCGCGGCTGGTGAGCTCGGTGACGACGAGACGCAAGCCGCGCAGGCGTGCCGCACCGGCGCGGGCGCGGCCAATGTCAGGCAGGTACAGGCGCACGGCGTCACCCACCATGACGTCGACGACGCGTCCCGAGCGATCGATCAGCACGCCCACCTGGCGCGCTGTCTCGTCGCTGAGCTCGGTCAGGCTGCGCGCGAGCTCGGGCGTGACGCTGGCGTGGGGATCGATGCGACGGGTGAGCAATTTCTCGAGCCGCTGGCGCTGCGAGGGCTTGAGACCCGTGGTCTTGCCGACGATGTTCTTGATATCAGACCTCAGCCGAGATCGAAGGTGCCTGCGTCGGCCAGGTAGCGACCCAGGCGCCACAGCGCGCTCACCATCTCGGGACGAAGGGGCCTCTGCAAGTCGGGATCGCTCTCGATGATCTGGCCCAGGCTGCGTGGCTGGCGGCGGGATCCGTTGAGCTCGATCTCCTTGAGCATGCGCGCGAAGGCATGGGTGAAGCTCGGCATGCCGCGCAGCAGCTGGTCCGCCGAGAAGCCGGATTGCAGCCCCGGTGTCTCGTTGAGGTGCCCGAGCACGAACAGCAGCGGCAGTCGATGCTCGAACACCTGCACCACGGTGCGGGCGCTCATGCGGGTCCCCGGGATGGACTCCAGGGCGGCGAGCACGGCGGCCAGGGCCACCAGCACCGACGGCAAGGACCGGCGCGCCACCTCGCCACCCCGCATGCGCAGATAGGGCGTCAGGGCGACCAGGTCGAGGACTGTGCGCGGCGACAGCTCGCGGGTGAGACCGAGCAGGGACGCGATGCGGTCGTGAAGCCTGTCGCACCCGCCCGCTGCCAGGGTTTGCCCCAGCACCCCGTGGGTGACGAAGTCCTGCTCCTGGGCAAAGTCCAGGTAGCTGGTGGCCTCGAGGTGGCGCAGCGAGAGCTTGCGCACCTGCCTTTCCAGCGGCAAGGCCTCGTCCCAGCTCATGTCCGGCGGCCGCGCCAGGCGCGGATGGCCGTCGCGAGGCACCCCGGCGCGGTGCATCTCCAGACAGATCTCGTCATAGCTGGTCATGCCACTGGCGCGCGGTCCGTCGGAGACCGTGATCGGACACAGGAAGTGCGGCATGACGACGAGGTGCTCGCCGGCCAGCCGCAGCTGATGGAAGGGGAACAGCCGGCAGGTGCCGGGCTTGGTGTCGCGTCCCACCGCCCACTCGAGGCGGCAGCGATGGCGGCTGTCGAGGAACCAGCAGGCGTCGACGGGTCCCTGGATGCTGGGCAGGGGGGAGCCCGTGAAGTCCGGCGCCGCGAACAGTGCCAGCGACGGCGAGATGGACAGCAGCGCCACCAGCTCGCGGCTGCGGCCTATGCCCAGGGTAGCTCCGCGGCAGCAGGGCGCGCTGCAGGACGCGCAGTCATACTCGAAGATCCCCGACAGGAAGGGGAAATGTATGGGCCGACCGGCCAGGAGGTGCGCAGGACTCGCCATGGCACGGACCTTAGCGCACCCCTGGCGGAACAGTCCACGAGGTACCCGACAGGAAAGTGACAGGGAGTGTCGTGGTACCAGGGAGACGGGGTGGGGCGGGCGTCGCGGTCCTGGCGGGATCAGCGAGGCAGGAAGACACGCTGGGTGCCGTTGAGCCCGAGCTGGCCGATGTGATCGCTGGCTTCCATGCCGTTGCCGAGGGTGATGGCAATGTGGCCGTGCGGGTTGCCGGGCGAGTTGTAGGCGGCGCTCACCACGATGGCGCCGGGCGGCAGCTTGCGGATCTGCGCATCGGTCAGCTTGACCTCGCGGAAGCGGGGGTCCCGGGCCAGGGTGCTGGCCGCCATGTAAGCCGAAGGAGAGCGCGGGATGGCCATGCCCGCCTTTTGCAGCGAATCAAACACACCCCGGGCACACCAGCCGCGGGAGTTCATCTTGCTGGCCACGCCGCGTGCCACCTTGGCCAGGTTCTGCATCTTGGCATTGGCGCTGGTCGGGCTCGCGGTGGGGGCACTCGCGGCCGAGCTGCTTGCGGAGCGGCCGGGGATGGTCAGCCGCTGCCCGACGCTGATCACGTTGGGGTTGCGGATGTTGTTGGCGCGCACCAGCGCATCGACCGAGGTGCCATTCCGCGCCGCGATGCCCGAGAGCGTGTCTCCGCGCTTCACGGTGTAGCTGGACGCTGGCCGGGCCTTGGAGGTGCTGGCTGGTTTCGTGTAGCTGTCCGTCTTGCCAGGGATGTTCAGCTTCTGGCCGACCCGGATCAGGTTGGGATTCTTTATCTTGTTGGCGCGGGCCAGCGCGTTGACCGTGGTGCCGTAGCGGCGGGCCAGGGTAGACAGATTGTCGCCAGAGCGAACGGTGTAACTGCTCATGACTGGCTCCTGGGTTGACTCGACGGGTACGACATGTAGACATTCTCGCTACCTCACCCCCCATGGTGCGTGTGGCTGGCAAAAATACGGCAGGTGACCGATGCCCGATCCCCGCGACCGACCACCCATGCAAATGGCTCTGCCCCTGGACGGGTGGCTACCACAACTCCTGAGCCCCCAGGCGGACGTGGCGGAGCGCGCGCGCGAGGCTCTCGGAGCCTCTCTGGCCTCGATGGACGAGGCGCTGCGAGACCGGGCGGCCGAGCTCTTGCTGCGTGCCCTGGGCCGGGATCAGCCAGCACTCACCGCCGAGGCACTGCACCTGTTGCAGGCTTCTTGGTTCCCAACCTCTCCGGCCCTGGCGGAGCGTGCGGTGCAGGCCGTGCTTGACGCCCTGCCCCATCTCGATGCCGAAGCGCCCGCGGTGGAGGATGCAGCTTTGCTGCTCGCCAGTGTGTGCCGCGAAGCCCCGGGTCAGCTTGCCGCGGTGGAAGCCGCGCTGCGTCACGAGCATCCGGGACCGCGCCGGGCCGCAGCAGGTGCGCTGGGAAGGGTCGGCGAGGACGCTGCTCCCCTGTGTGGCTCGCTGGTGGACGCGCTGGCGGACAGCCATACGGGTGTGGGGGATGCGGCTCTGCTGTCGCTGTGTGCGCTGGCTCCCCTAGCGGTGGAGGTGGTCGCACCTGCGCTGCTGGACGTCGCTCGGGTTGCCCAGGGCCCCCGGCGCTACCAGGCACTCACGGCCTTGCGTGGCCTCCTCGAAGAGGCCCGGACCGAGGGACAAGCCCAGCCCGAGGGCCTGGCCGCGATAGACGACGTGTTGCTCCAGGCCATGTCCAGTGACGACGCGGCGACGCGGCTGGAGGCCACGGCGTGTTCGGGCGCCCTCGGCGATACCTCGGCGCCTGTTCGTGCCGGTCTGTGTGCCCGGCTCGAGGATCCGAGTCCCGAGGTGCGGGCCCATGCGGCCTGCGCCTTGCTGCGCCTGGAGTCCTCGCACCAGGACGCGCTGGCCGTGCTACAGGCCTTGCTGCAGCATGCGGATCCGGCCCCACAGCAGGCGGCGATGTCCGCCCTTGAAGGTCTGGAGGCCGCGGTGCTGGGCCAGCGGCCCCTGCATGCCCTGCTCGACAAGGTCTCGGCCCGCGCGCCGACAGAGCTGGCCGACGCCATCCGCGAGCTGCAGCGCCTGGGGGAAACAGCCGCCCCTGACACGTCGCGCTGAGGCGGCGACGCTGCCAGGCCACCACGACCCTTGGTTGCAGCTTCACGCTGACCTCGATTGCACTTGCCAGCTCGCGCCGACGAGAGCGAGATCGCGCCGAGCGGCAGCCTCGAGGTCACGCCCGGCGTTCCACGACGCGCAGGTCAGGGCCATCGCATCGAGGTCGAGGGGGAGAGGCCCCGTCGCCAGGGACCCGTGACTCGGCGAGAGCGCGCGATGTTCTCTCGACCCCAGGAGGCAGCATGACCGACACCCGCCAGGAGCAGAAGGAGAATGTTCTCCGCAAGGTGCGCGAGCGCGGCATCACCGGCATCTGGGTCTGGTTCACCGACATCATCGGCCAGCTCAAGGGCGTGGAGATCGCGCGCAGCGAACTCGAGGATGCCCTGGAGCAGGGTGTGGGCTTCGATGGCTCGTCGGTGGAGGGCTTCGCGCGCATCCACGAGAGCGACCTGATGGCCATGCCCGATCCCGCGACCTTCGCCGAGATGCCCGGCGGCGCCGGCGGCGAGCGCCGCGCGCACATGTTCTGCGACCTGCTCACCCCCGAGGGCCTGCCCTATCCGGGCGACACGCGCCACGTGCTCAAGCGCAAGCTCGAGGAGATCGCCCAGCGCGGCTGGCACATGAACGTGGGCGCCGAGCTCGAGTACTTCTACTTCGCCAGCCCCGAGGGTCTGCAACCCTTCGACAGCACTGGCTATTTCGATGCCTCCTTGATCAACCGCGGCACCTTGCTGCGGCAGAAGACCGTCAAGGCGCTCGAGAGCATGGGCGTGCGCTGCGAGTACTCGCACCACGAGGTGGCGCCCAGCCAGCACGAGATCGATGTGCGCTACATGGACGCGCTGCGCATGGCCGATACCGTCATGCTGGTGCGCTTCATGGCGAAGGAGATCGCGCGCGAGCACGATGCCTACGCCACCTTCATGCCCAAGCCTGTGTTCGGCCAGAACGGCAGCGGCATGCACACGCACCAGTCCCTGTTCACCAAGGAGAACAACCTGTTCTTCGACGCCAGTGACGACTACAACCTGTCGCCGCTGGCGCGCTCCTACATCGCCGGTCTGCTGACCCACATCCGCGAGATGACCCTGGTGCTCAACCAGACCGTCAACAGCTACAAGCGCCTGGTGCCGGGCTACGAGGCGCCGGTGTACGTCTCGTGGGGACAGAAGAATCGCTCGGCCCTGGTGCGCGTGCCGCGGATGCGCGTGGGCCGCGAGACCTCGGCGCGCTGCGAGCTGCGCTCGCCGGATCCGGTGTGCAATCCCTACCTGGCCTTTGCCTGCATGCTGGCCGCGGGTGTCGACGGCGTCGACCGCTCGCTGGAGCTGACCTCGTCGGTCGAGGACAACATCTTTACCATGACCCCGGCGCAGCGCAGCGATCTGCGCATCGGCGAGCTCCCTGGCAACCTGTACGAGGCCATCGTCGAGGCCGAGCAGAGCGAGTTCTTGCGCCACACCCTGGGTGATCACATCTTTGACAAGTTCATCCACAACAAGAAAATAGAGTGGGATCAGTACCGCATCCAGGTCACCGACTACGAACTGAGGCGGTACCTCCCGCTGTTCTAGCCTTGGGGTGCTCGATGTGGAACGCGCGCGGTGACAGGAACGGCTCCCGTCTCGGTGGCTCGCCTGGCGCGCTGGTTCTTTCCGGGGTGCTGAGCCTGGTAGCCTGTCCCGCAGGCGTCGCGGTGACCGAGGGGATGCGTTTCGGCTGTGTGGACGATCGGGGCTGTGTCCAGGGCTTTCGCTGCGTCGACAAGGTGTGTGTGGTGGCGGGCTCCGTGGTCGACGCTGCCGCCACCACGCGCGATGCCGGCCGGAGCGACGGCGCCGCTCTGGATGGCCCGGCGCACGATGCCATTCCCGCCGAGGCCTCCACCGCGGACCTCGCCTCCGTCGACAGCACGGCAGGGGACGGGGCGCGCAGCGACGGAGCCAGGCTGGATGGTGCCATCGGGGATGCCAGTGGGCCAGACAGCGCCTTCGTGGACAGCGCGGTCGAAGATGGCGCGGTGGTGGACGGTTTCGCTCCGGACGTGGTGGTGATGGACGCGGCGGTGCCAGACCATGCGCTGCTCGACGTCCCGCTGCCCGACTCGGCCGTGCCGGATGCCTCGCCGCCGGACACGGCTCAAGCCGACGCGGCGCTTCCGGATGTCGCCCGGGCCGATGCGGCGCAGCCCGATGCCGCGGTCCCCGGCGTGCTGCTGCAGCACCACCAGGGCACAGGCAGCATCTCCGGCAGCGCGTCAGAGGTCTCGTTCCCGCTCAACCCGGCAGTGGATCCCACCCGCAGCCTGCTCATCTTCAGCGCGACCACCAGCAGCAACCAACCTGTCGATGGTCACACCGGTGGCCAGCTCGTCAATGGAGGCACGGCGGTGCGCTTCCGGCGCGGATCCTCCTCGGCATCGGTGACGGTGGATCTCGCCTGGACCGTGGTCGAGCTCGACGGCATACAGGTGCAGCGCGGCACGGAGTCCGCGGCGGCGGGCACCGTCGTGACCACGGCCACCCTCGGGCAGGCCATCGACCCGGCCCGGGCGTTTCCGCTGTTCAGCTTTCATCTCGGAGGCGGCAACTACAACGACAACGACTGGCGCGAGGCGACCTTTGTCGACGACCAGACCTTGCGCTTCGAGCGCGTGCAGGGCAACGACCCCGGCGAGATCGACTGGCAGGTGGTGGAGTTTCTTCCCGCGAGCGGTGGCCAGGTGCGCAGCGGAAGCGTCAGCCTGGGCAGCGGCGATAGCGACACCACGGTGGACCTCGCGCCCGCCACGGACCCGGACCACGCCTTTCTCATCTTCAGCTACCAGCTCAGCGGCTCGGGGACGCTGGCCAACCAGCTGGTGAGCGGCAGGATAGACAACGCCAGCCGCCTGTATTTCGAGCGCGCCGGGACCGGCCTCGGGGTGCGCATGACCTGGTATTTGGTGGAGTGGGACGCCCTGCGCGCGCAGCACGGCACACTCAGTTTCAGCAGTAGCCAGCAGGACAGGAGCGCGACGCTGAGCCAGGCAGTGGCCCCGGGTCGCGCGCTGGCCTTCTGTCCCTCGTACCAGAGGCAGGGTGTGACCGACTACACGGCCGACGACGTGATCGGAACCGGCTGGTTCACCGTCCAGCTCGCTGACAATGGCAGCAACCTGACCGCTCATCGGGCCAGCGCCGCAGGCAATGCCCGGGTCGACTGGAGTGTGGTCGAGTTCCGCTGAACGGGTGGACCACCTCGGGCGACCTCCTGCTCTGCCGCTCCTGACAAGTTGTCCCGATCCAGGCGCCGCGGCGACGTTCTGTGCCAAGCTGTCCGGACTCCCGCGCCGGTGACGGCGGCACGAGGGATCTGTGGGGCCCGGCGACGTCGGCGTGCACAAGTCCGCGATCGCGCCTGCCAGCGCGTCCTGCCGCCCGCCTGGGCCCGAGGGTGGTCCGCCTGGTAGCCTGAAGCAGGACGGTCACGCGAGCCTGTCGTGCTCGTGCATGCGCTCGGCACGCTGCTTGCGTCGGTGTGCAGCGCGCTGACCGCGCGGAGGATGGCATGCTACTCAACGAGCTCATCTCCCAGGCTGTGTCCGCGGGCGCCTCGGACGTGCACGTCGAGCCGGGCCTGCGTCCGGCACTGCGGTGTCGAGGGGAGCTGCGCACCACGGGCGAGCCGCTGTCGCCAGAAACTGTCCAGGCCCTGGTCCGGGAAGCCGTGGGCAATCGCGCCTGGCCCGAGTTCATCGAGCGCATGTCTCATGACAGCTCGCGCACGGTCGCCGGGGTTCGCTGCCGCATCAATGCGCTGCACAGCAGTCGCGGTGCGGGGCTGGCCATCCGCATCCTGCCCGGCGTGCTGCCCACGGTCGACGCCCTCAACCTGCATCCTGATCTCGCCAGGCTCGCACATCGCGCCCATGGTCTGGTGCTGGTCAGCGGTCCCACGGGCTGTGGCAAGTCGACCACCATGGCCGCGCTGCTGCAGGAGATCAACGCGTCCGAGGCGCGCCACATCCTCACCATCGAGCAGCCTGTGGAGTACTGCCTGGTGCCCCAGCAGGCCTATGTGCGCCAGCGCGAGGTGGGGCGCGACACACCGAGCTTCGAGCAGGCCCTGCTGGATGCCATGCGCCAGGACCCCGACGTGATCATGGTCGGCGAGATGCGCGATCCCGAGTGCATGCGCTTGACCCTCAATGCCGCCGAGACCGGCCACCTGGTGCTGGCCACGGTGCACTCGTCGAGCGTGGGCGAGGCGATACAGCGCATGGTGCTGGCCTTTCCCGCCGAGATCCAGGCCGGCATCTCGGCCCAGCTCGCCGATTGCCTGGTGGCGGTGGTGTGCCAGCGGCTGCGCTACCACGAGGACCTGGACCTGCGCGTGCCCGAGCTCGAGATCTTGATCGGCAACACCGCGGCGCGGGCCTGCATCCGCCAGCAGCAGTACTTCAAGCTCGGTTCCGTCATCGACACCGGTGCCAGCGATGGCATGTGGAGCTGGGAGCGCTACCGCGCCTGGCTCGACGCCAGGACCAGCTGGCAGCGCCCGGCCGAGTTGCGCGCCACCCCCGCGGAGTCGACCACTCCGGCGCCCGCGCACCACCGCGCGTCCTCTCGACCCCGACCGGCGAGCGCCGTACCGCGACCGTCCGTCGCCAGGGACGAGCCCACCGATGCGGTGCTGGTCATCGACCCGCCCGAGGTCGAGCTCAAGGAGATCCTGTCCGAGCTGGAGCGCAAGCGTCGCTGAACGATGGCCTCCTGGCGAGGCGTCGCGATGTGCGGTTAGCGTCGACCGTAGAGCGTCTTGTTCAGCAGGGCGTCGAGCTCGCCCACGGGGTCCGCGATCCAGGTCAGCATGCGGAAGCCAGGAGCGCCGCTGCGCGCCCGGGCCAGGCGCAGCACCCGGTAGCGCGCCTCGCCGAGGAGCGCACCACCCAGCGGGGTGTAGAACAGGTCCCACATGGACGGCGTCTCGTGCACGCCCTCGAAGCCGTACTCCCACACCACGGACTGGATCACGCCGCCGATGAGGGACGAGCTGGCCGCGAAGCCCTCGCGCCGCAGGCGCAGGTAGAGCTCGGCGCCCTGCACGCCGTGGCCCAGCACGTTGACGGTCCACGGATCGCCATCGGCCTGGGCGATGCCCAGCAGTCCACCGCCGCCGAAGCGCACGGGCTCGAACACCGGCGGCCGCGTGAAGTTGTCGCCGAACTTGCTCAGCGAGGGCGTGGCCGAGTTGCCGTAGCCGTGCCAGTTGGCCGGGTCGTAGACCAGCAGGGCCGCGTACTGCAGCGACAGCTGGCCCAGGCCGAACAGGGTGCCGCGCAGGTAGGGGCTGGCGCCGCTGTCGTCGTCGCTGGCGTCATCGGCGTGCTCCTGGTTCAACCCGTCCTGGGCAAGATCGCTACGCAGCTCGAAGGGCAGGGGTGTGGCGGCCTGCGCGGAGCCTGCGAGCGCGAACATCAGCGTTGCGCAGGTGAGCACCGAGATCCTGGCTGCGTGTCGGCATGACATGGGCTTTCTCCTGCTGGGCGGTGTCCGCTCTCGGACCCGGAGTTTGCAGGTCATGTGCCAGGAAGAAGTTGTTCAAGAACAGAGGGTTATGTGGTGTGTGCAGGTGTGCGCCGTGTGCAGCCCTGCACATCTGTGACGCATCGCATGTCTGACGAGACCAGCCTTGATGGGGAGGCGGTTGGTCGAGAAGGGGTCAAGTCCGGGCGCTGCGCCTGGCCAGCCCGATGATATGCCCGTCGCCATCCTGCCAGTACGACACGTCGTCGCCCCAGTCCCTGGCCGCCCGTGGCGCAAGCCGTCGAGCACCTGCGTTCTGCGCGCGCGCCTCGGCTGCATCGAGATCGTCGAGCAGCAGGTAAACCTCGCAGCGCGGGTAGGCAGAGCCCAGGCCGGGATCGGGTATGGTGTCGCCGAGCAGGCGCCGTATTCCGGCGTTGGGCATGAGGCCCAGCACGACCTTCTCGCCCAACCTGTACTCGGTCATGCCAGGCACGTCGAGCTCGGGGGCCTGGCCGAGCACGGCCGTGTAGAAGGTTCGGCTGCGCGCCTGATCGTCGACGTAGAGCACGAAGAAGACCTGGTTCATGGCGTCTCCTGGGCGCTGGCCCCGACCTCGGGCTCATCGTCGACGGCGCCACCCGGGCGCAGGCACGCGGCCGTCGTGTTGCGCACCTCACCTCCCTCGTCGACGACCCAGACGTCTTCCTGCTCGCGCTCGTTCTGGGCGATCAGGCCCCGCGCCTCGGCCACGAAGTGCGCGCCGTCCTGCTCGCGCAGGGTGAAGCGGTAGTAAGCCTTCTCGGCCTCGGCCGCCGGATGCACGAAGCCAACCTCGTCGAGGTTGCCATAGCGGCCCTGCTCGGCGAAGAAGCTCTGCTCGGCCGTCCACAGGGCCTTGAGTCCGGTCTTGGCCTCGCTCTGCCTGGCCCGGCACTGGAAGTAGTGAAAATTGTCGAAGGTGCGCACGCACAGGCAGGCGCTGCTGGTCAGCAGCAGGCACAACATGGTCATCAGGCGTCCCGTCTTCAGGGTCATGCTCGGCCTCTCTTTTCGGTCCTCGCCGCGGCGCGCGCTCCCGCGTTGCCGGGGATGGTCATGACCGAGCCCCCTGGGCCCGACCGCTCTGCTTCCACTCGTCGCGGATCTTGTGCAGGCTGCTGGCGAGGGTCTGCTCCAGCTCGCGATAGCCTCGCTGCACCCAGCTCTGGCTCTGATCGGCGGCGCGCAGGATGTGGTACTGGGGCGCGCTCACCAGGCGCAGCAGGGCCTCGTGCCAGTGCAGGGCGCGCTCGAGATCGCGATCCAGGTAGGCCTGCTTGAGCAGCTCTTCGAGTTCCTGCATGCGCGGCTGCATCTGCTGGTACATCTCGCGCGCCTGCTCGGTGGCGTCCATCAGGCGCTGCGTCGATTGTCGGATCAGTCGGGTCTCGTCGGACTCGACCAGGTTGAGCGAGCCGCAGAAGGCGCAGGTGACCTGGCTGCCTGCGTTTCCGGGCAGTGGAGCGCCGCACATGGCGCAGCGAGGCGCCGTGGTCAGGGGAAGCTGTGCGTCCTGGGTCATGACCCACCATCGCCAGAAGTTCGCGCATTGTAGCGGGCGCCCTTGCGCGCGGGAACCGGTGCTGAGAGCATCCCCCCATGCGTCGCATCCTCGTCGTCGTGATCGCCCTCGCCGTGCTCGTCCTGCTGGGGGTCCTGCTGTGGCCGCGGGTGGACGTCGCCGGGGACCAGGCTGGGCCCGCCGTCGCCACGCCGGGACAGGACCCGACGTCGACGAAGGGCGGGGCCGCGCACTGGGTCGGCACCCCGGTCGCCACAGAACAGCCTGATCAGGCGCTGCCCACAGCACAGCGCATGGACGCCGAGACCCGCGCGCGGTTGCTGGCCGAGATAGGACGACGCCTGGCCGCGGCCGCCATCGTGCGAGGTGTGGACGGAGCCGTCCCACAGGGGCCGGGTGGTGGTGGCGTCACCGCGAGCGAGGCTGCACCGGGAAGCCTGAGCAAGGAGTACATCCAGGCCCAGGTGCGCGAGATCGTCCCCCTGGTCAAGGAGTGCTACGAGCAGGCCCTGGAGACCCAGCCTGGCCTGTCGACGACCCTCAAGGTGCGCTTCACCATCGAAGGCGACCCCGAGCTGGGCGGCGTGATCAGCTCCAGCGACATCCTCGACATCGACGGCGGCGTGGCGCCGGGTTCCCTGGGCGAGTGCGTGCGCGAGACCATGTATGCACTTCGCTTGAAGGCCCCCGAGGGCGGCGGCAAGGTCACGGTTCACTATCCTTTTCGCTTCCAGAGCCGGCCGGAGCCTGGCGATCCCACTCCGCGTTGACCCCGCAAGCGCCGACCCCGTTTCACCCGGCGCGCAGCCCCGCCTCCGTCGACAGCCTGGCGCCCGCGCGTTGCACGGCCGGGTGAATTCATCTACAAGGTCGAGCCAGGGCACACGCGGGGTGACGCTGTGGCTGCGGGGGCCGAGGAGCACCGATGAAGACGATCCAGGACTTGATGCACTTCGTGCGCGAAGGTCAGCACCCGCGCAAGATCGAGATGGTCGACCTGCGCTTCGTCGACCTGTTCGGGGTGTGGCACCACGTCACCGTGCCGGCCGAGCGTGTGGACGAGCGCATCATGAGCGAGGGCATCGCTTTTGATGGCTCGTCCCTGGGCTTCAAGAGCGTGCACGCCGGCGACATGGTGATCATACCCGACGTCACCACGGCGCTGTATGAACCCTTCTTCGAGCACGGTACCGTGGCCGTGATCTGCAACGTGCACGAGGCCGGCACCCTGCAGCCCTTTGCCAACGACCCGCGCACCGTGTGCCGCCGCGCCGAGAAGCTGCTCACCGAGCACGGTATCGCCGAGCAGAGCCTGTGGGGCCCCGAGTTCGAGTTCTACATCTTCGACAAGATCGTCTACCGCAACGACATCAACCTCGCGTCCTACCGCATCGACAGCGAGGAGGCGGACTGGAACACCGGCGCCGAGGAGGGCCGCAACCTGGGTGGCAAGATCCCGCGCAAGGGTGGCTACCACGCCATGCCGCCCCTCGACGCGCTGTACAACGTGCGCACGGCCATGGCCTGCCAGATCGAGAACGCCGGCATCCCCGTGCGCTACCACCACCACGAGGTGGGCGGGCCTGGCCAGAGCGAGATCGAGATCCGTCTGCTGCCCATGGAGCGCGCGGCCGACGCGGTCATGCTCATCAAGTACATCACCCGCATGGTGGCGCGCGCCGCGGGCAAGACCGTGACCTACATGCCCAAGCCCCTGTACAACGAGGCAGGCAGCGGCATGCATTTTCACCAGATGCTGGTACGCGGCGAGCGCAGCCTGTTCTTCGAGGACGGTCCCTACGCCAGCCTGAGCGCGCTGGCGCGCTGCTACATCGGCGGTGTGCTCAAGCATGGCCGCGCCCTGCTCGCCCTCACCAACCCCGCCACCAACTCGTACAAGCGCCTGGTTCCTGGGTTCGAGGCCCCGGTCAACCTGTGCTACGGCCTGGCCAACCGCTCGGCCGCGGTGCGCATCCCCAAGTACGCGGGCACGGAGCGCGAGCAACGCATCGAGTTCCGCCCGCCAGATGGCACCTGCAATCCCTACCTGGCCATGGCAGCGCAGCTGATGGCAGGCATCGACGGCATCCTCAACCACATCGACGCCGCGGAGGCGGGTTACGGCCCGGTGGACCGCAACCTGTTTGACCTGCCCGCAAGCGAGCGCGAACGCATCGGCCGCATGCCCACCTCGCTCAAGGAGGCGCTCAACGCCTTGCAGGACGATCACGAGTTCCTGCTGCGCGGCGGCGTGTTCACCTCCGAGATGATCCGCATCTGGTGCGAGACCAAGATGCGGCGCGACTACGAGGAGGTGCGCAACCGCCCGCACCCCTACGAGATGAGCCTTTACTTCGACATGTGACGACGCTGCGAGCGGCGCCGGGGGTCCCATGGCCCATGACTTCGTGATGGCGCGCGATGGCACTGCCATCGCCTACCGCGTCGAGGGGAATCCCCGCGGCCCCACCCTGGTGTTCACCAGCGGCTACACGGCGTCGGACTTCTACTGGCGACGCATCGCCCCCTTGCTGGCCCCACACGCGCGACTGGTGTTCTGGGATCTGCGCGGTCATGGCGCCTCGGCACCCGCGCGCGACCTCTCCGACGTCAGCATCGCCGGCTGTGTCGACGACCTGCGTCGCGTCATGGACGCCGTGCAGGCCGAGCGCGCCGTGCAGGTGGCCTTTTCGCTGGGCTGCCAGATCATCTTCGAGGCCTGGCGTCATCTTCCGCAGCGCATCCTGGGTTTCGTGCCCATCCTGGGCACCTACGGCCGGCCCTTCGATCACCTGCTGCATCCGAAGCTCGGGCCGCAGCTCAAGCACGTGATGCGCGCCGTCGGCGGGCGCGCGGCGGGTGTCGGCCTGTGCATCGGTGGGCTCAGCTACCACGTGCCGCTGACCTTTCAGCTCAACCAGCTCGGTGGCGTCATTGGCAAGCGCCTCAAGCGCAAGGACATGAAGCCCTTTTACGATCACATGCGCCGCATCGACGGACCGAGCTGGAGTGCCCTGGGACTGGCCGCGGCCGAGCACTCGGCCGGTGACCTGCTCGAGCAGATCACAGTGCCCGCCCTGGTCATCTCGGGAGGCAAGGACAGCTTCACACCCGGGCACCTGTCCGAGGAGATGGCGCGTCGCATCCCGGGTGCCGAGCACCTGCACCTGCCCGAGGCCGGGCACACGGGTCTGCTCGAGGAACCCGAGCGCATCGCCGAGGCCATGCTGGGCTTCCTGCGTCTCCACAGTGTGCTGACGTGAGCGCCGCACGCGCTCTCGTGATGGCGCTGCTGGTCTCGCTCGCGGCCTGTGCCCGGCAACCCGCGCCGCATCCGCGCGCCTGCCAACGCGTGCAGGGCTTGCCCGGGGCCGAGGACTTTGCCCTGGACCTGGCGCACCCGCCCCCGCGGCTGCTGGTGTCGAGCCAGGAGCGAAGGACCCGTGGTGACGACGGGGCACCCCTGGCGGGTGGGCAGATCGCGGCGGTCGAGCTGGGCGACGAGGGGCTGGGTCCTGCGCGCCCACTGATCCTTCGCAACCGCGACACCACACCTTTTCATCCCCACGGCATCGATGTGTGGACCACGGCCACCGGCGAGACGCGGCTGTTCGTGATCAATCACGTGAACAGGGACACCCACCTGATCGAGGAATTCGGCGTCCTCGACGACGCTCTGGTGTTCCGGCGCCGCCTGCAGCACACGCTGATGCACAGCCCCAACGACCTGGTGGTGGCCGGTGACGACGAGCTTTACGTGTCCAATGACCGTGGCCTGCCCGCAAGCCTGATGCTGGTCGAGGGCGCCCTGGGTCTTCCCTGTGGCAATCTGGTGCACTATCGCCAGGGGCAATGGACGGTGCTGGTCGAGGGTGTGGCCTATGCCAACGGGCTGGAGATCGACGTCACCGGTGAGCATCTCTACCTGGCCGCGGTGCGCGAGAACCGGGTGCGCGAGTACCCCCGCGATCCGGGCAGCGGTGCCCTGGGCGAGATGAGCCGCCACTTCGACCTGGGCAGTGGCGTCGACAACCTGCTGTGGATGGACAGCCGCACCCTCATCGCGGCCGCACATCCTGATATGCTGGTCTTCGCCCGCCACGCCACGGATGCCGGTCTGCGCGCCCCCTCTCAGATCTTCCGCATCGACGTCGAGGACGCGAGCGTGCGCCGGCTGTTCGAGGACGACGGTCACAAGGTCTCGGCAGCCTCCACCGGCTGGGTGCACGGCGGCCGCGTGATCATGGGTCAGGTCTTCGACGACGGCGTGGTGAGCTGCGCGATTCCCTGAACGCGCCTGGTCCAGGCGGCCCGCAAGAAGGTGAAACTCCCCTAGATCATGGGTGAATCCAGATCCAGGGCGAGGGTCGCAGCGACCTCCTCGGCGGCCAGGTCGGGCCCGCGGTGGATGCCCTCGCAACGGCTCTGCTCGTCATTCCAGGCGTCCTCGCTTATGAGGATCTCTCGCCAGAACGGGTAGGTACGGCACTGCAGCGGCCGCGCCGGGTAGATGCGACAGCGCTTGGCGTCGTCGAGAAAAACGCACGGGCCCTCGTCGCGCAGGCGCACTCCCAGCACCTGTTCGGTGAGGCGAACCAGGAACTGCTGCTTGAGAGCGTCGAGTTCCAGGCCCAGGAAGGCCGCGATCCTGTCCGCTTCCCCCGGCCGCAGGGCCACGTAGTCGCCGGGCCGGCCAATGCAGCAGTCGCCGCAGCCAGTACACTCAAACCGCAGGGGCTTTTCGTGGTAGAACACGGGGAGCATTGTACGCAGCGACCTGCATCGTGGCGACGGAAAAGCAGGCGCACCCCCGAACGAGTTCGCGTGTCGACGAGGCGGTAGAGATGGTGAGCCAGGTCCACCAAGCAAGGCAGGCGCGAACCGGACGTCCTGCCGGTGCGCTGATGTTACTGGGACTGCTGCTGCACCCGGGCTGCGCCAGCACCCAGCACCCGGCCGACATCGACCCCATGCTGGCCTACCCCATCGTGCCCACCGAGCAGGCCCTCATCGACGATGCCCAGGATCGCGTCCTCGAGCACCACGACATGCTCACCGCGGCTCTGATCGCGTCGGGGGTGGTGGAGCCCGAGGCCCTGCGTGCCCATCGCATGCAGCTCATGCCCATCCTCGACGCCATCGTCGACGACGTGCGCGGCATCCGCGACGACGAGCAGCGCGGGCGCGCCTTGCTGGCGTCCCTGCACCGGCGCCTGCTGGGCGAGTACCGGGCCACGGCCAGCTCCCTGGTCGAGGTCGCCCATCAACACATCTTCAACTGCGTCAGCGCCACGGTCATGTACAACACCCTGGCCGAACGGGTGAACCTCATCGTCAAGGCCGTGGTCATCCCCTCGCACGTGTACGCCGTGCAGTTCACCGGCCGTGGTCCCATCGAGATCGAGACCACCTCGCCGCAGGGCTTTGCACCGGATCGTCGATCGCGCAACTACCTGGATTTCCTGCTCGAGCGGGGGCTGTCGCGCAGTCATACCTCGCTCGCTGGCGACGAGGAGGTGCCCGAGCAGATGCCTGCGGCGGAGATAGACAACATCACCCTGGTATCCCTGATCCTCTCCAACCGGGCGCTCGAGGCAGTGGCGCGGGGCGAGGTTCCACTGGCCAACGCCCTGCTCAAGCGCGGCGGGCGGCTGGCCGAACGGGAGCGCTCGCTGCAGCTGCGTGCCCACCAGAGCGCGCTCATCAACAACCTTGCCCTGGATGCCATGGACCGCGGCGATCCGGAGCGCGCCCTGCGCCTGATCGACCTCGGCTGGGAGGACGCTCCGGCCTCGTCGCGCAAGGTGCTTCGCAACAACCGGTGCTACGTCATCGATCAGCTCGCCTCGGCCCACGCCACGGCGGGGCGTCACGAGGAGGCCCTGGCCGTCTACCAGCGCGGCATCCTCAAGGACCCCGAGGCCAGCAGCCTGATCCACAACCGCGCGGTCCTGATCAACAAGTGGGCGCTCGGACTGCATGACAGCGGGCGCCTCGACGAGGCCATCGCCGTGCTCGAGCGCGGTGTGGCGCTGGATCGCTGGTCGCGTTTTCTCACCAGCAACCTGTCGTCGATGCTGTACGAGCGCGCGGGCCAGGCTGTCCGGCGCGGCGACTGTGGTGCGGCCCGACCCGACATCGCGCGTGGCCACAAGCTCGGGGTGCAGAACTTTTCCTTCCTGCAGCTGGAGACGGCGTGCAGCGGTGGCGCGGTCCGCTTCACGCCAGCGCAGCCACCCGCCCCGGTCGAGGCGCCGGAGAAGGCACCGCCAGACCTTCCGCTGACGGGGCAGGACCAGGGACTATGGTGACAGGTCGGGACCGGATACACTGCGCGCGCGGACAGTGGTCCAGCGGTGCGAGGATGCATGGCTGACAAGAGGCGCTACCCACGTGCCCCTGCGCAGGGCATCGCGGCCTACGTGTGGCTCAACGAGAAGCTGTCCTCGGCCATCGTCGAGAACATCTCGGCGGGGGGTCTGTTCTTTCGCTCACCCCGGCCACCCGAGCTCGGCACGACGGTGCGCGTTCGACTGGTTCAGCCTGGCCTGAAGCAGGCCATCGAGATGACCGGCACGGTGGTCAGCACGATCTCGCCCAAGGACGCCCTGGCTGCAAACCAGGTGCCCGGGGCGGGGGTTCGCTTCAACAAGGTCCCGGCAGCGGAGCGTGAACGCTTCGACCATCTGCTCGCGGCCCTGGGGCTGCCGGCGGTGGAAGCCATCCAGATCGCTCCCGCCGTGCTGCAGGTCCAGCCAGTCGCTGCTCCCCTGTCGTCGTCACCCCCTCGGTCCATGTCAGCGCCAGTTCAGCGCGCATCGAGTGCCGGACTGGTCGATTACCAGGTGCACGACGCCTCGCTGCGGATCGAAGCCCTGCCCCTGTCGGCTCTGACGCCTGTCCACGACACTCCGTCGATACCCCGGTCGGTCGCCACGGTCGAATCCCTGATCCCGGATCCGGTCGAGATCCAGGTCGAGGTCAAGGCACCGAGTCGCCGCCGCGTCGATGAGACGGAGCGCCTGATGCAGCACGTGAAGGGGCTGATGAAGCAGCTCGCCGAGATGGAGGATGTGCTCAGGCAGCGCGATCTGCAGATCGATCTCTTGCGCCAGGAACTGAGCCAAGTCCGCCTGGACCTCGAGACCTACCAGCGACGCCACGGCGTCTGAGTTGGCCCCAGCCTACTTGTCGCAGGCGCCCAGGTGCTTGCCCTGCATCTTGTACAGCATCTTCATGGTGCCCTGGGCGCCACCGCCGATGGTCATGACCATCTGCCCCTGGTAGCTGTCGCCAGAGTAGGTCACCTTGCCCTCGCCCGTCGCCACGCCGCCCTTGGGGTCCTTGCAGGACACGGTCCACTCGACGGTGCTGTTGGTGATCTTCTGCTTGAGAACCTTGCAGTCCTGATCTTTCTGGGCTGTCGAGGGCACCAGATCTTTCTCGGTGGCGCAGCTCACGGCCTTGATCGGGGGCATCTTCATGGGCATCCCCGGCATCTCAACCTCGATGGTGGTCTCCCACTTGCCCGGTTTCATGTTCACCGGCGCGGCCAGCAGCGATCCACCCAGCACCAGCCCCAGGGCGAAGACGGCACCACGCGTCATGACATCCTCCTTCCCCGACGAGGGGACGGGCATTGTGCGCGTGGCCTGACCGGCTGTCAAAAGCCATCGCCGCAGGCATCGCCACGCCGGCGACGAGAGGGTAGAATGAACACAACCGAGGGAGCCATGGAACTGCCACCGATCGCCGCCAAGTATGATCAGAAACTTCGCTACGGCTACTACGTGGTGGGGCGCCTGCGCATGCGCAAGCTCGAGGCCCAGGCCACGCGCGTGGCCACGATCACCGATGCCCTGCAGCAGGCCTGTCACGCCCTGGACACGGCGGCCGGAGCGGTGCAGGAGGCCGTGGCCATGCGCGATCACTGGGTGGAAGCCTACGAGAACAAGGTTGCCGAGTTCATCAAGACCGTCGACGACACCAGCGGCCTGCACCCGGTCAAGCGCTCCATCTTGCAGAACAAGCCCAACTACTTCACCGAGGTGCCCCTGGGGGAGCTCGAGAAGCGAGGCCTCGAACTGGCGCAGCGCATCACCAAGTTCCTGCCTCCCAAGTACGACGAGCTCAAGCAGAAGATCGCCAAGGCGCTCAAGCGCCGCGTTCAGGGTTTCAAGGAGACCACTCAAAAGATGAGCGAGGCGCGCGCTGTGCTGTTCGAGGCGCGCAAGGCGCGCGAGCTGGCCACCAAGGACTGGGATGAGACCCTGAAGAAGATCTTCGATGAACTAATCCAGGCCCTCGGCGCCGAACAGGCGGAGCGGCTCTATCCCGGGGTGCGCAAGGTGGAGACCCTCGAGGGCGACGACAGTGTCGGCAAGATGGGCGAGTTCAAGGGTGGCATCACCCTGCAACAGCTTGCCCAGATGCAGCGCTGACTCCCTGGCAGCCCTTCTCAAGAATGTCGCGTGCTCCTCAGTTTTTTGTCGACCAGCAGCCGCCATCCTTCGTCTTGAACCCGAAATGACTGAGGAATCTACCCGGGACGCACCGGCACGGGGCTTGCTGTTCATCACCCTGCGTCCAGCCAGAACAGGAGACGGGTCCAAGACATGAAGGCCGTGCTGCACCTGACCAAGAGCTGCAACCTGCGCTGCCGTTACTGCTACGCGCCGAGCAAGATCAAGGAGTCGATGTCGCTCGACACCGCGCGCAAGGCCATCGATCTGGTGCTCGGCATGGCCCATGGTTCGGCCTGCGTGGCCTACTTCGGCGGCGAGCCGCTGCTGTGCTTCGACGCCATCCGCGAGCTGACCCTGTATGCCGAACAGCAGGCGCGGCCCCGGGGCACCGCCATGCACTTCAGGCTGAGCACCAACGGCACCCTGTTCACTGACGACAAGCTGGCCTTCTGTCGCGATCACAACATCCTTTACGCCATCTCCCTGGACGGCGATCGCGAGGCGAACGATGCCCAGCGCGTGCTGCCCGACGGCTCGGGTTCCTGGGAGTTGCTCGACAGCAAGCTCGACAGCATCCTGGCGCACAACCCGTACACCGTCGTCACCAGTGTGATCACGCCGCCGACGGTGCCTCGCCTCGAGTCCTCGATCCGCTACATGTGGAGCCGTGGCTTGCGCTTCGTGGTGCACCAGCTCGACTACACCCACCCCGGCTGGACCCCGGAGCTGTTCGAGGAACTGGAGCACAGCTACCGTCGTCTGGCGGATTTCTACCTGGAGCGCGTTCGCGCCGGGGACCACTTCCACCTGTCCCTGTTCGACGACAAGCTCAAGAGCCATGCTCGCTCGCCCATCGAGCTCGGTGTGCTGTGTGACTTCGGGGCCAAGAAGATCTCCATCGCCCCCGACGGCCGGGTGTTCCCCTGCGTGCAGCTCGTGTCCGACCGCCCCGACGCCCAGGACTACTGCATCGGCCACGTCGACACCGGTCTGACGCCGCGGCGCCAGGAACTCATTGCTGAGAACAAGCGCGAGCGCGGGGAGTGCCAGGATTGCGCGCTGCTCGGCCGCTGCTCCAACTACTGTGGTTGCCTCAACTGGCAGATGACCGGGCAGGTCACCCGGGTGCCGCCGGTGCTGTGTGCCCACGAGCGCATGCTCATCCCCATCGCCGACGAGCTGGGCAATGTGCTGTGGGACGAGCGCAACGCCCGTTTTCTCAAGAAGCACTATCGCGAGCAGGCCGAGCGCTTTGCCTATGACTTCGATTGAGAGGTTGGACATGAACAAGAATGCCTTCGAGATTCGCCCCGTGGCCCGATACAGCGGTGCACGCTATCCAGGGGTGCGGCCGCCCAGGCACGACGAGGGTGACGAGGGTGTGCGCAAGCCGGGTCCGGTGCGCCTCGCCTTCACCGCCCTGCTCATCGCTGCCATCAGCCTGGGTCTGGTGGCCTGCCTGGGGGACCTCCGGGGCAAGCTCCAGGATCGCTTTGACGTCGTCACCAGCGCGGACGGTGGCGGCGGCGGCGATGGTGGCACCGGCGACGACGGCGGCGACATCATCATGGGCGAGATGGTCGAGTGCTCACCGGGCGACCTGCACTGCGACGATGCCGACACCTTGGCCACCTGCGGCGACGACTATCTGTACACGCGGCAGAGCTGCGCCGAGATCTGCGAGGACCGGTTCTCCGCCTCGGGCGAGTGGGGCTACTCCCTGGGTTGCGACATCGATGCGGCCGACCCCTGCCAGTGTCAGGAGGACATGATCGACGGTGGCATGCCCGCCTGTTTCCCGGGCGACGTGTACTGCGCCGACGACACCACCCTGGTCGAGTGCGGCGACGACTACAGCATGAACAGCGTCGACTGCGAGACCTACTGCGACGCGCAATACGGTGATCCCGCGGCGTACTCGCTGGGCTGCAGCGACGACGCGGCCGACCCCTGCCAGTGCCAGTACGACCTCGAGATGGGCGTGATGGCCGTGTGCATGCCTGGCGACATCGCGTGCGAGAGCGGCAACGTCCTGGCCACCTGTGCCGACTACGACTACCAGCGCCAGGACTGTGATGACACCTGTGCGGCCCAGGGCCAGATCTCTCTGGGCTGCGATGTCAACGCCCAGGACCCGTGCCAGTGCGAGTACGACATCGCCATCGGCGACGTGGCGGTGTGCACGCCGGGCGACGTGATCTGCTTCGACGAGGCCACTGCCGGTGTGTGCAACGATGGTCAGGTCCATGACGCCGTGCCCTGCGAGGAACACTGCCGCCAGACCCAGGGCGACGACTACACCTCCATAGGCTGCGACGCCCAGGACGTGAACAACTTCTGCGGCTGCAAACCCAGGCAGGACTGAGCCGCGAGCTCAGCTCCCCTCGCGGGTCTTGCCGGTGACGGTCCAGGTGGTCTGGCAGGGCTTGGCATCCATCAGGCATTCCTGGCGTCGCTGGCGCTCGTAGGTGCCGTGGACCACCCCGTTCTCGACCACCAGCTCGATCGTGGTCACGCGCTTGCACACGACGTGGCGTCCGGCCACCGTGGCGTGGTCGGTCTCGGTAAACGTGCCCTCGATGCTGTTGTCGCCAAAACGCACCGGAAACGCCAGCTCGCCGCCCAGGTGCAACACGCCCTGTGTGCCATGGTGCGTGACGAAGATGACCTCGCTGGAGACCTGCGGGTCGAGTTCGCGGCAGGTGTTGATCTTCTCGCGAAGTTCCACTGCGTACTGCTCGAGCACGGATCCTTCGCCCTGGGCGCAGGCGCTCAGGGCCAGCAGGGACACGATCGACAGGTGGCGAAGCGTGAACATCGGAGACCTCCTGCGGTGGGCGAAGTGTAGTCCGCCGTCGCGCTCGGTCAAGCTCCTGTCCGCGCTCCAGCACCGCATTGTGGTGGTTCCCCGGCCGGTCTAGCATGCGCGCCATGTCGCAGTGGACGGGCCGAGGAGGACGACTGCAGCACGCGCTGTTCCGGCTCGCCGCCTGGCTGCTGCGGCCCCGCCGTCACGACGTGGACCTGGCGCGGGCGCGGATCGCGCTGCTGCGCTTCGATCGCCGGTTGGGCGAGGTGCTGCTGCAGACCCCCCTGTTCGGCGCGCTGCGGGAATCCCTGCCCCGGGCCACCCTGGTCGCGGTGACCCACCCGGGGCTCGCGAGCCTGCTCCTGGGTCAGCCCGACGTCGACGAGGTGTTGCCCTTTGGACTGCGCGGCTTTCCCTTCACCCTGAGCAGCTGGCGGTCGCTGTGGCGCCTGGGGCGGGCGCGCATTGACGTGGCCATCGACTGCAGCAACTACACCCTGCTGTCCACCTCGCACGCCCTCGCCACCCTGCTGACCCGCGCACCCTGGCGCGTGGGTTTCGCGCGCGGCACCGGTGCGAGCGCCTGCTTCAGCCAGGCCGTGACACCGATCGCTCAGGAGGCGAGCGAGCGGCGCCAGCGCCTGCAGCTGCTGATGGCGCTTGGCATCGATGGCGCTGACAGGCCGATGAGTTTTGTTCCCCGGGCTGCGGTGGGGCCCGAGCTCTCGGCGCTGCTCCACGACGTGGCGGCACAGCCCGGGCGCTGGGCCGTGCTCAATCCTGGCGGGCGGCTCGACTGGCGCCGGGTTCCGATCGAGCTCTTCGTCGGCGCGGCACAGGTCCTGCTGGAACACGGGCGGCAGCCGGTGGTGGTGTGGGGGCCCGGCGAGCGCGAGCTGGCCACGTCGATCTGCATGTCGGCGCGGGGCCGCGCGCGTCTGGCGCCCCCGACCAGCGTCCACGAACTGGCAGCCCTGCTCGAGGCTGCGGGGTGCACCGTGACCAACAACAGCGGACCCATGCACCTGTCCATCGCCGTGGGCGCGCCGACCCTGGCGCTGTTCAAGAACATGCCCGTGGCGCGCTGGGGCGAGACGGCAGCTCCCCACGCGGTGGTCGATGTCAGCGACGAGGACCGGGCGCACGAGATCTTGCTCACCGCCCTGGACGGGTTCCTCGGTCGCCTGGAGTCCCGGTGAGTGTGTGGGGCTTCACCTTCGTGCGCAACGGGGTGCGCCTGGGCTATCCCTTCGAGGCCTCGCTGTGCTCCCTGCTGGGCCTGTGCGAGCGGGTGGTGGTAAACGTCGGCCTGTCCGACGACGACACCCTGGCCCGGGTCCGCGCTCTCGACGACGGGCGGCTGCAGATCTTCGAGAGCCGGTGGGACGACAGCCTGCGCCAGGGTGGCCAGGTGCTGGCCCAGCAAACAGACCTGGCCCTGGCGCGCTGTGCCGCAGACTGGTGCATCTACCTGCAGGCCGATGAGGTGCTGCATGAGGACGATGTGCCGGACCTGCGCGCTGCCATGGCACGGGCCGACGCACGCCCCGAGATCGACGGATTGCTGTTCCGTTACGTCCACTTTTACGGGTCCTTTCATAGTGTTGGCCAATCCAGGCGGTGGTACAGGCACGAGATCCGGGCCTTTAAAGGTGGGCGCGGGGTGCGCAGCTGGAAGGACGCCCAGGGCTTTCGCCGCGGTCCCGAGCAGGGGCCACCGGCTCCTCGCAAGCTGCAGGTGCTCGACGCTGGTGCCCGGGTCTTTCACTACGGGTGGGTGCGGCCGCCCGAGCAGATGCTGGCCAAGACCCGTGCCTTCGAGCGCTTGTACCGCACCGACGACGAGGTCCAGAGCCTGCTGGTGCCACGGGCCAGCGACGAGGCCTACGTCTACGAGGCGGACGAGAAGGTCCGGCGCTTCGAGGGATCGCACCCCCGGGTCATGCATGACTGGATCGCGGCCCGCGACTGGCCTTTTTCCCCGCGGCCGCGGAGCCTGCGCTGGCGCCACCTGCGCGAGGACCTGCTCGATCTCGCCGAGGTGGCCACCGGTCATCGTTTTTTCGAGTACCGCAACTACCGCTTGCTGAGGTAAACACACGGCAGGTCGCGAACCGGATGGAGTGAGGTGACCGCATGCCGATCCGAGACGAACTGTTGCAGATCCTGGCCTGCCCCAAGTGCAAGGGAGAGGTTCATCTCGTCGAGGACCAGAGCGCTCTGGTGTGCGATGCGTGCAAGCTCAGCTATCGCATCGAGGACGACATCCCCGTCATGCTCATCGACGAGGCCACCCCCGTCGGGTGAGCCGGCGCTCCCGCACCTACCCTTGCCATGAGCACCGATCCCGACCGCGATCCAGCCGAGCCCGAGGACGAGGCCCCGACCTCGACACCGCAAGGCAGTCTCGTCGCCACCGGCGCCCTGGCCGAGGAACAATCCCTGCGCAACCGACTGGGTGGGGAGGGCTCGCGCATCGCCGTGCTCGATACCTCCTACGTCGGAGACATCGTGTTCACGTCGGTGCTTGCCTACTCCATCCGTCGTGCCTGGCCCGAGGCGCACGTGCTGCTGGTGGCCCGCCCGGGGCCCGCCCAGCTCGCGCGCGGCCTGGGCTACAGCGGCGCACTCGAGTATGACAAGGCCCACACCCACCAGGGCCTGGGTGGCATGGACAGGGTCCTCGCGCGCCTGCAGGCGCTCAAGTGCCAGGCCTTGCTGGTGCCGCATCGCTCGGTGCGCAGCGCCATGTTCAGCTGGCGATCCAAGCTCTTCATGCGCGTCGGCTTCGCGGGCGATCGCATCGGCGTGCCGCTGTCCGGACCCCTGGCGCGGCTGGCCTTCACCCATCGCGTTCCCTACGAGCGCGGCGCCACCTTCACCGGCCAGCTGCTGCGCTTGCTCGAGCCCCTGGGGATAGCCCCCGTCGTCACTCAGCCGCGCTTTCGCACCAGCGTCGACGCCAAGACCCACGTCACCGATCTGCTGGCCGACCGTGGCCTGACCTCCGGCTCCCTGGTGGCCCTGGCCCCGGGTTCGGTGTGGGCCACCAAGCGCTGGCCCACGCAGCACTGGGCGCGCCTGGCCGATGCCTTGCTCGACCGCGGACAGGTCCCCATCGTCATCGGTGCCGAGCACGAGCGACCCCTGCTCCAGGCGATCCGGGAGCGCAGCCGAGCTGGCGAGCGCATCCTCGATGGCATGGCGACCACCCTCGACCAGGCCGCGGAGATCATGCGCCGGGCCGGCGTGGTGGTGGCGGGGGACACGGGCCTGCTGCACCTCGGTCGCGCCGTGGGGGCGCGCTGCGTGGCCCTGTTTGGCCCCACGGATCCTGCCCGCCACGACTTCGACGACAAGGTTCAAGTCTGCACCGTCGACCTCCCCTGCCGGCCGTGTTCCGAGCACGGCCAGGCCCAGTGTCCCGAGAAGCACCACCGCTGCATGCATGACCTCGCGGACGACGTGGTGTTGCGGGCCATGCCGCGCGCCGACTGAGCGGTCCTCCCTGATCCCACCTGGCCTCGATGCCGTGAAGGGGCGCGCGGTCGGGGGCACGGTGCTTCCACGGCTGGCGCGGGTCTGCTAAACAGGGCGCATGGCGCACAGCATGACGGGCTACGGCCTCGGGACCGGCAGCAGCGAGGGCATCGTGCTCGCCGTCGAGCTGCGGGCCGTCAACCACCGCTATCTCGAGCTGCGGGTACACCTGCCGCCGCCCCTGCTGGCCCACGAGGCCAGGGTGACGTCACAGCTTCAGCAGGCGCTGCGCCGTGGCCGGATCGATGCCTTCGTGCGGGTCGATAGCAGTTCGCGCGCCCTGACCCGGGTGCGCGCGGACCTCGATCTGGCCAAGCAGTACCTCGGTGCGCTGCGCCAGATCTGCGACACCCTGCACCTGCCCGGCGCCATCGACGTCATGCCCCTGGCCGGCTTGCGCGACGTGCTGGTGGGAGACGAGCCGGCCAGCGACGACGACACCACCTGGGGAGCCCTGCAACAGGCCCTGGCCGGGGCGCTCACCGAGCTGAATTCGGCCCGCCAGGCCGAGGGCGCTCGCCTGGTCGAAGACCTGCAGAGCCGCCTCGACACGCTGCGGAGCCTGTCCGAGCGGGTCACCGCCCAGCTCCCCGAGATCGTGCAGAACGTGCGCACGCGACTGGACACCCGGGTGCGCGAGTTGCTGGTCGCGGCGGGCCACGGGGCGACCCTGGACGAGACCAGGCTCCTCACCGAGGTGGCCTTGCTCGCCGAGCGCAGCGATGCCACCGAGGAGCTGGTGCGCTTACGGGCCCACCTCGACGCCATGGCGGCCTTGCTCGCCGGAGACGGACAGGTTGGCCGCAAGGCGGATTTCCTGTGCCAGGAACTCCTGCGCGAGATCAACACGCTCGGCTCCAAGGTCAGCGATCTCGGCGTCACCACGCTGGTCGTCGAGCTGAAGACCGAACTCGAAAGGGTGCGTGAGCAGATCCAGAACCTGGAGTAGCGCGTGAAGTCCCACTCCATCCCCGGGCTGGTCAACGTGGGTTATGGCAACTACGTGGCCGGACACCGCGTCGTCGCCATCCTGTCCGCGGCCTCGGCACCGATGAAGCGTCTGCGCGAGGAAGCGCGCGAGCGCGGCAAGCTCGTCGACGCCACCCAGGGCCGGCGCACGCGCTCGCTGCTGGTCCTCGACAATGACGGCGTGGTGCTCAGTGCCGTGCAACCCGAGACCGTGGCCCAGCGCTTTCTGGCGCGGCCCGACGCGGTGGGGGGAGCAGCTGCTGCGGGTGACGACGACGACGACGACGAGGCGGACGAGGGCGCGGCATGAGCCGAACCGGAATCCCCTTCGTGCTCGCCGCCGGCTCCGGTGCGGGCAAGACCACCCTGACCCATCGCCTGCTCGCCAGCGTCGACAACCTGGCCCTTTCCATCTCTTACACCACGCGTTCCCCCCGGGGCGACGAGCGCGACGGCGTCGAGTACCACTTCGTCGACGTGCCCCGCTTCGAGCAGATGATCGCCCAAGGCTTGCTCATCGAATGGGCGCGCGTGCACGACAACTACTACGGCTCTGGCCTCGACGAGACGCGACGCCGCCTCGACGCGGGCGTCGACCTGCTGTTCGACATCGACGTGCAGGGCGCCGAGCAGCTCAAGGTCCTGTTTCCCCACGGCCAGCTGATCTGGATCGACGCGCCGTCGTGGGAAGTGCTCGAGCAGCGCCTGCGTGGCCGCGGTACCGACGACGAGATGGCGATCCAGAAGCGCCTGCGCAACGCCCGCAGCGAGCGCGTGCGCGCCCTCCAAGGTTTCGATCACGTCGTCGTCAACGACGATCTCGATCGCACCGTCGACGCGCTTCGGGCGCTGGTGGTGGCCGCGCGGCTCGCCCTCCCGTCTGCTTGAATTTCCGTCGTCACCGAGGCTCGGGCGGCCGCGATCTTTGCCACGCAAACCGCCGCCCCGGGGGCCTCGAGGCGCGAGATCAGCCGCAGATCACCTGGAGATCACTTTTTGCCCGTCCGATCTGCCCTTGTGGGGCCCAAAAAGGCCGGATCAGGGGTGGATCCTTTCAAAGAGAGTGCTTTTGAACCCCCGTCATGGACAGGTGACGGTGCAATATTGTCAACTATATCAATACTTTATCAAATAAATACACCTTCCAAAAAATTCGTTGACTTCGTAGCCGGCGCGAGTAGTATCCGCCGCTCCATCGCTTCGGGAGGGGGTTCTCGACGAGGCGGAGGAAGGGGCGGGGGCGCCGGGTAGGCGACAGGTTGTTAACTTTTTTTGTTGACGCCTTCGATTCCGGTGAGTAAATACGCGGCCCTCCACGATGGTGGATCGCGTTGGTTCTTTGAAAACTGAATAGTGAATTCGAGAGCGCTGATGACAGACGCAAGTCTTTCAGAAGCGTCCAATCGGATAGGGTCTCCGAGTCCATCGGAAGCCGTTCACGCCGAGAGGCGCGAGCGACGGTAAGGTACTTCGGTGGACTGACTAACCTTGCCTATGAACAGTCGGCTTCGTTTCCTTAGCCGGAACGAGGTCGGAGGTTCTGAGTTTAAGTGGAGAGTTTGATCCTGGCTCAGAACGAACGCTGGCGGCGGGCCTAACACATGCAAGTCGAGCGCGAACGTTCCCTTCGGGGAGCTAGTAGAGCGGCGCACGGGTGAGTAACACGTGGGTAATCTACCCTTCAGCCTGGGATAACCTTCCGAAAGGAGGGCTAATACCGGGTACGTTCACGAGGTCCCTGGGCCTTGTGAGGAAAGGCGGTCTTCGGATTGTCACTGAAGGATGAGCCCGCGTCCCATCAGCTAGTTGGTAGGGTAACGGCCTACCAAGGCAACGACGGGTAGCTGGTCTGAGAGGATGATCAGCCACACTGGAACTGAGACACGGTCCAGACTCCTACGGGAGGCAGCAGTGGGGAATTTTGGGCAATGGGCGCAAGCCTGACCCAGCCACGCCGCGTGAGTGATGAAGGCCTTCGGGTTGTAAAGCTCTGTCGAGAGGAACGAAACTAACGGGGTAATGCCCGGAACTGACGGTACCTCTAAAGGAAGCACCGGCTAACTCTGTGCCAGCAGCCGCGGTAATACAGAGGGTGCAAGCGTTGTTCGGAATTATTGGGCGTAAAGCGCGTGTAGGCGGTCTGTTATGTCTGATGTGAAAGCCCGTGGCTTAACTGCGGAAGTGCATCAGAAACTGGCAGACTTGAGTACCGGAGAGGGTGGCGGAATTCCCGGTGTAGAGGTGAAATTCGTAGAGATCGGGAGGAACACCCGTGGCGAAGGCGGCCACCTGGACGAGTACTGACGCTGAGACGCGAAAGCGTGGGTAGCAAACAGGATTAGATACCCTGGTAGTCCACGCTGTAAACGATGGGTACTAGCTGTCGCGGGTATTGACCCCTGCGGTGGCGACGCTAACGCATTAAGTACCCCGCCTGGGGAGTACGGCCGCAAGGTTAAAACTCAAAGGAATTGACGGGGGCCCGCACAAGCGGTGGAGTATGTGGTTTAATTCGACGCAACGCGCAAAACCTTACCCGGGTTTGAACTGCAGTGGACAGTCTCAGAGATGAGATCTCCCTTCGGGGTCGCTGTGGAGGTGCTGCATGGCTGTCGTCAGCTCGTGTCGTGAGATGTTGGGTTAAGTCCCGCAACGAGCGCAACCCTTGTCTTTAGTTGCCAGCGGTTCGGCCGGGCACTCTAGAGAGACTGCCGGTGTCAAGCCGGAGGAAGGTGGGGATGACGTCAAGTCCTCATGGCCTTTATGCCCGGGGCTACACACGTACTACAATGGCCGGTACAAAGGGCTGCAAGCTCGCGAGAGCAAGCCAATCCCAAAAAACCGGTCTCAGTTCGGATTGCAGTCTGCAACTCGACTGCATGAAGTCGGAATCGCTAGTAATCGCGAATCAGCAGGTCGCGGTGAATACGTTCCCGGGCCTTGTACACACCGCCCGTCACACCATGGGAGTCGGTTGCTCCAGAAGTGGCTAAGCTAACCCGCAAGGGAGGCAGGTCCCCAAGGAGTGGCCGGTGACTGGGGTGAAGTCGTAACAAGGTAGCCGTAGGGGAACCTGCGGCTGGATCACCTCCTTTCTAGGAATCGTTTCCTGCAAATCAACGCATGGCGGAGACGCGCAGGACATTCCAGGTCAACTCTATCCGATACAAGATGGGTCGCGGCCTTCGGAGCCGTGTTTCTCGAATTCACTGTTCGGTTTTCAAGGAGCCACGGCTCTTTGACAACGCAAAGAGTGGTGAAGCAGGGCGTGACCTGCTTGCGTGATGCGACGGGTCGGTGGGCTACCCCTAGGCCTTTAACTTGGGCCTATAGCTCAGTTGGTTAGAGCGCACGCCTGATAAGCGTGAGGTCGGTAGTTCAACTCTACCTAGGCCCACCATGTCGGTATGTCGGCTTTGGGGCTGTAGCTCAGCTGGGAGAGCGCGGGCTTTGCAAGCCTGAGGTCGACGGTTCGATCCCGTTCAGCTCCACCACAGTATTTTGTGCGTTTTACATTTGTATTGCGCACAGCTCTTTGACAACTGGATACGAAGATGCACGTGAGTTCCATGTTCCCTCGGGAACAGGAACAGCAAGTGCCAAAAGGCGAGTTCTCAAGGTTCTGACCTTGACCTTTGCAACAAAAAGTGAAGGTCAAGTTACTAAGGGCACACGGCGGATGCCTTGGCACCAGGAGGCGATGAAGGACGTGGCTAAGCTGCGATATGCTTCGGGGAGCCGCTCAGCAGGCATCGATCCGAAGATCTCCGAATGGGGAAACCCGGCTGCGGTCATGCGCAGTCATCCTGCACTGAATACATAGGTGCTGGAAGCTAACCCAGGGAATTGAAACATCTTAGTACCTGGAGGAAGAGAAATCAAAAGAGATTATCCAAGTAGCGGCGAGCGAACGGGGAATAGGCCAAACCACTCCACCTCGGTGGAGTGGGGTTGTAGGGCGACCACACGTGATCCATGATTAGATAGGCGAACCGTTCTGGAAAGGACGGCCGTAGAGGGTGACAGCCCCGTAGCCGAAATCGAAAATGGCGCAGGTCGTACCTGAGTACCACAGGGCTCGAGAAACCCGGTGGGAATCTGGGTGGACCATCATCCAAGCCTAAATACTACCTGGTGACCGATAGTGCACAAGTACCGTGAGGGAAAGGTGAAAAGTACCCCGGTGAGGGGAGTGAAAGAGTACCTGAAACCGTGTGCCTACAAGCTGTGGAAGGGCTATGGCGTCTTCGGACGCAATGCCTAACTGCGTGCCTTTTGCATAATGAGGCAGCGAGTTATCCTACGTGGCAAGGTTAAGCCGAAAGAGGTGTAGCCGTAGCGAAAGCGAGCCTGAATAGGGCGTCAAGTCGCGTGGGGTAGACCCGAAACGGGATGATCTAGCCATGGCCAGGGTGAAGCGTGGGTAAGACCACGTGGAGGCCCGAACTCACGAATGTTGAAAAATTCGGAGATGAGCTGTGGTTAGGGGTGAAAGGCTAATCAAATTCCGTGATAGCTGGTTCTCCCCGAAAGATATTTAGGTATCGGCTCGGGTTAATTCAGTCGTGGAGGTAGAGCACTGGATGGGCTAGGGGTCTTACCAGATTACTAAACCCAACCAAACTCCGAATGCCACGAACTGCTATCCCGGGACGCAGTCTTGGGGTGATAAGGTCCCAGGACGAGAGGGAAAGAGCCCAGATCGCCAGCTAAGGTCCCTAAGTCATGGCTAAGTGGAAAAGGATGTGGGAACGCTTAGACAACCAGGAGGTTGGCTTAGAAGCAGCCATCCTTTAAAGAAAGCGTAATAGCTCACTGGTCAAGCGGGCCTGCGCCGAAAATAAAACGGGGCTAAAGCCATGCACCGAAGCTGCGGGTTCATGAATATCTTCGGATACGCGTGAGCGGTAGGGGAGTATTCCTGCGCCAGCGAAGGTCGACCGAAAGGACGGCTGGAGGTTCAGGAAGAGCGAATGCTGCCATGAGTAGCGATAAAGAAAGTGAGAAACTTTCTCGCCGTAAACCCAAGGTTTCCTGGGGCAGGTTAATCCACCCAGGGTTAGTCGGACCCTAAGCCGAGGCCGAAAGGCGTAGACGATGGAAAGTCAGGTTAATAATCCTGCACCAACTCGTTCACGATTGCACGTCAGCGGGGACGGAGAAGGGTAGCCGTAGCAGCGATCGGAAGTGCTGCATCCGACCTGTAGGAGGGCGCCGTACGATAAAAAGGCGGTGCCTTAACTCCGAGGGGAAGGACAGCTCAGCGTCTTCGGACAATGGGCCAGTCGGTGATCCCATGCTTCCAAGAAAAGCCGCGGGCGAAGTGGTCGGGTTGTCCGTACCGGAAACCGACACAGGTGGGTGAGGAGAGAATCCTCAGGCGCTTGAGAGAACGCTGGTTAAGGAACTCTGCAAATTGACACCGTAACTTCGGAAGAAGGTGTGCCTCTGAAGGTGAGGAGACTTGCTCTCCAAAGCGTTCAGGGGTCGCAGTGACCAGGTGGCCGAGACTGTTTACCAAAAACATAGCACTCTGCTAAGTCGTAAGACGACGTATAGGGTGTGACGCCTGCCCGGTGCTGGAAGGTTAAGGGGACTTGTTAGCCGCAAGGCGAAGCAGGGAACCGAAGCCCCAGTAAACGGCGGCCGTAACTATAACGGTCCTAAGGTAGCGAAATTCCTTGTCGGGTAAGTTCCGACCTGCACGAATGGCGTAACGAT
>JBDRCO010000021.1:0-5848 GCA_043821645.1 Pseudomonadota bacterium | reverse complement strand
CGCCTGCTGCGCCAGGGTGCGCCTGCCCTGTGGGCGCGCCTGCAGGGCACCCTGGGCCACGACGAGGCCGGCGCCCCGCTGTGCCGGCTGACCTTCAGCGACATCTCCCGGCGCAAGCTCGATGCGCAGAACCTGGCCGAGAGCGAGGACCTGCTGCGCACCGTGATCGCCAACGCGGGCGTGGGCGTGGCGGCCTGCGATCGCGAGCTGCGCTGCGAGCTGTTCAACGACTTCCTGGTCAGGCTGACCGGCGTGGCCGCCGAGCGGGTGCTTGGCCATCATGCCCTGGATGCCTTTCCCGAGCTGCTGAGGTCCGGCATGCAGGGCCTGCTGCATCAGGTGCTGGAGCAGGGCCAGGTGCTGCAGTACCAGCTGCCCTTTGACCTGCCCGCCAGCGGCCGGCGCGGCGGCGTGCTGCTGACCCTGAGCCCGCGTCGCGACGCCAGCGGCCAGATCAGCGGCGTGATCGCCCTGGTCAATGACCTGAGCGAGCGCGAGCTGGCCGAGCAGCGCTTTCGCCAGCTGTTCGAGCACATGAGTACGGGCGTGGCCCTGTACAGGCCGGTCGACGGCGGCCAGGACTTCGAGTTCGTGGACTTCAACGCCGCGGCGGAACGCATCTGCCAGGTGCCCCGCGCGGGCGTGCTGGGGCGCCGCATCACCGAGGTGTTCCCGGGCGTGGCCGAGCTGGGCCTGCTCGAGCTGCTGCGCGCGGTGGCCAGGGACGGCCAGGCGCGCGGCCTGCCCGCTGGCGCCTACCAGGACCCCAGGCTGCAGCTCTGGGTCGACAACCAGGTGTACCGCCTGCCCTCGGGCGAGCTCGTGGTGCTGTTCGACGACATCACCGCGCGCATGCAGGCCGAGCAGGCCCTGCACGACAGCGAGCAGCGCTACCGCCTGCTGGCCGAGAACATGAGCGACGTGGTGTGGCTGCTGGGCCTGGACGGTCGCTTTCGCTACGTCAGCCCCTCGGTGCTGCAGCTGCGCGGCTACACCGCCGACGAGGTGCTGCAGCAGAGCCTGCAGCAGGTGCTGACCCCGGAGTCGCTGTTGCGCACCACCACGCTCATGCAGCGGACCCTGGAGGGCGAGGAGGTGCCCACCCTGATCGAGGTCGAGCAGCCCTGCAAGGACGGCTCGACCGTGTGGACAGAGGTCAGTGCCACCCTGCTGCGCGATGCCCGGGGCCAGCCCGAGGCCGTGCTGGGGGTGAGCCGCGACATCCGTGAGCGCAAGCAGCTCGAGCTGGCGCTGGCCGACAACCTGCGCACGCTGAACGAGGCGACGCGCATCGCTTGCCTGGGCTACTGGGACAGGGATCTGGTCAGCAACGAGGTCAGCTGGTCGGCCGAAGTCTTCACGATGCTCGGGCTGCCACCTCAGGATCAGGGTTTGAGCCTGCAAAGCGTGCTCGAGTGCACCCATCCCGAAGACCGTGCGCGCGCTGGCCAGGCGGTGCAGCGGGCCCTGGCGGGCGATGAGCGCTATGACATCGACTACAGGGTCCTTCGACCGGACCAGGCCATTCGCTGGGTGCACAGCGAGGGCGACGTCGAGCGCGACAGCGCCGGTCGCCCTGTGCGCATGCGTGGCATCGTGCAGGACATCACCGAGCGCAAGCTTGCCGAGCAGGCCCTGCTCAGGGAGCGCCGCCACCTGCGCCGCCTGGCCTCGCAGATGGTGCTGGTCGAGGAGCGCGAGCGCCGGCGCATCACCAGCCTGCTGCACGACCAGGTGGGGCAGAACCTGGCCGCGCTGAAGATCGCGCTCAAGCAGCACCAGGGCCAGCCATCGCACGCCGCCTGCGTTGCCCACGTCGAGCGGTTGCTGCCCCTGGTCGAGCAGAGCATCGCCCAGACCCGCCACCTGACCACGGACCTGAGCCCGCCCGTGCTGCACCAGCTCGGCCTGGCCGCGGCCCTGCAGTGGCTGGTCGAGCAGCAGCAGGACACGGGGTGCGAGCTGCGCCTGCACGACGAGGTGGGCGCGCTCACGCTGCCCGAGGAACTCTCGATCACCCTGTTCGTGGCCGCCCGCGAGCTGCTGCACAACGCGGTCAAGCACGCCCACGCCAGCCACATCACGCTGGGCTTGCGTCGGGAGGCCGGCGAACTGGTGCTCGAGGTCGAGGACGACGGTGTCGGCTTTGACCTCGGGCAGGTGCAGCACGCTGGCGCGAACCCGGGCTTCGGCCTGTTCAGCCTGGCCCAGCGCCTGGACGAGCTGGCGATCTCGTTGAAGCTGCGCAGCGCCCCGGGCGCCGGCTGCCGGGTCGCGGTGCGCGCCGCGCTGGCGACCCAAACACCTCCTCGCACAGGGTGATTCAACCCTCGGTCAGGTTGTGCCACGCCTCCGGTCAGGTGTGCTAACCTGCCTCATGGTCGAGCGATTCGCTTTTTGCTGAGTTCCGGTATAAGACTTGGCGGGCGAACGCACGGGGGTGGGGACGATGCCGATACGGGTGCTACTGGCCGACGATCACCAGATCGTGCGCGAGGGTCTGCGTGCCCTGCTGGTGGTGCAGGACGACCTGATCGTCGTTGACGAGGTGGCCGACGGCCGCGCCGCCGTGGCCAGGGCCCGCGAGCTGCGGCCCGATGTGGTGGTCATGGACGCGTCCATGCCCCTGCTCAACGGCATCGAGGCCTGCCGCCAGATCCACACCGAGCTGCCCGGGGTGCGCGTGCTGGCCCTGAGCATGCACACCGAGCGCCGCTTCATCGTCGAGATGCTGCGCGCCGGCGCCCACGGCTACCTGCTCAAGGACTGCGCCAGCGACGAGCTGGTGCGCGCCCTGCGCACCATCGCCGCGGGCAAGACCTACCTCAGCCCCGGCATCTCCGACGCGGTGATCCAGGACCTGATGGAGCGCGTGGGCCAGGGCCTGAGCCCCGAGGTCGAGCTGACCGGGCGCGAGCGCGAGGTGCTGCAGCTCATCGCCGAGGGCCACAGCACCAAGGTCATCGCGGATCAGCTCGCGATCAGCGTCAAGACCGTGGAGACCCACCGCCAGAGCCTGATGCGCAAGCTGCAGGTGAGCGGCGTGGCCGAGCTGACAAAGGTCGCCCTGCGCATGGGGCTGACCGAGCTCTGAGCACAGCCCAGGTCGCCCCCCCCCGGCTCTGTCTCAGGCTTTTCCCCCCCCCTTCCCATGGATGCCCCGATGGTCGCGCCCTGGCCCAGCGGCTAGCCTGGAGTCGTGCTTCATCGGGGGGTGGGGTGATGAGCGTGTCCATGCGTGTGCTGGTGGCCCATGAGTCCGAGCAGCGTCGCAGCACCATCGCGGAGCTGCTGCGCCAGGATGCCCGGCTCCAGCTCGTGGGCCCGGTGGCGGACCTGGTCGCCCTGCGCGCCCGGGTCGCCGAGGGCGGGGTCGAGGTGCTGCTGGTGTCGCGCGCCCTGCTGCGGGGCCAGCTCGGGGCCTGCAGCGCGCTCATGCCCTGTGTGGTGCTGTGCGACGAGTCCAGCCCCCTGGCCATCAGCCAGACCCTGCAGGCGGGGGCCCGCGGCTGCCTGATCGAACCCCTGGACGATGTGGACCTGGTCACCGCCGTGGCCGCGGTGCACGCCGGTCAGCACTACCTGGGGCCCGTGGCCGCCGCGGTGGTGGCCGCGCTGTACCGCAACGGCACCCCGCCCGAGCTGGCGACCCTGACCGAGCGCGAGCAACAGGTGCTGGTGGCCCTGGCCAGTGGCCTCGACCGCGCTGGCATCGCGACCAGCCTCGGTCTGCGGCTCAGGACGATCAGCGAGTACCTGCGTCGGATCAAGCACAAGCTCGGGGTGCGCAGCGAGGCTGCCCTGACCAAGGTCGCCATCCGCGCGGGCCTGGTGCCCCTGGTCGACAGGCGTTGATCAGGGATCGGGCGGGGCGCGGGAAGGGGTTGCCGGATGGGACATGGCTGCCAGGCTGGTAGAATGGGTGGTGAAGTGAAGGCGGGACACCGCGGAGGAGAGGGGGCCACGATGTACCGTTCAAGCCCGGACCGCCACTGCGAGCCGCTCGGGGCCCGGCGTGGCAAGGCACAGGCCGGGTGGAGCCTGCCCGGGCAGACCGCGGAGTGCGCTCCATGATCACCCAGGCCCTGCAGCTCCTGCTGATCGAGGACAAGCCGGACGACGCCGCGCTGGTCCAAGAGAGCCTGCGACCTGCAGCCCCGGACTGGGCCCTGCACCATGTCGAGACCCTGGCCGCGGCGCTGGCGTTCTTGCAGCAGCAGGGTGTGGATGTGGTGCTGCTGGACCTGGACCTGCCCGATAGCCAGGGCCTGGCCGCGGTGGACATGATCATGAGCCGCTACCCGGCGCAGGCGGTGGTGGTGCTCGGCGACTCCGACGACATTGGCATGTCGGTCAAGGCCGTGCAGCAGGGCGCCCAGGACTACCTGGCCAAGGGCTCTGCCACTCCCGCCGGCATGGTGCGCGCGATCATGTACGGCCTCGAGCGGGCGCGAAACCGCCAGGCCCGGCGCTTTCACCAGCGCGTGGTACAGCTCCTCAACGGCAGCGACCACCTGGACGCCATGCTCGAGGGCTTCGTCGACGAGGCCCTGACCCTGACCGGCTGCGCCGCCGCGGGCGTACGCCTGCTGGACGCCCAGGGCAACATCCCCTTCGTCCACAGCAAGGGCTTCCCCGAGGGCTTCTACGAGCGCGAGTGCCACCTCAACGTGCACCGCGAGACCTGCCTGTGCGTGGACACGGTCACCGGTCGCTGCGAGCTGGCGCCGCACCTACACACCCGGCGCGGCTCGCTCATCTGCGACGACCTGCGGGCCCTGGTCGACGGCCTGCCCGCCGCCCAGCGCCCCTTGCTGCGGACGGGCTGCCTGGACGCGGGCTTCAGGACCGAACTGCTGATCCCGGTGCGCGCCGGCAACCAGCTCACGGGTCTGGTGCAGCTCGCGGATCCCGCGGTGCGCAAGCTGCCGTCGGCCTGGGTCGAGATCCTCGAGGACACGGCCATGCAGCTCGGCCTGGCCGTGGCCCGGGTGCGCGCCACCGAGGATCTGCGCGCCAACGAGAAGAAGCTGACGCACCTCAACGCCGTGCTGCATTCCATTCGCAAGGTCAATGCCCTGATCACCCAGCAGACCGACTTGCAGAAGATGCTGGACGGCGCCTGCCAGGCTCTGGTCGAGAGCCGCGGCTGGCAGGCCGCCTGGATCGTCGCGCTCGACCCGCAGGGCACGCCCCGGTGCTGGGCCGAGCAGGGGCTGGGCGAGGCCTTTGTCGAGCTGCAGCAGCGCTTTGGCCCGGACCGACCTCCGGTCTGCTGGACGCGCAGCGAGGGCGAGGCCGGCGTGCTGTGCCTCGACGACTCGGCGCAGAGCTGCGGCGACTGTCCGGTGGCTCAGCGCTTTCCTGGCGGCGGCGCCATGGCCGCGCGTCTGCGCACCGCCGATGACGACCGCACGCGCGGGCTGCTCTGCGTCTCCGTGCCCGCGGGCTTTGCCATCACGGCCGAGGAACGCGAGCTGTTTGCCGAGGTCGCTGGCGACCTGGGCTATGCCCTGCATACCCAGCAGCTCGAGCGCGCGGGCGCCGAGACCCAGAAGCGCCTGCTGCTCGAGGTGCGGCGCAGCCACCAGATCACCGAGCTGGCGCCCGTGGTCATCATCGCCCTCGACCTGCAGGGGCGCCTCGAGTGGGTCAATGCCGCGGGGCGTGACCTGGTCGGCCTGCCCGAGGCCGAGATCATCGGCCGGCACGCCTTCGAGACCTTCGTCGTGCCGCGCGAGCTGGTGCACGTGCTGGGCGACTTTGCCGCGGGCATGAGCGGCGACTTCGAGCGCATCCGCCGCTACGAGTGCACGGTGCAGACAGGAGATGGGCGCGAGGTGCTGAT
>JBDRCO010000020.1:0-60941 GCA_043821645.1 Pseudomonadota bacterium | reverse complement strand
TCCTCGTGCCAGCGCTCGCCGAACTGGCGCTGCAGGATGCGCCGCGCCAGCGAGAAGCCATTGCTGCGAAAGCCCACGCTGTGCAGGGCCAGCACCGCGTCGCCCACCTCGACGCGGCTGCCGTCGACGGGCGTGCGTCCGCCGGGCAGCACACCCAGGGCCGTGGCGCACCAGTTGAAGTGCATGCCCGGGCCCCAGCCACCGATCCGCGTCCCCAGCTCGGCGATCTCGCCGCCCACCACCGCCACCCGGGCCAGGGCTGCAGCGTCGTGCAGGCCGCGCATCAGGGCATCCACCGTGGGCTCGTGCAGCCTGTCCACGTCGAGGATGTTGCTCAGGGCGCAGGGCTCGACGCCATTGCACACCAGGTCGTCGACCACCATGGCCACCAGGTCGTGGCCCAGGCTGTCGTAGACGCCGCAGCGCTCGGCCAGCTCGACCTTGGTGCCTATGCCGTCAGAGGTCATGGCCAGGCGCTCGGCGCCGAAGCGCAGCCCGGTGCTGAACGAGGCGTCGAGGTCGATGATCTCGCCCGCGCGCCCCTGGCGCTGGCCGAAGCTGCGACGCGCCCACGCATAGGCGTCGTGTGAGCAGCGATCGCCCAGGTCGATATCGAGTCCGCTGTGGCCCAGCTCGGTCACGCGCACCCCGTCGTGGTGGATGGGCGCCGTCTAACATCGCTGCCCAGGTCTTGCCTAGTGGCGTCTGACGCGATTCACCAACTCTTCGTTATGTCAGGGCTTGCTGCGGTGCAGCGGGGCGTGCCGGAGGGATTGACCGGTGCGCCAAGATCGGGGCTCAATGCCCGGGCGCGCCAGGGCCCCACAGATCGCCACACCGGGACCTGCAAGGCGCGCACGCGGGGTGCGACATGCCAGCGGTGGTCATCGTCGGAGCGCAGTGGGGAGACGAGGGCAAGGGCAAGATCACCGACGTGCTGGCGCACGACGCCGACGTGGTGGTGCGCTACCAGGGCGGCAACAACGCCGGCCACACCATCGTGGTCGGGCCCGAGACCTACAAGTTCCACCTCATCCCCTCGGGCATGCTCTACCAGCAAAAGCTGTGCGTGCTGGGGAACGGTGTCGTCGTCGATCCCGAGGAGTTGATCGCCGAACTCGACGGACTGGAGCACAAGGGTGTCGACACTGCGCGGCTCAAGGTGTCGAGCCGGGCCCACTACATCCTACCTACCCACCGCGAGCTGGATCAGCGCAGCGAGGAGAAAAAGGGCAGCTCCAAGATCGGCACCACGGGTCGAGGCATAGGCCCGGCCTACCGCGACAAGGTCATCCGCAGCGGCATCCGCGTCGGCGACCCCATCGACCCGGTGCACCTGACCGAGCAGCTGGGCCGCCACCTCGACGAGCACGCCGCCGATCTCGGCGCCACCACGTGGACCGCGGCGAGCCTGGCGCGGCACCTGCTCGACATGTACGCGCGGCTGAGGCCGCACATCTGCGACAGCGTGGCCCTGGTCAACGGCCGCCTGGACCAGGGGCAGCGGGTACTGTTCGAGGGCGCCCAGGGCACCTTGCTCGACGTGGACCACGGCACCTATCCCTTCGTGACGTCGTCGAGCCCCACCGCAGGCGGCGCCTGCATCGGTGCCGGCGTCGGACCGACGCGCATCGGTGCGGTGGTGGGCGTGACCAAGGCCTACACCACCCGCGTCGGCAGCGGTCCCTTTCCCACCGAGCTCGAGGACGCAGTGGGTGAGCGCCTGCGCGCCGCGGGCAACGAGTTCGGAACCACCACCGGTCGCCCGCGTCGCTGCGGCTGGCTCGACCTGGTGGCCCTGCGCTACGCGGTGCAAGTCAACGGCCTGACCCAGCTGGCCATCACCAAGCTCGATGTGCTCGACGGCTTCGACACCCTCAAGGTCTGCGTCGGCTACCGCATAGACGGCAAGGACTACGCGGGTTTTCCGGCCAGCGTGCGCCAGCTCGACCAGGTGGAGCCGGTGTACGAAGAACATCCGGGCTGGAGCCAGCCGTCCACCGGTGCCCGGGCCTGGAGCGAGCTGCCGGCCAACGCCATCACCTACATCTCGCGCATCGAGGAGTTCCTGCGTACCCCGGTCGCCATCGTCAGCGTCGGCGCCGACCGCGACGCCACCTTCAGCCGGCTCGCCATCTGGGAGAGTGCAGGGCGCTAGGTGCAGGCAGGCTGGCGCGTGACAGGTGGACCTGATGACGTGTTGCAGCCATCAACGGATTGCGATTCATGCAAGAGACCTGGCCCCGTGGGAGCATCCCGACGAGTGAAGCGATGGCCGCCCAGGAGGGCCTCCGAACCTCGAACCTGGCGTGAAGTCACCTGGTAGCGCCCTTCACCTGGGCTGCTCTCGCACCTCGAGTTCTTGACTCCTCGCTCGCTCCGAGCACCGACCTCAGTCTTCCAGGCAGTACAGCCTCTGCATCGCGCTGCAGGTCCCGGCATACGACGAGGTCCAGCCACTGCCCGTGCTGTTGGCGGCGCCGACGCTGCACGAGTCACCACTGGAGGCACTGGTCCAGTCCTGGCAGTTGTCGCTCGTGTGGACGCCGTCGCTTCCGGTGCCGGTTCTCACACTGTCCGCCGACAAGTAGTGGCCATCGGTCGTTCTGTTGATCGACGTGAACAGCCAGTTGTCGGTGAGGTCCGCCTTGCTGGAGGCGATCAGCACGCCGTCCAGGGTGACCCAGGGCCCATCACTGGTGAAGCGATCGATGGCATCGACGCTGCTCGTGGACAGCCAGGCCTTGAAGCTGCCGCTCAGGCTTGCCTCACCGGCCTGGGCCTGGCACACCGCGTCCGCAGCGGCGACACCCGTCTGGCCAGCCGCGTCACCCCAGCTCGACAGATCGCCCGTGCCGGAGACGGTGGTGACAAAGGCCTTCTTGCCGTCCTGTGCGAAGTCCGGCAGGGGCTCGCCGCTCCCCAGCTCGAAGCAGATCAGGTGGTTGGTATCGCTGCAGGAACCGTTGGTCGCTCCCCAGCCTGTGGTGGTCCAGGTGATGTCGCCCACCTTGACCGAGAGCGCCGTGGTGCTGGTCCAGGCGCTGCACGAGCCCGTGGCGTCCAGGTCACCGCTGGACATGGTCCCGGTGAAAGATCGCGCCCACGTGAAGGCGTTGGCGGCCTCGTCAAGGCGCAACGAGACCAGCAACTTACCGGCCACGAGATCGGTCAGCGAGGCCACGAAGGGGAAACCATCCGTGCGCAGCCAGGGGCCGCCTTCGGTGGGCAGGTTGGCCTCGCCGCAGGTGGCGCTCATCTTTCCCGCAAAGCCGGCGACGTGGCAGTAGGCGTCGTTCGTGTCGTCAGATAGCCAGGCCCTGAAGGTGCCGTCCAGACCCGCTGCGCTGGCCCGTGCCTGGCAGATGGCATCACCTGCGGCCACGCCGGTGTGGCTCCCGGCCTCACTCCAGCTGCCCAGATCGGCGCTGCCGCTGGTCGAGGTGACGAACACGATCTTGCGCGCCAGGTGGGTCACGCTGCCGCTGACCTGGTTGGCCGGCGCGGTTGCCGTGAGCGTCACGGGCCCCCCGACCTTGACGAAGGTTGCCAGGCCCGAGGCACTGACCGCGATCAGCGAATCGTCCGACGACGACCAGCTGACCTCCGTCGTCATGTCGCGGCTCGAGCTGTCACCAAAGGTCCCGGTGGCCGTGAGCTGCTGCGGGTGGCTGGCGGCGATGAAGGGATCTGCCGGGGTGACGACAAGGGAGACCGGACTCAAGGCGGCCGCGTCCTCGACGGCGGCGTCTTCGGCGGAGGCGGCGTCGGCCGCGGTGGCGTCCGTCATCGCTGCCGTGTCGGTCACCGCCAGGTCGCTGCTGGCGCTGTCCGGGGTTGTCGCGCTGTCGCTGGCGAGGAGGTCATTCCCCGTGGCGTCCTGCAGCACGGTGCTGTCCGCGGTGGCCAGATCCGGGCCGGCGCTGTCCCTGACCACGCTGCCATCGCTGCCAGAGTGATCGATGCTCGCGAGATCCTGCACCACGTGATCGGCATGCGCAGCGTCGGAGCCTGGGCCGGCGTCCTCGAGGGTCTCGTCGCCGCAGCCTCCGCAGCCTCCCAGTGCAGCTGAGACAAGCATCAGTGCCGTAGCCAGACAGCGTCGTCTTCGCATTCGTCTCTCCCCGTGTTGAAAATCGCCTATCGTGATGAGGGGGACAGAACCTGGCTTGTCCCCGCCCTGGATAAAATCACCCTCAACCTGAAGTGTTTTCTCGAGTTGCGGGGCCCGGCTGCTTCATCGCGCGCAGCTGGCCCATGAAGTCGCGGATCACGGATTGCAGCAGAGCCTTGCGCCTGGCTTCCACCGGGTCGCGCAGCGAGGCCTGCTCGGCGAACTGGACGCTGGAGCCCGATTGAGGCGGGGCTGTGGGCCCAGCCACGGGTCTGTCTTCGAGGGCCATCCACCCATCCTGGCAGATCACGGCGTCGGGCTCCGGATAGCTTGGCTGGTTACCAATGAGGGCGCCCAGCCCCACCACGGGCAGGCTGCCCAGGGCGACCAGGGCACCGATGGGCGCCATGAGACCACCGACCTTGTTCAGATCATCCCCCGGCTCCGCGACCAGCCAGAAGATGCCGCCGACCAGAGCGAAGGCGCCGCCGAGGGTCAAGCCAACCATGCCCACGGTGGTCACGGGGTTGTCGTCGTTGCCGACGGAGTTCACCTCGTAGGTGCGGGTCAGACCCTTGCTCTGATCCGGATCCTCGGCGCGGGTGGCGCGGTACACCCAGTGCACGCGACCGTCCTTGACCGAGACCATCTTCAGATCGAGGGATACCGCCACGCTGGCGCCCAGGGTTTTCAAAAAACGTTGCTGGCAGCGCTGCCCGGCGGCCTGCACGTCGCGCAACACCAGGGGGGCAGGCGGGTCGTAAGGCGAGTGTGGCTTCTGAAAGAAGCGGATGTCGGTGAAGGCGTACAGATCCTGGGGCGGGATGTCGAGGCTGAGCTCGTTGATCTCGAACACCAGGTCCACGTTGTTCTCGCGCGCGTAGTCGATGGGACGGCCCGTGCCGCCACGCAGGGTCTGCCACGACACCACCGAGAATCCCGCGCGCGCGGCCTCGGCCTCGATCTCGCTCATCAGCACGCCGCACTGCAGTCGCAGCACGTTGCTGACTTCGGTGGAGCCGGGACCCGCGGCCTTGGTCTCGCGGCAGGCGTCGGGCGGAAAGAAGGCGACCGTGGTGGCGGACTGCACCACCTCTGCCGCCGTGGCAGGTGGTGCCTGTTGCTCGCCATCCAGGGCGCGCCTGTTGTCGAGCTGGTACTGCACACCGTAGTACGTGGGACCTGCTGCGCAGGCGACCTGCACAGACAAGACAAGCAGCAGCCCGACGACACGAATAAGCGAAAGCGCCATGGCAGACTCCACCCCGCAGGGTGCGACATTCTAGCGCCGACGGATCGTGGGCAGCCACAGGCGAGTTGGGCGACAGGGGGAGGCGGAGCACGTGCCCTGTTCGTTCGCACCGTGGGAAGTCGTGGTAAAATGGTTGAATGTCCAGGTGGTTCCCCGCATTCCTCGCCTGCTGCGCGCTGCACACCGCTTCCGGTTGCGGCATGTTCACCGCCTCGACCACGGCCAACTGCATCGACGACAGCAACTGCCCATCTGGCTACACCTGCCATGAGGGTCAGTGTCTGGCGCACCCCCCGGTCGACAGCGCGGTCACTTGGGACGCCCTTTCGGTTGACGGCGGCTCGGCAGAGCGGCCCGGTTTTGACACCCGTGCGCGCGACATCTGGACAGACACGCCATTGGCCGGGGACCTCCTGGGATGGGAGCGACCTTTCGTCGACGCCACGGGACGTGACGGATCGGCGAGTGACGTCGGTGCATCGGACCGGCCGGAGAGTGAGGCCGGGGGGTCTGACCGGTCACCTGCCGACACTTCAAGCGGCCTCGATGGGTGGATCGCAGATGCCAGCGTCGATGCTCAGCACCCCGACAACGGCGTGCAGGACACGGCCGCCGATGGGGGGCCCGCCGGCGACGCAACATCCACCTGTCAGGACCACAGCGCCTGTCCGGGCAGCTTCTGCCATCCGACCATGCACACCTGCGAGACGCCCACCTGCCTTGACGGCTACCTCAATGGCGACGAGACCGGGATCGATTGCGGCGGGAGCTGCATCGGTCAGACCCCGCCGTGCAACGACGGTGCCGGCTGCTCGAATCACACCGACTGCAGCAGCGATTTCTGTCGACCCAGCGACGACACCTGCCAGTCCCCGACCTGCTCGGACGGCTTCTTCAACCAGGACGAGACCGACATTGACTGCGGCGGGGTCTGTGTTGAGCAAGGCCCGCTGTGCGACAACAGTGACGGTTGTGGCGCCGACGGTGATTGCCTCAGTGGCTTCTGCCGCGTGAGCACGCACACCTGCGAGGCGCCCACCTGCTTCGACCAGTACCTCAATCAGGACGAGACCGATGTCGACTGTGGGGGCAGCTGCGTCGGGCAGAGCCCGCTGTGCATAGACGGCCAAGGGTGTGACGACAATGGCGATTGCCAGAATGATTTCTGCCGTCCCGCGGACTGGACCTGTCGCACGCCCACCTGCACGGACGGGTTCCAGAACCAGGACGAGACCGGCATCGACTGCGGTGGAATCACCTGTGCGCCCTGCTCGACCTGCTGGGGCAGCGCGGCCAACTTCGACTTCGACGATGGCGCGCTGGTTTACAGTGCTGCCGTCGACCTCACGGGCTGCAGTCCCACGATCAACACCTCGCTGGCGGCGGACGCGATGCTCAGCAACTGGTGCGGGCCCGTTCCCACTCCGGTCGTGATGGCCCAGACCGGTGGTCCGGATACCGTGATCGTGCCCATGGCGAGCCTGCGCATCCCGGCGACCAGCACGCTGCGGCTGGTCGGCAACAAGCCCGTGGTCCTGGCCGTGCGCGGTGACGCCACCGTTCAGGGCGTGATCGATGTGGGCGCCAAGGGCACCACACCTGGTGCGGGCGGCGATCTGTCCACCGACGGCAGCATCGCCACGGCGGGGGGTGCAGTGGGCAGCGGCGACTGCAACCTGTTCGCCACTGGCACGGGCCAGGGTGTGAACCGGGAGCCGGGGTACTGGTCGCTTGGCGGCGGTGGCGCCGGTTTTCGCACCAACGGAGGCTTTGGCGGGGGAGAGCGACAAAATTTCCGTTGTTACAAGGAGGCGAACGGCTACGAGTGCAAGCCGATGTGCCCGGACGCGGCCTGTGACAACAGCTTCATTGACTCCCAGACCCGGTTCCCGGCCAACAACAGCGCGCACTACGCGGTGGTGCCCATCTATGGCCTCGCGGCTCCAGACCGGTCCCTGTCCCCCCTGCGCGCGGGCTGCGCGGGTGGCCGCGGGGAGACCCGCGATAGCAGCACCGCCTACTATGGTGGCTCGGGCGGTGGCGCGCTTCAGTTGACCGTGGCCGGGATGCTCACCGTCGGTGCCGGCGGCATCATAAGCGCTGCCGGGGGTGGCGGCACCGTGGTCGGAAGCCATGGCAGCGGCTCCGGCGGTGGCTCGGGTGGCTCCATCGTACTCGAGGCCACGGTCATCGACCTCAGCGCAGCGGCTGGCGTCCGGGCCCACGGCGGCTCCGGCGGCGGCCGCGATGGCGGCGGTGGCTGCAGTGGCACGGCCGAGAACGGGCACATCACCGACGATGACTACGCCACGCACAGCTCGCCGGCGAGCTGCGTCAGCGAGGGGCGTGGCGGGCTCTCGTACTGGAACCTCGCCAGCCCCAGCTGCAACGGCACCGGCGCCAGCATCGGCAGCTCCCAGGTCTGCACCTTGCCGGTCGCGAACTGGCCCACCAGCGCCACGGCCTACCCCCAGGGCGGCGACTTCACCGACAACAACGGCGGTGGAGGTGGCGGCGGCAGCGGCGGCGTCATCGTGGTGCGGCGGCTCGTGCTTTCGGGCGCGTGCCAGTAGCAGCGACCGCATGCCATGCGCTGCGGCCATACCGGGTAGGTGACGACACCGCCCGTGCTGCCGCGACGGGCCATTTTCCCCCATGGGCTCCTGCAGCAGGTCTGACCGCATGGCGCCCGCAGGTCCAGGCCATCCCTTGCTGGGCTCATCCCTCCAAGCTGTTGGATTGAAACGACATCGGGCATTGGTACGAGGGACACCTACACCCTGCGCCTGTACCCTGGTGTGCAGCGAGGTCGCTCCATGCCGAACGTGAGAATCAGCGCCTGCTGGCCAGGCAAGCCGAGGATGGTCGAGATGCGTATCGCCACGGTGGGGCTGCTGTGGCTGCACGGGCTCGCCTGCGCAGTCCCCGAGGCCTTTCCTCGGATCGTCGACGCGGGCAGCGCCGACGGTCGTGTGGTTCAGGATGCGGGTATCGCCTCCGACGCTGACGCACCTGCCGACGCGACCTGGCTGCTGGACGCTGGTGAGCCTGGCGACGCTGCTGTCCTGGCCGACGCCAGCAGTCTGCACGACGTGGAAACTGCACCCGACACGGCCGTATTGGCGGACGCCGCCGGGGCTGCAGATGCCGCTGCCCTCGCCGACGCCGGATCAGCCACCGACGCCGCTGTACCCGCCGATGTGGTCGAGCCTGCAGATGCCGCTGCCACCGTCGACACCGGGTCCGCGTCCGACCTTGCTGTTCCCGCCGACGCGGGCTCCACGCCGGATGCGTTCCGACCAGACCCTTGCCTTTCGCTGAGCCCCGCGCCGAGCGCGCAGACCAACAACAGCACCATCGCGGCCTGCCTGGCAGCGGGCCAGGCGATCCTGCAACCGGGAGACTACGCACTGGGTGCAGGCATCGTGGTCCCGCCAGGGGCGAGGCTGCTGGGCACGGCCGGCGACAGACCACGGATCTACCTGGAGCAAGGCGCCACGACGAATTTCCTGGTCAGCCCGGGTGGCAACACCGAGGTCGGCCACCTTCGCCTCGACGGCCTGCAGCGGGTCGTGCGCACCAATGGCGCCATCGTCAGCGTGTCCAGTAACAACAATTCTTTGCACGACCTCGAGATCTACAACTCCAACGGCCCGCATCCGGTCGAGGGCGTCACCGGCGTCTACTTCATCTGCGAGCACTGCACCGGCAACGAGGTGCTGCGGGTCAAGATCCACAGCCTGAGCTTCGGCGCGATCTTTCGCAGCACCCTCGGCCCCGCCGACCGCAACGCCATCCGGGAGTCGGAGATCACCAACATCGCCTGCGACTCCGTGTCCATGGGTGGGTTCGGCACCGTCGAGAACACGCACATTCACCACAACGGCTACAACTGCAACAACGGTGGCATCCCGGGGGGCGGCATCTACGTCGCCGGCAACCTGCAAGGGGGCGAGATCCTCGGCAACACCATCCACGACCAGTGCGGCATGAACATCGACGTCGATGGCTCGGCGAACCTGCTGGTTCGCGGCAACCTGGCCTACGATCCCGGCTACCCCTTTGCCTCCAACTACCGGTGCGTGGGCGCGCCGAGTGTGACCCTGCTCGACACCAGCGCCTCCACCGTCGAGGACAACGTGTTCAAGAACGAGCGGGCCAGCAACCGCATCGGCAACAACGTCTACGGCGACGTCAACGTGCTGTTTGGCGCACCGGGCTCGGCGGCGTACTCGGACCTGCCCGCGGGCGCGGATACCGCCATCGCCCTGGTCCTGGCCCGACGCCACAACGCCGCCAGGTCGACCAGCGGCAACACCCTCGACAACAACCAGCTGGTGGCCAACTGCAGCGGAAACTGCACGGGCCTGGGCTGGTTTGCCTCCCGCAGCACGGGGCTGTCCATCATGGGTGACTGGTCCGCGGCGACGACCAACTACTTCACCCGCAACACGCCCTTCGGCTCCAACATCGGCTCCCGACGCTGCGGCGCCAACTGGTATGCCGGCAACTCGACCTGCACGGCCCAGCAGCTGGACGAGCCCTGCAACATCGACGACCCGCAGCACACGGGGAGCTTCCGCAATGACGACGGCTGCGAGCGCTGGCCCTGAGAGCTGAGGAGGACTCGGCCGGGGTGCGCGCGATCTGCTGACCGGAATTCGGACGATCTGTGCCCCACCGATTGTTGTTTCCTTGGCGTCCTGTTCACCAAGAACGTAGGCATGTCGGCTCTGTCCCCGACCTCCTGCTCCCGCCCTGCACCGCCCCGCCCGCCTGTGTGGATCAAGCAGCCCCGGCGTCGAACGCGTCGTTGCCGCGCCGCCGCGCCACCAGTACCCAGGCCCGGGCCTCGGCGTGTCGTTCACTGTCGAAGCTGGTCGAGCGCAGCTCGAGGATCTCGAAGTGCGGCTCGACCGCGCTCGCGATCTGGGCGGCGCTGCGCCTGGGCGGGCCACTCTCCCGCGGCGGACCGTCGGTGGAGCCGATGAGGCTGTGCCACAGGGCGCCAGGGGCCAGCATGGCCGCCAGGTGCTCGACAAAGAGTGTGCGCTCGCTGTCGAGGGCAAAGGTGTGCAGGCAACCGCGGTCGTAGGCGAAGTCGAAGGGGCCAGCGGGCAGCGGGTCGTTCAGGATGTCGGCGTTGACGAATTCGCAGGCCACCCCGGCGGCCTCGGCCTTGGCCCTGGCGCGCTGCACCGCCGTCGGTGCCAGGTCGAGCCCCGTCATGTCGAAACCCTGCTGTGCCAGCCAGATGCTATTGGTGCCGGTGCCGCAGCCAAGCTCGACCGCCCGGCCGGGTCGGATGCCGCGCTCCTCGACCACCCGCAGCAGGTGCGCGTCCGCCCTGCCCGTGTCCCAGGGCAGAAATCCGTCCACGTACCTGCTGTCCCAGCTCCCCCGGTCTCTCGGCGGTCCGCTTGTCTCGCTCATGGCTCTCTCGCTTCGTTGCCTCTCGGCGGGCTCCCCAGCACATAGGGACTTTTACCGGACACGGCAGATCGGCGCTTCAGGTTGCTTCGCAGCGCCCAGAGGCGCGTTGCCGGAGCCCCGAAACCCGGGTCGTGAGGGAGCGTGGCGACAGACCGACGCTGCGGAGCAGGTTCCTGGATCCGCTGCGGCAGGTTCCATCCGATGGGCTGGCGCGCTGCCACTTCTGGCGTCGGCGGGCTGCGGCGATGCTGCGGCTCTGTCCCTGAGGTTCGTCTCTGAGGTTCGACGTCGTTGACGTCCCCCCAGTCCTCATGGCCCCGGAGGCGTGTCGCAAGCCGAGACCTCGTACAGCCGCCACGCACCTTGCTCGCACAGCAGCACCGTGCAGTCGCTGTCCGGGCAGCCCGTGCACAGCTCGTGGCTGCCGTCGGCGTTGCAGATCGCGTCACCGGTGCACGGCTGTGCTGAGGCCGCTCGGAGATCGCCGGGACAGAGATCGGTGTCCGCGTCGGGCGGGACCTCGCCTTCAGACTCACCGTCGGGGGCGGGCAAGCAACCCTGCGCGACCAGGTCGGTGCCGTCGCTGGGCCAGAAGCCCAGGTAGCCCTCCTCGCAACCGTTGGGACACGTGAAGGCGCAGCTGTAGGGAACGATCTCCTCGGGCTGGTCGGGGCCGTGGCAGAACACATGCTCGTGCCAGTTCACCTGCAGCACGCCAGCCACGCACTGTACGTCGACGCCGCACTGGAAGGTGCTCACGCCGTCGCATTGTTCCGGGTAGTCCGGCACCTGGCAGGTGTCGGGATCCGGATCGCCACAGCCTGTACTGGCGCTCACCTCGTAGAAATTCCAGGCGCCGTCCTCGCACATCAGCACCGTGCAGTCCTGGTCGGGGCAGGCCGAGCACAGCTCGTCGCTGCCGTCGCCATTGCACACGGCCGAGCCGGTGCAGGCCTGACCGGCGGCCGCCCGCAGGTCGTCGGGGCAATCGCTGGGCTGGGCTTGCTGTACCTGCAGCTGGCTGCCCACCGCCTCGGGCTCCTGGCTGTCCTCGAGATCTGGCAGGGGACCGCAGCTGAAGGCCGCACCGAACAGGATCGATGCCGCGGTGAGGCACAGGACCTGTGTCCGCTCGCGAGTCCAGGTATTCGGAATTATTCGCTTTGAAGTCATGGCTCGATCCTCCTCGAAGGTCGGGCAGGAACCTGTCCCGCATCTCGACCTCGCCCCCCGAGACGAAGCAGCAGGGCGTCTGGTTGAGCGAATGGAACGATGGGTCAAGAAAATCGGTGAGCAGGAAGGGTCAGGGCTTTGCCGGAGGAGGGAGTCGAACCCTCACGCCCTTGCGGACACGGGATTTTGAGTCCCGCACGTCTACCAGTTCCATCACTCCGGCACGAAGCTGGACGCCCGAGCGCCCCACGAACAACGCTCGACACCTTGCCGAGCGCAGCTGCCGTCGTCAAGGGCGAGCTGCCACGATCAGGCCTTGTTCCCGCACATGGCTTTGGTTTCCCCTGCGTGTCGGGGTTGACAGCGCGACCCGCCCTGGCGACGATGGCCCCGCTCGCGCCATGTTCCATGACTGCGGCGCGGCAGGGGAATCCAATCATGACCAAGCCCATGCGACTCTCCGTCCTGCTTTCCATGCTGCTCGCCAGTCTGCTCCTCGTCACCTGCGGTGAACCCCCGCTCAAGGACGTCAACGGTGACGGCAAGGACGATGGTGTGGCTGCGACCACGGTGATCGCACCGTCCAATCCCACCGGCACCGTCACCGGCATGGTGCTCGATGCCGCCACGGGCGTCCCTCTGCCCGAGGGGCGCTCGTTCACCGTGCGCCTGGTCGCGGGCGGCTACGGCGGTTCGACCCTGGGTCAGCAGCAGGTCATCAGCGACGGCAGCGGGCAGTTCCGCTTCACCGAGGTGCCCGCGGGTGTGGGCATCACGGTCGTCATCAGCGGGGATGGCTACGCCACCGCCTACGCCACCGTCCAGCTGAACGCCGAGGTGGGCAACTTCCCCTCGGCCAACGCGCACGTGGCTGTGCCACCCATCGAGCTCATCGAGCTGTCGGGTCACGTCGACGTGATGGTGCTGGCGCCCGACGGCCGCGCAGTGGCAGGCGCGGATGTCTTCATCGACACCGACTTTGCCTACTTCCTGGGTGGCACCGCGGTCGGCCGCGTGCACGCCGCCGCGCAGACCGACGCCGATGGCCGCGCCGCGCTCACCGGCCTGCCCAATGCCGCCGTGCTGGCGTACCGGATCCCGAACCGCAGCTTCATCGTCACCGTGCCGCCTCCGGACATCGACGGCGACGACCTGCCCGACTACACCGGTGCCATCTCGAGCTTCACCGTCGCCACGGCCGCCGTGGAGGTCGCACCGCTGACCGTCGTCGTGGGCTTCCCCACCGGTGACCTGCCGCTGCGCGTGGTGGCCTCCAACCTGGCCGACCTGGTCAACCCCGCTGCCTCGTCGCCAAAGCCGGTGCCGACGCCCTCGGTGCTGCCCAAGACCGGCAATGTGACCATCGCCTTCAACCAGCCGGTGGAGGTGGACTCCTTCCTGTTCCGCCTGGTGGGCGAGACCGGTGGCAACTTCATCGGACCCACGAGCTACGACGAGAGCGCCTTCAATGCCTATCGCAACGTCGTCACCATCCCCCTGCCGGGTTCGCTGCAGGCCGGTCAGGAGTACAACGCCTACATCGAGGCGCGGCCGGCCCAGCTCGGCAGCGGTGGCGCCTACCGCGGCGGCGTGGCCTTCTTCATCGAGCCCACCACCGAGTCCGTGGTGGTCAGCCTGGTGCGCCACGAGGAGCGGACCTACAACAACATCATCGAGGGCGGCGACTACATCTGGTTCCTGCTCGATGTGCCGGTGGGCGCGCGCAAGGACGACGGCACGGCGGCCACCGCGGCCGACCTGCTTCCCGTGCGCATCCAGGTCAGCGGCATCGACGTGCAGACCGGCAACGCGACCTCCAGCGGCACCGCCGACCACCCCATGGAGTTCGGCTACACCGGCGAGGAGCTGCCCCCGCGCGCCGACCTGGTCGAGGTCGTGCCCCAGGGCGCGGCCTACGTGGCCTCTGGCTACACCACCCAGCTGCGCCTGACCTTGCCTGCGGGTGTGATCCTGCAGCCCAACACCACCGTGACCTGGGTGTTCAAGTTCAACGATCCCGTGGGCGCCAGCGCCGCCCAGCGCTACCGTGCGGCCACGCCCCTGGGTGTGCTGCCCGAGGTCCAGAACAAGGTGGCGACCTTGATCCAGGATCCCAACAGCACCACCACCGACACCAACTAGATATCCCGTGGTCGACTTCTCCAAGCTGGCCGAGCAGCGCCTGCAAGAAGCCGTGGCGCGTGGCGAGCTGGATGACCTGCCCGGCAAGGGCCAGCGCCTGCCCGACGATCCCGACACGGCGCTGCCGCCCGAGCTGCGCATGGCTTACAAGATCCTCAAGAACCATGGCCTGGTGCCGCGGGAGGTCGAGCTGCTGCGGCAGATCGACGAGGCGCGGCAGCGTGTCGAGGGCGCATCCGACCCACCCGCACGCCTGCGCGAGCTGAAGCAGCTCGAGGCCCTATGCCTGGACTACAACCTGCTCCGGCAGCGCCCGGCCGAGCTGGAGCAGAGCGCCCTGTCCCGGGATCCTGACAAGCGCTGAGCGCTCGCGTCTCTTCTTGGCCGCCCCTCCCGTGTGCTGTGTACGGTTCACAAGTGTGAACCCTTGGCTGCAGATCAGGGCAGCGATGTCAGAAATCTGCGACAGGTCTGGCGCAACACAGCCAGTGCCCTGGCACAGCACAAAGTCCTGCGAGGTCCAAACCTTGGCCGATTGTGAGCGGGTTCACAGTTGTTCAATATTTTGTATTTAAACGTGAAAACTCATTTGTGTCGGTCCGCTCGGATCCTTGGCTGGGGCGCAAAAGAAAAGCTCTGCAAGGTCGCCATCCTAGAAGAAAGAATAAATATTTTTACGACCACAGGGGGGGGCAGCGCGTCTATTGGCATGGATACTGATAACGAAATGACTCACGCGTCGACGAGCCAAACCAGCCAGCGCACGCATAAGGATTCGGGAGCACGTCATGAAGGGCAAGAAGATGAACAGCCGACAGCACTCCAGGACCACTTATTCCGGAACGATCGCTGTGTGGCGAGATCGTCAACCACATCTGATGCAGGCCCGCGACCTGAGCGCTGGCGGATGCTTCCTGGCGACCGACGAGCGCATGGGTGAGGGCAGCTTGCTGACCCTGAGGCTGAGCCTGCCCGGCGAGCGCGGCATGACCGTGCTCGGCCGCGTCATTCGCAACCAGGTCGGGCTGCGACCGCTCAAGCGCCCGGGTGTGGCCATCGAATTTCTGGATATCCGCCCCAGTGACCGAGCGCGCGTTGATGGCTACGTGGGCCGCGCCGCGGTCGCCTGCTGAACCTCGCTCATCCTCCCCGACGCTTCAGTTCCCGGCGCAGTTCGAACAGGAAGGGATTCTGCTGCAGAGCCAGCTGCGCGCTCTTGCGGGCTCCGACGACGTCACCACGGGCGAAGGCCTTGAGCGCGAGCTCCGCGAGCCGGCGCCCGGTCTGGCCTGGCTGCGGGTTGGCGCGCTCCCACTGGCGGGCGATCTCCTCCGCAACATCCGGTACACCCTGCAGCGCCTCCACCAGCTTCTCGGTGCTGAGCAGTCCACTGCGGAACACGAAGTAGTAGCGTCGCGTTGGATCGCTGAGCACCGCGGCAGAGCGCTCCACTACCGCCTGGGCGCGGGCGATGCGATCCTTGAGCTCGCCCGTGACGTCCGGCCGGCTCCACAACTCTCCCAGCGTGCGCTGCCGGACCTCGAGAGCCACGGCGATCTGCACGTCGTCGGCGTGGACATCGAGACCCACCACCGCGAAGAGATCATTCTTGCGGCTGGCCTGCTCCACCTGGTCGAGCAGGGTGGTGTCAAAGGGCGCCTTCTGGAGCACCCGATCCAGGCGCTCACGCAAGCCGTCCAGGAATTCCTCGAGCAGTTCCTTGCGTTCTCCGTCGAGGTCGTGGAATTGCACACCCACCCCGGCCTGGCCGTTAAAAGCGCGCGCTTGTTCCGCCGTGACCACGTGCACCACCTCGCCCTGCAGCACCAGGATGCCCGAACCCTCGACCTCGATGTTCACCTCGATGGGATCGCGCAGCGCGTGCGACTGGTCGGTGCACACGAACAGACCACCGCGCGAGATGTCGGTCAGGTAGGCCTGATACAGCTGATCGCGATCGGTGTAGCGCACGTCCACGCGCTGGTTGGCTGGCAGTCTTTCGTGGGCACGTGTCTGCATGAATGCTTCCCTGTTTCGATTGTACCGGTGAGGCCCCCCGGTGGGCACGCACTTCCTGCGCCCGAGCGTCCAGGCTTGACGGCGCCCTGGAGAGTCGCTACGCCAGCGGCATGCCAAGGAAATCTCGATCGAGCTCGTGCGCGTCCTTGATCCTGGCCTGCGACGCGGACCCTGGGTTCAAGAGCAGCACGCCGCGCTGGTTGCATCCGCTGCTCGGGCGGCCGCTGATCCGCTGGGCGATCGAGCTGGCGCAGGCCGCCGGCTGTGAGCCGGTGGTGGTGGTGGTGACGGCCCGGCACCGCGAGGTCCTGGCCCACGCCCTTCAGGGACTGGCCCAGGTGGTCGTGACCACGAGCGCCAGCTTCGCTCGCAGCGTCGGTGCAGGTCTGCAGGTGATGGGGCCTGGTGTCGACGAGGTGCTCCTGCTTCACGGGGACATGCCCCTGGGGGTCCTCGAGCAGATACAGGCGCTTCGCGCCCTGCGTCGTCGATGTCAGGCCGCGGTGGCGATGCTGCTGAGCCCAGTCCTGGCGGAGTCCGGCGTCGAGGCCGTCGAGCGCGACGGAGAGCAGGTCACCGCCGTGACAAAGCTACGCCAGGGGGAGCCGCGTGCGGTCGACAGCGATGCCGGCCTGTGGTTGGCGCAACGCTCTGTGCTCACCCGGCTGGCCACAGCGCGGAGTTCGCGCAGCCCGCTCGGCCAGGTCCTGGCAAGCTCGACGCCGCAGCGGGTCTGCGGCTATGCGGTGCCAGTCAGCCACGCCCTGCACGTCGAGGACAGGATGTCCCTGGCCTTTGCCTCGCGCCTGCTGCGGGCACGGATCAACCAGCAGCACATGCTGGCCGGGGTCGGTTTCGAGGACCCCACGAGCACGCTGGTCGAGCCCGAGGTGGTGCTGGAGCCGGACGTGCAGCTCGGGGCCAATGTGCAGCTGCTCGGCCGTACCCGGGTCCAGCGTGGCGCGCGTGTCGATTCCAGCAGCGTCGTGATCGACAGCAGCATCGCCGCGAGTGCTCACATCCGATCGTTCTGTCACCTCGAGGGGGCCACCGTGCGCGAGGCTGCCATCGTGGGCCCCTATGCGCGGCTGCGACCCCTGGCCGACATCGGCGAGGGCGCGCACATCGGCAACTTCGTCGAGGTCAAGAAGACCGTGGTCGAGGCCGGCGCCAAGGCCAACCATCTGGCCTACCTGGGCGACGCGCGGGTTGGTCGCAAGGCCAACATCGGGGCCGGCACCATCACCTGCAACTACGATGGTGTGGGCAAGAACCACACCGACATCGGTGCCGGGGTTTTTGTTGGATCCAATGCCACGCTGGTGGCTCCCATCAAGCTGGAAGATGGCGCCTATGTTGCCGCGGGTTCCACCCTGTCGCAGGATGTGCCCGCAGATGCGCTGGCCTTCGGTCGCGCCCGCCAGGAGAACAAACCGGGTGTGGCCGCCAAGCTCCGCGCACGCATGCAGGCCAGGGCCAAGAAAAAGTAAGCAGCACGGCGAGCCACGACACGGCATCAAGCATCTTGGGAGAAACACGGCGGAGCGCGGAGGCGAATCATGGACGGCAAGGACATTCGAGATGTGATCATCATCGGCTCCGGACCCGGCGGCGACACCGCGGCCATCTACACCGCGCGCGCCAACCTCAAACCCTTGCTCATCGAGGGCAGCCAGCCCGGTGGCCAGCTCATGATCACCAACGAGGTCGAGAATTTTCCGGGCTTTCCCGAAGGGGTGCTGGGACCCGAGTTGATGGAGCGTCTGCACGAACAGGCGGCGCGCTTCGGCACCGAGTTCGTGACCGACGACGTCACCGAGGTCGATCTGACGCAGAGACCCTTCGTGGTCAAGACCGGCAGTGCGACCTACCGCACGCGCGCTCTCATCATCGCCACCGGGGCCACGGCCAAGTTGCTGCCGCTGCCCGAGGTGAGCACGCTCATGGGTCGCGGCGTCAGCGCCTGTGCCACCTGCGATGGTGCCTTCTTCCGCGACCAGCACGTGCTGGTGGTGGGTGGCGGGGACACGGCCATGGAGGAGGCGACCTTCTTGACCCGCTTCGCGCGCAAGGTGACCGTCGTGCACCGTCGTGACGAGCTGCGGGCCTCGAAGATCATGATCGAGCGCGCGCGCAAGAACCCCAAGGTCGAGTTCGCCCTGTCGCAGACCATCCGCAAGATCCTCAGCGACCACAGTGGTGTGACCGGCGCGGTGCTGGAGTCGACGCAGGACGGCAGCACGCGCGAGATCGCGTGCGATGGCGTGTTCTTTGCCATCGGCCACAAACCCAACACCGAGATCTTCGGCGACCAGCTCGAACAGGACGAGACCGGCTACCTCACAACGCGCCCGGGCACGAGCTACACCAGCGTCGAGGGTGTGTTCGCCTGCGGCGACGTCCAGGACAAGGTGTATCGTCAGGCCACCACCGCGGCCGGCACCGGGTGCATGGCGGCCATCGATGCCGAGCGCTGGCTGGAGAGCCAGGACGCCTAGGCGTCTGTCGAAGAACCACCGGCTGTGATGTCGGATCCTCTCGCTGCGACCGACGTGCTCGCTCGTTTTTCCTGCGATGCACCGCACGTGCATCTCGTCGTCACGCGCCGCGCTCATCGCTTTCGCTTCGGTCTTCGTCGCTTCGCTTTTAAAAAAGGCTCCTAGCGCCTGCGGCGACGTTCCCGAGCGACGACCAGCACACCCAGCACTGCGCTCAGGAGCGCGACCACCGCACCCCACAGCACAGCTCGTGGCCGGTAGCGGAACACCACCCGGTGCTCTCCTGCGGGTATCTGGATCGCGCGGAGCAGTCCGAGTGCCGGATGGATCGCCACCGCTCTGTCGTCGACGCGCGCCTGCCAGTCCGGGTCGTAGCGATCCGCCAGCACCAGCCAGCCGCCGATCGATGTCGCAACCTGCAGCACGACCTGGTTCATGGAGTCGCGCACCACGTGTACGCGTGATCCGGACACGGGCCGTAGCACCGGGAGATCCACGTCGCTGCGAGGTGTCGAGAGCAGGTTCGAGGCGTCTCCCTCGTCGAGAACGTAGGCGCGGGGAAGCCGATCTGTGTTCTCGACCACGCTCAGGTTGAGCGCTGGCGCCTCGAGCCTCACCACATCGCCCAGCTCGAGCCGGGGTGCCGAGGTCGTGATCACCGCGGTCACGCTGCACAGGTCGAGCAGTCGCCGCAGCTGGACGTTGTTCTGCCCGTCGACCGGTCGCACCGGCTCCAGTGGGGAGTAGCCCTGCACGTAGTGCAGTCCCCGCGCCACCGCGGTGTTGGGGAGCAGTCGCGCCGCATCGACCGCGGCCCTGGCGTACCAGGCCACGGCGCCCATGCTGCCGTCTGTCCGCGTTCCCTCGGCTGCGACCAGCAGTGCGTGGGTCAGGTGCACACGAGGTGTCGCATCGCCACCGCCAAGCGCTCGAACCTGGGCGACCGCTGCCGGTGTCTCGGTGTAGATCGCGGGATCTCCGACCATGCGCTGGGCTTGCTGGGCGAGGCCGAGATCCACCAGCGCGCAGGCCACGAGCATCCATCCGGCCTGCGCCGGGCGTAGCAGGCGGCGCTCGATGAGCAGGAGCCCGGCCAGCAGCGCAAGGGCTGCCAGGGTTCCATGCACGGCCAGCACGTCGGTACGCTGACGTGCCAGCACCCAGCCGCCAAGTGCTGCCAGGCTGGCCAGCACGCCGGCCAGGAAGCGCGGCCGTCGCTGTGCCACGTCGAGGACCGTCTCCAGGCCCAGGGCTGCAGCCAGGGACCAGGCCATGCAGGCGACCACCACGAGCTTGTGCGGGTAGCGAAACAGCTCGAGGGTGGGCAGCAGCGCGAGCAGGCCTCGATACAGGGGTGTGTGCTCACCCAGGGCCAGTACAGTGAACAGCAGCGTCGTCACCAGCACGAAGCGCCGGCTGGCGTCGACGGGTCGCAGCAGCGCCACCAGGGCCAGTGCTCCCGCGATCAGGCCGGGATAGAGGGATGCGGCCCAGTCGAGCGCGTCCTCGTCGGCAAGGCGGACACCCAGGTCCGGTGGGAGCAGGAGGTCCAGCAGCCGCTGGGGTGACAGCGACCAGCGCAGCACCTCGTCGAGGGCCAGGCCCTGGCCTCGCTGCGCGTTCGCCACCATCACCAGGGTCGGTATCCATTGCAGGGCTGCCAGCCCCACCGCCAATGCCGCCGTGACGACGAGCCAGCGCAGGCTGTGCAGGCGCTCCTTGGGCGCCGCCAGCAGCAGCACCTGGGTGAGCAGGACCACGGCGGTCATCAGCGCCAGCTGGGCGTCCCCTGCATAGACCAGGGAGCTCCAGCACAGCGCGGCGAGCCCGGAGCGCCTGGCCGTGGGCTCGCGCAGCAGGCTTGTGCTCGTCGCCACCACCCAGGGCAACCAGGCGGAGGAGGCCAGGTAGATCAGGTTCCAGTGAACGCCCAGGAGGTAGCCGCCGAGGCCATAGCTGAGCCCGGCCAGGATCGCGGCCTCGGTACGCGTGCCGTGAACTCGAGCCAGGTGCGCACTCCCCGCGCTGGCCCACAGCAGGTGGCCGACCACGAACCAGGCCATGGCGCGCTCGTCGTCGAGGGCCGAGAGGACCCAGCCTGGCAGGTACCAGGGCATGGCCGAGGCGTCACCCGCCAGGGGCATCCCGAGGTGCAGGGCCGGGTTCCACAGCGGCAGTTCGCCTAGGCGCAGGGCCTGTGCCACCAGGTGGTGAAAGGGCAGGTGAAAGGCGAGCAGGTCGCGAAAGAAGAAGCTCGCCGAGCCCACAACCACATCGGCGAAGAACAGCAACACCGCGAGGCAGACGACCAGGTATGGCAGGGCGCGGCGCATGCGTGGCTTCATCATGACCGGGAGGGCCGCCGGCGTCCACAGCGTGGCTGGCGGCGGGCGACGGTGGTACAAGAGCAACTCCGTGGAGGTGGTCATGAAGGTCCGCGCAGGCATGCAGGTCGCGGTGCTGGTGGGGCTGGTCACGGCGTGCCCGACGCGCGCAGCTCCGGATCCCGTGCAGGCTCCGCGCCGGGTGTTCAACGCGGTCAAGGCGGGGAGCTGGTACCCGGGCACGCGCGACGACCTCGACGGCATGCTGCAGGGCTTCCTCGACGCCGCGAAGCCCGAGGTTCCGGCCGGGCAGGTGGTGGCCCTGATCTCGCCGCACGCGGGCTATACCTGGTCCGGAGCGACCGCCGCCCACGGCTACAAGTTGCTGCAGGGCCGGAGCGTGACGCGTGTGATCGTGCTCGGTCCCAGCCATACCTCCGGCTTCGCGGGCTTCAGCGTGCTCGACGCCACGCACTACCACACCCCCCTGGGAGACGTGGCCATCGACGCCGCGGCGACGCGCATCTTGCGCCAGCACGTGTGGCACCGCGACGAAACCCAGGCCTGGCAGCGGGAGCACTCGCTGGAGATGCAGATCCCGTTTTTGCAAAAGGTGCTGGCCCCGGGCTTCGCCATCGTGCCGGTGATGATTGGTGCTGGCTCCACCGGCGATCAGCTGCAGTCCCTGGCGCGGGCGCTGCAGCCCCTGGTCAACGCCCAGACCCTGGTCGTGGCGTCGTCGGACTTCACCCACTACGGTGCCAACTTCGACTACTTCCCGTTTCGTGACGAGGTTGAGCGCAGGCTCAAGGACGAGCTGGCCATGCCGGCCTTCGAGGCCATTCGCAGCGGAGACCCCGCCAGGTTTGCCCTGCACCTGCAAAAGACCCACGACACGATATGTGGCCACGACCCGATCACCGTGCTCATGGAGCTGCAGCCCCAGGCTACGCCGCAGCTGCTCAAGTACGACACCTCGGGCCGACAGACCGGCGATTTCTCGTCGAGCGTCAGCTACCAGTCCATCGCCTACGTGGCCAGCGCTGGGCCTGCTGTCGAAGCTCCGGTCAGGCCACCGGCGCCCCGGTTTCAACCTGCGCCCAGCGGTCTCGACGAGACCGACAAGAAGCTCCTGATCCAGGTGGCACGCGCCTCGCTCACCGATCACCTGCGCGGCAGCTCCACTCTCGAGACGCTGCGCGCATCGCTGTCGCCGAGTGCGAAGCTGCGCTGGGTGCGCGGCGCCTTCGTCACCATCAACAAGAAGAAGCAACCTGGTGCGGATCACGCCGAGCTGAGGGGTTGCATCGGCCACATGATGGGGCAGGGACCCTTGCTCGACGAGATCGCGGCCCTGGCCATCCAGTCCGGCACCCAGGACCCGCGCTTTCCGCCCATGAGCGCGGCCGAGCTCGACGAGGTCTTGTTCGAGATCTCCATCCTGTCGCCCATGCAGGACGTCAATTCCTGGCGCGACATTGTCCTGGGCCTGCACGGAATGACCGTCGCCAAAGACGGCCGGCGTGCTGTGTTCCTGCCTCAAGTGGCGCCGGAGTGGGGCTGGACCCTCGAGCAAACCCTGACCCAGCTGTCCAAGAAAGCGGGGCTAGCAGGCGACGCGTGGCGCGAGGGTGCGCGTTTCCAGGTGTTCACGGCGGATGTGTTTGACGAGGAGAGCCCGCCCCGTCGCTAACTCGCCACCAGCTCAGTGGCAGGATGCTCGGGGTCGTACAGCTTCTCGATCTCGACGCGGCGGATGCGGCGCTCGTCCGCTTCCTTGATCACGAAATCGTAGCCGTTCCAGTGCACCCGGGTTCCGGTCTGGGGCAAGCGGCCGGCGCGCACGGTCAAGAAGCCACCCAGGGTCTCGTACAGGTCGCTCTCGGGGAACTCCACGCCCAGCTTCTCGCCCAGGTCGTAGACCGAGATGCGGCCGTCGGCCACCATCTTGCCGCCGGGCAGCACCTTGAACTGCGCCTCGTCGACATCGTACTCGTCCTGGATCTCGCCCACGATCTCCTCGAGGATGTCCTCGAGGGTGACGATGCCCGCGGTGCCGCCGTACTCGTCGACGACCACCGCGAGGTGGGTCTTGCGGCGCTGGAACTCCTTGAGCAGGTCCGCGATGCTCATCACCTCGGGCACGAAGTAGGTCTTGCGCATGTTGGCCGAGAGCTTGAAGGGCTTGTCGGCCTGGCCCGGAATCTTGAGCAGGTCCTTGGCGTAGAACACACCCACGATGTTGTCGGGAGTGTCCTGGTACACCGGGATGCGCGAGTGGCCGGCCTCTGCCACCAGCCTGTGCAGCTCGTCGCGATCCATGCTCACCTCGACGGCCAGCATCTCGGTGCGCGGGATCATGATCTCCCGCACCGAGGTGTCCGCGAACTCGAACACCGAGTGCAGCAGCTGCTCCTCGTCCTTCTCGATCACGCCCTCGCGATGGCCGAGGCCGATGAGGTAGGTGATGTCCTCCTCTGTGATGAAGGGGCCTGATCGACGGACCTCGCCGCCGATGAGGCGCACCAGCACCTTGCTCAGCTTGACCAGGGCCACGGTGACCGGGAACACCGCAAAGTACATCAGCCGCAATGGCACGATGGCCACCGGGGCGAAGCGCTTGTAGTTGTGCTTGGCGAAGGTCTTGGGCGTGATCTCGCCGAATACCAGGATGATGAGGGTCATCACGCCCGTGGCCACCGCCACCACCTGGCTGCTGACCAGCTGCTGCGCGATCACCGTGGCCAGCGCTGCGGCCAGGATGTTGACGATGTTGTTGCCGATGAGGATGGTGGTGAGGATGCGATTGGGGAACTCGACCCACAGCTTGAGCGACTGGTAGCGCCCCTTGCCCGACTCGATGAGCTGGCGTGCCTCGCGCTCGCTCAGAGCGGTCAGGGCGGTCTCGCTGGCTGAGAAGAAGGCGGATAACACGACACAGCACGCGACCACTGCGAGCTCAAGAACCGGAAGCTGCTCTACCACGACAGACCCCTCGTCTGCGGCGGCCACAGGTGGGATCACCACCCGGGCGCCACTGCCAACCAATATATCGGCAATCGCAGGGGCCCGCCAAAAAGCGGGGTGAGCTGTGCCTGACACGGCGGAGTTCACGAGGTCCTGGCGGCGATGCCAGGCGCTACCAGTGCAGGGGTTCGAAGGGGACGACGTCGAGGGAAGGCCTCTGGAATCGGTCGGGCCGGTGCACACAGTGCACGCAGGGCCCCTGTGGATCCGGATCGCCCTCCTGGAGTCGCGCCCGGAGCTCGTCGAGGACGGATCCGCGCCAGATCTCCGACATGGATTGCCGGCGCAGATCACCCACCACGGCCAGCCCTTCGGGGTCATAGCAGCAGGGAACCACGCGGCCATCCCACAGCACGACCAGGCTGCGCCAGGGTGCGCGGCAGAAGAACGGTGGCGCCAGGGCCGCATCGGGGGCGAGGGCGGGATCCGTGCCGGCGTCGAGATCCTTGAGGTAGGCGATGGCGCCCACGTCGTGCAGGCCGCCGAAGCGCTCGATGAAAGGCAGGTGCTCGTCGCGGTTGAGGTCGAGGCGCAACATCTGCAGCACCAGCACGGGCTCGCGTTCCTGGTGGCTCGCCCGGTACGCCAGGATGGCGTCGATGTTGGCCATGGCGCGTTCGAAGCGCGCGGCCGGACCCCGGATCGCGTGCAGGGTGCGTGCGCTCATGCCATCGAGGGAAAGCACGACACGAGCCAGTCCGGCATCGCGCAGCGCCAGGTAGCGATCCAGGGTCAGGTGGGCGGGATTGGTGCTGAGCTCCGGCCTCAGCCTGGCCTGAGCGGCGACGCGGACCAGCTGTTCGAGCGCGCGGTGCAGCAGGGGCTCCCCGGCGTTGTGCAAGGTCAGCGGCTTGGTCCCGCGCTGGGCGTCGGCGATCTGCGTGACCAGCTCGGCGAACAGCGCCGGGTCCATGAAACCCAGCGGGCGACGCGTGGGCGCGCAGCCGCGACTGCACATCACGCAGGTCATGGGGCAGTGGTTGGTGACCTCGACCTGATCGATCACGGGGAAGGGGGCGGGGTCCGTCAGAGCCCTTTGGTAACGCGCCCTATCCTCGTCGTCACTGGGTATGGCTAGGCCCAGGTCCATCATCGCCGACAGCTGAGCCATGGCCAGGCCCTGGTTGCCCGTGCCCGCCCCGGACACGCGCGCGAGGAGCTCGCCCACGGGCAGCGGTGCCGACGCCAGCGCGCGCAGCATCGTCTCCAGGGTGGGCTCCAGCGCCAGCGAGCGCTCGCCGAGCACCGCCTCGACGTAGGTGCGCTCGCCGTCCTGGTACAGGCGGACAAAGCGGCTGAGCGTGAGCAGGGGGCCACTCGAGGTCATCACCGGACACCTGTCGCGGCTGCGCCGCGCCGTAGACAGCCCTGGCAGTCTATGGTGGACGCGCGCAGCCTGGCGAGCGTTCCCGCCTGCGCTGCATTGCTGCAGCTGGGTGCCCGTGCTAAGCGCCGCTGAGCAGGAAGCGACAACATGGTGCAGCTGGCTCCCGATCTGTACACTTCACGACTGGTGCTGCGCTTTCGCGAGCAGGGCCAGCTGTATCTGAGCAGCCTGTTGCACCCCGGCAGTGCACCGCTGTATCCGCCCACCGCGGCCGTGCTGCGGGCCCTGTGGGACCGCGCCGATCGTCGGCCCACCGACGAGCGCCTGCGCCGGCCTGGCGTGCCCGAGGATCCCGAACACTTGCAGCGCATGCTGGAACACCTGGTGGCGCAGGGTCTGCTCATCGACTCCAGTGTCGACGAGGAGAGCGCGTGGTATCGCCTGCAGCAGTCCGAGCTGCAGAACCTGCCCCTGGTGGACCAGGTCGAGCTGACCAATGCGTGCCCCTTCACCTGCCTGTTCTGTCCCCGCGGCCTGGGACAGATGAGCCGTCCTGTCGGCCACATGGATCTGGGCCTGCTGGCCGAGATCGTGGCCCAGGTGCGGCACCTGCCACAGCGCAAGCCGTTTGGCCTCCACCATTTTGGCGATCCTCTGCTGCATCCAGACCCGGCGGCTGCGGTGCGCATCGTCCGCGCGGCCGGGCTGGAGCCCGAGATCTCGGTCAATCCCATCCTGCTCACGGAACGGCGCACCGAGGCCCTGCTGGACGCGGGGGTTGGGGTGCTCATCGTGTCCGTCGATGGCCTCGACACGGCCACGCTGCACACGCTCCGCGGTCGGACCGCGGGAGCTTTCGAGGTGGTCGAGCGCCGCATCGAATACCTGATCGCCCGCGCTGCGACCTTGCCGCGGCCGCCGACGCTGATGATCTCGATGGTGGCCACGGTTCACAATCGGCACCAGTGGCGAGAGCTGTTCGCGCGCTACAGCCGACCCGAGCTGCCCTGGCTACAGCCTGTGGTGCGCCTGCTCGAGGACTTTGGCGATCCACAGATACAGCCCCTGGGCGTGGTGCCCCTGCGCCAGGCCTGCGCCTCGCCCTACAAGTTCGTCTCCATCCTGTGGGACGGCACCGTGGTGGCCTGCTGTCACGACGTGGACGGTGCCATCGACTACGGCAACCTGCGCACCCAGTCGCTGGCCGAGATCTGGGCTGGCGAGAGGCTGCAGCGCTTTCGCGAGCGCTGGCAAAAACGGCAGTTCACCTCCGCCGAGCCCTGCGAGCGATGTGGCTGGCGCATCGATCGCTACCTGGTTGCGGACAGCGTGGCCGACACCGATGCCTGGACGCCGATGCTGTGGGACGAGGGACCCTTTCCCGGGCCGACCACCACCTGACAGGGATTCAGGCTCCCGCGCACCTGGCGAAGAACTCGACCTGGACCTCGGTGAGCTGGTCGAAGGCAGCTCGCAGTGTCTCGTCGCGACCCAGGATCAGCAGGTGGTTGTCATGCTCGCTTTGCACCTGGCCATGCCAGGCCACGCCACCGAGTACCCCGGCGGTTCCCACAAAGGCGATGGCCAGTGCGGCTTCGTCCTTGATGCTGCCACCGACCAGCCCCACCCGTGCGTCGACGAAGAAGCGGCCCTCGGAGTCGGCCCCAAAAAACACGGCCTGGGCGTGGAAGTTGGCGGCGGGGCGCGGACCAAAGGAGTAGCGCCGAAAAATCTCGCCATAGGAGCCGCCGCGAAAGCGTACTCCCACCGCTGGCAGATCCACGACGCGGTCGAGCTTGAAGCTGCGCTGCTCGGTGTGCTTCTTGGCCAGCCTCGGCATCTCGCTTGCCGGCAGCAGGGTGCAGCCATCGAAAGGCAGGTGGCGCACGCGGCCGTAGGCCTGCAAGGCCAGCTCCGACGCAACGACTGCGTCATTCCAGGCAGGATCCCACACACCGGTCGGCGTTCCCGGCGGCGGGTTCACATTCACGTCGTAGGTCCGCGGCTGGTCTGGCATCTAGTCACCCCTCGGCGTTCGGCCCCCCAGGGCAGGTCATTCGGCGCGTGGCATCCCGGTGCAGCGAGCCCAGGCGCTCACGATGAGAACCAAAGCCTGCGCTCGTCAAGTGTGTGCCGCCAAATCCCGGGATTCATCGCTATTCCCATGCACGGGGCGGGCTCTGGTGACAGCACTGAGCGCGCTTGACAAGGACCGGCGCCAGGCCAAGGCTTGGATGCCATACACGCAGGGTACCGGGGTCACCGGTTCACAACACAGAGGTTGCCATGAGCACGTTCAAGGTCGGCCAGCGTTCCGGGGTCCAGATCTCCAACATCGGCGACGTCAGCAAGGAGAAGGAGGCCAAGCGCTTTGACGCCAACAACGACGGCGTGCTGCAAGCCGAGGAGGCCGCGCGGCTGTACTCCGAGAAGACCCTCGGCGATAGACCTGCCAATCTCGACGACGCGCTCAAGGTAGTCGGCGGCCGCCAGCATGAGGTCAAGACCTTCCATCAGGAGTACCCCTTCCTGATGACCGTGGGCGCCTATGGCTGGAAGGGCGATTTCAACGTGCCCGGCCTGGGCGCGGGCAACGTGCGCACGGGTCGCACAAAGTCCACCTACTCCAACTACGACAGTGCCAGCGGTGGGAGCCGCCAGCGCGAGGTTGATTCGTACAAGTTCCTGTTCGACTGCGACCTGATGGACAAGGGCTTCCTGGAGAAGAACCTGCAGAGCGCCACCTTGGTCATAGGCCCCAAGGGCTTCCAGCCCGAAGCCGGCTCGGATCTCGGCGAGGCCGTGGCCATCCCCCTCGATGTGGCGACCCAGGACGGCTACCAGAGCTACTCCCGCGGTGGTGGCAGCTCGCATGTGCCCGAGAAGAAGTACCTGGCCGCCTCCGTCGACACCGGCGACCTGCGCGCGCTGGCCGGCGATAGCGGTGGGCTGAGCTTCTACCTGCGGCTGGAGACAGACCAGGGTACCCGCTACGTCAACAAGGACGGCAAGGCCTTCAATAACTTCGAGATCGATGGCTCCGAGCTTCGTCCGGACCAGCCGTAGGCGTTCTTTCACTGGGGGGCGTCGGGCGCCCCCCTCTGCCGTCGAAGTGAATTCGACGGCATTCACCCCCGCCAGCGCCGTCTAGGACACCTCGCGTCGCTGACGCGTGCTCGGCGACGTCGTTATCTGGGCGTATGTTGAGAAGAGGCGTTTGTTGACGGCGGGCGTCGGGCGCTGATGCTTCTCGAGGGTCTGTCGGGCAGACCCTCCCCCGCCGGGAGTGAATCCCGCCGGGGCCCCCTCCCGACCAGCACTGTAAAAGAACCTCGATTTCGCTGACGCGTGCTCGGTGACGTCGTCTGGCGTCGGGCGGCGAGCGCGCTAGGGGCGCCGCGCCAGCAACCACAGATCCGCGTGCTCGTAAGAGTACCAGCTGCAGGGGTGGTGCTCCTCGACGTGCAGACCGACGGCTTTCAGGGCGCCGAGGATGGTGGGCATGGCGTAGTGGCGCACCGGGAGTTCTGTCGCCGAGGGCGTGCGCACCAGCTGCTCGAACTCGCCGGGGTTGGATATGCGCCCGCGCATCTTTCCATCGTCGGCGGGTGCCGCAGCCCGGAAGTCGTCGACCGGAAGATTGGTGTAGGGCACCGAGAGCAGCACGGCCGAGCCGGGCGCGAGGAGCGCGGTGAGTGTCTGCAGGATGCGAAGATCCTGGCCCACGGCGACGTGCCCCAGCACCTGGGCGCAGAGCACCAGGTCAAACTGACCTCGCAGTGAGGGATGGCGCAGCCTGTCGTCCTCGAGGCCAAGCACCGCGAAATGCACCTGCGTGTCGTCCGCAGCCAGCGTCGCCCGCGCCTGTTCGACGCGCAGCGGATCTGCGTCCACCGCGATCACCGCGGCGTAGCGTCGGGCCAGCTGCGCCGTGTAGTAGCCCCAGCCGCAGCCTGCATCCAGGGCCAGGTCTGCTCGCCCGCTGCGCGCACGGGCGCGCTCCACCAGCTCGAGCCACAGCGCGGTCTCGGCCTGGCGCGTGGCGATGGGAAAACTGCCGCGCGGCTGGGCCTCCTCGGCATCAGGGTAGCGGTAGGGCGTGGGCGGAGCTGAGCTGTCCCCGTCCAGGGCCTGCGCCACGATGGCCAGGCGCTGGCTGGCACTTAGCGCCTGCGTCGCAGGTGGCGGCGAAGCCAGCGGGCTCTCGCCCTTCGCCCCACGAGCCGTTCGCGTCGACAGGGCGCGCAGTCGAAACGGACGCACCGCGCGAAAGGTGTAGGTCACCGTGTCGCCGAACACGCCAGGAACGGCCACGTCGAGCTCGGCGTCCCGGGCGAGCTGGGCCAGCAGGTCGAAGGCGCGCTCGGGCGGAGACAGGCCCGGGCCCACGTGGAGCTCGCCCGCCACCCACCGCGCTGAGGCAAAGGCATCGCCCAGGCTGGCCAGGGCGTGTTCGCCGCCCTCGATGTCGAGCTTGATGCCCGCCTGATCCTCGGTGAGCAGCGAACGCAGGCTGCGAGCCGGAACCACGCGTCGCTCGGTGCTCAGAGCGGCCAGGCTGTCCGAGGCCAGATCGCGCAGCGCGAAGCGCGAGCTCAGGCTGGGGGCCTGGGTGCACACCTGCAATGCGAGCTCTCCGTCCTCGGCAGCCACGGCCTCGGCCCGCACCTCGGCTGCAATGCCATTGCGGCGCAGGTTCTCCTCGAGAAAGGCGAGGTTCTCGGCAACAGGTTCCACGCATACCAGGCGCGCCTGTGGCAGATGGGCATGAAAATAAAGCGCGCTGAGGCCGATGTTGGCGCCCAGGTCGTAGACCACGGGCACCGCGGGCATGCCACGGTAAGGCTGCGACAGGAAGATCTCGAACAGCAACAGGTAGCTGTCGAGGCTGGCCGGGACCTCGACGTGCCAGGAACGACCGCGCAGTTCGAGGCGCAGGCTGTGCCTCTCCTGCACGGTGGTGCGCAGATGATCGCGCCAGTCCAGACGCAGCTGCCAGTAGTGGCGCAGGCGCTCGCGGGTGGGTGCGTCGCCGGCCAGGGCATCCAGCTGCTCGGCCAGGTGTGTCGCGTAGCCCAGCTCGTCGAGGCGCAGCGGAGCAATGGCGCCAGGGGTCAGCTCGCAGATCTGCTCGAGCAGGGTGTCGTCGCGCTCGCCCAGGACGCTGAGCTGATCGAGCTGCGAGGCGAAGAAGGCGCGCCTGTCTACAGCGACGTAGTCAAGCAGGCTGCGAATCGCGCGGTGGCGCGTGTGCTCGTCCGCCGTGGCCATGTCGGCGCAGCGGGGGCAGGGACAGGGGCGATCGCCGAAATGAAGGGATGGCTGCTGCACGTGCGCGCACTCCCAGGGCTCGCGCGAACCGATCCGGATCGCTGACGAGCTTGTGCCCGCCATTGCAGCGCAGCCCGATGTCGTTGACAATTGCCATCGCCCGTCGACATCACCGCCCCGAGATAGCGCGCGGCGTCGTGTGGGCCCAGGATCTCATGCGCATCGTCTTCTTTGGCTCGCCTCACTGCAACGCCGCCGGTCGCGTGGACTTCGACTGGCATGGACCAGGCGATGCCCTGCTGGTGGAGCTGCGCCTGGCCGGGGTGGCCGACGGCCGCAGCGTTCGGGTCGAGGCCTGGACCAACGTCGATCACAACGACGCGCCCTGGGCCTACTCGGCCAGGAGCATGACCTGGCAGGGCGACCGCGACGGCATCGCGCACTACAGCGTGCAGCTCGCCGTGCACAGGGTGGGCACCTATCGCGTGGCCGCCCGGGTGACCGACGATGGGGGCGCCAGCTACCTGTGGACCACCGAGCAGGGTTTTTCGGACCTGGTGTTCAGGCCGCGCGACCCGGCGCTGGATCGCCTCGACATCGAGGTGCTGAGCGTGCCCAACCTCAACGCCTGCGACGACGGGCTGCCGGGCACCCTGGCCGATCTGATGGGTTCAGGTTCACCGCTCGAGGACGGCGCCTTCACCCTGCGCTGGCTGGCCGAGCAGGGCAAGAACACCCTGTGGTTGTTGCCCGTGTTTCCGGGCTCAGCGGCGGCGAAGGTGCACCCGGACGACGTCATGGGCAGCCCCTACGCCCCGGTGGATTTCTTCTCGGTGCGACCCGAGCTGGCGGCGCGTGCGCGGGGTCTCGTCGGGGAGGCCGCGCAGCAGGCGGCCCGCGAGGAGTTTCTGGCCTTTGTCGATGCGGCCCACGCCCTGGGCCTGCGCGTGATCCTGGACCTGGCGCTCAACCACGTGGGGCACGGCTTTCGCTTTCGCGACCTGTTTTGCAGCACCGACACCCGGGGACGCGAACGTCGGGTGCTTCGGGACAACGACTTTTCGCAGCTCGAGCTCGACGACACCCAGCGCGCGGACCTGCAGCAACGGCTCGACGATGCGCGGGTGCCACCTCATCTCGAGCACCTGGCGCCCTGGATGTTTGGCGCCGTCGACGGCTTCCCGGCGGGCGCGCGCCAGGTCGACAGGATCGCGCCCGGTGGCTGGTTCGAGTGGCCCGACGCGCGGCAGCTCAACCACGGTCGTCGTCGCCTCGACTTTCACCGCTTCGAGGACGCAGACCCGACCCACGCGCAGCGCCAGGTGCGCGCCTGGCTGATCCGTGTGCTGCGCTACTGGGCGGTGGACATGCGCGTCGACGGCTTTCGCCTCGATCACCTCGCCGGCCTGCCCCCCGACTTCGTGGAACAGGCCTGCAACCTGGTGCAGGCGGACGTGGACAGAAACAGACCGGGCACGCGCATACTGTTCATCGGTGAGGACTACGACACCGCCGGGGTCACCCAGCACCTGGTGGACCTGTTGCAGGCGGACTGGCTGGCCACCTGGATACACGACAGCTCGCCGCAGGTGCTCGAACAGATTGTCGACAGCCCCTGGTTCTGCCACTTGCTGGGCCTGTCCAACCACGACATGGACCGGCCCCTGAGGCGCCTGGGCACGAACCTCGAGCGCACCCGCGCCCTGGTCTCGCTGCTCCACCTGGTCGGTGGCCCGGTGATGGACGTGGCCGGCGACGACCTGGGGGAGGACGAGCGCATGCAGGTGCGCCGGCTCGAGCGCGTGCCTGCGCTTCGCCACATCACTCGCCAGGGGCGACAGCACGCACAGGTGATGAGACAGCTTCGCCAGCTCCGGCGCGAGCAGCCCGTATTGCACGGTGTCCGACGAGCCTGGTTGCGCACGAGCGACGGCACGGCGCATCCTCAGCTGCTGGCCATGGTCCGCCATTCTGAAGGGGGCGAGGGCGACCCGCTACTGGTCGTGGCGAACCTGGATCCCCGCGCGCCACACCGTGCGCGCTTCGCGCTGGACGTCGAGACCATGCACACGTTGGTGTCGGTATCGCAGTTCTCGGTGCAGTCTCTCTTCGACAGTGTCGAGGTCGTCACGAGCCGAGAACCCGGCAACACGCCCCCCGTGGTCACCGGCTCGATCCTGGCGCTCCACCTGCAGCCTCTTCAGGTTCAGGTCTGGGCCTTGAAATCTGCCGCTTCACGGTGCGGGGACGCGAATCATCCATCCTCCCCCAGGACCACCGTGGCCTTCACCTGCCGTGCGACGACGGGCGCCCGCGTCGAGCTGTGCGGGGATTTTCCACAGTGGGATCAACCCTGGCCCATGCAGGAGACGGAGTCCGGAACCTACCGCTGTCAGCTCGACCTGGCTCCCGGTGTGTACCGCTATCGCTTTCGCGTCGACGGCAGGACCTGGCTGGACGATGAACATGCTGCGACGGTCGATCGCAGCGAGGGTGTGGCCAATGCCGTGCTGGTGGTGAGCGGCAGCGCGTCTCCACTCTTCTTCGCCCCCGACCCAAGACATCTGCAGCGGCAAGAAGGCCGGGTTGTGGTGCAGCTCGTGCACGAGGGCGCCACGCCGCCGCGCCACCTGTGGTTGCACCCGGGGCACAGCGAAGTTTCCACAGGCCGCGCGCAGACTGTGCCTCTCCGCTGTGTGCACCGAGTCGGTGAGCGCGCCCTGCTGAGGGCCGAGTTGACGCTCGATGGCAGCGACCGCCCGTGGCAGCTCAGCGTCGACCGGCATCAAGGCCCGCGCTTTTCCCTGCCACGCCCGGACGATCACCTCGCGCACGCGCCGACTTGGGCCCGTGCAGCCGTGTTCTACGGCATCTTCGTCGACCGCTGGCATACCGGTGCGGGCTCCACGCCAGACGCCCGCTTCAGCGCGCGCAGCGCTCCGTCTACGGCCAGCACCTACTACGGCGGCGACCTCGACGGCGTCACAGAACATCTGAACGCGCTGGTGCAGCTCGGGGTCGACGCTCTGGTACTCACCCCTCTGCAACCTTCTCCGACACCGCATCGCTACGACGCCACGGATCTGCTGTGCATCGATCCCCTGCTCGGTGGCGAGGCGGCCCTGCAGCGTCTGCTCGAGGCGGCCCACACCCGCGAGCTGCGGGTGGTGGTGGACCTGTCCGTGACCCACGTCAACCAGGCGCACCCGGCCTTTCAGGACCTGTTGCAGCAGCAGCAGCGCTCGGCCTACCGGGACTGGTTTCACGTCCAGAAGTTCCCGGTGCTCGCCGGCGATGCACGCACCGTGCGGCTTTATCCGACACGCCCCGAGTTGCCTGTGCTGAACCTCGAGTCCGGTCCGGCCCGAGAGCACGCTTTGGCCGCAGCCCTGCACCTGGTCGAGCTGGGTGTCGACGGACTGCGCCTGGACAACATGGGCGACGCCTCCGCCTCGTTCTGGGCCGAGTTGCGAAGCCGTGCGCGTGCCCTCAACCCCGAGCTGCTGTTGCTAGGCGAGGTGGTCAGCGACAGGCCTCACCGCTTCGCGCAGGAACGAGGTGCGGACCTGGTCACCGACTTCGGTCACCGGGAGGCCATGCTGGCATTCTTCGGCCGCGCCGAGCTCGATGCCGCGACCTTCTGGCAACAGAGCGTGCGCGCGCGTTTTGGCATGGGTCCCTTCGATCCCTCCTTCTTCCTGCTCTTCGTCGACAACCACGACACCGGACGCTTCGTCTCGCGGGTCGGCTTTCACGATCGCCTGCGCCTGGCCCTGGCCTATCTGTTGTTCAGACCCGAGCCCCTGTGGCTGACCTACGGCACCGAGCTGGGCATGTGTTGCGATACGCCTTCCCCGACCCTCGACGACGCCTGGCCTGATCGACAACCCATGCCAGAGCAGGACTCGCCGCCGACGCGCACCGCACAACTGATTCGCGAGTTCAGTGCCATGCGCCACAGCCTCGAGCCCTGGCAACAGGGCGAGCTGGTGCTGCGCCGGGCCCTTGGCTCCCTGCTGGTGCTCGAGCGCCGCAGCGACAGGGGCACGGTGCGCGGCTATTTCAACGTCGGAGATGATGGCCTTGTCGTCGACGACTTGCCGGCGAGCGCCGTTTGCGTCGTCGCGGTCAACACAGACAGCACGCATGGCTCGGGTGTGCTCGCGCCACGCGCTGCAGCCATCTACTGGACGGGCGGCGAGATTCCTTCACAGATCGCTCATCGCACACGTTCGACCAGCGTCGACGATCCCGCCCGATCCTCTCCTCGCAATGAGGGGACAGAGTCCACGCTTTCGCCCGTCGACGCGGCCTTTCGCGCAGGCCGGGTCGACGAGGTTCCACTGCCCGCGCGCTTTTACCTCAACCTCACCGAGCGCTGTGGCCTGCGCTGTGGTCACTGCCTGACGCGCGCGCCAGAGCGAACCCGCGACGGGACCGCGCGCGACATGAGCGCCGCGGTGGTCGAGGCCCTGGCTCCGCACCTCGTGCACGCGCACTACGTCGGTTTTCCACACGCGGGTGAGCCCCTGCTGGCTCCCCAGCTCGAACCCATGCTGCGCGCCTTGCACCAGGCCCGTGGCGGCGAGCCCACGGTGGTGCACCTGCTCACCAATGGCCAGAAACTCGACCTCGAGCGCTTCGCGAAACTGTGCGAGCTGGGCGTCAACTCCTGGTCCTTCTCCGTCGACGGCCTGAGCGCGCGCAGCCACGACGTGCTGCGTCAGGGTTCGCACATCGAGCGCCTGCTGCCCCTGCTGTGCGAGCTGGCGGACTGGCGGCGGCAGCACAGGTCCGAGACGCGCCTCGGCATCGCCTGGACCGTGGCGGCCAGCAATCTCGACGAGGTTGAGGCCCTGGTGCGTTTCTCGGCAGAGATCGGTCTCGACTGGCTCAAGCTCGAGGAGATGTTCGCGCACAACGCACTATCTGCGCGTGAGGCCGCGATCCCGCCCGAACAGCTCGCCGCTGCTCTTCACCGCGCGCAGGTCCTGGCCGCGGAGCTGGGTCTTTCACTCCTGGACCACACGCGCACGCCCGAACTCTACAACTGTCTCGTCGACGGCGACCCGGTGCTTGCGGCGTTCAGCCGCGGCGACGATCGCATCAACCGCATGGCCATCAACCCCTGCCGCCTGCCCTGGGAGCTGTGCTGCGTCGAGCCCGACGGCAGCCTCAAGCCGGTGAGCTTCGATCACCCCGTCGCGGGCAACATCCTCGACCAGGATCTGCAAAAAATCTGGAACGGTGTCGTCTGTGCCGATGCACGCCGCCTGGCCATTCGCCGCCGCATCTGCCACAGCCTGCCGCTGTGTGCGCGGGATCCGGGACCGTCTGGCTGGTGATACGAAATCGCTTTGATTCGACACTGTTGTGGGGCCCCGCCTTCACCGGCGAGTCTTTTTGTCCTCGCAAGCTCGGAAAAAAGCCTCACCTGGGCCCCCCACATCAAGCTCAATCAAAGCGATTCAGTTTGTTACGTGGGAGCCGCTCGCATTCAGCGAGCAGATCGCGGTGGCGCGGACAGAGCCTGGAGCAGCGCGGGAGCCGGGACTACTTCTTGCCCCGCTTCTTGCTGCTGTCGCCCATCTCCACCACCTGCCCCTCGCCGTTGCCCCCGGCAACCACGCCCTCGTCCTTGGCCTCGCCATTGCCCTTGGGCACCAGCCCGAAGTGGGCCTTCACCTTGGCGGTGAGGTCGTCGAGCATCTCGCTGTGCTCCTTGATGAAGCCGATGGCGTTGTCGCGACCCTGGCCGATGCGGTCGCCGTTGTAGCTGTACCAGGAGCCCGACTTGTCGACGAGGCCGAGGTCGGAACCCAGGTCCAGGATGTCACCGACGCGGCTGATGCCCGAGCCGTACAGGATGTCGAACTCGACCTCGCGAAACGGCGGCGCCAGCTTGTTCTTGACCACCTTGACCCGGGTGCGGTTGCCGATGACCTCGTCGCCCTTCTTGAGCGCGCCGATGCGGCGGATGTCCAGGCGCATCGAGGCGTAGAACTTGAGCGCGTTGCCGCCGGAGGTGGTCTCGGGGCTGCCGAACATGACGCCGATCTTCATGCGGATCTGGTTGATGAAGATGACGCAGGTGCGGCTCTTGGCGATGGTGCCGGTGAGCTTGCGCAGGGCCTGGCTCATCAGCCGCGCCTGCAGACCCACGTGGGCGTCGCCCATCTCGCCCTCGATCTCGGCCTTGGGCACCAGGGCCGCCACCGAGTCGATTACCAGCACGTCGATGCCGCCCGAGCGCACCAGGGTGTCGGCGATCTCCAGCGCCTGCTCGCCGGTGTCGGGCTGCGAGATGAGCAGCTCCTCGGTGAGCACGCCCAGCTTGCGCGCATAACCCACGTCAAGCGCGTGCTCGGCGTCGACGAAGGCCGCCACGCCGCCGACCTTTTGCGCCTCGGCGATGACGTGCAGGGCCAGGGTGGTCTTGCCCGAGGACTCGGGGCCGTAGATCTCGACCACGCGACCGCGCGGCAGGCCGCCCACACCCAGGGCAACGTCCAGCGAGGTGGCGCCGGTGGAGATGGCCTCGATGTCGTGCACCAGCGCCTCGTCGGCGCCCAGGCGCATGATCGAACCTTTTCCGAACTGCCGCTCGATGGCGGTCACCGCCAGCTCTATGGCGCGCTCGCGCTCGGCCTTGTCGTTGCGATCGCTCATCTTGACCTCCGCCAGCATCACATCACCTCCTGTTACCGTCGCCCCTCGGGCGCTGGCAATCCAAAAGACTGACCGCACATTTGTTCAGTACCAACTACTGAACAAAAGTTCAAGTCCCCAATCCTGAGTAGGTCCGAATCCATCCACGATTTCCTTCCTGCTGACTCCAATATACGGAGCTTGGCGACGTTTTGTGTCGCTTAGAATTTGGAGCCGAAGAAAAAAAAGGAAAGCTGAACCGGGGAGGAGGGCCAAGGCCTGGCGACATGCAGCGCATGACAGGAGAAGACGGGGGAGACGAGGGGACAGAGACCCTCTTGGTGGCAAGAACTCACCGAAATCGACGGGCTTCAATGCCGGAGGGGGAGGCGGGCCTAAGGTCTGGAGTGGGGTGGGGTTATTTCCGCCGACACCCCGGGTGTGCTCCTGGCATCGTGTGGCATCGTGTGGCATCGTCTCGTCGGTAGCCTAAAAAGCTGGGAGGAAGAGCATGCACAGGAGCGCGTTGTGCAAAGGTGTCGGTGCCGCCCTTGTGTTGGTCTTGGGCGCCTGTCCAGCGAAGCCGCCCGAAGACGGTGCGTGTGCCCCTGGCAGCTCCCGGCCCTGTTCCTGTCAGGGAAGTGCGCAGGGCGCCCAGCTGTGTGCCGACGACGGCCAGGTCTGGGGGCTTTGCCAGTGCCTCGTCGACGCTGGTGCCGATGCGGCTGCCGACGCGCGGAGTGACGCGACAGAGCCCGACAGCGGCCAGGACGCCGGCATGCAAGCCGCAAGGCTCACCTGGGTCGCGATCCCTGCAGGCAGCTTCGAGATGGGTTGCTCATCGGGGGACATGGAGTGCAACGACGACGAGAGTCCACGGCACACCGTCGCAGTGGAGGCTTTCGAGTTGACCCAGACCGAGATCACACAGCAACAGTACCTGGAGATAACGGGTCGCATCTCCAACGGTCACCCGGATTGTCCGGACTGCCCGGCCGACGAGGTGCTCTGGGGAGATGCCCGGGGCTTCTGCGAGGACGTGGGGGGCCGCTTGCCCAGTGAGGCGGAGTGGGAGTACGCGGCGAGGGCCGGTTCGATCGCAGCTTGGCCGTGCAGTCCTGAACCCGCCTGCCTGGCCGAGATCGCCTGGTACGAAGGGAACTCCGGCGGGGAGAGCCACCCTGTGGCCACGAGGGCAGTGAGCAGCCTGGGTCTGTATGACATGCAAGGCAACGCCTGGGAGTGGCTTGAGGACTGTCTGCACGGCGAACCCGTCGACGCCAACTACATGGGCGCGCCCTCGACCGGGGAGGCCTGGGTCGACGGTAGCAACGCGAATTGCGAGATGCGGATGTTGCGCGGTGGAGCGTACTTCAGCACCGAGGAGAGGTTTCGAGTGTCTTACCGCTACTACGACTGGGTGCTTGGGGTCAGTGGCCGCGGCTTCCGCTGTGCTCGGTAGGTCTGTGCTCCTGGTGCGCACGCGTCGCGCTGCTGGCCTTTCCTGGCTACAGCGCTCCTCAGATGTGCTGATCGAAGTGCGGGGGGCCAAGGTGGGGCTTTTTTTGGGCGCGCAGCGACGACAAAAAGACTGCCGCCAGGCCGGAGCCCCGCAAGAGATGAGATCAACCGAATTGAGCGCGCTGTAGGAGTCGAAGTGCTCTGAATATCGGATTGCACCTGGCACGGGTATCCTGTGGCACGAAGGGCTCTGTGATGTCGTCTCGCCAGCTGCGCCTTGCGAGACCAGGAGCCGGCCACCGCGGGACGATGGGAACGGATCCGAGGCGTTGGATGATGGAACCCAACGCAGGCCACTCAGTGCAGGAGCACGTTGTCGTAGTACACGTACTGGGCGGCGGTGGTGCCGCTGGACTTCATCACGTTGAGCCGCAAGTTCACGGCTCGAGCTGTCGGGCTGGTGGTGAAGGTGTGGCTGACCGTCGTCCAGGTATCTATCGAACCGGTCCAGGTCGGTGAGTTGCAGGCTGTGCCCGCGTTGCCCGAACAATCGACGAGATCGCGGTTTCCGGTGCAGGTGGTATTGGAATAGCTCCACGGCGCGAAGCCGGCTCCTGGAGTCGCGGGCTGTCCCGAAGGTACGTAATACTGTGCCGTCACGGTATAGGTCGTCGACGGTGACACGGGTATGCACTGGGTGACGCCGATCACCGCTCCCGGATTGTAGGTGTGAGAGACCCTGCCGCTCCCCGAGGAGGTATCGCCCTGTCCATCGATGGTCATCCTGGCGATCTGTGACCAGGTCGAGTTCACCCACCCCACGGTGTTCACGTTGAAGTGGCCATTGGTCACGAGGTTCTGAGTACAGTCCATGACACCGTCGACGTCGAGGTCGATCTTCTTCACACAGGTGTTGCCCTCCTGGCAGTAGTTGCTGTTGCACGCCCACGCACACTGCGCAGGGGGATTCCACGTCCCTGTCCCGCTGCAAGCGATGTTGACGTTGGCGATCACATCGGTCGAATTGGGTGGATTGGCGTTGTTCGTGTCACAGGGAACGCTTTTCTGGGACAGGCAGGAGCCGCCCTCGAGACAGTAGTACGGATTGCAGGTCCAGGCGCAGTCACTCGGAGCGGTGAAGGAGCCGTCCGGTAGACATGCCACGGCAACGTTGGTGATCTGGTCGGAGGAGTCGGCGGGATTGGCGTTGTCGGTATCGCAGGGCACGTTGGCCGATGACAGGCACTGGTCGTCGAACACGCAGAATCCCTCGTTGCAGTCCCAGGCGCACGCTGCCGGAGTGTCGAAAGTGCCATCAGGTTGACAGGTCACCACGACGGTGGCGGGAGTGCTGGTGGAGTTGAGTGGACTGCCGCTGGAGTCGCAGAGCACGTCCTTCGACGTTGCGCACTGATCGCCATCGGCGCAGTAGGTCGCATTGCACGCCCAGGCGCAGAGCTGGGGCGCAGCGAACGTGCCTTCCGGCAGGCAGGTCACGGTGACGTCGGCGGTGACATCGGTGGAGTTGACCGGGTTGGCGTTGTTCGCATCGCAGGGCACGTTCTTGCTCCCCAGGCACAGATCGCCTTCGGCGCAGTAGTTGGTGTCGCACGCCCAGCTGCAGAGCTGGGGCGCTGCGAAGGTGCCATCGGGCTGGCAGGTCACAGTGACATCGGCGGCGACGTCGGTGGAGTTGGCCGGGCTACCGTTGTTGCCATCACAGGACACGCTTGTGCTCGCCAGGCATTGATCTCCGTCCAGGCAGGTGCTGGTGTCGCAGGTCCACGCGCAGAGCTGGGGTGCGTCGAAGGTCCCATCTGGCTGGCAGGTTACCGTGACGTCGGCGGTCACGTCGGTGGAGCTGGCGGGATTACCGTTGTTCGTATCGCAAGGTACGCTCTTGCTCGTCAGGCACTGCTCGCCATCGACGCAGTAGCTGGTGTCGCACTGCCACGCGCACGGCTCGGGGGCGGAGAAGAATCCGTTTGGCTGGCAGGTCACGGTGACATCGGCAGCGACGTCGGTGGAATTGGCCGGATTGTTGTTGTTCGGGTCGCACAGCACGCTCTTCGAGGAGATGCATTGCCCGCTCTGCTCGCAGTACCCACTATCGCAGGCCCAGGTGCACAGGTCGGGTTCGCTCCAGGTGGACGTTTCCGGGTCCCACTGCACCTGCACGCTGGTCACGATATCAGTGGAATTGGTGGGGTTGTCGTTGTCGGGGTTGCAAGGAACGTCTTTGACCGCAGCTCCGTCGAGCGCGAACGCATCGGCCGTGCCGTCGAGTGTGAACGCGTCCCGCGCGCCATCTCCGGTCACCGCACCGTCAGGGTCGCCGACCAGCCCGCTGTCCTTGTCTGCCGACTGGCCATCGACCTGCGAAGAGGGAACTCCTCCACAACCAATGATTCCGAGGAGAACCGACAAGCAAAGGATGTTGTTGCCGTGACCACGCATATCGACACCTCGCTCGTTCAAGCGCTCCCCCTTGTCCACTTCAGTCGGCGAGGCAAGGGATGGCGTGAAGGGTACGAGCCTTATACCGAATCGTGTTGAACTCGCATAGCAGCAGGGGACAGAGCCCGGGGCCGGGTGGGCTGAGGGCAAGAGGCAGGTGCCCGCATCCCCAGGGCGTGGCGTAGCAGCTCTGGCCCGGCGGGCAGGACGTCGGGGCAGGGTCTCTGGATGGTCACGAGAAGGCCATGCTCCTGGCCAGACAGCCCCGAAACACTGAAGATCGACGAGCGCAAGCTGTCTTGAACGACGAAGGGAGGTGGGAACAGCGACCCTCTTGCCCTGGCCTGCGGCACGGACATCCCGGTCGGCTCTGTCCCCTCGAGACTGCGGGTTGGCACTGCCCGCAGGCCACTGGGAGCCCCCACGGGATGAACAGCCCGCGAACAAGGGGCAGCGTTCGGCTCGTCGTGGCCACGATTGACAAAGGCTGACCGCCGCTTATGGTTCACCCATCACGAGCCGAGCGAGAGGAGAATCAAATGACCGGTCGGTCTCGTCCAATGCTTGCATTGGCCATCCTGTCTCTCCTGGTCGCCGGCAACAGTCTGGCCCAGAGCAGCCAGAACCAGATCGCCTACCAGGGAAGGCTGGAGCTCGACGGCACGCCCCAGTCCGGAGGGTTCGACTTCGTGTTTGAACTCTTCAGCTCCGAAACCGCCGGCGAGTGCGACACGCCCACCGCCGAATGTCTGTGGCGTGACGAGTTCACGGGCGTCATCATCTACGGCGGCAGCTTCTCGGTGCTGCTCGGGAGCAACGCGCCGCTGCTGGACTCGGTGTGGCAGCACGACGTGGTATACCTCGGCATCAAGGTCAAGCAAGCCGGCGACCCCGACTACACCCCGCTGACCTCGCGCAAACGCATTGTCGCGGTGCCCTACACCGCCCGCGCCGCCACGGCCAAGAACTACCAGGTCACTGGCACCCTGGCTGTGGACGGTCCCATCGAGAGCCACGCCATCACCCCGAAGTACCAGTCCTGGAACAGCCAGGGCCTTGGTGAAGGAGGGGCCGCCATCTACAACGATTCCGGCATTTACAAGGAGTTGATGGTCGTCGGAAACAACTCCGCGGGTGGCGACCGGGAAATTGGGCTCTACGACAATGTCTCGATCACCAAGGACCTGAGCGTCACCCGGAACCTCGCCGTCGGTGGAAGCCTCGATCTCAACGGTGACCTCGCCGTCAACGGGACGGTGACCCGTTCGGGTTGCCACTGGGTCACCTTCGCCTACACCCACCTGGAAAATCCGCAGTACAGCTGTCCCAGTGGCGAGTTTGTGATCGGTTTCCAGACGGCGTACGCCGCCTCCTATGTCGACGTCTATCCCGCCGCGATGCATTGCTGCAAAATCGGTGACTAGAACAATCCCTGGCAGTGAGTTCGGCGGGGCAGCGCTGTGACCGCCAGCTCTCTATTCATCAAAGCCAAGACAGGTCTTGTTCGCTGGACCCGATTCGGAGCTGTGCTGTGCTGGACCAAAAAAGCCCTCAGCCTGGGGCTCGTCCTGGCTGTGACACTGAGCATCTCTGTGCTCGACGACAGCGGTGCGATGTTGCAGCCAAGGAGTCCTGCTTGAGAGTTCTGCTGCCGCTTGCCGTCGCCCTGGGTCTGTGCGCCTGCCCGGGCCCCATGCCAAACACCGCGGCTGCCCCTGGAGACCTGAGCCGCTTCGACCCGGTGGCCAGCTACGCCGCCATGGCCCGCTTCGCTGGTCCCGAGGCGCAGCTCATTGCCATGGACGCCCGCTTTGTCCGCAGCGACGGCACCCTGGACCTTGGCGCCGACTACCTTCCCACGATCCTTCTGCGCTTCGTGACCCGCGCCAGCGCCGAGGACGTTGCGGCTCAAGGCGCGCGGGCCCCCGGTTCGGGTTTCAAGGTGGGCGACCGCATCGAGACCGCAGTCAGCGTGATCACCCCCCGGTTGATCAGCGCGTCGAGCTCTACCGGCAAGCACAACACCTGGCGCCATCTCGGCATGGAACGCACGCCGCAGGTGCTCTCGGCACCCGCGGTCACCACCGCACCGCCACCGGCGTGCTCACTGGGGGCGCTGTAAAAGCTCGCCCGTGCCCAGGGCGCGCCCGCCGACGGGGTGGCGATCATTCACTACGACAGCGAGGGTTATCGCTTCGACGTCAATGGCAGCGACCTCACGCTGCGCTTCACCCGGGACTGCACGCTCCGCTCGCCTGCGGACGCGACGCCAGCCAGCCGTCTGAAGTGTGAGACAGAGACCCCTGGGTTTGCCCCGCCTGGGCGATCTTCCCGTGATGAACTCCTTGTATGAGGTGTCCACCGAATCGGGGCAAGGCCAGGTGACCGGTGAACATGTCTTTTGGAGCCATCCCGAGATGAAGTGTTGAGGTCAACTGAAAGTCATACTGGACAACTGCGAGAACAAGGTGCGGGAATTCGAAAATACCGAACGAACAGCAGGCGGGCCTTGATGGGCAGCATCGAGGCTTCCACGACCAGGACAGATCTGCCATCGTTCGGGCGGGGAGCTTCCATCGAACCGGCGGCATCAGCCCACATATTCTGGGGGGAATGATGCAGGCACCATCTCAGGAACAGCAGCACGAGGTCGGCGAGTCCACCGCCACCATCCGGGCCTACGGGACGAACGTCCTCCAGTTCGTCGTCCGGGGTCATCTTTCCGTTGAAGTCGCCAGGCTGCTCATGACCGTCGCCGACCGCCTGATCGAAGAGGGCGTGAAGGTCCACACCTTCAACGACTGGGAAGCCGTCACGGGATACGACCTGATGAGTCGCGTCGAGATGACCAGGGACGTCTTCGAAAACCGCAACAAGTTCCTGTCCACCCACATCCTGGTCCACTCCGTCGAGGTGGCCCTTGGCGTCGAGGTTGCCAACATCGTCCTCAAGAACAAGATCCACCTGCACAGGGATCGCGCCACCTTCGAGACGGCTCTGCAGCGCGTTCTCCAGCAGGAGGAGCGCAGTACGCAGACCTTGTAGGATTCGAGGAATCGCTCCGAGCGCGCGCCTGCTCTGACTGGGGCAGCAGCCCCCTTCCGGACACGTACACCAGCCCTCCCACGCCCACCGCCGGCCCCGTGTCGTCGGAAGGCGCGAAGCGTCGCCCCTCCCTTCGAGCCCAAGCAGGCTCCCAAACCCAGACCGCTGGCTACGAGCGGTGCTCCTGTCTCGGGCCCAATGGGCCTGCCGTTCGGTGGGGCCGGTCGCGCACGCCGTACCAAGCGACCAGCGCCTGAGGGGTGTTCAGGTCCTGACCGCACCGGCGAGAGAGGCGGAGGGCTGTTCAAGAAGGAACATGCGCTCGACTACCTGCCCACCGAGTAGGTGAGACCGAAGCCTGCAGCGCCGTTGCTCTCGACCACATTCTTCACCTTGACCAGGCCCTTTTTCCCTTCGCCCGTCAGGTAAACAAACATGAAATCGCTGCTGAGGTTGATGCTGGTGGTCGTGGCGGGCGGGTCGGGAAGGGCGTTGACCTCGGCCAGGGTGAGGTCCGCCGTCTCGGGGTCGAGGCTGCCGGTGTAGGCCGCGAAGGTGGTCGTGGTGTAGCCGCAGTCGTGGGCCAGTTCCTGGAAGGTGGTCTCGGTCTGCTGGATCTGGTCCGGGGAGATGGCCTTGAGCTGGCCGCTCTCCATCACCGTGGCGAAGTCGATCAGCCTGGGCATGTACTGCGCCTGGAAGCTGGCGTAGTTGGGGACCACCCAGCCGCCGCCCCAGCCGCGGCTGGTGAAGAAGCAATGCGGGCACGTGCCGTCGGGGGCCTGTGTCCCCATGTTGACGTCGTAGCCGACCACGACCTCGTCCTTGGCCTCGACGGTGACGTCGAAGGGGCCAAACTCCACGGTGCCATCGGGCATCTCCACCCTGATGTTGTAGATCGTCGAAGACGCTGGCCAGTCGTGAAAGGTGGACCTCACGGCGCCGTCCGCGTCGAGTATCTCGCACACGGTTTCTACGCCGCCGAATGTTCTGACCAGTTCGATCTTGGTCGCGCCGAGCCCATTGTTGACGCTGAATTCAATGAGTCGATCGCATGCGGTGGTGAACTCCTTGGCTTCTCCGGGGAGCACACCCAGCAGCTGTATCCCGTCCTCCCCCACATAATGCGTCACATTGACGACCAGGGCCTCATCGTCGTCGTCGTCGCCAAACAGCTCGCGCAGGTCGCAGGCCGTCGAGACCAGGCCAAAGGTCAATGCCAGTGCCAGTGAGCAAGAACGTCGCGCTTTTCTCATCAGGGGGCTCCTTGAGTTGGAGTTGGTGTCCAATATCCAGGCGGGGATGGCCCCACCCGAGCACGCATCGCGAACACTTTCAGTGCTGGTCGGCACATCCTACAGAAGCTCAGGATTTTGGGTAGCGCTGTCTTGGGGCTCGTCGGCGGCCGCAACAACCCATCTGTGACCTCGAGAACAGCGCGGCGCAGTGCTGCGGGGAAGCAACCCGGAGCCCTGCTTCCTCGTCGTGCGGCTTCACCAACGGGACCGTGGTTGAAAGGGGGGGGCTGGCACTTCCTACTACAATCAAAAACGTCCAAATTTGAGATGTCACGCACAACAAGTTGTCCACTTGACCGCGATGTCTTGTGCAATGAGAGGTCCGGAACATGTGTTTGCGCGTTCCAGTCCCCTCCCTTGTCCTTCGTTAGCCCTTTCCTATCAGGCGCTGCGTCCAATCCGGCACCTTGGCCGGCAGCTGAGAAATCCTGCCAGCCTTCGAGTGCAGTACCACCTTGTACGGCTCCACCGCGCTGGAGTTATCAAGCAGGTAGACCTCATCGGCCAGCGGCAGCGCGGACCTGATGTGCTGCATGGTCCGCGGAATGCGCGAGAAGATCTTCTTCTCGGGCACCGAGTGCCCGCCTTGCTGAACTCGCTGGGCCACGCGGGCGGCGTTCAGCTCGGGCAGCTCCAGGTGGATGTACACGAGCACGACCTCGTAGCCTCGGGTCTTGGCCTCGGCCAGGAAGTCTATCTTGGACGGATGCGAGAACACCGTCTCGAAGCAAAAAGAGATCCCGTCGTCGAGGAGCTGCCGCCTGAGCAGCTCGGCCCGGGCTGCGGCCTCGTAGGAAAACGCTTCAGGAGCCTCCGGAGCGAGTTTCTTGGCGATGCTATCGGCGTTGACGAACTTGAGCCCTTTCGGGGCCAGGAAATTATCGTAGAATGTGCTCTTGCCTGCGCCGTTCGCGCCTGCGAGCACCCATAGTTGCTTTTCAGTCATTCACTTCTTTTGGGAAAATTTACCCGACGAGAACCGACCCACGATCCGCGTTCCGTCCGGGTGTACCTGTTCGAGGTAGCCAGGATTCTTTGTGCTGGCCTGGTATCGGATGGCCGAGCTGCTCACCAATCCTGCAAGCTTTCCAGCTTCCCTCAAGCCTTCGAGCTCACCAAAGACCTCGGTCGAGCGAACGGGCGTAGACGTCACGGGCTCTATGGAGAGCGTCGCGAGTCCTTCCCTGACCTTGATGAGGTCAATGGGATTGACGTGATCAGCGACGGAGCGGCCTAGCTCGGCCCAGTACTCGATCTGTCGTGGGATGGATCGCTTGAAGATCTCACCTTCCCTCGCTGCTGCCGCCACCAGGCTCTTTTCCAGCCTCAAGGGATGTGACGTCGGCATGGCAAGGCCTCCTTTGTTCTTTCTGCTACAGATGTAGCAAAAAGCTACATGCCTCGCAAGATCTTTCTCGGCCTCCCCGGCATAGAAAAGAATCCCCATTATTTTCTATAGCTTGCGCCGAGGCGCATCAAAATCGAGGAATCCGTCGGCGGAGCAGTCGCCACCGATGACCTGGATGGCTCCCGACAGGTCCCAGCAATTGGGCTCTCATCGACGCTGCGTGGAAGGAGGGCCCACAGGCCCCGGGCAGAGTGTGAGCGGCAGGGCCATCCCTTAGCAGGCTGTTGACGAACTCCCCTTGAAAAACCGCTCGATGGGGATCGACAGCGATCCCGACGTGCTTATCCTTGGCTCCGTCGGTGACGACGGAGGAACCATGCGAGGCGAGGACAAGCGGCAGTCGCAGATGCTGTGCCTGATCAACCCGGCCGACCGCATCCCCAAGGACCATCCGCTCCGCAAGATTCGGGTGCTCTGCGACAAGGCCCTGGAACGCATGGCGCCGCTGTTCGACGAGATGTACAGCCACACCGGCAAGCCGTCGATCCCGCCCGAGTGGTTGCTCAAGGGTTCGCTCCTGATGGCGCTGTACTCGATCCGCAGCGAGCGGCAGTTCTGCGAGCAGCTCGACTACAACGTCCTTTTTCGGTGGTTTCTGGGCATGGACCTGGTTCAGCCCGCGTTCGACCACAGCACCTTCTCGAAGAATCGAGAGCGGCTGCTGCACCACGACGCCGCCGGCGAGTTTTTCAGCGAGGTGGTCCGCCAGTGCCGCGAGTCCGGGCTGATGAGCGCCGAGCACTTCACCGTCGACGGCACGCTGATCGAGGCGTGGGCGTCGGTGAAGAGTTTTCGGCGACGCGACCAGGACCCCACCGACCGCACTCCGCCCGACGACCCGGGCAACCCGACGGTGGACTTTCACGGCGAGAAGCGGTCGAACACCACGCATTCGTCGACGACGGACCCGCAGGCGCGGCTGGCCAAAAAGGGTAAGGGCAAGGAAGCCAAGCTGGCGTTCTCGGCGCACGCGTTGATGGAGAACCGCAACGGTCTGCTCGTCGATCTGCGCGTGTGCGAGGCGAGCGGCACGGCCGAGCGCGAGGCGGCGATCGCGATGCTCGACGACAACAACATCCCCGGCGCAGGCCGCGCGACGCTGGGCGCGGACAAGGGATACGACACGCACAACCTCGTCGACGAGCTGCGTTCTCGCCACATCACGCCGCACATCGCGCGCAACGACAAACGCAAGGGCGGCTCGGCGCTGGATGGGCGCACCACGCGGCATGTGGGCTATGCCATCAGCCAGCGCATGCGCAAGCGCGTCGAGGAGATCTTTGGTTGGGCCAAGACCACAGGAGGGCTGCGCAAGACACGCTTCCGAGGGGTCGCGAGGACGGGCTTGTATGCGTTCATCGTCGGAGCGGCGTACAACCTGGTGCGAATGATAAAACTGCTGGCACCACCTGGTCCAACTCTCGCGTGAGGGTCGCCGTCGAGGGGCTCGCCCGCCCCCTCGATGGCAAAGCAGCACGCGGGCGGGGCGGGGAATACTCATCACGACGAAGTTTCTGGACGCGTCAGCTCGCGTGCCAGGGCTTTCATGGGTGGTTCTTCAACAACCTGTTAGGATGAGGCCCCCGGTCGCTGCTTACTTCATCACCGCGTCCTTGAAGGCCTTGGCCATGCGCGCCTTGACGACGATCTTGGCGGGAATCTGCACGGGCTCGCCGGTCCGCGGGTTGCGTCCCATGCGGGCAGCGCGCTCGCGCTTGGTGAACTTGCCAAAGCCGGGCAGCGAGAAGGCGCCGTTGGTCTTGGTTTCCTTGATGGCGAGGTCAGACAGCTCGGTGAGGACATCGGACGCCATGGCCTTCGGCATTCCGAAGGTATCGGCGATGTGCTTGATGACCTGGGACTTCGACATGACCTTCTGCTTCGTGGGCATTTTCTTGCTCCTTGAGTTAACAAAACAAGGATTTTCTATCGATCATTGGCAGTGCTGTCCATGGCTACTTTTCTTTTCTTTTCTGGATCACCCAATGATCATTGAGCGCGATCTCGTCGTGGAGCTTGTGCAGAAGTCCACTCCGGCGGCGGCACCTGCCTGAAGACGGCGACATCTGGCATATTTTACAGGAATTTCTTGGTGTTACTGAACCGTCCGGCAGCCTCGATGCGGCATGTCGGATGATGGACCCGGCGACTTTTTATGCTTCCCCACCAGCCCGCGACCGGTTGCGCTTGGCCCGCAAGGCCAGGGCGACGAGGGCCCTGGACGTCGAGCGCCAGGTGGAATGGGCAATGTTCGACAGGCATGGAAGGGGGAGAACAGGACGACAAGCGCAAGGAGGGAGCTTTTCTCAGCCTTGGGCCTTCTTGGCCTTGTACTGCTCCCAGGCGGACACCATCTTGTTGCTGACCGCGGCGGGGGCACCCTTCACGGCAGCCTTCGGCCGCCCCGGTTTGCCGGCCTTCTTCGCCGGCTTCTTGGCAGCATTCTTCGAACCCTTGGGCCGACCGCGCGTGCCGGTCTTCTTGGCGACCTTCTTGGCGGTCTTCTTGGGGGCCTTCGCTTTGCTTGCCTTCTTACCAGCCTTCCGGCCCGCCCAGTAAGCCTTCATGCGCTTGCGGGCCGCGGCTCGCGCTGCTGCACTCCAACCCTTGCCGGCCCTCTTGGCTTTCTTCTCAGCCCTTTTCGCCTTCCTGATGGCCTTGCGGGCTGTCTTCCTGACCGTCCTGCCCGCCTTCCTGCGACCCGGCCCCTTGCTGGAACCACCACCACCCAGAGCCTTCTTGGCTCCCTGCAGCGAGGAAATCTGTCCCTCGATCTTCTTCCTCTCGACGTCAAGCTCCTTGATGGCTGCGTCGATGGCCTTCATGGCGCTGTCTAGCATGTCAAACCCCGTCGGAAGTTGTTGGATACCCTTCGATGATTAGTATCACGTTGATCGATCTTGACTACCTTTTAGTTGAACACCTGCGAAGGTCAGCGACGGACCTGACTTGCGCATCCACCACTTTTTAATACGAGCTCCTAAGAAAAGATGTCGGGAGATGCGGATCGATGAAGGTCGGCTGTCCCGGCGGGAATGATAAAAAAGGACGAGGTCCGCGGCCATGCCTGGGGGCCAGACGAAGCCCGCACATCCTTGTGAGGGCATGACTTCCATTACCCGTCGGGGGACTCGTGTTGGTACAGCAATTCTCCCACCAGCAGCCTGTACGCCTGGTCTTGGACCCCCTTGCACCAGAGCCTCTTCGGCGCGACCTGCTGGCCGAAACCGCTCTCCCCACGACGAATACGACTGCCCTGCTGCGGTCGCTCTGCCTGCGAACGAATTCAGCCGAAGGCTATGCATTCGTCCCACATCAGGCACTGCTCAGATCGGTGTGGCAGGTCGTGGAACCTCCCATGCCAAACCTGGTTCATTCGACCACATCGTGGGACCCCGCTTTCTCCGGCGAGTCTTTTTGTCCTCGCACGCTGGATAACAAGTCTCGCCTGCCCCCCCCACAACCGGAGCAATCAACATACTTCGGTATCACACCCCCGTCACGCAACCCCCTGAGTTTTCTAAAGAACCCGTCGATGCCTGGCTGTTTTGGTCTCGATACCTCACGAATTGGCAGGAGGAAATCGTGGGCACGTTGAAGCACCTGTCTTGTGTCGCGCTCCTGCTCGTCGTCATCAACGGGTGCAACGAGCACACCTTCCGCAGGGTATTTCCCGTGACGACGCGCGTCGTGGCACCGGCGAAGAAGATCGACATCGACAGGGCGGCGGACATCTTGTTCGTCGTCGACAATTCTGGCTCCATGGCAGAGGAACAGGAAAATCTGGCAAAAAATGCCTCCTCTTCCTCCGCCTTCGCGCCGCCGAATGACTGCGATGCCTCAGGTTTCTTGACGTTGCAGCGGCACGTTGAGGACCACCCGGAGCAATCCCAGGAGGACTGGCCCCAGGATATCCAGGCCGCCTTCGCCGAGTGTGGCTTCATCGAGCGGCTGATGCTGTTCAACAATCATTTTCACATCGGAATCATCACCACCGACATGCACGACTGCGATAACAATTTCGGAGGTGCCCCCAGACCTTCGACACCACAGCGCGGCTGTCTGCAGACCAGTGCTGCCGATCCCACCCTCAAGGTCCTGACCTGGGAAACCGCAGATCTGGCGAACAAGTTTGCCAGCATCATCCAGAACATTGGCACGGCCGGCTCGCCATTCGAAATGGGCCTCATGGCCACCGAGCACTTCCTGACTCCGCAGGGTGTCGTCGCACCTCGTTCTGCCAGCCCCGGCACCTGCGGGCTTGAACGCGATTGTTCGGGGGACCTGGAAGCCTTTTTGCGGGACAACGAGGTCAACGCCGCAGGGGACCTCGTCGAGACGAAGCTGGTGATCATCTACCTGACGGACGAAGAAGACTGTTCCAACGTGAATGCGATCGATGAGTCCCAGCAGGGGACGACGAGTCTGTGCTACACCCAGCCAGGTCTGCTGACGGATACGCAGCACTACGCCCGTTTCCTGCAAACGCGCAAGAGCAGTGCGGATCTCGTTGCTGTTGGCCTGATCGCGGGCCTCTTCGACACCGGGTCTGGATTCGAGCCCTCGGGATGCCAGGTGACCTCGACGGGGCCTTCCGAGCAGTGCGACGAGTCCTGGGGGCGGTCCATCGAGACCTGCACGACCTGCGTGAATGGCAACCCCGCGTGCACCTGCCACCCGTACATTCCAGCCTCGGATTGCCAGGGAGTTGAGCAACCCGCTACAAACTGTTGCCAGGCTGACAGTGCGAACCGCTATTTTCGGGTCGCCACCCAGATGAATTCCTTCAAGGTCGATACGCTGTGCTCGGACTCCTACAAGGACACGATGATAGCCATCGCCAACCTGATCAATGAGACAGGCGTGATCGTTCTGCCGGAAGTCCCTCCACAACCCAGCATGCTCGTTGTCAAGATGAGGGGTCCGCGCTGGTCTGATGGCGAGTGGCACAACGTGCCACGCTATGACGAGACCACGGGTCAGCCTCCGGAAGGTGGCTTCGCCCTCATCGATGAGAACACGAGGATCAAGTTCTTCGGCCAGTGGGTGCCGCAGCCCGGTGATGAGATCCAGGTGATGTTCCTGGGTGAATGAGGCCCCACATCACCGCTGTCAGCTCACCGTCGACGGGTGAAGGCGATCGGTACGACGACCCGAAAGGCGCCGCCTGCGGGCGCAGCGAAGCGCCAACGACGCATTCGCTCGGTCAGACAATCGCGGACCTCGCTCCCTTCAAAACTATCTGTGAGTACCTTGACTTCGTCGACGGTTCCGCTGTCGTCGATGGATAGCTCGATTCGCAAGCGCCCTTCGGCCTGGCTGTGCGTCTTGAGATAGCGCTCGTAGCATGCACGAAGGACGCGCGTCCTTTGCATGATCTGCCGGGTGAGGACGTCGGTCTCGACGCCCCGCTGTTTCAATTGTTGACGACGTTGTTGCTCGCGTCGCTGCGCCTGCAGCCTCGCGATGGCCTCGGCTTCGGCGGCCCGCCGCGCCTCGTCAGTATCCACGGTGGCGGGGTGCGGAGCATGGATACCGATCTGGAGCTGCTTGTGCCAGCCATCCAGCGCGGCGCCCGAGAAGCCGGGGAGAGGCGCTGCCGGGTCGGAGCGAGCTGTTCTGGCATCCTCGAAGACAGCGGCGACGATGTTGGTTTGCAGCTGGGGCCGTGTCGTCGGCGGTATCGGATCCACCGCGTAGCTCGCGACCAGCCGTGACGCGATGGATTCCCCCAGCGGCCTCGCACGAAAGGGCTGCCGTTCGTGCGCGACCAAGGTGGCCGCAAAGGTGCTGCCAACGCCAAGCCCGGTCAAGGCCAGCACCATCAACCACCAGCTCAGCAGGCCGCGATGGCGACGACGGTCAGACGGTGGCATCGTCGGCTCCGTGGACGGAAAAAACCTCGACTGCCTGGCTGCGTCCCCTGAGTTGTTGCGGCCCCAGCGGGGTGAGCACGATGTCCGCGCGGTCCCGAAGTGCGTGCGCGGTGTCTGAGTCGATGAGGATGGGATGGCCGGGGAAGGACGTGGTCAGGGTCTCGAGACGCGCAGCGACATTGACCGTGTCGCCGATGACCGTGTACATCAAACGCTCGGGTGAGCCGATCTGCCCGGCCACGACCTCTCCCGTGCAGATGCCGATGCCGGCTTCGATGACATCCTCTCCTCGCTGCTGGCGCGTGTGATTGAGCTCGGCGAGAGCCGCACGCATGTTCAGCGCTGCTCGCACGGCCATCCACTCCTCGTCGGCGATATCCGCCGGAGCGCCAAAAACCACCAGCAGCGCGTCGCCGATGAAGTTGTTGACGGTGCCGCCCCACACTCGCACGGCCGCCGTCATGGACGTGAAGTACTCGTTGAGCATGGACACGACGCTCTCGGGGGGCTGGCTCTCGGTGCGGTGGGTGAAGCCACGGATGTCCGCAAACAGAACGGTCACGCGTCGGCGCTCCCCACCCAGCTCGAGTTCGCCGCTCAAGAACTTTTCGCGGACCAGCGGCGACACCACGCGTCCAAAGATGTCCCGCTCGCGCTCGCGCTCGCGCAAGCCTTCAACCATCACGTTGAAACTGCGAGCCAGCTCGCCTATCTCGTCACGCTCCCGGGCACCGACCTGCTGGGTGAGATCCCCCTGTGCCACTCGACGGGACGCGTGCACAAGTCTTTGCACCGGACCCGCGATTCGCGAGGCCAGACCCTGACCGAGAAGCAAGGTCAGCATCACCGCCAGACCGATGGCGATCGCCAGCTCGTTGCGCAGTGGCACGGCCGCCTGCTGCATCCAGCGAGATGGCAGCGCCGCCGAGAAGAAGCTGCCCGTGTTGGCCCCACGCAGCTGCAGGGGGGACAGCACGTGCACGAAGGACTCGGTGGCGACCCGCAGCGGCGCGACCACGCCCCCGGAAGGCGGGTGCGCACTCCCGGCAGGTTCCATCTCTTTGAGGAGCTCCGTGGTGTCGTCCTGCGCTGGAAAGCTCGTCGCCAGGACACCCGCGCCGGGTTGCAGGAAGCTGACGTCCGCCATGGCCGCGGCGCGAGCCTGCTGGACCAGGGTCTCCAGTGCGCGGCGGATCACCAGCACACCGACGACGGCGCCGTCTTCCGACAGGATCGGCCCCGAGGTCGCCAGCCACCATCGCCCGCTGTGGTTGACCAGCTCTGCATACTTGTCACCCAGGTCGTCGCGAATGCCCCCCAAGGCACGCCGAGCACCAGGCCATTCGACGGGCGCATCGTCGTCGACCGCAAAACTGTAGGCCGTGCAGTCCTGCAGGTTCTGGCGCCTGGCCGAGAAGACGATCTGTCCCGACAGGTCCATCACGTCGACGGCATCCATGCAGGCGTTGAGCGCGGGCAAACCAAGGATCTGCGTCAGCTCTGCCTGGTCCTTGCTCTGCAGAGCCTCGACCAGGCCCTCGGTGTAGGCCATCGTGCGCCACTGCTCCAGATGCTCACGCTCGACCCTGGCCACGGTGTCCGCGACCCGACGACCGCCTTCGACAACCTGTGTGGTGAATCGATGCTCGAGTCGGGTCATCAGCACCTGGGTCATCAGGTAGGCCGCTGCAGCACCAATGATCAGAGCCAGCAAGCTATAGGGCAGCGCGATCTTTGCACGCAGGCCGAATAGACCAATATGGGGCTGCGGGGCTGGTCGCTGCGCCGGCATGCCACTCTCCTGGATGCGCCACAGTATACGGGAATGTGCCGGTGACCGGGACTGTCTCGGCACCTGCGCGTGGCCTGGCGTACCACGCTGCGACGGGAGGACCGGCCGGCCTGCTGAGGGTGGCGATACCCTCGCGACGAGAACACGGATTTGGAGTTTGTTGGGCTGTGGGTTCGGTGTCCTCACCGCGTTGCTTGTCACCTGCAGCGCCGGGTCGGCGCGTTGACCTCGCCGCTTGTTTCGCTCGACGGAGCAGGACCCGTTCGCCGGACTCGGTGACCAGCGAGGATTCTCCATCAACGGAATTGCCAGGCCGGGCTGCTGCCGCCGACCACCATAACCGCGCTTGAGATGGATGGCGGTATTCCCCTACGATGAGCAGCGCAGCCCAGGAGTGCCCCTTGCCGGACCCGATTAGGAGCATCCCGCGTCGTGCGCCACGAACACCCGCGGTCGATCCGCTCGGAACGCGGGCGACGACGACGGACCGGTCGTCACGTCGCCCTGGCGTCCACGTCGATGCCCTCGACCGGGACAGCCTGGATCGCACCCGCTCGGGGGATGCCTCGCTCGACGCCGTCGCGGCCGGGCTCCAGCTTGCCGTCACCGCGCGCGACGCCGACCTCAACCGGGACGGCAGCTCGGTGCGCCTGCATCCGGATGCTCGCCCCACCGCGACCCTGAGCGTGCCCGAGATCCTTGCCGCACCGGCCGAGCGCCGCAGCCAGCTGCTGCAGCGCTACAGCGCCTTGCTGCACAGCTGCGCCGGCGCTGCGACGAGCAGCGACGTCGATCTGGGTTCCACTGCCCTTCGCATCCAGGACGGTCCCTGGAGCCTGGAGGTGGCGAACCGGGTGGTCACGGTCACCGGCTCCGCCGATCGCGCACAGCCGCGGACCCTGCGCGTCGACCTGAGCACCCTTGACGCACCCGCGCTGTCCCTCGATCCCCCTGCCGGTGCGCAGCGCGGCGAGGCCCTGGCCCTGCTGCTGGAGTGCTTTGGCCACCTGCTGTTCAAGTCCTCGCACCGCGCAGCCAACGCCGCGGTCGACCCGAACGCCGCCCGGGTGTTCGAGCTGCTGCTGGGGCCGGGCGGGGTGCTCAACCCCCAGAACAGCCTGCGCATCCCGGCGACGCTGTCGTTCAAGAGCCCCAAGTTGATCGCCTGGGACTTCAACGGCACCGTCGGCGACGGCCGCGACCACTTCCGCCCCGACATGCGCGAGGTCGCGGACAACCTCCACCGCATGGGTGCGGTCAGCGTCATCACCACCACCATCGATCCGCTGCCGGTCGAGAAGCTGATGACCGAGGCCGAGATCCGCTTCGACGCCTTCTTCGGCCGCAAGGAGGTGCGCGACTACCCGGCCAACAAGCACTACACCGGGGTCGCGAAGCACTTCGGGCTCGACGCCAGGACCGCACCTGACCGCATGGTGGTGGTGGGCGACAGCGCCACAGACATTCCCAGCGACCTGCCGGGTGTGCTGTTCATCCACAACGACGACAGCACTCCCGCCGAGGTGATCCAGCTGCTGCTGCACGCCCTGGACGACCGCGGCGAGGGCAGCCTGGTGCGCGGTCTCGACCTCCTGCTCGACGGGCACGACCCGGCCACGGCACCTGTGCAGGTGCAGCTGGGACGGATCGCCTTTGTCGTGGAGCTGCGCGACGGCGGTGCCCCTGGCTCCCCCTGTCCGGTGCCCGTCATCCATGAGGTGCGGGTGAACTACTCCACCGCCGAGCTGTGCCAGACCCTGGCCGAGATCCCGCCCCAGGCGTCACTGGAGGCGCGCACCGACCACGATCTCGCGCTGCGCTTCATCGAGGGTCCGCTCGCCGCGGAGCGCCTGCCCGAGGTGCTGCGCGGCCTGGGTGACGCCGCGGACCTGGGCTCGGTGGTGGCCGCGGGACAGCTTCGGCTCGAGCAGCGCGCAGCCCTGGTGGAGCACGCCCGAAAACTGGCCGAGCAGCTGCTCACCTCGCCCGGCGAGCAACCGATGGACGAGCTGCTGGAGCTGTGCGGCCAGCTCGCCCGTGTCGGCGACGGCACCACCGCCAGGCTGCTCGAGCGCTTCGTCGATGCCTTCCCTGTGCTAAACAGCCGCGCCAGGCCGGCCGCCCTGCGGCAGCTGGACCAGGACCGCGACCAGCTGCGCCAGCTCCTCGCCAGGGCGAGGATCGCTCGGCCCCAGGCAGGGCCCGCGCCCAGTGCGGCAGAACGCGCACGCCTGCAGCCCGCCACCGAAGAGGACTTTCTCGGCCGTCATGCACGCGCCATCAAGAAGCTGTTCGAGCAGGCCGCCGCAGATCCTCTGGCCGCACCGGCCCCGCTGCGTGCGGCGTTGCTCAAGAAGCTCGAGGTCTACATCGAGCAGCCCTTTGCCGGCGTCGGGGATGTGCTCGGCCAGATGGCCGACGCGCTCGACGACTCCCACTCCCGGGCCAGGCAGGCCCTGGTCGACATCTTCGCCGAGCGGGAAGCGCGCGCCGGGCAGCTTCCGGCGCTGCTGCCCCTCGCCCGGAGCGCAGCTCGCCAGCAGGAGGCGCTGTGGGCCGACGTCGAGGCGGCCTGGAGCGCGCTACACTGAGGGGACCGCTTCCATCGACGACAACGTGTGTGTTCACGACCCGGCTGGCCGGCGCAGCACCACCACGAAGCGCCCGTGCCGCTCAGGTGGACCGTCGCCGGGGGGGCAGGCAGCGCATCGCGCCGATCGCGGCTCATGGCTTCTTGAACTCGAGAAAGGTCTGGTAGGGCAGCAGCTCGCCGTGCTCGCTGGCCAGCACCAGGCCGGCGTCGGTCACCAGCTTCACCAGCTCGGCGCGGGGGATCTTCATCTTCTCGGGGGGGCCCTCGGGCAGCTCGCCCTCCTTGAACTCGATCAACACCAGCCTGGCACCAGGGGCCAGGGCCTTGCTGATGCTGGCCAGCCAGGTCGGCCTGTCCGCGACGTGGTGCAGCACGTCGCAGATGAACACCAGGTCGACGCCGGCGGGCACGGCGGGCGCGCTGGGCTGGATGAGTTTCGCCTCGAGGTTGCTCACGCCCTCGCTCATGGCCCGGTGGTGCATGTGCCGGATCATCTCGGGCTCGATGTCGGCGGCGATCACGCGACCTCGGGGCAGGGCGCGGGCCAGGCGAAAGGCGAAGTAGCCCGAGCCCGCACCGAGGTCGAGCACGGTCTCGTCGCCAAAGAGGCGGAGCGCTGCAACCACCGTGTCGGGCCTCTGCCAGGCGGTGCGATCAGCGCGCTCGAGAAAGGCGATGTACTTCTCGACCTCCTCGAAGGGGCGCATCGTGCTCGGGTCCAAGCCCTGCGCGTGCAATGGACAGTCGATGGGCGGGTGGCTCGGGTCGTGCTCCATCCCGGCGCGCGCGGGCGTGCTGGCCGGCTGGCTGCCAGCGTGCGCGACCGCGGCGCTGGGCTGCGATGACGGTGGCTCTGATGTCGCAGGGGCTGGCTCGCGGGGACAGGCGGTGAGGCCGAGGGCGCTGACGAGCAGGGCTGCCAGCCTGCGAGTCGTGGGTTGTGCGATCATGACGGCCTCCCCCGCGCCGTGTGGCCCGCGGTCCCCGTTGCGATCGAGCATCGCCTCGACCGCGTCTCCTTGCCTGTCCCTGGCACCGGAGATGGATTTCAGCAGACCCATGGCAGCTCCCTTCACGTCTCTGGACTGTGGCAATGACCCGCGAGTCCCGCAAGCACACTGCGCGATTCCGGGTCCGCATTCGAACACGTCAGGTCGACCAGGATGAGTTATCCTGTCCCGGAGAGGATCCCCTGAATGTGTGTTTCAGTCGCCAGCGAGGCGCAGAAACTGGACCCGCCATGAAGATCACTGTCCGTACCTGGGCCAGCCAGAAGGCCCTCGACGCCGAGCAGGGGCAGAGCGCCCAGGTGGGCGAGCAGGTCGCCGAGCTGCTGCAGGACGTTCTCTCGGGGCAAGGCGAGAAGCCCGGCGCCAACCTGTCAGGGGCAGACGCCGAGCGGCTGATCAGCACCATCGAGCGCACCGGGGGCGCGCGCACTGCTGCCGAGCAGAAGATCCTGGATTTCCTGCGCGGGCCTGCGAGTGATGCGCGCTCCAAGAGCTACCTGCAGATCGGCAACGGCGAGGTGCTTCAGGTTGGCGCGACCAAGGGCAGGTCCGGCGGTCGCTCAGTGCTGCGGAGCGACGAGCTAGCCCGTCTGGCCATCAATCTCAACATCAGCCCGCAGGACAGTCGCGCCGAGCTCGACGCGCGCGCGGCCCGCGTGCTTGGCCGCGATCCCGCTCTGACCAGGCAGCCGGTGGACTCCAGCATGGCCGAGTTCCTGCGCGCCACCAGCACCGAGGCGCAGGCCGGCATCCTCGAGGCGCAGCGCGAGGTCTGCCGTCAGGCCGCGGCCGAGTTCCTCACCGGTGCCATCGCCAGCTGGGTCGAGAACGACATGCCGGTGCCGCCCGAGCTGGTCGGCCGGCGCATCACCGTTGCCGACGTGGTCTCGCCGAGCCCGGCCCTGACCGCGTTCATGACCGCGACTCACATCGAGCTGCGGGACCAGGGCGAGATCACCCGCTCCGTCGAGAACGGTCGGGAACTCGGCGCCGAGCTGACCTTTCGCTTCAGCTGCAACGGCGACCTCGCGTCGTGGCGCTGCTTCTACGACGCGCAGGCCGGCTACTTCACGACCATCGCGATTCTCGATGGGTACGTAGGACAGAACCGCACCGAGAAGCTCGAGCGGCCGGCGTGAAAGCCGACCGGCGCGAGCGCGACGTCTGAGCCGCATTCGCATGGATCCGGATCGATCGTGCTACCGTGCCAGCACCGCCATAACAGACGGCCAGGCGCTGCCAGCCGGAGGGCCGGCGGGTCGTGGTACCCGTAGGGCGGGTGGCACAGGGGATCCGCCCTTGACCCTTGACGGTCGTGGCGCGACAAGGCCCCCAGGACACCACGCAGCCGGCGGGCCATGAGCAGCACACAGAGCAGGCTTCACGACGACGGCCCCACGGTCGTGATGGAGCAGGCCGGCCGATTTTTCGGGACGCGGCCGGTCCTTTCTGGCCTGAACCTCGAGGTTCACCGCGGCGAGGTGGTCGGGGTGATTGGCCCCAACGGCGGCGGCAAGAGCACGCTGCTGCTGCTGATGGCAGGCCTGCTGCGTCCGAGCGCGGGCAAGGTGCTGGTCTGCGGCATCGAGGCCTTCGCACTGTCGCTCACCGCGGTGGGTCGCATCGGGTTGGTCACAGCACGCCCCGGGCTCTATCCGCTGCTGACCGGGCGCGAGAACCTGCACCACTTCGGGGGCCTGTTCGGTCTCTCGGCCGCACAGGTCGACGCCAGGGCCGGGCCCCTGGCCGACGCCCTCGCGCTGGGCGCGGGGCTGGAGGAGCGGGTCGGTCGCATGTCGACTGGGATGCAGCAGAAGCTGTCCCTGATTCGTGCACTGCTGCTTTCGCCGCCGCTGCTGCTGTTCGACGAACCCACGGCGAATCTCGACCCCATCGCATCGCATCACCTCTACGCCGAGGTCCGCAGCAGGGCGGATGCGGGGCTGGCGTGCGTGCTGGTGACCCACGATCTTGAGGCCGCCGAGGCGGTCTGCGACCGCGTCCTCCTCGTCGACGGCGGCATCCGGAAAGAGCTTCGATTCGCCGACCGCAGCGCACCGCTCGCGGGGCCACTGCTCACGGCCTGGCAGGAAGCGCTCGGTGAGCGATGAGGCCGATGCTGCGCATTGCCCGCACAGAGGTGATGGAACATTGCCGGCAGCCCTGGATGATCTTCATCCTCGCCGCCAACTACGCGCTGTGGATAGGACTCTTCGGTGCGCTGTTTCTGATCCTTGATCGGGTATCGAGCCAGGCCGAGCTGCGAGCGGCCCTCGAGCAGCAGCTGGCGGGACTCGGCTTCGAGCTTCACGGGGTCCTGCAGGTAGCGATCTCGACCTTCGGCTCGCTGAGCTTCACCAACCTGCCGCTTTACGTCGCCATCATGTCCGGGACCTCGGTGCTGCACGACCGCGAATGTGGCACCTTGCCTTTCCTGATGCTGGCGCCGCTCACCCGGCGACAGCTGCTGCTGGGCAAGTTGACGGGTGCGATGGCCTTCCCGCTGCTCTTTCACCTCGTCCTCGTCGGCTCCTGCAGCGTGCTGCTGGGTCGCCTGGACTCGCTCGCGCCCTACGCCGACAAGCTCGCGGGGTCTCCAGCGTGGTGGCTTGCATTCCTGGTCGGGGCCCCTGCGTCGGCGGTCTTCGTGGGCGCGCTCGGCACCGTCATCTCGGCGCTCTCCCGCGACATGCGCACCTCGATGCAGTACACCTCGTTCTTCATCGGCCTGCTCAGCCTCGGCTTTGGCTTCGTGCTGGTGGACGGCATCCCC
>JBDRCO010000019.1:0-2864 GCA_043821645.1 Pseudomonadota bacterium | reverse complement strand
ACCTCGGCCGCACTCACGCCGAGCGCCGCGAACACCGCGTCGAGCGACATGCCGCGCGTGATCATGCGGCCGACCGCTGAGAACTTGGCCAGGGCCTCGATGCACTGAGGGTTGCCCTCGAGGGCGCAGGTCCGGATCTTGTCGAGCTGCACGGTGGCCAGCGGGTCTTGGGCCTGCGCGCTCTGGATCAGCCGGTAGGCCCGGGTCACCACGTCCGCATCCCAGTCGCTGAACCAGGGGGGCTCGACGACCCACCCGCGGCGGCGCACCTGGTCGACGAGGGCCTTCTCGAGCTCCGTCTCCATGACGTAGCGGTGGAGGTCCTGCTGCGGGGCACCGTACAGATCGACCCACCGGCCCACGTCGACCCCCGCCGGCGCCTGACTAGCGAGCTGCTCGCGCAGTTGGCGGCAGATCTCGATGACGGTGGGCTTGTAGACCCGTCCCGTCAGCTTGGCGATCGCGCCGCGGTCATTGGAAACTTCGACCTCTCCGAGGTACCAGTCGCCGTCGATGGACCAGCGCACGGTGCGGTCGGTGGCCGGAAACGTCAGCTCGGGCATGACGCGCTCCTTGTCGTCACACGTTGGCCCGGATGTTGGGGTACCCCAGCATCCGGGTCAACGCGCCTGCTACTGATCGGAAACGCCCTCGGCGTCGAACTCGGGCCGCGCCGACGTCGGCGTTTCGGCGTCCTCCGGCGAGATCTCCCCGGGCTCCTCGATCGGTTCTTCGATCGGCGCCACCGGCACGACCATCATTGGCGCGGGAGCGATGGGCATGGCCGTCGCGGTGGGCGGAACCTGGGCCGCCATCTGGTCGAGCTGCTGTTGCAGGAAAGCCTCACGCGCCTGGAAGTCCGCCGCCTGTTGCTCGAGTTGGGCGCGGGTCTCCGCGGACCAGTCGCGATGCTGGAGCGCGGCGCGTAGCTCGGCGGCCTGCGCCGCCGCGGCCTGCCGCTCGGCCGCGAACCGCTGCTTGGCCTGGTTGATGAGCGACTGCTTCTGCATGCGCACAATCTGCGCCTGCCGTTGCGCCTTGAGCTGATCGGCCAGCTTGCGCATCTTCTCGGAGACCCGCTGCCGGGAGGCGTTGATGGGCCGCGCCACCGCGAGGCGCGAGCCACCCGCAGCCTGACGGGCCGCCGCCTGGGTCGGCGAACCCTTGCCCTGGGTCTTGAGCTTGGACACCTTGCCGAACTTGATCCACGCGGCCTGAGCGGAGGCATCGCCGACGTCCGACTGCTTCTTGATCTCGTCGAGCACGGCCACCGCACCCTTGTCGCCCTTGGCCGCCTTCACGATGATGTCGTAGGCTGCGTCGGCGATGTTGCCGGGCCAGGGGTCGACGAGGAAGACCGTGATGCTGTCAGCGCCGATCTGCGCATACTGCTCGAGACCGACCTGCTCGCCGACGGCTGCCGCGACCCCGTGCTCGTTGCTCTCGTCGGCCTCGCCGACGGCTGCCGCGACCCCGTACATGCTCGCGCCTTCGTCCGGGTAGACGGCGTCATCGTCTTCGGCGATGTAGTCGTAGGTGTACGCTTCCGGCCCGTACGCGGGTGGGTAGCCCTGCGAGTAGTCGATGGGCTGTGCCTGCATCATCGGCTGGTAGCCCGGCTGCTGGTAGCCATAGCCCGGCTGCTGCGGGTAGATCGGCTGACCGTACTCATCGTAGCCGTACCCGGGCTGCTGCGGGTAGCCCTGCGGGCCGTACGGCTGTGCCTGAGCCATCCCCGGTCGCTGTGGCATCGGTCGCTGTGGTGTCGGCCGCTGCGGCTGGCCGGGGCGCTGCGGCTGGCCGGGGCGCTGCGGCTGCCCGGGGCGCTGTGGCTGCCCCGCCTGGCCCCGCCCGCGCTTCGCCGCCTCCTCCTTCTTCCGCTTCTCCAGCCATTGACGAGCCTTGGCCTTGGTGGGGAAGGTCTTCTTCTTGCCAGTGACTGGATCCCTTGCCGAGAAGGCACCCCAGCCAACCGCGGCGTCCGTTCCGAGAACCGTGTCGAGTAGATCCTGTGCCATTTCTCTCTCCTCGTTCCTAGCCGTTCGTCAGAACGACCCGTCAGAACAACCCGTTAAACCGCGCAAACAGCGCTCCCGACTCCGGGAACGCCGCTCGATCTTCCTCCGACGTGACCCACTGTCGCAGCCCACCCAGCCCCGCCTTGCGGGCGACGGCCAGCAACCCCGACAACGTGACCTCGCGCCCGTCGATCTCGGTGCCCAACACCGCCCGATGCCGTGCCACGATGGCCCGCGTTTGAATCTGCGTGAGCTTAACCAGCGCATCGTACTGCTGCTCAGCCGACGCCAGGAATTCATCCTGACCGCGCCCCTCCGACCACGCCCCGAGCCACACGCCCTTGCGCCCCCCGTGAACGCCCTTGTATGCCTCGGTCATCAGTCCCGCATCGGCCAGTTCTCGCGCCGACAACGCGAACGTCCCCAACCGATACGACGGCGAGATGGAATCGAGTCGAGCCACCCGTGCCCGCCGAACGTAGCAGGTCCAGTCGGCGTCGTCGACGTCCTGGAGCGGCGAGGCGTACGTCTCGGGCTCGGGAGCCTCGAGCGCCAGCGCGCCAGCAGCAACCTGGGTGGCATGCTCGAGGTTGGCCGCCTGGCGCCGCAGCGTCGCCGCGAGCTTACCCGCGCCCTCAGCCCCACACGCCTCGGCCTGAGTCGCCGCATCGCGCAGCATCACCGCCGTCGCCTTGCCAGCGCGCAGCGCGAGCACAGCGTCGATCACGGCCTGGGGCACGGTGCCGCCGTTCTGCTTGTGGCGGTCCGACCACCAATCGAGCGCTGCGCTGACGCCCTTGACTGCCGCCGCGCCAACGACCAGTACGAGCGCGGGGCCCATCAGAT
>JBDRCO010000018.1:0-5471 GCA_043821645.1 Pseudomonadota bacterium | reverse complement strand
GCACCAGGCCGCGCTCGAGGACAGCCCGGGCATGACGCGCCTGCTCGACCACATCGAGTGGACCCTGATCCTGATGCCGCTGCCGCGGGTGCAGGTCGTGGGCGCGCAGCAACGACAGGTGCTGTACCGCATTGGCTGGGGACTCGAGATCGAGCGCAGCAAGCGCCTGGTCAGCGACTACCAGCGCGGGCGACCCAGCAGCTTTGACAACCGCATCCTGCTGCTCGAGGGCGTGGGCCGGCCAATGCAGCTCGGGCAGAAACCGCGACCCTTGCACGAGTTGGCGACCACCTTCTCGGCGCCACAGACGTCGCAGACCCAGCGCGAGAAGCCGCGCGCGAAGATGCCGCAGCCCAGAAATCTGCGCAGCTCGCCCACGACGTGCGCTGGCAGGCTGTGGCCCTCGCGCTGCAGCTCGTCAAGGAAGGTCTCGAGGTGGCCAGCCACTGCCTGGTACAGGGCAGTCTGCACCGGCTCGTGTCGCCGGTAGTTTTGCTCCTCGATCGCGCATGCGTCCGCTGACATGCGCAGCAGCGAGAGCAAGCGCTGTACCGGGTGCGGTGCGGTCGGCGCAACGAGCCGGGACGACTGGTGTTTTACCTGACTGCGGGGGCCTGTCTGGCGGCTGCGGGCAGACCCTCACTGGTGCAGGTTGCGACAGCGCGAGCGCCCGTTGCTGCACGTTGAGCAATCTCCATGTGCTCAGCCTCGGCGGGTCGTTTCTGCACAGGACGGCTCGTCGACGACAGCAGGGGGGCGGGCGAGCAGCGCCCTGCCGTCAGCGTGCGCCATTCGGCGTCGTCTTCAGGGTTGAGCTCCGCTCCATTCGCATCTTTTCGGCCGGCCCCGCATCCTCCCAGGGTGCGGGTCTGCTAGACTGAAGTGGTGTCACCCGCCCGCTCAGCCAGCGTGCTCGCCCTCGTCGCAGTCACCGGCTGCTGGCGAGGCGGCTTCGACACCTGGCGAGCGCCTCACCCCGGGCACCCGGACGCCGCCAGCGCAGCGGACCGCCGGCTCGCGGAGGGAGGCGTGGGAGCCGATGGCGCGACCGCGGAAGACGCGGCAGCGGACGCGGCGCCCGTGGACAGCCACGCGGTCGAGGCCGGGATCGCGGACGCCGCCGCGGCAGACGCGGACACGGCGGACGCGCCGGACGCCAGCGTGCCGCCCTTCGTTCCCACCCTGGTCGGGGGCGCCGAGATCGGTGCCAGCGTGAACCAGATCGTGGTGGCGGGTCCGCTCGCCGTGCTGGCGACCGCTGCCGCCGGCTCGCAGCTGCGCGTGCTCGACGTCGCGAGTCCGGCCAGCCCGCAGCCGCTGGGCAGCGCCGCCGCGTCCGACACGGCCCTGCATGGCGTGGTGGTGGCAGGGGCGACCGCCTACGCCGTCGGCGAGGGCACGCCCCCCCTCCTCGAGACCTTCGATCTGAGCGACCCGAGCCAGCCGCGGCGGCTGGGCAGCGCAGCGCTGGCCGACACCGGCTACGACATCGCCGTGAGCGCGGGCCGAGCCTACGTCGTGAGCGCAGCCGGCGGCGACGACCTCGAGATCTTCGATGTCGCCGACCCGGCGAACCCCACCCGGCTGGGCGGCCTCAACGTGCTGGACAGCTACTACGTGCGCGGGGTCGACGTGGTCGGGGCGGTCGCCTACATCGGCGGCAGCGTCCTCAAGTCGATCGACGTCGCGGATCCCGCCACCCCGGTCGAGCTGGACTCCACCACCTGGAGCGAGGGCTTCTACTGGTACAGCTACGACGTGCAGGCGGTCGGCGACCTCGTCTACGCCATCGAGTCCAACAACAACGGCGGACCCCAGCTGCGCATCTTCGACGCCAGCGACCCCACGAACCTGGTGCGAATCGGGGCCGTCTTCGCGACCAACAGCTACGTCCGCGACCTGGAGGTCGAGGGCAGCTACGCCTTTGTCGCGGCCGACGACTCCAACGACTTCGTCGACGTGTTCGACGTTCGCGATCCCGCGGCGCCGCAGAAGGTCCTGAGCACCGTGCTGCCCACGGGCGGGCTGACGGTCGCCGTGGAGGGCGGCGTCATGCTCGTCGGTCAGGTGCAGAACAGCGGCGACGAGCTTGAGCTGTACGAGCTGCGCGCGCCGTGACGTCGATGGACGGGAGCGCTCAGGCCAGGGCGGGTGGCCCCATGTCCTGGCCCGCGTCGACCCGCAGCCGGTGCTCGAGCGCCGCCCGGGCCACCGCCCCGGCCACGTAGTGCCCGTCGTGGGAGATCGAGACCTGCACGTCGCGCAGCACGCTGGGCGCGGTGAACTGCAGGCTGTCGTCGTCGCGGGTGGCGATGCCGATGCCGACCTGACACAGCGGGGCGTCCAGCAGCCGCTCGGCCGCGCTGACCGCGGCCTCGCGGGCGCCCAGCGAGATCTCGGGGTGGGGCTTGACGTGCAGGGCCTCGCGGGTCGAGGCGTCCAGGCGGTCGGGCGAGGACAGCGCCTGCCGCAGGTTGCGCACCGCGATCACGGCGTCGTAGGCGGCCACCTCGCCCGGCATGGCGACGGCCAGGGCCCAGCTCATGGTCGTAGGAAACACAAAGTGCCGCCGCCGACCTCGGGTACACGCTCCTCGCGGCCCGTCTCCAAATCCATCGCCATCGATGGTTGCACGGTCGCCTGACGAGGAAAAAGGCGGTGAAGCGGGGGCATGCGCCCCTGGCGAGCGAGCAGGTGCCCCGGCGAGCCCTTGGGGCTCGCAGACGAAAACTTGGTTGCGGACGCCCTGCACCTCGACGTCAGCAGGGATCGAAGTCGAAGTCGGCCTGGGGAGGCGCTCGGGCCGGGGCGATGACCGGGACCTCGTACGGCAAGCCAGCGTGCTTAAGGTAGCGACGGGCCTCGACGGCGTCGGTCACGAACGCGGCCAGCTTGAGCCGACCCCCACAGGCACAGCGGTCGACCTCGCTTTGGAACACGCGCCTCAGCAACTCGGCCCAGGGGATCCGCCGCGGGCGGCAGGAAGGGTGGCCGGTGGCTCGGCTGGTCTGTCGTCGAGAAGGTCCGTCTCATCGGGCGCCGGCGGCGCGGGAACGCTACTTCGCCCAGCACGCCATGGAGCTGCTCGAACCGGAGCAGTCCGTCTGGGACACGCTGCGCAACGCCTTTCCGCCGTCCAACGTCGGCACCCTGAAGAACCTGGCCGCCGGTTTTGGCTTCTTTGGCGACGACGTGGAGAAGCGCTGTCGCTCACTGTCCGGCGGCGAGAAGGTGCGGCTGGTGCTGGCGCGCATGCTGTTCGACCCGCCCAACTTCCTGGTTCTCGACGAGCCGACCAACCACCTCGACGTCGCGACCAAGGAGATGCTCCTCAGAACCCTGGAGAGCTTCGAGTGCACCATGCTGTTCGTCTCGCACGACCGGCGCTTTCTGGCCGCGCACTCAAACCGCGTGCTCGAGCTCATCCCCGAAGGCCCAGACTCTACGGCGGCGGCCACAGCGAGGAAGTGGCCAGTACCGGCCGCGAGGCGCCGGGGCTGCGCGAGGTCGTGGGGCGCGGTTGAGGATCGAGGGGATCGAGTGTCGGACAGCATCAGCATGAGATCGCTGGAGGCACCAGACCATTGGGGGGCGACCGGCTCCTTCTGCATACGGCTTGCCCCGGGCTCCGGGGTCATCCGCGGAGTGGCAGCGCTACCCGACATGCTACGGACTGGAGCCGGTCGCTCCAGATGGTCTAGAGTGTGGCGCGATGCGCTTGTGGCACGACAGACCCGGCGACGGAGCACAGGCCAGCCCGGGGATCCTGCTCGTCCTGGGCGTTCTCGCTCTGATGCTGGTGCTGGTCCTGCTGCACACGCCCTGGCTCAATGGACCCCCCTATGTCGATTGGGACTACCGGCGGCTGACGCCGTGGATCTATCCACGCATGGCGCTGGCGCTTGGCCCCCTGCTGCTCGGTCAGTGGTTGCACTGGCAACGTGGAGCGACCCGCGCCGGTCTTCTGCTGCTGATGCTGGCGAGCTTCATCCTGGAGCTGGCCTCGCTGGGCAGCCAGCAGGAGCCATACAGCCTGCTGCGCGTCGTTCGCATTGTGCGCGAGCCCGAACTGACCAGCTACTTCTTCGAGGGAGTTCGATTCTTGGATATGCTGCCGGCGGTCGGTGTGCGCGGCTGGTTCGAGAATTTTCCGGACCTGCTTGAAGGGATGAGGCAGCATGCGCGTTACCGAGCGCCCGGCGCCCTGCTGTACTACGCCATGTTCATGCACCTCGTCGGCTCCGAGGGAGGTGCGGCGCTGCTCGGCGGGCTGGTCCTGGGCCTGCTGGCAACCCTCGGCGTCGTCGCCACATACGACTTGGTGCGCGTTGTCACCGGCGATCGTCGTGCCGCCTTTTCGGCGGCCAGCTATTTTTCGGTGCTGCCATCGCTGACGGTCTTCTTTCCTGAATGTGATCAGGTTTATCCGGCCCTGGGAGCGCTGGCTGCCGCATTGTGGGTGCGCGCCCTCGAGAAGCGACGCTCGGCGCATGCCGTGGCTTTTGGCGCGGTGTTCGCGGTGGCTTTGTTTTTCAGCTACATCTTCCTGCAACTCGGCGTGTTTTTATTGGGCTGGCTGCTCGTTGCCCTGGTGCGAAGGAGGCTACAGCTCCGGGAGGGTGCCATCGCCGTGCTGCTCGCCCTGGCCGGGCTGGTGCTGTTTTACCTACCCCTGTGGTCGACGACAGGCTTTGACCCCGTGGCCACCTTCCTCAAGGCCTACCACGTACACGCGAAGGACCTGCTCCAGCTGCGCCGGCCGGCATATCCGGGGCATGTGCCCTTTGACGTGCTCGACTTTGTCCTGGGTAGTGGCTGGGCAGCCCTGCCGTTGACAGTGCTGTGGTGGTGGCCTCAGCGTGAGGAGACGAAGCGGCTTCTGGCGCCGGTGGTGCTGTGCCTGCTGCAGGTCAGCATCCCCCTGCTCGCCGGCCGGCTCCCCGGCGAGACCGCGCGCCTCTCGCTCTACCTCTACCCCTTTTTCATGGTCCTGGTGGGGCTGGAGCTGGCGCGCTGGCCCCCGGCCGCTCGCACGATCACCCTGGTGGCCCTGTGGCTTGTAACGGCCGTGCTCGCCCAGAACATGCTGTTTGTCTTGTGACGGACCCGCCGCGCACCCTGGAACACTGCTCGCGGATCTCGCATCACCGGCGCTTGCCCTCCGCTTTGGCTGGCCTACCTTGGCCTGGCACCTCGTCGCTGCGGTGGCGATTAGGTCTGATACGGAATCTCATTGACTCGGATCGCGCCTCTGGATCATAAGGCTGCGATCTCCCCACGGAGGTCGCATGCCCCGTCCCGTCGTCGTCGCGCCGCATCTGAGCATCCAAGAGCTTGAGGACCGCTTCCGGCTCTGTCGGGACGCGGTCGTGAAGATCCACTGGCAAGCCATCCTCTTGGTCATCCAAGGCCACGGCACAGCCGCAGTGGCCAAGGTCTGCGGCTACAAGCCGGACTGGGTACGCCGGCTG
>JBDRCO010000017.1:0-10642 GCA_043821645.1 Pseudomonadota bacterium | reverse complement strand
TCCCGGGCCCTGAGCAGGGTGTGGTTGGCCAGGCCCACCACCGCGCCATCGCGCAGCACGCGCTGCACAGGACTCTCGACCCTGGCACGCGTGGCCTCGGTGAAGATGTCGAAGACCTCCTCGAGGGAACGCCCTCGTGCCTCGTCCTCGCGCCAGCCGGTCAGGTTCTCGGCCACCGGGTTCATCACCTGCACCCGACCCTCGCGATCGGTGGCGATCACCGCGTCGCCGATGCTGTACAGGGTGGTGCGCAGGCTGTGCTGGGCCAGGGCGCGCTGGCGCTCGCTGTCCAGCATGGCCTGCAGCAGGCTCGCGTGCCGCTGCCGGTACACCAGGCCCAGGGCGGCGACGACGAACAGGATCAGGCTGCCGACGAGCAAGGCGAGCTGCAGGGCGTGGCGGTTGATCTCGGCAAAGGCCTCGTCCCGGTCGACCTTGGCCACCAGGAACCAGGGCGAGTTCGGGATGGGCCGCACGTCGGCGATGACGGGGACGCCGCGGTAGTCGCGCCCCTCGACAGCTCCGGTCTGGCCCAGCACCGCGCGCGTGGCCGGCAGGTCGTCGCGGCTCATGGGCAAGCTCAGACTCAGGGCTGTGCCCGCCTGGTGGCGCAGCTCGTTGAGAAAGAGCACGCGTCGTCCTGCTGCTTCAGGATCAGGGACTCGGCCGTGCGGCTCGGCAGGGGCCAGGACTGCACGCGCGGGTACAGCTCGACCGAGGCGTCGGTGCGCAGCACCAGGGCGGCCACCGCCTGCCCCTGCGGATCGAGGATGGGGGCCACCGCGTCCAGCACGATGAGTCCTGTGTCGCTGTGGAACATCTCGGACAGCGCGACCCGCTGGCTCGCGAGTGCCTCCCGCACTGCCTTGGCCGTGGCCTCGCCCGGCGCACTGGGTGTGTCAGGCACGGCCAGCGCCACGCGCAGCTCCGGCGTCACGAGCAGGACCTGGGTGTAGTGAAAGGCCTCGAGCTCGATCCGCAGCCGCGCCTGCAGCTGCTCGCGGTCCTCGTCCGAGGCCTGGCCCGCCACCAGCAGCCCCGCGTGCTCGACGAGGTAGGGTCCGCGCGTCGCGCGCCGGGCGTCGGTGAGCAGCTCCTCGCGCCAGTCCGCGATCCACTGGGCCTTGAGGTCGCCTATGGCGTGCAGCCTGTCCAGCTCGACCTGGCGCAGGCGCTGCACTTCGCTACGCTGAAACCACCAGCCCGCCACCGCGATGGCCGCGCCCAGGGCGATGGCTGCCACCAGCCAGCCGAGGCCGCGGGAAGAGTGCGTAGGTGGTGCTGCCATGCTTCCCCCCGAAACATCCCAACCCTGCAGCTGCAGTGGCGCGAGTGCCATGCCTCGGTGCGACCGTGCTCCCGCAGAGCATGCGCGATCATGGCTCGACCGAAGGGTTGATTCAACCCTGGGCCGCGGCCCACAGTACCCCGAAGTTGCCTGGAGCCCTTGCCCTCTCCGGCCTTGGCCTGCCTCTCAGGCGGATGTGCCTGCGGCGGCTTGATGGCCGTCAAGCGCGTCAGCTACACTGGGCCCATGGCTGACCACGACGAGCACCCGATGCGTTCTGTGCCGCCCGACCTGCTCGAGCGGGCGCGCACGCGTTGGAACCAGGTGCTCAGCCGGTACGACGTGGCAGCAGCCTACCTGTACGGTTCAGCCTGCCGGGCACAGCGGGCGCGCGATCTGGATGTCGGCCTCGTCCTCAGGTCACAGCGCGCGCTTCGCCTGTCCGAGCGCGCCGTGCTGACGCGCGAGCTCGAGGACGCTCTGGGCACGGACCTCCCCGTGGACCTGCGCGAGCTGACCGCGGACGACGTGGCGTTCACCTTTGCGGTTCTGCGCGGGGGCGTGCGGGTGTTCGAGGCGGACCGCGAAGCCCGCATCGAGTTCGAGGCGCGGGTGCTCAGCGACTACCAGGACCTGGCCGCGTCGATCCAGCGGGTGAGCGGCATGCTGCGGACGGCGCCGACATGAGCCGCGAAGAGCTGCTGGTGGCCCTGCGCCGCGATCTGGACGACCTGGATCGCTACGCCCGCGAGGTGACCGGCGAGCGCTTCGAGCGCGACCGGGACGTGCAGAACATGGTGCTGTTCGCGGTGTACCGGGTGCAGCAGGACCTGGTCGATCTGTGCAATCTTCTCATCGTCGAGCGCGGTCTCGAGCAAGCCGGGAGCTACCGCGATGGCGTGCGCCGTCTTGCCGAGGCCGGTCTGCTCACGACCGAGCTCTCGGTCGCCATCGAGGGCTGGATAGGCCTGCGCAACCTGGTCGCCCACGCCTACCGCAGGCTGGACCTCGACACGGTGTTCGAGGCGGTGCGCACCGAGAGGCAGTGCCTCAGAGATTTTCAGCAGGTCGTTCAGGTCCTGCTGGCATGAAGGTCCAGTGGCCGGTCCCACCTGCGGGCAAGCCCTTCCCCTCCTATTGGCAAGCCCTTCCCCGCCATTGGCAAGCCCTTCCCTGGTATTGGGAAGCCCTCCCCCGCTATTGGGAAGCCGGGACCCGTGGCACGGATCACGTTCCGGGCGCTACGGAAGCCCTGACCCGTGGCGCGGATCACAGTCAGGTGTATCGGAAGCCCTGACCCGTGGCGCGGATCACGTTCCGCTGCGACGGAAGCCCACCGCTGCGCAGCCGAACCCGGGCCCGGTGCACGGCCGCGGCACAGAGGTGACAAGCGCCCGGCCGCGAGCTACAAGGAAGCCCTGACAGGCCTACAAGGACGCCCTGCGGGGCGACAAGGAAGGCCAGTGGACCGACAAGGAGGCCCGTGCGGGCGACAAGGGGAGCGATCCGGGCCACCAGAAACGATGAACGGTGTCCCGGTTCACAGCCACCAAAGACCCAGGGCGCGGCGAATGCGCCCGAGGACCCGGATGGGAGCGCGAAGCTGGTGGGAGTAAGGCGAGATGCGAGCGATCTGCCGGTTCACGAAGCGCCAGGTCGGCGTGTCGATGCGGTGGCCGTTGATGGCGACGCAGATGCCGAGGATGTCCGAAACCCTCTGCTCACGGTCCGCGCTACCCAATGAATCTCCCTTGGTCTGAATGAAGTGCTCTCTATGCGTGAGCAGACGGTGAAGCCTGAGCCTGTTGTGGCCGATGTGTACAAGTAAAATGTCCCCAGCATGTAACTCTCTGGATATTCTGACCACGGTGATGGTGTCACCCGATTGCAGAAGTGGTCTCATGGATCCGGAGCTGACAGATATCGTGACCTGATTTCCGCCTTCAAGCAACTCGCGAACACGACACCAGTAGCGTCGCGCAAGCAATTCAATGCCAACCTTTCCTGTCACCATTGGACCCCTCACCGTAGGTTTCGAGACATCCGTTCCCGAAATTGCCGCACTTGTTTCGCATGTCTTTGACGGCTTTCTGTCTGCAAAGAACACGACATATCATGTGCTTCTCACCTGGGTTGACAGGTCGGCCGAGAGGCCTGGACAGCTTTTTACCGCAATCCCGTCGTGCGGTAGTTCACTGAGCGCGGACTCCACTGCGCATGTCCAGCTATCTCGCGGTCTGTACCAAGGCACTCTTGGCTCGCGAGACGCTGTGATTCATGCAACACGACACCTGCTCGAGCACTGGATGCTCGACGCAGAAGGGTTCTTTGTCCACGCCGCATCGACGCGCATCATGGGTCATGGCGTCCTTTGCCCTGGACGTTCTGGAGCCGGAAAATCAACCTTCTCATCTCTGATCGGAGAAGCCTACTCTGACGACGGCTCGTTGGTCTACAGAGAGTCAGGGGTATGGAAGACAGCGATGACCCCTTTCTTGAGCGACTTCGCGGGCAAGCAGATCGCGGAACCTTGTCAACTCAGGTTCCTCATGAAACTCGAGAAGGATCCCATCGCCAGACTCGAAGCTCTGACAGAACAGAGGGCTCTTGCGCTTGTTCTCGAGCAACTGACCAAGTTCGAACGAACAACCGACGAATGGAACCGGCTCTTCGGGCTCTGTTCCGAGTACGTCGCTCGCCAGCGTCTCTACTTTTTTTACTACCCACCACAGCTTCAGTCTGTGCAGTTCCTCATGCAGAAACTCGATCCGCACACGAAACTGGAGGGATGAACCGAATCACCTTGCAGCGGCTTTGGGGGAAGGCAAGCGGGGTCCTCATGGAGCAGCCGCGCATAGGTGCTATAACAGCTCGTGATCGGGGTGTCGGCGGCCTCGCCTTGCTGCTTGAGCCCCAATCCGACACATGGACTACAACGATCTATGTGCTCGCACGTGGCGCAGCCTTTGATCTCGCCGAGCCGTGGCATGAAGGCCATTCCGCCGGGGGCCTTGATACGTTCCCATATACTTGGCAATCGATCCGTATGCAGATCGCCGAGTGGGTGAATCAATTCCATGCAAGGAGTGACCACTGCATCGGCACGGACATGAAGCCTGCTAATCCCTGCCTTGCACGGAAATGAATCGAGTCGCATTTCTCTGAGCGCAGGGTCGAATCGGCTCGCCTGCACCACTTTTTGATCGCGCCTTCCTAGCAACTCTAGGACTCGGAGGCTCTGCGTCAGATCAGGTTTGTAGCGAAAAGTCTTCCAGTCACCGTCGTCCCTGGGTGTGATATCAGGTGAAAGAGAGTGGCGCACTCGTGGACCGAGTGCTTCAACCCATTCCATGAAGGTCTCGAGAGTTTTGTCGTTGTACCCGGCGAGCACTGGCGTCTTGATGGTGACGTGAATTCCCTCAGAGAGCAGCGCCCGTATGCCGCGCATCGTTTTTTTGAATGACCCACCAACACCGGTCACGCTGTCATGAATCATTGCACTGTTGCTGTAGAGACTGATACCTACATCCAGGATGGACAGTCTGCGGAGTTCTCGTGCACATGTCTCATCAATCAGCCCTGCGTGCGTGAAGATCGACGTGAACAAATTCAAGCTCTTGGCGCGACTCAGTATCTTCCAGATATCGGGATGGAATAGCGGTTCACCTCCGCTGAGCAGCAAGGAAACCGCACCCAATTCGGCTGCGTCCTCGAGGAGTCGCAAGGCGATGTCGACATCAAGGCGACTAGCCTGGGCAATTGCGGATTTCCGCGAAAGATAGCAGTGGAAGCACTTGAGATTACACTGCCAAGTCAGATCGACGGACAAAGCGAAGAGCCTGCAACTGGCAGCGTATCGAGCTTCGATGTTATCGAAGAAGCTAGCCATTGTCACTTCGTGCGCGCGAGCTCAACCAGACACAATGGGTCCACCATTGCAGTCGCCTTCACCGCTTGTGTCGCTGCCCTGTGAGCAGGCCGCAACTGCTGCGAACACCGGCTCGGATGAAAGTGCTGGTGGCTCGTAGGGTCGGCGAGAGAGGCATCGTTGCGTGTTCCTGATCGCGTCTTCTTTTTTCTTCTGCATGTTGTGCTCACTTAAGAATAGTGACTACTAACGTTGTTCCATTCGTTACTGCGAGATCATGATAGCCGTCGCCACTGCTGTCCCCACCACTTGACAAACTGCTGCCAAACTGTGGCGTGGACTCATAACTGGTCCCGCTCGTGGTCGCGACACTACTGGCCAGACCGCCGTAGAAATGGAGGTCGCCTGATTCAGTCGTGGCCTGCGGATCGGCGATGCAGAGATCTGCGATACCATCCGAGGTCAGATCACCGAGAGACTCGACGTTGTTCTGTGCGTTGGGGACCGTGATAGTCGAGACCAGCGCGGGCGCAACCTTCTGACCCGCGCTTCCGGTATAGACGAAAACCCTGCGCGCACCCAGAGTCGAGTCGAACAGGGCGAGATCAGCAGCGGCATCCTGGGTGGCCTGATATGCAATTGCGTTCTGAGCGAACAGCCCGTTGCCATTACTCAACCTGAAGACGTTCGCGCCCTGGAAGTCGAGAGACGTGGGCCAGCTTGACCGGCCGTAAACGACGTAGGCGTAACCTGTCGCCGAGGAACTGGTAGCGGGAACGACTAGGTCATCCATGCCATCCGCATCGAAGTCTGCCCCAGTCAGCATGATGACGCTGCCAGTCGTGGAGTCTGCGATGCTGAAGACACAGCTTGCATCGCTCACCATGTCGAGCGCGCTTGGCCAGGTTGTTCGGCCCAGGAGGATATACTCGGCCTTGTTGGAGATGTTGTGGATCACGAGATCCTCAAGCGGACGACCTGCCACAGAATCGCCGTTCAAATTCAGCGGCCTGTTGGCAAGACCAATCGAACCTGTCGTCGCCGTCTGGATTATGACGTCGGGAACTCGGCTCGGCAGATCAGGGTTATGACCTGGGTCGGGAGACGCAGGATTCACCGCCTGAGCGAAGCCCGTGGCGGAGCCGAAGTAGATGTAGACACGACCCCAGCCCATCTCTGAGATGGCTGCGTCCGAGTAGCCGTCCGCGTTGAAGTCACCGGTGGTGACAGAGTTTCCAAACCTTGATCCAGCGTGCGCGGGAGCGAAAGTGATGTGCACATCGGGCTTCGATAGGTCGGCGAAGTGCACAACAGCTCGGCCTCGATTCGCCGTGCTATCGGTCGTGTAACCTGAGTTGCTGATCACTAAGTCAGCAAGGCCATCGCCATCGAGGTCGCCACTCATATTGACCCTAGCTCCAAAGAAGGGCGAGCCCGCACCGTTGATGACATGGGCGACCACCAAAGGTACCCGCCTTAGCACCAGCGGCCCTTTGGCCGCGTTGCCCGTCGCGTCCTGCGCCGTGACCTCGAAGCAGTAGTCCTTATGCACGCCGAGGCCGGTGACGGTGAAGCTCTGCTGCTGGCCTGGCGCCACGATGGTCATGCCGTTGGTGTCCACCGTGGTCGCGCCGCTCATGTCGCTGCAGGCCGGGCTGGCCGCGATGGCCATGGGCTTGTAGCTGATGGTGTAGCCGCTGACCGCACCACCACTGCTCCCGTTGTCGCCGGGCGCCACCCAGGTCAGGGTCACGAAGGTGCCACGTCGTGAGCAGCGCGTGTCGTCAATGCCGTCCACGCCGTTGCCGCAGGCGCCACCAAAACCGGCTGCCACGTAGCACTTGGCCGCGCCGGTGTTGTCGTCCTTTTCGTAGCTCTCGGTGGGTGTGCAGCCAGCTCCGTAACATGCATCCTCGCCAATGCAGGCCACCACCTGCGGCAAGTCTGGCCTGTCGATGTCCACGGTCAGGGTCTTGGTCGCCGCGCCAACTGCCTCGTTGCCTGTCATGTCCGCGACACGAACCGAGCACACGTAGGCCGTTGTCGAGGTGAGCAGCCCTGCGATGTCCACGAACTCACCAGCATTGCTGGTGACGTCGGTGGTGGCATCCGGGCTCATGCCCGTGCAGCTCAAGGTCGCAGTCACCGTGGCCACGTCGAGGCCCGTGGTGGTGATGGAGACGCCGTTGGCAGCGGCGGTCTGCAGACCCACGGCGGCATGGTTCAGGTCGTCGACGTACAGGTAGGTTCGCGGTGCCGTGCTGACAAAGGCGATGGTCGGCAAATCGCCGTCAGCGTAGCAGTCCGTGGCCTCGCTGAAGCCTGTGTCCAGCCCGTCGACCACCTCGGCGCGGATGATGTTGGTCAGGCCCGTGGCGCCGAAGTCGCGCAGCACCACACCGGTGAAGGTGGCGGTGTTGCTGGCCCCCAGCACGTCGGTGGCGACCTGGCTGCCGTTGATGATGAGCCGCACGGTCGAGCCCACGGCCGCGTTGAGCGACTCGACCTCGAGCGCCGTCTCGTACACGCCAACCGTGGCATTGGTGTCCATGGCCGCGATGAAGCGGTGCCCTGTCTGCACCTCGGTGGCGCTCAGGTCGCGGATGGTGACAACGGGGACCCCGAGGTCCACGTCCACGGTCACCGAGCCGGTCAGGGTCTCGTGCAGGGTGTCTGTCTCGTACACCCTGGCCCGGATCTCACGCGGACCAGGCTTGAGGCAGGGATCTGGTGCCGTGAACTGCAGGTCCGCGCTGTCGGCGCTGACCGCGCGATCGCTGTCGGTGACGATGGCCCAGCTTCCGCCGCTTCCCGAGGTGCGCGACTGTAGCTGCACAAAGGTGTTGGCCGCACGGTTAACGCCTGTCAGCGAGACGTGGAAGATGTTGGTGGTCAGGCAGGCGCCACTGCCGCTCAGGGTCTGTGGCGAGGTGGGAGCCAGCAGGGCCAGCGCCGGCGCGGCCGTGTCCACGTCGTAGGTGAAATTGTAGGGCGCGCTCACGTTGCCCACGCGGTCAGTGATCGTGGCGCTGAGGCTGTTGCTGGCGTTGTCCTGCATGGCCATGGCCGCAAACTGGGCACTGCTGGCGCCCACGGCGATGGTGGCGTTCTGGGTGCTGGCCGTGGTGCTGTTGGTCAGCGAGATGGCGTAACCTTCGACCAGGTTGGCGCCGTCAGCGGCCTCGAGTGTCACGTCAAAGGTCGCGGCCGAGTACTGGTCCGTATCGCTGGGTGTGTGCGCCACGATGCTTGGCGCGACAGTGTCCACGAAGCGCTGGGGGTTGACCGCTCCGGTGGTCACTAGGGCGTTGCCGATGACGTCGGTGACGGCGGCGGTGAGCTGGTGTTGCCCCTCGGCCAGTGTGACGCTGGCAAAGGTGGCGGTAAAGGTGGGCGGTGTGCCCGTCAGGTTGGCGGTCGGGATGGCGGCTTGACCGCTATTGGAGCTGGTCAGGGTCACGGTGCGACCGCTCAGGTCCTCGTTGTCGCCAGCGCTGCTGACGGTGACGACGATGTCGCTGGGGTTCTCGCCGATTCCCAGACAGCTGGCTGGGGCACAGGCGGTGTCGTTGTTGGGAATATTGTTCGCAACCACTATGGTGCTCAGCGCAGGTGCAAAAGTGTCGATACTGAGTTCGACCGGATAGGTCGCAGAATGATTTCCTGCTTCGTCGTCTGTTCCGACATAGACTTGGCCTATACCTTGCTCAAGAGTGATTGCAGAAAAAGTGGCTGTACCTTGCCCCAACGTACCTGGTGTCACGAACTGCTGACCGACGATCTTACCCGTCACTGCAATTCCGGCGCCTCCACCAGATATTGCACAATCAACAGTCGCGCCTGGTCCAGGATTGGTGGCGCAGAGTCTGACGGTGAAGCCGGTGCGAACGCCATCCACGATCACGTTGAAATTGAACTGCCCGCCAGCGGTCGCGCTCACGTCGTAGGCAGCGCCCCACATGAGGGGTGAGCCCTGTTCAATACTGAGGCTCCGGTCTTCCTCGGCCAGTACAACATTGTTCCTGTCTCGCAGAGTCAGCGTGGGAACATCCTGATCGACGACGTACGCAGTCGGCCCAAGAACCGTGATATTGCCAGCAGCGTCCGGGACACTCACGGTCACGTTGTATATGCCATCCGATGCCCAACTCGTTGAGACACGAATCGTGCCGCTCACAGCAGGACGAATGACCGTGCCTGAGGCTGTCCCAGAAAATGACAGCGTCAGACTACCCGTGAGGGCTCTGTCATTGACTGTAAAATTCCAGCGGTGCGCGCTCGTCATCTGAAGACCCGCCGTTCCAGGGTCATCGTCGAAGACGTTGCCAAGATTGGTCACACCAGATGCGGGGAGGACCTGCACCAGCGTCGGCGCCACACGATCCACCCACAGGCTTGTCTCGACAAAGTTGGGATTTCCAGCCAGGTCGGTGATGTCAGCCCGCAGGGTCCACTGCTGGCCAGGATCATTGAGCAGGCCCAGGTCGACGTCGGCGAAGGTCGCCGTGCAGTCGCTGCCGTTCAGGATCCACTGCGCGCCGCTCTGGCCCTGCGCCGCGTAGTGCACCGCGGTGCCGCTGGGGCTGGTGGGCGTGGCGTTCAGGTCGGGGTCGGCGTACAGGCAGGCGTTGCCCGTGGCCGGGGCCACGAGGTCGATGTCGCGCACAAAGCGCACGGCGTCGGCGCTGGCCCAGCTCAGGTTGAAGAAGCCGCCCGTGGGCAGGTGGCCCGCGGTGTCGCTGACCGCAAAGGCAAAGGCCGGCGCCGCCGGCGCGGTCAGGTCCACGGTCACCGTGTGCACGGCGCTGTCCGCGGTGTCGCCGCCGCCAATGTCGCAGCTCACCTGCAGGGTGTGCGCGGCCTCGCTGCCCAGGTTGACGTTGGCAAAGGTCAGGGCGCCGCCGGTGATGGCCAGCGAGGTGCTGACGCTGCCGTCGAGCAGCAGGTCGCACATCGCGCCGTCGAACACCGAGCCCGTGGTCACCACGTCGAGGATGGCGCTCTGCACGTAGGCGCCGTCCGCCGGGCTGTCGATGCGGATGTAGTACTGCGCGCTCTGCACCAGGGCGTGGCGAGTGTCGCTGCCCGCGTTGCCCGCGGCGTCGGTGACCGCGGCGGCGAAGCTCAGCGGTCCGTCGGCCAGGGTGATGCCGGCGCCGGCCGCGTCGAACACGGCCTCGAAGGTCTGCCCCACCGCCACCAGGGGCGCGAAGATGGGCTGGCTGATGCCCTGAATGGTCAGGCCCGCCTGCGGGTTGCTGCCCAGGCTGGCCGCGGTCTCGCCCGTGACCACCACCTTGAAGCCGAACTGCAGGCCATCCGTGGTGGCGTTGTAGTCCAGGTCGGGCTGGGTCGCGGTGGCGAGCAGGGTGGGCGAGCCCGAGGCGGCGGACAGGGCCACCAGGCGCGTACTGGCTGCGCTGCTGGCCCAGCCAGACAGGGTGACCACGGGGCCGGCCACGTCGACAAAGACGTGCACCGTGGCC
>JBDRCO010000016.1:0-14141 GCA_043821645.1 Pseudomonadota bacterium | reverse complement strand
GCAACGCCATGGCGATCTGGCAGGACCTCGTCGACGACCACGGCTTCCGCTCGGCCTACGGCAGCGTGAAGCGCTTCGTGCGCACGCTGCGCGGCAGCACCAGCGCCGAGGCGCACGTCGTCATCACGACCGCGCCGGGCGAGGAAGCGCAGGTCGACTACGGCGCGGGCATCATGTGGGGCCGCCACACCAACCTGGCGGTCATCGAGTACCATCGCTGGTGGGTGGTGCACCTGTGGGTCGAGGGCTTCTTCGAGGTCTTCGCCACGGTGGCGGTCGCCTTCCTGTTCACCAAGCTGGGCTTGCTGAAGACCCGCACCGCCACCTCGGCCGTGCTCTTCTCGTCGGTGATCTTCCTCGCCGGTGGCATCCTGGGGACCTTTCACCACATGTACTTCACCGGCACCCCCACCGCGATCCTGGCACTGGGCGCCAGCTTCAGCGCCCTCGAGGTGGTGCCGCTGGTGCTCATGGGCCTCGAGGCCCTGGACACCTACCGCCTGAGCCACAGCCAACCCTGGGTCGAGGCCTACCGCTGGCCCATCCTGTTCTTCATCGGCGTGGCCTTCTGGAACCTGGTCGGCGCAGGCCTGTTCGGCTTTCTCATCAACCCGCCGGTGGCGCTGTACTTCATGCAGGGGCTCAACACCACGCCGGTGCACGGCCACACCGCCCTCTTCGGCGTGTACGGCATGCTGGGCATCGGTCTGATGCTGTTCACGCTCAAGGGCCTCGACGTGCAGGCGCGCTGGCGCACCGGTGCCCACAGCCTGGCCTTCTGGGCCATCAACGGCGGTCTGGTGCTGATGGTGGTGCTGAGCTTGCTGCCCATAGGCCTGATGCAGACCGCGGCCAGCGTCGAGCAGGGCCTGTGGTACGCACGTTCGGCCGAATTTTTACAGACCGACCTGCTGTCGACCCTGCGCTGGCTGCGCGTGCTTGGCGACGTCGTCTTCGCCGTGGGGATCACCTCGCTGGTCTACTTCGTGGCAGGGCTCGAGCTGGGCTGGTCGCACGATCGCGGGACGCGCAGCGCGGACACTGTCGACGCCGACGCCCTGGTGTCGACCGCGCGCTGACGGTGAATCGGGGCCTGCGACCACAGCCGTATCCCTCGGGGTCAAGCCGGCGTGTCCGGCCTCAGGCCATCCCCAGCTCCCGCCTGTAGCGCGGCGCCTCGCGCTCGATGCGCTTGCGCAGGATGGTCCGGCGTTTGTCGTCGACCCGACCCGCACGGTGCAGGAAGTCGACGAAGTCGAGCAGGAACTCGGGCACCTGCTGGGCAGCGGGCTCGGCAGTGCCGCGCAGCTCCTGGGCGGTGCCGCGCAGGAAGTCCTGCACCAGCTCGGCGGTCCAGGCCCGGTGCAGCACGCTGCCCGAGCGCTGGAGCTTGTACAAGCACAGCGCCATGGCCACGCCGCAGGCCGCGCGGACGCGTGCGTCAGGCTGGCGATCCAGGGACAGCTCGAAGCGCGTGACGAGTTCGGCCGCCTGCTCGGCCTGGTCGCGCAGCACATCGTGGGCCGGATCCTCGCCCGACGGGTCCTCCTCGTCGTCGATGGCATCGAGGGCGTCCAGGATCGCCTCTCCCTCCGGGTGGGGCATGGTCAGGTGCACCACATGTTCGCGCCCGTCGACGCTGGCCAGGCACAGCAGCTCGCGAGGGGCCGTCGGCTCGGACCTGGTGAACACACGCCTCAGCTCGTCGGCGCCCTGGGTCAGCGCCGCGGCCACCGCCGTGGCCAGGCAATAGTCCGCCGCCGACGGTGGCGTGACCTCCCGCGCCAGGTTGGCGCGGATCAGATGCGGATGGGCCGCGGGCCCGGCCACTGGCCAGCGGTGCTGGCGCAGCTCGCGCTGCTGGGTGGCGCTCAGCTCGCGCGTCGAATCGAAGTTGATCGCCAGCCACGACGCCAGCGGCGTGGACAGCTCGGGTACGCGCCCGGCCTGGACCTGCACGCCCATCCGGTAGAACGCGATGTAGTCCCTGGCCGTGGGGTAGAGCAGCACGCCGTAGCTCTCGCCCGCCTGGCCGATCACGCAGGAGCACAGACCATTCGCGTCCAGGTCCGGCACGTCGACGACAAAGAGTTCGTTGTCGCTGAGCTCGCGCCACAGGTCCTGGCGGTACAACCCGGCCGCGGCGGCGAAGAACTCGCCCACCAGGGCCGGAGTCACGTCGGGGGCCGACAGGTAGCCCGGCTCCAGGTCCTCGGCGCCCCCACCCAGGTGCCCGGCCAGAGCGTTCATGGGGTCGTCCAGCTCGGGAACAGGACCCACGCGAACCTCGACGGCATCGTTCAGCTCGCGCCGCAGGGCGGCCGCCAGCGCCGCATCCGCTACCCGCAGCCGCACACCGGCCAGACCCTCGCGTTCACGTGCCCGGCGCAGGCCCCTGGCCATGTGCGCCGCCAGGACAGCGGTCGCGGGCCTTCCTGCAAAGGGCTCCACCGCGACGATCAGCCCGCTGTGAGCCTCGACCCACATGGACACGTGAGACGGGTGGGCCTGGCCCTTGTCGACGATCATTCCGGGCACGACGCGGCAGTCGCCTGCCAGCTCGACCGAAACGATGGCAGCCCCGCGGCTGTCCTGCGTGCTCAAGCTCAAGGGTGAAGAGCCGCGATCCCGGGGTCTGTGTCTCGGCATCTGTCTCGCTCCCTGTGGTGGGCACCCGGGTGGTCGTGGTGGCCTGGACCGGTCGGGGCTCAGCCTGCCCTGCCCCGGGTCTGCCTGCGACCCACGTGTATGTCGTGTTTCAGGTTGGCAGGCCGCGCCGCGTGCTTGCAAGGGCCGAGCAGACGAGTCTGCGCCTGCCAGATGCCATCGCGAGTGCCGCGGCACACTCTCCGTGGTAGCTCGGCCCAGGGGATCCTGCGCGGGCGCGCCGGGACGGCGACGGGTGGCTCGGGAACGCGGTCCCCCTTCGGGGACTTTTCGGGGTCGTCGTCGAGTTGGGCGGGCTCGTCGGGTGCGGACGGCGCGGGAACGATGAGATCTCGCACGCTCGAGCGCGGCGCCAGGCAGCCGTGGTAGCGCGTGAGGTTGAATCCCTTGGGCGGCACCAGGGCGGCGAGTCGAGCCAGGAGCTCCGACGGGCTGAGCACGATGTGCGTGGTGCCGTCGGCCCATTTTCTCTTCAACGCGAGCAGGAGTTCGTCGTCACCCAGCCAGCGCAGTCGGTGGTTGGCAAGAGGAGGTCGCAGGACGTAGCGGCACAGCTCCTGGTGTTGCTCCAAGGGGGCGTCGGCCGCCCCCTTTGCCGACGGGCGCAGGTCCCGTCGACATTCACCCTGGCAGCACTATTTTTGTTTGCTCCGGGCGGACCCTTCTCGCGGCGTGCAGGAAGAAGCCTGCTGGTTGGGTGAGCTTGTCGGGACCCGTGCCCGGCAAGCGAGGGCCTGCCCGACAGGCCCTGACAACACCGGGCGAAACACAGCTCACCGGTGCGCTGGCCCGGCGCCGGGTCGGACAGGATCTTGCGGATGCGGCGGCTGGCGTGAGCTGGAGCAGGACATCCGGGGCATGTGCTGAGCGTCTCGCAGGTGCCCGCGACGCGAGGTAGAGCAGCAGGGGAGGAGCACCGGACCTTCGTCCAATCAAGAACCGCCAGACGCGCGACCCCATCAACCGACGTCACCCAGACGCCCCCCACCGGGCTCCCCACCATGGATCGGTTTTTGGCGTGATGTGCGGTTGCGGCCAGCGACCTCGCCCTCAGTCCGCATGTTGATATGATGTGGCATTACTCCACCACTCCAGAAGCCTCAAAACCGCCGCAGGCCGTTCCCAGGGAGGCGAGGTCGCCCGCACCTGCGCCCGTCAAGACGAGCGATGAATGCACGACGTCCGAGATGTCAAGACCACCCGGCAATGTCAGAATGATGGGTTCAAGGCCGGACCACCCGCGATGTCAAACGAGCAGGAGCAGCTCCCGTGAAGAAGACCGCCCCCGATGCGCCACGCAGCAAGAGGAGAGAGAAGGTCGAGGGCAGCAACACTCACGAGGCTGCGCAGACACCTACCTCCGGTGGACGGACCAGCGGTCAAGACCATCGTCCACCGGGAGCTCTGGCGCGCGGTGAAACGATCGCGGGGCGCTACCGGGTGGTGAAGAAGATCGGGTACGGCGGCATGGGGGTGGTGTACCTGGCTGAGGATCTGAACCTGAAGCGACGCGTCGCGATCAAGACGCGCAAGTTCGATCCCTTCGAGGATCGCCAGTCCCTGGGGGAGATATCCAAGCAGCGCTTCAACCGCGAGGCGCAGGTCACAGCCGGGATCAATCACCCCAATGTCGTGAGTGTCTTCGACGCCGGGGAACACGGCGACGCGGCCTACTATGTCATGGAGTATCACGAGCGCTCCGAATCGCTCAGTGCCCTCAGGGAAAGGCTGGAGCAGGAGGGCCGTCCGTTCGAGGAACTCGAGCTGCTCGAGTGCGCGATCCAGATGACCTCGGCCCTGGCTGCCGTCCACGCCACGAGCGGGGTCTGGCATCGCGACGTGAAGCCCGACAACTTCATCGTCTTCCAGCACGCTGCCGGGGCTCCGATCGCCAAGTTGCTCGACTTCGGCGTGGTCAGCCTGCCCGGCTCGGACATCACGGGTTTTGGCGTGGCCATCGGCACTGTCCCGTTCATTGCCCCGGAGGTCCTGGGCTTGTTTCTGGAGCAGGGCTTGCTCGGGGACCAGTGCTCCGATCTGTTCGCGCTCGGGGTCTCGCTCTACTGGCTCCTGCTGGGCACGTACCCCTACGGCGAGTTCAGCAGCACCGCAGCAGCGGAAGACTACTTCAGGCACGCATCGACCCAGCCGGCCCTCCCGACGACTGTGCGGCCGGACATCGACCCCGAGTGGGACGGGATTCTCCTCAAGCTGCTGGAGCCGCACCCCGAGGACCGGTATCGCTCCGCGCTCGAACTCGGCGAGGAGCTCGCAGCCCTGCGCAGCCGCCTGGTGCAGCGAGCGCCAACGGAGGAGTGAAGCGTATGTTGCCGCCCGACGAGGCGACCTCGAGCGGAGGTCGACCCGTGACCAACGCCTCGCCCCTCAGCGCTTGCGTAATCGGCTCGCGGACGGCGTCCTCGGCCCGCGCGACGCGTTTGTCGCCGTGGACTTCCCTTCGGGAGCGCGTCCCCTGGAGCTGCTGCTGCTCTTCGTCCACAGGTGCATCTCGCCGACCCTGGCGACGCTCTCCCTGGCAAGGCCAGCCTTCCGCGCGAACCTGGGCCAGCTCCGCACGGCCGCCGTGACCTGATCGACGATCTCGTCCCTGCCAGCCCTGCCGATGCCTGCGCTCTTCGCCAGCGCGTTCACGTGCTCGCGCTGGGGGCTCTTGCCCTCGCCGGCCACGGTCATGGAGTGCTCGCCGCCTGGCCCCGAGCTGGGCGACAGGTCGAAGGCCGGAGAGAGTCGCCACTCGCCGCTTCCGTCGTCGAGCAGGAAGGCCCAGTTCTTCACGTGGTCGTCGCGGTTGTGCGCGAGCACGTTGAAGACCATGCGCCGGAACACCTCGATCACGTCCTGGTGGTTGTGGGTCAGGACCGAGGTCACCTTGAGCAGGTCCGCGTAGTCCAGCGAGGGGACACGGAAGTTGCTGTGGATGAGGTTGCCGAAGCTGTGCATGTGGAGCCGACGGCCGCGCTCCCGGTCGAAGCGCCGGACCCCGAAGAATAGGTCGCCCGTCGAGGTCTCGAACAAGCGGCAGGCCGGCATGGCGATCCCGGCGGCTCTGGCCATGAGCGCGTAGGCGTACTCGATGGCTCCGTCGTCGTCGCCCTCGCCGCGAGGTGTGAACTTCACGATCCAGTGCTCGTGGCTTTCAGGCAACTCGTCGGCTCCGGATAGCAGCCGCTCCTCGCCCGGGTCAAAGCCCACCAGGACCTTGGGCCGGGCTCCGCCCGGTGAGCCGCCGGCGCGTGCGAGCTCGGGGAGCACCTCCGAGACCTTGCCCTCGAGTACCTGCCGGGCGTGCTCGGCCAGGGTCTGGAGGTCGAGGAAGCGCGCCGTGGTCTCCGCCGGTTCCGCGGGCGGGTGATAGGTGAGGGCCCCCATGGTGCGGCGACCGAGCCAGGCCAGTCTGTCGAGGGCATGGACCTCGGCGAGCGGGAATCCCAGGGACCGGAGATGCCGGTCCATGAGCAGGAGACCCCAGCCATCGGGCAGGGAGTCGTCGAACAGGCCGGGCAGAGGGCCGAAGGCTAGGTCCCGGTGCTCGAACAGACCGGTCTCGAGGGGGATCTTCAGGGGCGACAGGTTCAGGCCCGTCTCGACGAACGCGGGCGCGTACTCGAAATACGTGCGACCGCGATCCTCGGCGAGCGTACCGACCACTCGCTCGTCGTCGCTACTGCGGGTGAAGCGGACCTCGAGCTTCCTCACGAGCGGCCCCGTCGGCGCCGGGGGCGTTCGACCTGCTCCTCGAGCTCGGCCACGCTCTGCGCCCTGGGCGGCAGCAGAACGGACGCGAACTCGTCGAGGCGGCCCAGGGCATGCGCCACCCTGAGCAGCAACTCCAGGGAGGCCTTGCCCTCGATCTCGAAGCGCTTGAGGGAGGCGACCGTGACCCCAGCGCGCTTGGCCAGCGTGCCACGGCTCCAGTTCCTGAAGAGACGCAGCTCGCGGCAGCGGGCGGCGAGCGTGTCGCCCATCTCGGCCGGGGTGAGCAGGACAGGGAGCGCGACCATGGCCCAACGTAGGACGAAATCATGTTATAGGCAATATTTTATTAGTTGAGACAGAAGAGCAATTGTATGGATAAAATAATAGACTTTAAACATCAATCTTGTTAGTCTGATCACGCGCGCATTGGAGCACAGCGTCGTCTGGTGCGGCGTGTATTCTAGCGCCAAGAGCCCAGGAGGATGCGGTCGCATGAGCAGTCGCCGAAGCCACGGGGAGGGCAGCATCTACCAGCGCAGCGACGGGCGCTGGGTGGCGACCCTGCGCGACGGGCAGAAGCGTGTCACCCGCTACGCGAGAAGCCAGCAGGACGCCCGCAAGGCACTGCAGAAGATGCACCGGGAGCGAGAGCACGGTGTGCTTGGCGACAACAGCCAGAAGCTGCGCGATTTCCTGAGGCGATGGTACAGCCACCAGGAGCAGCGGCTGCGCCCCCGGACCCTCGAGAGCTACGACGACATCATCCGGCTGCACCTCGAGCCGACCCTCGGCCACATCCCGCTCGGCAAGCTGACGCCGCAACACGTGCAAGACGTCCTCGACGACAGGCTGAAGCGGGGCCTCTCCGCGCGCCGCGTCCTGCACATCCGGGCCGTGCTGCGGACGGCGCTCAACCAGGCCATGCGCTGGGAGATCGTCCACCGCAACGTGGCCCTCGCGGTGGAGCCACCGCGGGTCGGCGTCGAGAAGCGGCCGCGGGCTCTCACCGAGGCCGAGGCGCGAGCGCTCCTCAAGGCCGCCCAGGAGAAGCCCGGCGGCTCCATCTGGCTGGTCATCCTCGCGCTCGGGCTGCGCCGGGGCGAGGCGGCGGGCCTGCAGTGGAAGGATGTCGACCTGACCGGGGGTGAGATCAGCATTCGTCGCAGCCTGCAGCGCATACGCGGTCACTGGGAGGAGCAGCCCACCAAGACGGGCCGCGAGCGTGTGATAGCGCTCCCAGACTTCGCGCTGCGGGCGCTCGAGCAGCGCCAGGCCGAGCAGCAGCTCGAGGCGGCGCAGGCCGGTGCGGACTGGCAGGGCGAGCGCTGGGGCCACCTGGTCTGGGCCTCGCCCGATGGCACACCGCTGGACTCTCGACGCCTCTGGGACAGCCTGCAGGTGATCGCTGCCGAGGCCGGGATCGGCGCGCTGCGAGTTCATGACTTGCGTCATTCGGCAGCATCGCTGATGCTGGCAGCGGGTGTCCCTGTCGTGGAGGTCGCTGCCGTGCTCGGACATAGCCAGCCCAGCACCACCGCGAACATCTATGCGCATGTCCTGGCCAGCCGGCAGCGGCGGGCTGCGGACACCATCCACGCCCTGCTCGCAGGCGGGCAGGGGGAGGAGGCGCCATGATCGACCTGGCTGTCAACCTGGCTGTCGGCGTGCCCACCCGTGCCGCGGGAGCGGTGTGGCTGTTTTCAGTTGGCTGTCAAATTGGCTGTCAAAATGAGGTTGAATTGAGCTAAGTTCTTGTGGAAGCGCGTGTCTGCTGGTGCAGGCCCCGGTCTTCAAAATCGGTGGGGGGCGTGAGAAACGTCCTCGGCGGGTTCGATTCCCGTGCGCTTCCGCCAACTTACATTTTATCAATATGGGGCATCCTGGGCAGGGGCGCTCTCGTCACCGATCTCGTCACCGGTTCGATTTTTTTCTGGGTGATCGCAGCTGACCGGCGGTGTTCCGCAGCGAGGTCTACAGATGCTCCTGCGGTGGATGCCGGAAGCTGGTCGCCTTCGTCTGCCTCACCGGCGGGGCACCATCTCGAACAGCTCATCCCCCCGCGGGGTCCTCTGGGTACAGCACCGACTCGATCAGCTTGACGGTCTCGACCATGCGGGGCAGCAGGTCCTCCACCTGTTCGACCGTGAGGAAGTGGAGATGCAGCGGAGGTCGCAGCGAAAGGGTGAACAGGGACGAGGCCAGGAACATGCTGCCGACCCGGTAGGTCCAGAGCGCCAACACACGCTCGAAGACCTCCGTTTGGCCGCGCAGCGCCGCGGCGACCTGCGGGCTCAGCTCCATCCACTCGAAGACGCGCGTGAACCTGGCGTGTCCGAGCTGGTAGTCCTTTCGCTTGCGGGCGGCCAGGTCCATGGTCGCCATCCGAAACTCATGGTCGCTGCGGTTGAAATGCACCGTGAGCGACGGGACGTCCGGGCTGATCTCGACCCGGTAGCCGTCGAGCGAGCCACGGAGCACGCCGAAGCGATAGCGCATGTCGCTCTCGCCGTGGCTCAACCCCCAGCGCTTGGCCAGCTGGGGCAGCTCTCGAAAGCTCCGCCGACGGCCCAGGAGCGGTCCAAGGATGGGAACCCAGAGTGGCAGGGGCATCGTGCACCTCGTCCGGTTCGATGTCCGCGGGCGCTCGCCGGCTCGGTCTCCAGCCGGCCAGGCGCCTGCCTAGACGCACCTTGCTGCGGACGCCTCGCCGGAGGTGTACCTGTCTGGCGCCTCTCGGGGAACAGGCGCGGCCGAGCGAAGCCGGGGCGCCTCCAGACAGCTGCCCGTGCAAGCATCGAGCTCGAGGGCCAGCCTATCGCTGGTGAGGGTGAAAGAGGAAGAGGGGGGCGGGACCCGACACATGACATATCGCGGACCCGGATACGGCGAGAGCGCCTCCTCAGGCCGAGCTCGCGTTCGAGCTCTGCTGACGACCTGACGACGTCACCTTCTACCACATCTGCGCCGCCGAGCCAGGGCGGCAAGGTACCCGTTTGCTCGGGCCGCGCGCTGGCGGCGTTTCCGCTGGTTCGGAGGCCGTGCTAAAATCGATGGCGATGGATTTGGAGACGGGCCACGAGGAGCTGGTACCCGAGGTTGGCGATGGGGAGGCACTTGGTGTTTCCTACGGCCCCCATCGCCCGCATCAGTCTGGGATAGACACCTGATCCTTCCTGAAGGGGGCACACCGATGCAGAGCGGCGCAGACGTTCGCAGACCGGCGGCGTGGGGATCCGGCATCGCCGCCTGCGTCCTGATCCTGCAAGGTTGCGGGTCCTGCGATCCCGGACGCACGGGCCGCGACGCCACGTCTCCTCAGCCCGCCGATGCCGCGGCACAGGATGCCGCGATCGCCGACGGCTCGACCCCCGACGCGGTGGCGGCCGACGGCGCGGCCGCTGACGTCGAGGACCTGGACGCGTCGAACGCCGACACCGTCGCCGCGGATGCGACGGCGCAGGATGGGGCGACCTCGCTGGACGCGGCAGCCTCGGACGGAGCGGACGCGGCCTTGATCGACGCCTGGGTGCCAGGCGATGGCGCGACCCTGGACTCCGCGACGGCGGACGTGCTGTCGTCTGCCGACGCCGTGTCGTCTCCCGATGCCATGTCGACGGCCGACGTGGTGTCGCCTTTCGACGCGGTGTCGCCGGCCGACGCCGGGGCTCTCGAGGCCAGTGTGCACGACGCGCCGTCGGCGGATGCGGGCGGGACCGCGTCCGACGCCGCGAGCGCAGCCGACAGCGCGAGCGCGCCCGACGCTGCGCCCGGCGACCTCGCGGGCTGGTGCGGTGACAGCGGCTCGCGGGTTGGAACGACCGGGTGCGGGCTCAACGACCGCGGCCACCTGATCCAGGACTGCGTGAACGGCTTCTGGCAGGACTCGGCGCTCTGCGATGACCCGGATGTCTGCGTCGACGGCACCGTCGCCGACGGCGATCTGCGCTGCGGCTTCGATGGCCGCATGACCCGTCGCTGCGTCCTGGGACACTGGCAAGACACCGACACCTGCAGCGCCTGGCCCTCGGTCGAGCTGGTCAAGAACCTCAACGTCCAGCCTGCGGCCGTCGGGTCCGATCCGGGTGGGGTGGTCGTCGGCGACTGGCTGCTGTTCGGAGCGAGCAGCAAGGGGATAGGCCGCGAGCTGTGGGTCAGCGACGGCACCGAGGCCGGGACCCGGCTCGTGCGCGACATCTGCCCCGGCGCCGTCGGCTCCTGGCCCTACGGCTTCGCGGTGCACCGGGGTATCGCGTATTTTCTCGCCGACGACTGCGAGCACGGCCGCGAGCTGTGGCGCAGCGATGGCTCCACGGCTGGAACCTTCATGCTCGGCGACTTCACCGCTGGCCCGGAGGCCGGCGATCTGAGCTCGGCCGTCGGATTTGGCGACCGTGTCTACTTCACGCACACCTCGTGGATGGGGCGCGAGCTCTGGACAAGCGACGGCACGGTGGTTGGCACGACCGCCGTGGCGTCGATCTACCGCTTCGGAGGATGGTCGACGGCAGTCTTCAAGAACGAGCTGTGCTTCACCTCGACCCACGTGTACTGCACCGACGGCACGCCCGCAGGCACGCGCGTGGTCGTCCAGCAGGACATCCATGAGGCGCGCAATCTCGCCGCCACCGACAGCCACCTCTTCTTCACCTACAACGGGTTCAACTTCAACGGCCTGTGGCGCACCGACGGAACGTCTGGCGGCCTGCTGCAGCTCTTGCCCGATACCCCCACCGGCAAGAACTGGGCCGGGCCTGTCAGCGTGGGCGGCCTGGTCTTCTTCTTCGCCAGCCCGAGCGTGTCCGGGTTCTACCTCTATCGCAGCGACGGCACGGTCGACGGGACGTATTCGCTCGTCTCCGCGACGTTCAGCGGCATGCCGTGGCTCCACAGCGACGGGTCGAACCTGCTCTTCTCGGCCAATATGGTCGCGACCGGGACCGAGCTGTGGACCAGCGACGGCACGGTAAGCGGCACGCACGTGGTCAAGAACATCGAGGCCGGCGCCGGCAACTCCAACCCGTCGAGGCCTGTCCAGTGGCAGGGCGACCGCTACGTCGTGGCGACCGCGGGCAGCGGCCTGGGGCTGTGGCGACTGCACCCGGATCTCAGCGACGCCACCCAAGTCGTCGCCATGGGCACGGCGCCGACACTGCTCGGCGCCAGCAGCGCCACCCTGTTCCTCGCCCATCTCGACTCGGTTCATGGCAAGGAACTGTGGATCAGCGACGCCACGAGCCAGGGCACGCACCTGCTCGTCGATATCAACATCGCCGAGCAGGGCTGCAGCCCGACGGGCGCGGCGGTGAGCGGAGGCTCCCTCTTCTTCGCGGCCAGCGACGGCCTGGTCGGGCCCGCGCTGTGGCGCAGCGACGGCACGGCGACCGGCACGGTGCCGATCCTGCCCTTTGTCTCGCTCTCGGGGCTGACCGACGTGAGCGGGACCTTGTTCTTCATCGGCGACGACGGAGTTCACGGCAGCGAGCTGTGGTCGAGCGATGGCTCGACGAGCGGCACCGCCATGGTCAAGGACGTCACCGCGGGGTCGGGCGGAAGCAGCCTCTCCAGGCTGCGGTCCATCAACGGCCTGCTCTACGTTGCGGTGGGCGCCACCCTGTGGCGCTCCGATGGCACCGAGCCGGGGACCTACGCGCTCCTCCCGGTGCTCGGCGACGTCGTCGCGCTCGGCGACGAGGCCTTCTTCAACGGCTACACCGCGGCGACCGGCTACGAGCTGTACGCCACCGACGGCACCGTGCCAGGCACGCGGCTGGTCGCCGAGACGGCGGCCGGGTCCGCGGCGCGCAGCATCAGCGCGCTGTCGCTCATCGACGGCCAGCTGTGGTTCATCGCCGGCGGCGATCTGTGGCGCAGCGATGGCTCGGGCACGGGCACGGGGCGCATCGCCACACTCAGCACCCTGCTGAACTCCACCAGCATCCTCGGTCTCGGAGCCGAGGTGCTGGTGCTCGGCCGGGTGTATCCAGGAAGCCGGATCTGGCGCTCCGACGGCAGCGAGCCTGGCACGCGGTTGACGACGACGCTCAACTTCGACGATCTGTTGAGCGCCTTTGCGATCGGACCGCGCGTCTACTTCGTCGCCCTCGACTCGAATGCGATCCGGACGCTGTGGCGCTACGACGAGGCGACCGACGGGCCGGTCCCCCTCTTCACCACGACCATGGGCGACCGCGCCGGTTTCCAGGGGCGCCAGGTGTTCGCCGATTCCGACGCACTGCACGGGCAGGAGCTGTGGATCCTCGACGAAGATCTCGACAGCCGTCACCTCGTTTACGACCTGGCGCCAGGCAGCGCGAGCGCCTCGCCGTCGTGGCCGATCGTCCTCGGCGACCGGCTCTACTTCTTTGCCGATGACGGGGAGATCGGAACCGAGCTGTGGTCGCTCGCGGTGCCGTGAACGGCGGGCGCTTTCGCGCGCCAGGCATGCGCGGGCCTTTTGCCACGGGCCGTGGCGAGGCGTAGAGTGCCCGCGTGGTCTGGATGCACACAGCGGCTGCGCGTGCTCAAGAAAAGGTGTCAGACGAATCCCCATACGCCGGGCAGCCAGCGCGCCTGAGCGGTCAATCGCCGAGAACTTTCACCTTCGCGTTCTCTCAGTCAACGCGTGAGCCTGGGGAAACCGACAGGTGGGTTCGTCGGCGACGCGCTACACGCTGGCTTATGACGGCGCGCTCTGCTCCGACGTGCTGGCGGTCTTCCTGCGAGCGGTGTCGGTATGGTACCGGCGGCGCGCACGGACAATGGGGCACGCCAGCGGCCGCACCGGCTCCATCACCGTGATCCAGCGCGCCAACTCGGACCTGAGGCTTGCCCCGCACTTCCACTCGCTGCTGCTCGACGGCGTTTACGTCGGCGACGGCATGGGCGAGCCTTTGCTGTTCGTGGAGACACCACCGCCGTCGGATGGCGAGATCAAGCGGCTGGTCGAGGTCATCGCCGGCCGGGTGATCCGGCTGCTGGTGCGGCGCGGGGTCCTCGACGACGGCGTGGACACTCCGGACCGCTTGTCGGAGGAGGAACCGGTGCTGGCCGGCCTGCTCCAGGCCAGCGTGCAGGGGATCGCGGCGACGGGTGAACGGGCGGGCCGCCGCATCCGCAGGGTCCTCTCCGACCCCACCGCAGGTCAGCGCACCGGCGATCTGTGCTTTGCGCTGTGTTGTCAGGGCCTGTCGGGCAGGCCCTCGCTTGCCGGGCACGGGTCCCGACAAGCTCACCCAACCAGCAGGCTTCTCCCTGCACGCCGCGAGAAGGGCCCGGCCCGAGCAAACAAAAATAGTGCTGCCAGGGTGAATGTCGACGGGACCTGCGCCCGTCGGCAGAGGGGGCGGCCGACGCCCCCTTCACAACATCGGAGCTGTGCCGCTACGTGCTCCGCCCCCCGCTCGCCAATCACCGCCTGCGCTGGCTCGGTGACGACGAGCTCCTGCTCCGGCTGAAGAGAAAGCTGCTGCCGGGGTGAACCGTCGTCGGACCTGTGCCGGCGACGCGAGGGGGCGGCCGACGCCCCCTGGAAAGCCGGGACGACGGCACCACGCACATCGTGCTCAGCGCGAGCGAGCTCCTGGGTCGACTCGCCGCCCTGGTGCCGCCCAAGGGCTTCAACCTCACGCGCTACCACGGCTGCCTGGCGCCGCGCTCGAGCATCCGAGATCTCATCGTCCCCGCGCCCGACGACCCATGGAAATCCCCGACGGGGGACGAGCCCGCCCTCGCCGAGGGTGAGCCGCACCAGCCGCCCG
>JBDRCO010000015.1:0-25451 GCA_043821645.1 Pseudomonadota bacterium | reverse complement strand
CGGAACCGAGACAGCGGCACGCCTGACCTGGGAGGTCAGGCCGTACATCTCCTCTCGTGGAAAATCCTTCGTGGCCTTGTAGACCTCCAGCACAAGGGAGTCCGCCAACTCGAACGCTCTGAGCTTCGTGTGGTCTCGCATGGCGATAAATTCCTTCCTCCGGCCGCAAGGTGCAAGGGGGAATCAGGTGCGCAGGGAAGATCAGGTAGGCAGGGCGGCAGGTCGCAGGTAGGCAAGAAGGCAGGTAGGCAGGTTGGCAGGACGGCAGGTGGGCAGGAGGGAATCAGGTAGGCAGGACGGCAGGTGGGCAGGAGGCAGGTGGGCAGGAGGGAATCAGGTAGGCAGGACGGCAGGTGGGCAGGAGGCAGGTGGGCAGGAGGGAATCAGGTAGGCAGGACGGCAGGTGGGCAGGATGGCAGGTGGGCAGGAGGGAATCAGGTAGGCAGGACGGCAGGTGGGCAGGACGGCAGGTGGGCAGGACGGCAGGTGGGCAGGGAGGATCAGGTAGGCAGGACGGCAGGTGGGCAGGAGGGAATCAGGTAGGCAGGACGGCAGGTGGGCAGGATGGCAGGTGGGCAGGATGGCAGGTGGGCAGGGAGGAGGGAGAGGCTTGGAGCTGGTGGGCGGTAGAGCTATTCGGCCGGCCCGTAGGTCTCGGTCATCCAGGCGCCGAGCTTGGCCAGTTGCTGGCGCAGGGAGGCTGGCTCGAGGACCTCGACGTTGTTGCGCCACGACGCCACCCAGGACGCCACCTCGTAGGTCTCGGCGCAGGTGAAGCTCAGCTCCACGCTGCCGTCGGCGCGTTCCTTGATCTTCTGCCCGGGATGCCACTCGCGCTCGCGGATGTAGATCGCCACCTCGGGGTCGAAGTGCAACTTGTAGAGGGCCTGAGGGGCGTTGGTCACCAGCTTGAAAGCCTGGCGCTCCCACTGCTCGAGGTTGAAGAAGTCTGGAACCTTGGCCGTCCGCTCCAGGACCTTGAGCTGCCGCAGGCGGTGCAGGTTGAGGGTGGTGACGTTGGGGTACTTGAGGACGTGGCACAGCAGGTAGAGCGCCTCGTCGTGGACGAAGAGCTTGAGCGGTAGCAGCTCGAACTCGTTGTCGCTCGCGTCGATCCGGGCGGCCCGGTAGATCACCCTGCACACGCGCTTGTTGCGAATGGCCTCGATCAGAGGCCACAGCACTTCCCTGGGCGCCTTGAGGTAGCCGAAGCGCTCGTGGGACAGGAAGCAGTCGTCGATGGCCCTGAGGCTATCGCGCTCCTCCATGCCGACAGCCTTCTCTATCTTGCTCGCCAGGTCCTCGAGGGTCTTGAACATGGGCGAGCGGCGCTTCGTCGCTCCCGCCTGGCTCATGGACGCACGCAGCGCCAGGTAGTGGCTCATGTCGAGGAGGGCGGTCAGCTCCGCCGTCTTCTCCTTGAAGGCCACGCGCCAGTTCATGCGCCTGCCCTCCCCCTCCTCCTGGGTCAGAGGTGCCCCCGAAGCCTCGATGGCGTCGATGATGCGGCGCACCTGCCGGGTCGACACGCCGTGGCGGTCTGCCAGGTCGTAGATGTCGATGCCGCCCATGCGGTCGAGGTCCCGCAAGATCGCGAGCGCCCGGACGAGCTGCTCCTTGAGGCCGCTGTGACGTGGTGCCTTGGGCTTCGCGCGCGCGGTGGGCATGCGTCGTTGACCTCCCCCTGTCCCCTGGAGCTGCGCAGAACGCCCGCAGGCGCCCAGCGGACGGGCCCGGCTCATGTATGACTCCGGATGTCACAGTATGGGGAGAGGCTGGGTGGAGGTCAATCGAAGGAGATCGCCATGCCACACTACCCATACAAGAGACACCTGGGTCATCTCATGCACGGAATCGGGGGGCAGATCGACCCTGCCCTCGACGAGTGCGTCAGGATACACGCGCTGAACTTCATCGCGCATGGTCCCTTCCGCCAGCTCACCGGCAAGGCGCTGCGGCAGATAGAGGATTGCGACATCGTGCACGCGGTTGCCGAGGTCGACATCGAGAACGGCCTGGTTCACGACGATCTCACGCGGGCCGAGCTGAGCCGCGCCCTCAAGAAGGTCCAGCGCAGGCATGGCAAGGCACCCGTGGTGCCGCCCGAGCCCGCCGAGCCCTTCGCAGGCTGCCTCGCCGCCCTCGCACAGGTGCTGGACCTCGATCCCCTGGAGAAGCAGGCTCTGACCTTCCTGGCGGCTGTGCACAGCCACTCCCAGCTCAAGGAACTGATCGACCACGCGGGCGACCTCAGCCTCGGCGGATGCGCGAAGGTCATCGGGATCTGCATCGCCGCCAGCCATGAGCTGGTGCGCAAGGCCCTGAGCCCGGCTGGAACGCTGATGAGCTCGGGGCTCGTCAGCGTCGAGCAGAACAACATCTTCCTGAGTTCCAAGATCGAGCTGAAGGCCTCGCTGCTGGAAGCGCTCTCCTCCCCCGGGCTCGACAGGGTCTCGCTGCTCGCGCGATTCCTCGACAGGGCCCCGGACACCACGCTCGAGCGAGCGGATTTCCAGCACCAGGCAGGCAGCGTCGACTCGGTCCTGGCCCTCCTTGGCGGGGCACTCAAGCTGCGCGAGAAGGGCATCAACATCCTCCTGCACGGACCCACGGGCACAGGCAAGACAGAGCTGGCGAGGCTCCTGGCCAAGCTGCTCGGTGTCGAGCTGTACCAGGCCGGCCGGGTCGACGAGCAGGGCGAGTCGCCGCTCCCGAACGAGCGCCTGCGCTCGCTGCTGCTCAGCCAGAGCCTGCTGGCCCAGGACCGCGGCCTCATCCTGTTCGACGAGATGGAGGACCTGTTCTCGAGGGACGGGCCGCTCGGCTTCCTGGGCGGTCGAGCCTCCGGCCACATGTCGAAGCAGTGGTTCAACCACCAGCTCGAGAACAACCCCCTCCCCACCATCTGGATCAGCAACGAGACCGACCGCTTCGACGTCGCCTACCTGAGGCGCTTCAGCCTGGTCATCGAGTTCAAGCCCCTGAACGCCGCGCAGCGAGCCCGGGCATTGCGAAGGCACCTCGGCGAGGGCTCGAGCATCTCGTCCGCCGACGTGGACAGGCTGGCCGAGCTCCACGAGGTGAGCCCGGCCCAGCTCGCCACGGCCGTTCGCTGCGCGACCATCATGGCCGCGGACCGCAAGCCCAGCGTCGAGAGCATCGAGAAGGTGCTGACGCCCACGATCAAGCTCATGACGGGGAAAGACCCGGCGCTGGTGCAGGCCTTCGACCCCGGGATGTTCGACGTCACCGCGCTCAACAGCAGCGACGACCTGGAGGGTCTGGCGAACCGCCTTGAAGGGTGGAAGCCGGAGGGACCCCGCGGCGTGACCCTGTGCCTGTACGGGGCACCTGGAACGGGCAAGAGCGAGTACGCGAGGTACCTGGCCTGGCGGATGAAGCGCAAGGTCGTGTGCAAGCGCGGCTCCGACATCCTGAGCATGTGGGTCGGGGAGTCCGAGAAGAACATCACCCGGGCCTTCGAGGAGGCCTCGGATACCGAGGCGATGCTGCTGTTCGACGAGGTCGACAGCATGCTGCGCGACAGGAACCTGGCCTTCCGCTCCTGGGAGGTTTCTCAGGTCAACGAGTTCCTGCAGCAGCTCGAGGTCTTTCGCGGCATCGCGGTGTGCACCACCAACCTGTGGAAGGACATCGACCAGGCCGCCCTGAGGCGCTTCGTGTTCAAGGCCGAGTTCCACTGGCTCAGGCCCGAGCAGGCCTGCTCGCTGTTCAAAAAATACTTCGTCGGCGACAGGCACGACGCTGATGACGTGGAGCAGGCGCTCACATCCGTGCGCGTCCTGCACCAGCTCGCTCCCGGAGACTACGCCGCCGTGAAAAGGCGCCTCGACGCCCTGGGCGAGACGCCCACCTGCGTCGAGATCGCCCGCCGGCTGACGGACGAGTGTTCCTTCAAGAAGGGACCGATCCGGTCCATCGGGTTCGGCGCGTGAGCGTGTTTCTGGCCGCGCAGGGCCTGCTGGCCGAGGTCATGCCTGGCTGGACGCCTGGAGGGAGGACCCTCGGGCTGTCCGATTTCGCACCCGGTGCAGGGCGGCTCACGAGGCTCGCCAGCCTCACGGGGCGGGACGAGCTGTACCTGAGCCTGCTGCCCCGGGGCGTCTACCTGAGCTATCTCGAGGGCGGGAGAGTGAGGCTCGAAGCTCACCTGCGGGTGGGCAGGGACTTCCTGATCGAGCTTGGTGGCGATGCAGCCCGCGGCACTCGCCCCGGAGAGCCGACGCGGCTCGGCACCGACACTGGTCCAGGCGCCGTGGCCGTGGCACTGCTCGCGACCTGCCTCGCCCGCAGGACCAGCGCCTTCCTCACCATCCCGGCGATCCGCCCTGCCCTCGATAGGGCCAGGCAACACCTGGCGCACCAGGTCGACCGGGAGGCGTGGCAGCCCGCAAGCCAGTTCCACAGGGCTGCTCGGTGGAACATCTACAGGCTGCTGGTCACGGATCCGACAGGGCGCCTGGCCCAGCTCGTCGACACCTGCCCTGGCGTGCTGACCCTGCTGGCCAAGCTCGAACAGGCACGGATCCCGGACACAGGCAGGCTGGTGAAGGCCGCGGTCGATGGGATGGTGCTCAGGAAGCTCGTCGACGAGGTGCTCGAGGTCTATCTGCACTCCTGCGCTCTGCCCGCGGAAAGCGAGGACAGGGACAGGAGCACCTGCAGGCTGCTGGTGATGAGGGCTGGTCCCCTGGTACCAGCAGGAAGCATCCTGCCCAGCTCCCGCGGCTTCCTGGTCGATGACATCCCCAGGGCAGATCCCAGGACGAACCTGGTCTGGTACAGGGCCATGTCCGCGCTCGCGCTGGCCAGCAATCCGCGCAGAGCATTCCAGCAGGAGACAAGAAGGCAGCTTGCTCGCCACGTATCGCGCCACCTGGTCGAGCTGCAGGCGATCGCGGACAAGATGCACCACCATCTCGACGGTGCGGACACCCTGGACACGCGATTTGCGGACGGGGAGCTGCAACTACATGACGACAGCACGAGCCTTGGCTGGTTGCTGACGAGGTTCCTGCACTACCTGGATAACACGAAGCGCTGGCCCGTTCTCTCGACCCCGCCTGACAGGCTGGTGTCCAGAATGATCCGCTGGGAGAGAGAGGTGTTGCTGGAGTACTACGTGGAATTTCTTGCCGGGCCCTGCGGCGCAGGGGCGCTGCCTGCCCTGCCCTGCACGCAACCCGACCTCGTCATCGAGGAGTTCACGACCTGGGACCAGCTCCTCAAGGAGTCCTACCTCATGGAGCACTGCGTCCACTCCATGGTGGCGTCTCATGGAGGCCTGGAGGGTGACGTGGTCATCCACGCGACCTGGCAGGAGCACCACGCAACGGCCCTGCTGACACGTGGCGATGAAGGCTGGTCCTTCGTCGAGGTGAGCGGTCCTCGCAATGCCCTGCTGCCTGCAGGGTTCAGAAAAGTGCTGGACGGCTGGCTCGACGGGGTGAACGGGAACGGAGCGTGCATCGCTTTTGGGCCTGTGGGCGACGACACGGCAGTTGAAGGAAAGGCAGGAGCACCATGAGCGCATCGCGGGAAGACACGTACCTCCTCAACGAGGGCTACGAGCTGGAGCCCCTGCCCGAAGGGCTGCACATCCGGACCACGGACTCCCGTCCCCTGCCCGTCTGCATCCCGTGGGAGTTCCTGAGACAGCTCCAGAGTCAGGGGGTGCTGACGCTGTCGCTCAGCTTTCACGCGGGGCACAGGCCGGTGGGTGTGACCTTGCGCGGGAGTGGTGAGGGGAGCTGAGGGCTTGGCCGGGCAGATCAGGTAGGCAGGTAGGCAGGTGGCAGGACGGCAGGGGGAGAATCAGGTAGGCAGGTGGCAGGACGGCAGGTAGGCAGGACGGCAGGGGACAATCAGGTAGGCAGGACGGCAGGGGGGCAGCTTTGAGGGGTTGGGGAGGCCAGGCACGAAGTGCATGGGCAGAAGGCCTGGAGCCGGACGCCGAAGAGGACCTGGGTCTCTTGGTGGAAGGTTCGCCGACTCCGTGGAGTAGCCTCGGAACCTGTCACGCCTTGTCGTACCACGTGCCCCGGCCCTGGCCACGACGAGCCAGAACCTGGGAGCGAACAAGCTGCTGCAGGTGGTACTTGATCGTGTTGCGGCTGGCTCCGGTCAGAGTCGCGGCGTCTCGCACCGTCAGCCGACCATGCTCTCGCACGTAGCCCAGGAGCTGCTCCGACAGAGGTGGCAGGGCTCCCATGACCCTCTCGCGCTCAAGCTTCGTCGACAGCACCTCGACCTGCCTTTGCAGGCAGGCGATGAAAAACGCGATCCACTCCGCGAGCTGCGACTCGTCACGGTCGAGCGTCGCCTGGGCATGACGCAGGGCCAGGCAGTACGTGTCCTTGCTGTCCTCGACGACACGTTCGAGTGAGCTGAAGGGTACGTAAGCGTAACCGGCACGGAGCAAGAGCAGGGTGGTGAGTGCACGGGAGAGCCGGCCGTTGCCGTCCTGAAAAGGGTGGATGGCGAGGAAGCGGACCACGAACACAGCGATCACGAGCAGTGGATGATGGCGGTTCTCGTCGAGCGCGGCCGCGGTCCACTCGACCAGCTCCCGAATGAGGTGTGGTGTATCGAAGGGACTGGCCGTGGCGAAGATGACGCCCAGGCTCCTGCCGTCCGAGTCAAAGGCCTCGACGCTGTTCGTCAACGTCTTGTAGTGACCACGGTGGCGCTGGTCCTTGTGGCTGTGCCTGAGCAGCACGCCATGGAGCTGCTTGATCATGTTCTCGGTCAGCGTCATCCCATCATGGGAGTCGAAGATCAGGCTCATGAGGTCCGAGTAGCCTGCGACTTCCTGCTCGTCGCGCGTGCGAAACGATCGGATCTCGACGCCACCAAGCAGCTTCTCGATCTCGTCGTCCGTCAGCTTGACGCCCTCGATGCGGGTGGAGGAGCCGACGGACTCGATGGTGGCGACGCGACGCAGGGCGCTCAGCCTCTCGGGTGCGAGCTTGCCCAGGGCTGACCAGCGGCCCTTGAACTCGTCGATCCGCGCGATGGACCTGAGCAGCGCAGGAGTGATCTGGAGGTTCTTGAATGGGTCCATCAGTTCTCCAGTAATTTATCCATATTTATCCACATTAGGCTGATTGGTCAATTTAAAGGATAATATTGGATATCACGTTGGAGACCCGGGACCTCCAGCGAAGGGCCATTGAAAACAGGGTGGCCGCGCCGGGAGCAGCGGCTTGCAGCTTCCGAGGGGCTCCCATGCTCGGTTTCACCCCGCGCCACAGGGGCACGATTCGTGGCGCTCGTGCGCACGTAACGTGAAGTGCTCACTTGACGGACATTGAGCCTCGACCCATTGATGGCGCGCCAAAACACCACATGCTGCAAGACGCAGCCGGTGCGTGTGGAAGATCGAACTTTTCTTGCGGGGGAACCCGATGAGTTTTCGACTTCTGCTCGTGCTCCTCCTCGTCGCGGCCGCTTTCGGTGGGACCGCCTGCGTCGCCCCACGCTGCTGCGTCGGTTGCGTGGATTGTGTGGCGCCGATCTTTCTGGCCGCCACGCCGCCGCGTTCGACCGAAGAATACCAAGTTGCGAGCTGCGAGCCTGACGTCGAAGACGCAGAGACGGTCAGCTCAGCCATGGGATATTGAAGATGGCAAACAAGATGCCACTGGTAACCGCACTGGTCCTCGTCATGGGTGTGACCTGCAGTTGCTTCGACCCGTGCGACGGTGCCCAGGCCTGGCAGGGTGATGCGCTCATCCACAGCGACGAGGATGTGGCGCTGCTAGAAGGGATGCTCTGCGTCAAGGGTCACCTGCTCATCGGCAACGTCTCACTGGACCTCAACAACGGCGTCGTTCTCGACACCGTCAGCTCCGAGCCCCCGTCCGTGAGCTCGCTTGCAGCACTGGACAAGCTGCAGCTGGTCGAGAGGTACCTCGTCGTCCAGGCGACCGGGTCCTTGCACGACCTGAAGGGGCTCGAACACCTGACGGAGGTTGGACGCGAGGCCAGGTTCGATCCGAGCACTGAGGCGATCTTCATTCGTGGCGCACTGTGGCTGCAGGAAAACGGCTCGCTCGAGACCTTGGCCGGCCTGGAAGCGCTGACGCACATCGGCAGCTCCCTGCACATCTCGGACAATCCAGTGCTCGGCAATATTGACGGACTGTCGGCATTGAACCAGGTCGGTGGCGATTTCCGCATTCGCGACAATCCGCAGCTCCCGGCAAGTGCAATCCAGAAACTCAAGCAGCACGTCAAGGTCGCTGGCGATGTCGAGATGCAATGAGCGGAGGGCGAAAGAGCCTGAACCAGGGCCGAAGAATGTGCTGGTGAGGTGGAGGGCCGGACAGGAGACTGAACGTCCTGGGGTGTGGAGGATGGGTTGGGCCTCAGACCCGCTCGTCAACGATTGCCCTGAGAGACGGTGGCAGCTCGCCAAGGAGCCTTGCCCGGGCCTCGGATGAGGCCCTGCGCCAGGAGGCGCCACTCCAGATCTCGAAGAACTTTCCGGCACCGACGATGGCGATGGAGCCCTCGCCGTCCGTCATGACCTCGCGAAGTTCTTCCGGTACGACGATGCGGCCGCCGTGAAGGACGGTGCAGCGCTGCATGGGTGCCATGTACGTGAGCTGGAAGTCCTGCACGTGCTGGTCGAACTGCGGAAGGCTTGCGGCCCTGTGCTCCATCTTCTGCCAGTCGCTGAAGGAATAGACGGACAGGCAGGCGTGGTAGCAGCCTGGAGTGATGGCGAGGTCGAGCTCGCCCATCTCGTTCAGGGCCGTGATGAAGTCGTCAGGCAAGAGGATCGTTCCGTTCTCCTGAAAGGAGCCGTGGACGCCTCGAAACGTGCCCGGTGCAACCATCTGCCACCTCCCCTGCCGTTGAGCGACGCATCCGGCGGACCGACTGAAATGATGATGGCAGGCAAGCTCGTCAGGATGGGTCACAGCCGGGCGATCGCTTGCTGCCGGGGCAGCTTGCAGGAAGGCAACAGCAGCTCGACGAGACGCCGTCGGTTCTTGTGCTTCTCCATGAGGTAGCAGTGGCGGTAGCACAGGTCGTAGGCACCGTTGCAGTCCTCCCCATCCCTGTTGTTGCAGGCGGTCTCGGCCTGCCGGCAGCCACGCAGGCAGATCTCGATGTTGAACACGTAGCTGTCGTAGGCGGCAAACCCGTCGGCAGGTGGAGGTACCTGAGTCGGGCTGGTGCTCGCCGGGAGGGCGAGCAGCAGGACGAGGGCCACGAGCAGAGGCAGGCCTTGAATGGGCCGGCTCATGACGTCGCCTCCGGCAACTTCAAATAGAACGCACCGGGATGGGTGATGCTGCCCTGGAAGCGCGGCACCCTCGTTCCCTCCGGGTCGACGATGGCGATGTGGTGGTCGATCAGCTCCTCCAGCTCGAGTGCTCGTCTCGGGGTCAGGGGCTCGCTGTCGTGGAGCAACGACTGTCCGAGCTTGTTCAGGTTATCGATGTCCACCTTGCGCTCGTCCTTCTCGCCGCCGTCCTCCTGCATGCAGAGCGCAAGAGAGATGAGAGTGAGGGCGTAGCCGATCTTCTGGGTGTCGTCGGTGTCCATGCTGCTCTCCTCGCTGGTGGTGCCTGTCCGCACGTCAGGGACGCGCGGCCAAGCTTGATCTGACAGGGCGCGACCCTTGTTCCAGGATGCGGCACGAGGGTGACAGGATGGGACGTGGTTCAGAGGCAACGGGGATGGTGGCCGGGCGGGTGAGGGAGCAGGTCCCTGAGCTTGGCGCAGGATAATGTGTCCTTCATCAGCGCATTGAAGTTGCTATATGTGTCCTTGACTGAAGGCCACATTGTCGGCATCCTTGCTTCATGGCCATTCACCCCGTCCTGAACGAGAAGCTGAGCAGCGCTCTGGTCGCAGAGCCGCCTCTCGCGCTGACTCGCCGAGATACGAGGCTGCCCGAGATGCCAGGCAAGGTGCACGCCGTGATAGGCATGCGTCGAGCGGGCAAGACCAGCTTCCTGTACCAGCTTCGCGACGCGCACCGTGAGACGCTGCCGCCGGAGCGTGCGATCTACCTCAGCTTCGACGACGATCGCCTGTCAGGGCTCGAGCTGGAACAGCTCGGGTTCCTGCTCGAGGAGTACTTCAGGCGCTTCCCCGAGCTGCGAGGTCACTCGACCGTGTACTGGTACCTGGACGAGATACAGCTCGTACCAGGCTGGGAGCGGTTCGCACGTCGCGTGCTGGACACGGAGAAGGTCGAGCTGGTGGTGGCTGGCTCGTCAGCTCGCCTGCTCTCCCGCGAGGTCCACACCTCGCTGCGAGGGCGAGGCCTGGCCACGGTCATCCTGCCATTCGGTTTCGGTGAGTTCCTTCGCCACCGAGGAGAGGAGGTCACACAGGAGCCCCGGCGCTGGCGACCCGCCCAGCGATCGCTGGTGGAGAAGCGCTTTCGAGAGTTCCTGATCGAGGGAGGATTTCCCGAGGCGCAGGGCTTGCCGGCGTCGTTGCGGGTGGCGCTCCTTCAAGGCTACGTGGACTCCGTGGTCTTCCGCGACGTGGTGGAGAGGTATGCGGTGACCCAGGTGGCGGCTCTTCGCTGGCTCGTGCGTCAGTGCCTGCGCAACCCGGCCGGAAGCTTCAGTGTCCACAGGCTGCACCTGGACCTCAAGGCGCAGGGGCTCGGGATTGCCAAGGACGCGCTGCACGCCATGCTGGGCCACCTTGTCGATGCGTTCCTCATCGGAGCGGTTTCCCTGGCCACGGAATCAGAGCGCAAGCGCAACTCGAACCCGCGCAAGCTCTACCCCGCCGACCCCGGGCTCATCCGCGCCTTTGACACCAGCGGACGCACCAACCTGGGTCACGCACTGGAGACCGTGGTGTTCAACGAGCTGCAGCGGCGCGGTGCTGACGTCGGCTACGTGAAGACCAGCGACGGGCTCGAGGTGGATTTTCTTGCTCGCTACCCCGGCTGGGGTGAAGAGCTGATCCAGGTATGCGTGGATCCATCGGCACCCGGGACCCTCGCCCGGGAGCTTGGTGCCCTCAATGCAGCATCCAAGGAGCACCCGCAGGCGTCACTTCGCTTGCTGGTACTCGACCAGGATGCCGTGAGGCCTGTGAAGGCTCCCCGGGTAGTCGTGCAGCCGGCGCACGAATGGTTACTCGAGGCTCCGGTCACCACCTGAACCACTCAGGTCGATCAAGGCCACAGACCTTCCCATCGTTCCGGCAGCGTGGCTGTCTCGAGGAAGGGCCCTGGTGACGACGATGAACAACAGCAGCATGGTCGCACGGCTCAGAAGCGCTTCGGTCCCTTCTTCTTGGCACTGCGCCCTGGCGACGGTGGAGGAGGGATGAAGTCCGGGATGCGGAGGTGGGGCTTGCGGCCCTGGATGGCCTGCAGGATGGCCCTGGCCGCTGCCTGGATGCGCTGCATGGAGCGAAGCAGCATCTCACTCTTGCCCCCGCTCCAGGCGATGTAGCTCGGTGCGTTGCTCGGAAGGCCAAGCTCGTCCAGGACCACCCACGCCGTGGCCTCGGCCTCGGTCTCGGCATACTTGCTGGGTATGCGGTGGGGCTTCTTGCCCGGGGGCTTGCTGCTCGTGGGGAAGTGCAGCAGGGCGTGGGCCAGCTCGTGGACCAGGAGGTCGGCACGGGCCGCACCCTGGAGCGACCAGTGGAGCTGGATCTCGTGTCGCCCGGTGGCCATGCCCGCCACGACGCCGCCGCTCGTGGCAAAGGCCTGCATGGGCTTGATGGTGACGCCCAGGCGGCCAGCCGCAGCCTCGATGGCGTCGAGGCAGGCTGCGTCGCCCGAGGGCAGGCCAAGCACCTGCGCTGGTGGGACGTCAGGACCTTCGGTCTGGGAGATGTCAAAGACCTCGACGGCGATCAGGGGCCATGGCCGGCCAGGGCGGTTGGGGGCGCGGATGATGATGGGCTCCTCGCCTGGCTTCACGGTGCGGCCAAGGGCCTCCCACTGCTTGCGGCCACGCACGGACCTGGCGTCGGGTCGATGCATCGAGATCCAGAACTGGTTGATGACAGAATAGGCCCAGAACCACTTCACCCCGACCACGAGCTGGAAGAAGCCGTGGTCCGCGGCCACGCGGTCCAGCTCGCCTGCCAGGTGCTGGAGCCGCTCCAGCAGGTCCTTGCGCAGGGCTCGCCAGTCGGGCTGGGCTGCGGTGGTGGGTGTGTCGGCTGTGGGCTCGGGGGTCATGATGAAATGGTAGCTCCTGGTGGCGACGGGGGGTGTCGCTTGGGGGTTCGTCCTTTGATCCAGAGACGTGAGGCGCGGGCTTGATCTGACCGGTCCCTGGCAGGGAGCGGTGCGAAGGTGAGGCCCGAGGTGCCGGCGAGCGCGGCCACGATGTTGTCGAAGGTCTTTCGGGAAGACCTTCGTCCGTCCGGCACAGGTCCGGGCGGACTTCAACCAACCAGCACCACGTCGGTCAGCCCGCCGTGGTCCCGACCATTGCCTCAGCCCGAGCGCCTCCTCAGACCCCGAGCTTGCGTTCGAACTCTGCTGACAACCTGACGACGTCACCTGCTACCACATCTGCGCCGCCGAGCCATGGCGGCAAGGCACCCGTTTGCTCAGGCTGCCCGCTGGCGGCGTTTCCGCTGGTTCGGAGGCCGGTGCTACAATCGATGGCGATGGATTTGGAGACGGGCCACGAGGAGCTGGTACCCGAGGTCGGCGACGAAGAGGCACTTTGTGTTTCCTACAACCGCCGATGGGTGTGGTCGGCGGCAACTATTTCTCTCGACGGTAACAATTAACCTAGTCTGGCCGCGATTCTGTTCTTGATATTTTCAAATTACTTCAGCCCTGCACGACCCTATGCACGTAAACACTTGCGCTTTCCATTTCGCCAAATTTATCCTCGATGGTGTACTACTGCGAGCGGGTGGTGAACTCTAGTTCGGTTGCGATAATTTTTACAGGAAACCGGGTGCCTTATGGACTTATTCGATGGCCTACTTATTGATTTTGCCAGTGCGTCGATTCTCACCGTTGTTTCATACGCCCTCAAGAAGGGCCTCGCAAAAGGCATAGCAGACGGAGTGGCAAAAGGCGTATCTACGTGGCTGGCGAGTACTATTCCGGCAGTCCTCGATGTCATCTCGGTCGGTGTAATTTACGTCGTGGCACTTATTGCCGAAATTATTGTAGTATTTTTGTTCTGGAGTTTCGTGATCGGTTTCTTTCTCTCACTGTTCGGATGGGACCCATATCGTCCTGTAAGGCAGCTTTCCGACGTTTCTGTTGGTTCTTCAGCCTCGCCATCATCTGCTTCACCAGAGGCTACTCCAGAAGCCTCTTCCACTTCTCTCTCGAAAACCACGCAGCCCGTTGAGGAGGCGCCATCGTATCAAGCCAATACAGAGTCCCCACCACCACCGCCACCCGCTCCCGACCCATCGAATCCGCCAGAGGTAATGCGAGGTCGGATCGTTTTCTTCAAAATATCGACGCGTGAAAAAGACGCAAGGGCAGATTTCGCTATCGCCCACTTCAATGCCTTCAGACTCACGATCGAAAGAGACGGACTCGCTCCGACGAACATTTCCGGGACAAAAATAAGGCCGACATCGGTCCAAGGCGAGCAGGAGCAATATTCGTACTCGACGAACGCCGAGGGGCTGAGAGCAATCGTTCTGACGTTCCTTGGCCCAACTGGAGCGCCACTAGAATCAAGAAGATATGAATACCTGCCAACGGGTGCCAAGCAATGACATCACAAGAAGCCGGCGTTCTATTTCTCGCCATATTGGCCTGTTCATTTATGCCAGCAAGCGCGCTCTGTCAGAGCGATTGCACTGATTGCCTGCGCCAAAACTTCAAGGACAGGAATTTCTCCGGGGTCCAGTGCGTTGAAGGTGACAAAAAAATCGAGGCCATTCAATCCACCAACGCGAAATACCTCTGCCCTGCGGAGAGAACGGGCTCCGGCCTACTGGATACAACCAACCTTCTAGTCTGTCTGTACAATCGGAGAAAAATTCAGTTAGAGCAAACGATCATCTCCTGTGATGAGTTAAAGAAACCGATGAATTTCATCGAGGACCGACCGGCCTATCAAAGGGTGGCCGATGAGTGCTGTCTATCAGAAAAGAAGAACGAAAAAATAGCCACGCAATACATCGACCGTCTTCTCGATGACGCGGTCGAACTAAGAGCTCAGATCTACCAATATCTGGTGGCAAGAGACCATTACGGACAGGAATTCGGGCTATGCGACGATCCCGAATCGAATAAGAAGCACGAGATCAGCGATGCCTATTTTCGAGAAGTCATTAATAATGTTCAAAAGCATTATAAACGAGAGAGCAACAACTACCGCAAATACAAAAAAGTTTGGCCCAGCCTCGTCCCTCCGACATTTGCCGCTTTCGCGTGGCAGGGAAGACGCGAGGATACTGCTCCGGAAAGCACACCATTAAAGGCAATAATAGGAACCTTAGAAAAAGAACGAGAAGCCACCATTGAACGCGATACGCAATACCGAGATCTCAGAACCAGTGGTCGCCAATGTCGCAACACGAAAGAGAAATGGTTGAGAATAACTGCTGCCAACAAAGCACAGTCATCAAATGCGGTGTTGCGGAAGCGCATTCAGGGGGCTTTGAATGCCGCCAAGAAACTGAGTGATCGACACGAACAGTATTCGAACGCTGTGACTAGTGACGCGAAGATATTTCAGGCAGGACTATGTACTTCGTTCTCTTTCGACCAGCAGCAGAATGACATTATCAGCTATCCGCTGTTTACTCCGTACGAGCCGGACTCCGTTCTCGTGGAGCATTGGAAGGGAGAGTATTACGCTAACTGCAACTTGGCGGGCGCCGCATCTGAGATAAGAGACGACGGCGAGGAATTCCTTCAGTTCGCTCAAGGACATATCGTTTCTCCGGTCGGAGGACCGCCGGGCGGCCAGTTTTCGGTCCATTGGGAAAAGCAGATCTATTTCACGAACAGTGACACCTACCAATTCATTATTGAGCGAAGCCCACAGGATAAATTGATGTTTGACGCAGAACCAATTTGTCCGGAGACTGAAAGAGGCACGCAGTCCTTGTGCGAGATATACGTTTCCGCCGGCAATCACACTATCAGCCTCGACCACAGTACATGTGATTCCGACGTGGTACCAAAAATCACGTGGGAACAGAAACCACGGAAACCCGTCATAAGAGTCACACCGGATTCGCTTTATTTCACCGGATTCGCGAACGGCCCTTCTCCAATTTCGCAAGAAATATACGTCGATATTGAAAACGGCAATGTGCAATATATTGTAGAATCATTAAGCGTGGAAGACTCTGGCAACTGGCTTGTCACAAGCGGTCAATCAGACGACAACCCAAACGTGCGGCATATTACCGTAGACGCAGAGGGACTAACACCCGGCACCTACAAGGGGGCGGTATATTTTTCATACAACCAAGCGACCAACAGCCCACTAGCGCTTCCGGTCAATTTTGTCGTGAGCAAAAATGGAGCAGATCAGTTCACCGAATCCATGGAGAAAGTGGGCGAAACGCTAGACAATGCGACGCGACAAGCAATAACAGTAGGTCCATCCATTGAGTTCACAATCGGTGAAAATGGAGTCGAGGGTGGCAATTTCGGATTAGAAACCACTTTAGCTCTACCATCGCTAAATAGCTATTTGTATGTTGTCCCTTGGATTGGCGGTGGTTTTAGACTTATGATGACGGGCAAGTACTTCTTGCTGAACCCTTATATAGAAATAGGTGTCAACGCATACGCGAACGTCGGTGTTGGCTTTTCCTGGATAGCTGGCGGGCCATTTTCAGGTCCGAGTCCTTACCTGTTTTTTGGCCTGCCTATTCCTATCACAACATCTTGGAATTGGGACAAAATCATTTCCAATCCGATAGGGTGGGTGGAGTATCCGTCAGTGTTCTTTGAGCCATATTACAGACCATCATTGGTCTTTGATTCTTCCGGCGCAACTTACGTGAATGAAGTCGGATTTACTGCGAAGTACTTGTTCGACGTCAATTTCCTGGAACTATTTTAGTGACCCGCCGAGTCCCGCTGTCGCTGCGTGAGGAGGCGTTGAAGCCGAACGCATAGGGCTGAATCGAACTGACAGGGCCTGCAGAACATCCTGAGCCGCGAGAGCGGTGGTCGGGTGGGTGTGCCCAACTACACCTACGGCGCACGGGCCAACGATCCCTCACAGTGGGGTTCGATTCACGACGAGCTCAAGCAGGGCCACATCACGGCGCGCTCGTCGGCCACTGGACTCGGCCAGCTCCTGCTGAGCAACGTCGACCGCTACTACCCCGACGGCCGTGCCGGCATCGGCGATCCGCTCAACGAGGCAGCCGGCATGCTCGCCTACATCCGCGACCGCTACGGCAACCCGGACCAGGCCTGGAGCGAGTACGGCGTGCACCACGAGGGCTACTAGCGCGGACAGATCACCAGCCGGCGTCGTGCAGGTGGGACCAGTCGAGGACCTCGACGTCAGTTCTGTGCTGGGAGGTCTGGCCTCCGTGGACCAGGAAGCAGGAGACGTCGGTCACCCCGGCGAGCCCTTGCAGGTGACCCGAGAGTTTCCTCAGCGGCTCGAAGAAGTGCTCGGACACGGTGGCGGCCGACTTGGCCTCGACCAGCCTCAGTGAGGTTGCCTGCTCCACGATGCAGTCCACCTCCGGCCCGCGGGCCTCCCGGTAGTGGAACAGCCTCGGCACCTGCCCCGAGTGGACCTGCGCCTTGAAGATCTCCGAGACAACCCAGCTCTCGAAGATGGCCCCGCGCAGTGGATGGTGCACGAGCTGCCCGGGCTCGTGGATGCCCAGCAGGTGACACAGCAGCCCCGTGTCGATGAAGTGGAGCTTCGGAGCCTTGACCACCTGCTTGCGGTGGTTGGTGTGCCAGGACGGGATGCGAATAACGAGGTAGCTCTGCTCAAGAACCGAGAGCCAGGCCCGGGCCGTGTTGGTGACGACGCCCGTGTCCGCTGCCAGCGAGGAGAGGTTGACCTCCTGCGCCGAGCGCCCGGCACACAGGCGCAGGAAGGTCGTGAAGCTGCCGAGGTCACCCACGTTGAGGAGCTGCCGCACGTCGCGCTGGACGTAGGTGGTCTCGTAGTCGCCAAGCCAGGTATGGGCCGGGATGCCGCGGTCGTGGATGCGGGGGAAGGCACCCGAGCACAGCACGCTCCACAGGTCGTCGAAGGGAGCGTCGAAGCGTCGCAGCTCATCGAGCGTCGGCGGCAGCAAGGCCAGCACAGCCGCCCGGCCTGCCAGGGACTGGGAGATTTGCTGACCTATCCCGAAGTGCTGCGAGCCTGTCAGCACGAAGCGTCCAGGCTCGGGTCGCTCGTCCACCTCGACCTGCAGGTAGCTCAGCAGCCCCGGGACATGCTGGATCTCGTCGAGGATGGCGCCATGTGAGTGTTCTCGGAGGAAGCCACGTGGGTCCTCGGTGGCGTAGGACCTCGTGTCCAGCGGCTCCAGGGAGACGTATTTGTGCTTGGGAAAGGCTGCCCGACACAGCGTCGTCTTGCCGGACTGCCGTGGACCGGTGACGGTCACCACAGGGTACTGGGTCGCCCGTTCCAGCAGTATTGGTGACAGGTTTCTTTCTATCATAACGGCATATTACACGTATATACATTAATGTGCAATCTGAATGCAAATCAGTGAAGGCCGTCTACCTGGAAGGAGCGGACAAGCAGAGGCCTCGCTTGCAGGGAGCCGTGATGGGGCCCGGTGGAGCGTATGAGAATCAGGGGCTGTCACGATCGCACGTCATCGTTCAAAGGGCAGCGATCAGTCGTAGCAGGTTGTGATCTTTGCCCATGAGATCAGTCAGCAGGGACCAGCCATCCCCAGGGTAGGGCGAAGATGTCCGAGCCGAGGGGCTGTGCTGTCCCGCCATGCATGACAACGGATCTGACGAGGTGTTGCCCGGGCTTGAGCGAGTCTCGAAAGGCCCTGAGTCCATCAGCGTCACCCGCGCTCACCTGTCCACCCAGCTTCAACTCGATGGCCACGAGCTGACCACGCTTCTCGAGGACAAAGTCCACCTCGCGGCCAGACTTGTCGCGCCAGAAGTAGAGTCGTCGCTCGACAGGATCGAGCGCGCGCCAGGTCTGAAGTGTCATGAAGATCGCCTGCTCCAGCCAGAAGCCGGTGTCCGGACGCTTCATGACGTCGTCGGGACGGCGCAGCCCCGCGAGCCACGCCGCGAGACCACAGTCGTTCCACAGGAGCTTTGGTGTCCTGACGACGGACCTCGCCGAACCGGCGGTGTAGGGTCGGAGCCTGGTGATGAGGAAGCCTGCCTCGAGCAGGTTGATGTAGCGATGAGCAGTGGCGTGGGATAGCGCTGCGTCACGCGCCAGGTCTGCCTGGTTCAGGAGCCTCGCGCAGCGATGCGCGGCGAGGACCATGAGCCGCTGGAAGTCCGGCAGGCTGGAGATGGCGCTGAGCTGCCTGAGGTCGCGCTCGAGGTAGGTCTGCACGTAGGAGCCAAGCCAGAGCCCGCGGTCCTGATCGGAAGCCAGCTCCAGCGACGGAGCAAAGCCGCCGCGCAGCAACCAGGCAGCCCAGGCGCCTTCCTCACATGGCCAGTCGCCAGGATCAAAGCTCTCCTCGAAGAGCTGATCGAGCGGCGCAAGCCTGCCCTCCCTCGCTCGCCACTCCGCAGGGCAGAAGGGAGGAAGCTCGAGGTAGAGGGCCCGGCCTGCCAGCGACTCGGACACGAGGTCACCGAGGTTCAGGTTGGCCGACCCGGTCAGGATGAAGTCACCGGGATGACGTCGCTCGTCGACAGCCTGCTTGACCGCCAGGAAAAGGCCCGGAGCTCGCTGGGCCTCGTCAATCGTCACGGGTCGACTCTTCAGCAACTGAGACGCATCCCGCTGCGCCAGGTCCAGGATGCTGATGTCGTCCAGGCTGTAGAACTGTCTGCCTGCTCCCAGCTCGCGTACAGCCGTGGTCTTGCCGGTTTGCCGGGCTCCCGTCACGACGGTCACCGGCATGACCCTCAGAGCCGAGGTGAGGAGTTCGTCAACCCACCGGACTTTATACATTTTCATTAAATGATGTATATCATTTCACCGCATGAAACACAAGCACCCAAGCGTCCTGACCAGCCACTCGCTCCTCCGCTGACCCCTGCCGACATCAACGGGCCAGGTCGCGACTGTGTCAGATGCTGTCAGGGTCGGGCGTCATGATGGTGAGGGCTGCGATCAGCCGCAGCACGAGGAGCAAGCATGGCCGATGAGATCTCCAGCCCGAGTGCCATCGCCCGCCTGATGCGCTGTCCGTCGCTCGATGCGTCCCGCGTGGCCATCCGGGATGTCGGACTGTCGCTGCGCGACGAGTGCACGCGGGTGTCGACGATCCCGAGACCCTTCAAGGGTCCCGTGCCCTTCGATCCGAGGCCGATGTGGAAGGTGGCCTGGGAGCAGATCCGTCAAGCCCTGCGAATGCACGACAGGCCCGGCGTGCTGGCCCTCGCCCTCGCCCCCGACGGAGAGCTGGTGGGTCATGCCTGGGTGGCATCGTCCTGGAAGCACCCCCGGAGCATCATCATCGGACGCCACTCCTGCTGCGACCTGGTCCTGCCTGGCAGCTTCGACGAGCTGTCGCTGAGGCACCTCGCGGTACTGACTCGTGGCGTCAACAAGGACGAGGCGAGCATCACCGTGCTCGACCTGCGCTCGGGGCTCGGCTTCTCGGACGAGAGCGGTCGCCTCATGCATGCGGTGCGGGCCGAGGGCCCGGTGTTCCTGCGCGTGGGCTCACTGGTCCTCGCCCTGCTGGTCACGGAGCAGGGCTCGAGCTGGCCCGAGGATGCTGACGACGCTTACGACACCCTGCCTGCCCGCGTGTTCTTCGACGAGCAGGCGGTGCGCTTCGCCGCTGGGGTGTGCCTGAGTGGCTCCTGCTCGCGTGAGAACTCGACCAGCGTGACCAGCTTGAAGGGACTGGTCCCGACCACGGGCTCGCTGGTCAAGCGAGGCGAGACGGCGGTGGGGATCCTGGAGCTGGCGAGCGAGAGGGCCATGCAGAGGCTCAGCCTGGGCGCCACGGCGCTGAAGCAGGGCGTGCTCATCGGGCGCTACGAACGCTGTGACGGGCACAGGGTGTTCGAGGATGCCGACCGGGTGTCACGGGTACACGCGCTGCTCATCGACCTCGGCGAAGGCCCCCTGCTCGTCGACACGGGGAGCAGCAACGGGATAGAAGTGGACGGGCAGCCGGTGCGGGAGGTGCTGCTCAGGCCTGGCCTGGAGGTCAGCCTGGCCAAGGCGGTGTGGCTTTCGATGGTGGAGGTGAATTGAAGGCAGCCGAGGGCAGGCTTTGTAGATGGCCGGGATCCGGTCCTGGAGGCTCGGATCCTGGGCTGGGCGCTTGAGGGGTGTGGAGGCGACGTGGCCAAGCAGGAAACACAGCGTCGGGAACATGGACGGCATGAGCGGCCGGTCGGGTCGAAGGATGGAGCGTTGAGAGGAGCGAGGCAGGCCCTGGAAGAACTCGAAGAGGAAGGCAGCCTGGAGCTGGTGCTGGGGTGTGACTTCGCCGGTCCCTGCCTGCCGTCGCAGCAGCGACGGAAGATCCTTGCCCTGGTGGCAAGACGTCGGGCTGACAGCGCCTACGAGATCGGGGTGGATGGGTTCAACGCACGGGTCCTGAAGGGGCGTACACCTGGATGGACCGCGCACGAGCTGGTCGAGGTGCTGGTGAAGCTCAGACCCTCGGTCGCGGCCTTCGACTTTCCCTTCTCCATCCCGTCGTCACTCCTCGCCAGCCTCGAGTTCGCGAGACTGGTGGGACTTGAGAGGGCGCTCGAAACATGGCTGGCCCTCAACGAGTTCGTGGCGAGCATGCTGACGCTGCAGCCAAGGCTCGACTACTCGGCCTTCAAGGGCTGGCGAGGTAGGGACTTCTGGCTCAAGCGGCAGACGGACGTGCTCGCGGGCGCGCAACCACCTCTCAAGGACTCGTATCAGGTGCTGTTCAACATGACCCTGCTCGGGAACGCGCTGCTGCACGAGCTTCGCAGCCGGGCCGGCTACAGGGTGCTGCCCTTCGACAGGCCTGGCAAAGGCCCGGTCGCCGTCGAGGTGTATCCGGGCTTGGCCATGCGCACGCTCGGCTGCCCCTCGTACAAGCGAGACCCGAAGACGGCCATCAAGCTGATGCTCGAGTTCTGCTCGCACATGGGCGTCCGCGTCGAGGTTGCTCCGGCCATCGTGGAGTTCTGCGAAACCTACGACTCGGGCCGGGGCAAGACGCACGATCCCGATGGCTCGGATGCGCTCATCGCCCTGTGCCTGGGAATCCTGCACAGGGAGGGGCTGACGCGGGCGCTTGTCGAGGATCAGGCGGATCCGGTGGTGGCGGCACGCGAGGGTGTGATCTGGGGTCTGGTGGAGCGAGGGGAGCACGGGTGAGGTGGTGAGGCCGGCGAGCGATTCAACGAGAGCGCCCGCTGGTGCACGGGTTCCGGACCCATGCGACACCTGAAGTAGTTTCGGTCGTACGGAGCGTATTTGATGTGACAGACGGCCGTGCTAGCCTTTCCCTGCCGTTCGGCAGCTTCAAGGGGGAGGTTGTCATGCGTTCCACGCTCATGGTCATCGGCTTGCTCGTCGCCGGACTCGTCGCGTCGCTCGGCTCCATCACGCAAGCCGTGTGTGAGCCCGGCGAGCGGGATGATTGCACCTGCCCGGACGGAGTGACCGGCTCCGAGGTCTGCAATGACGACGGAACCGAATGGGGCGATTGCCAGTGCGGGAATGCCGGAGATCCAGACGGCGGACACCATGACGACTCGGGAGTCGTCCTGCAGGACGGCGGCCCTGTCCCGGACGGAGCGATCGGCGCACCCTGCCCGCCCACTGGATGCCATCCTGACTTGACCGCCCTGGCGCTTGCCGACGGTGGCTGTGAGTGCAGGCGGCCGTGTGAGCCATCGCAGCCGGTACCGCGATGCGTGGGTTGGGAGCTGTGTGTCCAGCTCCGGCAATTGCTGGATGACGGAGGCTCGCAGTTCATCGACGCTGGCGTGTGTCTGCCAGCAGCAGCTCCAGATGAGGGCTGCTCGCCAGCACCCTGCTCGGAGAACCTCGTGTGTGCCCGCATCGCGCAGCGTGACGCAGGCAACACCTGCCGCTACTCCTGCAACCCCACGGGCGATGCATCGGTTCGCGATGCCTTGGGAGCAGACGCCATTCCTGTGCCTGGGTCCTGCCCGCCAGCGCAGACGTGCTACGAGATGGCCGTAAATGTGGGGGCCTGCTTCGTGCCGTGAGCTGATTCCTTCTCGACACGACAAACCAGTCCGTTGGCTCCACACGATTCCTCTCCGCATTTTTGCGCTTGAATGAACCAGAGCCTCTGGCGTTGCCGCTGGCGTGGCCCCCTTCCTGACCTGCCAGGACCGAACACGTCACACGTGCACTGCATGCTGCGTCCTGTGGTCGTGGACTGGCCGGGGCCTGGAGGCCTCGTGCCGCACGGTCGAGGAGAGAAGAACCCGTGATCTCGCTGCCCCCGTACATCATCGAGAGCGTTCAGCAGGCTCGCCAGCTCCCGAGCTGGTTCTCGGAGCCCGAGGTCAAGGCCATGGAGCGCTTCGTGGCCAGGCATCAGATCGTGCGCCCTGCCCTGCTCGACAGGCTGCCGGCCTGCATAGACGTGGTGCTGGAGGAGGTCCCGCGGCCCGTCGTGGAGCAGTACCCGGAGCTGGCCGAGGTGCTGGTCCAGGGAGAGACCCTGGAGGCGCTCGAAAGGCTGCGGCACAGGCTGCTGCAGGCACAGGGCGAGCTTCGTGACAGCAAGCTGGAGACGGCGCTTTCCCTGCTCGGCAAGGGGCTGCAGCTCGAGGGGCAGCTCGGAGAAACCACGGAGCAAGAGGACGCTCCGGAGAAGACGGGCCACGCTGGCCACTTGCAGATGCTGCTCGAGGCGCACGGTGAGCTGGAGCAGCTCCTGGCCCGGCTGCTCCGTCGACACCTGGCGACGAGGAACGAGGAGGCCCGTGCCTTCGTTGAAAAGGCGCTGTGCACCCTCGTGCTGTTCGCGCCGGACGGGACCTCGCCCGACACGGCCCTGCTGTCGCGCCTGCGGCAAGTCGCGGAAGGCTCGGGTCAGCTCATCCTGGACCTCAACATCGTCGTCGATGAAAGGCTTGGCCACCTGAAGGCCAGGCTGTTCGACGCGCAGCTCGTGCGGCTGATGGACGTGGTGCGAAACAAGATCCTGGGGCTGCGTGGACCCGTGAACTTCAGGCGCAACGCGGCTTCCCTGGTCGACCTCATCGCCACCCAGAGGTCGGCGGCCCAGGCGAGGGTCAGGCTCGACTCCCTGCTCGCTGCCTTCAGGGAGAAGGTGGACGACGCCGAGGTCCGGAGGCTTTGCTCCCTGCTCGAAGATCTCTGCGACAAGGTCGATGCCCTCGACGACTTCTTTGAAAAAACCTTCGCCAGGTCCGTCGTCGCTGCCCTCGGTCAGGCCAGGCTTCCCTCCGCGGTCTGGAGAAGCCTGACGTCGGAGCTCTCGACGGCCCGGGCCGAGCTGTGCCTGTATCCGACCAAAGACCTGCACGACCTGTTCAAGGGCAAGTACTCGGGCGACTGCACGACGGGAGCAGCGCTTGCCAGCAGGCAGCTTGCGCACCGCAGGTTCTTCAATCTCAGGGTGCTTCGAAAGGACGCCTGGATAGGCAACATCTACGCCCTGGATTACTCGGAGCGAGGAGTGCTGGTGCTCGACCGCTTCCAGGTCGGGGACAGGACCGGCTTTCATCCCATCGACTTCCTCACGAAGGTGATGGCTGCACTTCAGGTGGCGCTGAAGGACTCGGCGCCACTGACGGTGCTCGGGCCGTCCGTCGTCTCGAACTTCAGCGCGGTGCGGAAGGGTTTTGAAAGGTGGCGACGGGGGAAGCCAAGACAGGCTTTCGAGTTCGAAAAGGGGGACGGGTGCTTTGAATCCAGCAAGAGCGGGGAGATGGTGGTGATGCTGGAGGTGCCGGCGGCACGAGGGGTGGGGAGGCGGGCTGGGGTGAGGTGGCCGCGTAAAGCTAGGCGGCCTTGACTGTAGTGTCACTATTGATATCATAGATACATGAGTGTCGACGATCTCGTCGCAGCCATGCGGGCCAATCCCAAGGGGGTGCGGTTCAAGGAGCTGTGCAAGGTCTGCGACGCTTTCTTCGGTGAACCGCGCCAGAAGGGCACGAGCCACCGGGTCTACCGCACGCCCTGGGCTGGAGATCCTCGGGTCAACATCCAGGGTGAGCGCGGAAGGGCGAAGGCGTACCAGGTGAAGCAGGTCCTGCAGGCCATTGACAGGCTGAAGCAGGAGAAGCCGGGAGAGGGTTGAACATGGCTGGCAAGTCCACGGACCGCTACAGCTACCGGGTCACCTGGTCGGAGGAAGACGGGGAGTTCGTCGGGCTCTGTGCCGAGTTTCCGAGCCTGAGCTGGCTTGCCAGGACTCCCGAGGCTGCCCTGCGCGGGATTCGCAAAGTCGCCTCGGATGTCGTCGCGGACCTCATCCGCAGCAAGGAGCCCGTGCCGGATCCGATCGCGACGCGGCACTACAGCGGGCGCTTCGTCGTGCGCGTTCCGCCCGAGATTCACCGCAAGCTCGTGCTCGAAGCAAGCGAGGCCAAGGTGAGCCTGAATCGTCTGGTCAGTGCGAAGCTGGCGGGATGAGCGTCACAGCAAGGCCCTCCTGACCTCCACCATGGCCCTGGTGTCGCGCGTGCAGTAGTCGATGAGGTGCTGCTGCAGCTCGCGCTTGCGTGCCTCGTCGTCGGTGGTGATGGCCTCGAAGTGGGCCCTGCCCGCGGCCTGGCCGTCCTGGATGCCGAGGCCGAGCACGCGAAGATGGCGCAACCTGCATCAACGAGCGCTCGCCGCTGTCGCAACCTGCGCCAGTGAGTGCCTGCCCGCAACCGCTGAACAGGCCTCCGCTGTCATGAAAATCACGTACCATCACGGCTCGTTGCGCCGACCGCACCGCACCCGGTACAGCGCTTGCTCTCGCTGCTGCGCATGGCAGCAGTTGCATGCGCGATCGAGGAGCAAAGCTACCGGCGGCACGAGCCGGCGCAGACTGCCCTGTACCAGGCCGTGGCCGGCCACCTCGAGACCTTCCTCGACGAGCTGCAGCGCGACGGCCACTCCCTGCCCTCGCACGTCGAGGGCGAGCTGCGCAGGTACCTGGACTGCGGTATCCATGCGCGCGGCTTCTCGCGCTGGATCTGCGACGTTTGTGGCGCCGAGAAGGTGGTCGCCAACTCCTGCAAGGGCCGCGGCTTCTGCCCGAGCTGCATAGGCCGGCGCATGAACGAGAGCGCAGCGCTGCTGGTGGAGCATGTGCTCCCGCCGGTACCGGTGAGGCAGTGGGTGCTGACCCTGCCCATCGAGCTGCGCTACAGGCTGGCTTATGACGGCGCG
>JBDRCO010000014.1:0-10615 GCA_043821645.1 Pseudomonadota bacterium | reverse complement strand
AGGGCACCACCTTCTGGATCTACCTGCCCCGCGAGGCCCCGGTGCAACAGGAGGCCGAGGCCGCACCACGGCCCATCGAGACCGACGACGCGCTGCTGGCGCGCGTGGTCACCATACGCCGCGTGGCCAGCGGGGACTGAGTCCGCCCCTGCGCCGCGACGGGGCGCTGCGCCCGCAGCGCGTGGAGTCCGCATGCAACTCGAGGACATGGCCGGCAGCGCACGCAGCAGCAGCGGCAGCCGGGTGGTCGACGTGTTCCTGCGCTATCTCAAAGCCGAGGGCGCGTCCGTGGTGTTCGGCATCCCCGGCGGCCTGCTGCACCACGTCTTCGAGGCGGTGGAGCAGGACCCCGAGCTGCGCCAGGTGGTGGCCAAGCACGAGGGCGCGGCGGCCTTCATGGCCGACGGCTTTGCCCGGGTCAGCCGGCGCCTGGCGGTGTGCGCGGGCACCTCGGGGCCGGGCTCCACCAACCTGCTCACCGGCGTGGCCTGCGCCTGCGCCGACGGCGTACCCATGCTCGTCGTCACCGGGCAGGCCGCGCTGCTGTCGCAGGGGCGCGGTGCGGCCCAGGAGACCCCGCGCGAGGACGTGGACATCGTCGAGATGTTCAGGCCGGTGACCAAGTACTCGACCATGGTGACCTCGCCCCAGGCCCTGGCCCACCACCTGCGCCGCGCGCTGCGCCAGGCCCTGAGCGGTCGCCCCGGGCCGGTGCACCTGAACATCCCGGTGGACCTGTGGGAGCAACCGCTGGACGAGGACTGGTTCGACCCCGCCACCTACCGACCGCCCAGCCGCGGCTTCGATCGCCAGGCCGTGCAGCAGGCCGCAACGCTCTTGTTGCAGGCCGAGCACCCGCTGCTGCTGGCGGGCTCGGGCGTGCTGCGCGCCGGCGCCGAGGAGCACCTGGCGGCCCTGGCCGAGCTGCTGCCCGCGCGCGTGGCGTCGACGCCCGCGGCCAAGGGCGTGTTCGCCGAGGACCACCCGCTGTCCCTGGGCGTGCTGGGCTACGCCGGCCACCGCGCCGCCTCGGATGCCGTGCTGGGTGGCGCCTGCGACGTGCTGCTCACGGTGGGCGCCTCGCTCAACGAGCCCACCACCCTGGGCTGGTCGCCGGCGCTGAGGCCGAGCCGCGCCCTCATGCAGCTCGACGTCGATCCGCACCGCATCGGCCGCAACTACCCCGTCGACGTGGCCCTGGTGGGCGATGCCCAGACCATCCTGGTCGAGCTGGTCTACCACCTGCACCGCAGCCTGCGCGACGGCGCCCGGCCGCGCTCGCTGTGGCCCGGGGCGCCACCCCTGGATCGCAGCCACGCGCGCTTCGACCAGCCCGCGCTGCGCGTTTCCAGCGCCCGCCCGCTGACCCCGCAGCGCTGGCGCGTCGACCTGCTGCAGGCCCTGCCCGACGACGTGCTGCTGTTCAGCGACATCGGCGGCCACATGTTCTTCAACCTGCACGACCTGGTGCTGCGCCGCGGCCAGCGCTTCGTCATCAACTTCGGCTTCGCCTCCATGGGCCACGGCACCGCCGCCCCGGTGGGCGCCAAGCTGGCCCTGCCCGAGCGCCCCGTCGTCGCCATCGTCGGCGACGCCTGCTTCACCATGCACGGCATGGAGCTGCTCACCGCGGTCGAGCACCAGGTGCCGGTGCTGTGGATCGTCGAGAACAACAACATGCACGGCATCATCTGGCACGGCAGCCAGCTGGTGGGCGGCCGCCAGCCCATGCAGTGCGCGCGCTACCGGCGCCCCCTCGAGGTGGCCAGCATGGCCAGGGCCATGGGCGTGCAGGCCTGGGTGGTGGACGCGCCGGACCAGATCCAGGCCGTGCTGGCCGAGGCGCTGGCCCTGGACGCGCCGGCCCTGATCGAGGTTCGCGTCGACGGCAACATCCCCCCTCCCATCGGCGCCCGCGCGCGCTCCATCGCGGGCTTTGAAAAGGACTGAGCATGAGCGATCCCCAGGATGCCGCCAGCCCCCTGGATGCCGTGGCCTGGCCCGAGCAGCTGCAGGCGCGCGTCGTCGACAGCCAGCCCACGCCGGCCATCCGCGGCTACGACGTCGAGGACGACCTGGCCTGCCACTATGGCCTGCTCGAGGTGCTGCTGCTGGCCCTGGGCGGCGAGCTGCTCGACGAGGACAGGCGGCGGGCGGTGGAGGTGGCCTTGATCTTCGCCGCGGCCTGCTCGGTGGCCGAGGCGCCCGTGCACGCGGCGCGCCTCGGGCGCGTCATCGGCGTGCAGCACAGCGCCCTGAGCGGTATCGCAGCAATGGGTCTGGCCGAGCAGGCGCGGGATCAGGTGCAGCAGCAGGCCGAGCTGCTGACCTGGCTGGGCAGCGGCGAAGGGGAGCCACCGACCTCGGCCCGGTCTCGTGATGACGACGAGCGGGCGGCCGTGGACAGGCTCCGGCAGGCCCTCGAGCATCGCGGTGTCGAGGTGCCGCTGCTGCGCGCCGACCTCGGTCGCTTTCCTGCGCTGCTGGCCGTGCTGTGGTGGGCGGGCTTTCGCAAGCCCGAGCAGCTCGAGACCCTGCTCGTGCTGTCGCGCCTGGGCGTGGCCATCGCCGAGGCCACGGCCGTGCGACCGCTCAGCATGAAGTCCTACCCGATGAACCTGCCGGCCTTCGCGGAGGTGGCGCCATGAGTCCCCTGGACGCGCCGGTGGTCCGCACGCGCATCGCCCGCGCCGGCTGGGACGAGCACAGCTACTACGGCCACAGGGTGTTCGCGGACCTGGCGGGCCGCGAGAGCGTGGCCAGCCTGCTGGCCCTGAGCGCCGTCGGTCGCCGCCTCCCACTGGAGGACGCCCGGGTGCTCGACGACATCATGACGGTGTGGACCGTGGCCGACCCGCGCATCTGGCCGCTCAAGCTGACCCGCCTGGTGGCCTCGTACGGCGGGCTGGTGCAGGGCATCGCCGCGGGCTACCTGAGCCTGGACAATCCCTTTATTGGCGTGCTGCACGTGTCGGCCGGCGCCGCGCGCTTTTTGCTCGACGTGCAGCAGCGCGTGCAGGTGTCGTCCGACGCCAGCGACCTGGACGCCGCGGTGCAGGCGGCGCTTGCGGCCAATCCAAGGCCCCAGGGTTTCGGGGTGCCGTTTCGCGACCTCGACGAGCGGGTGCCCGCCCTGCGCCGCTGCCTGATCGCGCGCGGACGACACGAGCGCACCTGGTGGCGCCTGTTCGAGCAGGTGTGGCCGCTGGTGCAGCAGCAGCGGGGGCTGCCGCCCAACATCGCCGGCGCCTACGCCGCCGCCTGCCTCGACCTGGGCCTGTCTCCCGACGAGCTCAGCACCCTGGCCCTGGGCGTCTCGATCCACGTGTTTTTGGCCCACGCCGCCGAGGGCGCGGCGCAGCAACATCCGGTGCTGCAGCGGCTGCCGGCGGGCAGCGTGCGCTACGCGGGCACGGCACGACGGCTCAGCCCGCGGGCCAGGGCCTGGCGCGACAGCCCCGGGGGGACGACGGGAGGTTCGTCGCCCCGCTGAGGTCAGGGCGAGGGCGGGACGCGCCCAGCCTGGTCTCGCCCTCCCTCGAACTCAGGGCCCGCGTCGGCCGACGCGACCAGCCTGGCCTCGATCAGGGCGCGCAGGGCGTCCGTGTCAAAGGGCTTCTCGACGCAGGGCAGGTTGGCCTGCTGCAGGTAGTCCAGGGCCCCCGGGGTGAAGGCGCCGCCGGTGATGAACACCACGCGCCTCGCCTGCTCGGGATCGCGCCGGGCGAGCCAGCCGTGCAGCTCCATCCCCGACAGCGGCGACATCATGAGATCGCACAGGATGACGTCGAAGCGCTGGCCCTGTTCGAACAGGGTCCTGGCCTCGACGCCGGTCGCGACCAGCACCAGGTCGTGGGTAGGTCCGAGCATGCGATTCAGGACCTTGCGCACGCCGGCGTCGTCATCGACCACCAGGATGCGACCGCGCGGCACCTGGGCGCTGTCGGACCCGGGGCTCGCCTGCACCGGCAGCACCGTCGCCACGGTATCGGGTGCGCGGGGCAGGCGCAGCTCGAAGCGCGCGCCCTGGCCGGGCCGGGACTCGACCCGGATCTCGCCGCCAAAGCCCTCGACGATGCTCTTGCAGATGGTCAGCCCCAGGCCCGAGCCCTTGCCCACGCCCTTGGTCGAGAAGAAGGGTTCGAACACCCGCGGCAGGTTCTCGGCAGTGATGCCGTGGCCGCTGTCGCGCACCTCGATGCACACGCGATCGCCGTCGGCGTGGCAGCGCACGACCACCTCGTTGTGCTCGGCGTCGCCCTCGGCCATGGCGTGCGCGGCGTTGAGCAGCAGGTTCAGCACCACCTGCGCCAGCTTGCCCTCGCTGGCCAGCACCGGCGGCACCTCGGCAAACTCGGTGACCACCCGCGCCCGGTAGCGCAGCTCGTTGCCGACCAGGGTCAGCGCGTGCACGATGGCCTGGCGCACGTCGACGGACGCGCGGGCGTTGGGCTCGACCCGGGCAAAGCTGCTCAGCGCACCGGCGATCTCGCGGATGCGACGCGCGCCCAGGGCGGCCTCGCGGGCACCCTGGGCGGCCTCGTCGAGCTTGTTCAGCGCGAGCGGGCGGCCCTCGCGCAGGGCCCGGGCCAGCAGCGGCAGCTCGTCGGCCAGGCTCTCGAGGTTGTACAGCACGTAGGCCAGCGGGTTGTTGATCTCGTGCGCCACCCCGGCCGCGACCATGCCCATGCTGGCCATGCGGTCGGACTGCGCCAGGCTCGCCTGCAAGCGCACGCGCTCCTGCTCCGCGGCCTTGCGCTCGCTGATGTCGGCGATGCTGGACAGGATCAGGGGCTCGCCGTCGACGGTGATCACGTCGGCCGAGAACAGCCCGGTGATGCGCTGCCCTGACTTGTGCACGAACTGGCACTCGCGATCGCGCACGCTTCCATGCACCGAGAGCAGGCGCACCACCTCGGTGCGCTCCGCCTCCTCGGCCCACAGCCCCAGGCCCACGCTGCTCTGCCCCAGGAAGTCCTCGCGCCCATAACCCGTGATCTGCACGAAACCCTCGTTGACCTCGATCAGGGCGCCATCGGCAGGGCGGGTCAGGGTGATGGCATAGGGTGACGAGCGAAAGGCCGCGGCAAACTTGGCCTCCTGGGCAGCCACCTCGCCCAGCAGTCGCCGGTTCACCATCAGCACCAGGCCAAAGGCGAGGGCGAGCTGCAGCACCTGGTAGGACAGCATGATCCCGGCCTCGACTGTGTCGGGAAGCAGGTACGAGGGGGCCATCCCCGGTGCGACCACCGCGCGAATCATGCGCCCCAGCGCGATCAAAGCGTAGGCGACGAAGACCAGGCCCACGCCGCGCATCAAGGCGCGCATCCGGGGCCCGGCACCGCGCAGGGCAAACCAGGCGCACTGCCCGCACAGCACGAACAGGCCCAGGGCGGTGTTGAAGGTGCGTACGGTCAGGTCCGGATGGCGATAGGTGAAGAGGGTATGGACCACGGCCAGGGTCGCGATGAGGGCGATGTTGAGGAGCTGGCGCCGCCGCACCCCGGCAAAGTGCAGCAGACCCTGGTAGCCCAGCAGGGCCCCGCTCCAGGCCATGACGTTGGCCACCACGATGGACAGCCAGTCCGGCAGCTGGCCGCGGCCGCTGATCAGCAGCAGGCTGCCGGTGATCAGGGCAAAGTCCAGCACCCAGTAGCCCGTGCCGGCAAAGCGACGGCGGCTCTGGCGCCACAGTCCGATGGCGATCACCACGCACACGGCGTTGCTCAGGGCCGCGCCGATCAGGATGGTGCGCATGTCGAGGTTCACGGTCGTCGAACTCCCGGGGTCCAGGCCCCTAATGGATCCCTTCGATCACCCTGTTCATCCCCTGTCCGAACATGCACCGCGGGTCGGCCGCACCGTGAGACCGGGGTGTGGTGAGTGCCTGCCATGTCAGCTCCCGCCTCGTACCGCCCGCACCAGCTCGCCCACCAGCCTCCTGAGGTTGGCGGCGTCAAAGGGCTTCTCGACGCGCAGGTTGTCGACGCGGCCGAGGTACTCGCTGGCCTTGGGGGTGAAGGCGCCGCCGGTGACGAACACCACCTGCCGCGCCAGGGCCGGGTTGTGCCCGGCCAGCCAGCGGTGCAGGTCCATGCCCGTCATGTCGGGCATCATCAGGTCGCACAGGATCACGTCAAAGGCGGCGTCCTTGTCGAGGATGGCCTGGCCCTCGGCACCGGAGGCCGCGGCCACCACCTCGTGGGCGCGCCCGAGCACGCGCTGCATGGTCTTGCGGATCATCTCCTCGTCGTCGATCACCAGCACGCGGCCTCGCACTGTCAGCGCCAGTTTGTCCGCTTCGCGACTCGAGGCAGCATCCGTCGTCGCCTGCGCGTCGCGCACGGGCAGGTGCACCACGAAGCGCGAGCCCTGGCCCAGCTCGCTATGCACCTCGATGTCACCGCCGAACTCGTGGACGATGCTCTTGCAGATGGCCAGGCCCAGCCCCGAGCCCTTGCCCGGACCCTTGGTGCTGAAGAAGGGCTCGAAGATACGCTGCAGGTTCTCGGGCGCGATGCCACTGCCGGTGTCGCTGACCTCGGCGAACACCTTGTCCGTCTCGCTCCAGGTGCGCAGGCCGATACGATGGTGCTCGACGTCGCCCTCGGGGGTGGCGTGGGCGGCGTTGAGGATCAGGTTCAGGAAAACCTGCGACAGCTTGCCCTCGCTGGCCCACACCAGGGGCACGGGGTTCAGGTCCCGCACCAGGCGGGCGCGGAATTTGATCTCGTTGCCGGCCATGCGCAGGGCGTTGTCGATGGCGTGGCGCAGGTCCACGGCGCCCTGCTCCACCTGCTCGACCCGGGCAAAGCTGCCCAGGCCGCGGGTCACCTCCTTGATGCGCTGTACGCCGCCCAGGGCCTGCCGCATGCGATCCACCGCGTCGTCGAGCTGCGCTGGCTGCAGCAGGTCCCCCGCGTCGCCGAGCAGGGCCTCGACGCCGGCGTCGCCCAGCTGCTGGCGCAGGGCCACCGTGCAGCGGCGGGCCGCGTCGGCCAGGCGCGGCAGGTCCCCGGCCAGGCTCTCGATGTTGTACAGCACGTAGGCGAGCGGGTTGTTGATCTCGTGGGCCACGCCCGCGGCCAGGGTGCCCATGCTGGTCAGGCGATCGGCCTGGGCGATCTGGGCCTGCAGGCGCTTGCGCTCGGTGATGTCGGTGACCAGGTGCACCGCGCCCTCGCACTGACCCTGCGCGCCGAGGATGGGATCCACCTGCACCTCGAACCAGCGCTCGCCCTGCCGCAGCTCCATGGTCTCGCGGCAGCGGCCGGCGCACGCGCGCCGCATGGGGCAGTCCGCGTGCGGTCGTGCGTCCTCGTGCACGATGTCGTAGCAGTGCTGACCCAGCAGCGCCCCGGCCGAGCGCCCGAACATGCGCTGTGCAGCCTGGTTGCTGCGCTGTATGCGCTGCTCGGCATCCAGGATCCAGATCGCGTCCTGCGACGCGTCAAAGGTCTGCTGCCACTCGCGGGCGGCCTTCTCGAGCTCGCGCTCGGCCTGCTTGCGCTGGCTGACGTCGCGGGTCAGCCCCTGAAACCGACCGTCCGGGAACATGCGGGCGCTGATCTCGACCTCGAGTCTGCTGCCGTCCTTGCGCAGCAGGTGCCGCTCGGACAGCAGGGTCTTGCCCGCCCGCAGCTCGTCGAGCCGCAGCGGCTGGGTGCCGAGCTCCTCGGGCGGGATCAGGTCCACGATGCGCTTGCGCAGCAGCTCGTCGCGGGAGAAGCCGAGCATGGCGCAGGCCGCGGGGTTGACCTCGACGTACTGGCCCGTGGCGTCGGAGATGAAGATGCCGTCCGAGGCCTGCTCCACCACGCTGCGATAGCGCTCCTCGCTCTGCTGCAGCCTGTGCTGGGCCGCGCGCTCCTCGCTTTGATCGCGAAACACCAGCACCACGCCGGTGATCTGGCCCTGGCTGTCGCGGATGGGCGCGCCGCTGTCGGCGATGGGTCGCTCGGAGCCGTCGCGGGCCACGAGCAGGGTGTGGTTGGCCAGGCCGACCACCCGCCCAGCGCGCAGCACGCCGGCAACGGGGTTCTCGACCGTCTGGCGGCTGTGCTCGTTGATGACCCTGAACACCTCCTGGATGGGGCGGCCCCTGGCCTCCCCGAGGCTCCAGCCGGTCAGCGCCTCGGCCTCCGGGTTCAGGAACTCGACCCGGGTCCCGGCGTCGGTGGTGATCACGCCGTCGCCGATGCTGGTCAGGGTGGTGCGGTACTTGTCCTCGCTCGCGCGCAGCGCCTGCTGCTGCGCCTCGAGCTCGGCCCGGGCCTGGCGCAGCGTCAGGTGGGTCTGCACCCGGGTCAGCAACTCGTCGGTCTGAAAGGGCTTGCTGATGTAGTCGGCGGCGCCCAGCTGCAGCCCCTGCACCCAGTCCGCAGCGTCGGCAAAGGCGCTGATCAGGATGATGGGGATGTGGCGGGTGGCCAGGTCCGCCTTGAGCCGCCGGCACACCTCGAGTCCATCGAGGCCGGGCATGCGCACGTCGAGCAGGATCAGGTCCGGTGCGCTGGCCGCCACCGCGGCCAGGGCCAGCTCGCCGCTGTCCGCCGGCCGCACCTGGTAGCCGGCCGGACCCAGGATGCCGGTCAGCAGCGCCAGCGACTCGGCCGTGTCGTCGACCGCCAGGATGGTGGGCTTGGGGCTCATGAAGGCACCTCGTCGGTCGCGACCTCGCGATGGCAGGTCTGAAGGGCTTGCAGCATGGCCGTGTACTTGAGCTGGCGCGCGTGCCCCTCGAGCGCCGCGCCCAGGGCCGGGTTGTCCTCGGTCACGCGCGTCAGCACGCGTGCAATCCTCTCGCGGTCCAGGCTGACCAGCGCCGTCTCCAGCTCGGTGCGCAGCGTCGCGGGCAGGGCGGCCAGCGCTCCCGGGTCGAGCTCGCGCGCGGAGGCCGTGGCAGGTGCGCCCGCGACGTCGACGTACCGCACACCCAGCTGCCGCGCCAGGCAGTCGTAGATGCGGCCGAGCTGCACGGGCTTGGGCTCGAAGTCGTCGGCCCCGGCGGCCAGCACCTGATCGCGCTCGTCCTTGAACACCGAGGCCGACAGGGCCACGATCTTGACCTCACGGCCACCGTCGAGGGCGCGGATGCGGCGGGTGGCCTCGAGGCCATCCATCACCGGCATGCGCCAGTCCATTCAGATCAGGTGCGGACGCCAGGCCTCGAAGGCAGCCACGCCCCGGGCCCCGTCCTCGGCCACCTGCACCTGAAAGCCGGCCTGCTGCAGCAGCCGCCGCAGCAGCTCCGAGTTCTCGGGCTGGTCCTCGACGATGAGGATGCGCTGCGCGGGTTGCCCCGGCGCCAGGTGACGCGGGCGATCGTCCGCCTCGTGACCGGCCAGCAGCGCCTGCGCCGCGGCGACCTGCAGCGGCAGCTCGACGCAGAAGCGCGCGCCCTGACCCGGCGCGCTGTCGACGCGGATGCGGCCACCCATCAGCTCGACGAACTGCCGGGTGATGGTCAGCCCCAGCCCCGTGCCCCGGCGCGCAGCGTGGTGACCGAGCTGCACGAAGGGCTCGAAGATGCGCGCCTGGTCCTCGGCGGCGATGCCCGCGCCCGTGTCCTCGACCACCAGCAGCAGGCGGACCTGACCTGCCGCATCCGCCGGCCGGCTGCTCGCGCGCAGGGTCACGCGACCGCGTGCGGTGTACTTGACCGCGTTGCCCACGAGGTTGATGAGCACCTGGCGCAGCTTGCCGGCGTCGGCCAGCACCACACGCGGCACCTGCTGTGCCAGCTCCAGGCTCAGGCGCAGCCCCGCGGCCTCGGCGCGCTGGCGCAGCAGCTCCACCACGTCGCCCAGCAGCGCGTGCAGGTCAAACGCCGTGGCCTGCAGCGCGTTGCGGCCGGCCTCGATCTTGGCCATGTCGAGCACGTTGTTGATCAGCCCCAGCAGGTGACCACCGCTGCGATGAATGAGGTCCAGCATGTGCCGCTGCTCCTCGCTGGCGGCCGCGTCCTGGCGCAGCAGGCTCGAGAAGCCGAGGATGGCGTTGAGCGGCGTGCGCAGCTCGTGACTCATGCTGGCCAAAAAGACGCTCTTGGCGCGGTTGGCTTTCTCGGCCTGATCCCTGGCGGCGATGGCTCGCGCCCGGCCGCGCCGGGCCATCTCGGCCACCACCGAGATCATGACGCCGTTGAACACGAAGGCGGTGAGGCCTATCCAGTCGCCCTGGTCCCGGACAAAGGGCTGCGTCACCAGCAGCGGCCAGGCGTACAGCGCGAGCAGGCACGAGGCCGCGGTGGACAGCAGGCCCGCGAGCCAGCCTCCGTAGAGCGCGGCGATCATGACCGCCGGGTAATAGGTCACCCAGGTGACGCGCGTGCCCAGCCCGCCGAGCAGGAACTTGCGCGCCAGCACGGCGACCAGCATGGCGACGCCGACGATGGCCAGGGTGCGCAGCGTTCGGCGCAGGAGGGATGAGGTGCCGCCTTTCAGCATGGCCGCTTTTGGAAGCCGTGTTTCGGGCCCAGCCTCCGGGCGGTGACACAGCTGCTGCCCGTGCGCGTGACGATCATCGGGCCGCTGCGTCCCTCACCCATCCAGCACCTCGCGCACCTTGCGCCCCAGGTCGTCGGCGTTGAAGGGCTTGCTGATGAACGCCGTGC
>JBDRCO010000013.1:0-36880 GCA_043821645.1 Pseudomonadota bacterium | reverse complement strand
TCCAGGTTGATGGTCAAGGTGCGCAGGGTGGGCGACGACAGGTTGCCCACGGCATCGCGCAGCTCGACATTCACGGTCTTGTTGCCGGCGGTCGAGCTCAGGGTGGCGCCGATGAGAGCGACAAAGGGCTGCCACGCCGTCGACGAGGTGACGTTGCCGGTGATGCGCATCTCGCTGGCCCCACTCGCAGTGACCGCCAGGGAGATGGCCGCGCTCGTGCTCAGCAGCGCGCTTCCCGTGTCGATGCAGCTGGCACAGCCCAGGGCGTCGAGGCCCGGCTTCTCCCGATCCACCAGCACGATACGGTTGACCGTGGTCAGGTTGCCAGCCTGGTCGCGCGCTTCCACCGTGAGCAGCACGCTGCCGTCGGGAGCACCACCGGCCGCAGGCGTCAGCGAAATGCTGCCGTTGCCGGTCGGATCGCTCGCGGGCACGATGGTGAAGATGACGGGTGCGCTGGCTGCCGGGCTCGAAAGGGTCACGTTCACGTTCTGGGTCTCACCCGATACCGTCACCGTCACCGGGACCCGACCATCTGCGTGGTTGGTGTTCTCGGGGGCCAGCACCGCAATCTGGGGTTTGACGTCGTCATGGTTGACCAGGCCGCTGAGTGGCGTGGTATTGCGGGCCTCATCGCGCAGGCACACCTTCACCGTGTTCGGCCCGTTGGCCACTGGCAGCGTGTAGTCGAGCCGCGGCACGAAGCCCAGGTAGGCTGTGCTCTCACAGTCCAGGGCCGCGTCCCCGACAGCGATACCTGTGGTGTCGGACGATGCACCCGTCACCTCGACCACGATCGACGGGGTATTCACCACCGCCTGACCACCGGCCAGCACCAGCGTGCCCGCCGGAGGCAAGGTGTCATAGGTGACCGTCGCCGGACTTGCCCCTGCGGTCTCGTTGAGAGCCAGATCCCGCACCTGCACGTAGATGCTCTTGGGACCCTGACCCGTGGTGTTGATGGACCAGGCTTGTCGCCGTGACTGGTAGGGCTCCCACGCTGAGCTGAAGCTGGTCGTGTTGCTGAAGCGCATTTCGCTGGCACCCGAGGCCTCGAGCAGCAGCGTCACGCTTGCCGCCTTGGTGTAGCCCGTGCCCTCGACCGAGAAGCCGAGCACCTTCGGGAAATCGCGATCCAGCGTGATGCTGGCGCTCGAGGGCTGACTCTCGTTGCCCGCCACATCGAGGTAGGTCAGCGTGAGCAAGTGCAGCCCGTCCACATCGGGCAGGTCGAAGGTCAGTGAGGTCGCCGCGGTCTCCTCTTGCACCACGCCGAGTTCACGGTTGCTGGCAAAATGAACTGTCGCCGCCTGATTCGAGTTGCTGAAATTGAGCTGGATGGTGCGACCACCCGTGTAGGCCCCCTGGGTGATGTTGAACACCGGCGCCACCGGGGCGGTGCTGTCGACCGTGATCGAGGCGTCAAGCCCCGCGGTACCCTGCGCCACGTTGCCTGCCCTGTCCTTGAGCGCCACGTACACGGCACGGGGCCCGTCGCCTCCATCGAGGTTCCAGGGGATGAGGCTGCCGTCGTAGGGTCGCCAGGTCACGCCGGGAAAGCCGCTCGAGTTCGAGAGCTTCATCTCCAGGCCATCGGTCGAGGCCACACGGACGTAGACGGCGTTGCTTCGAGTGGTGTTGCCGGGGTAGGCGATCCCCGAGGCATTGACGATGACGATGCTTCCGGTGGGCAGAGTGACGTCGTACAGGATGTCGTCGCTGACCGCGGGCAGGGACGAGCGATTGCCGGCCGGATCGATGTACTGCACGTACAGGCGCTTGGTGCCCTCCCCTCCCGTGAAGGTGTAGGTGTAGGGATTCTGGAAAGTGACGGGCGGCGCGAAGGTGCTGCCATTCGTGCTGAAGGCCATCTTCGAGATGCCGTTGGTGTCGCTGGAGCCGACGGTCACGCTCACCGCCAGGACGTTGACGGCCGTGGCGCCTCCTGCGAGCTCGATGCTGCCCCGAGCCGGCGCGGTGGTATCCAGGATGATGCTGGATTCATAGACCTCAGTGGCGGTGCCGCCGACCTTGAACTGCACATAGATCGTGTGCGTCCCCTGGTCCGTCGTCTCCAGGGTGAAGTCGTAGTCGCCATCCCCCGGATAGCCCACCCATCCCGTGTCGGGATCACTGAACAGCGACAGGCTCTCGCTGACACGGTACTGCGTCGCCCCGGCCTGGCTCAGGTTGAGGTGCACCGTGGTGCCGCTGGTATAGGCAGCATTGTTGTTGATGCTGAAATCGCCGGACAGCACGGGCAGGAGCAGGGGCAGGAGATTGGTGGAGGCCGGGGTGGTGGCACCGGTGGTGACGACGAGGCCCGTTGCGCTCTGCGACGAGTAACCGTCCTTTCCGGCGCGCAGGTCGTAGGTGCCCACGAGCACCTTCTCGATGTAGAAGTAGCCCTCGGAGTTGGTGCGCGCGTTGTAGCCGGTGTTGAGCACCTCGACGAAGATGTTCTCGTGCGTGCTCATGTCCGCCAGCTTGGCGTAGCCCTCGATGTTGCCCCGGGACAGCAGCAGGGACACGCTCCCCACATCGACAGCCGATGCGGGCTGCACCTGGATGCCGGTCACGCTCCTGCTGTCGTAGCCCACCTTCTGCAGCAGCAGGGAGGAGTAGAACTTGACCAGCACATCCGCGATGGTGAATCGATTGCCACTGAAGGTCGGCGTCACCGGGTTGCCGTCCAGGTAGAAGGACAAACCCGTGGTATCCGAGCTGCTCTCCTGCGTGACCGTCCCCGTGATGTCGCCCTTGGTGCGGACGAACAGCGATCCCGAGAACTGCGTCGTGGTGTTGCCCGCCCTATCGCGAAGCATCGCGTAGACGGTCTTGCTGCCCTCGGTGGGGCTCACCGGCCAGTCCGTCACATAAGCGCGGAACGGCTCCCAGGACGCGTCGGGTAGACCGTCCTGGTTGCTCAGCTTCATCTCGTAGGCGTCGGCCACCTCGACGTCGAGATCGAGCCGCACGGTGATGCTGCTGATCACGCTGCCGCCTGTCACGGTGACCTTGACGTCGCTCAAGGTCACGGGCGTCGGTTGCAGAACCGGCGCTTGCCTGTCCAGAGTCGTGGTCCTGTGCAGGCAACCCGTCGGATTCTGGGCCTGGTCGCGAAACTGCACGCTCACATCCTTGAGACCGTCCGGCGCCACCAGATCCACGTAGCCCTGGGCAGCGAAGCTCTCCCACGTGCCACCGCTGCAATCGGCGTTGGTCGTGATCTTCATCTGGCTGGCGCCCAGGGCCGTCAGCTCCAGGGGCGTGCGCAGGCGTTTGGTGTACGCGCCGTCCGCGATGACGAAGGACACTGCCTCCGGTGCCTGGCGATCGAGCACGATGGTCAGCACCGCGGCGGCGCTGGTGTTGCCGGCGGCATCCAGGTAGCGCACGAACACGAACTTGGTGCCATCTGGGTCGCCCAGGTCGTACTGCACCTGTGCCTGGGCGGGATAGCTGCGTGCACTGGCGAAGGCAGCGTTGGTCGCCACCTCGATGGTGGCCACGGCGCTGGTATTGGTGAAGTCCAGAGCGATGGTCGGATTGCTGGTGTAGATCCCGGCTGTCGTCGTCACCGCGGGAACCGGAGGCGCCACGCTGTCGTACTCGATGTCGTCGCAGTAGTCCTGGGTGCGATTGCCCGCAGCGTCGCGAAAGGCCACGCACACGGTCTTGGGACCCTGGGTCGCCGGCGGCAGCACCCAGGCCGTGCTCGCCGAGAAGGCCTGCCAGGCTCCCGTGGCGGGCACCGCGTCGTTGCCGATGAGCATCTCGATCGCGCTGTCATCGCTGGCGGTCATCGTCAGGGTGACCGTGAAGCTGCTGGTCAGCTGTTCGCCACTGTTGATCACCAGGTGACCACCTGTCGGCGCCGCCGGATCTACGATGATGCTCGCCAGGTGCGGCGCGCTCACGTTGCCCGCCGCGTCGATCAGGCGGAGCCACACCCTCGCGGTGCGAAAGCTCAGGGCGCCGGGCAACACCACTCCGACGGGTTGCCCGGTGTAGGTCCGCGCCTGCTCCCAGTCCGATTCCAGGACATCCCCGGCACTCGTCGAGTCGCGGTAAGCCAGCTGGTACTGCTCGATGGGATTGGCATCGGTGCCACCGAAGGTCAGGCTCACCGCCAGCTCGCGGGTGTAAGTTGCGCCACCGTTGACGGCCAGTGACAGGTTCTGGGGTTCCTGGCTGTCCAGGGTGATGACGTCACTGCGGGGATCGCTCAAGAAACCCGTACCTGGCGCGGGGTCGCGAAACTGTACCCAGATCGTGCGCAGGCCATCTCCATGCGTGGCGTCGACCAGGAGGTCGAAGGGATAGCCTGTCGTCGGACCGACGGCATTGGAGAAGCTGTTCCAGCTGGCCCCGGCGAAGTCCGGAGTCTCGCTGACCCGATACTCGGTGGCTCCGTCGTAGCTCATCAGCAGGGTCAGCCGAGCGACACGCGTGTAGGCCCCCTCGGCGATGCGAAAGCTCCCCGCCAGCGGCACCAGGACCACTGTCGGCTCCAGGACCAGGGTTGTCGCCGCGGGCACCACCACGTCGGGCCGGGTCTCCACCGTCCAGTCTTCGTCGCGCCGGAAGGTCAAGATGTAGGGCACCCCGGCCTTGAGGCCGTCGATGTGGAAGAAACCTGTGTCGCTGGTGGTGGCGCTCAGGTTCGTGCCTTGCACGCTCACGTTGATGCCGGCGTGGTCGTCCTTGCCCTGCAGCAGAGCGAAGCCCTCGACCGAGCCGCGTGCCAGTTGCAGCCGCAGCACGCCCACGTCGGTGGCACGGCCAGCGACGACCGCAAAGGGCGCCCGTGCCAGGGCATCGGCGTAGTCGGCCTTTTGCAGGACCAGCTGGCGGTTGGACGCCGCCGGGATGGTCGCCACCACGAAGCTGTACTCGCCGCGGTTCGCGGTCGCCGTGAACTGAGCCGGATAGGTCTGTCCGTCGACCACCGCCGTCACACCGGCGCTGTCCCCGGCGCTGCCATTCGCCGCATCCTCGATCTGCACGAGACCGCTCATGCTGCCGCGGTCATCGAAGAGGATGGTCTGCGAGGCCGCCAGCGAGGCATTGCCGGCCACGTCGAACACCACCGCGTTGACCTGGCGACTGCCATTCGCGTAGTCCAGTGGCTGCAGGATCAAGGTCGAACTCACGTTGAACGCGACCGGCGACGGTACAGCCTGGCCCTCTTCCCACACCTGCATGCTGACGAGGCCGTTCGCATCCGAGGCCTGCAACGCCACCGAGATCTCCGCGTCGGCAGTCACGCCGACACCACCTTCCAGCACCAGGCCCGCGATCACCGGTGCCGTGGTATCGACCCAGACATCCACCTCGCCCGGCGCACCCACGTTGCCCGCTCGATCCTTGAGGTATGCGAAGATCTTCTTCTCGCCCTCGCCCGAGGTCAGTCCGAGTTCCTCGTCCAGGCGCACCAACCCCGGTGGAGACTCACCCAGGGCAAAGCTCAGGGCCAGTGGATCGCCCGCGCTGTTCTGGGCGTCGTGGAAAAGCACCATGCCGTAGACCGCGCTCACGGTGTCCTGACCGTCGATCTCGACACTGAGCAGCGCCCCGTCCTGGTCGAGCCAGACTCTCCCCAGCGCCCCCGGGTTGCGACCGCGCACCCGCGCGGCGAGGACTTCGGGAGCTGTGATGTCGCGAACCACCTGCGTCGAGAAGCTGCGCGAAAGAAAGGTGAAGCCCGGGACCTGGGTATTCCTGAACTGCGCGTAGATCTCGAGGGTTCCCTCTCGGTCCGGCAAGGCCACATCCGTCGATGCGCTGTAGTCCAGCCAGGTTTGGGTTCCGCTGGCGAAGGTGGGCTCCGCGGCCAGCCGCATCTGGTTCATGCCGCCGAACTGCAGCACCTGCACCGGCGCGCTGTTCTCGCGCGTGTAGTAGTGCCCCAAGGTTTGCTGCAGCGCAGGAATGAGCACCGCGGTCACGGGGTACAGGATCAGGGACTGGCTACCCGTGAAGGACTGCGTGTTCTGTTCCACCGCGACCGACGGTCCCTGGATCTCGAAACCAGCCCTGTAGTCCGGCGTGTAGCCGTCCAGGTCGGCGGCCACGGCGAAAGTTCCGGGGGGAATGCCGTCGAAGCCAAAGGCACCCGCCTCGTCGGCGAGGGTCTCGTCATAAAGGCCGAGGCCGGTGCTGGACCGCACATAGAGTCGGACCCGCGCGGCGCCCCCCTCACCGTCCGCGAGCTGGGCCTGCCCGAGCACCCGGCCAGTCCAGTGCTCCTGGGTCCCCGATGGGATGTCGAAGGCCCGGTAGCGCAACACACCAAGGTCCTGGACTTCGCCAGGAGCAAGCGTCACGCGAGGGACGGAGGCCGGAAGGTAGTCAGGCGGTACCCCGTCGACAGTCAGGATATACTCGTCAGTGGGCAGCTCCCCGAAACGGAAGCGTACCTGCCTGTCCAGATCGACGCAGGTCACCTCGACATCGGGTGTGGCGGCCTCGCTGCACACGGTCGCGACCTCTCCGCCGGTGTTGCCCAGGACGCCAACGCGGATGCCACGCAGGATTTCGGACATACCGGCGCGCAGGTCGAATTCGAGGGTGCCCAGGATCTCGCCTCGCTTTTGTTCGTCCGGGCGCGCATTGGGGTCGTAGGGATTGGCAGGTAAGTAGTCCTGACAGGCTGCCAGGGTAAGGACCAGAGAGCAGACGAGCGCCTGGAGCAACAACGACGTGCGTTTCATGATTCGCGTCCCCTCGATGAATGGGCGGACACTAGCACGCAACACGAGCAGCGCCCACCTCGCAGAAGCCTCGGGCTCGTGCCGGCCCGCACAACTCCTCCCGTCCAGAGGGGTGAAGCTGTGAGTGCGGAACGGACACACTGTGGAGCCCTTCGGCGCGCGCCAGCCAGCTTGACAGGGCAACCTGTTGTAGGCTCATAGTCGGTTCTCATCGCAAGTGGGGTGAACACGATGATTGAATCGCTGGTGCTGACACTGGCCCTGTCCTGTCCGGCGTCCTTGCCGGTGGAATGCGTCGCGGGCGCGTCGTCCTGGGTCGCCGCGGCCAAGAAGGCCGCCGCAAAGAAGAAGCCGAAGGCCACGGAACCCGCAGCGACGCCCATCGAGGACGCACCGCCTCTCGTCGCTCCGGAGGATTCCACTCCCGCGCCCGTGGTTGCCGCGCCAGCCCCGGCGGCTGCGGAACCCGCTCCGGCGACACCCGAGCGCGCCGAGACAAGCACCACGGAGGCGGAACCGCGCGATGTCGAGCTACGACTGCGCAAGATGGGTGACCAGCTCGCGGCGGACACCAGCAAGCTGAGCAAGAACGCGCGCTACCTGCGCTTCGCGGTGCTGCCCTTCGAGGCCGTGGACGCGGACAGCAAGGAGAAGGGTCTGGGCCTCGTCGTCACCGACGTGCTGGCCACCACCCTGCTGCGCGATCATCGCCTGGCCCTGGTCGAGCGCGCGCGCCTGAATGCTGTGCTCGGTGAGATGGCCTTGCAGCAGACCGGCGTCACCGACGAGACCAAGGCTGCCGAGGTGGGCAAGATCGCCAACGCCGACGTGCTCATCCTGGGCCAGGTGGCCCTGCTGGGAGACCGCTACAAGGTCACGGCCAAGATGCTGGAGACCGAGACCGCCACCGTGGTGAGCGTGGTCGAGACCGACCTGCCGGCCGCCGACCTGGTGGCGCTGTCGTCGAATGCCGTGGTCCTCCGGAGCAAGGCCGATGCAGCCTTTCGTTCCGCCGTCCTGCCAGGCTGGGGTCAGCACTACAACCAGGAAGCGACCAAGGGCTGGGTCTTCACGGGTGTGACCGGGGCGTTGCTGCTCGGCGGCGTCGGCTTCGAGACCGCAGGCCTGCTCACGCACCTGCTTTACTACACGCCCTACAAGCCCGAGGACGACAACCTGACCGCGGGCTCGGACAAGTTCCAGCAGAACCTGCAGGGCCGCTACCAGCTGGCCCAGACCCAGTTCGTGGTCGGCCATGTGTTGCTCGGGGCCACCGCTGCGGTGTGGGCCTACAACATCCTGGACGCCTACATCTCCGGCGTCGAGGGGTCCGAGATGCTGGGCTCGGCGGGCGACTGAGTGGGTCCGCGCGTTCGTGAAAAAAGCTCCCCACAGGAATCTTCGTTTGAGGTGAAGCATGGGAATTCGCCGCCGTTCTGACGTGGCCGCCACCACGATTCCAGCTGCCACGACGTCGCAGGTCACCACCCCGGGCACGACAGGCAGTTCGGCCGTCACCGATCCCACCACCAACCCGACCACGACGACGGGCCAGGCCGATGGCATGGACCGCGGCTCCCGGGCAGGAAGCCACGTGGCCACGGACCGCTCGAGCACGCCACCGGTCGAGGGCGGCCTGAACACCCTGGGCCTGCTGTCAGCCAACAGACGGGGCTCGGACCCCGGGCAGCCCAGGATCGACGCTGCCATCGACGGTGCAGTGACCCAGCTGCGCACTTTCGACGCCAACGGCGACGGTATCGTCACCGACAGGCGCTGGAGAGGCGAGCTCGACGAGCTGCGCGACCCCCTGGCGCGGGCGGTGTACGACTTTGCCAACTTCGGTAACTACTCGGGGCACACCAGCCTGTATGGCGAGGCCACGCGAGGCGACGTGATGAGCGGTGGGCTTGGCCTGGGCTACACCTTGCGCCCCGAGCACTACACGTCGCAGGGATTCCTGACCGGTGCCAACCTGGACGCCGGCGTGCGCGAACTCAAGCTGCGGTTGGCGGGCAAGGGCCCGACCAACGACCTGCCGCACCAGGACCTGCAACGCATCACCGACCGCGCAGCACAGGAAGGGCTGCTGAGCAACACGGGCCCCGAGCGCCATGGCGAGATCGCGGCCGCCACCGAGCGCTTGCTCGACCACATCCAGACCCAGACCGAGAGCAAGGAGCGCGAGACGGGCAACAGCACGGCCACGCTGACCCACGACGAGCTGTTCGATGGTCCCCATGCCCTACCCCAGGGATCGCTCGAGCGTCTCATCGCCGACGAGGTCGTGCGAGGCCAGGCCGAGGCCGGGACGAATGCCGAACACTGGATGGACTTCTTCAAGGACGGCATCAACCGCACGCGGCTCGACGAGCGCAATGATCAAAAGGGTCACGTCGGCGACATGCTGCAGCACTATCTGCTCGTCGTCGGCAAACGCGCCCAGGAAACCCAGTACGTCGACCAGGCGCGCAACGCGATCAACGCGTCAACGGACTGAGTCCGCACTATCGACTGCCAGTCGATCCCATCGATCGCTAAACGGCAGACCGAAATCAGCCCGCAGGTCGCGCGTGGGGTAGCGGCCAGGGCATCCCTGGCGTTACTTTTGCCTCGTGGCGAAGGGGCGGAGAACGCGTGCTCAGGCGATGGGAGGCTGGTCGCGGGTGACCTTGTCCTGCAGCAGCATCAGGCCATCGAGCACGGCCTCCGGGCGCGGTGGGCACCCTGGGATGTAGACGTCGACCGGGATGATATTGTCGATGCCCTGCACCACCGAGTAGTTGTTGTAAAAGCCACCTGACGAGGCGCACACGCCGAAGGCGATGACCCACTTGGGGTCGGCGATGGCCTCGTAGGTCCGCCGCAATACTGGGGCCTGCTTGTGGGTGACGGTGCCCACCACGAAGAGCAGATCGCTCTGCCGTGGCGTGAAGCGCGGGAACTCGGCGCCGAAGCGCGCGATGTCGTGGCGCGGTCCCCACACGGCCATGTATTCCATGGCGCAGCAGGCGGTGACAAAGGGGTACTGGAAGAAGCTCCACTTGCGCGCCCAGTTGACCACCTCGCGCACGCTCTTGCGCTGGTTCAGGAAGTCGCGCACGTAGCTGGCTGCAGCGTCGCGCCGGGTCGGAATGACCGCGCCGCCGAGCAGGGTATCGGGGTTCTGTTCAATCATCTCGGATCACTCCCACTCCAGGGCGCCCTTCTTCCACACGTAGCCAAGCCCCACCAGCAGGATGGCGACGAAGACCGACATCTCGGCCAGGCCGAACCATCCCAGCTCGCGATACAGCACGGCCCAGGGGAAGAGGAACACCGCCTCGATGTCGAACACCACGAACAGCAGGGCCACGATGTAAAAGCGCACGCTGAAACGCTGGCGCACGCTGCCGACGGACACGGTGCCGCACTCCCAGGGCTCTTCCTTGCTGCCCGACGCGTCCTTGGGGCCCAGGAACATGGAACCCGCCAGGAACACCAGGGCCAGAAACACGCCGATGAGGGCCATCAGGGCGAGACCGGAGTACGAAGCGAGCATGGCACTGTCCTCGGGCGGGACGCGATCCGCGCCCGCCAGTCCACGCATGATATAGGCGTGACCGCGGCGAAGGGCAAGACCCATCCGCTGTGTCTCGACGCGCGGGGCGTCAAGACCTCAGGGCACCACGTCGATCTCCCGCACCGGGCTGCCATCGCCGATGAACGAGGTGTAGGCCAGCACCGGTTTGCATTGCAGCTTGTAGTGCCCGCCCTTGCGCGGTGCCCGGATGCGCAGCGTGCGTTCGCTCCTGTCCCCCGGGCCGAGATCCGCGTGCAGCGCGCCGTCGCCCCATTCGGAGACCACACGCAGGGTCTCACTCGCCGGACCCGTGAAGCGGCACTCGACCTGAAACTCCCCCTTGAAGGGAGGCCAGCCGACGTCGGAGCGCGCGCGGAGCACCACCGGGCCTGTGTTGCGGATGCGAAGGTGGAGCCGCACGCCGCAGTCCGCCCAGGTCGACGCCGGCGCATCCAGGATCTCGATCTCGGCCCGGGGTGTGCCCGGACCGGCAGCCACCACGTCGACACGCCCGGTGCCGAGAGCCGTGCCCTGCAGCTCGAAGATGGCATCGCAGACCCCGGGCTGGGCGGGGGCCCGGTAGCTGAAGGACACCAGCCGGTGCTCGTCGTCGACGATGGGTGGCGCGGCGACCACCGCATCTGCATCGTCGCGGCCGTGGGGGCACGCCAGACGCACGCGACCCTTCCAGGTCTGGGTCGGATTGATCCTGAGCTGGGCTGCGAAGTCCGCCGGGAGCTGCAGCGCGCTGGTGGCCCAGCTCCCCGCCTCGACGTGCTGCTCGGCCAGGGCGCTCAGGGGCGCCAGGGCATGCAGATCGTGCGCCCCGAATTGCCGCAGCTCGCCTCGAACCAGCACGTAGGCCTCGAAGGGGCCGCGCGTCAGCACGGGACCTTGCACGCGGCCGTCGGACAGAGCCCGCCCGAGCGCGTCTCTTCTCTTGCCGTCGAGTCGGCGGCTGTCCAGCACCAGGTGCGTGGTCCCCAGCGCCGCGGCCACCTCGAGCGAGCGCCCACCGGGAAACTGATCCAGTTCGAGAAAGCACTGGCGATACAGCCAGGTGAAGATCCCGGTGTAGCCGCCCACGATGTGCTTGTCGTGGGCAGTGGCCTCGTAGTCCCGCAGCGCCCCGTCGTGGTAGTGGCGAAAACTTGGCCAGGGCAAGACCACGGCGCCGGCCGGCAGGTCCCGCATGACGACGGCAGCGTCGGTGATCACGCTCGGCATGACAGGGTTCTGGGGTCGCGGTAGCCAGAACCAGAACAGCGCCGCGGCCAGGCTCACGGCGGCCAGGGGTCGGACCCCGGGCCAGCGCGCCCATGCGAACAGGCCACGCGCGCCCTCGGCGGCCAGCAGCGCCAGCCCGACGTAGGCCAGCATCAAGCCCCGGGCAGGAACGCGCACGCCCTTGAAGCCCGGCACCAGCTCGCGCACGTACCAGAACAGCGCCCTGCTATCGCCGTGGGACTTGTCGGTTGGCCCCAGGTAGACGATGACGCCGAGGGCGAGCAGCAGCAGGCCCGGCAGCAGGTGCTGCCACAGGGCCGCGCGGTCACCTCGCGCGCGCCGCCACAGCAACACGGCACAGCCCGCCGCCGCCAGCGCGCACAGCAGCAAGCCCAGGTGCCCGCCGCCCTTGCTGGCCTCTCCCTGCAACCAGGGGTCGTTCTGCAACATGCCGCGCTCGTTCCACAGCGCGTCGGTGCTGCCCGAGTAGGCCACGGTCTCGCGCATCGAACGGGTGAAGCCAAGATCGTGGCCCATGCGCAGGTAGCCCACGACGAGCGGCGCCAGGATCACCAACCAGACGATCATCGCCAGGCCGAGCTGCCGCAGCTGCTGCCGGGTGCGCCAGGCCTGACCCCCGAGCAGGATCCAGGGTGCCGTGACGACGAAGCCCAGAGCGGTCCACAGCGCCATCTGGGTCGAGAACCAGGCCTGCAGCACGAAGGCTCCGCCGCAGGCCCAGATGGACCAGGACCGGCCGCGACGCGTCCAGGATACGAGAGCCCACAGCATGAGGGGCAAGCCGAAGCTGTACTGCGACAGCGCATTGGTCACGGCCGCGGCCCGCGCCGGGAAGAAGCCGAACACCACCAGCGCCACCAGGGCAGACCATCGGTGCCCGGTGAGCTCGGCGGCCAGCAATGCCATGGCGACACCCGCACTCACCAGCCCCAGCAGTTGCAGCGTGTTGAAAGTGGCGGCGGGTCCGGCGTCGAGCCAGCGCAGGGGCAGGGTCACCAGGGCCTGGCCAATCATGGGGTCCGCGTGCAGCAGGCTGAAGCGGTGCGGGAAGTAGACGTTGCTGTCAAACAGGGGGCCGCACAGGCCAAAGCACTGCCGCTGCACCCAGTCGACGCCCCACAGCACGAAGTAGGCATCGACGTGCCCGGTCACCAGCTTGGTGCCGAAGGTCTCGCCATAGGGCCTGTAGAAGACCAGCGCGAGTGCCGTGGCAACGGCGGTCAGGACCAGCACCCCGGGCCCGCGTCGGGCAGCCCCGGAGGTGTATTCCCAGCACCGCGACAGGTATCGGCGGATCTCGACCACCTGCTCCCCTGCCCCACGCACCCATGCGTCTGGCGTCGGCGGTCATAGCGTGGACTCTCGTGGCGCGCGAGCGAGAACGCCACGCCGCGGAGGCCTCCTGATGCGCTGCTCCCGGGAACGCGTGCGAGGTCCTGAGCTCGCCCCAATCGCCTTGACACCTCGCGCAGCGTCTCTTAGAAGATTGCGGCAGCCATTTATATGAGCGCCGCGGCGCGGCGACAGGGTGGAGTCTCCGTCATGGGTTTTCACTTTACCGTGGTCCTGGTGCTGGCCGTTCTGGCCTGTGTGGTCGTGTTCGGGGGACTCGCCGCGCAGCGCTTCCTGGCGCCGCGGCGCTACACCCCTGGCAAGGCAATGGTGTACGAGTGCGGCGAGGTTCCCGTCGGGGGTGCCTGGTTCAACTTCAATCCGCGCTTCTACATCGTGGCCCTGGTGTTCGTGGTCTTCGACGTCGAGATCGCCTTCACCTTCCCCATCGGCGTGGTCTACAGGTCCTGGATGGCATCGCCGCAGTGGGCCGTGGCCATGGTGGAGCTGGCGCTGTTTGTCCTGATCCTGCTGGTGGGCCTGGCCTACGTGTGGCGCAAGGGCGACCTCGAGTGGGTCAAGCGGCTGTGGGATGACCGCGACATCCAGGCCGGTGCCGCAGAAAGGACTGCCCCATGACCTTCGACGAGATTGCCAGCAAGGTGCAGCAGCAGTTCGGGGACGCCGTCGTCGAGGTCAAGAACGACAAGGCCCAGACCTGGATCCGGGTCCAGCCCGCGCGCCTGGTCGTGGTCGCCACCTGGCTGCGCGATGCCGACAGCATCGCCCTGGACAACCTGTCCTGCCTGACCGCCGCCGACGTGCCGCCCGAGCGCTTCGAGATGACCTACCACCTGTACTCGTACACGCACCACCACCTGCTGGTGCTCAAGACAGATATCCCGCACGACAATCCGGCCGTCGACACTGTCAGCGCGGTATGGCCCGCCGCCGAATGGCACGAGCGCGAGCAGTACGACCTGCTCGGAGTGGTCTTCAACAACCACCGCGAGCTGCGGCGCCTGATGCTCCCCGAGGACTGGCCGGGCCACCCCCTGCGCAAGGACTGGCAGGAGCCCGCCGAGTACCACGGAATGAAGACGACGCGCACCTTCAGCAACACCCTGTTCAGCGAGCGCACCGAGTTGCTCAAGACCCAGCGGCCCCTCAGGGCCTTGCTGGTGTTCGACGACAGCGGCAAGGGCGCCCGGGAGGCCGGTGAGATCCTGACCCATCGTCTGGCGGTGGCCAGCATAGCGGTCGAGGTCGTGGCAGTGAGCCAGGCCAAGCCAAGCCAGCTCGAGGACTACGACCTGCTGATCTTTGGCGCCAATGCCCACGGGCTGCTCTTCGCGAGCACCTCGGAGGCCATGGGCTCGTTCATCGACCTGCTGCCTGACCTCGAGCACAAGGCCTGCGCCCTGTACGTGGTCTACACCTCGAACCCCGGCGCGGCCATCCGCGACCTCGATGCCCGCGTGCGCCGCAAGCACGGCCGGATCATCGCCAGCGGCGCCGTGATCCGAAGCCGACCCCGCAAGGATCCGGACGATCTGGCCGCGGTCATCGTCGAGCAGATCCGCAGCGGCGCCCTGTCCGCAGGGGAGATCATTGCCGAGACTCCGGCACAGGCCACGACCACCCCAGCGGCCGAGGGCACGACCAGCGCGAGCTGAGCCACCCGTCACAGAACTGCGAGGGCCCGCCATGGAACAATATCCCTTTGTCGCGTCGTGGAAGCAGCCCAAGGACGGGCTCATGGTCCTCAACATGGGACCGCACCACCCGGCGACGCACGGCGTCCTCAACTTCCTGGTGGAGACCGACGGCGAGGTCATCAGCCGCGCGGTGCCCGAGGTGGGCTACCTGCACCGGGCCATGGAGGGCATCGCCGAGAAGGTCGGCTACCTGGGCTTCATGCCCTACACCGATCGCATCGACTACTGCGCGGCCATGTTCCCCAACCAGGGCTGGGCCATGGCGGTGGAGAACCTGCTGGGCATCGAGGTGCCACGACGGGCGCAGTACCTGCGCACCATCGCCACCGAGCTCACGCGCATCGCCAGCCACTTCATCGCCGCGGGTTCCATGGCGATGGACATTGGCGCCTACACGCCGTTTTTGATGCTCATTCGCGAACGCGAGACCTTCAACGACATCATGGAGTACATCTGCGGTGCGCGCCTGACCTACAACTACGTATGGGTCGGCGGCGTGTCTCGCGACTTCTACCCCGGCCTCGATCGCAGCATCCTGAGCTGGCTGTATCACCTCGAGCCCATCATCGACGAGTTCGACCGGCTCATCTCCTTCAACCCCATCTACATCGATCGCCTCGCCGGCGTGGCGCCCATCTCGCGCCAGGACGCCATCGGCTACGCGCTCGTGGGCCCCAACCTGCGCGCCAGCGGCGTGGACTTCGACCTGCGCCGCGACGTTCCGTACTCGGCCTATCCCGAGCTGCAGTTCAAGGTTCCCGTGGGCAAGGGGCCGCATGGCATCGAGGGCGACTGCTACGCGCGGTTTTACGCGCGCGTCGAGGAGATCCGCGAGTCGATCAAGATCGTGCGGCAGTGCATCGAGGGCTTGCCCGAGGGCGACGTCCGGGCCAAGGTCCCCAAGAAGCTCAAGCCCGCGGTGGGCGAGACCTATGCCCGGGTCGAGAGCGCCCGTGGCGAGATGGGCTTTTACCTGGTCTCCGACGGGACCGACAAGCCCCAGCGCGCACGCATCCGCACCGGCAGCTTCTCGGCCATGTCGATCATGGAACACCTGTCACCGCGCCTGATGATCGCGGACCTGGTCGCTCTCATCGCGTCCCTCGACGTGGTGGCCCCTGAGGTCGACCGCTAGGCCATGAACCTGTCGGCGTCCCGCGCGCTGGCACGACCGGCGGCGCTCGGAATCGTGCTGCTGGCGGCGACGTGGTTCTTCGGCCGTGGCTACGCCGATCCCACCCTCGTCAAGAGCGACGAGGCGCTGTACGCAGCGGCGGCGCTCGAGCTGTCCCGGGGTGACAATCCTCTCTACCCCCGCGGTGAGTTCAGTCACTACCGCACCCTGGGCAAGCCCCCTGGAGCCCTGTGGCCGGCGGCACTGTCGCTGAAGATCTTTGGACGCGGCAAGGCGGCCGTGCGCCTGCCCACCATTCTCGCCGGTATCGCCTCGACGGTGCTGCTCGCGCTCCTGGCCTCGATCATCGCGAGCTCGTCGCTGGCAGGCCTGCTGACGGGCCTGCTGGCCCTGACCATCGGAGGTTGGATCGAGCTCGGCCGCGTGATCTGGCTCGAGAACACCCTGACCGCGGTCTTCCTTCTCGCGCTGTGGCTTGCCAGCCGCACCCGCGACGAATCTGACCCTCGCACAGAGCGCATCCTGCAGGTCCTCCTGGGGCTGGTGGTCGGCTACGGTGCATGGGTCAAGCACATGGTCGGCTTCGCTTCGCTGGGTGCAGTCGTGGTGGCGGAGCTGACCCTGGATCCGACGCTGCTGGTCTCTCCTCGCCGGCTGTGGCGGCGCTTCGGTGTCACGATCGTCGTAGCCCTGGCGTTCTTCGGCCTGTGGATGGTGCCCTTCACCCTCGACCGAGGTGTCGGAGCAGCGTTGCACCAGATCCCGGCCAAGCTCGCGGCCGATCCTCACGTGCCGCGCAAGGTTGACGATCTGTGGCAGACCTTCTTGCGCTTCGGCGAGCCCTGGCTCGTGGTCGTGGGCAGTCTGTGTCTGCTGGCGCTGCTGACCCTGGCGCTGGTGCAGCCCGCAAGCCTGGCGACAGACGAGGTCCCGCCGCCCTCGACGCGGTGGCAGCGCACCGCACGCCTCATCCTCGGCGCACCCTCGGCGGAGACGAGACGGTTTCTCCTGCTTGCCTGCACGGCGCTCCTGGCCAGCCACCTGCTGGTGTTCGGCGAGATCGCGGACAAGCACCGCTCCTGGTACATGATCCCCATCTTTCCTTTATTTGCCCTGGGTCCTGGCATCGTGCTCGGGCGCTGGCTGGGCCGGGGCGAGCGCCACCTGGGCCTGCTGGGCATCCCGCTGGTGGCAGCGGCGCTGTGCATCCTCCACGACGACGCCAAACACCTTCATTGGTGGTTCCTGGTTGCGCTGGCCGGTCTGCTGTGCGCGCAGGGGCTCCATCGATGGCTGCTGCAGGTGCTCCCGGCAGCCGAGCTGGTGCGTGCGCATGGTCTGCTGATGCTGGCCGGCCGTGGTCTCGCACTGGGTGCCGTGATGTGGATGCTGGGAGCTGGCCTCGACCGCAGCGCCCGGCGCGTGTGGGCGCCGCAGCCGCCGGATACCTTCGCCGAGTACGCTGCCGCCTGGGAGAAGGATCCGATCCCCTACCTGATCGTGGACAGGCAACGCTGGAACGTCCCCCTGTACTATCAGCCCAGCGTCTACTTCTACTTCTCGCCCATCGAGGTGCGCCCCTACGACCTGGATCCGCCCTGTGACACCTCGGGGCTGGCCAGCGGGGACATGGTGCTGATTCACCATTCCAAGTACGACTGCGTGGCCCCCCGGGCGCGCCAGCTGCGCGAGCTGTCGCAGTGGTGGCGCATGGTCACCCTGCACTGAACACGCCCTGCGGCGCCATCGATCCCTGACGTCGATCACCCTGATCTCGAATGTGACCGCGAGCACATCCTGTGTCCGAATTCCGAACGGGTCGTGATGGAGCGCACGGCCAGGCACCGTAGCCCTGTGCCCGTCGTCACAATGCGACATTTTCTGACCAGCGGCGTCTCCCAAGTAGCCACGCAAGGGATAGAGATTCCCGGGTCGCGATGGCGACGGAAAGTGAGAACGAGATGCGCCTTGGGACGAGAGGGAGCGGAGTTCTGGTGGCGGCGCTGCTGGTGGCCTGTACACCGCGAGACGCGATCGAGGTCCAGGACCCCTCGCAGCGGCACCCCATCGTCGGTGGCGTGGTCGAGAGCGGCTGGAATGGCGTGGGCGCCCTGGTCGCCCAGGTTCCTTTCTGGGGCTACGAGGGTTCCTTCTGCACGGGCTCCCTCATCGACCCGCGCTGGGTACTGACCGCAGCCCATTGCGTCGAGGACGAGGCGGGCGGCCTGCTCGACCCGTCGACGGTGCGCTTCTACCTTGGCCCGGACGCGCGACCCGCCGCCGACGGCGGTCCACCGGCCAGCGGCACCCTGGTGCCGGTCCAGAGCTTCCACCGCCACCCGCAGTGGGACAGCGAGAACCTGCGCAACGACATCGCCATGGTGCGCCTCGCCCAGGCCGTGCAGGGTGCACCGATCTACGCCTACAACCAGCAGTCGCTGAGCGCGGCCCTGGTCGGTCACCCGGTGCTCTACGTGGGCTTCGGCGCCACCGAGGGCATCAACGTCACCGGCGGTGGCCTCAAGCGCTCGACCCAGATCCTGGTCTCCAGCATCGGCAGCTCGGTCTACGTCGGCAACTTCTCGGGGACCGGCGTCTGCTTTGGCGACTCCGGCGGCCCGGGCTTGCTGCAAGAGAACGGCACATGGCGTGTCATCGGCATCAACTCGAGCGTGGCCTCGTCCGGAGGTGATCCCTGCAAGGGCAGCTACAACCACACCCGGGTGGATCGCCACGCGCCCTGGATCGCCGGCGTGCTGGGGCAGGTGCCACCGAGCTGCCAGAGCGACCCGGGTCTGTGCTTCTGCACCCAGGCCTGCCAGGGCGACGGAAGCTGCGACAACAGCGCCTGCCAGACCCACGACTGCGAGCAGGTCTACGACTGCCTCGTCGCCTGCGATGATAGCGCGACCTGTCAGCTCGACTGCTACGACACCGGCACCAGCGACGCCCAGGCCGCCCTCGATGCCATGCTGCGGTGTTTTGACACCGAGTGCGCCTCCGCGAGCACGACCCAGGCCTACCAGACCTGCATCGGGACCCAGTGTGCTTCTGCCATCGATCTCTGCATGCCTCCCGCCAACTGCGACCTCAGAGGCGGAGAGTGCGCCTCGACTCTGGCCTGCGGTCCCACCGCAACGGGCGCCACGGATTGTTTTGCCAGCCTCAGCCACGCGGAAGGGGCGAGCTGCAGACTGGGGCCCCGGGAGCCGGTCGAATGCGCGGATGGCCTGTTCTGTGTCGGCCCGGCTGGAGGTGCCACCGGCCAGTGCAAGCCCCTGTGCCTGGGCCAGTCGGACTGTGCCGCCGACGCGCTGTGCGATACCCAGCGCATTCCTGAACTGCAGGGCGCCGGTGTGTGCCTGTGCACGGACCAGGATCAGGACGGGGCCTGCGCCAGCGCCGACTGCAATGATCTGGACGCACGCCGCTATCCGGGCGCGGCCGAGCTGTGCAACGACGGCATCGACAACAACTGCAACGGCCAGATCGACGAGGGCTGCGTAACCTGCATCGACGCCGACGGCGACGGAAGCTGCAGCACCGAGGACTGCGACGACAGCCGCTCCGACGTCAGGCCGGGCCTGACCGAGGTCTGTGGCGACAGCCGTGACAACAACTGCAACAACCAGATCGACGAGGGTTGTGTGGTCTGCATCGACGCCGACGGCGATGGGAGCTGCAGCACCGAGGACTGCGACGACAGCCGCTCCGACGTCAAGCCGGGCCTGGCCGAGGTCTGTGGCGACGGTCGCGACAACAACTGCAACCGCCAGATCGACGAGGGCTGCGTGGTCTGCATCGACGCAGACGGCGACGGGAGCTGCAGCACCGAGGACTGCGACGACAGCCGCTCCGACGTCAGACCGGGCCTGACCGAGGTCTGTGGCGACGGCCGGGACAACAACTGCAACAGCCAGGTCGACGAGGGCTGTGTGGTCTGCATCGACGTGGACCAGGATGGGTTCTGCTCGGATGTGGATTGCGACGATTCCCGTGCAGCGGTGCATCCCGGTGCCGTGGAGCGCTGCGACGACGAGCTCGACAACAACTGCGATGGTCAGGTAGGCGAAGGCTGCGTGTTTTGCACCGATGATGACCAGGATGGGTTCTGCAGCAATCGCGACTGTGACGATCAGGATGCCAGCGCCAACCCGGGTGCCGCGGAACAGTGCGGGGACCATGTCGACAACGACTGCGACGGTGACGTGGACGAGGACTGCGTGTCCTGCACCGACGAGGACGAGGACGGGTTCTGTGCCAACCGCGACTGCGACGACCACGACGCCGCCGTCAACCCCGGCCAGGCTGAGCGCTGCGGGGACCAGGCCGACAACGACTGCGATGGAGATGTGGACGAGGGCTGCGAGGGCTGTGTCGACGGCGATGCCGATGGTTTCTGCGCAGCACTCGATTGCGATGACGGGCGGGCGGACACCTACCCCGGCGCGGCCGAGCTGTGTGGCGATGCCCTGGACAACAGCTGCGATGGCCAGGTCGATGAGGGCTGCGCGGCCTGCCTCGACGTGGACAAGGATGGGTTCTGCACGCAGCTCGATTGCGATGACAGGGATCCGGCGAGGTCCCCTGCCGCCACCGAGGTCTGCGGTGACGACGTCGACAACAACTGCGATGGCGAGACGGACGAGAGCTGTGCCCTGCCCTCGCCCACCGACCGCATGCCCCACGTCGACGAACCGGGCCACGAGGCGACGCTGCTGTGTGCCCAGGCGGGGCGCGGCTCACCGCAGCCGGCGGTGCTGTGGGCCCTCGGCCTGGTCACCCTGTTCGGGCTACGCCGTCGACCCCACTAAGGTGCGGTCAGCCAGCCTCGCGGAGCTGCTTGAGGAGCATCGCTGAGAACTGGAAGCCGACTCCCTCGTCCCGGCGTACCTTCAGGTAAAAGTCACACTTCTCGCAGCTTGCGATCTTGGCCGCGAAGGTACCCTGAACCTTGCCGTCGCACAGGGTACCCACGACCACCCAGCAGGCGCGACCTGCGCACCGCCCGCCGTGCGCTCCGTCGAGACCGCGCTTGGTTGCCGCGGGGCATTCACCAAGGTCCTGGACGTGAGGACCACCAGGCTGGCGACCGCAGCGCTTGTACTCCCAGCAATTCTGGCGGGGGACGTCGACCATCCGGAGACCTCTTCGCACCCCCCTTGAGTTATTTCCTAGTATATAAATAGATTTTGTCGCGGAAGTGAAGGCCCGCGCGGCCGCAAATATCCTCGGCACTGCAGGGCCGGGAGCAGGTCGCGCCAGAGCGGCTACGGCCGCACAGCCACGACGGTTTTCGCGTTGCCCGCGTCGTCGAGACCGGTTATACCGGCGCAGTCTCGGGTGGGGTCACAGGACGAGGGTCTCGCGATGCAATCCGTCGTCGATAGCTTGATGCAGCAGTGGGGCGTGGGCCCGGCCTGGACGCAGTGGATGTACGCGGCCGGTGCCCTGGCAGCCATCCTCATCCCCTTTGCCTACGTGCTGGTGTTTGCCGGTGTGTTCATCTTTCTCGAGCGCCGCATCGCGGGCCGCATGCAGAGCCGCATTGGCCCCAACCGGGTCGGGCCCCAGGGCTTGATCCAGTGGGTCGCCGACGCGCTCAAGGTGCTCTTCAAGGAGGACCTGATCCCCGCCGATGCGGACCACCCCCTGTTCAAGATCGGTCCCCTGCTTGCGGTGCTGGGCATCGTTCTCGGCATCGCGGTGGTGCCCTTCGGTGGCACGCTCATCGGCGCCGATCTCGACGTGGGGTTGCTGTTCCTGCTCAGCGTGACCTCGCTGGTGGTCTGCGGCGTCCTGATGTCGGGCTGGGCCAGCAATTCCAAGTGGTCGCTGTTCGGCGGCCTGCGCTCGGCGGCCCAGATCGTGAGCTACGAGATCCCCCACGCCACCGCCCTGCTCGTCGTCGTCATGCTGGCCGGCACCATGAGCATCAATGGTCTGGCCACGGCCCAGGGCTGGCTGCCCTGGGACTGGTTCGCGACGCACAGCCCCTTTGCCCTGATGGCCTTTGTCATCTACTTCATCGCAGCCCTGGCGGAAGGCTCGCGCGTGCCCTTCGACCTGCCCGAGGCCGAGAGCGAGCTGGTGGCCGGCTACACCACCGAGTATTCGGGCTGGCGCTTCTTGCTCTTCTACCTGGCCGAGCTGGCCAACGTCTGGATCATGGCCGTGCTCGCCGTCGTCGCCTTCCTGGGCGGTGGCAACATCCCCACCTTTGGCCTGGTCGAGGGGTTGCCCTGGTACGCCACGGCCACGCCGGGCGTGCTGAGCACGCTGGGCCTCGACACCTGGGCCTTCTGGACGCTCACCGCCATGTCCTTCGTCGTCATCTTCGTCAAGACCTGGGTCGTGGTGTTCGTGATCAGCCAGCTCCGCTGGACCCTGCCGCGCATCCGCGTCGACCAGATGATGTCGGTGTGCTGGAAGGTGCTGGTACCCCTGTCCTTCGTCGCCATGCTGGCGATCATGGTTCTCATGCACTGGCTGCCGATGTCGGACACCGCGGCCCTGTTCCAGCATGCCGGAGTCGGCGAGGTCGTGGGTATGCTGCTCAGGCTGGGCACCTTCGCCTTCTGCCTGGGGGCCTTCGTCTGGTACGTCCGGCGCGTCGCATTCGCCATCACCAACGCCCGCGACAAGGTGCTCATCAAGTTCGCGCTGTAGTCCCGGACCCGCGCGAGGAGATTTCGCGATGACCAGTTCAACTCAGGTTGCCGACGACAGAGGCGCCCTGACCCGCTATGTGGCCTCGATCTGGTCCGCGCTCAGGGCCGTCGGCGAGGGCATGGCCGTGACCATGTCGTGGATGCTGCGCAAGCCCGGGACCATCCAGTATCCAGATCGATACGACGGGCGCCTGAACTCGCTGATGAAGGACCTCGAGCGCGTCGACATCGGCCAGAAGCTACCCATCTGCTACCGGGGCATCCTCGAAGTCGACATGGACATCTGCACGGCCTGTCAGGCCTGTGAACGCGCCTGCCCCATCGACGTCATCTCCATGGCCGTGGAGAAGGTGGCCGACGAGCGCAAGCGTGTCATGACCCGCTTCGACATCGATATTGGCAAGTGCATGTTCTGCGGGCTGTGTGTCGACCCCTGCCCCACCGGTGCCATCGCCCACACCCCTGAGTTCGAGGCCACCAGCCAGTATCTCGAGAACCTGGTGGCCCGCTTCGTGGCCGACCCCAAGAAGCCCTACGTGCCCTTCAAGGCCGGCAAGGGCGTGGAGTACCAGCGCAAGCCCGTGGGCTCGGTGCTGCGAGAGATGGGCTTCGTGGGTCCCAAGAAGGACACCTACTCTCCCCTGCCTCCCTTCGCCGGTGGCAAGCACACTTTCGGTTTGCACGCCGCCTATGACACGACCTCGCGCCCGACTCCGGGCAGCGAGATCTGAGCACTGGCCCCCACGCCGACCCCGCCTTCTCTTTCATCGCTGTCCCTGTCACGACCCGTGCGTCGGCGAGACCGTGCCGTTATCACGCACGGGAGCACAGCTCATGACCCACCTGCTCGAACACCTGGCCAGTGGCGTGGTCCGTGTCGCCCGTCCCTCGCAGGACAGACCCGTTGTCTATCGCGGCAAGAACTTTCAGATCGTGGGCTACGGCGTGTTTGCCATGCTGGCAGCCATCTCCATCATCGTGAACACCGCCCTGTACATGACCCTCAAGGGTTCGCCTCTGGTCGACAACTTCGTCCTGCTCAATCCCCCTGATGGGCTTTGTGGTGTGGCTGGGATCGAAGGCCATGCACATCGTGGCGCTGGGCGGCACGTTCTGGCGGCACCCGGTCAAGTACCTCACCGAGACGGGCTTCTACGTTCAGGGCGGCATCCTGGGCGCGATGGCCGCCATCGCCGTGGTGCACGCTGCCACGTCGAGATCTTCGGGGCCTGTGCGCAGCAGCTCGCGCTGGGCGATCTCCCCGGCCCCTACCTGCACTGCCTGCCCGTGTCCTCGGGACAGATGGTCGCGGGCTTTGGTCGCGCCCTGGCCAACCCCGCGCCGAAGATGGCCGAGCGCATGTGGACATCGCGCAGGTAGTTGTCCGTGCTGATCTGCTCCACGGGGACGGACACCTTGACCGTGCGCAGCCCCGCTGCCTCCGGAGCCGAAATGTCGTTCGAGAAGGCCCGGGCCAGCACCGGAAAATCATGCGTCGGCGTGGTGCCTCCTCCCTTGAGGAATCCAGCGCTCTCACCGAGGGTCAGGGCGGCCATCGCGGCGACGGGTAGCAGGGACAGGGTGGTCAGGGCGATCAGGGTCGTGGATTTCTTCATCGCAGCCTCCGGCGCGTCGAGCGCAGTTGATGTTCGGGGCTTGGTTTCGCTGCCTGTCAGGGAGTTACAGGAACGGGAAACAAGAGGCAGATCCACCCGCCTCGCGAACCCGGACCGCGCGATCTGACACCGGTGCCGCGTGCGATTCTCGACAGAGCATCACCACCGCATCCATCACGATGCTGCCCGAGATCACACGCAAGGTTGGCCCCCCGCGTGCTCTGGCTGTTCCCTTTGCCCTTGGCTACCCCCTGGGGGCGCCCGATGCACCCCAGATCCAGACCGCTGTCCTGCGCGCGCTGCTGCGCCTGGTCCAGCACGCCGAGGTACCGTGGATGGAGACCTATGCCGGGGCCGCGGTCCTGGCCTGATGATTCGTGATTTCTCGTTGACAGCCCACCATCAGCATGGGATGACCCGCCCTCCTGAGCCTGCCCCGGAGGGCTGGCCTGCGATTAGGTGGCGTCATGGCAAAATGCAGTCTGACCGGCAAGCAGCGCATGGTGGGCAACAAGGTGTCCCATGCGAACAATCGAACCAAGCGGGTGACCAGGCCCAACATCCAGAGCAAGCGATTCTTCATCCCCGAAGAGGGGCGCTGGATCCGGCTCAAGGTGAGCACGCGAGCGATCCGAACCCTGACCAAGGCGGACCTTCGCGAGACGCTCAGGAAACACGGGCTCATTAAGTAAGCCTTTGAGGGGCTTGCGAGCCCCTGGGCGCCGCGGCACGACCTGCTGGCTCCTCGGTGGAGCGCTGGCGTGCGTCGAGGAGAACGATCATGGCATCCAAGGTGAGAGAGCTGATCCGCCTGGTCTCCGAGGAGGGGACGGGCTACTTCTACACCACCAGCAAGAACAAGCGGACCGCGCGCGACAAGATGCGGATCAAGAAGTATGACCCCAAGCTGCGCAAGCACGTGTGGTTCAAGGAAAGCAAGATCTGACCCGCAGCGCCATCTTGCACGGCCGCCCTTCTTCCTTCGCTTCTCCCCATGAATCGTCGATGGCGCCCCTGGCGCAGGCCTCTGTTCCGGGGCTTTCTCAATACTGACTCAGAGGCGAGTGGACCTGTGCTCCCTGACCTCGCCTCGCGCCTCGAGCCACTCACGCAGCCCTCCGAGGACCGCGCATGACTGAGCACAACAGCGACTCCCCGGCCAGCTCACCGCGAGCGAGCCGCTTCGGCCGCACCTACTGGATGCTCAATAGCATCGAGATGTTCGAGCGCCTGGCGTACTTCTCCATCCGCGCCGTGGTGCCCCTGTACATCATGCAGGCCGACGACCCGGGTGGGTTGCACCTGACTGCCGCCCACAAGGGCACCATCTACGCCTGGTGGTTTGTTTTTCAAAGCGTGCTGCCGATGTTCACCGGCGGCTATGCAGATCGCTACGGCTACAAGAAGACGATGGCCTTCTCGGTGGCCCTGAACACCCTGGGCTATGTGATCATCGCCTTTGGCCGCGACTACTTCACCTTCTTCGCCGGCATCCTGGTCCTGGCCACGGGCACGGCCTTCTTCAAGCCATCGCTGCAAGGCTCCCTGGCGCAGAACCTGACCAAGGACATCTCGTCGCTGGGCTGGGGCATCTTCTACTGGGTGGTCAACATCGGCGCGGCCCTGGCGCCCTTGACCGCGCGCGCCATCCTGGGCGAGGCGCACAGCGTCGAGGCCTGGCGCACCCTGTTCCTGACCGCAGCCGCGTTCACCCTCGTCAACTTTGGCTTGTTACTGACATTCAAGGACGTGCCGTCGGGCGCCAGCAAGACCGAGAGCCCCGTCGCGGTGTTCAAGCGCACCCTGATCAACATCGCCGAGCCGCGGCTGGTCGCCTGGCTGCTCATCATGTCCTGCTTCTGGCTCATGATGTACCAGGTGTGGGATCTGCATCCCAACTTCATCACCGACTGGGTGGACAGCTCGGGCATGGCCACGACCCTGAGCAGCTCTTCCAGCTCCACCTTCTGGGCCAGCCAGACCGCCCGGGGACCACAGGTACCGCAGGAGCTGCTCCTCAACATCAACCCGCTGATGATCGTGCTGCTCATCATCCCGGTCTCGTGGCTGGTCCGGCGCATGCGCACCCTGAGCGCCATGCTCATCGGCATGACCATGGCGACGGTAGGTACCCTGGTCGCGGGACTCACCGCCAGCGGCTGGTTCCTGGCGCTGGGCATCGTTTTCTTTTCGCTCGGCGAGATGCTCACCGGCCCCAAGAAGAACGAGTACCTGGGTCTGATCGCGCCGCCTGGCAAGAAGGGCCTGTACCTGGGCTACGTCAACATCCCGGTGGGCATAGGCGGCTTCGCAGGCAGCAAGCTCGCGGGCTATGTGTACGGTCACTTCGGCGAGAAGGCCGTGCTCGCGCTCAAGTACCTGGCCACACACACGCCACTGGGGCAACGTTCGCACTGGGATGGATCGGTCGGCACCCTGGAAGCAAGCCTGGGGGTGACCCGGACCGAGGCCTTCGGCCGCTTGATGGACGTCACAGGTCTCGACGCCACGCGGGCCACGCAGCTGCTGTGGGACACCTACCAGCCCCAGTACGCGGTGTGGCTTCCCTTCGCGGCCATCGGTTGCCTGGCCATCGTGGCTCTGGCGATTTTTGGCCAGCTGGCCAAGCGCTGGAGTGACATGAATGCATGACGGGTGCGTGTCCTCGCAGGCACCACCCCGGGAGGGTTCCATGCGATATGCACTGCTCATCCTCGCCGCCGGCGGCCTCGCCTGCTCGACCTCGACCAGCCCGGCGGAGACCGCGCCTCCGGGGTCCTCCGAGCAACACAGCCCACAAGCTGTGGCCGCTCCCCAGGGCACGGCGGAACCGGAAACACCGCCCGCGGGACTCTCCGCTGGAGTCGCCGAGCCGGTCGCCCCGGCTCCGCCTGACAGCCCGGCCTCGGCACCCTCTGAGCCCTCCCCCACGCCGCCCTCGCCGGCCCCGGCACCTGCCCCGGCCATGGACCCGGCTGTGACGCCAGTCCCCGATGCGACGCCCGCCACTGCAGCCACGGTTGCTCCTGCAGTTCCTGCACCGGTCGCACCGACGACAGCCGCTCCCGCCGGCAAGGGTCCAGCGACCCTCATCCTCAACAAGGGCAGCGCCAAGCAGAAACCCGTGACCCTGGCCCATCACGGCCATCAGACGCGCGCTGTGTGCAAGGACTGCCACCACGCCGTGGAAGGCAAGCCGTCAAGCAAGGCGTGTGGCGGCTGTCATGGCGCTGCTGCCGAGGGCAAGAAGCCGACCGCCAAGGACGCGCTGCATGGGACCTGCAAGCCCTGTCACAAGGCCAAGGGTGGACCCACGCTGTGCAAGGACTGTCACAAGGGTTGAGAGAGAACAGGGCGGGAGGCGGCGCGGGTCAGCTGCACGCACTCAGGGTCTGGGTCCCGTCGACGTCGATGCGGATCTCGCAGGTCTCACGGCTGCCGTCCTCGGCGAAGAAGGTCACGCTCCCTGTGCCGAGCCCGCTGGCGTCGAAGTGAATCGTGCCGCGCTGGTCGACCTCGAGCTCGGTGGCCGCGTCGTCGAGTTCCCAGCTCTCGGTCAGGCTGCCGTCCGCCTCGAAGGCGTCCGTCACCACCATGACCGAACCATCCTCGAACAGCTGGCGGTAATGGCCCTCGCCGGAACCGTCGGCCTGGTAGCTGTAGGCACCCTCGAAATCCGGCGACACGCTGGTCACCAGCTCGTCGTGGACGAAGCTGTAGCTCGCGCTGCCATCGGCCGCGACGCTGTAGGTGTAGGTCGACAGCCAGCCGTCGAACACACCACTGACGTCCTGGGAGAAGGACCCATCGCTGCCTTCGAGGTTGACCACTGTCCAGTCCGGGCTTTGCTCGGTCGCGGGGTCGTCGAAGCTGGAACTGCCGTTGAAGCGGCCGTCCTCGCTGTACACGCCGTCGACGATGTAGCTGCCCTCGAGGGTGTTCCACACCTCGCTGGTCTGGGTCTCTCCGGTCTCGAGCACGGTGTAGACGCCACTCATGCTCTCACCCTCTGTGGAGCTGCCCGCGTAGTTGGTGGTCAGGCCGTCATCCTCGGTGGTGTAGCTGAAGCTCCACACGATCTGGCCGCCGGCGCGCAGGTCGTAAGTGGTGGTGTACTGGCCGTTGCCCAGACCATCGTCGACACCACGGGTCTCGACCAGCAGGAGGTCGCCTCCGGCATCGCAGCGATAGCGGTAGACGAAGGCACCACTCGCCGCGTCGTAGCTCTCCTCCTCGGTGGTCCAGGCCTGGCACTCGCCGTCCTCCCCGGCGGTGGCGGCCTCCTCCTCGTCGGTGATCGCCAGGGTGCGGACGCTGCCCCCCTTCTGCATGCGTGCGTCAGGCACCACGATCCTGGATTGTGGCGTCAAGGGGACGCGCCCCTCGCAACCAAAACCTGCGACCAGAACGGACAACACGATCCCTGCTGACAGCGCTCGCATGACTGCCTCCCTTGCCGGCAATGCCGTTGGTGAACTCGATGTGTTGCCGTAAAGAGCAAGGCCAGTGCCAACCGCGTCGGATCCGTGCAAGGCCCCGTCAAATGGGGCCAGAACGGGCTCGTGCAAAGCCGAGGTGACGCCAGAGAAGTCGGTGCAGTTCAACCGGAGCGGCGCAACTCAGCCACCGCGGGACTCGAAAAACTGAAGTCCGTGATCAAGTTCACATCGGCCGTAGAGCGCGTGCAACGGACGCGGCGCTCTCAGGCCGTGAGTTCCTGAACGATCTGACGCCCGGCGGCCTTTTGCTCGCCCAGCTCGTACATGGCCAGGGCGGCGCACAGGCGAACCTTGCGCGCGCGGTCGCCGAGCAACTTCTTGAGGGCAGGCACCACCTGGTTGGCAGCCAGGGTGCCCATCATCGAGCCCAGACCGCCCTTGGCGGAGCCGTGCTTGAGGATGCCCAGAGCGCGTGCCGCGTAGGCGCGGGTGTCGTCGTTGGGAGACTCCAGAGCCTTGAGCAGGACAGGTGTCGCCTTGGCATCGCCGATGCGTCCAAGCGCCTCGCAGGCATTGGCTGCGACGAAGTTGAGCCGGACCGCGGTCGTTAGCCAGGGAAGCGCCACGGGGTCTCCACAGCGACCCAGCGCCCAGGCCACGGCGGAACCGATGCGAAGGTCGTCGGTCTTGAAGGCCTCGACCAGGTTGGGCACCGCGCTCCTGTCCGCCAGGTGGCCCAGCACCAGGGCGGCGCCCACCACCACGCTGGCATTGTCGCTGCGCAGCGCCTTGACCATCTCCGGGAAGAGCTGATCGTCACCGATGCGTACCAGGGCCACGGCAGTGGCCGTGCGCACGTCGGGATCCTTGTCGTTGATGAGGCTGCGCAGGGGCTCGAGGGCGGCGTGGTCGCGGAGTTCACCCAGGGCCTCGACCGCATCCAGGCGTGCGAGGGCATCGTCGGTCTTGAGCGCCGCGAGCAGCTCGGGGACGGCGGCCCGGCCTCGCGCGATGGCACTGGCGAAGCGATTGCTGCGCGCGCCGACGAAGCTCGGGTCAATCTGGTACAGGCGCTCCTCGAGGGGATTGTCGAATTTTGGTGGCACCCTGGCTCCGTCGCCAGGTGGCGCTCCCGCTGCAGCCGCCGGCGCCGCGCTCTGGTCCCTGGCACCGGCGAGCGCGCTGCTCGACGACCGGCTGCTCTTGTTCGACTTCTTCTTCGCCATGCTGTCCCCCGAACCTGGATCGCGCGCATCATATGTCCGGGCCCTGAAGCGCTCAAGCGCGTCGTCAGCGCGGCATCGAGTTGTGACATGCTGCATCGACAGAACCGGCGCAGGAGAGGAGGAGGACATGCCCGAGACCACGGTGCGGTGGATACAGGGAACGCAGTTGATCGGCGTGAGCGGGACCGGACATGCAGTGGTGCTGGACACCCCCATCGAGGGCGGTGGCACCGGCAGCGGAGCCACCCCCATGGAGCTGCTGCTGCTGGCCCACGCGGGCTGCACCGCCATCGACGTGGTGCAGATTCTCAAGGACAAGATGCGCAAACCCATGACAGGCCTCGAGGTCCGGATCAGTGGCCTGCGCGCGGACACACCGCCCAGGGTGTACACCCACGTCGACGTTACCTACGTGGTGCGCGGCCAGGGGCTCGAGGTCAAGGACGTGATCCGTGCCATCCAGCTCTCCGCGGACAAGTACTGTTCGGTGTCGGTGATGATCGCAAAGACCGCCAGCATCGCCATTCGCTACCAGATCGTCGACGAGGCCGGTGGCGAGCTGCGCGAGGGCACCCTCGAGCACGCTCAGTAGGGCAGGCTGCCATCAAGCGGGGTCACGGCCACACCCCAGGGTCCACAGGTGGTGAGCAGCAGCTCCCCGACGAGAGCGCTCTGGTATGCATAGCCCGGGAGGGTGCGGCGCGATCGAAGCACAGGAGTTGCCGCATCCGAGATATCCAGGACGCTGACCGATGGTGGAGAGCTGTCGGTGAGCACCACGCGCTGCTCGCTGGTCCGCTGCAGTTGCGGATACCAGCCTGGCAGCGTGGTGGAGGAACGCAGCGCCCAGTCCCCGTCGGCGTCGGGCGCGAACACCTGCAGCGTGGGCCCCCTGTCCTCGGTGTACCAGCCGTACCAGGCCGAGACCTCTGCAACCATCCGCGCCGCGTCGACCATGGCCAGGTTCAGGTAGCCCTGGGGTACCTCGATGCGGTCCAGCACCCGAGCCTGGCCAGCGTCGAGCTCGATCACGTGCAGGCGCTGGCGATAGATCTCGCACTGTGCCAGGTCGTACAGGAACTCGAAGCGACGACCCGCGGCGAGCTGCGCGCAGTGTGTCCAGTCATTGGCCGCACGACGGCTGGCCTGCAGATCCAGCGTCAGCACCTGACCAGTGGTGGGATCGCGCCCGAGGAGCACCCCCGGGATGTTGACCGGTGCCAGCAGCGAGGGTCGTTCTGGATCCGACAGGTCGAGTCTGTCCAGGTACAGCGCCACCCGTCCCGGGTCGAGGTCCAGCACCTGCTGGTGCACGGTCCACACCTCGTCGCCGTGGACCTGGAGCCCACCGAGGTCACCGCCCGGGGTCGGATACAGGGAGGCAAGCAGCCGGGGAGTCGCGGCCTCGCGCAGGTCGACCACCGCCAGGCCGGCGCTCTGACCGACCCAGCGTGTTCCGTCGTGGTAGCCCTCGGCCTCGGTGTGCACCACCAGAGTGTCGCCCACCAGCACGACCTGGCTACCTCCGTGCACCAGGGCCGTACTGCTCCACCAGCCCCAGCCCATGTTCACGTCCAGGCTGTGGCGAGACCCTAGAACCGGCGAACTGGGATCCGTGACATCGACGCTGGCCAGCGACAGCCTGTTGGTCCCGGTCTGGTAGCTGTACTGCGACCACACCAGCCACAGCGTCGAGCCCTGGCGCAGCAGCTGGGTGCTCCAGTAAGGAAAACTGTAGGTCCAGTAGTCGTAGGGATCTTCGTCCTGTGGCCGCAGCGCCGACAGGTCCAGGCTGGACAGGGCCACCCCGTCCGGATCGCTCGCGGACAAGAAGTCCAGCCGGCCCTCGCCTGTCCACCAGTCCGAGACCAGCTCGGCGATCACGCCCTGCACCTCGGCGGCCACATAGACCGTGCGCGCCAGGGTCAGGCTCGCCGTGGACTGCGGCGCGCCCCGGTCGCTGATGTCGAAGACCTCGAGCCGCTCGTCGGACAGGGCGAGCAGGCGATCGTCATGCAGGATGGCGCGACGGGCCTGGCCCTGGTGAGGCGCCACCGCGCGCTGGACCAGGCTGTCGCCGACGATGTCGATGAGCTGGATGCCGCTCAGGTAGCGATAGCCGTTGCTGTAAGACCAGCCCGCGAAGGGCATCGTGATCAGGCCCAGCTCGGGCATCACCTTGAAGGCCTTGTGGATGCGGTCCTGATCCTCGGGCATGGCGCCCCAGTCGCCGCCAAAGGCCACCCGCGACAGCATGCGCGGCGCGTCCAGGTCGCCGACGTCGAACAGCGACACGGCGAGCGCCCCCCAGGCCTGGTCGTAGCCCAGGGCATAGAGCCGGTCGCCTGCGGGCACCATGTGGTAGAGCCAGCCGGGTATCTCCAGCTCACCGCGTTGCAGAGGCTGTACAGGATCGCTCAGGTCGATGAGGAACAAGGGGTCCGTGCGCTCGAAGGTCACGGCGTAGGCGCGGGGACCATCGAACTGCACGCTCATGAGCTGCTCGGGGCGTGGCAGCTGCAGGGTCATGCGTGCCAGTGCGGAGACCTGGTCGCTGGCCTGCACGCGAAAGGTCTGCACCACGGGGTCACCGCCGCCCCCCCAGCCACCGGGCTGGCTGATCACGCGCAGCACGCCCTGGTACTCGTTCATCTGCCAGCGGCTGAAGATCTGACCGGCGGCCTCGACCTGCGCGCCGAGCTGGAGGGTGCCGCCCATGTTGCTGATGTCGACGACCTGTATGGTCGATTGCGCGGCTCCTTGCCCCCACTCCTCACCCGCAACGTACATGCGCTGCGTGGTCACGGTCACGCTTCGCGGCCCGTAGCCGTAACCGTCCGAATTGAAGGCCAGTTGATCCACGATCTGGATGTTGTCGACATCACCCACCGCGAGGCTGGTGATGACCGTGCGCGGCTGATCGGTGCACAGGTAGCAGGTGGCGTCCTCGTAGCTCACCGCGTAGAGGATGTTGCCGACCAGGCGGGAGTCGCTGATCTCACCAGCCAGATCGAACTCGCCAAGCGGGTGGATGGCTGCCGGGTCCGCGATGTCCAGCGCCACGATGCGGCTGGTGCGCTGCCAGCGGTCCTGGCCGGAGACCGGATCCTCGACCCAGGTCCAGAACGAGCTGTAGATGACAAAGGCCACGTCGCCGACCAGATACATCTCGAAGGGCGTGCCCTGGGTGCGGTAGCGGCCGAGCATGGCCAGTGCATCGCGCACGCTGACATCAACCACCAGCAGACCGCGGTACTCGCTAAGGGCGTACAGCCGGCCGTCCCGGATCTGCACGATGTCCGCCTCGAGGATCTCGCGCGTGCTGAGTGTGGTGCCGGGGTCACCTGGCGCCACGGTACTCGCATCGACCGGGATGGCCGTCCCAGCTTCCCAGCTCATGGAACCGCTGTCAGATGCCACGGAGCCCGCGTCCATCATGTGCGAGCCCGACCTGTAGTCGGGATTGGCCGAGGTGAAGTTCGGCACTCCGGCGACCCCCGGATCCGCTCCAGGATCTTCCGCCACCAGCACCCCGTCAGGCTGACCGTCACCGTCGAGATCCAGCCCAAGATAACCAGGGCAGCCGGAGACCAGTGCGCATCCCAGGGTCGCCAGGGCCAGGTTCCACATCCTGATGCGATTGCAGCTCATGCTCATGACACGCCCTCCTGTGCATTCACGAGAAGGACGAGGCCAGGAGGCCGGTGGTCGAGAAATCGTGAGTTGCGATCCTCTGGGTGGCCGCATCAGGAACGGCAAAAGAACTGATAGCTATTTATTTACGGTATGTTAGCTGCGTCTCGCAAGAATGCAATGTGACGCCCCGGTACAGACCCCCGTGGGGATCCGGACGCGGCGGCACGAGAAGAGCGAGCGCCGATCGCTCAGGGCCAGGATGCGTCGACGGTGTACCGAAGGTCTGCGGCCTGCTCCGCGATGTTCTCGACCACCAGCAGCAGCGAGCCTCCCTCGGTCAGCGGCGCGTCGATCAAAGGATCCACATCGCCCTGGCTGCGATTGTCGTTGCGCGCGATCCAGTCCCCGGTCGCGTCGGCAAACACGAACAGCCTGCCATCCAGGTCACCTGTGGCACGCAGGTCCACGAGCAGGTCGGACCAGGAAGTGCCCTCGAAGGTGTAAAGGTCCACAGCGCCGGCATGGCGAAGCAGGCCGCTCTGCGTCGAGGTGAAGCTCAGCGCTCCCACCGTGGCCTGACTCCTGTCCACGGCCTGCACCGTGAGCGAATAGCGGGCGTCTGCATCGCCAGCGCCGCCGGCGCCGCCGACGTTTCGCGCGTCGCGCACCACCGCGAAGAAGCCGTCAACACCCATGGCCAGGGTCTCGATGATCAGAGCCTCGCCGTGGGAGCGCAGGATCTTGATGTAGCTGTTCCCGGCCGGAGCCGTGCCCACCCCGCTGTCCATCACGGTGAGATGGGGCTGCAGGGACGAGTCCGGATCCGGTGTCAGGGAGACGACGTACAGGCCACCGAGCTCGGCGTCGAAGCGGAAGATGTCAACGTCGTCGGGAAGCTGCAGGACGCCGTGCGCCCGCGTTCCGATCGCGAGGCCGTTGAACTCCTCGGTGGTGGTCCCGTTGTTGGGCTCGCTCTCGTCCTGCTCGCTCCAGCGTGCGTCTGCGCCTGGCCCCGCGTCGCCTGTGGCCGGTGGCACGGGAAGACAGGCCGCCATCGCGAGAATCAGCAACCCGATGGCACACGGGGTGCGGGTGACCAGGCCATGCCGCGCCACGGGCTGGGTCGCTCGTCGGACAGGGTTCGAGGCGCGCACCCGGCCGTTGGGCGCGCCTGCGCGCTGACACAGTAGCACGAGGGCCTTCATCCCTCGTACTCGACCGCGGCGATCTCGAAGGACTCGGTACTCTCGGCCAGGCCGGCGAGGTTGAGCATGGTCGACAGCGAGACTCCATCCGGGATGGTGGTGGAGTCCTCGTTGAGGCGCGAGAAGGTGTCCGCGATACGGCCGGTGATGGGAAGCATCACGCACTCGAAGGCCTCGAACAGCCTCAAGCCTTCGACCGCGTCTGGCGAACGCGCGATGAAAAAACGGCGCGCCACCGGAAAACCGGCCAGTGAGGCCACGACAAAATCGCGGATGGTGAACCCTGCCGCTTGCCGGAGATCCATGATGGTGGTGAGCACAGACATCAGGCGGCGTTCGTCGCCCTGCTCCAGCACCCCCCGGGTGGCGTCGAGGATGAGCTCGATGTTGCGCACCAGGGCCACCTGATCCACCTGATTGTACCGGGGAACCATCTCACGGACCTGCTGGGCCGTGGCCTTGGCCAAAGGTTTGAGGTAGGCCCCGATCAGGGTCGAGGCGCGACGAGCGTGGTAGGGATTCTTCATGGCCATGATCACACCCTGATTGTTATGGGACGGACGCGCAAAGGAGAATCGAAATGGGGTTCACTCCCGCTCGAGCAGGAGTGGCCGGTCGAGGTCGCCGCCGGAAAGGGTCAGGCGGCCGGCCCGCAAGGAGGTGTGATAGGTCATCTCCATGCCCGCCGTCGAGGTGATCGTGAGCAAGGCGCCCTTGACCCTGTAGCGACCTGACAGCGGGCCAAACTGCACGCTCCCCGACGGTGAAAGCACCAATTCCAGATCGCTGTCCACCACCTTCCAGCGCCCGACCAGGGTCGGCCTGGCGGTCCTGTCGACGGGAACATCGGCGAGATCCGGGGCGGTGGCGCCGACGCGCCTGTAGGCCATGGGGCCGCCAAGGCTCTCGTTGCGCACAACCAGGGAACTCTGACCGGCGTCATAGTCAAAGGTTTCGCGGCCGTCCGAACCGATGAAGGTAAGACGGGATCCGTCGGCGCGGTAGTGCCCGCGCTTGTCGCCAAGGGCGAAGACCAGGTCCGGCCGCAGGCTGAGCCGCAGTGGACTGGCGGCGCCTACCAGTTCCCATTCTCCGATGATCGGGGCGTAGGTCTTGCGCCCGACCAGGGGCCGGTAACTCCTCAGTAGCGCCTCGAGATCCTCCTTGAAGCTGGCAAAGCCGCTCTCGGTCGTCTCGAAATGCATGAAGTGCACGTGACCGTACGCCAGGATCACCGTGTCGACGGCGTAGCGCACCACATTGCGATCCCCGGACAGGAAAACGCTGTGTGTACGGCGCACACCCTCGATCCCGTTCACCTTGGCCGGCAGGTCGGTGAGCTTGCGATAGCCGATCTCCTGGCTGAAATCGCGGGTCAGACGATCCGCAGCGAGGGTCAAAGTGTCGTCGTCACGGGCCTTCTCAACGTGCGCCCGGAACAGGGCGGGCACATCGCCGATCTTGCGCCGGAACATCATGCCGTACAGATCTCCCGGCAGGGGCGCCAGCTCCCAGCCATGCGGGATGCGCAGGCTGAAGCGCTGCTTGGCGTCGACGAAGCGATCGCTCTTTTCTTTCTTGCCTCCCTTTGCCAGGACGGGACCCGCGGCAAGCATCAGCAGGCCCAGCGTCGCAACCAGGAGGATACGCGTTCGGTCAACGCGCATGGGTCGCCTCCCCGGAATTCGCGGCGGGTCGCGAGGTGGGAACCCGCTCGGAGGACCCGGCACCTGATCTGGGCTCCGGCCCATCCGGTGTGTAGGTGAAGAGCGCAGAGGTATCGCGGCCCGACTGTATCACCACCTCCTGCGAGGTCTCGCCCAGCGTCGGATGCCAGGCATGCAGCGTGTAGGGTCCGGGAGCGACATCACCGATCTCGAAATCGCCGCGCTCTCCGCTGGTGGTGTGAAGGGTGTGGTCGAAGACGCGAACCCGCGCGTGCAACCAGGGCCGGTTGGCCGTGGTGGTCAGGTCCAGCAGCCCGCGGGCTCTGAGCACGGTGGCGATCTGCTGGCCGCGAGAAGGGATCCACATGTGGAGTGGACGTCGCGCGGGTGTGGCGGATTCACCGTCGTCGTGCCACCGCAGCAGAGGTTGCTGGGTCTCGGCGTCCAGGTTGCCTATGACGAGGACCTGTCCACGGGTCGCCGTGGCCAGCTCCGGCTGCCATTCGCAGCGCTTGATGTTGAGTACCAGGGGCGTGGTCGGGGGAGTTTCCGCAGCCGCTCCACCGTCGAGCCAGAGCACGACCTGAGCCAGCTTGGAGCTTTCGGTCACAACGTAGGGGAGGCTCCTTTTAAACGGGCCGCAGATGGTGCGCATCGCCGAAGGGAGATCGTGCCGTTCGCCCTCGGGACGAGGCCCCTTGAAGCGAAC
>JBDRCO010000012.1:0-17468 GCA_043821645.1 Pseudomonadota bacterium | reverse complement strand
GCACCAGGCCGCGCTCGAGGACAGCCCGGGCATGACGCGCCTGCTCGACCACATCGAGTGGACCCTGATCCTGATGCCGCTGCCGCGGGTGCAGGTCGTGGGCGCGCAGCAACGACAGGTGCTGTACCGCATTGGCTGGGGCCTCGAGATCGAGCGCAGCAAGCGCCTGGTCAGCGACTACCAGCGCGGGCGACCCAGCAGCTTTGACAACCGCATCCTGCTGCTCGAGGGCGTGGGCCGCTCATTGGTGCAGCTCGGCGGCCTGCTCAGGCCCCTCATCCACCGCGAGTGGATACACATGGTCGCCCAGATCAACAAGCTCGAGGAGTCGCGGCTCGAGAGCTTCCTGTTTGGCGCCGACCGCGTGAGCACGGCGCGGCTGCGCGCGGGCTTGATCGACCTCCAGGGCGGGCGCTGCTTTTACTGCGCTGACGCCCTCAAGAGCAGCGTCGAGGTCGACCACTTCATCCCCTGGGCGCGCTACCCCGACAACAGCGTGCAGAACCTGGTCGCGGCCCACACCCGCTGCAACGGCAGCAAGAGCGACCACCTCGCCGCCAGCGGCCACGTCGCCGCCTGGGGCGCGCGCCTGGTGCAGGGCAGCGCGCTGGCCAGCGACCTGCACCAGCTCGCCCACGACGTCAGCTGGGAGAGCCACCGCGAGCGCAGCCTGGGCGTGGCGCGCGGCATCTACCTGCGCCTGCCCGATGGCACCTTGCTGTGGCAAGGCGTCGACGCCTTCGTGCCCCTGCAGGCCGACGCCATCCGGCGGGCGCTGGCAGCCTAGCTCTTGTTCGACCTCGGCACGAAACCCGGCCGCTTGTAGTTGCCGCGATCCGGGATCACCAGCCGCACCCCGCCCGTGGGATCGTCGACGTCACCGGCGCGCCGCGGGATCACGTGCACGTGCAGGTGCGGCACGCTCTGACCCGCGGCCTCGCCCAGGTTGAAGCCCACGTTGAAGCCGTCCGGCCTGTACTCCACCTCGAGCTGGCGCACCACCCTGTCCACCAGCTCGAACAGCGCGCGCTGCTCCTCGCTGGTGGTGTGAAACCAGTCGACGACGTGGCGCCGGGGCACCACCAGCGTGTGCCCCTCGCTCACGGGATAGCCGTCGCGAAAGGCCAGACACAGGCCGTTGGCGGCGACGATCTGGTCCGCAGGAACGGTGCAAAAGAAGCAGGGCATGGGGGCATGCTAGCATGGCCGGGGTCGGGGGGGGATTGCGGGTTGCCGGTTGCCGTCTGCGGGTTGCCGGTTCCCGTCTCCCAGTTCCCGGTTGGGTGGCACAGGCAGCAGCGGCCGGTAGACCGCAGCGTCACCTCCCGCGCACCCTCTTCAACCGGGAACCTGGAACCGGGAACCGGGAACCTGGAACTCAAAGAAAGACAGGGGGACAGAGCCTGCTGTAACTCATTGGTCTTATTTAAGAGAGATTTGGTTGGCCGCTTCCCTGGGGTGTGGTGCGGGGCAGCTCGCTGTCCGGGCACCAGACCTGCGCCTGGCGAGGGCGGCAGCTCGCTGCAGGCGATGGGTATGCCGCCTGCGCACACCGCAGACACCCTTGGTGGCGGCGACCGTGCGCCGGAGTTCGAAATGCGAATCACCGTGGTCGGAGCCCAAAAAAAATAGGTGCCGCGCACCTTCTTTGGCGAGACGATTCTGACCATGCGTGTGCGTCGAGTACGCCGGGGATGTGCTAGCTTCGACGTCACCTGCGGGGGCATGGAGAGCGTCGATGACTTCACACAGATACGCAGGAGTTCTGGCACTCGGCCTCGCCCTGACACGGACGACAGTGGCCAGCGCCCTGAGCATCGGGCCGGACGGTTTCGGTTACATGCTCGAAGATCAAGGCGAGGAGGCGGTCACCTACGAGTGGTTCGATCTCTCCGCTGGCACCCGGCTGACGCTCGGCGACAACGAGGCCTCGGCGCCGATTGCGCTGGGCTTCGCGTTCGGGTTCTACGGCCAGACCTACGATCAGGTGCAGGTCCTCAGCAACGGCAGCCTGAGCTTCGCCTCCGTCGACGAGGCCGAGGCCGCATGGGCTCCCGGCGCGTCCTGCCCTGCCCCGACCGCGACCGGCGTCGACGCGGCGGTGGGCTTTTATCAGATCGACTTCGACCCCACGGCGGCCGCCTGCAGCGGCAACCCCTCCACCTGCTGGATCGCCCACGCCGCGGGCGGCGTCGCGCCCTACCGCTGGTTCGGGCTCACCTTCTCGGCCGTGCCAGCGCGCCTGGCTGCCGGCAGCGAGGCCGTGGACCCGGTGACCGTGCAGGTGGTGCTGTACGAGACGAGCAACACCATCCGGGTGCAGGTCGCCGACGCGGGGACTGGCCAGGGAGAGGCAGCCCGCATCGGCGTGGCCGCGCAGGACCACCTCAGTGGCCTGGCGTACACGGGCTGCCTGACGTCGGGCGCCGTCCCGGACGAGAGCGCGCTCGTGTTCACACCGCCCGGCGCCGGCCTCCATGTGGCGCCCGGGCACCGCAGCGGCTGGCAGGTCCCCGGCGCATCGCTCGTTCAGACCTTCGCCCTCGTCAACCTGGAGAGCAGCGCGCGTTTCCTCTCGGTGAGCGACAGCGGCAGCAGCTGGACCGTCAGCCACAGCGCCCCGACGCTGAACCTGGACCCAGGCGCCGTCGCCACGGTCACGGTCACGGTCGCTGTCCCGGCAAGCGCAGCGGCGGGCGATGCCGATCAGGTCACGGTCACCTGGAGCCCGCTGGCGGGCGAACCGCTCGCCGTCACCGTCGCCACCCGCGCGCAGCACGGATGCCGCGAGGTCGGCTCCTGCCCACCCGAGCTCGCGGACTGCGTGCTGCCGGCCCGGCCCAACGGCACGCCCTGCGCGCAGGGCACCTGTCAGGACGGAGCCTGCGTGCCCCCCTCGGACGCGGGCACCACCGCCGACAGCGCGGTGAGCGTCGACGCGAGCGGCGTCACGACGGACGCGGCGAGTGAAGCCGATGCAGCGAGCGGCTCGGATGCGACAACGGCGCCTCCCGACGCGGGCACCGCGGTTGCGGACAGTGGCACGGCGGGCGATGCGGGCACCCTGTCTGGCGACGACTCGACCGACGATGGCAGCTGCGGCTGCCACGCCCAGGGTTCCGCCGCAGCCCCGGTGCTGGTCCTGGTCCTGGCTGGACTGGTCTGCGCGCGTCGACGTCGAACCACCTGTTCGGCGGTCGATGGTCAGAACCCCAGCGAAAGGTGCCAGGTACGTGTTCAGGAGCACCTCCTGCTGCTCGACGAGCCGGCCGACGTCGAGACCTCGACGCGCGGGGATGCCGCATGAACGAGGTGGAGGTTCCGGACTACCCCAGGCAAGACCGTGAGGATGAAGGGGCACCCCGTCGACCTCGGGCGCACCATCTCGAAACGCTCCCGGCAAGCCGCGGGCTCCGGGCGCTTCGTGCTGTCGGTGCGCGGGCAGGAGATCCTGCGTCCCTCGGACATCGTGCCGCGAGCGCCTGCCGTGAGCTTCGCCAGGCGTTGTCCCGGGCGCGGGATGCTACTTCAGGCGGGCGACGCGTTTGGCGATCGTCTTGCGGATCGCCTCGTAGCTTGGCGGCGGCCCCTTCTGGAGGTTCTTGCCATCGACAAAGACTGCGTCGGCAACGCCCCACTCGGCGACCGCGCCGCGCGTCGAGGTGTCGATCTCACGGAAGGTTACCTTCTCGCCGAACTCGGCCGCAGCGCGCTTGGCGCGCTCGTAGACGAGGTTCTGCGCGAGACACCAGCCGCGGCTGAAGGCCATGACGTTCACCGTGCCGGGAACCGCTTCGGGTTGCTTGCCGGTCTTCAGCAACCAGCGCGGTGGCCGCGCATCGTCGTCGAAAGACTTCCACAGCAGGACCGCCAAGCCCTGACGATCTGCCTTGCGGTACCCGTGCTTTTTGAACCAGGAGGCCTTCATCCAGAAGGGCAAGCAGACGCCCCAGGCAGCCATGCCCTTGGCCCCGAGCAGGCGAGCGTCCTTTTCGGCAGCAGCCAGCAGCGCCTTCCCCATCCCGTGCTTCTGGAAGTTTCCTCGGCCCTGCTTGTAACCGTGCACGTGGATGCAGTAGATGAAATAGAGTTCCGAGCCGTCGACGTGGGAGTGCTCGATCGGCCCGTACTGGATCATCCCGCCTTCGATACCGTCGTCGTCGAGTGCGAGCTTCGCCCGAAGCCCGTGCTGGGCCTGGCATCGGTCCAACCACTCACGGCGCTTGGGTCCCGCCTCCTTGGCGTCGTCCGACCAGTCCTCCAGGCACAGGCACAAGAGATCCTTCTTGTCATCTGGGACATCGACGACCTGCATGACTCTTGCTCTCCTTTCCACGGCTCGCCCGACAGCTTCGCGATCAGCTCGTTTTTTACCACCTGCGCGGCCTTCGCGGGGTCGACCTCGGCCTCGGCCACAACCAGCAGACGGAAGTCCTCGAGAAACACGGCGCTCGCGAGCTTTGCTGCCAGATTGGCCTCGAACTCCGCGCGCGACACGGCCGCATCGTCGAGCGCGGCGCCAGGCAGCCGTGGTCGCGCGTGAGGTTGAACCCCTTGAACTCTCATCGTCTTTTTCACGACGACAGCTCCATTAAACGCGCGCTATCGGGACATGCCCCACGTCACCCGTCAAAGAGAAAAGGGCGAAGAGGGCTCGCAACAGCCCCCTCGGAGGAATCGAGCTGTCAGGGGAAATCGGACTAGAGGTTGCTCTGGCCGGCGTTGTTGGCGCCCCAGGTCGGGGCCTCGTTGGCCGAGGTCCAGTCCCCCATCTTGTTGGTGTCGTCGTCGTCAATGCGCTGGATGCTGTCACCGGAGGCGCTGGTCCCGGTGCTGCCCAGACCCTGCACCGCGTTGGCGCTGAAGTTGTCGTCGACGAAGAAGCCGGACGTCGCCGCAGTGCCGTCGGCCTTGAGCCACTGGCCCGCGGCGCGAACCAGCTCGGCCTGGGTCTCGGAATCGGCCGCAGCGCTGCCCGTCAAGGCATCGCTGAGCAGCACAGCGTCGACGATGGCGCTGTCGTTGCCGAACATCGTCAGCACGTTGTCCGTGAATGTCAGGTTCTGGTCCGCCAGATAGAAGTCCCAGGCCGTGTCGTAGGTGGTGCCGTAGGTCGCGCGCGGGAGGCCGCTGGGCGAGATGTACTCGGCGACGGCGCCGCCCGGGCTGCAGTTGGTCGAGTTTCCGTTGAGGTGCAGGACGATGTAGTCGTTCGTGTTGACCGTGATGGGCGGCAACACGACGAGAGGGTCGGTACGCTCCATGAGGTGGTAGCCGTCGAGCTGGCCGCCCTGGATCACGCGCAGCTCGATCAGGTCGCAGCCGCCGCTGATGTTGGCGTTGACCTCGTTGAACCGAAGTACCGCCGGGGCCGCGCAGCCCGAGGTGTCCACGTTGGCGATGTCCGACACCCAGTAGGCCTGGATGGTGTAGCTGTCGTCGTAGACGCCGACGTAGCCGCTGACCAGGTCGAGGGGGGGGCCCGAGGTGGGCCCTCGCCAGAGTTCAGAGATGGATAGGGAGGCAGGCGCTCTACAGGTCGGACCCCAGGGAAGGTGCCGGGCAGTTGATTGGTTCCCGGTTCCCGTCTCCGGGTTCCCGGTTGAAGAGGGTGCGCGGGAGGTGCCTGTGCCACCCAACCTGGAACCTGGAACCTGGAACCACAGAAAGGTCTGTCCCCCTCACCTTCTGGGCGAGCCTGAGGGCTACGCGAGCTTGGCGTCGGGCAGCGCCAGCTTCTCCAGCGCTTCCTTCATGCTCGGCAGGTTGTTCGGAAGCTTCTGGCGGAAGTCCTGCGTCTCGTACTGCGGCATCCACGCGCGGCTGAGCTCTTGCGTGTGGCCCTCCACCATGGGTCGGAATCGGTTGACTTCGCGGCTGGCCTCGAAGGCCTCGGCCGGCAGCTTCGAGTCCGCCTGGCTGATCTTGTTGGTCTGTGCGAAGGCGTCGATGACGGAGCGGATCTCATCGCGCGCGCCCGCCGACAGCTTCTGTGGACCCGTGGCGTCCTGGCCGATCTCGAAGGTCCGCTGGCTGGCCTGCAGCAGCTTGTGGCTCTGCATCCCTGGCGCGCGTTCGGACATCGCGTTGAGCGCGAAGTTGACGTTGACGCAGAGCTGGCGGGCCTCCTTGGCCGGCAGGTCGGTCTCGAGCAGGTCGAGCATGCCGCGCGCGTAGCCCACGATCTCCTCGCTCGCGAAGCGCGCGAGGTGCTCCAGATACAGGCCAAAGGTGCGCCCCAGTTCCGGCTGATGAATGACGTCGTTGGCGGTGACCTTCTTGGGTGTCTCCGCAAAGGCGAACCGACCCATGGTCCCCATGGGCCGACCGCCGGACGGACCCTGGCCGGCCTTGGCCTCGCTCGCCACATCGCCCATCAGCTTCTTGAGCGGCAGCGTGCTCGTGCGTAGCACCAGCTGGTCCGGGAACTGGAGCAGCGTGCCGCTCTTGATGTCCTCGGCACTGCCCAGCCCCATGTGCTGTGCGATCTGGTTTGCGGCGGTGCCGACCTCGTCCTTGGGAACACCGCGCTGGCGCAGCAGGTCGTGGAGCGAGGACAGGTTGCTGAAGGTGACGGCCACGGTGCCTCCCTGCAAGCGAGTGCGGATGTGGCCATACACAACCCCGGCGAGGGGCTCTTTGGGGTGAAATCCAGGGTCAGGGAAGCCCCCGAAAATCGAAGGGGACAGAGCCGACTCTCGTTCTTCGACGTCACTGGGCACACTTTCGGCGTGCGGCCTTGGAGGGCGGAGCCCGCGCACCGACTCACGCCCAGCGCTCCGATTGCCGCCGCCGGCACCCTGGGTGTACCATCCTCGCCCGCTGACCATCGACCGGGGCACCGCCACCAAAGCGTGAGGGAGCGATGGACACCCTGCCTGCCGCGCGCCTGCGCCGTCTTGCCATCCTGCTCTTGCTCATGGGCTTTGGCCTGCTGCCCGTCGCTACCCGCGCCGCCGAGCCCCCCGCCAAGACCAAGCTCGCGATCATGAACCTTCGCGGCGTCAAGGGCGTCGACGAGGACCTGACCCAGGTCGTGGCCCAGTACCTGGCCACCAAGATCAATGCCACCGAGCGCTACTCGGTCATCACCCGCGACGACGTCAAGAGCATGCTCCAGCACGAGCAACTCAAGATGGAGGTGGGCTGCGACGAGGAGGCCTCGTGTCTGGCCGAGCTGGGCGGAGCGCTGGGCGTGGACTTGATGGTCAGCGGGACCCTGGCGGTGATGGGCACCGACGTCCTGGTCAACCTGGTCGTCATCGACGTACGCAAGGCCACGGTGGTGCGGCGCGAGGCCGAGAAGATCGCGCTCAAGGACTCATCCCTGGACGAGGCGTGCCTGAAAGCCGTGGACCAGATGTTGCCGCGCCTTCTGCCCGACGTGGCGCGCGTGGCAGCAAAGGGCTCTGGACGGCTGTGGACCTTCGTGGCGGCAGGCGTGTCCGTGCTGGCCCTGGCAGCAGGCGCTGGCTCGATGTGGTTCGGGGATCACCAGCTCAGCACCGCCGAGGACATGGCCAGCGGCAGCGCCGCCGTCGACTATGCCGAGTTCAACGACTACTACACGCAGGGCCAGGTCGGCTGGTACGGGGGAATGGCAATCCTCGGGGTCGGCGTTGCAGCAGCGGCAGGGACCGTGGGGCTGTACTTCATCGAAGGCAGTGGGGGAGAAATGTGATGAGGCAGATACCTGCCATCCCTGTCCTGTTCTTCGCGCTGCTGGGCTTCGCCGCCTGTCGCAACATCGACGTCGACAGCGTAGCCTTTCGCTGCACGGTCGAGCAGGATTGTCCTGCTGGCAATTCCTGCTGCGCCGGACTGTGCATCCCCGAGGGGGAGTCGTGCTCACCGCACCGCGACGGTGGCGGCGATGGCAGCGCGGGCGATGGCGCGCAGACCACCGACGCCAACGCCAGGGACAGCACCCCTGCCGTCGACGGGAGCATCCCGGATATCGGTCTGGATTCGGCGATGGGCCTCGACCAGTTCGTGGACACCGACAACGATGGCATCGCGGACACCACCGATAACTGCCCGATGATCCAGAACGTGGATCAGCACGACCTGGACCTCGACTCGATTGGCGACGCCTGCGACGACGATCGCGACGGGGATGACGAGCTGAACGCGACGGACAACTGTCCCGACGTGGCCAACTCCGGGCAGGTCGACAGCGACGGCGATGGCCTGGGTGACGCGTGCGATCCGGTGGTGGGTGACGGTGGTCCACAGGACCAGCACGTGGCGAGCCAGGACGTGGCCACCCCCAGCGATGCTGCCATCACCTTTGACACCGCCGTCCCCAGCGATGCTGCCACCACCTTTGACACCGCCGTCCCCAGCGATGCTGCCTCTGAGGATACGACCCCCTGCTGGGATTTGGGAACGCCGAGCTGCCCGTTCCTGATCGATACCCTGCCCTACTCCCGCAACGGCGACACGTCCACATCGAGCACGGACCTCTTCGACGTTTACGCTTGTGCACCCTCCACAGACGAGTCCGGGCCCGAAGATCTGTACCTTCTGAGGCTGCTCAGCACGACGACGCTGACCATCACGGCCAACTGCACGCCTCCGGTCGATGTCGATATCCACCTGCTGACGTCCTACGACGCAACATCGTGCACCACACGGGCGGACACCAGCATCACGGACACGCTTGCGCCTGGTGAATACTGGATCGCCGTCGATAGCTTCGTGAGCGCTGGTCCGACCGAGCACTCCGGATCCTACGGGATCAGCGTCATTCAGAACTAGTCGGCCTAAAAACAGGTGCCTGACACCTTTCGCGCTGCAAGTGCCCTGTTCTGTTCGAGCATCCTCGGATCCCGCTGAACGGTGCCAGCCACCTGTTTCGGGGGGTCCCAGTTGGGTGGCACAGCCAGGAGCGGCCGGGAGACGGCAGCGGCACCTCCCGCGCAGCTCTTCAAGCTGGAACCTGGAAGCCGAATGAGGCATCGGCTCTGTCCCCTCACCCGCGATGTGAGGTCGTCACGCGCAGTGCCCTGCCCGGCAGGCCCGGGCCAGGTGCGTGTGCCGACCGGGGGTTTCAACTCGATCCGACCGCCGTTATAGTCCACGGCTGCACTGCAGAGATGATTCGGCTACGGCTGGTCCGCGAACATCCAGACTCGGGGGAAACATGCGCCGCGCGATCGATTCCACCATTCTTGCGTTGCTGTGCTCGCTGCTGGCGGCGCCAGGCCTCGCAGCCACGGTGCAGGGTCGGGTGACCGAGACCGGCGGCCAGGTGCCGATCGCCGGTGCCACGGTGACCCTGGACACCGCGCCCACCGACGGCATCCCCGATTACACCGCCACCACCGACGCCCTGGGCCGATACTTCATCGAGGGCGTGGCCGACGGTAGCTACACCGCGGCAGCCAGCCACACCGGCCAGCTCGGCACGGTGCAGAGCCTGCTGGTGGACGAGGCCACCGAGCAGCTGAACTTCCAGCTCGGCGACGACCCCGACATCTCCGACCACAGCTTCCGCATGAGCTTCGACGTGCACTGCGTGATCTCGCAGTCCAGCTTGCCCGAGGCCGCGATCTCCGTGGAGTACCGCAGCGCCAACGACGCGGGGGCGGCGCCGGACGAGGTCTACGCCCTGACCGCGGACGGCCACGGCCGCGCCGAGCAGCAGGGTCTGGAGCCCGGCTACTACCGCTTCAGCATCACCCGCATCGGCTGGGAGGCGTACAGCTGGCCCGAGGACGGCAGCCTTGTCCTCGTGGATGCGGATCACGCGGCGGTGATCGGCCTCAAGCCGGTCTACCAGAGCTTCTCGGTCAGCGTCGAGGGCATCCGACCGGACCGACCCAGCAACGCCTACCCGACCCAGGGCGGCATCCACGACGCCTTCGTCGAGGTCACCGGGCTCGATCTGGGCACCCGCAAGCGGGTCCTGGCCGCGCGCACCGAGATCACACCCGAGAGCGGCAGCGTGCTGTTTCGCGATCTGCCGTCCATCCCGCTGGAGCTGCGGGTGGTCAAACTGGGCTACGAGCCCTTCATCACCTACATCGACCCCAACAGCAACGGCAGCTTCACCGACGAGCTCGTGGACCTGCAGCTGCACACCGAGACCTCGATCATCCTCGAGCCCAGCTGGATCTACGGCCGCTTCAGCCCCTACCAGGGCTTCGACGCCATCGCCGAGGGGCTGCCCGGCTCGGGCTCCGAGGGCGTGGTGCGATCCAGGGGCTGGTCCTACGAGCCCGGCCAGATCCTTTTCGACCAGCTGCTGCCTGGCCGCTACCGGGTGCGGCTCTGGCCCAAGACCTACGTGCGGGTCTCGCTGAGCGATGCGGGCTTTGTCAGCACCGACCCCGACAACTACCTGATCCTGGACTACGGCGACATCGACGTGCTGTTCGAGCCCGTCGATTTGGTGATCGAGGTGGCCGATCGCGAGGCCGCGCTGCATCCGGTGTTCGTCGAGGTGCTGCCGGTGCAGCTGGCCGGGACCCTGTGGGCTGCCGAGGGCGGCGCCAACAACAGCAGCTCGTTGTCGGGGCGCCGCGACGTCCGCCCCAAGGCCGGGGTGGACATCGAGATCGTGCCCTACGGCGACGCCGACCAGCTGCCACCCGGGGTCGAGACCGTCACCGTGACCACCGACGCCGAGGGGTACTTCTCCGCCAACCTGGTGCCCGGCGTCTACGGACTGCGCGCGCCTGGCGCCACCGCATACACCGCCTTTGGCATGTACCGGAACTACCGCATCCTGGACACCGGCCTGGAGGTTCACCGCACCCAGTGGGAGCCGTGGCCGGCGGCCACACCCTGGCCCTTCGCCGTGGACAGCCACGCACACGTCGGCCCGCCGCTGGCGCTGGGCTCGCGCTACGCCTTCGACATGCAGCTGCACATCGTCAAGCAGGTGTACCGGCGCGAGATGCCGATCCAGCACGACATGCCCAGCTTCAACCACTCGTACCTCAACCCCGACCTAGGGCTCGGCATCTTCGACGAGGACGTGCTGAAGTCGCAGACCGTGATCGATGTGGTCGGCGCCAGTGACGTGGTGGTGCATTACGACCGCCTCGCCTACTCCAGCAGCCAGTACCGGATCGACAACCTGAGGCCCGGCCACTACGAGTTCCGGGCCAGCCACCCGATCAACATCTTCGAGGCCGACGACGTCTTCACCATCGACGTGTACGATCAGGGCGCGCCTGGCATGCCCCCCCCCGGCAATGACTACCTGGGCATCGAGGAGGTTGGCAGCATCACCGGCAGCCTGCCCGAGCCGAGCGAGACCGGCTTCTATTCGGACTGCTACTACTGGAGCGGCAGCGAGTACCTTTCGATGGGCGGCCTCGGCTGCATCGACGCCTTCTACACGGTCTACGACGTTCTGCCCGGGATCTTCTTCGAGACCACCTGGCTGCCGGGCATGGGCAGCGGCGGTACCTATTACTTCGGCAACTACGACGCCCTGAACGAGGTCTGGTACTGGACCAGCGGCCACCTCACCGCGGGCGCGACGTCGCAGCCGGTGCGGATCAACTGCGGTGGGCCCCAGGACACCTTCGCCGGCGGCGGCAGCCCACCGCCCTACGCCACCAACATCCAGGTGGACGTCGAGATCAAGGACAACTGGGACCAGCCGGTAACCGGCATCCGGGCCGAGGTGCAGCCCGGGGTGTACGCCAGCCACGGCGACCGGCTGAACATCAGCGCACCCATGCCCTCGCCCGTGACCATCGACGTGCTGGGCTGGACCGCGAGCGCCGGCCTGGCCTTCCACTCCAACGACCCCCCGGAGGGCCGGATCCGCGTTCGCGTCAGCAAGACCCTGGAGATCGCCGGTCACCTGTACGGCCCCGACGGCAGCCCGGTGGAGGACGCCGAGATCGACGCCTTCAACGGCTTCGAGCAGCCGCTGGGCGGCGACACCACGGCGGCCGACGGTAGCTACCGCATCGCGGTGGGCGAGGACGGCGCCGAGGGCATCTGGCTGAGCACCTCGCAGCGCGGCTACTACCCGATCCGCAAGAAATTCACCCCGCCGCTCGACGCCACCGCGCTCAGCGGCACCGCCTTGCACCTGCAGCCCATCGCCGGGCCGGTGCTCGGCAGCGTGGCGGTGGACCGCTTTGGCGTGTTCCTGCCCGGGGTGCTCAAGTCCGGCTCTCCCGAAGATTTCAACGCCGACAACGCGGCCGGCAACCTCACCGCCACGGTCGACGTGCTGGCCACCGCGCGGACCCTGAGCTACCCCGTGGACGCCTATGCGCACGAGGGCAGCGGCACCCTGAACCGGCTGGTCGAGGACCCGATCGCCGCGCTCTACGTGCTGTACCCGCGCTACTTCTCGGCCGCGCCCGGCACCGTGTCAGCCAGTCAGACCCACGAGCACGTGCTCGGGGACCTGGACATCTGGGGCTGGGAAACCATGCAGAGGCAGGTGCGCGCCGGTCAGGACGCAGCTGGCGATCCGCTGCGGGTGCTGCAGTGGCGCGCCCTGGAGCCGGTCAGTGGCTCGACCTGGCACGCCGAGGTGCCACTTTGGCGACTCCCTCCCGGCGAGTTTGCACCGCTGGTGGTGGCGGTCAGCGCCCAGGGTGGCGTGAGCACCCTGGCCTACGCCGACCCCGGCGACCATCCGATCCTGCGCGGCGCCGCGGTGCCTGAGTGGGCGCAGAGCATGCTCAACGTGATAGGCACCATCGACGCCTACAACCTTGGCGACGCGGTCAACAACCTGATCCCCGCGGGGCCCATACAGGCCAGCGGGACCTTCGGCAGCGCCATCGGCATCCGCCCGGACCAGACCCTCACCTACACCTACGAGCTGGGCGTGACCTTCAAGGACGCCCAGGACGGGCCCCAGAGCGGCCTGATGTCCCTGGCCGGCGGGCTGATCGGGCTGGCCGCCACCGGCAAGGTCAAGTTCGACGTCGACGGTGGCGCTGGCACCGTGATGGTCAGCGGCAGCGGCTCGCTCACCGCCGAGGCCGGCGACAAGCTGGGCATCCTCAAGCCGGGTATCGTGCGCGGCTTCCCGGTCAAGCCCATCCAGCCCAGCATCACCGTGACCAGCAGCATCGACAACGTCGCGGTGGTCGGCGACACCGGGCTGACCTTCCCCGAGTACCGGCTGCAGCGCTCGATCGGCGGCTTCATCAGCAGCGGGGTCAAGGTCGACCTGTTACCGCTGGCCGAGGGCATCCCGGTGATCGGCCAGGCCCTGTTCGTGGCCAGCCAGCTCGGCGCCGAGCTCAACACGGTGTTCAAGCTCGGCCTCGGCGGCACCATACGCCGGGTCAGCCTGCTGGCCCGGCACGACCGCGGCGGTACCAGCACCGACCTGAGGCCGCGGCTGACCAGCCTGTTCGGCGACGAGGAGCCCGCCGACCCGCCGGAGAGCTTCGACTTCCTGTCCTCGGCCGCGCTCGAGTACGTGTCGCCGGGGGCCCTGCTCACGCTCTCCGGTGGCATACAGCTCGGCGCCCAGAACGACACCAGCATCCCGGGGCTGCGGGTGACCTTCTCGACCGACGACCGCTTCCCCTTCGTGCGCCGGGTCGAGGGCGCGGTCAGCTCCATCTACGAGATCGCCCTCAAGGTCGCGGGCGTGGGCTTCTCCAAGAAGTTCCAGGTCGACGGGCTGAAGATCGACTGGCAGTCCGGCACCTCGCCCTACATGGTCCTGGTGCCGCTGTACGAGCAGACCGAGATCGAGACCCCTCAGACGGCCACGCCATCCACCTGGACCGACGGCACGGGTGTGCTGGTCGAGGACCTCTACGGCGCGGGCAGCGTCGAGCTCAGCCCCGAGGGCGGGTTGGTCTACACCGCCGCGGACCCGGGGCGCGGAGTCACCGTGGTGATGTTCGCCGGGCCCTCGGACAGCAACCCGAACGGCTTCGCCATCCCGGTGGAGGTGGCCAGCGCCGCGGGCATCGTCGACGTGGCCCTGGCACAGCGCGACGACGGCAGCTGGCTGGTGGCCTGGAGCCAGGTCGACGCCGCGGACCTGGGCAATCCCTTCGCCCGCACCAGCCTGTACTTCAAGACCTCGGCCGACGGCAGCACCTGGTCGGCCGCGCAGAGCCTGGCCGACCCCGGCGGCTACGCCTTCAACCTGCGCGCCGACGCCAGCGGGACGCAGACCGCGGTGCTGTGGCTCACCGGCGCCCATGCCGCGGCATCGCAGACCAGCGCGGACCTGGCCATCGTGCTCGGCAGCACGGTCGACGGGGTTCATGCCGTGGCGCCGGCCGCGGCACTCCGCGACGCCAGGCTGGCCGGAGCCTTCGGCTCGGCGGCCCCGGAGTTCACCGCCCTGGTGCAGGGCCGCGACGGCACCGTGCAGGCGCACCGCTGGGACGGCAGCCAGCTCGACACCGCCACCGAGGTCGCCACCGAGGTCGGCGGCGGCATCGCCCTGTGCTACGACGCCGACGACGCGGTGATCGCCGTGGTGGAGCGCGGCGGCAACCTGGCCCTGGCCAGCAAGCCCCAGGGCGGCAGCTGGGGCGACTACGGCGACCCGCTGGACGATGCGCTGGCCCGCGAGGCCGCGATCGTCTCGGTCAGCGACGGCAGCACCATTCACAACATCGTGGCCTGGCTGCAGAGCGGTGAGCGCGGCCTGCTGCGCTACGCCATCATCGACGACGGGGCGGTCTGGGTCGACGGGCCCACCGACGCCGACGGCCTTCCCGATCAGGACCTGCGCGAGCTCGAGCTGGCCGGGCGCGAGACCACCACGCCGAGCGCCTGGGCCACGGCGCGGGCGCACGGCGAGGGCGGCGACCTGCTGGTGCAGTACCTCATCACCATGGGACAGGCGGTGGTGAGCCCCGACGCCGGGGTGGCCGGGGACGGCGGGGGGACGACCGCTGACGCCGGCGTGGACATCGATGCCGGGGAGAGTGTCGACGCGGCCGGGACCGATCGGATCGGCAGCGACGCCGCGGGGAGCGACGCTGGCACGGCGGTGGATGCGGCCAGCGTCGATAGCAACAGCGCGGCGGACGCCGGCGCGGGTACGGACGCGGCGCGTACCGATGCAGCGGGCAGCGGTGACCAGCCGCCTGCCGAGCCAGGCTGCGGCTGCCAGGGGACGGTCCCGCGGACGCCGGCAGGCCTCCTGCTGATGCTTGGCGCGCGGATGCTGACTCGACCACTCCGGCGTCGACGCCCTTGAGCGAGGGCCTCCTCGCCAATCTCCCATCGGGGGCAGCACGGTAGGTGCTGCCAGGAAGGCGCCAGCCACCTGATTCAGGGCCGCCCCGTGCGCAGAGTCACCTTCACGATCTCACCCCGCTGCCATAGCCGCATGCGCGGGCCCCAGGTTCCTACCCCGCGGCTCACGATCACCGGCATCCCCTGCACGTCGTAGCGGCCAGCGAGGAGCGGATAGACCGTCTGCACCAGGTAGCCGAAGGGCCAGATCTGCCCACCATGGGTGTGCCCCGAGAGCATCAGCTCCCTCCAAAAAGTGCCAGGCACCGATTTCCTGGGTGGCACAGGCAGGAGCCCGCTGTCAGACGGCAGCAGCACCTCCCACGCAGCGCTTCACGCTGGGGAACATTCGTGTGACACAAGCTTGGGACACTTGCTTGGGACACCTGTTGGGAGCGCCTCGCCCCGCAAGAGAGGATGGACGGCCATGTCAAGCAGACGCCCAGGACAGCTGATGCTCGTGTGCGGATTGCTCCTGCTCGCCACGCCAGCCCTGGCCCAGCTCGTCTCGACCTTTGACGACTCCATCTCGACCCAGGTGGCTGCGCCGCCGCTTCCCCTGAGCATGGGCGTCCACAACGGCTTCGGCGGCATGATAGGCGACGCAGGCGTCCCCGTGACCATGGCCTGGGACAGCGACGTGCTCGGCCGCGTGACCCTGGACCTGACTGGCGGCACCTGCACCGGCATGGGCCCGGTCAACCACGACGTCGTGGTCATCTACATCGACGCCGTCAGCGGAGGCTTTGGCGACACGCTGCTCTTCACGGACATCAGCACACCGGCCACCACCGCCATCTCGGCCGGAGGTTTTGGTAGCTCGGTGGGGCCCAACCTGGCTCCGCTGTCCTTTGCCCCAGGTTTCAGCGCCGACTTTGCCATCGCCTTCACCAACCCCAGCGGCGGGCCCGCCGAGGCCTCCCTGTACGCTTTGACGCCGGGTGCCCAGCACGTGCTCATCGCCCCGCTCGCTGTCGTGCAGGCCGCCGGCTGTGCCCTGTTGCAGATCGACGGTCTCACGCTGGCCATGCTGGGGCTGGACCCGGGCGATCACTTCGACTGGTTCGCCACGCTGCTCAACGCATTCGGCGGCTACCGCTCGGATGAGTTTCACGGTGACCTCCAGCCGTCGTTCGGGAACATCGGCCAGGCTCCGTACGCGGTCATGCAGTTCAATCGCTTCACCACGGTCGGCCCCGTGGTCATCAACGAGGTGGACGCCGACAATACAGGCTTCGACGATGCCGAGTTCGTCGAGCTGTACGGCCCGCCCAACCTGCGCCTCGACGGCGCGGTGCTGGTGACCTACAACGGCTCCATCGACCAGTCTTACAACCTGCTGCCCCTGGGCTCGGGTGCCGATCTCGACGGCTACGCCCTGGATGCCAGCGGCTACTTCGTACTGGGCAACACAGGCGTGCCCAACGTGCAGATCGTGTTCAACGGCAACACGCTGCAAAACGGGCAAGACGCGGTGGCGCTGTACCTGGCCAACGGCAGCGACTTCCCCGCCAGCACGCCGGTCACCGCCACCTCGCTGGTCGACGCCCTGGTCTACGACACCGACGACCCCGACGACCCGGGCCTGCTGAACGTGCTCACCCCGGGCCAGCCCCAGATCAACGAGAACGCGCTGGGCAACGCGATCGTCACCTCGAACCAGCGCTGCCCAGACGCCGCGGGCGGACCCCTGGTCACCACCGAGTACAGGCACAGCGATCCCTCGCCGGGCAGCGCCAACCCCTGCGCCTGGTGTGGTGACGGCGAGGTCAACGGCAGCGAGGACTGCGACGAGGGCGCGGCCAACGGCCTGACCACCTCGTGCTGCACGACGAGCTGCACCTTGGTCGCCGTCGACACCGAGTGCCGCGCCGCGGCCGGCGACTGCGACCTGGCCGAGGTCTGCACCGGTGCCGCCGGCGCCTGCCCCGCCGACGTCCTCGACTCGACCACCGTGTGCCACGTCTCCGGCGGCGCCTGCGACCCGGCCGAGACCTGCAACGGCGTCGACGTGGACTGCCCCGCCGACGTCCTCGACTCGACCACCGTGTGCCGCGTCTCCGGCGGTGCCTGCGACCCGGCCGAGACCTGCAACGGCGTCGACGTGGACTGCCCCGCCGACCTGCGCGACGCGACCACCGTGTGCCGCGTCTCCGGCGGCGCCTGCGACCCCGCCGAGCCCTGCAACGGCGTCGACGTGGACTGCCCCGCCGACGTCCTCGACTCGACCACGGTGTGCCGCGTCTCCGGCGGCGCCTGCGACC
>JBDRCO010000011.1:0-3883 GCA_043821645.1 Pseudomonadota bacterium | reverse complement strand
GGCCATCGAGGCCGAACGGGCCGCGGCGGCGGCGGCGGAGAAGGAGGCGACCGATGCGATTCGTCACGCTCATGGTGACGCTCTCGCTGCTCTCGTCGACAGCGGCGGCGCAGTGCGGCAACCGCAGCCCCCTGGGCGTTCCGTGCTCGACGACCGTCTGCCTTGACGCCGGGACACCGACACCTTGTGGCGGCTACCTGCTCGGCGAGGACGCGCTGCAGGAGCTGCTGCAGTTCCGCACCAGCGCGCCCTTCCTCGCCGAAGCGGCCGACCGCCGCCACCGGGCAGACGAGAGTGAGATTGTGCGGCTGCGCACGCGCCTGATCGCTTGTGAGACGGCTGCGCGACCGCCAGCTGTGCTGCCGTCGCCACCGCCGACCACCCAGAAGTGGGTCTGGAGTGGCGTCGGGCTGATCATCGGCCTGCTGGGCGGCTACCTGATCACGACCGAGATCACGACAGCGCGCGCGAGATAGCGTCCGCAGCGGCCTCGGGGACAACGGCGTTGCCGAGGGCCTTCAGCCGCGCCCTGCGGTGCACCAGGCTGCGCGGAGCCACCAGCCGCGGAGGCTCCCATGGGCGCTGCTCCTCGCCCCCCCAGGCGGGCCATTCCGGCAGCACGACCATGGCCTGCGTGGGGACATCGAGGTCGGTCCAGCCCTCGGGCAGGCCCATCAGGTGCTCGACCCAGGCCGGGTTGAGGCAGCCGCCGACGACCTCGGTGAGCTGGAGGCTGCCGACGCGTCGTCGGTTGAAGGGGGCCTCCGCGCCGCCCTTGCCGCTGCGCTGGTCCCGCGCGTTCGGCGTCGGCCAGGGCCGCACTTCCTGCGCCATCGCCGCCTGCGCGTGCAGCCCAGGGCTCCGCCGACGCCGCTCAGAAGGGCAGTCCCCGTTGGTGGCCATGGCGACGGTTGGAGTCGACCAGGGACGGACACCCGAGACCGTCCGATCGACCCGTACCGCATCGGTGAGACTGGTCCCGGCGTGGGCCTTGCTCGACGACAGGCTGCGGCTGCCCGAGGCCTTGGCGTCCCCCGCGGTCGGCGTCGGCCAGCTGCGCCCCCCGCCGTTGTAGCCCGGCCACGTCGTGAAGTCGCGGCCAACCGGCTTCATCATCTGCCCCCGCGGCGCGGCGCCCCGTTCCCCTACCACGAACACGCGACGCCGCCAGTGCCCGGCCCCGACGTTGGCCGCCGAGGTGTACATCCAGGCCAACCCATAGCCCAGCGCGGCGAAGTGCTCATCGAGCAGGGGCTGGTACGTGAAGAACAACTTCTGCACGTTCTCGATGACCACGTGCTGCGGCTTCAATTCGCCGACCAGGCGCAGCATCTCGAAGTACAAGCCGCTGTGCTTGCCGGTCAGCCCGGCGCCCTTGCCGGCGGTGGACAGATCAGTACAAGGGAACCCGCCCACCAGCACATCGACGGGCTCGAGGACGCGCCCTTCGAGCTGCCGCACATCGGGGTACCACGGCACATCGGGCCACCTCCTCTCGAGCACCCGGGCGCAGTAGGAGTCGGCCTCGCAGTGCCAGACGACGCGGCCGTCGAAGCAGGCCTGCGCCGCGAAGTCGAGCGCGCCGATGCCCGAGAAGAGGCTGCCGATGCGGATGGTCATTCGTCCTCGTCCTCGTCCTCGTCCTCGTCGTCGTCCTCGGAGTCGTTGACCACGTCGACGAAGTCGTCGCAGTCCGCGCAGTAGTCGCTGCCGGCGTTGTCGTCCTCGTCGCAATAGCGAACCACCTCCCCGAGGCCGTCGCCGTCGCCCGCGTTGGGCTTGACCCAGGCCTTGATCTCGACGTTCTCGCTCCCGCATTCCGCGCACACGAACATGTCCGTCTCCTCGAGCAGGTCGGCCAGCTCCTCGACGACCTCGTCGAGCGCCGCCCGCCTCTGGGCGTTCGCTCCGTCGCGGTATCTCCGCCAGGCCGGCACGACCGCCGCTGCTGCGCCCGCCACGCGGGCTAGAGCCCCTCTCTGCACCGACCTGGACACGGTGTCAACCGAGACGCGGTGCGCCAGCCGCCGATCGCCCTCGGACATCCTGGCCGCCCGGTCGCGCAGCAACCCCGCGCCGACGCCGAACTGCTCGCCCAGCTCGGAGACCGTCAGCGCCTGGGCCTCGTAGACGATGCAGGCGAGGCGCACCAACAGGGTCTCGCACTCGGCGAACTCGGCGCGGTGGTCTATCGTGCTCACTCGCCCCCCTCGTCGTCGGAGACCACGCGCAAGCCGCCGGGCCTCTTCGTCTCCGGGCACTTGACGGGAACTTGATGCGGCGCCTCCTGCAGGAAGATCGACCCGAGGCCGAGCTGCTCGATCCCGACCACGGCCTCCCACGGAACGAACGTCCAGCAGGCCCTGGCGCCGAAGCTCAAAGTGGCGCGGACGCCGACGGCGTCGAAGTCGAAGTCGTCGACCTGGTAGCCGTAGCTGTACTTCAGCCGGCCGACCTTGACCGAGCCCATGTCCTCGAGCCAGACCTCGTCGGGCACCTCGGTGGCGTCGACGGAGTCGAGGAAGGTCAGCAGAACGATGCCGGTCTGCAGCATGGTCTCGAACAGATGGCGCTTGATCTCGTTCATCTCGTCTGCTCCCGCGCAACCGCCAAAACGAGGCAGTCCACGACGCCCTTCATCTCCTTGACCCGGGCCTCGACATCCTTGCGACAGCTGGCGCACAGCACGAGGTCGCGGTCGTCGTCCTCGGCCAGGTGCTGCACCTGGCCGCAGTTCTTGCACGGCAAGTACCACCGCGGCGATGTCTCGGCCTCAGCCGCGACGCAGGCGTCGACGGCGGCACGGAGGCGGCGCACCTCGGCGAGGGCCTCGTCGCGCTCGCGCCTGACGTCGTACTGCCGCCGCGCTTCATCTTGCCACTCTGCCACCTCCTCCCGCACCCGGGCCACCTCGCCGCGGGCGCAGGCGTCGACGGCGGCACGGAGGCGGCGCACCTCGGCGAGGGCCTCATCGCACTCACGCCTGACGTCATTCAGCCGCCGCGCCTCATCTCGCCACTCTGCCATCTCCTCCCGTGCCCGGGCCCGGGCCGCCTCGCCGCGGGCGCGGTCACCCTGGAGTCGGCGCTGCCGCGCGTCATCGCTCTGCCGCTGGCACATGCGATCGAGCATCGTGATCCAGTCCAGGGCCGCCCGCTGCAGTTCGAGGTCTGCCGGGGTGCCAGCGGCGATGGAGGCGCGCAGTCTCTCGCCGATGTCCATGGTCACCTCCCGCCGCGCTTGGCGGCCATCTTCATTCGTCGTCATCGTCATCGAAGTCATCGTCATCGTCATCGAAGTCATCTGCATTGAGCGCTTCGGTCCAGTCCGCATCGCGGTCTTCGTGCGCTTCAGCTTTTAACACATCGAAGTCGCCGAGTTCGATGTGATCGGAGCACTGGTGGCAGATAGAGGGCATCTCGAACTGCGCGATTGCCTCTTCCTCGCTATCTGCGATCACCAGCGCCGTAGCGGTCGCCCAGATGGGTATGGCCACAACCCAAACTCGCTTCCCCATCGCTCACCTCCCGCCGCGCTTGGCGGCCACCAGTTTGGCGCGCGACCATCGCCGCCACGGCAGTAGGACGTCAATCGCTCGCGCACAAACGTCGCAGATGTGCGACTTCCGGCAGTCGCACTGGTCGAGTTCGTCTTCGAGCGCGCGAGCGAGCGCGTTGGCATGATTGCAAGCCTCGTCGCGCTCGCGCAGCGCTTTCCTGAGCATCCCCCCGCGCATCTCCACGCCCTGTCGCACCGTCTGCCGCGACAGGTACAGCCCGAGCGAGTCCGGGTCGTCGAAGCCGGTCACCGACTGCCACTGATGAATCTGCGTGAACTGGTCGTGCAGCGCCGCCTCGCAGCGACACGCCAGACACGTCCCCGG
>JBDRCO010000010.1:0-2148 GCA_043821645.1 Pseudomonadota bacterium | reverse complement strand
CCAGGGGATCTTCCACTGGGATGAGCTCGACGAAGTGGCTCCAGCTCAATTGTCGCGACAGCGTCGCGACAATCTACGGGTTGGGGAAGCGCTCTGCGAACTGCGCCATGCGGTGGATTACGCGGGTCCAGCCCAGGGGGGTGCAGCGGGAGGTGGAGCCAGCGCCGATGGTGCCGAGGGATCAGACGGATCTTCCTCCATGGGCCCATCCCTCCCGATCCCCAAACCCAGCATAGAACAGTCAGTTACGAACAGTCCCCCCAGCAGGGTGTAGAGACAACCTCGGAGGAGGCAGACAGGGAAGCACGTCCAGGAGCTCCTGTTGGGCCGCTGTCCATCGAGTGGGCAGCCGCCACAGTCCCAGTGCGGGATCGGCCAGCGATACGAGCCGGACACCGGCCAAGCGGTCCAGGGCATCCTCACAGGTCAACCCGAGGGGTGCCACGCGTCGTTCCAGCTCTCGGCAGATCTTCAGCGCGAGCATGGTGACAAAGGCGTGACCGCGGGTCCGGTCGGCATTACGGAGGAAGATAGGCCGCAGTTCCAGCAGCGTGGTCTTCATCGTGCGGATGTCACGCTCAACGCGCTGGAGGTCACCGTAGCGGTCCCAGACGGTCTGGGCGTCGGCGGCCGTGGCCGGCAGGTCCGTGACGACGACGTAGCAGCCGTCGAGGCACTCACGCTGCTTGCGAGCCTGTTCGTCTACCACGAGGCGCACGGCGCGATCATGCAGTTCGGCGGTGACGTAGAAGTGCAGTTTGTAGGCCTTGAGCCACTTGTTGGCCTCGCGTAGGGAGACCTGCGGATCGGCCCTGGTGCTGGTCGCCACCTTCACGTTCCTGGCGTCGACCTTGGTCTGCACGCGGGCGAGCTGATCAGCGCGGCGACTACGCGCCCGCTTCGTCATCGCCGGGTTGCGTCGTAGGATGTATCGTCGGTTTGTGTCGGAGACTTCGGTCACCTGCTCATCGAACAGCCCCAGCTGCAGGATGCCCGTCGCCAGGGCCTTGCGGATCTCCGGGTCGGTCAGGGACGTGATGTATCGGAAGCCCTCCTGGGCCAGGAGCTCCCGTCCGTTCGCCTTGATCATGCCCCGGTCCCCGACGAGCACGACTTCCCTGGCGCCAAGCTGTTCAGCCAGCTTCCGTATCTGGTCCTCAACGGTATCGGGATCGGAGGTGTTGCCCTCATAGACCCGGATCGCTACCGGCTCCCCCTGGACATCGGTGAGCAGTCCGGCCACGATCTGCTTCTTGTACCGCTTGCCATCCCGGTTGTAGCCGGGAGCAGCCAGTTCGTTCTTCTGCCCCTCCAGGTAGGAGGAGGTCACGTCGTACAGGAACACGGCGCCCGGCTCTGGTCGTGGCGCCAGTTCCCGCTCGATCCGCTCCTGGTTGGCTGCCAACCAGTCGAGAGCCTCGTACAGATGGTCCTCGTTGAAAGGCTTCAGTCCAAGCACCTCATGCACAGCTTGGTCCTTGGCCCAGCGCACCGCCGACAGTCGTGACCCCTGATGCGCAATGCGGGCAAGCACCAAGAAGAGCGCCAAGCCTGCTTTTCGCCCGGGCCCCAGAGCCTGGTCGATCTTCAGGTGACGCGCCAGCATGAACAGCGCCGCCAGCGGCCCGAAGGCAGACCCTATGACAGGCTCGGCGTCCGAAACGAACTGGTCCAGTGGTTGCCCGGTCCTCTCGGCGACGCAGAACCGCTCGATGATCGCCACGAGCGCCTCTGGGAGCTTGGAGAGGTTGGCCAGAGTGCGATGGACGACCTTGGTCTGACGTGCCTCGCCCTTGCGGGGGCGTCCCGGCCCACGAGGAACCGGCACCCGCTCGCCCTGCACGAGGAGGACCGAATTGTAGGTGCTGTTGCCGCGGGATGAACTGTTTCGTTTGATGAACATGCGGCATTGTATGCTGCCGGTAGGATTTGGCAACAGACTTTACGAGTCTTTTAGTGACAACAGTCATGAAATGGCTGAATGCCGTCAGACACTACATTTTCTGGTGATTTAATACCGTCGATGGGGGGAAGATCCGTCAGAGATGATCTCGACTACGCTGGGGACATGGACCAGGATGGTCTCGATGACCTGATGCTGGCGGTGGGAGGGGCGAACGACTACTGGGGTGCCGCATACTTGTTCCT
>JBDRCO010000009.1:0-29278 GCA_043821645.1 Pseudomonadota bacterium | reverse complement strand
ACCTTGTTTTGCTGCCGCAAAGGTGCAACAAGCAGACTTATGTATATGAAAAATATTAGTATTTTCGTAACCGTTGGACTCCTGGGCGCGCTGCTGAGTGCGCTCGGCTGTCCGGACCAGCCAGCCCCCGCGTCAGTTTGTGAACAGGGGGCGACCCGTGCCTGCAGCTGTCTGGAATCGACCCAGGGGGGGGAGCAACGCTGCCTCGACGACCTGACCGGCTGGTCGCGCTGCGTGTGCCCGCCTGACCAGGACGCCGGAATTGTCGATGCGGCGCTGAGCCCGGATCGCCTGCTCCCGGACGCGTCCTCACCGCCGGACGCCACCGCTTCCGATGCTGGCGCGAACCTGCAGCTTCGCGGGGCCGCGATGCTGGCGCCGGTCTCCGGCAGCACCAGCGGGGGCAGCCTGCACCTGCGCGGCACGCTGCGCAGTGGCGCTGCACCGGCGAGCAGTGGCGGCGGCGACCTGCACCTCGATCACCTCGGCCTGGCCCATGAATAGGGGACTCACCATGTACTCTCGCATCGCCCTGCTCTCGACCGTGCTCGCAGCTGCGCTGATCAGCAGTGGAGTCCGCGCCGCGGTTCCGCAGCACCTGTACTACACCGGCTACCTCACCGACGGCGGGGCACCGGCCAGCATGAGCGCGGACCTGCTGTTCGAGCTGTTCGACCAGAACAGCGGAGGCACTGCGCTGTGGAGCGAGCGACACGACAGTGTGAGCGTGCAGGACGGCCACTTCGAGGTGCCGCTCAACAGCGCCGGTGATCTCGATACCTTCCTCGACGGCAGCGATCACTGGCTGCAGGTCACGGTGGGCAGCCAGGTGCTGCTGCCGCGCCTGCCGCTGGGCAGCGTGCCCTACGCCCTGCATGCCGGCGACGCCGACACGCTCGAGGGGCTGAGCGCGGCCGAGCTGGCCAGCGGCGGAGCTCTGCCGGTGGCCACCGAGGTGGGTTATGACAACAGCGGCAGCGGGCTGGCCGCGGACAACCTGCAGGGCGCGGTGGATGCTCTGCTGGCGCGCATCGCCGCACTGGAGGGCCAGGTGGCCGGGCACAGCGCCACCCTGGTCGACCACAGCGCGACGCTGGGCACCCACGCGGTCGAGATAGGCACCGTCACCGACGCCATCGCCGCGCTGCCCGCCGATCCGGTCGGCGCGGCCGAGCTGGCGGGCTACGCCACCAGTGACAGCGTGCACCACCTGGACCAGCGCGTCGTGGCCGTGGAGACCAAGACCGACAGCCTGCGCGTGCTCGGCAACACCCTGCGCTTCGAGGGCGTCAACGTGCAGATCGTCAACAACCTGGGCAGCACCATCGGCGGCGCCAACGGCACCGGCAACTTGATCCTCGGCTACGACGAGGCGCGGGTCAGCGCGGACGGCCAGGGCGCCTCGGACAAGAGCGGCAGCCACAACCTGGTCGTCGGCCCCAAGCACAACTACACGTCCAATGGCGGCATCGTCGGCGGACAGCTGAACAGCATCCGCGACGCCTCCTGCTCGGTGCTCGGAGGCTACGCCAACTCCGCGACGGAACAGGTGGCGGTGGTCCTCGGCGGCATGTGGAACGTGGGCAGCGGTGCGGGGAGCGTGGTGGCAGGTGGCCGCAACAACCGCGCCAGCGGCGCCACCTCGGCGGTGCTGGGAGGGGGTTCTGATCAGGCTTACATGGGCAACCAGGCCTGGGCGGATTACAGCGTGGTCGTGGGCGGCCGGGACAACCTGGCCGGCTCGGGAATTGGCTTCGACCGCACGGTGGGCGAGGGCAGCGTCGTGCTGGCGGGATACCAGAACGTTGGCTCGGGCCGCTTCGCGTTGCTGGGCGGCGGGGAGGCGAACGAAGCTTCCGGGACCTCCTCCGCGGTGTTGGGTGGTTCGCACAACAAAGCCGAGGCGCAGCACTCCGTGGTCGTCAGTGGCCGCTGGAACCGAGCCCTCGGGAGCTCCTCGGCCATCCTGGCCGGAGGGGGAGCGAGCTCGGGTTACGGTAACATCACCTACGGCATCGACAGCGCCATCGTCGGCGGGTACCGCAACAAGAGCGGGCCCAACGACAGCGGCTATGGACTCGCGGCGGTGGTGGTCGGCGGCAATAACAACGACGCCCGGGGTGAACGTGCCGTGGTCGTCGGCGGGTATGACAACCTTGCCTCCGCCGAGAGCTCCGCGGTCCTGGGGGGAGACCAGAATGAAGCCAGATCGACCTATTCAGCCGTCGCGGGCGGCAGCGGCAACATCGCCAATGGGCCGAGCTCGGTGGTGAGCGGTGGCTCGGGTCGATCGACCTCGGACACCTACGACTGGGCCGCCGGTGACCTGTACGAAGGCATGTAGCGCAGTCGCCAGGGCCGCTCGCGGGAAATTCTGTGCCCCGGCGTAAAACAGGCGTCTACAATCCTGGCATGGCGACGGAGCAACCGAACAACCCCTTGCACGGGATCACGCTGGAGCAGGTGCTGACCAGACTGGTCGATCATTTCGGCTGGGAGGTGCTCGGCGATCGCGTTCGAATCAACGCGTTCAGGCATGAGCCCTCGGTGAAATCCAGCCTCAAGTTCCTGCGCAGGACTCCCTGGGCCAGGCAGCAGGTCGAGAGTCTGTATCTGTCCACCTTCGCCCGCTAGGACCTGTCGGGAAAACCACAGTCTGCTTCATCGATGGCAGCGTCCGGGCACGTAAAAAGGAGAAGTGACATGGAGATGTTGCGCGACAAGGTGGCGCTGGTGACCGGCGCCTCGAGCGGCATTGGCAGAGCCACGGCCGAGCGCTTTGCGGCCGAGGGCGCCCGGGTTGTCCTGGTGGCGCGCGACGAGGCCAGGCTGCAGCAGGTGGCGGAGGCGATGGGGCAGGCCGCGGTGGTGGTGGCGGCCGATCTGAGGCAGCGCGCGCACTGCGAGCGCGTGGTCGACACCGCCGCAACCCAGTGCGGCCGGCTGGACATCGTCGTCAACGCGGCGGGCATGCTGCGCGGCGGCTCGATCGAGACCACCCGACCCGAGGACTGGACCGCGCAGCTGCAGCTCAACCTCGAGGCGGTCTATCACCTGCTGCAGTGCGCGGTGCCGCACCTGAAGCGGACGCGCGGCAGCGTGGTCAACGTGTCCTCGGTGGCCAGCGCGCGGGTTTTCCCCAACCTGCTCGCGTACTGCGTCAGCAAGGCCGCGCTCGACCAGCTCACCCGCTGCGTCGCCATCGAGCTGGCGCCCGCGGGCGTGCGCGTCAATGCGGTCAACCCCGGAGTGGTGGTGACCAACCTGCACCGCGCCGGCGGCATGGACGAGACTGCCTACGCCGCGTTCCTCGAGCACTCCAAGACCACCCACCCGATGGGCCGCGTCGGCACCGCCGAGGAGATCGCCGAGGCCATCCTGACCTTCGCATCGGAACGATCGGGCTGGGTCACCGGCGAGACCCTGATGATCGATGGTGGGCGGCACCTCACCTGCGCGAGGTAGGGACGACGGGCCGGCGCCACTGCCGGCATGCACTCCGCAAAAAGCGCCAGGCACCGGCGGGACCGCGCCCTGATCGCTCCCTGGCCAGCCTGAACCTGGTTCTGCTCCACCCGCAGTCCACCTCCCTGCGCCCGCCGTGCGCACCTTGTGTCGACGCAGCATCCCTCGCCCGGCTTCTCCTTGACAAAGGCCAGCCAAGCCCGAAAAATACCGAACGAACGTACGGTCGACAATCGTTCGAGGGCGAAAACAGGCCGTGCCGAGGCACGGTGAATCTCCGACAGGTGGAGACATGCGCTACGCCGAGACAGGGTTCAATCTCGAGGTCGACCTCAGCCGCGGCAACATCGAGCGGGTGCCCACGGACCCGCGCCTCACCGCGCTGCACCTGGGCGGCCTGGGCACCAACGCCAAGTTGATGTGGGACCGCGTGCCGCCCGAGACCGAGCCCTTCTCGCCGGACAACCTGCTCATCTTCGGCACCGGCCTGCTCGCCGGCACGCCCGCCCCAGGCTGCAACCGCACCATCGTGTCCGCCATCTCGCCGCAGACGCGGCTGTTCGCCTTCTCGATGATGGGCGGCTTCTTCGGCCCCGAGCTCAAGCATGCGGGCTACGACAAGATCATCCTGCGCGGCCGCTCGCCCGAGATGGTCTACCTGTGGATACACGACGACAAGGTCGAGCTTCGCGATGCGTCCCGGCTGCGCGGACTGGGCACCATGGAGACCGCGGAGCTGATCCGCCAGGAGCTCGAAGAGCCCAACGCCGCGGTGGCCTCGATAGGCCTCGCCGGCGAGAACCGGGTGTTCTTCGCCAGCATCGAGCAGGGCCGCTCCAGCGCCAGCCGCCTCGGCCTCGGCGCGGTCATGGGCGACAAGAAGCTCAAGGCCATCGCGGTCAAGGGCAGCAAGGACATCAACATCGCGCGTCCGGCCGAGTTCATGAAGCTGTGCAACGAGGCGCTGGCCTTTATCAAGGATCGCAACGACAAGCCCATCCCCGGCGTCATGCCCATCCTGGCCGGGCTCGGCTCGCCCCAGGAGATGGCGATCCACGACGAGAAGTGGCACACCGAGAACTTCGCCTGGGGCAACGCCCGCCATCGCCGCAAGGGTTTCTGGACAGATGAGATCCAGCAAGCCTGGACGGGCACGATGGAGAAGATGCGCACGCGACTCCTGAGTTGCCACAACTGCCCCATGAAGTGCGGCGCTGCCATCTCCGTCGACACGCGCATGTGCTCGTACATGATGAAGTGCTTCAGCAAGCTCACCTACACCATGGGCGCCATGTCGGACCTGAACTTCGGCATGCGCATGGCCCAGAAGGCCACCGAGCACGGCGTCGACGCCTTCAGCGCGCCGCAGACCATGGCCTACGCGCTGGAGCTGCTCGAGGCCAACATCCTGACCCGCGACGACTTCCCGGGCATGCCCCTGGACAACGAGGGCGCCTTTTACTGGCTGCTCGACAAGATCGTGCACCGCGAGGGCATCGGCGACGTGCTCGCCGACGGCACCTACTGGGCGGGGCAGAAGATAGGCAAGGGCGCCGAGGTCTACGCCCACAACAACATCAAGAAGACCGAGCAGCTGCCGCTCAAGCTGGGCATGCTCAACCCCATGTACTTCCTGATGTACTCGACGGGCGAGAAGATCAACATCACGCAGATCGAGGGCAACTTTCCGCAAGCACCCTTCGACACCCGCGCCGAGCGCGAGGCCTTCACCGCAAACTGGCCGCAGGTGCCCGACGAGCGGTTCAAGAAGTGGTTCGAGGACTGGGAGAACCGTGGAGAGTTCTCCATCCCCAACTACCCCGATGCGCAGACCAGCTCCGAGATCGTCAACTGGCAGGAGCAGATGCACTACATCGATGACAGCACCGGCATGTGCGCGGGCCTGTCGTCGTTTCCGCTCAAGCCGCCCTTTCACATCCACAACCTGCCGGCCCTGATCTCGTCGGGTGCTGGCCTCGACCTCGACGAGGACGCGCTGGTGCACCTGACCCGGCGCAACCGCAACCTGGTGCGCGCCAACAACATCCGCCTGGGCATGCGACGTGTCGACGAGGCGCCGCCCGAGGACCACTGGAAGCGGCGCTTCCCCGAACTCGAGCAGAAGCTGCTCGACGCGTACTACACCTTCAAGGGCTGGAACCTCGAGGGCATCCCCACCCGCAAGACGCTCCACGAGCTGGACCTGGACTACGTGGCCAAGGACTTCTTGCAGCGGGGCATCCTCAAAGAGGACGAGGGCAGCGCGTCGTGAAGTCCCAAAAGACCAAGAAGACGATCAAGACCATCAAGATCGACGTCGACAAGTGCAACGGTTGCCAGGCCTGCGAGGTGATCTGCTCGTCCATGCACGCGTCGCCGGCCTACAGCTGCAACAACCCGGCGCGCTCGCGCATCCGGGTGGTGCGCGACCCCCTGGCCGACATCTACATCCCGGTCTACGCCGGCGAGTACACGGCGGCCGAGTGCGCGGGGCGCGACCAGTACACCATCGACGGCAAGAAGTACGGCGAGTGCGCGTTCTGCCGGGCCTCGTGTCCGTCGCGGGACCTGTTCAAGGAGCCCGACTCGGACCTGCCCCTCAAGTGCGACATGTGCGAGAGCGATCCCTCCCTGGACACACCCATGTGCGTGCAGTGGTGCCTGGCCGAAGCCCTGATCTACGAGGAGCGCGAGGAGGAGGTCGTGCACGACGAGGCCCCCGAGGACGTCGACGTGGGCCTCGAAGCCCTGGCCAACAAGCATGGCTGGGACACCGTGCGCGACGCCATGAAGCGCATGAACAAGAAGTAGCGTGGGAATGCTCGTCGGTGCTGCCCCGGACGCGAGGGGTGGCGCCGAGCAGGGGGCCCCCCGCCGCGCGCAGGGACGAGCACGGTGGGGGAGGTGAGGTGACAGGACCCCGAGCCACGTGCAACGGGTGCAGCCTGCAATCGCCTGCGCCTGGTTGATTCGAACCGCAAGGGAGCTGGTGAAGAACTTGGAGACTGTTGCCCCTCTCGCTGAGATCACCCAGGAGATCCGCAAGGCCGGCGGCGAGGCTTTCAAGTACTGCTACCAGTGTGGCAAGTGCGACGTGGTCTGCCCCTGGAACCGCGTGCGCGACTTCAGCATCCGCCGCATCGTGCGCGAGGCCAGCTACGGCCTGGCCGAGATCGAACTCGAGGATGTCTGGCGCTGCACCACCTGCGGTACCTGCCCGGCGCAATGCCCGCGTGGCGTCGAGCAGATCGAGGTCGGGGTCGCCATCCGCCGGGTCGCCGCCGAGTACGACGTGTTCCCGGGCAGCGCCCGCGGGGTGCGCAGCGCCGCCGCCAGCCTGGGCACCCAGGGCAACCCGTTGAACGAGGAGCGCGAGCAGCGCGACGCCTGGGCCGCGGGTCTGGACGTCAAGCCCTTTACCGACGACATGGAGCTGCTGTACTTCGTCGGCTGCTATTACAGCTACGACCCGCGCATGCGCAAAGTGGCCCGGGCCACCGTCGAGCTGCTGCACAAGGCCGGGGTGTCCTTCGGCATCCTCGGCAACCAGGAGAACTGCTGCGGCGAGAGCATCCGCAAGACAGGCAACGAGGCGGTGTTCAGGAACCTGGCCAAGGACAACATCAAGACCTTCATCGACCGCGGGGTGAAGAAGATCCTGGTCTCGTCGCCGCACTGCCTGCACACCTTCAAGAACGAGTACCCCGAGTTCATGGTGCACTTCGAGGTCGTGCACATGACCGAGCTGCTGGCCGAGCTGCTGGCCAGCGGCCGGCTCAAGCTCGCCGGGGAGTTCCCGCGCACCGTCACCTACCACGACCCTTGCTACCTGGGCCGGCACAACAAGGTGTTCGATGCGCCGCGCGCGGTGCTCGACGCGGTGCCGGGGCTGCAGCGCCGGGAGATGCGCGACCACCACGAGAACAGCCTGTGCTGCGGCGGCGGTGGCGGGCGCATCTGGATGGAGACTCCCAAACAGGAGCGCTTCTCGAACCTGCGCATCGCCCAGGCCAAGCAGGTCGGTGCCGAGGTGCTGGTCACCAGCTGCCCCTACTGCATCAGCATGTTCGAGGAGGCCCGGCTGTCTCTCGCCGAGGACGACCCGCTGCAGATCCAGGACATCACCGAAGTGCTGCAGGCCGCGCTGGAGGTCCGCCCATGAGCGAGGCCCAGCAGAACTTCGGCGACGTGCTGGTGGTCGGCGGCGGCATCAGCGGCATCCAGGCCGCGCTGGATCTCGCCACCGCCGGCTTCAAGGTCTTCTTGGTCGAGAAGGCGCCCACCATCGGCGGCAAGATGGCGCAGCTCGACAAGACCTTCCCCACCAACGACTGCTCGATGTGCATCGAGTCACCCAAGTTCATCGAGTGCGACCGCCACCCCAACATCGAGATCCTGACCTACACCGAGGTCGACAGCGTCGCGGGCCAGGCCGGCGACTTCGAGGTCTCGCTGACCAAGAAGCCCCGCTACGTCAACGAGGACCTGTGCACGGGCTGCACGGTCTGCGTCGAGTACTGCCCGGTCAAGATCCCGGATCCCTTCAACCAGAACCTGGGCGACAACAAGGCCGTGCACATCTACTTCTCGCAGGCCGTGCCCCTGGTGCCCTACATCGACGACAAGTGCCTGTACCTGCAGGACGAGAAGTGCTCGATCTGCGTCGGCGCCTGCAAGAACAACGCGATCGACCTGCACCAGAAGCCCGAGAAACGAACCCTCAAGGTCGGCGCCATCGTGCTGTCGCCGGGCATCTCGACCTTCGATCCGGCGGCGCGCGGTGACTACGGCTACGGGACCTATCCCAACGTCGTCACCAGCCTCGACTTCGAGCGCCTGCTGTGCGCCACGGGGCCTCACGAGGGCGAGATCCTCAGGCCCTCGGACAAGAAGCACCCGCACAAGATCGCCTGGATACACTGCGTGGGCTCGCGCCAGATCCTCGAGGGCGCGAACAGCTACTGCTCGTCGGTGTGCTGCTCTTACATCCAGAAGCAGGTGATCCTGACCAAGGACCACGACGCCGACGCCGAGGCGACGATCTTCCACAACGACATCCGCTCCTACGGCAAGGACTTCGAGCGCTTCTACCAGCGCGCCGAGAAGCTCAGCGGGGTGACCTTCGTGCGCAGCTACGTCGCGGTCAGCGGCGAGGACCCCGACACCCACAACGTCACCATTCGCTACGCCACCGACGACGTCGGCGTGAAGGAAGACACCTTCGACCTGGTGGTGCTGGGCGTGGGCCTGATTCCGCCGCGCGACGCGCGTGCCATCGCCGACCGCTTCGGCATCGCGCTCGACGCCCATGGCTTTTGCCAGACCCCGCCCACCAACCCCATCGCCACCTCGCGTCCGGGCGTGTTCGTGAGCGGCGCCTTTTGCGGCCCCATGGACATCCCCGAGTCGGTGATGACCGCCAGCGGCACCCATGCGCTGGTCGGCGAGCTGCTTGGCTACCGCCGCGGCAAGCTGGCCAAGGAGCGCATCTACCCGCCCGAGCGCGACGTCAGCGAGGAGGAACCGCGGGTCGGGGTGTTCGCCTGTCACTGCGGCGCCAACATCGGCCGCGTGGTCAACGTGCCCTCGGTGGTCGAGTACGCCAAGGGCCTCGACCACGTGGTGCACGCCGAGGAGGGGCTGTTCATCTGCTCCACCGACGCCGCCGAGCAGATCTCGAAGACCATTCGCGAGAAGAAGCTCAATCGCGTGTGCGTGGCCGCCTGCACGCCCAAGACCCACGAGCCGCTGTTTCGCGACACCCTGCGCGAGGGCGGCATCAACCAGTATTTCTTCGACATGGCCAACATCCGCGAGCACTGCTCGTGGGTGCACTCCAAGCAAAAGGAGGAGGCCACGCAGAAGGCCATGGACATCGTGCGCATGTCCGTGGCCCGCGCCAGCGGCCTCGAGGCCCTGCAGGAGTTCGACCTGCCGGTGAACAAGGCCACCCTGGTGGTGGGCGGCGGCGTGGCAGGGATGACCGCGGCGCTGGGTCTGGCCGAGCAGGGCTTCGAGGTGCACCTGGTCGAGAAGGAAAAAGACCTGGGTGGCATGGCGCGACGGCTGCACCGCACTCTCGAGGGTCTCGACGTGCAGGCCTACCTGCAGGGCCTGATCCGCAAGGTCTACCAGCACAAGTTGATCCGCGTGTACCACCAGGCCACGCTGCGCCAGGTCACCGGCTACATCGGCAACTGGGTATCCACGGTCCTGCACGAGAGCGGCGAGCAGGTGATCGAGCACGGCGCGGCCATCCTGGCCACGGGCGCCGACGAGTACAGACCCCACGAGTACCTGTACGGCGAGGATCCCCGGGTGCTGACCCAGCTCGAGCTGGAGCAGCGCCTGGCCGACGGGGCGCCGGAGCTGCAGCAGGCCCAGAGCCTGGTGATGATCCAGTGCGTGGGCTGCCGCAACGCCGACCACAACTACTGCGCCCGCGTGTGCTGTGGCCAGGCAGTGAAGAACGCCCTGGCGCTCAAGGCGCTCAGGCCCGAGCTGAGCATCGACATCCTGTTCAGGGACATGCGCACCTACGGCTTTCAGGAGGACCACTACCGAGCAGCCGCCGAGCAGCACGTGCGCTTCGTGCGCTTCGTGCCCGACGACGGACCCGAGGTCGAGCCCGGCACAGGCGAGGACGGGCGATCGGTGCTCAAGGTTCGCGTGCCCGACCCGGTGCTGCAAAAACGACTGGAGCTCGACGCAGACCTGCTGGTGCTGTCCGCAGCCGTGGTGCCGGCGGCCAGCAGCGCCGAGGTGGTCAAGCTGTTCAAGGTGGCCACCAATCCCGATGGTTTTTACCAGGAGGCCCACGTCAAGCTGCGGCCGGTGGACTTCGCCGCCGACGGGGTCTTTCTGTGCGGCAGCGCGCACTACCCCAAGCACCTCACCGAGACCCTGGGCCAGGCCTACGGCGCGGCCGGTCGGGCTGCCACCCTGCTGTCCCAGGACACGGTCAAGGCCTCGGGCTCGGTGTGCCTGGTCGACGAGGACGCCTGCGTGTCCTGCGGTGCCTGCATCACGGCCTGCACCTACGCGGCGATCACTCTGGTGGACACGCCGAGGGGAAAGAAGGCCAAGGTGAACCCGGTGCTGTGCAAGGGCGATGGCCTGTGCAACGCCAAGTGCGCGACCCATGCGATCCAGCTCAAGCACTTCACCGACGATGAGCTCAACGCCCAGATCGACGCCGCGCTGATGCGGGCGTAGGAAGAGCAGGCCCACACGTGCACGACGTGGTGTTGATTCGAACAGGTTGTGGGGCCCCGCCTTCACCGGCGACTCTTTTTGTCCTCGCAGGCTCGGAAAAAAGTGTCGCCTGGGCCCCCCACAACAAGATGAATCAACACCATCCACGTTGACGTTCGAGGGAAGTGAGAGGAAACCATGACGACGGAACTCGAGTTCTCACCGCGCATCGTGGCCTTCTTGTGCCACTGGTGAGCGTACTCGGCAGCAGACCTGTCTGGGGTCTCCAGACAACAGTACGCGACCGAGATACGGATCATACGCGTGATGTGCACGGGACGGGTGGACCTGTCCTTCGTGCTGCGCGCCTTTGCCCACGGGGCTGACGGCGTGATCGTGGCCGGCTGCTGGCCCGGCGAATGCCACTACGTCACCGAGGGCAACTTCGATGCCCTGTGCAACGTGCACCTGGGCAAGATGCTGCTCGACCGCGTTGGCGTCGCGCCCGAGCGGCTGCGCATCGAGTGGGTCGGCGCCTCCGAGGGAACTCGCTACGCCGAGATCATGACCGAGTTTGCAAAGCAGGTGAAAGCGCTCGGGCCGTGGCGCCACGGCACAGCGGACGAGCCCTCGGCCGTCGAGAAAGGGGTGGAGCGACTGAACCAGCTGGTCCCCTACATCAAGCTGGTACAGCGCGAGAAGCTGCAGCCACCCAGGCGCCAGGTCGAGGCGATCGAAAAGTTCTTTGCCAGCGACCAGGCGAGCGCCGTGGTCGACGCGCTCATCACCGACAAGCTGGTGGGGCCACCGGGGCTGGATCCGCTGACCGCGCCCTGTCAGCTGGCCTGCCCCATAGGCACCGAGGCCTGGCGCTACGTCGCACACATCGAGCGCGGCGAGTACGAGCAGGCCTACCTCGCCATTCGCGATCCCAACCCCTTCCCGTCGGTGTGCGCCCGGGTATGCGATCACCGCTGCGAGCGCAGCTGCCGGCTGGGTACGGTGGAGGGCTCGCCGGTCGCCATCCGCGCCCTCAAGCGCTTTGTCACCGACACCATCGATCCCGGCGTGTACCAGCCCGAGCGCGCCGCGGACGACAAGGAGCAGCGGGTGGCGATCGTCGGTGGGGGGCCGGCCGGGCTGAGCGCGGCGCACCTGCTCGCCCTGCGCGGCTTCCGGGTGTCCGTGTTCGAGCAGAACGAGCAGCTCGGGGGCATGCTGCGGCACGCGATCCCGTCGTACCGCCTCCCCCGCGACGTGCTCGACCGCGAGATTGCCGCGCTGCTGGACCCGCGCATCACCGTGAAGACGGGTGTGCGGCTGGGCAGCGACATCACCGTCGACGGACTGCTCGAGGACGGCCATGCCGCCGTGTTCCTCGCTTTCGGGTCCAACCGCAGTCTGCCGCTGAACATCAAGGGCGAGGACGCGTCGGGGGTGATCCCCTCGCTGCGCTTCCTCAGCGAGTTCAACCTGAAGGGGACCAGCCTGGCGAAGGGCCGGGTCGGCATCATAGGCGGCGGCAACTCGGCCATCGACGCGGCGCGCATCGCACTCAGACAGCCCGAGGTGTCGCAGGTGACCATTCTGTACCGCCGCACCCGCGAGGAGATGCCGGCCTTTGCCGAGGAGATCGATGCTGCGGTCGACGAGGGCGCCGAGCTGCGCTGCCTGTTGACCCCGGTCAAGGTCGAGACGGCCGCCGGTGCTCTGGTCGGCGTCACCTGCTTGAAGAACGAACTCGGCCCGCCCGACCGCAGTGGTCGCCGCCGCCCCGTGCCCATGGCGGGCACCGAGCACCTGGTGCCGCTCGACACCTTGATCGTGGCGGTGAGCGAGAAGCCTGACCTGGACAGCCTGCGCGCACCGGGCGCCGACGCGCGGGAGACCCTGGCCAACGACTGGGGAGCCATCGAGGCCGATCTGCGGACCCACGCCACTCGCCGCCCAGGGGTCTTCGCCGGAGGCGACGCGGTCTCCGGCCCCAGCACCGTGATCGAGGCCATCGCCGCCGGCAAGCGGGCCGCTCATACGATCGAGCGTTTCCTCGTCGGCGAGGCGCTGGCCCAGCCCGGAGACGGCGCCCGCGCCGGAAGGGACCTGGGGCCCTCGCCTGCGCAGCCCATCCGAAAAGACACAGTCTGCGCAGCGCGCCTCAGCGTGCCACACCTCTCCGCAGTCGAGCGCCGGACCTCGGTGATCGAGGTCGAACAGGTCGTGACCGAGGAGGTCGCCCGGTGCGAGGCATCGCGCTGCCTGCGTTGCGACCGGGAGCTCGATGCGAACGCCCCGGGCGCGGCGTCGAGCGCATAGGCGGGCTCAACGCTTTGCTGTCGCCACTCGCATGTGAGAAGCGAAATGGACGTCATGACACATTCTGCGGTCGCGAGGTTCGCGATTCTCGTCGTCACCGGGCTGGCTGTGCTCGGCTGTGCACAGAAACAGGCGCCCCCCGCCCCCCTGCGCCTGGCCACCACCACCTCGGTGGACAACACCGGCTTGCTCCAGGTCCTGCTGCCACCCTTCGAGCAGCGCACCGGCCTCCAGGTGCAGGTGATGGCCGTGGGCACCGGCCAGGCTCTGGCCCTGGCCGCACGTGGTGACGTCGACGCGGTGCTGGTGCATGCGCCCGAGGCTGAGGCGGCGTTCATGGCCGAGGGTCACGGCACGGATCGCCGCACCCTGATGAAGAACGACTTCGTGCTGCTGGGTCCGTCGACCGATCCCGCGGGCCTGCGCGGTGGTAGCGACGCCGCGGCCGCCCTCAAGATCATCGCCGACAAGCAGGCGGTCTTTGTTTCGCGCGGCGACAAGTCCGGCACCCACATGAAGGAGCAGGCGCTGTGGCAGCAGGCCGGCATCACGCCCCAGGGCGCCTGGTACCTGGAAGCCGGCCAGGGCATGCGCATGACCCTGGGCGTGGCGAGCGAGAAGCAGGCCTACTGCCTGAGCGACCGCGCCACCTACGATACGGCCGCCAGCCAGCTGCAGCTCGAGGTGCTGGTGCAGGGCGACCCGCGCCTGGACAACCTGTACAGCGTCATGGCCGTGGATCCGGTCAAGCACCCGGGCGTCAACCACGTGGCGGCCCTGGCCCTGGTGGCCTGGCTGAGTTCGAAAACAGGACTCGAGCTGATCGCGGGTTTTCAGCCCCAGAAAAAGCCGTTGTTTCACCTGGTGTCGGGCTGTGATCCGGTGAAGAAATCTGGCAGCACCGAGCCCGCCGCCGCGAGTGCGCCCTCGATGCCGTGAACCCGGAGCCACCCGGGAGGGGCAGGTCAGGCGATGATCCTCTCAGGCCTCGTCGACGGCTTTCGCATGCTGCTGTCGCTGGACGTCGATGTCTGGCACCCCATAGGCGTGTCCCTGCGCGTGTCGCTCACCGCCTGCGTGCTGAGCGCGCTCATCGCCCTGCCGTTGGGCGTGGCCCTGGGCCTGGGCCGCTTTCGCGGACGCCACGCCCTGCGCACCCTGGTGCAGGCCTCGATGTCGCTGCCCACAGTGCTGGTCGGGCTGGTGCTGTACGGGTTGCTTTGTCGCCAGGGCTTGCTCGGAGATCTCGGGCTGCTGTACGCGATCCCGGGCATGGTGCTGGGCCAGGCCGTGCTCGCCACGCCCATCATGATCGGTTTTGCCAGCAGCGCCCTGGAGCAGGCCGATCCGCGCATTCAGCTCACCGCCCTGAGCCTGGGCGCCAGTCGCTGGCGTGCGTCGCTGCTGGTCGCCCAGGAGCACGCCGCCGCACTGGTGGCCGCCGTCGCTGCGGGCTTTGGCCGGGTGTTCACCGAGGTCGGCGCGGCCATGCTGCTGGGTGGCAACATCCGCGGTCACACCCGCAACATCACCACCGGCATCGCCTTCGAGACCGGCAAGGGCGAGTTCGCCCGCGGTGTGGCTATGGGCGTGGTGCTCCTGATCATCGCCCTGGGCGTCAACCTGCTGCTGGCCTGGCGCCAGCCGCGGGTCGAGAAGGCGTCATGAGCGCGCCCCTGCTCCGCTGCCAGGCGCTGCAGGTGAAGCGAGGCGCGGGCTTCGTGCTGCAGGTGCCCGCGCTCGAGCTCACCGCCGGCTCCATCACCGCCGTGTGCGGCCCCAACGGCAGCGGCAAGAGCAGCTTGCTGCTGACTTGCGCCGGACTGTGCGACGTCGCCGAGGGAACGGTCGTCCTCGACGATGGATCGCTGCACGGCGGACCGGCTCCGGCACCGGTCGCCTTTCGTCAGCGCGCGGTGCTGGTCCTGCAGGATCCCTACCTGCTCAGGGGCAGCGTCGAGCGCAACCTGAGCTGGGGCCTGGGCCTGCGGCATGTGCCCGGCCCCGAACGTTCGGCACGTGTGTCGCAGGTGCTGTCAGCCCTGGCCCTGACAGACCTGGCACGCAGCGATGTCGCGCGCCTGTCTGGTGGTCAGCGAACGGCGGTGGCCGTGGCCAGGGCGCTGGTGCTGCGCCCTGAACTGCTCTTGCTCGACGAGGTGACTCGCGACCTGGACGCACCGCACCGTCTGGCCGTGATGGAGACCGTGCGCACCCTCGCCGCCGCTGGCTCCGCGGTGCTGCTCGCCACCCACGACCACGATCTTGTACAACACCTGGCGCATCGGCGCCTTGAACTCCGGGATGGGAACATCGTCGACGATGCTCCCTGCGCCCGGCCGCAACAATAGAGGAAGGGACATGATCCAAGCTCACTGGCCCCGTCGCTGCTCCCTGCTCGTGGCGCTGCTGCCCTCGCTCCTGCTCCTGCCCGGGGCGGCCTGTGACACGGCGAAGGACAGGGACCAGGGCCTGCTCTCCTCGCGCTCCTACAAGGGCCACGAGAGCGACCTCGACGCCAACAACCTGGTCACCGCCTACCCGGCGCTTCTCGGCACGCGCCTGGACGACTGCCAGACCTGCCACAAGGGCGACACCTTCAGCTACGACTCCAGCGGCCAGATCCGCGAGGTCTACGTCAACGCCTGCGACTACTGCCACCTGATCCAGCACCCGGGCACGGCCATCTTCATCGAGCCCACGCCCACCACCTATGCCGAGACCCTCAATCCCTATGGCCTCGACTACAAGAACGCCGGCCGCAACCGCGGGGCGCCGCTGCAGATCGCGGACCGGGACTCCGACGGCGACGGGCACAGCAACGCCACCGAGATCGCGGACCTCAAGTACCCGGGGGATCCGGGCAGCATGCCAGGGCAGCCCGTGGCCCCGAACCGGATCTACACCCGGGCGGCGCTGCAGGCCCTGCCCCAGCACACCGAGTTCCTGCTGTGCAACTCCAACCGCCAGCAGTTTGACAACTATGCCCAGTACACGGGCGTGCGCGTCCGCGACCTGCTGCAGGACGCCGGGGTCAACCTCGACGACACGGCCATCACGGGGCTGTCGATGATCGCGCCCGACGGCTACGTGACCACCTTCTCCATCGATGACGTGAAGAGGCAGTACCCCGACGGGATCTACCACGCTGGCCTCGACAACCTCGGCAACGCTGAGTGCAACTTCGTCACCTACCCTGACCAGTTGCCCACAGGTCTCATCGACGGTGCGGCCATCCCCGATGCGCAGTGGTTGCTGCTGGCGCACCAGCGCGAGGGCGAGGCCATGCAGCCGGTCAACCTGGATCCCAGCTCGGGCCGCATCAACGGTGAGGGGCCCCTGCGCGCAGTGGTGCCGCAGAGCACGGCGGGCGGGCCTGACCGCGGCTCCAGCTATTCGCCGACCACCTGCAATGACGGCTGGGACTACGACGCCAGCAAGGACCACAACGCCGGCGCCATGGTGCGCGGCGTGGTCGCCATCCGCGTCGACCCTCTGCCTGAGGGTGTCGAGGACTTCGACGCCAAGAACGACGGCTGGGCCCTGATCTATCAGGACGCGGTGGTGGTCTACGGACACGGCGTGGTGCCCTGAGCGTGACCCGCTGGCGTCGATCCAAGCAACCGGGAGGCGCCGTGGTGCCTGTCGTCCGCTCCACCGTGCTCGCTGTGGTCGCAGTCATTCTGGCTGTGCCGGCCCAGGCCTACCGCTTCTCCGACGGCCTCGAGGCCTACGCCTATGCCCAGGTGTGGGCGACCGTCTACGAGCAGCTCGAGGAGGCGGACGCTCTGCACCAGTTCCCATCGGGAGATCTCGGCGTCACCGAGACCACGGGTCTGTCCGTGCACCAGGTTCGCGCGGGGCTGGATTACCTGCTCATCGACGATCGCGTCGGGCTGCACGTGCAGCTCAAGCTCGAGCGCAATCCCGCCCTTCTCAACGCCTTTGCTTCCTTTCACGTGGCGCGCTGCTTGCGCGTGCAGGTGGGCCAGCAGAAGATCCCCACCACCTATGAGGGGCTGGTACTGAGCCGGGACCTGGACTTCGCGCACCGCTCGCAGCTGACCCGGGTGAGTGCCGACTACGCGCTGTCCAGGGGCGTGCACACGTCGTCGCTGTTCTATGGCAACCGCAGCTACTACCGGGATCTGGGCGTGGCGCTCAAGGGTGATGTGGACCTGGGGCACGGCGGCTTTCGCTACTTCGCCATGGCGGGCAATGGACTCGGCGCCAACCTCTACATCGGCGGCAGCAGCGAGCGGCAGTACATCCTGACCAACGGGCCACAGCTCTTTTACGGCCTGCGCCTGGAGCTGTACGACTGGTTCGACGTCGTCACGGTGGGGGCCCACGCCAGCCTCAACAAGCACGACAACATGGTCTTCAACAGCGGCCGGGTGGTCTACGACCTCGACCGGCTCAGCTACTCGGCCGACCTGCGCCTGCGCATCCCGGTGCTGGGTCTGCGCCTCGCCGGGCTCGCCGGTGGTGGCCGCATCGACGACGACTATGACAACGACGGCCGCGCCGACCTGCTGTACGAGGGCTGGGACCTGCGCCTGCTGTGGAGCGTGCGCGACAGCCTCGGTACGCTGCTGCCCGCGTCGCTGACCGCCGACCACGACCTGCAGCTCGCCGCTCGCTATGACTGGTACCAGAGCCAGTGGAACGAGGTGGGCTCGCTGGTGAGCCAGCAGGAGATCACGGTGGGTGTGAACTACCTGTACAAGGATCTGGTGCGGCTGATGCTCGACGCCATCTGGCGGCAGACCGATGAGCCAGGCCTGCCCGACCTGGCGGACGACGGCGTGCTGCTCAGTCTGCAAATATCGATCTAGACTCGCCGCATGATCGAGACCGATCGCCGGGCCGCCGAGGGCCGTGTCCGCAATCTGCCTGGCTGGGCCCGCGTGGGCTCGGTGCTGGTGCGTGCAGCACACCTGACCGCCTGCGCCGCCATCCTCGGTGGGCAGCTCGTCGGGGGACGGGTTCCGGGTTTGGGCCTGTGGTGGGTCCTGGCCGCGACCAGCGGGGTGCTGTTGCTGGCCCACGAGTGGGCCTCGCACCCTGACCTGCTGCGCCAGCTCTCGGGCTGGGTCACGATCGCCAAGCTTGGCCTGCTCGCGCTCGCACGCGCGGTGCCGACGATCGCAACCGGGGTCCTGCTCGTCGCCTTTTTCATCGCGGTGCTCGGCGCTCACCTCCCCAAGCGCTGGCGACACCGCATTCTCGTCGCAACTACCTCCAGCACAGGGACGCCATCTCGATGAGGAAGAGCGCGCATCACCCCACCGAGTTTCTCCGCGTGCACACGCCCGCCGAGCTGTGCCGCGCCCTCAGCACATTTCCGCGCTTGCCCTCGCAGCGGGTCGCCCTGGCCGAGGCCCTGTACAGGGTGCTGGCGACGGAGATCCTGGCACCCGAGGACCTGCCCGACGCGGACCGCTCGACCATGGATGGCTTCGCGGTGCAGGCCGCCGACACCTTTGGTGCCTCGGATTCGCTCCCCCTGCCGCTGCAGCTGATCGGTGACGTGCGCATGGGCGAGCGCTCCTCCCTCGTCGTGGGCAAGGGCCAGGCGGTGCAGATCCCCACCGGAGGCTACCTGCCCCAAGGTGTCGACGCGGTGGTCATGGTCGAGCAGACAAACCAGGCTTCCACGACGCTGCTCGAGGTCTGCCGACCTGTCACCGCCGGCGAGAACGTGCTGCGCCGCGGTGAAGACGTGAGCGCGCGCCAGCTGCTGTTGCCAGCGGGCAAGCGCATCACACCCTGGGACATAGGCCTGCTGGCAGCCCTGGGTGTGACCGAGGTGGAGGTGGGGTGCACGCCTCGCGCTGTCGTGTTGTCGACCGGCGACGAGATCGTGGCCCTGGACCAGAAGCCCGGGCCGGGGCAGATCCGCGACGCCAACGCCCATTCGGTCGCCGCGCTTCTGCGCACCGCCGGTTGCGTGGTCGAGCACGGTGGCATCGTCGAGGATCAGCCGCAGGCCCTGCACGATGCCTTGCAGGACGCCTTGAACAGGGCGGACCTGGTGGTGCTGTCGGGCGGCAGCTCGGTGGGAGAGCGCGATCTCATGCCGGCGGTGGTGTCGTCGCTGGACCAGGCCGAGATCCTGGTGCACGGCGTGGCCATCAAGCCTGGCAAGCCCACCCTCGTCGCCAGGGTCGGCGACAAGGCCCTGTTCGGCCTGCCGGGGCATCCGGTATCGGCCATCGTGGTGGCCCAGGTCTTTGTGCTGCCCTTTGTTCGCTACCTCAGTGGTGAACCCCTGCGCCAGGGACCGCTGGGTGTGCGCGTGCGCGCACGCCTCGCGACCTCCATCCACTCGGCGCGGGGCCAGGAGGAGTACGTGCGGGTGCGGCTCGAGCGCGCTGACGACGGACGCGTGGCCGTGCCGCTGTTCGGAAAATCCGCCATGCTGTCGTCGCTGGTCAAGGCCGATGGCCTGGTGGTGGTACCCGCGCAGGCCGAGGGCCTCGCCCGGGGAGACGAGGTCGAGGTCCTGGTCTTCGACGCGGAGCGTGCCCATGGATAGACGCAAGCGCATGTATCGCCAGCTCGTGCCACTGGACGAGGCCCGGAGTACTGTGCTCGCCAGGTTTTCGTCGCTGCACACGACCGTGGAGACGGTGCCGGTGCGCGAGGCGCGGGCGCGCGTGCTCGCCGCGCCGGTGCGGGCCCTGCGTTCGGTGCCGGCCTATCACGCCGCCGCCATGGACGGCCTGGCCGTGCGCGCACGCGACACCTTCGGCGCGCAGGCCGATCAACCCCGTATCCTCGACGGGGCGGCCGTGCGCCCGGTCAATACCGGCGAGCCCTTGCCCGCGGAGTTCGACGCCGTGGTCATGATCGAGAATGCCGAGCAGGTCGATGCGGGCTGGGAGCTGCGAGCGGCGGCCTTCCCCTGGCAACACGTGCGCAAGGCCGGCGAGGACATCGTGCGCGGCGAGATCCTGCTGCCCGCCCGTCATGCCGTGACCCCCGTCGACCAGGGAGCCCTGCTGGCGGCGGGCATCACGGCGGTGGAGGTCTTCGCCAGGCCGCGACTGCTGATCCTGCCCACGGGCAACGAGGTGGTGGTCCCGGAGCAGGCGCCCGACCCTCTCGAGCCTGGGCAGATCCTCGAGGTCAACGGCCCCATGCTGGTGTCCATGGCTGCCGAGTGCGGCGCCGAGGCCACGCTGGGATCGCCGGTGCGCGACGACAGGCAGGCGCTGCAGCAGGCCGTGACCCAGGGCCTGGGCCAGGGCTTTGACCTGGTGCTGGTGATCGCTGGCTCGTCGGCGGGCGCCCTCGACTTCACGCCCGAACTGTTGCAGGAGCTGGGGGATCTGTTCACCCACGGCGTCGCCGTCATGCCGGGCAAACCCACCTTGCTCGCCGAGGTGCAGGGCCGACCCGTGATCGGCATCCCAGGCTACCCGGTGTCCGCCATCGTGTGCTTCCGCGAGCTGGTGGCCCCGCTGCTGGCCGCCCTGCAGGGCACGGTGGCGACGAGCCCGGCGCAGGTGAGCGCGGTGCTGGCGCGCAAGCTGCCCTCGAAGCTCGGCCTCGAGGAGCACGTGCGCGTCATCGCGGGCCGCATCGGCGACGAGGTGGTGGCGCTGCCCCTGGCCGGGGGCGCGGGCGCCATGACCTCGGTCACCCGCGCCGACGGCATCCTGCGCATACCGCAGCAGGTCAGCGGCTACTCCCAGGGCGACACTGTGCAGATCGAGCTGCTGGTGCCCCGGCGCACCCTCGACGACAAGCTGCTGGTCATCGGCTCCCACGACCTGTGCATCACCTGCTGGCCAGCCTCATCCTCGAGGCCTCGTCGGGCCGCGTCAGCATCTCGTCGAGCAACGTGGGCAGCACGGGTGGGCTGCTGGCCCTGGCCCGTGGCACGGCCCACGTCGCGGGCAGCCACCTGCTGGACACGACGACCGGCGAGTACAACCACGCCGACGTGAAGAAGTTCCTCGCCGAGGTGCCGGTGCGGCTCATCACCCTGGTGCACCGCTGGCAGGGCTTCATGGTTGCCCGCGGCAATCCCAAGCACATTCAAACCGTCGCCGACCTGGCGCGCGCCGACAGCCGCTTCATCAACCGCCAGCCTGGGTCGGGCACGCGCATCCTGTTTGATTTCGAACTGCGCAAGGCTGCTATCGAGCCTCACGCCATCTCCGGTTACACCGCCGAAGAACACACCCACATGGCCGTGGCCATGGCCGTGGCCTCGGGGCGCGCCGACGCCGGCCTGGGCATCGCCGCGGCCGCCGCAGCCCTGGACCTCGAGTTCGTACCCATATCCAAAGAGCGCTACGACCTGGTCATCCCCGAGGCCGTGTTTCAAGACGACAAGGTCCAGCTCCTGCTCGACATCGTCCGCTCCCCGGCCTTCTCCCAGCAGGTGCTGCAGATGCAAGGCTACGAGGTGGGCGAGACCGGGCATGAGGCCCTGCCTCCCACCTGAGAGGAGCTGCACCGGCGTTCGGTTGGGCGAAATAGGGGTCTGGCACTTACAATTACATTTAAAAACAATAAAAAACGGGCAGTTACAATGATACTGTAATCCCCGAACCTCGACATCTTTGAGGTCGGATGCTGCGCAAATAAAATGTAATTGTAAGTGCCAGTCCCCTCCTTCTCTGTCTCCTTCCCTCCTTCACCCTCCTTCAGTCCCCCGGCCGTGTTCGTGACCGCCGGGGTGGTGCGTGGTTCAATGAACCAGGAGCCACCATGGACGCCGAGCGATCGACCAGCGCGCTGGTCAGGGCCATGCGACAGTTGCCCAAGGCGTCGATGCACCTGCATCTCGAGGGCGCGCTGCGCTGGAGCACGGTGCGCTCGCGCCACCCCGAAGGCGAGGCCTTTGCAGATCATCAGCCGTGGCTAGGTGCGGCCGATCCTTTTCCGGATTTCACTGATTTTCTTGATGTTTTTCAGCGCTTCTTGAGGCCGTCCACCGGCTCCTGCGACGCCATCGAGCTACACACCCAGCACGTGCTCGAGGACCTCGCCGCGCAGGGTGTGCGCTACGTCGACCTCATCGTGTCGGTGCCCTTCCATCGCGAGCGCGGTCTGAGCCAGCGTCAGGTGCTCGAGGCCATGTCCCATGGCTGCGCCCGGGCCGCGGTCACCAGCGGCATCGACGTGCAGGTGGTGTACGGGCTCAACCGCCACCGCCCGCTGGCCGAGGTCGAGGCCGAGCTCGACGAGGCGCTGGGGCTGGTGGGCATGGCGCCGGCGGGATTGATCGCGGCCATCGACCTGCAGGGTGACGAGCGGGTGGGCCGCGCGGTGGACTGGAAGCCGCTGTTTCGCCGCGCCGAGGCCTCGGGGCTGCGCCTGCGCGCCCACGCCGGAGAGCTGTGCGGCGCCAGCAGCGTGCGCGAGGTGCTCGATCAGCTTGGCGTGCGGCACATCTCGCACGGGGTGCGGGCCATCGAGGACCCGGCCCTGGTGCGGCGCCTGGCCACCGAGAAGATCTGGCTGCACGTCTGCCCCAGCTCCAACACCCTGCTGCACGTGATGCCGGCCGACCAGCCGCACCCGCTGCGCGCGCTGCTCGACGCGGGCTGCCAGGTCACCATCGACGCCGACGACCCGGTGATGTTCGGCGTGGATATCTCGGCCGAGCAGGCCAGGCTGGTCGAGGAGTACGGTTTCGAGCCTGCGCAGGTGGCGGACCTCGCCATCGCCAGCATCCGCGCCTGCGCCCTGGAGCAGACCTCGCGCAGCCGCGCCATCGACGACATCGAGCGCTGGAAGCAAAAGTACGCCGCGGAAATTTAGGTTCCCGGTGCCCGGTTCCAGGTTCCAGGTTTTCGATCCCCATGGGATCGCCAGTTGCGGTCTGACGCCCCCATGAGGACGAGCGGGCGCACATCACAAACCCAGAAACCCGCAACCGGGAACCAGGAACCGGGAACGCGATATCCCTTTGCACCCCCCGCCCCCGCTCTGTACATCCCTCGATGCAAGGAGGTCCCCATGACCATTCAAGAAGGAAAGCCGGCGCCCGCGTTTTCGCTCGTCGACAGCCAGGGGAAAACCCACCGCCTGGCCGACTACAGGGGCCAGCAGGTGATCTTGTATTTCTATCCACGCGACAACACGCCGGGCTGCACCAAGGAGGCCTGCGGGTTTCGCGATCTGCAGACCGGGCTCGCGGCCCTGAACGCGGTGGTGCTGGGGGTCTCGCCCGACGGGGCGGCCGCGCACGAGAAGTTTGTCGCGGACTTTGGCCTGCCCTTCACCCTGCTGAGCGACCCCGAGCACAAGGTGATGCAGTCCTACGGCGCCTGGGGCGAGAAAACCCTGTACGGCAAGAAGACCACCGGCGTCATTCGCTCGACGGTGTGGATTGGTGCGGACGGCAGGGTGAAGCGGCACTGGAAGAAGGTCGCCAAGGCGGAGGCGCACCCGCAGCAGGTGCTGGAAGCGCTTCAAGCGGACTGAAGGGACAGCAGAGCCGGGATCAGTTCTGGTCGAGGCTGGGGGGCGCGCCGATGCCGAAGCCGGCCTGTATGGGCACCTCGCGCTGCGGGCTGGCGTCGGTCTTGAGCAGCTCATCGACCTCGTGCTCGAGCGCCTGCTCATCGGTGAGTTCGTCGCGCAGGGTCTCGCGCTGCCGCGGCGACAGGCTCTGGTGCTCCGCGACCTGGTGCTGGATGTAGCCTTGTATCAAGGTCTTGAGCACGTCGCGCGGGGTGCTGGCAGCCAAAAAGGACTCAGGATGGGTGCGGTCTGTCTGCACTGTGCCTGCCTCGCTCCCCCCGGAGCTGGGATGTGCGGAAAACGCGCCTGATGTACCCCGCACACCGACACCATGTATGCAGACCAGGTGGAGTTTGGAAAGAGAATTGTCTTGACGCATTGCGTCTACATGCTTGGATTTTATCAGCTTTGGCCGGGCCTTTGAGATCCGGGCCAGCGGTCCGATCGCCAAACGTTCTTTTTTTGAACGCAGGGCGGGTGGGCCAGCACAAAGTGCCACGGACCGTCGGAGGGACACAGCCATAAGGCTTGCGTCCGCCCGGCAGGCTCGCTAAAAGCCGGATCCTTCGAGGGGATCCACAACTCAGGGAGATCAGGAGCAGACCGGCAACAGGTGTCCGCGCAGTGTGGACAGCAGGCCGGCGAGCCAACGCATCGTTTCGATGGAAAACGGTGGCTCGAGCAAGCAGGACCACATGAATCGGACCCCCATGGGACCGAATGGGGCAGAGCCCACCCCGCGGCCGGGTGCAGTCGATGCCGTCGCCCTCGAGCTGCACTGGTATGCGCTGGCGGTGCGCTCGCGCTGCGAGAAGGGCGTGGCCGCGGAGCTGCTGGCGCTGGGGGTGGAGCACTACCTGCCGCTCAAGCAGGAGCGTCGGCCCTGGCGCGATCGCATCAAGACCGTCGAGATGGCCCTGTTTCCGGGCTACGTGTTCGCCCGGGTGCGGCTGGTGGGTCCCGCGCGCTATCGCATCGTCGACCTCGGCGACGTGCTGTGCGTGGTGGGGCACACGTCCGAGCGCGGCGGTCTGCCCATCCCGGACGGCGAGCTGGAGAGCGTGCGCCTGCTGGCCGAGCACGCCAGTGACGTCGAGAGCTGCGCGGCCTTGCCCCGGGGCACGCGGGTGCAGGTGGCGGCGGGGCCGCTGCGCGGGGCGGTGGGGGTGGTCGAGGAGGCGGGCGAGGGCAAGAAGCGCATCGTGTGCGCCATCGAGCTGCTCAACCGCGCGGTGCGCACGACCATTGACCCCGAGCTGCTGATCCCGATCAAGTGACGACGACACGACCACAGTGACCCGCTCCACTACCACCGTGCAGACCCAGACCACCGTCGACACCCGGGCGCTGTCCGTGCTCGAGGCGCTGGCGCGGGCGCCGGATCTGTCGCAGCGCGAGCTGGCGGTGCAGGCGGGGCTGTCGCTGACCCGGGCGCACTTCGTGCTGCGCGAGCTGATCGAGGGCGGGCTGGTCAAGCTGCGCTCGACCGGGGCGTCGACGCACAGGCTGGGCTACAGCTACGAGCTCACGACCGAGGGGCGGGCGCTGTACACGCGGCTGAGCTACCAGGTGCTGTCGCACACGGTGCTGCAGTTCCGCGATCTGCTCAGGCACTGCCGCAGCACGCTGGGCGAGCTGGTCGACGCGGGCGTGCGCGAGGTGGCGCTGCTGGGCGAGGGCCCCCTGCGCGACGCCGTGCGCGAGATCCTCGAGGGGCAGCTGGCCCTGCGCGAGGTGTCGCTGGAGCGAGCGCGCGTGGTGGTGGTGTGCGACCCCGAGGCCGAGACCGCCTACCAGGGCCAGGCCCAGCTGGTGCGGCTGGCGGCGGGGATGCCGTGAATGACGGACGAGCACGCGGGCACCAACACAACAAGAAATGACTTCGCCAGCAGGATGCGGTAGAGACGTGGCGCCCGAGGCACAGACTCTGACGACGGGGGTTCACAAGGCGGCCATGTCCAAGCCCAGCCCCATCCCCATGCTCGACCTGCAAGCTCAGTACGCGCCCATCATGGGCGAGGTGCGCGCGGCCATGGACCGCGTGCTCAGCACCCATCGCTACATCGGTGGCCCCGAGGTCGAGGGCCTCGAACGCGAGCTGGCCGAGTACTGCGGGGTGCCGCACGCGGTGGGCGTGTCGTCGGGAACCGACGCGCTGGTGGTGTCGCTGCTGGCCCTGGGCGTCCAGGCTGGCGACGAGGTCATCGTCCCCACCTTCACCTTCTTTGCCACGGCCGGCTCGGTGTGGCGCCGCGGCGCGCGCTGCGTGTTCGTCGACATAGACCCGGCGACCTTTAACCTCGACGTGGCCAAGGTGGCCGAGGCCATCACGCCCAGGACCAAGGCCATCATCCCGGTGCACCTGTTTGGCCAGTGCGTCGACATGACCGCGCTGCAGCAGGTGATTGGCGACAGGCCCATCGCCGTGCTCGAGGACTGCGCCCAGGCCATAGGCGCCGAGCACCAGGGCCGGCGCGCGGGCAGCATGGGGCAGATGGGCGCCTTTAGCTTTTTCCCGTCGAAGAACCTGGGCGGCATCGCCGATGGCGGCCTGGTGACGACGGCAGACGCGACCCTGGCCGGCACCGTGCGCATGCTGCGCAACCACGGCGAGGGCGCGCACTACGTGCACCAGATCGTGGGCGGCAACTTCAGGCTCGACGCCATCAACGCCGCGGTGCTGCGCGCCAAGCTGCCGCACCTGGACAGCTGGACGGCAGCCCGCCAGCACAATGCCGCGCGCTACCGAAAGCTGATCCAGGACGCGGGCCTGCTCGACCAGGGCGTGGTGCTGCCGCTGGAACAGCCGGGCGGCCGCCACATCTACAACCAGTTCGTGATCCGGGTGCCGCGGCGCGACGCGGTGATGGCCGCGCTCAAGGCCAGGGACATGGGCTGTGCCGTGTACTACCCGGTGCCCCTGCACCTGCAAGAGTGCTTCGCCTCGCTGGGCTACAAGCCGGGCGACCTGCCGGTGGCCGAGCAGGCCGCGGCCGAGGTGCTGGCGTTGCCCATCTACGGTGAGCTGAACGATGCCCAGGCCAGCGCGCTGGTCGAGGCCATGGCCAGTGTTCTGACATGAAACACACGTCGTCACTCAGGAAAAAGTCGGGGTTGCTGCCCGGGGGGATGTCGAGTATGTTGCCGCGTCTCATTGGAATGATCTCCCGGGTGACCGAGAACCGGGTCTTGCATGGGGGCAGTTCCCTCGTTGATGGTGGCGTCGTGAAGAGAGCCTTGCTGGCACTCGTTGCCATGTCGCTGGCCCTGCCCGCGGCCGCGCAGAACGCGGACCTGGGCCTCAAGCTGGGTGAGAAGAGCCGCCTGCACCTGGGGGCGGATCTGGGGACGGGGTTTGATACCAATCCCAACTACAGGCCTTTCGCTCAGCCCTTCGTGGGCGACCTGACCCTGGCCTTTAGACCCCAGCTCAAGCTCAGCATCCCCAGCGACATGCTCAGCGTCGAGGCCGGCGTTCGGGCGAATTACCAGCAGTACTTCGGACTGATGGACGCGCGTACCGGCAAGGTCAACCAGCTCGACGGCGACGCCAACCTGGAACTCGAGGTCAACCGCAAGGGCTTCTTTGGGGTCGCGCTGAGGGACATGCTCACTCGAGCGGTGGATCCTGGATATGCAGCATTGGGTTCTCAGCTTGCGCGTACGCGCAATGACCTGTCGCTGGGTGCCGAGCTTCGACCTGGCGGCGGTTTGCTGACCTTTGCTCTGATCTACGGCTTCGGCATCGAGATCTACGACCCGGCGCGGACCAACAATTTTTTGGACTTCATCGGCATCTCGCCCGAAGTCTCGCAGATCGCCAATCCCGACGACTTCAACAACATGGAGCACAAGCTCAAGCTGCGCACCGAGTGGCGCTTCTTGCCCAAGACGGGTTTTTTCCTGGATATCTACGGCGGTTCTTTTACCTATCTCAGCGCCAACAGCCCCAACGTGGCCAACTTCCCAGTGGGCATAGAGATAGGCGCCATGGGTCAGTTGACGGGCAAGATCTCGGGCGTGGCCAAGCTGGGCTACACCAACCCACTAATCTTCTCGAGCTCGGGCCAGTTGACCACAGCCACCTTCATCGGCGCTATTGGCCAGCTCGAGGCGCGCTACGCCCTGACCGAGATGAACACCTTCACGCTTGGCATACGCCGTGAAATGCGTCCGGTGTACATGTACCAGTTCTTCACCGACAATCGAGTCTACTTCGAGACCAGTCACCAGTTGTTCCAGCGTCTGCAACTCAAGGCCAACGCGGCCTACGCCTTGCTGGCCTTTGACCAGGCCGTGAGCGCCACCGGTCAGGCCAACATCCAAGGCGGTGGCAACCGCATGGACCACCTGATCGAGGGCAACCTGAGCGCCAGGTTCTTCATCCTGGACTGGTTCTCCATCGGTGCCTCGGACATGCTGCAGCTCAGGTTCACCAACGCTTCCGGTAGCGACAACAACAGCAACTTCAGCTACTGGAAAAACCTGACCATGCTGACCCTGACCGCGTATTACTGAGTTTCTCTTTAAGCTCCCCTTGCCTGTCCCATCCTGAAGAGCCAGCCATGAAAACCCATCTGCTTGCGCTGCTTGCAGCGTCTGTCCTGCTGTGCGCCTGCCCCAGCGCGCAGCGGCAGAACCAGGACTTCAAGACCAAGGTCGACACCTTGCCCGCGACCACGCTGGGGCCAGGCGATGTGTTCGACGTGCGGGTGTACCAGGAGCCAGACCTGAGCGCGCAGTACCAGGTGGGCTCGGACGGCAGCATTCAGTTCCCGCTGATAGGCAAGGTGGAGCTGAGCGGCAAGACCCCGCACGAGGCGGCCACCCTGATCGCCAGCATGCTCAAGGAGGGTTACCTGAAGGACCCGCAGGTCACCATCCTGGTCAAGACCTACAACAGCAAGCGCATCTACGTCATGGGGCAGGTGGCCAAGCCCGGGGTGTTCGCCTACGAGGACGACATGAACATCCTCAGGGCCATCATCCTGGCCGGCGGCTTTACCAAGATCGCCAGCAAGAACAAGGTTCTGGTGACCAGAAAGACCGAAGAGGGCGAGCAGCAGCTCGAGGTGCCGGTCGAGAGCGTGGGCCGGGGCGAGGCGACGAATATTCGTCTGCAACCCGGGGATATTGTGTTTGTGCCGGAGTCGATCTTTTAGGGTCCCCGGAACCGGGAACCACATTCCGAGGCGCGCATGAGTGAGCTACAGAAAAACCTCGTCGACTCCGACGACGAGAACATCGATCTTCGCCGCTACCTGCGGGTGGTGCTCAAGCGCAAGTGGATGATCGCGGCGATCGCGACCACGGTGCTGGCCCTGACCGCGGTGTGGACCCTGCGCCAGCCCAAGATCTATCGCGCGTCGACGACCCTGCTGGTCGAGACCTCGGCGCCCAAGGTGCTGGGGCAGGGCGTCAGTGAGGTGGTGGACCTGGGCACGGGCTCCTACTGGTGGAACCAGGAGTACTTCAACACCCAGCTCGCCATCGTGCAGAGCCGCGACGTGGCCGAGCGCACCGTGCACAAGACGCCGCTGCTGGCCGACCCGGCGTTCTGGGACGCGGGGCAGGACATCGAGGACCCGGAGCAGAAGGCGCAGGCCCTGCAGCACTTCGACGCGGCCAAGATGGTGCAAGGCGCGATCCGCGTCGAGGGCATCAAGGACGCGCGCATGATGAAGATCGCGGTCGAGGACCAGAAGCCCGAGCGCGCGGCGGTGGTCGCCAACGCGGTAGCGCGCGCCTACATCGAGGCCAACCTGGAGCGCAAGCAGGACACCACGCAGGGCGCGGCCGACTGGCTGGGCGACCAGAT
>JBDRCO010000008.1:0-4391 GCA_043821645.1 Pseudomonadota bacterium | reverse complement strand
CCCTGGTCGACCCGGACGCCCACGCCGCGGTTGGAGGTCGACAGGTAATCCGACAGCGCCACGGGCACCGGCTGCTCGTCGAGCACCCGTCCGTCGCCGTCGAGGGTGGTGCGCTGGAAGTGCAGGTGCAGGTGGGGCGCGTCCGAGCGGCCGGAGTTGCCGACCTGGGCCAGAACCTGGCCAGCCTGCACGCGCTGCCCCGGGGACACGCGCAGCGAGCCCTGGCGCAGGTGCGCCAGCTTGCTGAACTCTCCCGCACCATGGTCGAGGAGCAGGAAGTTGCTGGCCTCGGGCGCGCCGACGATGCCCGGGGGATTGTCCGGAAAATCGTCGCGGGCCAGCACCACGGTGCCATCGGCGGGTGCGAGCACCGTCCGCCCGAAGGCCCGGTACTGCGCCAGCTCGGTCTTGCCTTGCTGCAACCCGTCGGCGTCATCGAGCATCATCAGGTCCCAGGCGAAATGGCTGCGCGTGTACCACCGTCTGTGTTCGGCACCGAATTCGTGACCAGCCGACACGAACCAGCACCCCTGCACGGGCAGGTGGAAGCGATGGATCTGCTGGTAGCGGCGCACCGGAACATCCTGGGTGGCGACGGTGCCGCCATCGCGGCGAAGCTGAACCCGCAGCCCGTCCACTTCGAGACTCGACGGGAAGGTGAGGTGAAAGTTCTCGTACTGGTTCAGCCCCGGACCCGAACGACCCCGCACCAGGTGCGCCTGCACGGCCGCCCGCAGCATGCGCTGCTCCCACGCCAGGACACCCCCGACGGTCAGGTCGAGCTGCATCTCGTCGATGTCCAGCCCGCTGCCAGGCCCCTCGACGCGCAGCGCGAAGTCGATATCGTCAAAGCCCTCGTCCTCGGCGAGCCGGTACAGGGCATCGCCCACCGGCAGCACTGTCAGGGTCGGTAGCGCGCGCAGCTGCACCGGAGCCGGGCAGGCCGTGGCAAGCAGCACGGGCAGGAGCCCTGCGATCTGCTGACCTGTCCGCACCGGCCCCCCGTTCAGTCGATCGAGAAGTACTTGCAGAACAGCACGCGCTCGCCGACCGCGGCCCGACGATGGGTGGCCTCGCGATGCGGCTCGACGGGAAACAGCAGCGAGCAGCTCGCGTGCCCGGTATCGAAGTGTTCGCAGTGCTCGCAGGTGGCGCGCAGGTCAAAGCGCGCGCGCTCGTCGAGATAGCGCTGGTCCACCACGGTACGCATGCGACCTCGTCAGTGCTGCGTGTGGCACGGGCCGAGCGGGCCCGCGACGACCGCCCCGTTGCCGCGGATCACTTGGTGGACTTGTCGCCGTAGAAGAACTCGAGCCCGCGCGGCGAACACAGGTGACGCGGATAGGGCCCGGTGTAATTGGCCGCAGCTTGCTTGGAGAACTTGTTGCGCCGCTTGCCCGAGCGGATGCCATCGAAGATGAACAGATCGAGGAAGCCTCTCCAGCCCGGGCGCTGGGTGCGCTTGACCACCTCGGCGTAGGGTGACCCGGCGCCGGCGTCCAGCGGAGGCACACCGAGATCGCCGAAGGCGCTGCGGATGTAGTCGGAGAGCGGCGTCGCGGTTTCCCGCAGGCGCTGAGCCGCTCTGTCCATGGCTCCGGCAATGAGCATCGACGCTCCAGGGGTCGCCCACGCGACCCTCCCACTTCGAAGTATATCGGCTATTCTTGCACAGGATTGCGTCAAGCTGCCAGGAGGCGCCCGGAGCACCCGTGAAACTCGCCACCATCAGCATCGATCTCGATGGCATCGCCTGCTACCACCAGATCCACGGCCTGCCCGCGGGCGAGGGGCCGGATCCGGCCTACACCCAGGGTCTTCCTCGGTTTCTCGAACTCATGCAGGAGCTGGGGGTGCCCGCCACGCTGTTCGCCATCGGCCGCGATCTGATCGATCCGCAGGTGGCGAGCCTGCTGCGCGGCGCCGTCGATGCCGGGCACGAGCTGGCGAACCACAGCTTCAGCCACGACTACGGCTTGACGCGGCGCTCCACGGCGGAGATCAGCGCCGAGGTGAGGCGAGCGCACCGCGCCATCGAGCGCATCTGCGGCGAGCCGCCGCGCGGCTTTCGAGCCCCGGGCTACAACCTCTCCGACGGCGTGCTCGATGCCCTCGAGGCCTTGAACTATGCCTACGACAGCTCGCTGTTCCCCTCGCCCGCCTACTTTGGCCTGCGCGCCACGGCCATCGCGCTGTATGCCCTGCGGCGGCAGCCGTCGCGCTCGCTGGTGGGGGACCCCAGGCAGTTTGCCGCGCGCCGCGGTCCGTATCGACCTCGCCGGGGAGCGCTGCACCTGCCGGGGCGCGGGGAGCAGGCGCGCCGTCTGCTCGAGCTCCCCGTGGCCACCTTGCCGCTGCTGCGCATGCCCTACATTGGCACCAGCCTGGGCCTGCTGCCGGGACCGGCAAGTCCCCTGCTCACCCGCGCCATGCTGCTCTCCAGCGTGCCCATCAACCTGGAGCTGCACCTGGTGGACCTGATCGACGCCAGCGATCCGGGCGTGACCCCGGCCCTGGCGGTGCGACAGCGCGATCTTCGGGTGCCGGCCGCGCTCAAGATCGAACGCCTGCGCTCCGCCCTGCGGGTGTTGTGCGATCGGCGCGAGATCCTGCGTCTGGATGGGCTGGCGCGGCGGCTGGAGACCGAGCGGTGAACCACCACAGAGCGAGGCTCGCTGCGAGGGAGGCCCTGGGCAGCTGCCCCCATGTAGGTGTGTATCGCATCGGTCAAGTGGAGGAATTGTGCGTACCGAACAGACGGATCGACCCACACGGACGATAACTCATTATAGATGCCGATGTGCGTGAGGTTTGTGGACACGCCGGCGCAGCGCACGACAGGGTCAAGTGGGAGGATGACAATGGCAACTCGCGTGAACTCGACACCGCCTCCGCGTCCAGCTCCTGTGAGCAACCCCGCGGCCGGCTCGAGCGCCAGCAGCCCCGCGGCCGTTCCTCGCACAGGCCTTGGCGGCCTTTTGGGCAACGTCGCCAACACCGTGCGCGACGCCGTGGAGCGCGCCACCCGAGCCCAGGATCCGGCGGTGGTGCAGAACCTGGAGCAGAACAGCACACAGAACAACGCCGCGACCCTGGCCAAGCCTCCGGCCAAGGGGCTCACCAATGGGGACCCGGCCTCGACGACAGCTCCGGCAGCCCCCACAGCCCCGAACGGGGCAGCGGCAGCGGCAGCGTCGACGGGCACGCCTCAGGTGGTGTCCAATGTCGACTTCAGCAAGATGACCCAGGACCAGCAGTACGACTACCTGCAGAAGATGTCGCAGGAGAAAGCGGGAAACGCGGCGTCCTGGAAGACCGGCGACAAGGAGCTCAACCTCGTCGGCGTGCGCAGCTTCTCGAACGGCGCGGCCAATGCCGGCGAGGCGGACAAGTACAACGACACCGTCTACGCTTGCCGCATGAACAACGGCAAGAAGGAGGTCTACGCCTTCGACGCCTCGGTGGACGGCGGGGTCTGGGATAAGAACAACGCCGCTTACCAGGACATGGCAGTGAAGGATCGCCAGGGCAACGCGATGGGCATCACCCACATGGCGGACGGCCACTACCAGGACGCCTTCACCCGCGGCGCGGTCTCGGGCTCGGATATGGGTCTGCGCCAGGATGGCTGGGTGCGTGCCCACGTCGACCGCAACAACGACGGCAAGATCTCGAACAACGAGAAGCTGGGCTTCCAGGGCAAGGGGCGCGTGGCCGGCGCGGACATGCAGTTCCAGTTCCACCCCGGCTACGGTGAAAACGTCGGACAGAACTCCGCAGGTTGCCAGGCCATCAAGGGCGAGCAGTGGGACAAGTTTCAAAGCCTGCTCAAGGAGGCGCCGGAGAGCCAGAAGAACTTCAGCTACACCCTGGCCGACAGCAAGAACCTCAAGAGCTACGACGAGCAGATGAAGTACCAGCCCGTGACAGGCTGGGCGGCGCTGGGCAAGATGGATCCCATCAACTTCTACAACGGCATGACGGCGCACTCGAACACATCAACGGTGGGCAGCACCAACATCGGTGCCGAGGGTCGCGGCCTGGTGAGCAGCGACGATCAGAACGCCCTCACCGCGATCCAGGACTCGAGCTCCGACGCCAAGGTCGAGGGCACCGGGGGCAACAACGGCATCGGCATCGTGCGCACGCCCTACCAGCCCCTGACCTTCACCTGGCCCTGGAAGTGGTAGCCCCGACCCCCTGACAACACGAGGACCCGGACATCGAGGCAAGGGTCGCACCGGGGTGCAGGTTCACTGCACCTCGTGGTTGGCGCCGCGCTTGGCTTCGAGGGCCCGGCGGATGTCCGGCGTCTGCACCTCGAAGCTGGCGCCGCAGAAGTCGCAGCGCACCCCGGCCACCTCCCCGCTCTCCACCATGGATTGCAGCTC
>JBDRCO010000007.1:0-11058 GCA_043821645.1 Pseudomonadota bacterium | reverse complement strand
GCACGCCTTCGAGACCTTCGTCGTGCCGCGCGAGCTGGTGCACGTGCTGGGCGACTTTGCCGCGGGCATGAGCGGCGACTTCGAGCGCATCCGCCGCTACGAGTGCACGGTGCAGACAGGAGATGGGCGCGAGGTGCTGATGGCCTGGCACAACGCCCTGCGCCTGAGCGCCGACGGCCACATCGAGGGCCTGCTGTGCGCGGGCGAGGACATCAGCGAGCGCAAGAAGGTGCAGGCCCGGCTCGCCCAGAGCGACCGCATGGCCACCGTGGGCATGCTGGCCGCGGGCGTGGCACACGAGATCAACAACCCCCTGACCTACATCCTGTACAACCTCGAGGAGGTCACCGAGCGCGTGCCCGACCTGGTGCACGCCGTGGTGCAGATGCGGCGCCTGCTGGTCGACAAGCTGGGCGAGGACAAGGCGAGCCAGGCCCTGGGGCCGCTCGAGGCCGTCATTTCGCAGGACGCCCTGAGTGAGCTGCGCGAGTGCCTGGACGACGCCAGCACCGGCGCCGAGCGGGTGCGCGACATCGTGCGCGACCTCAAGGTGTTCTCGCGGGTCGAGGACGATACGCGCAGCCTCATCGACCTGCGGGCGCCGGTCGAGACCGCGGTCAGCATGGCCTACAACGAGATCAAGTACCGCGCCCGCCTGGTCAAGGAGCTGCCCTCGCTGCCCATGGTGCTGGCCAACGACGGTCGCCTGGCCCAGGTCTTTGTCAACCTGCTGATCAACGCGGCCCAGGCCATCCCCGAGGGCGACGCCGCCAACCAGCAGATTACGGTGCGCGCCCACCACCACGACGGGGTGATCGAGGTCTCGATCAGCGACACCGGCAAGGGCATCAACCCCGAGGTGCTGCCCATGATCTTCGAGCCCTTCTTCACCACCAAGCCCGCGGGCGTGGGCTCGGGCCTGGGCCTGAGCATCTGCCGCAACATCATCCAGGGCCTGGGTGGCGAGATCTCGGCCCACAGCGAGCCGGGCCAGGGCACCACCTTCACGGTCGTCCTGCCGGTGGCCGATGCCACTGTGGTGCAGCCGGTGATCGAGCCCGCACCCGAGAAGCAGGTCCCCGCACCCGCCGGCCGCGTGCTGGTGGTGGACGACGATCCCCTGCTGCGCTCCCTGGTCAACCGCCTGCTGGGCAGTCGCCACAGCGTGGTGCTGGCCGCGTCCGGCGCCGAGGCCATCGCCCTGCTCGAGCAGGACAGCGCCTACAACGCCGTGGTGTGCGACGTGATGATGCCCGAGGTCACCGGCGTCGACGTGTTCAGGCACGTGCAGCAGCAGCACCCGGAGCTGGTGCCGCGCTTCGTGTTCATGACCGGCGGCATCTTCACGCCGACGACCCGCGAGTTTTTGATGCTCAACCCGCGGCCCACCCTCGAAAAACCCTTCGAGCCTCGGGTGCTGCGCGAGCTGGTGGCAGAGATCCTCGAGCAGCAACAAGCGGGGGTCTGAACCGGCCTCGGTCAGCGGAACCTGGGTGCGGCGACCGCCGGTCTCCACGACGCCACCAGCTCGCTGATGGTGGCGCGCAGCCTGGCCCGGTCAAAGGGCTTCTCGACGCACCTGTTGTCGATGCCGGATAAAAAGGCCTGCGCCGCCGGGGTGAAGGCGCCGCCGGTGATGAACACCATGCGCCGTGCCTGGTCGGGATGCTGCTCCTGCAGCCAGGCGTGCACATCCATGCCCGACAGCCCGGGCATCATCATGTCGCACAGGATCAGGTCGTAGCGGCCGCCGGCCTCGATGAGCGCCTGCGCCTGCTCGCCCGATTCGGCCACGGTCACCTCGGCATCGCGCAGCACGCGGCGCAGGGCGCTGCGCACGCCGTCCTCGTCGTCGATGACCAGCACCCGCACCCCCTTCAGGTCGGCGGTGGCGGTCGCGCTGAGTGGGGGTGCGCTCGGCGCGCCGGGCTGCTCCACAGCGACGGGCAGGCGCAGGGTGAAGCTGGTGCCCTTGCCCAAAGTGCTGGCCACCTCCAGGGTCCCGCCAAAGCTCTGCACGATGCCGTGCGAGATGGCCAGGCCCAGCCCCGAGCCCTTGCCCACGGCCTTGGTGGTGAAGAAGGGGTCAAAGATGCGGGTCAGGTGCTGGGGCGCGATGCCGCCGCCGGTGTCGCGCACCTCGGCGCAGACCTGGGCGCTCTCGACCCAGGTGCGGACCCGGATCTCGTTGTTTTCCAGTTGCCCCTCGGGGATGGCGTGGGCCGCGTTGATGAGCAGGTTCAAGAACACCTGGGACAGCTTGCTGTCGCTGGCCAGCACCGGCGGCACCGGCGCCAGCTCCTGCACCAGGCGCGCGCGATAGCGGATCTGGTTCAGGGCCATGCGACAGGCCGCCTCGATGGCGTCGGTGAGCTGCACCGGCCTGGACTCCTCCTCGTCGATGCGAGCAAAGCTGCTCAGGCCGCGCACCGTGTCGCGGATGCGCCGCGCACCGTCGGCGGCCTCGCGCAGGCGCGCGCCCATGTCCTCGAGCTCGTCCTCGCTCAGGGCGTGGTCCCCATCTAGCCCCAGCTTCGCCAGCAGTTCGGGCGCCACCTGACCTTCGAGCTCGCTGCGCAGCAGGCGACACTGCACGATGACCTGCGGCAGGTCCCGCGCCAGGCTCTCGAGGTTGCTCAGCACAAAGGACAGCGGGTTGTTGATCTCGTGCGCCACGCCCGCGGCCAGGGTGCCCATGGACGACAGTCGATCGGCCTGAGCCACCTGGGCCTGCAGGCGCTTGCGCTCGGTGATGTCCTGCACGATGCCGCTGAGCCGCAGCGGGCGCCCGGCCTCGTCGCAGCTCAGCTCGCCAGCCTCGGCCCATACCGTGCGCACCTCGCCATCGGGGAGGACCACCCTGTACTCGAGGGGCACGGGCACCCCCTCGCGCAGCACCGACGCGTTCGAGGCCTCGACCGCGGCCTTGTCGTCGGGGTGAATGCTGCGCGCCAGCACCTCGCCCAGGTTGCCGCTGAAGCCCTCGGGGTCGATGCCGAAGATGCGGTGCATCTCGTCCGACCACTCCAGCCTGTCCTGGGGGATGTCCCAGGTCCAGCTGCCCACGTGGGCCACGGCCTGGGCCTTGCGCAGGGCCAGGTCCGACAGGCGCAGGGCCTGCTCCACGCGGCGACGCTCGGTGATGTCGCGCAGGGTGACGATGCGGGCCGGCGCGCCGTGCCAGCTGGCCTGACCCACGCGGATCTCGACGGTGCAGGGTGTGCCGTCGGCGCGGGTCAGGTCGATGTCCGCGGAGTTCTCGTGCGCTCCGGGAAGCGCAATGGCTTGTCCCTCGACCAGGCGCGCACCAAACAGGGCGCGGGCCGCGCGGTTGTATTGCTTGACCTCGTTGGCCTCGCCGAGGATCAGGATCGCATCCTCGCTGGCGTCGAGCATGCCCCTGAGGTTGTCGTAGGCGTCGGTGATGCCGCGCTGCGCTGCGGCGCGCGCCACCGTGGTGCGCAGGGCCCCCGCGATCAGGGTCTCGGCCTGGCCCCTGACCTGGTCGTCCTGGGCACCGAACAGCAAACCCAGCCTGGATGTATCGACGTCGTCGCTGCCGGTGAGCACCAGCACCGGTGTGGTCGGCGCGCTCTCGAGGATGCCGGCCAGGGTGCGCATGCCCTGGCTGTCAGGTGAACCCAGGTCGAGCAGGACCGCGTCGTACCGCCCTGCCGCCAGTCGTGTGCGGGCCTCGGGCAGGGTTCTGCAGTCATCCACCGCGATGCGACAGCGCTCCCCGGCCACGACCCGCTGGCGCAACAGCGCCACCGCGGCTGGGCTGTCCGCGATCAGCAGAACCTTGACCTCCTGCGTCATGTGCTCTCCCCGTCGTCACCGCAGGACACGAGCGCGAAATGACAGCGCGATTTCTCACCCGGTCGAGAACCGACCCACAGGCGTCCACCGTGGCGCTCGACGAGCGCCCGGGGGATGGCCAGACCTGCGCCACTGCCCGGTCGCGCTCGCGCAGGCACGGCATGCTCGTGAAGGTGCGCTCGAAGCACTCGGCCGCGACGCCGATGCCTCTGTCTGGCACCTCGAAGCACCCGTCGTCCCGCGTCGACGGTGCGCTTTGGCTGCGCGTCTGGCCCCTCCTGTTGGGTGAAGCGGCGCGCGCTCCGGTGGCAGTGCGGCCGCTCGACCCTGGTATCGATGCGGTCAGCACTCGAGGTCGGTTCGTCTGTCCGTGGCATCGAACCCACCCAGGGCCTGCTTTGGACGGCCGGTTGCTTCAGGTTTCCGTTGCCAGCGTGGCAGCCTCCCCCAGGGCCATGCGCACCGCGCCCTCGAGCTGGCTCGGTGACGCGGGCTTTTCCAGCAGCATCAGCGGGCCATACGGGATGGCCTGCTGCATGAGCTTGCTGTCGGGGTAGCCGGTGACGATGATCACCGGCATCTCGGGGCGGGTCCGGCGCAGCTCGCGCAAGAACTCGGGCCCGCTCATGGCCGGCATCTGCAGGTCCAGCAAGACCAGGTCCGGCGATTCGCTGCGGACCTGCGCCAGTCCCTGCAAGCCGTCCAGGGCGGTGAGCACGCGGCAGCCCTGGCGCTCGAGCACCCGGCGCATGGCCTTGAGCACCAGCCTGTCGTCGTCGATGAGCAGCACGGTGGTGACCCTGGCTGGCACGGCCTCGGTCTGCGTCCAGCGCTGCAGCGCGGCGCGGTCAAAGCGCCAGTCCTTGCCCACCTTGAAGGCCGGGACGCCGCCGCGTCGCGCCAGGCGGCGCAGGGTCTCGACGTGAACCCCCAGCAGCTCGGCCGCGGCCCGGGCGTCGAGGACCCGCGAAGGATCCGCGGTTGCCGAGCCCTGGGGGTGGCGAGGTTCGGACTTCCCTTTGTGGGGTGAGCGGCTCATGGGCGTCAGAAAACTCCTGGTGGCCTGCTGCCACGATGTGTAGAGTTGAGTTTAGTTGAGGTTGGTTGTCATAACAAGCCGATCAACAGCTTGTCGGGTTGGCGGGACCCTCCTGGCTGGCAGGCCGTGCGGGCAAGAGGGGTCGGTTCGCGTCGGTCACCGCCTTGCCTCGTCGCCCCCGCCCCCGACCAGCGCTATACTCCGCCGAAGCGGGGGCCTGCGATGAGCGATCCCATCAAGGTGCTGATCGTCGACGACGACGAGATGTTCATGCGTGTGGTGAGCCGCCGCCTGCGCAGCACGGGATACCTGGTCGTCACCAGTACCGAGCCTCAGGCCGCGCTTCAGCTGGCCCGGGAGCACAAGGTCGACGTGGCCCTGCTCGACGTGCACATGCCCGGTCTCAATGGCTTCGAGGTGCTGCAGCAGCTCAAGCAGCAACTGCCGGCGATCGAGGTCATCATGATGACCGGCATGGCCGGCATGGACTCGGTGCTGCAGGCCATGCGCCTGGGCGCTTTTGACTACCTGCCCAAGCCCTTCGCGCGCTTCGACGAGGTGTGCAGTGCCATCGAGCGCGCAGCCCGCCAGGGGCAGGACAGAGCGGACGACGTCGCCACGGCAGTCGATGACGCGGACTTGCCCAGCACCCTGCTCGGGCGCTCGGCGATTATGCAGCGCCTGCATGTGCTGATTCGCAAGGTCGCCCAGAGCGACGCGCCCGTGCTCATCGTCGGCGAGTCGGGCACTGGCAAGGAACTCATCGCCTGCGAGATCCACCGCCTGTCGCGACGCCAGCGCCATCCGTGGATCCCCGTCAACTGCGCAGCCTTGCCCGAGAACCTGCAGGAGAGTGAGCTCTTTGGCTACGTCAAGGGCGCCTTCACCGGAGCCGTGTACGACAAGCGCGGGCTGTTCGTGGCCGCGCACCAGGGCACCATGTTCCTGGACGAGGTGGGCGACCTGGCCCTGCCCACCCAGACCAAGCTGCTGCGCGTGCTGCAGGAGCGGCAGGTGCGGCCCATAGGCGCCACCGGCGAGGTGCCGGTGGATTTTCGCCTGCTGTGCGCCACCAACATCGACCTCGAGCAGGCCATTGCCGACAAGCGCTTTCGCGACGACCTGTACTACCGCATCAAGGTGGTGCGCGTCGACGTGCCCCCCCTGCGCGAGCGCCGCGAGGACATCCCCGAGCTGGCGAACCACTTTCTGGCTCAGTATGCGGCCAGCGAGGGCAAGCAGGGCCTCAGCCTGAGCCCGTCGGCCATGACGCAGCTGCAGCAGCAACCCTTCAAGGGCAATGTGCGCGAGCTACAGAACACCATCTACCGCGCCGTGGTGCTGGCCGATCAGCAGGAGATTCAACCCGCCGACCTGGACCTGGATGGCACGGGCATGGCCAGCGCGGTGCGCGTGGTGACCGACAGCGACCTCTACACGATGCCCTTCACCGAGGCCAAGCGCATGGCCAGCGACAGCTTCGAGCGCGAGTATGTCGAGCGCGCCCTGACCCAGGCCGATGGCAAGATCTCCGCCGCGGCTCGCCTGGCCCAGCTCGACCGCTCCAACTTCAAGCGCATCATCAAGCGCCACCAGCTCGACACCGTCACCACCGACGACGCCGGGGAGGGCGACGAGAGCTGACCGGGCGTCGTGGATGGTTCCCGGTTCCAGGTTCCAGGTTGCAGCTGCCCACCTTTGTTGTGTCCCACCGGGCGCGTGCTGATTCCGAATCGCTTTGATTGAGCTCGATGTGGGGGGCCAAGGTGAGGCTTTTTTCCGAGCGTGCGAGGACAAAAAGACTCGCCGGTGAAGGCGGGGCCCCACAACAGGGTCGAATCAAAGCGATGTCGTATGACCCTGGGTCAGGGGCCTCCCAGCCGGGTCATGGGTGACCCAGTCGCGGCCCCGGTCGCGATCTAACTGCCAGTCATCAAAGGATTTTCTCGCGCGCTTCGATCTGGCAGCGCGCTTGCAATGTCAGCTCTCGACGGCGCAACACACCAGGCGCCCCAGCAGGGAGCAGGACATGCCGCGCAGTTTCAACCTCACGACCGCCGCCCTGCTGCTGAGCACCCTGACCGCCTCGAGCACCGGCTGCATGACCCGGGTGGATGTGCGCCAGGTCCTGCGCGAGCTGCCCGCCGACGCCGCCCAGCAACGCTTCGCCCAGCTGGCCGCGGACCCGGCCTGCCAGAAGAAGCTGCAGCAGGACGACGCCGAGTGCTGGGAGAAGAGCAGCGACGTCGATGTGATGGTCGAGACTGGCGTGTCGCGCACCCTGCACGGCTACCTGACCAGCCCTTACACCGTGCAGACCCACCTCAAGGTGCGCCTGGAGACCGGCGACCCCGAGCGCCCCGAGGTCTATTACTTTGCCGACGGCGGCGACGGCGGGCTCGAGGCGCGCGAGGGCTACGGCCGCGCCGATGGTCACATCAACGTGTTCTGCTCGACCAGCCTGGACGACCTGTTCGACCCCAGCATCGACAGCAACCACCGCGTGCAGCAGGCCCAGGTCGACACCGCAGCCCTGTGCGTGCACCAGGCGCTGCTCGACGGCCAGAGCTTCGGGACCCGGGTCAAGAGCTGCCTGCACAGCGTGCGCAGCCCCGAGGCCCAGCTGGCCCTGCGCAACACTCCCCCCGTGAACCGCGCGGCACCGCTGGCCGGCACCGCGCTCATCTCGGACGCAACCGGTGTCCGCTGACGCGGCGCCCAAGGAGAGGACCATGACCGACCGCAAGCCCACCATCCTGTTCGTCGACGATGAGGAGAACATCCTGAGCGCGCTGCGTCGGGTCCTGCGCAAGGAGAACTACGAGCTGATCTTCTGCGGCTCACCCGTCGAGGCGCTGCAGATCCTCAAGGAGCAGTCCGTGGACATCGTGGTCTCGGACCACCTGATGCCCGAGATGACAGGCCTGGAGTTCGTGGCCGTGGTCAAGGATCTGCACCCCCAGACCATGCGCGTGATCCTGACCGGTCAGGCGGACCTCGAGCTCGCGGTCAGCGCCATCAACAAGGGCCAGGTCAACTACTTCCTGCTCAAGCCCTGGAACGACCTGGAGCTGAAGATCGTGCTCAAGCAACTGCTGGCCCAGCGCCGCCTCGAGATCCTCAACGCCCAGCTCACGGGCCTGGTGACCCGCCAGAACGAGCGCATCAAGGAGCTGGAGAAGTCGCACCCGGGCATCTCCAAGGTCGAGCGCGACGATGCCGGCGCCATCGTCCTCGACGAGGAGCAGGCGGCCTGAGCAGCGCGGTCCCGGGTCTGTCATGGACGTCACCCAGCGAGGTCGCCGTGTACACCAATCTCAAGCCCTGCAACGAGCTGCACAACGACCAGGACGACACCCTTCATGTCGACGCCCTGCTGAACCTGATCATCGAGGTCGTCAAGGACTACAGCGACGCCGAGGGCGCCTCGCTGCTGCTGCACGACCCGGCCACCGACGAGCTGTACTTCGACGTCGCGGTGGGTGGCGCCGGCCCACAGATCAAGCGCATCCGCATGCGCCGCAGTACGGGCGTGGCCGGTCACGTGTTCGAGACCATGCAACCCCTGCTGGTGTCCGAGGTGGACTGCGACCCGCACTTCTCGGCCACGGCGGATCACGCCACGGGCTTCAGGACGCGCAGCATCATCGCCATGCCGCTGCTGGACTCGGAACATCGCCGCATCGGCGTCGTCGAGGCGGTCAACCGGCGCGGCCGGCCTCGCTTCAACGACATCGAGCTGTCGAGGCTACTCAAGATCCAGCAGCCCCTGTCCGACGCGGTGAGCGCCGCGCAAAGGGTTCGTGCAGGCCAGGTCGATGCGGTGTCGGAGTTTTACACGCAGATCCTGAACATCGTGGAGCAGCGCGCCCAGCGGGTCGACGAGGGCTCCCGCGAGCTCGCCCAGGCCCAGCATCACTTCGAGGCCAACTGCAGTCGCATCGTGCGCGAGGCGCGGATTGCGGGCCTGTGCCTGTTCGTGGCCGGGCTGTCCCACGAGATGAACAACCCCATCGGCTTCACCAGCGCCAACCTGCGCTCCCTGGGCGAGATGCTCGAGGACGCGCGGGCGGTGCTTCGCCAGGCCGAGTCCCTGGTCGCCGCGGGCGCCTCGAGCGTCGCGGTGATGCAGGCCCTGGAGGTGGGCAAGGTGGGCGAGATCCTCGACGACGCGCGCGACTGTTCCGGCGAGGTGTTGCTGGGACTCGGTCGCCTCGCGCACGTGGTGCAGCGCCTGAACAGCTTCAGCAACCTGACGGTGCAGCGCCACGACAGCGTGGACTTCAACGAGGTGGTGCGAACGGTGCTGCAGCGCCTGGCCATCCAGCATCCCGGCCGTCGCATCCACTTCGAACCCGTGGCCGTCCCGGCCCTCCTCGGCTCGCGGGTGCACCTCGAGCAGGTGGTGCTCGACCTGCTCGACAATGCGCTCAAGAACTCGACGGGACAGGACGAGGTCCGCGTGGAGCTGGAGCACGCCGCTGGCGAGGTCGTGCTGACCGTGTGCGACACCGGTCGCGGCATCGCCCCGGACAAGATCGATCACATCTTCGACCCCTTCTACACCGACAAGCAGTCCGACTGGCGGGGGACGGGTCTGGGCCTGGCCTCGGTGCATGGCATCGTCATGGCCCACGGCGGCCGCGTCGAGGTGCGAAGCGTCCTCGGAGAGGGCGCCACCTTCTCGGTCAGCCTGCCCCTGACACCTGACGCGCACACCCCAACCCAGGCGCAGCCGCCCTACGAGCTTTCGTGCCACGACGGGGAGCAGTCATGATCGCCGCATCCCTGAGCCGTCCGCCGCGCAACGAACACTCGGTGCCCCACAAGGTGCTGCTGGTGTCCAGCCAGTGGAGCCGCCTCACCGTGCTCGAGCGCCTGCTCGCGCAGCAGGGCCACCGCGTGACCTGCTCCTGCAGCGTCGAGGATGCCACCGCAGCCATCGAGAACGACGGGGTGGACGTGGCGCTGGTCGATCTGGACCTGGCCGAGTTCGACGGCCTGACCCTCATTGGCCACCTGTGGCACGCCGACCCGGACCTGCCCATCCTCTCGTTCGGCGGTGACAGCCGGCCGGTCAAGCCCGCAGCGGCGATCAGCGCAGGGGTCAGCGCCCACTTCGCCTGGCCGCCGGATCCCTCGGCCCTGGTGCTGGCCACCCAAGTCTCGGCCACGCAGCGCCTGGGCAAGCCCTACCGGCTGGCACGGCGCCTGATGGCGACCACCAGCTCCATCACCCTGCAGGCCAACACCTCGGCGGACTGCATGGACTTCCTGGACAAGGCGCTCGAGGTTCTGGTCCGCCACTTCGAGGCGGATCGCGGCAGCGTGTTCTCCCGGGTCGAGACCGCCACCGGAATCATGCTGCGCGCCCAGGCCAGCCGCGGCATCGAGCGCGCTTTTCTGCAGGACGTCGCGCCCGGCGACAAGGTCACCGGCAAGGTCTATCACACCGGCCTGGCCCAGCTCTTCATCGACAGCGCGCGCACCCAGCCGGGCTACGAAAGCTGCAACACCATCAACGGCCTCAGCTCCAGCATGTCGGTGCCGATGCGCACCCCGGACGAGATGCTCGGCGTCATCAACCTGGCCACCTGTGACCCCGACCGGGCGTTCACGCCGCGCGATCTCGAGGCCCTGGAGTTCCTGGCCGGCAACGTGGCCGAGGCCCTGCGCCACGTCGAGGCGGCAGGTCAGCAGAGCGCGCTCCGGCAACAGCTGCAGAACGCCGAGCGCCTGACCGTCGCCGGGGAGCTCACCGCGGGCATCACCCACGAGATCAAGAGCCCCCTGGCCTACGTGCAGACCAACATCGCGGCCATGCGCGACTACATCACCGGCGTGCGTCCCCTGATCGAGGTGGTCCTGCAAGCCCACGATGCAGGAACCCTCCCTGCCGCGATGGAGCAGGCCCTGTCCGTCGACGATGCCCGCGACCTCATGGACGACGCCCTGCCCCTGATCACCGAGTGTCAGGGTGGCATCCAGCGCATCATGACCATCATCCAGGATCTGCGTAGCATGATGCAGTGCGAGGGCGAACTGACCTTCGACGATGTCGTGCTCAGCGAGGTGCTGCAGCAATCCGTCAAGTTGACACGGTCCCGGGTCTCGCCCGTGGCCAAGGTGCAGGTCGAGTGTCCCGCGGACGCGGTGCTGCATGGCCACTCGGTGCAGCTCGTGCAGTTGCTGGTCAACCT
>JBDRCO010000006.1:0-15212 GCA_043821645.1 Pseudomonadota bacterium | reverse complement strand
CATATCTGCGGGTACAGCAAGGATGGGGCCAGTTGGGCCCCTTCATCCGGTACCAGAAATTACCTCACTTTTTTCTGATTGCACCCTGTAGGGCGTCGCAAATTGAGGCAGCGTGATGCAAATTGGGTCTCTGTCCCCAATGCACCAATGCACCCAATGCAGTGGCAAATTGGGTCTCTGTCCCTTTCTGCTTTTCTGCTCTTTCTGCTTTTCTGCTCTGTTCCTTACTGCTCTCAATGCTCTTTCTGCTCTACCCCTCAATGCGCTCACTGTGCCTCATTGCGCTACAGCGGCAGGCAGAAACAGCCTAAGCAGGGCTCTTCTTCTCGACCCCCGGAAACAGCGGCACGATCTTGTTGAACACCCACAGCAGCATGAAGGGAGCGGTGAAGATCACCGCGGCCGTGACCAGACCCTCCTTCTCCCAGATGCCGGGGACGTAACTGGTGAAGCCGCGCATGCTCTTGGAAACGAGCTGGCCGCCGATGACCACATTCCAGCGCATGAGAAGCACCTGCATGAGCAGCATGGTGGAGCTGATGAACACGATCACGTGCGAGGTCCGATCGCTGATCTTGAAGATGGCATTGATGGCCAGCAGGAAGAATGGGATCAGCGAGAAGATCAAGAACTGGAACACGACGTAGCTGTAGAACAGCTTGCCCATGATCAACTCGCCCAGCACCTCCCACTCCTCGGTCTGCTTGTAGGCGATGGACAGCACCTCCAGCAACTCCAGGGTGACGGCGACGATCATGAAGGCCCACAGGTACTTACCCAGGGCGCGAATGCAGTCGCGGTCGACGATCCAGCCGTTGATCCTGCTGACGATGGTGTAGTGAAAGATCAGCACGGCGATGCCGCTGACGATGGCCGAGAACAGGAAGATGATGAACATCAGTGGCGTCGACCACCAGGGGTTGGCCTTGAGGGAGCCGAAGAGAAATCCCACGTAGCCGTGCAGCAGGCAGGCCATGGGTATGCCCAGGGCGGCCAGAAAGCTGATGATCTTGTGGTCGATGCGCCGGGTCTCGTCGCTGACCTCGAGCTGGTTGAACATGATGACGCGACAGAACAGGCTGATGAGGCCCTTGCCCTCCCTCGCCCGCTTGACGAAGTCCTCACGCATCACGAACCAGATCTCGAGCGCGACGACGACGAGGTACGAGCTGTAAATGTAGCCAAAGCCCGCCATCGCCGATGTGAAGTTGGGCGTGATCATGATGTTGAAGGCGCGCTGCGGCTGCCCGAGGTGGATCAGCAGTGGCAGGGTCGCGAACAGCAAAAACACAAAAGCCGAGGCCAGCGAGAAGCGCGCCACTGGCTTGATCTGGGTGGCGCCGAACACATGGTACAGCGACGACACGATGAAGGCGCCGGCGACCAGGCCCGTGATGTAGGGATAGAGCACGATCATCACCGTCCAGGTGACGTTCTGCTCGTTGGGGAAGACGAAGCCTTCCATCAGATCACCTCCTGGTCGAGGCCGATGTAGTAGCACTTGGGATGCGTTCCCATCTCAGGCTTGAGCAGCGTGTAGCGCCGCTCCTTGAGCACCCGCGAGATGTCGCTGTGCGGATCCTTGAGGTCGCCGAAGATGCGCGCGCCCACCGGGCAGCTCTGCACGCAGGCGGGCTTGAGCCCCTTGGTGATGCGGTGGTAGCACAGCGTGCACTTGTCGGCCATGTGGGTTTCGGCGTTCATGAAGCGCGAGCCATAGGGGCAGGCCTGCACGCAGTAACCGCAGCCGATGCAGTAGCCCGGATCCACCATCACCACGCCGTCCTTGGTGGAGAAGCTCGCGCCCACAGGGCACACCTGGGTGCACACCGACTTCTCGCAGTGGTTGCAGAGCTTTGGCACAAAGAAAGCCTTAAGCGGCGCCTTGCCCGAGCGATCGGCGGTCAGCTCATCCCCGTCGAAGGTCACCCGCACGTTACTGGCCACGTCGACGTGGGCCTCGCCCGCGTCGTCGATCTCGTAGCGCTCGACCCAGGTGCGGTGGTTGCCTGCCGGCACCCCGTTCTCGGCGCGGCAGGCGCGCGCGCAGGCGTTGCAGCCGACGCACTTGGTGGTGTCGACGGCGTAGCCCCAGTAGTGCTGATTCCAGTCATAGCCCTCGGTCGGTGCCGTGCTGCCCTCGGCGCGGGCTCGCAGCCCCGGGAAGGTCCACACCAGCAGGCCCCCGGCGGCTGCGGCGCTCTTGACCAGGAAGTCTCGCCGCAGCATCGACGTGGGCGGCCGCACCAGGTTCTCGGGGTGGGTCTTCTTCTTGGTCATGGCGTCGCTCCTGTCCCCGCCTTGGCCAGCGCGTCCGGTGCCAGGTGGAAGGCCTCGCGGTGGCAGTCGACGCAGACCTTGTCACCGGCCTCCTCGCCCACCATGTCGACCTTGTGCTGCGGCCACGCGATGGCAGGCGGCGCCTTGTCGTCCTTGAACTCCGCTCCGCTGTGGCACAGCAGGCAGAAGCGAGGGTCGCGGTGCTTGAGCACGCGCGCGGCGCGCTCGCTCACCGGGTAGGCCTGGTGGCACACGCCGCAGCGGAAGTCCTTGTGGGTGCGCGTCGCCTGATCGCGGGCGATGGCGCCGTGACAGTAGCTGCACTCGAACACCACGGGGTGCGCGGCAGGCCGCTCGGCCCTGGGATCCTGTGCGTGCTTGTGGCAGTCCACGCACTCGTTGATCACCGGGTGCAGGCGCGCTCCGGCCACCGTCCCGTCGACGAATAGCGGCTCGTGCGGGCTGTGGCAGCTCTTGCACGGGGTCTCGGGCTTGTTCACGTGCAGCATCGCAAAGTGCTCGGTCTGGTCGATCTGCGGGAAGCCCGCGGGTCGCGCCACCAGCCGCCGGTGGCAGGTCAGGCAGTCCAGCGCGCCGTCTGGCTTGCGGATGGGCGGGCCGTCCTTGCGGATGGCCTCGTCGCCACTCTGCGCGGCCACGTGCGCGCCACCCGGGCCGTGGCAGGTCTCGCACTGCACGGTGCCGTGGACGTCCTTGGCGTGGACCGCGGCCTCGTCGTCGTGGCACTCCCCGCACTTGTCCTGGCCCTGGTGCAGCGGCTGCGGGTCGTTCATCACCACCTCGCGGGCCGCGCCGCGAAAGTGCCCGTACTCGCCGTAGGTCGCCGGCACTGCCATCCAGCGCGCCGTGGCCACCACCACGATGACGACGGTGAGCACGCCAAACACGATCCGGACGTGCCGGTTCCCGGAACCGCCATCCGGGGGCGGTGCATGATCTGCTGGCTTCATATCGGTGACCTCGCGCGCGGTCCCCCCGCGCCGCGCTCACTATGGCGCCGCGCTCAGCGCGCCGCCAGGGACTTCTCGACGCTGACCACGCCGAGGCGCTCCTCGGGCAGGGTGTCGGGCTGCGGGCTGTAGCTGTAGATCAGGTGCGCGCGCACGGTCAGCTGTTCGGTGTGGGGCACCGGGAAAGAGAAGCTCTCGCGACGCTCCTCCCCTGCGGCGATACGGTTGTCCGTCTTGATCGCCACGGCGTTCAGGAAGGCCTCGCTGTCGGCGACGATGCTCAGGCCCTTGTCGTCGACGAGGACCTTCTGGTACACGCGGCGCTCCTTGTAGGAGAGACCTGCGGGGGTGGCCGCCTCGACCTCCAGTTCAAGCTTGCGCGTGGGCATGCCGGTGGGGATGGAGTGGCCACCGCCCTTGTTCTCGACCACCACGGTCACCTCGACCCTGTCTCCATTCTGCTTCAGGTCGTCGATGCGAAGGCGCAGCGCCTCGCGCAGGAGCGCCCGCGAGTGGCTGCCGGGCATGCGGTGGGCATTGACGGGCCGGTCGCTGCGCTTGACCTTGGGGTCGACGATGTTCCCGGGTTCCACCTTCATGTGGCAACTCTGGCAGTGCTCGCCCTTCGTGCCGTGATCGGTCTGTTGCCACTCGCTGTACGTCGAGATGATCGCGAGCCCGGTGCCTGGCTTCTTGTACTCATGGCAGCCGGCGCAGATCGTCGACTGACTGAAGAGCTCGCTGTGCACCACGCCATGCTCCTGGTCCGACGCGTCCGCAACAGGGCCGAACTTGATCGGGCCGGGTTCCAGGGTGTAGGGCGAGGTCCTTGAGGCCAGATCCACAGCCTTGATCGAGTGACAGAAGTCGCACCCGACACCCTCGTCCTCCAGGGTCGAGACGGGCTTCCATTCTTTGTACGCGGTCTGCGAATCCGCATGCAGCATCAGGGGTGCGTGGCAGCTGACGCACAGGTTGGCATCCTCAGGCTTCGCTCCTTGCCGGAACTGCTGCTGCGCAACCTGAAAGTTACGATTGCGGTAGGACGTGGCGTGCGCGGACACGCTCCAGAACTGATAAATGTCGACGTGACACTGCTTGCACACGGCGCTGCGCGAGAACTTGCCCGCGCTGAAGTCTGTCACGGTCCCGGCCTGCGAGGGTTCGGGCTTGGCCTTGGGACAGGCCATCATGGCGACAGACAGGCCGATCAACAGTGCGAAGCGCTGCAGCATGCTCTCCCCTGTGCGCGCTCGTGCGTCGCTCGGTACGCGCTGGATGGTGGGATCCCCCGACGAACAAGTCCTGCATGCTAGCGGAGAGAATAAATTCTGACAATGCTACTCAGTATAAAAAGTCCAATCACACGGGGAGTCAAGCACCCATCTCCACTCTCCGGATAGTGTCCGGGATCTCGACGGCAGCAATCATCCGAGATCGAGTTCGCGCACCCACGGTGCACTGCGCATCCCACACGTTCACGCGCGGTCTTGAACCTGGCCAGGCTGCAACGTCGGCGGCTACTGCACCCGACGCACTCTTTTTTTGGTCGATTTTTTGACCCAGGCGGCGCCATCCGTACCCTGGTGGAGGGGGCTGGCGTGCGCCGGCCCCGGATGGAGCCAAGCATGCGCCTCCGACAGCTCTTCCTGGTCTCGCTGGTGGTCCGCCTCGCCGTGCTCGCCTCGGGGTGCACGGCATCCCATGCACCTTCGCGCCTGCACCACCCCATGCTCGGCAACGGCGACGGCGAGGGAGGCCCGCACCTGGTGCCCTTCCTTGGCGTGCACAAGCCAGACTTCGACGGCGACCCTGACCAGCGCGCCCACGACCCTGCGAGCCAGGCGCAGCGCCTGCGTGTGGCCCAGGCCGCGCGCAGATACGTCGGCCAGCACCAGATCCTGGTCGATGGCAAGGCCTTGCCTTACGACTGCTCCGGTCTGGCTCGCGCCGCCTACCTGGCCCAGGGCATCGACGTCATGAATGTCGACAATCGAGAGGGCGAAAACGGTGTGAGTGCGATCTACCGCTACGCTCGCCAGCACGGTGTGGTCTACAAGCTGGCACGCCCCGAGGTCGGCGACCTGGTATTCTTTCACGACACCTACGATCGCAACCACAATGGCCGCCGCGACGACATGCTGACCCACGTCGCCGTGGTCGAGCGCGTCGAGGACGACGGGACCGTGACCATCGTGCACACGGTTGCGCGGGGCGTGCTGCGCTACCGGATGAACCTGCGCTACCCAGAACGTGTCCGCGATCCGGACAGTGGGCGCAGGGTGAATCACTACCTGCGCCGGGGCGAGGGCGACCAGCCATCCCAGACCACGGCCGCCCTGTTTGCCGGCTACGCAACCATCATCGTCGACGGAGCAGCTCTGGCCCCGGATCAACACCTGGCCGCACGCTGAACTTCTTGTCTTCGCTTGATTTTTTAACCTCCCAGGGTCTTGTTCGCCAAACCTGGGGCACCCCGTGTATTATCCATGCCTGCCTGCGGCGACACCGCAAAGGGTCGGGGTTTCAAGGATGGATGCCGAACGTTTTTTTGAGGTCGCGATCCCGTCCGTCGTGGCACGCGACGTCGACCGCTTCCTGCTCATGCAAGGCACCATCGCCTGCAAGGTCAAGGGGGCTGGCGCGTGGACCTTGCACCTGGGCGACCTCGACGCGCCTGTGACCGAGGGCTTTGACGCCCGGGCCGAGCTCAAGGTCTGGTTCACGGCGCAGGGCTTCGAGGGCTTCGTCAGCGGGTCGAGCAAAGCGCGCGAGCTGGTGCGCAAGGGAGATATCGTTTACCACGGCGATACGGACCTGCTGCAGCACCTGGGCTTTCTGATGACACCGGGCGACAGTCCCCTGGGGATACGCCTGGCCGGTTTCTGACAGGTTCGACAACGACTTGAGGGTCGAGGAGGATTTTATGGCACGCATCGCACGTTCGGACGTCAACGCTGCCCTGATGAGAGCAGCCAAGCAGATCGAGGATGCCGCGGGCCCGGACGGTCGGGTCAGTCGTGCGGACATCAAGGCCAAGCTCCAGGACCTCAAGGGCACCGAGCGCAACCTGGTCGACATCTTCTTCAAGTTCATTGACCACCGCGACCACGTTCCCGGTGCAGTGGTCACCAAGAAGGACATCGACAAGGCCGTGGCCTACGCCAAGGACAAGCTCATCAACCAGTACGACCTCAACAACAACGGCCTGAGCAAGAGCGAGATCGACAAGATGTCGACCACGGGCAAGCTGGCCGTGCAGCTCGCGATGGAGATGCGCATGGCCGCGGCCATCGACGACAGCGGTGTCCCGCCCATCGCGATGCGCTACGGCATCATGCCGCCCACACCCGAGGACCCGGCGATCGCCTTGCGCTACGGCATAATGCCGCCAAGCAACGACGACCTGCCCATCGTGATGCGCTATGGCATCCGGCCGCACGTCGACACGGATCCAGGCCCCGCCGTTCGCTACGGCTTCAAGCCACCGGTCGACGTTGACCCGGCACCCGCGGTGCGCTACGGCATCATGCCGGAGCCCCACGACGACTAGTGGCCACTCGCGCGTTCGTTCTCCTCTTCCAAGAAAATCCATCCTGAGCCATGCTCCCGTCCCACCGGGAGGTAACTCATCATGGCCGAAAACATCTACCTGCTCGAGATTGCCAAGGGGAACGTCAGCGAGGTGGCCAAGCGCCTGGGCTGCGACGACAAGCCAACCCACGTGCGCCTGTCGACGGCCACCGAGCTGCCAAGCTGGGGCTTCAAGGTCGGCATGGATGGATGGCTGATGGGTCTCAATGACCTCGGCGCCATCGTGGGTTCGCAGGAATATCCCGAGGTGCCGCACATCCTGGTGCCCTGGTCGCAGGTGCACTTCCTGTCGGACGGCACCTCGCTGTCCCAGGCACAGTCCGACAAGACCAAGTCCAAGAAGAAGAAGTAGGCATCCTTCAGGGACGACGGCTCCTCCACGACGTCGAGGACGACGCCGTGTTGAGGTGTGCCCGGCGCCTGGAAACACCCGGAGGCGAAACACGGGCCTGGCCCGCGTGTGTTGACGCTGCGAGAGGCCCCGGGCTCAGCGACTGTGCAGGTTGGTGCCCGGGAAGAACCAGGCGATCTCGGTGGCCGCCGTGTCCGGCGCATCGGATCCGTGCACGCTGTTGCGCTCGAGGCTCTCGCCCAGATCCTTGCGGATGGTGTCCTTGTCGGCCTTGGCCGGATCCGTGGCGCCCATGAGCTTGCGATTCTTGGCAATGGCGTCCTCGCCTTCGAGGACCATGACCACCGAGGGGCCCGAGGTCATGTACTCGACCAGCGAGCCGAAGAAAGGTCGCTGGCGGTGCACGGCGTAAAAGCCCTCGGCCTCGCGCCGGCTCATGTGCACCATGCGCATGGCGACGATGCTCAGACCGTTGGTTTCAAAGCGCGAGCAGATCTTGCCGACCAGGTTTCGCGCCACGGCGTCGGGCTTGATGATGCTGAATGTTTTCTCGGTGGCCATGTTGTCTCCTCGCCAGGTTGGGGATCGTCAAAAAGCTCGCGGCAACCACCCGTCGCAGCACCCAGGCTGCGCCGGTGCAGGCCGTCGAATTCACTTCGACGGCAGAGGGGACGGGCTGACCGCCCCCTGGGAACGCAAGAACGCCGCAGCCTCGCGCATGCGCCGGCGACAGCGCTCGCGGCCCAGGACTTCCATGGTCTCGAACAGCGGAGGCGTGGCGGCCTTGCCGGTCACGGCCACGCGCAGGGGCATGAAAACGTCGCGGGTCTTCTGCTGGGTGTCCTCGCAGTAGCGACGGAGCATGGCCTCGATGGCATCATGGCTCCACTCGAACTGCGCATCCACGCGCTCGGCCACGCCCTCGAGGACAGCGGCGGAGCCTGCGGCTGTACCTTTCTTCGGGATCAGGGCCTCGACGCTGTACTCCAGACTGCCCGCGAAGAAGAAGCCCGCGTAGGGCACGAAGTCCTCGAGCTTGTCCACCCGCTCCTTGACCAGGGGCACGATCTGCCTGAGGTAGTCGCGTGGCACCACGCGCTCGAGCACGGCGTCAGTGAAGGCCTCGTCGTCGAGACGCTCGCGCAGGTGCTTGCCGTTGAGCCAGGTGAGCTTCTGCAGGTCGAACACGGGCCCGCCCAGGCTGATGCGGTCGAGCTTGAACTCGCGCACCATGTCCTCGACCGAGAACAGCTCGGCGCCGTCGGGCATGGTCCAGCCCATCATCCCGAGGTAGTTGAGCAAGGCTTGGGGCAGGATCCCGGCCTTCTCGTACCACACCAGGCTGACCGGGTTCTTGCGCTTGCTGACCTTGCTCTTGTCGGCGTTGCGCAGCAGGGGCAGGTGCGCGAACACCGGCAGCTCCCAGCCAAAGGCCCGGTACAGCAGCACGTGCTTGGGCCCCGAGGAGATCCACTCCTCGCCGCGGATCACGTGGGTGATACCCATGAGGTGATCGTCGACAACGTTGGCCAGGTGATAGGTCGGAAAACCATCGCTCTTGAGCAGGACCTGATCGTCGATGCCTGCGTTGTCGAACTCGATGGCCCCGCGCAGCACATCCTGAACCACGGTGACGCCGGAGCGAGGCACCTTGAGCCGCACCACTGCTGGTGCGCCGTCCGCGATCTCCCGCGCCACTTCATCCTGGCGATCCCGGCAGTGACCGTCGTAGCCACCGCCTTCCTTGGCCGCGCGCTGCTGCTCGCGCAGAACCGCCAGGCGCTCCGGCGTGCAGGTGCAGTGGTAGGCGTGACCGCTGTGCAGCAGAGTGCCGACGTGTTCGCGATAGATGGGCAGCCGCTCGCTCTGCCGGTACGGCGCGTGCGGGCCGCCCTTGTCCGGTCCTTCGTCCCACTCCAGCCCGGCCCAGCGCAGGGATCGGTAGATGGCCTCCTCGGCCTGGCGCGTGGATCGGCTCTGGTCCGTGTCCTCGATGCGCAGCACGAAGCGGCCCTTGTTCTGACGCGCGAACACGAGGTTGAACAGCCCGATGTAGGCCGTGCCGACGTGAGGATCGCCGGTCGGCGAGGGTGCGATGCGGACAGTGACGGGACGATCGCTCACGATGTGTGCTCCGGCGCAGGCAGTGTCGACAGGGCGGCCAAGTAACAGGGTGCGCAGCGACGGGCAAGCGAGAAGAGCTGCTGCGCGTTCGCGTGACCCCGACCATGGCTGTCGACGCCGTCATCGATGTCACGGCGGCGTCAGGATGGCCCAGGGGGCGGATCCGGGGTGGTCAGGAGCCCCGGCGACCCGGTGCCCGGCAGACTTCAAGAGGGTCCTTGCCTGGGATGCCAATCCCGGTGTGGGTCCTGGTGGCAACCAGCCGGCTTTCCGCGACCCCGGCCCTCGACTAGAATGCGGACCCCATGAGACCTGAACATCACGAGAGTCTACTGGTCGAGCTTGAAAGCCGCGTGGTGTCGTCGCTGTCCAGGGCAGCGGAGTCAAAAAAGGGGACCCAGCTCGACGAGATCCTGGGTGACACCCTGTTCCAGGAGAAGCGGCGGCTGCAGTCCGAGCGCAAGGGCACCAAGCGGGCGCAAGCCGACCAGGCCATGTGGGAGGTGGTGCGCCGCGGCATCGGCAATGCCTCGGAGCAGGAACTGCGCAACATGCTCGAGCGCGTGGTCCACGCCTACGGCCATGAGATTGCCGGCAACTTCGACGAGCGCGTGTACAGCTTCTCGACCCGGATCCTGCCGCCGCTGCTGGGAGTGCTGCTCAATGCGGTCAGTCCCCGCAAGCTGCTGCGCAACATGCTCGGGGGCAGCAGCTCTGCCCACGCCCTGCCCCACCGCTCACGCCTCACGGAGGGGCTGCATGTGCCGTCGCTGTCCCTGCCCGACCTGACCCATTCGGTGCGCATGCAGGGTGAGATGGAGCACGTGCTCAAGCTCAACGAGGTGGGGACCCTGATCTTCACGCCGACCCACCTTTCGAACCTGGACTCCATCCTGCTCGGCTGGGCGCTGTACGAGAGCGGCCTGCCTCCGGTGCTCTACGGCGCGGGTCTCAACCTCTTCGCGAACCCCGTGCTCGGGTTCTTCATGGGTAATCTGGGCGCCTACACCGTCGACAGGCGGAAGAAGAACTGGCTGTACAAGGAAGTTCTCAAGAACTACACCACGCTCACCCTCGAGTATGGCTACAACAACCTGTTCTTCCCGGGTGGCACGCGCAGTCGCTCGGGTGCCGTCGAGAACCACCTCAAGCTCGGCCTGCTGGGCACCGGCATCTCCGCCTATGTCAACAACCTGCGCAATGGCAAGGACAGGCCCAAGATCTTCGTGGTCCCCTGCACCCTGAGCTACCAGCTGGTGCTGGAGGCCGAGACCCTGATCGACGACTGGCTGCAGGAGGCGGGCAAGTCGCGCTACATCATCACCGACGACGAGTTCTCGAGGCCGAAGCGCATCGCCGACTTCGTCATGCATCTGTTCTCGCTGGACTCGCGCATCTACGTCACCCTGGGTCGAGGCTATGACGTGTTCGGCAATCCCGTCGACGATGACGGCACCTCGCGCGATCCCATGGGCAGGGCTGTCGACACCGCCGCCTACGTGACCAACGGCGAAGGTCCGGTGGCGGATCCTCAGCGCGATGCCGAGTACACCCGCGAGGTCGGACAGCGGGTGCGACAGGCTTTCTACAGCGATAGCGTGGTCTACTCGACCCACGCCCTGGCCCGGGTGATGTTCAGGCTGCTGCTCCGACACAATCCGGATCTGGACCTGTTCAGGTTGCTGCGCACCGGGGGCCGGGATCGCAACATCGAACTGCGCGAGGTGTATCGCGAGTGCAGCCTCTTGCTGGAGCAGCTCCGGAACCTGGAACAACAGCGTCGGATTCGCCTCGACGAGGACCTGGCCCACGCCGACGCCGAGTCCCTGGTGGCCGATGGTCTGCGGCACTTCGCCATCTATCACACCCAGCCCGCGGTGCAGCGCAAGGGCGACCGTCTGTTCGCGCGGGATCGCAATCTGATGCTGTACTACGCCAATCGTCTCGACGGGTATGGTCTCGATGGTGTCGACGCCACGGCACCAGGAGCGCGGCGCCTCAACTGATTCCGCGCCCGCAAGCCGCGTGCAGGAGGCGGGGTCCTGCAGCACCACGGCGGGGACCGGTCCACGCGCCGAGAACAGAGGGAGCCGAAGATGGGTGATCGCCTGCTGGGCGTGCTGGGATTGGGAGCATTGGGGCAAGCCGTGGCTGGCCTGGCAGCGTCGACGGGAAGCCGGGTCGTGGCCTGGTCGAGGGGGCAATCGGCGGGCACGAACCCGCGCACCCTGCCGGCGGGCATCGAGGTCCTGGACAGCGCCACCGAGGTCGTGCAGACGGCGCGTCTGGTGTTCTTTGCCCTTCCTCCCTGGAGTGTGAGCGAGGTGCTCGCCCAGGTAGGCGATGTCGCGCGCGGTGACCACTACTGGATCCATGGCTGCAAGGGCAGCACGGCCGAGGGTGAGCTGGTGCACGAGGTGTTTCGCGCCCGCAGCTGCGTGAAGCAGATCGGAGCCATCGGCGGCCCTGTGCTCGCCAGCGAGCTGAACCGCCGCGGGCCGGGTGGCCTGGTCATGGCCTCGCCCTTCGACTGTGTGCTCGATGCCCTGGGTGCGTGCCTGTCCACCAAGGAGCAGCAGCTGTTCCGGAGCCACGACATCGTCGGGGTGCAACTCGCCGGCGCCATGCGCAACGTCATCAGCGTGGCCGCTGGCCTGGCCGATGGTCTGGGCGAGAGCGCCCGCAGCGCCGTGCTGGCACGCGGCCTGATCGAGACCGCGCGCCTGGGCAAGGCCCTGGGTGCGGAGCCAGCGACCTTCGTCGGCATCGCAGGCGTCGGCGACCTGATCGCCCGCCGCGAGTCCTCGTCGAGCCGCAACTACCAGCTGGGTGAGCGTTGTGCCCGGGGCGAGGTGGCCCTGGCCGTGCTCGAGGACCTTGGAGCTGTCGAGGGCGCCGTCACCGCCCGTGCACTGTCAAGACGCGCCGAGGAACTCGGCGTCAAGGTACCGCTGGCCACGGGTGTGGCGCGCGTTCTCGACGACCTGGAGCCGCCGCGCGAGATGATACAGGCACTGCTCGGGAGCGACCCGGGGCTGGGGGCACGGGACAGCCTGGTATGACCATGCCCACACCCTACCCTCTGGATCGGAGCAATGACCGCCGCTTGCCGGATGGCTACGACGGTTCGGTGCTGATCTGGGACATCGACAAGACCTATCTCAACACGCACTTCTCGACGTGGCGTGGGCTGCTCGCCATCCCCTTCGAGTTTGCGGTGGACAAGGACCCCATCCCCGGCGCCGTGCAGCTGTTGCAGGGGCTGCGCCATGGACCGGAGCCTGAATCGCGACTGACGCCGCTGTACTTCGTGAGCGCCAGTCCGCCCGAGCTCCGCCACGTGCTCGAGCGGCGCATGGTGCTCGATGGGGTGCAGCACGATGGCATCAGCTTCAAGGACCAGCTTGCCCTGCTGAAGCGAGGACGGATCCGCAAGCTGGTGGATCACACCGGCTACAAGCTGACAGCTCTGCTGCTGCTGCGACGCGAGATCTCGGATGCCGCCCGCTGGTTCATGTTTGGCGACGATGCCGAGGACGATGCCGCGATCTTTGCCCTGTTCAATGAGATCTGCGCCGGACTGCGCGCGGATCCACTGGCGCAGCGGCTGCGCGATCGAGGCACGCCCGAGGACGACGCCGCATCGATCTGCCAGCTCGCCTCTGACCTGCCGCGCCAGCGCAGCGTCGAGCGTATCTTCATCCACCGCATCCGGCGCACGCCGCTCGAGCGCTACCAGCGCTACGACGGACTGGTGACTCCCACCGAGAACTTCTTCGAGACCGCATTGCACCTGGTGGCCCTGGGTCAACTTCGGCCCCGCGATGCAGGTCGCGTGGGGCGGGAAGTGCTGGCGCGCGGGGCCGCCATGGATGCCCTGGCCGAGGTCCTTCTCAGCCTTGGCGCATCGCTTCAACTATCCGAAACCACATTGGATTTAATTCGAACACACCTGTTCTAGCCATTATCTATGGCTGCTCGATAAAAAGGGCAGGCTCTCGTCATCCGGAGGCACCCATGACCAGCATCAAGCTCCTGAGCGAATCGCGCGCCCTGATCGCGCCCCTGACCCAGAGCCAGGACGCCGCGGTCAAGAAGGTGGTCGACGAGGCCATTCGCGACGTGGCAGCGGTCGACGGCGACAAGGTGCTGGACCAGTTCGAGGCCGAGGCCATCAAGCACGCCTACGACACCGCCGTGCCCCAGGGCCAGGCTTTGACGGCGGACAAGGTGGGCGCCTTCAAGAACGCCCTGAGCCTGCGCATCCAGGAGATGAAGAGCGAGCGCGTCAAGGCCACCGAGGTCATCTTCACCTCCGAGGGCCAGGCGCTGGAGCAGTTCAGGGGCAAGATCCTGGGCAGCCTGCAGGAGACCATTGACCGCGCCGGCGGCAAGCCCGTCGACGTCAACATGATGCTTTTCGCCTTCACCGACAAGATCATGGCCGACGCCATCGTCGACATGGCCAAGGCACACCCCGAAGTGAACTTCCGCCTGCTCACGGACTGGTCGCAGCTCGCCACCAGCGGCGACCGCCAGCCCCCACGCCTGGCTCGCATCGCCGAGGAGCAGGGTCTGACCAACCTGCAGGTCAAGTTCAAGAAGGACGATCCATACGTGTGGAGCGACAGTGCGAAGCGCCCCGTCTACTCGCACTCGAAGACCTTTGGCCTCAACCACCACAAGGGCTTCGTGACGACGATAGACGGCCGCCCCGAGAAGATGACCATGGGCTCGTTCAACTGGTCCGTGAGCGCCATGAAGAGCAACTACGAGAACCTGATGCTCCTCGACCGCGCCGATCCCGACAACAGACGGGTCATGGCCGGCTACCAGGACGAGTTCGCGGGCTTCTGGAACAACGACGAGGTGGCCCTGACCTACAACGAGGCGCGGTCCTACAAGAACGACCTGTACGCCAAGATGTACGCCGACCACAACCAGCCCTACCGCCCCACCGACGTGCCCGACGACCTCGGCACGGACCCGCTGTACGACGCGAGCAACAAGCACGCCGGCTTCGACATCAACTCCTTCGCCGACGAGGACAGTGCCAAGCTGCGCGCGGTGGTCGGCAAGACCCTGGCCGGCAAGATCGAGAAGGAGCTGCGCACCTACGGCCGCTTCGACTGCTGGACCGAGCTGCTGGCGCGGGTGCCCGACGTGGCCAAGGCCTCGACCTGGGCCCGCGAGCAGCTGATGGAGAACCTGGACTACGGCCAGGGCGGCCTGTCCATCAACACCGCCACCGTCGCCGAGCTCGACCGCGCCGGCCTCAGCCGCAAGCAGTCCGAGAAGATCGTGGCCTTCCGCGAGGCGCACGGCGCCTTCGAGAACCTGGACGAGCTCAAGGCCATCAAGGGCATCGGCACCTCGACGGTCAACCGACTGCGCGACGTGCTCACCGACGACGAGGGCATGGGCACCTACTCCGCGAGCCTGCCCGGCGGCCAGGCGACGACGGGGTGGTCGGAGACGCACCACGGCACCATGACCGTCGCGGGTCGCGGCGCCGTGGCCGGTGACGAGGGGGGCGCCATCCCTGCCAACCGCGACACCGTGGAGAAGGTCGAGCGCGACATGGCCGCGCCGGTCGTCGACATGCTGCGCCGCACCCAGCCCGGCCAGACCTTCCGCCTGGCCCTGTACGGCATCTCGCCCAGCTCGCCCGAGTTCAAGGCGCTCACCGAGGCCATAGACCGCGGGGTGCAGGTGCGGGTGGTGCTCTACAAGTCCTACAACGAGTCGGCCATCAACGCCCTGAAGAAGTTCAAGGAGCAGGGCAAGGACGTGGACCTGCGCATCATCTCTTCGCGCGTCATGCACGAGAAGTTCGGCGTGGTCGGCGACGACAGCTTCAACGGCAGCGCCAACTGGTCGTCGAGCAGCAT
>JBDRCO010000005.1:0-54976 GCA_043821645.1 Pseudomonadota bacterium | reverse complement strand
CGACGATGCGCATGCGATCGCGCTTGCCGAACACCTTCTTCAGTGCGCTCGGCTTGTTGCTGACCTTTCCCTCGCGCTGGATCTCGCGCTTCTCGTCGACGATACAGAAGTGACTCGACCTCTTGCCCATGTCCAGTCCACAATAGTTCACGGTCGGCTCCTTTCCGCTGTGCCTCGAGCACGTTGCTACGGGCTGTTTCCCACAACCACGATAGCGTCGGATTGGAGCCGGCCGCTTTACTCCATCAGGCACCTTTTTTTGGGACCCCTTTTTTGGGGGCGTTCCACGGCGGAAAGGCCTCAGGCGCGCATTCCCACATGGAGCCGCTCGACCCAACGTACGTAAGTGCGCGGCCGCGCGATGTGCACGACGTGCGGCGTGTTGAGCCGCTCCACCTGCAGCGTTGGCAGCACCCGCCGGGCCCGGGCCACGTCGTCGTCATCCATCGCGCCCACCAGACCCAGCTTCTCATCTCGGAAAGACGCCGCCTGAACCAGCAGGCTTGAGCATTGCAGGGCCGCCAGCGCGGCCTCGTGATCCAGGTCGCACAGGCGTCCGTCGACGCAGGCGCGCGTGAAGTCCACGTCGTACTCGGACAGCCCACGCACGAACAAGCGCACGTGCAGGGGCAGCCAGGCGATGTCGACAGGCCGCCCTGGGTGGCGCCGCTGCCGCCGACGGATGGCGCCGCCCAGCACCCAGGCCAGCGGACGGGGAAAGTGCATGAGCTCCTTGCCGGGTCGAGTCGGGACCCGCAAGGTCGAGAAGAAACCCGCCAGGTCGGGCATGGTCTCGACGACATGGCCGAAGAACTGCCAGACCCAGGTATCGTCGCGCATGCGCGGCCACTCGGCGCTGAACAGAGGTGGGTCCTCCATCAGCAGACCGCACACCAGATCGGGGGCACGCGCAGCCGCGTCCATCGCGATCAGACCACCCGAGGAGTTACCGCAGCAGATGGCCGGGGCCTGCACGACCTCGTGCAACAGCGCGATCAGGTCGTCGCCGCAGGTGCGCAGGGTGTACTGGCCTGGCGTGTGCTCGGACCGCCCATGGCCGCGGACATCGATCGCCAGCACCCGGAAGCGAGGGGTGAGCCATGGGATGACCTTCTGGTAGCTCTGCCACGGCATGGATTGACCGGGCACCAGCACCACCGGCGGCGCGCCCTCGGAACCGGCCTCGGCGAGGTGCAGCCGCACCCCGTTGACGACGACGTCGCGCTCGCGAATGGCGCATCCCACCATGGCACTCCAACCCCCTCATCGGCCCGCAACACGCCGATCGCCACACCATCCATCACCACTTTGCGCCAGGTCAAGGGAGCCCGGAGCGTTGCCCCTCCCCTCCACCTCCGATGTCTGATGGGATGTCGGGCACTCATGCCGCAGGAGGTCCCGATGAGCACGCCACAGGCAACAGACTGCAGGCTGGACGGCAAGGTCGCCATCGTCACCGGCGCCAGCCGCGGCATCGGTGAGGCCATCGCGCTGAGCTTCGCCGCGCACGGCGCACGGGTGGTGCTGGCCTCGCGCAAGCTCGAGCCCTTGCAGGCCGTGGTGGCACAGATCGAGGCCGCTGGCGGTCAGGCCGTGGCGCACGCCTGCCACGTCGGCAAGCTGGACGAGATCCCGGAGCTGGTGAAGCGCGCGATCACCGCTTACGGGCAGGTCGACGTGCTGGTCAACAACGCCGGCACCAACCTCCACTTCGGTCCCATGATGGGGCTCGAGTGGCCGGTCTGGGACAAGATCTTCGAGGTCAACCTGAGAGGGGCCTTTGCGCTGACCCGCGAGCTGGCGCAGCACCTGATGGCGCGCAAGGCACCCGGCAGCGTCATCAACATCTCCAGCATCGCCGGCCTGCGCGGCAGCCCGCTGCAGGGCATCTACGCCATGACCAAGGCGGCGATGATCTCGATGACCCAGACGCTGGCGATCGAGCTGGGTGGCGAGGGCATACGGGTCAACGCCATCGCGCCTGGCCTGGTCGACACCCGGCTCGCCTCCACCCTGGTCCATAGCCCCGAGATCCGCAAGATCGTGCTCGACCGCACGCCGCTCGGTCGCATCGGTCAACCCGACGACATCTCGGGCGCCGCGCTGTTTCTGGCCAGCGACGCCGCGCGCTACCTGACCGGCCAGGTCCTCGCCGTCGACGGCGGATGGTCGGCGAGCTGATCCTGAGCCGGCTCGCCTGCCCTGTGAGCGACGCAGCAGCGATCTTGGAGCGCAGGGGCAGCGAACCACGCTGGCGAAGTGGGGCAGTGTCCTGCCATTTTTTAGATCTTGCTTGCGATCATTTCCGCAGGTTCGTCACGGAAGTCGGCAACAGCCTTGAGGGAACCCCGATCGCGGAGGCGCGCCCCCGGGCTCACACGCCGGATCCAGCCACCTTGCCACCGCGACGCATCGTCCGCGATCTGGCAGGCAGAATTCCCCCTCCAGCCCGCGGAGGCCGGGGACAGAGCCTGTCGGAACCACCTGCTGCAATCCGCATCGTCTGTTGCAGGACGCATCAGCCGCTGGGCTCAAAATACCCAAGCATTTTGGGGAATTGTGGCCGTTGGAAGCATGAACTGTCTCGCGATCGACCACCCCGGCTATGCCCGGCTCGGCATCCGGCTCGGCTTGAGGAGGTGCTCGCGCCGGGGCGATCGCCAGAGTCTCGGCGGGCAAGCCGGCGTGGTGCTGGTTGGATGAAGTCCGTCCGGACCTGCGCCGGACGGACGAAGGTCTTCCCGAAAGACCTTGGACGATACAGCAGCGCCGGGCCTCGGCAGGGTCGGTCACGAACGCGAACAGCTTGAGCCAGCAGCCGCTGCGCGGCAGCCGGCCAGCGCGATGTTTCTCCCACCGCTCCCGCTTCGCGAGGAGGCGGGGCCCGCTGCAGGCGCACTTGTCGACCTCGCTGCGAAACACCCGGCGCAGTAGCTCGGCCCAGGGGATACTGCGCGGGCGCGCCAGGACGGCGAGCGCCCGGGGGCGGCGCCGCGGGCCCAGGGGCCGGGGAGCTGCAGCACGGCCAGCGCCAGCCAGGGCAGGCCCAGCATCGGCCACAGCTTGGTGTCGTCCTGGCTCCTGTGCGAATCGGCTACAGCGAGAGGTATTGGGCACGTGTGTCGGCTTCACCAACCGGCGACGCAAGGTGCAGAGCTGGGCCCTGGTGCAGCTGAGCTCCTGCGCTCGCGCGATTCACAGCGCGCGCTGTCGTGATATATCGAATTTCACAGCACGTGCTGTGACGTGCAGGAACCGATCCTCCCGATGGACTACCTCTACCCTATCTCCCTCGCCATCATCTCCGCTGCTGTGGCGCTGGCAGAGCGTCTGGTTCCCTGGCGCGGGCAGCAGCGACAGCTGCGTCCTAGCCTGTGGTCCGACCTGCTCTTCCTTGTCTTCAACGGCCACTTCCTGGGTGTGATCGTGTATGGGCTGTCGCTGCGCTTCCTGGCCCCGCCCTTCGACGCCTGGCTGCTGCGGCTCGGACTTCACGACGCGCTCTACCGCAAGGTCGCGGCCGGGTGGCCGCTGTGGCTGCAGATCGTCGTCGCCCTGCTCGCGATCGACTTCATCCAGTGGTGCGTGCACAACCTGCTGCACCGGGTCGGCTTCCTGTGGCACTTCCACCAGACCCACCACAGCGTGGTGGACGGCGAGATGGACTGGATCGTCTCGTTTCGCTTCCAGTGGACCGAGGTGATCCTGTACCGCGCCGTGCAGTATCTCCCCCTCGCCTACCTCGGATTCGACCCGCGCGCGGTCATGTTCCACGCCATCTTCGGCACCGCCATCGGCCACCTCAACCACGCCAACCTCAACCTCAGCTACGGCCCGCTGCGCTACCTGCTCAACAGCCCCCGCATGCACCTGTGGCACCACGACTTCGAGTCGACCGCCTCCACCACGGTGAACTTCGGCATCATCTTCAGCCTGTGGGACTGGATCTTCGGCACCGCCAAGCTGCCTGACACCCCACCTGCCCGCATCGGCTTCGCCGGCGTCGATGCTTTTCCGCGCGGCTTCTTCGGTCGATCCGCCTGGCCGCTGCAACGGTTGCTGCGACTCGAGCGCCCCGACAGCTGGGTCTATGTCGTCGTGGTGCTCGTCGTGCTCGCGGCTGCGTGGTGGCTACACGATCCCACCTGTTTCAACTACCCCGGCGCGGCCCAGATCTGCGGCGGCAGCTGACGGTCCCCTGGAGGCTGGTGATGAGTCATCCGCGATCGAGGTTGTGCAAGTCCTTGTTGTTGTGCAGCTGCGTGGTCTGGGCGATGGGTGCCTGTGCCACGAGCAGCACCGAGCGCCTGCAGCTGCCACCGCTCGAGACCGTGGCGCAGGTGGAGCTGAGCCGCTACACCGGCACCTGGTACGAGATCGCCAGCTTTCCGCAGCGCTTCCAGGAGGGCTGCACCGCGACCACGGCCACCTACACGCTTCGAGATGACGGCGAGATCGACGTGCTCAACCGCTGTCGCAAGGGATCTCTGCAGGGAGCTGAGGATACGGCCGAGGGTCGCGCGCGCGTCGTCGACAGCAGCACCGGCGCCAAGCTCGAGGTGAGCTTCTTCAGGCCCTTCTGGGGTGACTACTGGATCATCGATTTGGGAGGCGACTACGAGTACGCCGTGGTCGGGCATCCTGGTCGAGACTACCTGTGGATCCTGAGTCGCACGCCGACCCTCGAGGACACGGTCTACATGGGCATCCTCGAACGCCTGCGCGCCAAGGGCTACCTGCTCGACCGCTTGCAGAAGACCCTGCAGCAGGGCAGTGCACCGGCAGCCGCGTCGGGGGGCACATGAGATACACCGTCGAGGAGGCCCTGCGCATGTCCGATCGCCTAGGTGTCCAGCTGCGCGCTGGGCTGGTCGCGCTAGCAACGGTGCTGTCGTACGCGCGTTGAGAGTGCGCGGGAGCACCCGCGGGCCGCGACGACGGCAGCACGGACATCGGTCTCGCCGAGGTGGACGCGGTGCTGCCCGAAGGAGACCGGGGGACTGGCACTTACCATTACTATTTCTTGCGCAGTGGATTTCTACGTCCATGCCTCACTTTTACACTATACAATTAATAACATAATTAATTGTTATTGCAGCACAATAAAATGTAATAGTAAGTGCCAGTCCCCTCTGTCAGTCTCTGTCAGCACGGCTGCCAGGAATGGTAATAGTAAGTGCCAGACCCCCTCCCTCGAGACAGGTGGCTGGCAACCTCCACCGGGGTCGCCCTGGGTGTGACGTTGCTTTGGCGAAGGCCAGCGACAGGGAGGCCATGCGCCGGGCGCACCCCTCCGGCCGGCATGACCATTCAATCCCCGCAAGGTTCCCCTGGATCTGGCACGAAGTACATTCCCAGTGGGTTTCAGGGCTTCTCGGCGCGGTTGTCCGCTAAAAATGAATGCCTTTTCGGTTGCTTGGGATCGGTGGAAAGGACGACTAGATCGGAGGTTGGCGAACCACGCTCTGATCGAGCGTGACCGCGGTTTGAGCCAGGAGCCTGCCGTTCACCGATGCGCCGGTCCCAAGAATGATCGCGGTTTTACACAGCACGATTCCTTCGAGGTGCGCGTTCGTCCCTATCATGGTCTGACCAAAGGTTTGCCAGAAGATGTTTTCGGGCAAGGCTCCTCCGCTCAGGATCACACGGGTACCGCTGGCCTGGGTCACATCTCCTGCGATCTGGAAGATCCAGACATCGTTGGGACCACCGTCAAGAGTCACATCCGCTGACATCGCAACACCGGTGCCCCACTTGTACAGGCCGGGGGCAAGGGTCAGTCCGCCAACCTCTCCGGCGCCCAGATTGGTGAAGTCAGGTGTCGGCCGTCCCGCCGCGTCGGTGTATGCGGTTTCCATGTCGCTCACGGCGGTCGTCAGGCCCGCAGGAGTTGGAGGCGAGTAGTCGGCCGCCCGCAAATGCCCGATGACCTGAACAGAGGTCGCAAATTCAATGCTCGCGTCCAAGGTGAGTGCAAAGCCTGTGAGGGCGGTCGAATCGATCGGACTCACACCAACATCGCCGGTGATGGAGGAGGTCGGAACAGTATCAACTCCCGACTTCGCCAGGATCGCGTAGTCTCCGGCGCGGCCGAGCAGGACAGGATCTGGCCCCCGTGCCTGTGTCGCACTTGTCGTGAAGCTCCAGCTGAACGCACCCGCCAGATGATTGCCGGCCAGATCCTCAACCGCTGTCGTGATGGAAGCGCTGTACAGAGAGTCGAGGGCGAGGCCTGCGAGTGGGCTGAAGGTCGCGTGGGCGCCAGAACAGGTGACGGTTCCGGCGACACGAGCGGCGCCGGGTCCGAGGACCGAGAAGGAGTCCGCGGTCAGCGTGCTCGGGTTCATCGCCTCGGAGAACGTTACACGGATGCTTCGGTTAGGGGCCGCGTTCTGGGCACCGCTGGCGGGGATGGTGGAGAGAACCGTGGGTGCCGTGGTGTCCGTCGTCGAACCGGTCGTGAAGCTCCACGTGTGCTCAGCCGCGAGGGCGTTGTTCGCCAGGTCGTGGGCCCCGGTCGTGACCAAAGCGCTGTAGGAAGTGTTCGGCGCAAGAGCCGACCCAGGCGTGAACCTCGCGGTGTCCTGGGCGAAGCTCACCGTTCCCGCGACGGAGGCCATCCCCGCTCTCAGGATCAGGCTCTCGGTGGTGATGCTCAGCGGGTCCATGGCCTCGCTGAAGGTGGCGCTGACCGTCGCATTCACGGGCACGCCAATGGCGCCCTCGATGGGCGTGCTGGAGAGAACCGTCGGGGGTGTCGTGTCCCCGCTGTTGCTGGAGTCTCCGCAGGCGGCAAACGAGAGCAGCGCCAGGAGGGCGCAGCCCCGCATCGGTATGAGCATCTTCCTCATCATGCTGTCACTCCTCGTTCTTCTTGTTCTGTGTGGCACGGGCTACGGGCTGTGCGGCTCGCCAGAGGCAGGCGGACCCTCGGCCATGACCAAGCACATTCCGGACCACCTCGCCCAGGCACCTCGTTTCAGCTGGATGCAGCGCAACCATTGCCTCCGCAACGTGCGTTGCAGCAAGAGCAAGCGCCTCTGCATCGAGCTGAAGCGAATGGGTCTGTGGCGAAGTGCTCTCTTCGCCGACGAGGCCCGGCCCGGTCGACGAACCCATCGATCTGATGCGGCACGCAATCAATCTGGTTGGAGAGCCTGCCTCGTGGAACGCGACAGGGCTCCTGCCCGTCGACCTCCCCGAGCAGCAAGGTGCTCATCTCTCAACGGGTCAGGTGTGTGGATCGCGAGCTGCCTGTGGGGCCGAGTAGCGAGGTCGGTTGCGAGGCGGCCGTCACGTCGTCGGTGTGACGGCCGGACGAAAGCTGCCCACGGTGCCGATGTTCGAATGTGCTCGCACCTCGCTCATGGCCTGGAAGCTGCAATATCACTCCGCTCGGAGCTGCAGGTCCCCGACCTGAGCCTGGTCATGCGCGCTTTCAGGAGCCAGCGACCTGAACGGGTAGAGTTGCGCTCTCGAGCCCAGAGGTAGTCCGGTCACAGCTGGCGCATGAGCCGCTGCATGGCGTCGATACACTCTGGCATCAACAACCAAGAAGAGGTCACACAATGAAAAGGAAGCTCATGCCCGGATTCGCGGTCGGGGCTGCCACGGCCGCCATGATGCTCTCCAGCGCGCCGCTGCAGGCATCACAGAATGACGACAGGATCGAGTCCTCGTTCAAAAAAAGCTTTGTCTACACAACCTATCTCAATGACGACGCGATCCAGATCGAGTCCAGCAGCGGCGTGGTGACCCTGAAGGGGAGCGTGAGCGAGGAATCACACAAGGACCTGGCCCAGGATACGGCGGCAGGGCTGCCGGGTGTCACCAGCGTCGACAATCGACTGCTCACCAAGGCCGAGGTCGCCACCCTCACCGCTGACGAGAAGCTGCGACGAAAGGTCGCGCTGGTCCTCACGTTTCATCGCAAGGTCGACGCCGAAGCGGCCCACGTCGCGGTGTCGCGCGGGGTGGTGACCCTGTCTGGCGAAGCGTCGAGCCTGGCACAGAAGGAGCTGACCGGTGAATACGCCCGCGATGTCGACGGAGTGACCGGGTTGAAGAACAACATGAAGGTGGCCACGACGCACCTCCCCGTGGACCGCACTGCGGCGCAGACGATCGATGACGCTTCCATCACCGCGCAGGTCAGGGCCGCCCTGTTGATCCATCGCTCGACCAGCATGTTGAAAACCATGGTCGACACCCGCAGCGGCAAGGTGACCGTGTCAGGGCCCGCTAAGAATGCGGCCGAGAAGGCCCTGGTCAGCAAGCTCGTCAACGACATTCGTGGTGTGACGAGCATGGAGAACAACATGACTGTCCAGGTCGCCAGGCGCGATTGATCCCATGGCTCGCTGCAAACGATGTCGAGCCGGTGGAAAAAACATTCTGCGTTCTCTGTACCGGCCCGGATAGCTACGGGCTCACGCTCCCACCTCGTCGCACGCTGCCCAGGGCAGCCCAGGAAAAAAGGAATCCCGCATGAAGAACTACACGATCCTCTCGCTGCTGGTGACCGGCTTGCTGGTCTCCACCGGCGCTCTCGCCCAGAACGAAGGAGACAAGGCTCCCGGAAATGGCCTGCCGCGCGCCGGGTCTCGCAGCTCTGGCGGCCCGCTGGGTCTGGGCCTGTCGCTGGGTGGCCCCACCGGGCTGACCGGCAAGTACTACCTCTCCGACTCCTCGGGCCTGTCCTTCGGCGTTGGCTTCGGCGGCCACGGCTGGCTGAGTACGCACCTGGACTACGTTCTCTCGGTGGCCAACTTCTCCCTGGGTGAGGCGGGCTCTCTCTACCCCTATGTGGGCGGCGGCATCGGCCTGGGGTTTCTGGGTGGTCTTGGCTATGGCTTCGGCCATCCCTATACCAACATACCGGTGTGGGCTGACCTGCATTTCACCGGTGGGTTGGGCTGGAACATCACCAACCTGCCCCTGGATGTCTTTCTCGAGGTCGCCCCTGGTCTGGCAGTGCTCCCCGGCCTGGGCTTCGCCTGGCATGGCATCATAGGCATCCGCTATTACTTCTAGAGCCCGGTGGCATTCATTCGGTCCTCGAGGGAGCGGACAGGCCCGTACCCTGACCACTTCCGGAAGGCTTCGCTGAGGTCACAATCCGAGGCGAATGGCTCTCCTGTATGTCAGGTCATATTTCCTAACTAATGAAGAACAATGTGTGAGAGCAAGTACCCCCCAAGAGCAGGGGAACAGGGGACTGGGAACAGGGGACTGGCACTTACCATTACTATTTCTTGCGCAGTGGATTTCTACGTCCATGCCTCACTTTTACACTATACAATTAATGACATAATTAATTGTTATTGCAGCACAAAAAAATGTAATAGTAAGTGCCAGTCCCCTCTGTTCCCCTCTGTTAGGAAATATCGATGCTGCCAGGGGTGAATGCCGACGGATGCTGCATTTCTCGAGGGACTGTCGGGCAGCCCCTCTGTCGGCCGGCGCAGGTCCGGCCGCCATTCACCCAACCAGCACGTCGGCAGAGGGGGCGGGCCGACCGCCAATCTCCAAGCTGGACGCCCGATTCATCGACGTCACCGAGCGAGCGTCAGCGCAGCGAGGTGTCCTTGTCAGCGCTGCCAGGGGTGAATGCCGACGGATTCACTCCGTCGGCAGAGGGGGCGGGCCGACCGCCCCCTAAGAAATTACGGCGCGCAGTACTCGGAGCACAGCGACGGATCGTAGCAGGTCGAGCAGGGCGGGCTGGTGCAGCTCGAGCAGTCGCTGCACGAGCCCAGGGTCATGTAGCCCTGGTACACCAGCATGTTGCTGCTGCAGGTGAAGCTGGGCGAGCACAGGCTCTGGCAGTCGCTCATGATCATGGTGTCGCAGCTGCCGTCGTAGTGCGGGACGATGCAGGCGTCGCACTCACCCAGATAGCTGCTGCCGTCGTACAGCGAGCAGCCCGAGGTACAGGTGCAGGTCTTGCCGGTCGAGGTGCTGCACGAGGCCGTGCCACTGCCCTGGACGCAGCTGCCACCGGAGCACACTTCCTTGAGCTCGCCGGTCACGTAGCAGGAGTCCATCCAGTACACGTTGTTGTCGACGCAGGTGGTGTAGACGTTGGGCGTGCACGAGCTGCTCCAGCAGGCGTTGAGCTCGACGTCACAGCCCATCTCGATGTCGCAGTCCTGTTTGAGGTCGCCCTTGTTGCCACAGGAGTCGTACCAGTACAGGTCGCCCTGCGCGCTGTCGCAGGCCGCGCTCGCTCTCGGAGTGCAGGACTGGGCGCAGAAGCCGTTCTCGCACACGTCCGGGCAGGTCTCGAGGCTCGCGCCGACGTTGTTGCACGAGTCCAGCACGTGCACGTTGTCGCCCTGGCACACCCGGCCCACCGGGTTGCAGCCCTCGGGCAGACAGGCGCCGCGCGAGCAGCCATGGGCGCAGGTCTCGAGGAGATCGCCGACGATGTTGGTCTGGCCGGAGCAGCCACCCATCATCACGTGGCGCTCGTTGCCGACGCAGGTGGTACCCACCGGCACCCGCGAGCAGGCGCGGCAGCCGCTCTGATCGCAGCCACTGCCACACGCTTCCTGCACGGCGGTCTGCACGTTGCCACAGCTGTCGACCCAGTGCATGTTGTCGTCGAAGCAGGTGATGGTGTCATTGAGCGTGCAGTTCAGACCCGAGGCGCAGGCCACCGAGGTGGCCGTTGCCTGGCACAGATCCGCGCCACAGTCCTGCGACTTCTCGCCCAGCCCGAAGCAGGAGTCCAGGTTGTACACGTCGCCGTCGTAGCAGGTGATGTAGCTGTTGGGCGTGCAGTCCAGGCAGGCGCCGTTCTCGCAGCCCTGGGGGCAGGCCTGGTCAAAGCCCTCGATGTTGCCGCAGGAGTCGGCCCGGTACACGTTGTTGCCCACGCACACGCGCTGGCCGCCGGCGTTGCAGCTCGAGCCTATGCAGGCGCCCCGGCTGCAACCCCCCGTGCAGGTCTCGACCTGGCTGCCCAGGGTTCCGCAGCTATCGATCTCGTACACCGTGTTGCCGTCGCAGGTGAGTCCGGCCTCGGGCGCGCAGGCCACGCACTCACCCATGCTGCACGCGTGCTCGCAGCGCTCGAGCTTGGTGTTGGTGCCTGCGCACAGGTCCACCTCGGTGCGGTCCAGGCCATCGCAGATCACGCCGTGGCCGAGGTCGCAGATCTTCTCCTGCTGATCTGGTGTGAGGTTGCACAGCGCACCCATCAAGCTCCAGCTCCCGAGCACGACCGCCAGCATTCCGTAACGACGCATGATGTCTCCCTCCTTGGCCTTGCCGGGAGGACCCCGACCGCCGCTTTGCTTTATCAGGGATGCCAGACCAATGGCGCAGTCGCGCAAGAATTAACTGTGCGAAATTTCACGTTGTCGCGCAGGGTCGCGAGACCAGGGAGGATCTGCCGCGCTGCGGTATGCTGCCGGGGACGGCCATTTTTCATGGACGCGCAGCGTGCGAGCCCGATGACGGACGCGCGCCGGGGCGAAAAAGAACTTCCCCAATTCCTCCGTGGCGACCATGAATGTGGGATCCCTGTGTTCGAGATCGCGGTGGTGCGCATGAATTCGAGAGCTGTTTGCATCCTCTGGCTGTCCAGTCTGCTGGGAGCCTGCCCCGACAACGAGGTGCTGCTGGGCGGCAAGGACAGCACTGTGCTGGTCGTGGATGCCAGCGCCGACGCCAGCAGCCCCGCAGACGTCGGCAGCGTGGACAATGGGCCCCTGGTGGACGCTGCTGTCCCTGATTCGGCGCAGCTCGATGTCGCGCGACCGGATGCCACGGCACCCGACGAGGGGAGGTCTGACAGCGGCGCTGCCGATCAGGGGCAGACCCAGGATGCGGCGCAGGGCCCCGACGCCGCCAGCGCTGCCGACGCTGCACTCGGTCCTGTCACCGGCTGCGTCGAGGGACACTTCGTCCCGTACTGGGGCAATATCCATGCCCACACCAGCGCCTCGGACGGCGAGGGGAGCTATGCCGAGGCCTTTGCTTACGCCCGCGATCAGGGCGGTCTGGACTTCTTCATGCCCACCGATCACGTGGAGCAGCTGTACCGGCTCACCGGCGACCCCTCGGGGGAGTATGACGAGTGCCGCAGCGAGGCGGACGCGGTCACCGTCAACGGCAGCTACCTGGCGATGTGCGGCTACGAATACGGCGCGGCCCTGTCCATCATTGGACCCGCCGGCCACTCCAACGTGTTCCTCAATGACGATCTGTTCCCGGCGATACAGCTGCGGCTGTCGGACTACTACGACTCGGTCAAGGCCTGCGCCACCTGCGTCACCCAGTTCAACCACCCGCGCGACGCCACCTCGCAGAGCTTCAACAACTTTGCCTACGACGCGGCTGTCGACGAGAAGATGAACCTGCTCGAGTTCAACACCGGTGCCGATGCCTGGGCCGTGCTCAACGAGGCGCTCGAGGAGGGCTGGCATGTGGCGCCCACTTGGAACCAGGACAACCACAGCGCCAACTGGGGCACTGCCAACGCCCACCGCACAGGGCTATACCTGGCGGCCTTGACCCGTGACGAGCTGGCCCAGGCCTTGCGCCAGCGACGGAGCTTCGCCAGCGGCGACGCCAACGCGTCCATCGCCCTGCGTGCAGACACCTGCTGGATGGGCTCCATCGTTGCCGGGGTGAGCGAGGTGCAGCTTCATGCCGAGGCGGCGGACGCGGACGACGGCTTCGATCGCATCGAGCTGTACGGCCCCATGCAGGCCCTGCTTGCGACCTTTGCGTGCGGCGGACAGCTCAGCTGCAGCGGCGACTTCGACCTGCCGGTGTCGCAACCCGTCTACATGATCGCCCGCGCCATCGAGCTCGACGGTGACGTGTTGACCTCGGCACCCATCTGGCTGGCACCGTGATCAGGGCGGCAGGCTCGCCTCGTCCTTCGCGCGATTCCGTCGTCATGAATGGGATGGCCAGGTGCAGGCGCTGCCGGCGCGGGTCCCGGGATCAGTGTCCGAGCCTACGCCGACGCTGATCCTCGTACAGAGAGGCGGGCTGCAGCTGCTTGCCCGCGGGTGCGGTCTCTATCCAGTCCTCGGGCGAGGTACCGGCGCCGCTGAGCGAGAGCAGCGAGCTGTCCACGGTGAGGCCACCGTGGCCGATGATGTAGCCCCAGCCAAAGGCGTAGCTGCGGATGCGGCCGGCGCCGTCGTTGTTCCAGTAGGCATTCTGGGTCGCGGTGTGGCCGGCGCCCGTGCTCTCTGTGCCTCGATTGCCGCCGTACCAGCCGTCAGCGAACGAGCTGCTGTCGACGAGGTTGGCCGTGGCCAGCGAGTGGTGGTACTCGCAGTAGGCGGGCAGGCCGATGGGGTCCCAGGTGCCGCCAAAGGTGCGCGAGCCGCTCGAGCTGACGCGCAAAAAAACGCAGCCCGTGGTGCCAAAGTCCCAGTTCTGGATGAAGTTGTGGCGGCCGTCCAGGCCCGTGCTGTCGACGACGAGGACCTCGCTGGATTTGGAGATCTCGAACAGGTAGCCGTTGCCGCCGCCGCCGCGATTCTGCGCCCTGGCGAGCTGGCAGTGGTCCACCGTGATGCGCTTGCTCTGCAGCAGGTAGAAGCCGCCGCTCTGCAGGTGGTAGCCGCCGCTGATGCCGGGTGAGGCAACAGAATGCACGTCGCGCAGCCAGCCGTCGGCCACGCCGTTGAGGTCGATGGCGTGCACGCGGGTGTTGGTCCAGGCGTCGTCCCAGGTCACGGCGTTGCTCACGCCCAGGTGCTCGACGCCGACCTCGTGCAGGTAGCCCGTCTCCCGGCGCAGGCTGGCCTGGTCGCGCACCAGGGCGTTGTAGCGCAGGGGCACGTCCAGGGTGACGACGTGGGGTGTGCTGCTGGTGTCCACCGCCACCACCTGGCGCCGGAAAAAGGGGCGCCAGGTGCCGTTGAAGGCGGTCCAGGTGCCGGTCATGGCGTGGTCGTTGATGAACGCGGGCGTGATCACCCAGCCCAGGCTCACGTCGTCACCTGGCGCCAATGAGCTGGCGTCTGCCACCTGCACGGTGAAGCCCCGGTTCTGGCCGTCGCTGGTCAGCAGCAGGTCGGCGCCTTGCTGGACGTTGCCGCGCAGGGTCAGGTGGGCGCGGTTGCTCATTCCCACGGCGAGGGTGAAGTGCAGTGTGCTGTCGTCGGCACCCGCACCCCGCAGCACCACGTTGGAGGATGTGACTTCCAGGGTGCCGTCGATGCGATACAGCCCCGTCGGGAACCACACCACGCCGCCGCCCGCGCCCTGCACCGCGGCAATGGCGGCCTGGATGGCGGCCGTGGCATCGCTCTGTCCCGTGGCATCCACGCCGTGATCTGCCACCACGTCGACCACGGGTCCGCTCACGTCGGGAGGCGGCTCGCCGTTGCGATAGCCCGCGTATGAAAAATCGTGCAGAAAGCGCCCCTCGTTGTCGGTGAAGGCTGGGGTCCAGTCCCCGGGGTAGAGCGCGCTGCGCCAGCAGGTCGCACAGGTTCCGGCGTCTGAAGTGGCGTCGGAAGAGGGGGCTGCATCGCGGGCCGTGACATCCGCTGCAGCGAGGTCCGTGCTACCTGCGTCTGCGATGGCAGAATCTGGTGCCGGGGTGTCAAGGCCTGCGTGGCCATCCACCGGGCTGGCCGCGTCCGGCGCAGAACGATCTGCCGCGGACAGGTCCGGTATGGAGGCGTCCCCGGGTGCCGCGCTGTCCACCCACGTCGCCGCGTCACCGCCGCGGTCTGTGGCCGGTGCGTCGCTGACCAGGACGTCACTGCTCGCGGCATCGAGCAGGATGCCCAGGTCGTTGCGGGAAGCATCTGCGATAGGAGTGCCACCGCAGTCGCAACCCGACTGTGCGACCACAGAGCAGATCAGGAAGGTGACACAGGAAGGTGCCGATCGTCGCACCGGGGCGGCCTCAGCCCAGACGTCGCGGCCGCCCGCGCTCGACCAGGCTCTTCAGCACCGCCGCGGGATCCTGGAAGCGGCTGGTCAGCATCATGGCCGCGATCACGTAGGGCTTGTGGCCCGCCTCGTGGTACGTGGGCAGCCGGTAGCGTTCGAACACATCCTTGCTGACCTCGCCCGCCTTGCAGCTGACGTCGGTGATGTCCGCGGGCAGGCAATGCATGTACAGCGCCTTGCCGCCCTGGGTCTTCTTCATCAGCGCGTCGGTGCACTCCCAGCCTTTGAACGCCGCGTTCTGCTCCAGGCACTTCTTCTCGAGGGCGTCGAGTTCCTTGCCACGCCCCGTGGTCAGCAGCTCGGTGCGCTCCTTCATCACCTCGAAGGGTGCCCAGCTCTTGGGATACACCACGTCGGCGCCGTCAAAGGCCGCGGCCATGCTGTCGACGACCTCGAAGGATCCGCCGCTGTGCTTTGCGTGCTGCCCGGACTTCTCGACCAGGTCGGGCATCAGGTCGTAGCCTTTGGGGTAGGCCAGCGAGACCTTCATACCGAAACGGGTCATCAGGGTGATGATGCCCTGGGGCACGCTCAGGGGCTTGCCGTAGCTGGGCGAGTAGGCCCAAGTCATGGCGATCTTCTTGCCCTTCAGGGCGTCCAGCGAGCCGAAGTGTTTTTGCAGGTGCAGCAGGTCGGCCATGCTCTGGGTCGGGTGGTCGCGGTCGCACTGCAGGTTGACCAGGGTGGTGCGCTGGGGCAGCACGCCGGCGCGGTGGCCCTCGGTGATCGAGTCGCCGACCTCCTTCATGTACTCGTGACCCTGGCCGATGAACATGTCGTCGCGGATGCCGACCACCTCGGTGAGAAACGAGATCATGTTGGCGGTCTCGCGCACGGTCTCGCCATGGGCGATCTGGCTCTTTTTCTCGTCGAGGTCCATGCCCGACAGGCCCAGCAGGCTGGCGGCCGAGGCGAAGCTGAAGCGGGTGCGGGTGGACTGGTCGCGGAAGATGCTCACGGCCAGGCCGCCGTCGAACACCCGGGCCGAGATGTTGGCCTTCCACATCTCTTCGAGGATCTCGGCAGTGAGCAGCACCGCGTCGAGCTCGTCGCGGCTCTTGTCCCAGGTCAGCAGGAAGTCCTGCTCGTACAGGGGGGCCTTCTTGCCCGCGAGGGTGTCGATCAGGGAGTGAATCGTGTCGTGTGCCATGGCTGTGTCCTCGGGTGGCGACGGGGCATGGGCGTCGCGCGATCCGGCGCAGCATGCCACAACAGGCCGGTGCTGTCGCGGGGGCACAGCCCGCAACCGGAGCCGTCGAACCCTCTCGGGGAGGGTGGGGACACGCCTGGCCGGATGGGCCCGGCGCCGGTGTGGAGGCTTCTTGTCAGTCCGCGCGCTGGCTGCCGATCAGGCCATAGCTCTTGAGCTTGCGATACAGCGTCGCGGTGCCGATGTGCAGTTGCTGGGCGGTGCGCGTCTGGTTGCCACCATTGAGCTCGAGCACCGACAGGATGTAGTCCTTTTCGACCTCGTGCAGCGGCTTGACCGACTCGGCGGAGGCGACGGGCGTGGGCACGACCTGGCGGATCTCCTCGGGGAGATCGCCCAGGTCCACCCGGTTACCGCGCGCCAGCGCCACCGCGCGTTCCATGACGTTGCTGAGCTCGCGCACATTGCCGGGCCAGGAGTAGCGCAGCAGCTGATCCGCTGCGGCCGGGGACAGCCCCTCGATCTTGCGCTTCATGCGCTGCGCCGACTCCACGAGCAGCACCCGCGCCAGCGGCAGGATGTCGTCCCGGCGGTCGCGCAGCGGTGGCACGTACAGCTCGACCACCTTGAGCCTGTAGTACAGGTCCTGCCTGAAGAGACCGCCCGCCACCCCGTGCGCCAGGTCGCGGTTGGTCGACGCCAGGACCCGCACGTCGACGGGCCGGTTCTTGTTCTCGCCGACGCGACGGATCTCGCGCTCCTGCAGCACGCGCAGCAGCTTGACCTGCATGCCTGGCGAGACCTCGCCGACCTCGTCGAGCAGCAGGGTGCCACCGTTGGCGGCCTCGAACACGCCAGGTCTGTCCGCGGTCGCGCCGGTGAACGAGCCACGGGCGTGGCCGAACAGCTCGCTCTCGAGCAAGGTCTCGGTGATGGCACCGCAGTTGATCGCGATGAAGGGTCCGCTGCTCCGCGTCGACTCGTCGTGGATGAGGCGCGCGATCCGCTCTTTACCCGTGCCGCTCTCGCCGGTGATCAGGACCGTGGCGTCGACCTTGGCCACCCGCCGCGTCAGGTCCACCACCTGCTGCATCTTGGGGCTCTTGGCCACGATCCCTTCGGGCTCCTCGCTGTCCGTGGAAATGCGGGTCAGCGCCCGGCGGTGCGCGCGCAGCTTGCTCTCGGCGATCTTGAGGGTCTCGGTGACCCGGTGCAGCGAGACATCCAGGCATTCCTGCAGGCGACCGCTCTCGAAGAAGCCCAGCTCCTCGGCCCGCTCGTCGCCCCACTCCCCGGCGGTACGCCCCAGCAGGTTGCACGCGGCGTGGCCCTTGCCCAGGCAGCGGTCCTCGAGCACGTAGACCTCGGAGCCGCTGACGCGGCTGAAGTAGCCGCTCATGAGGCCGCAGATGGTCCAGCACACCGCGGAATCCGATCGCCCGAAGTGCAGCAGGTGCTGCTCCGCCTCGTAGGACTCGCGCAGCGTGGCGCCGCCCGTGCTGAGCGGATCCTCGCTGCCGGGCGCGACGCAGAACAGGCCCTCGAGGGTGTAAATGCGCGGGCCTGCTCGCCGCCACTCGACGTCGCTGGCCCACTTGAACTGTGCTCGCATCGCCTCGGCCATGCGCCAGCCGTGGGCAAAGCCAAACTGGGTGAGCACGGCGCGCGCGGCGGTCAGGCCGAAGTTCTCGACCAGGTAGCGGCGCAGCAGGCCCATGGCGACGGCATCGAGCAGCAGGGCGCGCTGTCCGGCAAAGCGGATCACGCCGCCCTCCGGGTCCAGCTCGAGCAATTCCCTGTGGTGCAGATCTTCGACGCGCAACGCTCACCCCCCATCAAACTGATTGCACCGCACTCCAATTTGATTGGATACGCAAGCCCCAACTGACCGCGAACCGCCATTGCGGGTGAGTACTCGGCCCGCGCAGGGGGCAGAGAAGCTGTCATGCCGGTCTTCGCGCCGTTTCGCACCCCTGGCCCGACTGTTGCTTCGACAGGTCTGTCCAAACCGCTCATCAACTCAGCCGGTGTGGAGCTTTTCATGTTGTGGCACAGAACACAGAACGCGGCACGAGCCAGCGCGACGCATGGCCTGGACTCGCAGCTCGAGGCTGAACTCGGCTACCGCGCCCGCGAACTCGACGACGTCGACGCACGCAACGCTCTGGTCGAGAGCCACCTGGGCCTGGTCAAGCGCATCGCACGCACGTATGCCCGTCGCGGCGGCAGCTATGACGATCTGATCCAGGAAGGCAGCCTGGCCCTGATGCGCGCGGCGCAGACCTTTGAGCCGGAGCGCAAGGTCCGCTTCTCGACCTACGCGGCCTTCTGGATACGGTCTCACATGCAGCGTCACATGGCCTGGTTGCGCTCGCACCAGTACGCGGCACCCGCCTCGGTCGCCTATTCCGGGGGCCAGAGTCGGGGTCACGCCGAGCGGCGGACACTCCTGCGCACCGTCTCGATCGACGCACCCATCGGTGAGGACTCGGACCAGACGCTCGGCAACAACCTGGCCAGTGAGGTCGGCACACCTGAAGCGCTGGTGTCGCAGCGGCAGGTTCGCAGGCAGTTGCGGCAGGTGATCCTCAAGTCCCTCGACGAGCTTGGAGACGCGCGTGCCGAGGTGGTGATCCACAAGCGCCTGCTCCGGGACGATCCCGCAACCCTGAGCGAGATCGGAGACGAGCTCGATATGAGTCGCGAGGGCGCTCGCCTGCTCGAGCTGCGGCTCATCAAGAAGATGCGAATCATCTATGATGGCGGGGCCGAGCCTTGCGAGCGCCGCGAGCTGTACGCGTGAACAGACCCAGGCGGCGCACGGTACGGCGCACACCGGCGGACGCGAGGCTGGCGTTTCTGGACTCCCGCGACCCGGGCCGCTGTGCCTTCTCGCCAGCCATCCCCCGGCGCCCATTCTGCGTCGATCTGATGGCGACAGGGCGTCATCCTGATGGACCGGGCCCGCACACCTGCCAGTCCGGGACGCAACTGTTCGATTTCTTTCAGTCGCATCCCTGGCCCGGAAGCTGCTCTTGCAGACCCTGACGTGTGGCCGGTCCTGGACCCGTGCACGTCGGCCCGCCGGGCCAGAACGCAACGAGGACGCTCATGAATATGCAAGCCCACATCGACAGGTTGGAGACCCAGCTCAAGCACTGGGGCGAGACCCTCGATGCGCTCGTGGCCAAGGTGGATGCGGCCGGCGCCGATGCCACGTTTGTTCGGCGCAGGCACGTCAGTGATTTACAGGCCAAGTACCACTCGGCTCAATTGAAGATCGACGAGCTCAAGGCCGCCGGCAGCGAGAAGTGGCAAACCTTGAGGGGCGGCGTCGACAGCGCATGGAAGGATCTCGAGCACGCCTTCAAGGACATGAAGAACTAGCATCACGGAACTGCGATCATGCTGTGGTCCATCGCCATCATTCTCCTCTTGCTCTGGGTCATCGGAATGGTCACGGCCTACACCCTGGGCGGATACATCCACGTGCTGATCGCCGCTGCGGTGGCCTTGCTCCTCGTGCGCATCGTCAAGGGCTCCTGGCGCAGGCCTGCGGAAGCCATGAAGCGCTGAAGGTTCAGAAGGACGGGGGGACATGTACCAGCGTCAGGCCGGGACAAAGAACGATATGGCCAAGGCCCAGGCAAGCTCGGCCCGTGGCGCGATCGCACGCGACCGCCCGGAGTTGACCGAGGATTCGAGCTAAAAACTCTACGCTCTTGTTCAACAGACGCTCGGCTTCGGCAAGGACGCGGTCCGAGAAAAAGTGGGCAAGTCATCCTGAAATGACAGCCCGGCGGCTGCGCTCGCCACGGAGAGAAAACCGCTGCGCGTCATGACCTACAACATCCGCAAGGGAAAGGGCGCCAGCGGCCGCGCCCCGTTTCAGGTTGCGGACCTGGGTACTGCCCTGGCCGTGCACGACGTGGACCTGCTGCTGTGCCAGGAAGTGTTTCACGACACCCGGCGGGGGGTGGCGCAGAGCGACGAGCTGGCCGCGCTGGTCGGTCTCCCCGCATGCTACGGCGCCAATCGCCTGCGCAAGCTGGGCCACCATGGCAATGCCACCTTCACCCGCTACCCGGTGCTGGCATCCCAGAACCACGACGTGTCCACCAACAGCCTCGAACGGCGCGGCGTGCTGTACACCCGTCTCGATGTCGACGGTCGTGCGCTGCACGTGCTGAACGTGCACCTGGGGCTCAACCACCTGCAGCGCGTGAAGCAGGTGCGCCGGATTGCCGAGCTGCTCGCCGCGACGGTGCCTGTGGGAGAGCCGGTGATCCTCGCCGGGGACTTCAACGACTGGCGGCGAAGCCTGGATCAGGTCATCTCCGGTCAGCTCGGGTTCCGCAATGCTTTTGCCGCGCACCGTGCCCGCGAGGTGAGGTCCTGGCATGCGCGCCGACCCGTGTTCAACCTGGATCGCGTCTACCTGCACCATCTGGCGATGCGTCGCGCCGAGCGGTTGTTCGGAGCGCCCTGGCAGGACCTGTCGGACCATCTGCCGCTGATGGTCGATCTCGATTTCAACGAAGCTTGAGGAGAAAAGCGCCTTGTGCGCCCCCTGCCAGCAACCACGAGCTCACTCAAAGCGATTCGGTCGGAGACGCATTCAGTCTTCAGGCGGCCGCCGCTTGCTTGAGAATTCTCACCACCCTGTCCTCGACGTCCTGCATCAGTTCGAGCGGAGGTGGTGTGTTGAACATTGCCATCAAGGTGGTTGGTTGCAGGGTGGCCAGGACTGTTGCGCCACCCTGCTCGTAGATGGAGATGCGGCTTGGCAGTGCGGCGGAGACAGCCATGTCCTCGTCGAGGACCCGCTTGGTCTGCTGTGGCTGGCAGACCTCGAAGATGAGGCACTCACGGGTGAAGTCGACGCCATTGCTGGCCAGGGTGTGCTGCAGGTTGTGGATCTGCAATACCCCGAAGTGATTGGCGAGCACGGCCTCATGCAAGGCCGTGGCAGTCTCACTGACTGTCTTGTCCGTGGATACCTTGATCAACATGCGGCTCCCTTTTCGACCGGGCTTATTCCTCGCGGAGTGCTTGCGAACCACTGCTTCCGTCGTCGAGCAGCTTGGCGGAGACCACGACCAGCATCACCATCACCAGCTGGCTGATGACCGTCCAGGCCCACACCCCGGTACCCAGCCAGCCGCCCTTGCCCGCTTCTGCTTGCCTCATGACGACGGTCCTTTCTCTGAGTTGCATCCAGTTCACGGCTGGAGAATCCAGACCGTGCAGATAGGCCGCCGTGCCACCGAGATGGCGGACATCACAGGGCTGCAGCGGGCGGTCGCCGGGTGGCTTGACGTCGCCAGCCTGCGCATGCCCGATGAGGCTCGGTGCCGCGCACAGAGAGTCTGCTTCGACCTGGCACCCGTCGCGTGGTGCGTTTTCAAGCAGCATGAGCGATCCCCCCTGCGGTGGACGTGAATCAAGCAACTGCCGCGCCAGGCTCGACCTCGGCCAGGAAGTCCAGTGATCATCGCGACGGCCGTCAGGCCTTGCCGCGGCCAGCGAAGTGTCATCCGTCCAGCGGCATCAAAATGACTGTGTTCATGCATCAAAATGGTGGAGCGCCGCGCCCGCCGATTCTGAAAACAAGGACACCAGGGTTTTTTGGGACGCCTCTCGCTTCAAACCCAGCGGCATTGTTCGTGCACTTCGCGAGGCTGCTTGGGCGTCCCTCTCGCCGGGGAGGAGCGAGGAAACAGCCCATGTTGCGATGCCTGAAAGATCTCGAGGGCTACACGGTGAGCGCGACAGACGGCGACATGGGAACCGTGGTGAACTTCTTACTCGACGACGAGCGCTGGGTCGTTCGCTACCTGGTCGTCGAGACCGGCGTTTTTCTCAACGGGCAGCGAGTCCTGATCTCGCCCATCTCCTTCGGCTCGGTCGAGTGGCAGACCCAGCGCTTTCATGTGGACTTGACCATGGACAGGGTCCAGCACAGCCCGCCCGTCGACCTTGCCGATTCCCTCTCGCGGCCAGCCGAGTTGGAATACCTCAGCTACTACGGCTATTCGCCATACTGGAAGGATTCGAATCGCTACAGCCTCGGGCCTCGTCCGCGCCCGCCGGCTGCCAGGCAGACGGTCCTCCAGCGTCTCGACAGTTCGGCGAGCAGCTCCCGCGTGCGCAGTGCGGCCGAGGTCCGCGGCTATCACATCCAGGGTGAAGACGAGCCCATCGGGCATGTCTCGGACTTCATCGTCGACGACGCGACCTGGGAGATCCGCTACCTGGTGATCGACACCCGCAACTGGTGGTTTGGCCAGAAGGTGCTGGTGGCCCCGCATTGGGCGAGCGTCATCAGCCGGAAGGAGAAGAAAGTCTTCGTCGCGATGTCGCGACAGGCGATCAAGAGCAGTCCCCGGTGGAACGCGACCGCAACCATCAACCGCGAGTACGAGGGACGCCTGTATGAGTACTACGGGCGCCAGGTGTACTGGGACAACCCCGAGCCGTCGGAAGGGACGGCGACCTCGAAGCCCAGCCGAGATAGCGTGGGATATTGAAAAGCGCCGGGCTGTATTGATGGGTTCCGGTTGCGGCCCGCCTGGACTCAACCGCAAGGGTCATCGGGACCAAGACCGCTCTGTGGCGCCCTGCTTTTTCGACAGCGGGATGCCCCCCTGCGTCCGGACCTCGCCGGATCCATCCCGTTCGTGCGGATCCGGGATGAGCCACTGCAGACCACTCACTATGATGGGTGGACAGTTCATATTGATGGACATTGCGCGCTTCGAACTGACCGTGGTGACGTTCGCTCGAACTCGAGGTCCCATCTTTACTGGGTTTTCAGCCATGGCTCGAAAGCTGCTTCACAGACGGGGGGGGAGTTCCCAACGCTGGTCCGTGCCAGCACAGGAAACACCCAGCATGAGACGGCCGGCAGGAGCGTGGGATGGACGGACGTCAAACGCACACGGACGCTGGAGGTGATGGCCGCGGAGCCTCTCACTAAGGGGGAGCCGGCCAGGCCGAGAGAAGAAGACAGCAGCCACGCGCAGCACGTGAAGGCTCACTGCGCAGGAGGGGACTGACATGGCAGGCCAGGAAGTCAACGAACTGCAATCCGCACAATCCAAGAAGCGCACTCTCATCATCGCCGTGCTCGTCGCAGCGGTGGCCGGTGCTGGCCTCACTGCCTGGCTGATGAGCGGCACGGATCGGTCCGAGTACAGCATGGGAACGGCCTGCGACGCCGATTGCGGAGTCAACCGCTATGACGGCTGGATCTGCCTGAAGAAGCAGAAGTACTGCACGCGCCCCTGCGGGGAAAATCACCCGAAGTGTGAAGAGGGCTACTCCTGCCAGCAGGTCGACGGCGTGCCGGCGACCGTCACCAAGGACAACAGCGACCAGCGCTCGACCTATTGCATGCGCTAGGTCTGCAGCCCTGTCGCTCCCTGCGCGAAACGCTCCAGGAACTGGGGTTCAATTTGATGGAGTCGACGCTCCGGGTCGGCTTGTTGTGGGATCTCGCGCGAAACAAATCAAGGGGTTCGCCTCGATGGCGCGAATAGTGCTGCACCGATGGAGGCGCAGTGTGCCTGCCCACGACAGGGTGGTGGGCCTCGTCAGCATCGTCGAGCACACGAGCCTGTGGCAGGAGACGGCATGAAGGAGCGACTCAGGACGGCCTCGCTGGGCGATCTCATCGCGGCGGCCTTTGACAGGGCCTCGCGCTTGAGCTCGAACCCGAGGCAGATATCGCGCAAAGCCTTGATGGCGATCCGGGTGGTGTTGCGAGAGACGCAGGAAAGTCTCGAACGGCGCTGGGTTGAAGCCGAGAGTCGCGCCACCGCCGCGCTTGACACTCGGGGTGTGATCACCTCCACCGCGCAGCCACGAGCCGCGAAGCGAGCGCGATGAATGTCATGCACTCCAGCGCAGCTTGTGAACGTCCACCTCGACAAGGATGGCGCGTCCTACGAGAAGGTGAGCGCACGCTCGCCGTGATTCAATGATCACGCTGCGCAGGGCCTCCGAGCGACACCACGAACGCATCCCGACGCGCCGCCGCAGGTCGGAGTCCTGGCTCAGCTTCGCGCCAGAGCTCGGCGCGGCACCGAGCGCAGATGGCTTTGGCGCCCTGCGCCGGTTCACCGAGTGCCGCCTGCCACCGGGTGGTTCCCTTGAACAGCCGCCCCAGGTGGCCACCGAGGTTCTGACCTATGTCGTCGAGGGCTCTCTCGCCTTCGAGGACTCGACGGGGAGCTCAGGGGTCCTGCATGCCGGTGAGTTTCAGCAGCGGACAGGGGGACGCAGCGTCCGTCACAGGGAGACCAACGCGTCGCGCAGCGACGAGGTGCATTTCTTCCAGATCTGGTTGCAGCTGCAGCAATCCTGGCGCGAGCCAGGCCAGCAACAGAATCGGTTCAGCGTCGCGGACCGTCGAAAAGGACTGCGCATCATCTCTTCTCCAGACAACCGGAGCGGTTCGCTGCGGCTGCACCTGGATGCCCTGGCCTACTCGGCCCTCATGGAGCCTGGACTGCACGTGGTCCACGAGTTGTTGCCCGGCCGGAGCGCCTGGTTGCACGTGGTCCACGGCGAGCTGACCTTCGGCGATCTTGTTCTCGTCACAGGGGATGGGATTGGTGTGGTGGCGGAGCCCTCGGTGTCCATCACCGCCCGCGAGGAGACGGAGGTCTTGCTCGTCGACCTGGGAGGTGATGCGGCCGGGCCTTCGCAGGAAGAGGCCGCATGAGCTGGCTGCGCATCTGGACCGGGCTCGCGGCATGTTGCCGCCTCGGCAGGGTGATCGAGATCTGTGCACTCCCTTTCGCGGTGCCATGAACATGCGTGAACTCCGCGCAACCATCCTGCACCGGCGCTCTGGTGGGCGCGAGCGGCAGGTGTTCAGCCTGTCCCAGGGACCGGCCATCGAGGCCGTGGACCTGCTCGACGGGGGAGAACAGGCCTACCCTCGCATGTTGCAGGCCATCGCGGGAGCACGGCACAGCGTGCACCTGGAGGTGTACTCCTTCTCGCCCACGGGGATGGGCGCTCGCTTCATCGAGGACCTGGGACAGGCGGCTCGTCGTGGCGTGACCGTGCTGGTGCTCATCGACGGCTGGGGCTCTGCTCGTGGTGGACGCAGCGTCGCGGCGAGCCTGCGCCAGGCCGGGTGCACGGTGCGGATCTACAACCGCCTGCGCGCCATGCTCATCGGCCGCTTCGGTCGCAACCATCGCAAGATCTTGCTGGTCGACGACGAGGTGGCGTTTCTCGGTGGCATCAACATCGGTGACGAGAACCTCCACAAGGGACTGCGGCCGGGCTGGGCGGACCTGGCACTGGAGATCCGCGGCCCGCAGTGCGTGCACCTGGGCCAGATGATTCGGCGGGAGCGGCAGCGCCCGATCTCGAGTTTGTTGCGCATCGATCTGTCAGGCCTGGGTGGGGGCTGGCGCCTGCGGCGGCGCTACATCCAGGCCTTCGCCAGCGCGCAGCAGCGCATCCACGTGGCGCATGGCTACTTCTTGCCGGACCGCGGCGTGGTGCGGGCCATCACCGCGGCGGCGCGACGTGGCGTCGAGGTTCGCCTGCTGCTCGCCGGTCGCAGCGACGTGCCCTTTGCCCGCGCGGCTACCAGGAGTCTGTACCGCCGGCTGCTGGCGGCAGGTGTCCACATCCACGAGTGGAGCGGCTCGGTGCTGCACGCCAAGGTGGCGACCGTCGATGGGCGCCGGCTGCTGGTGGGCAGCTTCAACCTGGACCCGTTCTCCCTCGCCAACCTGGAGGTGCTGGTGGAGGTCGCGGACGCGCGCATCGTCGCGCAGGGCGAGGCCTGGATACAGGATCATTTCACGCGCTCGCGGGTGATGACGTCGGTAGAGGCGAGTTCGCGCATCCACCGCTGGCTGCTCGACCCTCTCGGGCGCCTGGTGGCGCGCCTGGCCGATGCCATCGGCCGCGTGCTCGCCAGCCGCGACCAGCGCCTGGCGTCGCAGGACCAGTCCCTGACGCAGCAGAACCAGGACCCGCCTTCGACCGCCTCTCGGGGGGAGCACCAGGCATGAGTCCGCGAACGGGTCACAGGCTGCAGGCGGGAAGCGGTGGCAGCAACAGCCCCGATTTCAGGCCATGATCTTTCGATCGTCGCTGACGCCAGAGCTGATTCCCTCGGCAGGCCTCGTCCGCTGGGCCGAAGGTCTGTACCACGAGAGTGAGGCGGAGCCGCTGAACGGTGAGGCGGTGTTCGCCATCGAGCAGCTGGAGCTGCACGCCCGGGCGCTCGGGGTCAGCCAGAAACCTGGACACCGTCGTGGACGCGACCGGCTTCTCGGGCGCCTTGCCGACACACAGCGGGTGATCTCTCGCTGCCACGACCTGATGTCCAGGGCGCATTCGGCCGGGAGCCGTTTGACCCCCGCCGCAGAGTGGCTGCTCGACAATCACTATCTCATCGAAGAGCAGATCTCTCTGGCGCGTACACATCTTCCGCGTGGTTACAGTCGTCAGCTGCCGCGGCTGGCAAACGGGAACCAGGCGGGCCTGCCCCGGGTCTATGCCCTGATCCAGGATTTCATCGCGCACGTCGATGGGCGGGTGGATGACGAGGCCCTGTCCCGGTACGTGGCGGCCTACCAGTCGGTCACCCATCTGACGCTGGGAGAGCTGTGGTCGGTGCCCATCATGTTGCGGCTGGCCCTGATCGAGAACCTGCGCCGGGCCGCGGTGAACATGAGCTGGCGGCGAACCCATCGCGACCACGCCCTGGACTGGGCGAAGCGAATCGATGCGCCCTCGGACAAGCACGAAAGTGCACTGATGGTCCTCGCGGACATGGTGCGCGCCGGTCCGCCCCTGTCGACGGCCTTCGTCGCCCAGTTCACCGAGGCGCTGCAGGGACGCGGCGCCACCACCACCTTCGTGCTGGCGTGGCTGGAGCAGCGGCTCACCGAGCAAGGTCAGACCATCGAGGCGGTGGTGCGCGCCGAGAGCCAGAGCCAGGCCGCCAGCCAGTCCTCGATGGCAAATAGCATCGCCAGTCTCAGGCTGGTCAATGCCACCGAGTGGCACCGTTTTGTCGAGGCGCACAGCGCCACCGAGGAGATCCTGAGGGGCGATCCCGCGGGCGTGTACGGGCAGATGGATTTCACGACCCGGGATACCTACCGGCATGTGGTCGAGGGCCTGGCGCGGCGGTTTCATCTGGATGAGGAGGCGGTGGCCCGGACCGCGGTGGAGCTTGCCGCGGTTCACCATGCGGCGCAGCGCGACGATGTGGCAGGGCACGTCGGCTATCTGCTGATCGATGACGGGATGCTGCATCTCGCACGCGCACTGCGTGGGCGGCGCGCGACGTCGCTGGCGCCGCGCTGGCTGCCTCGGGGACTGAAGCTGGCGGCCTATCTCGGACTGATCACGCTGTTCTCGACCGCCGTCGTCGTGGGGCTGGCCCGGCTGTCGTCGTGGTCCACCACGATCGCCTGGCCCCTGCTGATGTTCTGTGCGGCGGTGGCGGCATCCCAGTGCGCCATCGCCATGGTGAACTGGTTCGCCGCTGTCCTGCGACGCCCCCGGGCCTTGCCCCGGATGGACTTCGAGCACGGCATCCCCGACGATAGCCGCACCATCGTCGCCGTCCCCACCATGCTCTCGACCCCCGAGCACATCGCCGGGATGCTCGAGGGCCTGGAGCTTCGCCACCTGGCCAACCGCGATCCGAACCTGTGGTTCGGGCTGCTCACTGATCTGGTCGACGCGCCTCGGGAGCACCTCGATGACGACGCCGCGCTGCTGGCGCTGGCGGCAAACGGCATCGAGGCGCTCAATCGCAGGTACGTCAACGGGGCGGGTGGCCGCTTCTTCCTGTTTCACCGGCCGCGGCAGCACAACCCGAAGCAGGGATGCTGGATGGGTCGCGAGCGCAAGCGGGGCAAGCTCGAGGACTTCAACGCGCTGCTGTGCGCCGACGACGGGGCGCGCTTCAGCCGCATCGTGGGGGACACCTCGCAGCTCACCTCGATCCGCTATGTCATCACCCTGGACACGGACACCGACCTGCCGTGGGGCGCAGGCTGGCGACTGGTGGGGGCCGCCGCCCACCCCCTGAATCGACCGCTGATGGATTCGAAGCGCCAGCGCCTGGTCCGCGGCTACGCGATCCTGCAGCCGCGCGTCAGCATCACGCTGCGCAGTGCTGCCCAGAGTACCTACGCAAGGCTGCTGGCGGGAGAGGTGGGCCTCGACCCCTACACTCGCCTGGTCTCGGATCTGTACCAGGACCTCTTCGCCGAGACGTCGTTCATCGGCAAGGGTCTGTACGACGTGAGTGCCTTTCGCGAGCTGCTGGACGGGAGGTTCCCGGACAACACGGTATTGAGCCACGATCTGCTGGAGTCCTGCTACGCGCGCTCGGGCCAGTGCAGCGACGTCGAGCTGCTCGAGGACGCACCCTCGGGATATCTGGCTGACGTCAGCCGCCGTCACCGCTGGATGCGCGGCGACTGGCAGATCGTTCCGTGGCTGGGGCCCTGGGTTCGCGATGCCGCGGGTCAGCGGGGTCGGTCAACCATCGCCCTGCTGGGGTGGTGGAAGATCTTCGACAACCTGCGCCGGGCCCTGGTGGCGCCTGCCTTCACCGTCCTGCTGGTGGTGGGGTGGATCGTGCTACCCGCCCCCCTCCCCTGGACGCTGGGAGTGCTGTCGCTGCTGTTCGTCCCCGAGATGCTGCCCGGGCTCGCCGAGTTCTGGCAGCGTCCACACAAGCTACAGCTGTGGCGACAGTTGACCAGCGTGGCCCGAGCGACCGCACGACGGCTGACCAAGCTCACCCTGTGGCTGACCTTCCTCCCCTTCGAGGCGGTGGTGGCGTTCGATGCCGCCGGGCGCTCGCTGTGGCGCATGCTGTTCAGCCGCCAGCACCTGCTCGAGTGGCAAACTGCCGCGGCGGTGGAGAGCGTGGTGACTGCGGGCCTCGGCCGCGTGCTGCGGCGGATGTGGGTGGGCCCCGCCCTGGCCATCTCGCTCGGAGCGATGCTGCTCGCGACGGGTGTGCCGCAGGCCAGAGTTGCGGCAGGTCCGGTGCTGCTGCTGTGGCTGGTGTCGCCGCTGGTGGCCTGGTGGGTCAGTCGACCGCGGCCTTCGATCACCTCAGACCTTGGCGCGGACGATGTGCGTTTCCTGCGCCGGATCGCCAGGCTGACCTGGCGCTACTTCGAGGTCTTTGCCGGGCCGCAGGAGAACTGGCTACCGCCGGATAATTTTCAGGATCCCGACGGTCCCCGCATCGCCCATCGCACCAGCCCGACGGACATGGGGCTGGCGTTGCTGTCCAACCTGGCCGCGCACGACCTGGGATACCTCAGCACGGGCCAGGTGCTCGAGCGCACCAGCCGCGCCCTCGAATCGATGGAGCAGCTGGAACGCCATCGCGGGCACTTCTTCAACTGGTACGACACCGGCACGCGCAAGGCGCTGCGGCCTTTCTACATTTCCACCGTCGACAGCGGCAATCTGGTCGGGCACGCGCGGGTGTTGCGCAGTGGTCTGCTTGAGCTGGTGGAGAGTCCCCTGCTGCCGGCAGGAGCCCTGGAGGGGCTGCGCGACACCCTGCAGGTCCTGACCGTGCAAGGTGGCCCGAGCAACAGTCTGGAGTCGGTGCAGCAGCTCTTGCGAGAGCCGGCCGACACGCTGTCAGCCACCGGGATCTGGCTGGCAGAGCTCGCGTCTGCGGCCTCACGGTTGGTCGCCGCTTATGACCATGAGCAGCAGCCCGAGGCCTCCTGGTGGGCGAATGCCTTCGAGCGCCAGGTGCAGGCCCTGCGGGCCGATCTGCTCGAGATGGCGCCGTGGCTGGAGTGCGTGTCCGGGCTGCTCGAGGGAGCCCCCGGGCACCTGGTGGTCGAGCTGGACAGGGCACGCAGTCTGCAGCGGCTCGGCGAGCTGTCACAGAACGCGGCGGAGTCTCTCCGCACGATGCCCTCCGGCAGTGCTGCACCGGACCTGACCGCTGCGGTCGAGCTCGGTGCGCAGCGCATCGCGTCGCGGTTGCGCCAGATCGAGGCGCTGGCGCAGCGTTGCCTGGGCCTGACAGATGCGGAGTTCACGTTTCTGTATGACCCCAGGCGCAAGCTGCTGGCCATCGGCTACTGGGCCACGGAGCGTCGACTGGACAACAGTTTCTACGACCTGCTGGCGTCGGAGGCGCGGCTGGCGAGCTTCCTGGCCATCGCCTCGGGCCAGATCTCCTTCGACCACTGGTTCGCGCTGGGTCGCCGCCTGACGACGGCGCGCGGCAGGCAGGTACTGCTCAGCTGGAGCGGCTCGATGTTCGAGTACCTGATGCCGCTGCTTGTGATGCCTGGTTTCAAGGGCACGCTGCTGGACCAGACCTGCGACGCGGCGGTGGCGCGCCAGGTGGAGTACGGACGGCAGCGCGGGGTGCCGTGGGGGATCTCCGAGTCCTGCTACAACGTCACCGACGCTGAGGGCACCTACCAGTACCGTGCTTTCGGGGTGCCGGGGCTCGGCCTGCAGCGCGGGCTCAGCGACGACGTGGTGGTGGCGCCCTACGCCTCGGTGCTGGCCCTGCTGGTCGACGCGCCGCGCGCGGTCGCCAACCTGCATCGCCTGGCCGACGCGGACTACCTGGGCCCCTACGGATTTTACGAGGCGATCGACTTCACCCCCGTCCGGGTCGACAAGGGCGAGCGCGCCACGGTGGTGCAGGCGTTCATGGCGCACCACCACGGCATGAGTCTGCTGGCGCTGGGCCAGACCGTGCTGGGTCCACGCATGCAGGCCCGGTTCCAGAGCAATCCCGATCTCCGGGCGGCGAGCCTGCTGCTGCAGGAGCGGATTCCCAAGGCGAGCGCGCTGATTCATCCGCACGCGCGGGAGGCCCAGGCCTCGCGGCGGGTCCCGGGTCGGGCGGCGAACCCGGTGCTGCGTCGGTGCACCAACCCGAACACAGCCGTGCCCGAGGTGCACCTGCTGTCGAACGGGCACTACCACGTGATGGTCTCCGCCGCCGGCGGCGGCTACAGCCGCTGGAACGACCTGGCGCTCACCCGCTGGCAGGAGGACCCCACCGCCGAGTCGCTGGGGGTGTTCTGCTTCATCGGCGATGTCGGCTCTCGTCGCCACTGGTCGAGTGCTTTCCAGCCGACACTGCGCGCGGGCCGACGCTTCGAGGCGGTGTTCACCCCCGGGCGCGCGGAGTTTCGCCGCCAGGATGATCACGTCGAGACACATACCGAGATCGCAGTCGCGACCGAGGACGATCTCGAGATCCGTCGCGTCAAGCTGACCAATCGCTCGTTGACCGCCCGCACGCTGCTGCTCACCAGCTACACCGAGATCGTGCTCGCACCTGGCGTGAGCGATGCGATGCACCGGGTGTTCAGCAATCTGTTCGTGGTCGCGGAGTGGGTGCCGGAGCACAGCGCCATCCTGATGACGCGTCGCCCACACTCGAGCGAAGAGCATCCTCCCTGGATGTTCTGCCTGCTGTTGGCCTCCGGCGAGGAGGCGGGTCCCTGCAGCTACGAGACAGACCGCGGGCGCTTCATCGGCAGGGGGCGCAGCGCGCATCAACCCGCAGGCCTCGAGGACTGGGGTCCACTGACGGGAACCGCGGGCGCGGTGCTGGATCCTTGTGCCGCGCTCCGGCGGACAGTCGAGTTGGCGGTCGACGGCAGCGCGCAGCTCGACCTGATCATCGGTGCTGCGCCGACCCGCGAGGCAGCGATGCTGCTTGTCGCGAAGTACCAGGATCGCCGCATGGCCGATCGCGTGTTCGAGGTCGCGGCGACCCATAGCAGGGCCGTGCTGGGTCATCTGGGCGCCAGTGAAACCGATGCCCTGCACTACGAGCAGCTGGCGTCGGCAGTGATCTTCCCGGTTCGCGCATGCCGCGCCTCGGGCAACATCCTGCGTCGCAACCGCAAGGGTCAGTCCGGGCTGTGGAGCTACGCGATCTCGGGCGATCTCCCCATCGTGCTGCTGCGGGTCAGCGACGCCGACCACCTGCCGCTGGTGCGCGACCTGCTGCGGGCGCATGCCTACTGGCGCATGCGGGGCCTGGCGGCCGATCTGGTGATCTGGAACGAGGACGCCTCGGGCTACCGGCGCGTGCTCAACGACCAGCTTCTCGGACTTGTAGCTGCCAGTGCGGACGCGCAGCTGGTGGACCGGCCTGGGGGTGTGTTCGTGCGGCACATCGACAGCTTCCCCGAGGAGGACCGGGTGTTGCTGCAGGCCGTGGCCCGGATCGTGATGCGCGATACCGACGGTCCACTCGAGTCGCAACTCGAACGCTGGCAGCGAGCCATGGTACCCGCACGGACCTCATTACTGGCGCCGCGGCGTCAGACGCTCGCGGCCGAGGCGGACCCTGCCCCACGATCTCGTCGCGAGGATCTGATCTTCGCCAACGGCAGCGGTGGGTTCACGCGGGACGGCCGCGAGTACATCGTCGACCTGCCACCAGGCCGTCATCCGCCCGCGCCCTGGGTGAACGTCATCGCCAACCCACGACTCGGCACGGTCGTCAGCGAGAGCGGCAGCGCATACACCTGGTACGGCAATGCCCAGCTGGGCCGCCTGACGCCATGGAACAACGACCCGGTCAGCGATCCCAGCGGCGAGGTCCTGTACCTTCGCGACGAGCCCAGCGGACGGTTCTTCAGCCCCATGCCCTGGCCACGATCGAGCGACACCGCGTATGCCTGTCGCCATGGCTTCGGCTACAGCGTCTTCGAACACAGCGAGGACGGGCTGGCGACGGAGCTGACGACCTACGTGGCGGTGGCCGCCCCGGTGAAGATCCTGGCGCTGAAGATCAAGAACAACAGCACGCGTCGCCGCACACTCAGCGTCTTCGTCTCCGTCGATCTGGTGCTGGGCGATCTCCGTCCGCGACAGGCCATGCACGTCGTCACTGAGCTCGAGCCGCTGACCGGTGCGGTCCTCGCGCGCAACCCCTACAACGGCGCCTTCGCCAACTCTGTTGCCTTCCTGGACTGCAGCGAAACGGTGCGCAGTGTCAGCGGCGATCGCGCGGAGATCCTGGGACGCAACGGCGACCCGGCGAACCCGGCGTTGCTTCGCTTGCGACAGCTGTCCGGGAGGCTAGGGCCGGGCCTGGATCCCTGTGCCGCGATGCAGGTCCAGGTCGAGCTGGCCGAGGGGGCCGAGCGGGAGATCGTGTTTGTTCTTGGCGCAGCGGACAGCACCGCCGAGGCCGTCGCACTGGTCAAGGGCCACCGCAGCGTAGCGGCCGCGCGCGTCGCCCTGGAGCAGGTCTGGAAGTTCTGGAAAGACACCCTGGGCGTTCTCTACGTCGAGACTCCCGACGCTGCCCTCAACGTGCTGGCGAACGGATGGCTGCCCTATCAGGTGCTGGCGTGCCGGTTGTGGGGCCGGAGCGGCTTCTACCAGTCGGGTGGCGCGTACGGCTTTCGCGATCAGCTTCAGGATTGCCTGGCGCTGTTGCACGAAGTGCCGGACCAGTCCCGGCAGCACCTCCTGCGCTGCGCCGAGCACCAGTTTGTCGAGGGAGACGTGCAGCACTGGTGGCACCCGCCCGGCGGGCGCGGGGTGCGCACCCACTGCTCGGACGACTACCTGTGGTTGCCGTACGCGGTGGCTCGGTATGTGGCCTTCACCGGCGACACCGGCGTGCTGGACGTGCAGATCCCCTATCTGACCGGCCGCGTGCTCAACGATGGCGAGGAGAGCTACTACGATCTGCCCGGCCGCTCTGACCAGACCGGGACGCTCTACGAGCACTGCACGCGGGCCGTGCAGCACGGGTTGAGGCTCGGCGCACACAATCTGCCACTGATGGGCAGCGGGGACTGGAACGACGGGATGAACAGGGTCGGTCATCTCGGGCAGGGAGAGAGTGTGTGGCTCGGGTTCTTCCTTCACGAGGTGTTGACGACGTTCGCAGTGTTGGCGCAGCGACGAGGAGACGAGGCGGGTGCGGCGCGGTATGTGCTCAGCGCCAGCGAGCTCGCGACACAGATTGACCGGCACGCCTGGGATGGCCAGTGGTTCCGGCGCGCCTACTTCGACAGCGGCGAGCCTCTGGGCTCGGCACAAAACAGCGAGTGTCAGATCGACTCGCTGCCCCAGAGCTGGGCCACCATCACCGGCGTTGGTGATCCGGAGCACCGACGACGGGCACTGGATTCGCTGTGGGATAGGCTGGTGCGTCAGGATCTCCAGCTGGTCCAGCTGTTCGACCCGCCCTTCGCGGACTCCGCCCTGGAGCCCGGCTACATCAAGGGCTACCCGCCAGGGGTGCGAGAGAACGCCGGGCAGTACACCCACGCCGCGGTGTGGGCGGCCCAGGCGCTGGCGCTGGCAGGACGCAACGAGCAGGCTGCAGCGGTGGTGGCGATGCTCAATCCCATCAACCACGCGCTGGACCCTGAGGCGGTCGAGCGCTATCGGGTCGAGCCCTACGTGCTCGCGGCGGACATCTACAGCCAGGCCCCGCACGCCGGTCGAGGAGGATGGACCTGGTACACGGGATCCGCAGCCTGGCTGTATCGGCTCATCCACGAGGTGCTGTTCGGGATCGATCGAAAGGTTGACACACTGCGCTTCCGGCCGCGGGTGCCTGCTGCGTGGACACGGTTCAAGCTGCACTACCGCTACTACCAGACCTTCTACCACCTGGAGTTCACCCAGGTGCCGACCCACCGTGGCCCGGTGCGGCTGACCCTTGACGCGAAGGTGTTGCCGGATGGAGGTCTGAAGCTCATCAACGATCAGCGCGAACATGACGTCGAGGTGCTGTTCGGACCCGATGCGGTCGAAGGTACCCCGACGGATGCTGGAGCCGTGGACTTCGAAGAGCCAGAGGAGCGCGAGGGTTCGTGACCGGCGACGACGGGCGCGCGCTCAGCGCATCGCGGCCAGCACGCCGGTGCGCTGGTTGAACTCGGTGATCATCCGGTCCCAGTCTTCGACCTGGGCAAAGGTCTCGGTCCAGAAGTCCGGCTCCCACAGCGCGTTGAGCTCTTCGCTGGTCTTGCCCTGCTGCTCGACCCAGGTGAAGTACTTGAAGTTGTGGATGGCCTTGCGATCCCAGTAGCCCAGCTCGCGCAGGTGGTCGATGCCGGTGCCGTGCAGGTAGCGGGCATGGTGTGCGGCGGCGAGCTCAGTGGTGTAGGGACCGTGCTCGTCGGCCATCTCCTGCAGTCGGGAAGCATAGAGGTCCATGGAGTCGGTGAGCGGGAAGAACAGCAGGTCGCGGCTGTCCATCTCGAAGTGCTTGGCCGTCTTGATGGCGGCCACCATGTTGCACAGACTCGAGATGCCTGCGAGCGGGAGTTGCGCGATGAGTTTGTCGTCGAGGCCCTGCCTGGCCAGGTAGGACTGACCCTCGGGCTCGTTGAACAGACGCATGAGCTGCATGGTCTGCTCGTCGTCAATGGCGGCGACCACGTCGGTGTTTCGTACGTTGTGCACCCAGGGCACGTGCTTGTCGCCGATGCCCTCGATGCGGTGCGCGCCGAAGCCGTTGCGTAGCAGGGTCGGGCACTGCAGGGCCTCGGTGGCCACCACCTTGAGGTGGGGGTGGCACGTGCGCAGGAAGTCCCCGGCCGAGATGGTGCCCGCCGAGCCCGTGGCCGAGACCCAGGCCGCCAGCCTGTCGTTCGGTCCCGCGAGCTGCTCGAACACGGTCTGCACGGCGTCGCCGGTGACGGAGTAGTGCCAGATGGCATTACCGAACTCGTCGAACTGGTTGAAGATGACGATGTCGTCACCGCGGGTCTTTCGCAGCTCCCAGCACTTGTCGTAGATCTCCTTGACGTTGGATTCCGTGCCGGGCGTGCCGATGATCTCCTTGGTGCCAATGCCCTTGAGCCACTCGAAGCGCTCCTGGCTCATGCCCTCGGGCAAGATAGCCACGGCGTCACAGGCGAGCAGCGCACAGTCGAAGGCACCGCCGCGGCAGTAGTTGCCCGTCGATGGCCACACAGCCATCTGGCGGGTTGGATCAAAGGTTCCGCTGACCAGGCGCGGCACCAGACACGCGAAGGCGGCCCCCACCTTGTGTGCGCCGATGGGGAAGTGCTTGCCCACGATGCCGATCAAGCGAGCGGAAACACCTGTCAGCGCCGAGGGGAACTCGACCCAGTTGCCGCGGTTGTACAGCCCACCCTTGTCGACCGGCTGGTTCTTCCAGGTGATGCGGAACAGGTTGAGCGGGTTGGTATCCTGTATCCCGATGCCCTTGAGCTTGCTCTGGATGACGTCGGGGACGCGCGAGGGATCCTTCTGCTCGGCGAAGGTGGGGATGACGATGCCGCGCTCCTGGCAGCGCTTGACGGTCTTGTGCAGAACCTTGTCGTCGATGTGGTCGATGATCTTCATGCATGCTCCGCAACGTGGCCGGACCTGGCTGGCCCGGGTGACGTCGGGGATGAGAGCTTATTCTGTGCGGGCTGGCAATGTCCGGGTGGGGAGTCTCCATGGGAACGCCCTCCAAGACCGTTTGAAGTGAGCAACGGTTCAAAGCCAGGCAAGACGTACTGGTTCGCCGACGAGGAGGTGAAGCCGTACGTCTTTCCTGGCAAGTGCGTCACAGAGGGGAACGACGTGCTCAGCGCTCGCAAGCCGTGATCGGCTGCGCCCGTCGCGCGCCAGTGGCATCGCGGTGGTGCTGGCCCAGCTCGCCAATGCGCGCCAGCCCCGCGTCATCGAACACAGGGCCCTCGACGCAGACCCGCAGACCTTCGGGATCTAGACAGCAGCTGCCGCACAGACCCAGGCCGCACTTCATGTAGCGCTCGATGCTGAGCTGTATGGGTTTCTTGTGGCGGCGGGCGATCTCGAGCACACGCACCATCATGGGTTCGGGCCCGGCGGCGCACACCGCGGCGGGCCTGCGGGCCTCGATGACCTGGTCCAGGGCCTCCGTCACCAGACCCCGGCGCCCGCCCGAGCCATCGTTGGTGCACAGCTGCACGGCAGCGTCGAGCTCGGCCGAGGCCGCGAGGTCGTCGATGAAGAGCACGTCGCGGCGTGTACGTCCGGCCATGAGCAAGGTCGGATTCAGGTTGTTCTCGACCAGTCGGCGGTGCAGAAAGCGAAGGGGGGCCACACCGCAGCCTCCGCCGACGAGCAGGGCATTATCGAGCAACTCGAAGCCGTGGCCGTAGGGCCCGCGCAGCCCGAGCAGCGTGCCCTCGCCGCAGCCCATGAGTGCCCGGCTGAAGTGACCCACCGCCTTGACCGTGAGCTCCAGCAAGCCGTCACAGCGATCCGAGATGGAGATGGGCTTCTGGTCGACACCGGGGAGCCACAGCATGACGAACTGACCGGGTTCGCCGCCCGCCGCGTCGTCGACGTAGAAGCTCTTGAGCTCGGCACTGTGCTCGACCATGCGGCGCACGGGTGACGACCAGACCTGGTCACGCATGGGCGGCTCCCACCAGCCCAGCCAGGCTATTCTGGTCGTGGGCGTCCAGGTACGCGGACAGCCCGCAGCAGATGTCGTCAAACACTTCGAGGCCCGCGGACCACACGGCCGTGCCCAGGCCCACGGCGCGGGCTCCGGCCAGGATGAGTTGCAGAGCATCTTCTGCGCTGCTCACGCCACCAGTGCCGATGATGGGGATGTTCACCGCTGCGGCGATCTCGTACACCGCGCGCACCGCGACGGGCAGGATGGCAGGCCCGGACAGGCCGCCGACCTTGTTGCTCAGCTCCGGACGTCGCAGGTTGACGTCGATGTGCATGCCCGGGCCCACGGTGTTGATGGCCGTGATGACGTCGGCGCCTGCCTTCTCGCAGGCCCTGGCCACGGCCGCTATCGAGGGGCATTGCACGGTGAGCTTGATGGCTACCGGGATGGTGCCAGCGGCCTGCTTGACCGCCGCCGTGATCTCCCCGCAGGCCACGGGATCCGCGCCAAAGGGCTGGCCGAATTCACTGTGCACGTTGGGGCAGGACACATTGACTTCGATGAGGTCGGGGCGAGCTCTGGCCACGATGCCCGCAACCTCGCTGAACTCCTCGACACTGGCGGCGAAGATGGATGCGATCAGAGGCGCAGGAGCGTCCATCTGGTAGGCCAGAAGCTCCTCGACGAAGGCCTCGGCACCGGGGTTGCTCAACCCGACGGCATTGAGCATGCCATGGGGCAGGGGTACCACGGTGGGGTTGGGGTGGCCCTTGCGTGGCGTCTTGCTCACGCTCTTGGCGGTGACAGCGCCGGCACCGGCCATCGCGACGCGGCGCAGCGACGAGGCGGTGGTTCCCAGGATCCCCGAGGCCAGCACCAGAGGCGTCCGCAGTCGCATCCCAGCCAGGTCCACGGCGAGCCTCGGATCGAGCGTGTGAGTGGGCCGGCCGGTCGAACTCATGCGAGCTCCGTCACGGCGGATGGCCGCGGAGCAGGCAAGATGGGCTCCAGGTGCTGCAGCCTGAACACGCGCTCGCAATACGCGCAGCGATACAGCCGTCGTTCCTCGTCAACGCGACAGAAGCGCGTGCGCACGGCCTTCTCGACATTGGTCATGCAGTTGGGATTGAGGCAGCGCACGAGGTTGTCGAGCAGAGCCGGCAAGGACACCACGTATCGCTTGTCGACCTGAAAGTCGCGCACGCGCTTGATGGTGGCGCCGGGAGCGATGAGCGACAGGTGCTGCACCAGGTGCTCGCTGAGCTCGGCCTGCCACAGCTTGATCATGTCCTTGCGGCCCATCTTGCTGGACGACAGGTTGAGTCCCACCGCCGTGGTGATCTCGTTGAGATCGTCGTGGGCCTGCAAGATCTCCAGGATCGCCACACCCAGCCCGGCCGGGATGTGGTCGATGACGGTGCCGTTCTCGATCTTCGGGATCAAGAGGTGCTTGGCGTCGTAGCTCACAGCATCACCCCCAGCAGGTTGAGCAGGATGGCCTGGCGCATGAACAGGCCATTGCGCACCTGCTCGAAGTAGCCCGCGTGCGGTGTCGCGTCCACGTCGGGAGAGATCTCGTTGACCCGGGGCAGGGGATGCATGACGCGGAGGTGGGTCTGGGCCTCGCGCAGCATGGCCGCGTCGAGGACGTAGGCATCCTTGACCTTCTCGTACTCGAGCAGGTCGACGAAGCGCTCCTTCTGGATGCGCGTCATGTACAGCAGGTCGCAGTCGCGCACGGCCTCGCGCAGATCCACGGTCTCGCGGAACCTGATGCTCTCGCCGGGGTGGACGACCTGCAGGTGCTCGGCCAGGCGCAGGCTTGGCGGCGATACCAGCACGAAGCGGTTGTCCGAGTAGCGACGCAGCGCATTCTGAAGTGAGTACACGGTACGCGAGTAGCGTAGGTCTCCGACCAGGGCGATCTTGAGGCCGTTGAGGCGGCCGAAGAATTTCTGAATGGTGTACAGGTCGAGCAGTGTCTGCGACGGGTGCTGGTTGGCGCCGTCGCCGGCGTTGATGATGGGCAGCTGGCAGTTCTCCGAGGCCAGGCGCGCTGCCCCCTCCTTGGGGTGGCGGATGACCAGGGCATCCGCGTACTGCTCGACGGTGCGTATGGTGTCCAAAAAGCTCTCGCCCTTGGACACCGAGGTGGCCGCGGTCTCCGAGAAGCCCGCCACCGAGCCGCCGAGCTTCTTCATGGCGGCCTCGAAGGACAGGCGCGTGCGCGTCGAGGGCTCGAAGAACAGCACCATGAGCAGGCGCCCCAGCAGCAGCTGCGCCTTGTCGCGCTCGGGGGTGTTCTCGACGGTGCCGGCGAGCAGCAGGTAGCGCTCGATCTGTTCCAGGCTCAGGTCATCGATGGAGACCAGGTCGCGCTTCATGGCTGCCCCTTCCACTCGTCGAGGACGCCGTCGATGTAGGCCACCGGATCCGCAGCCTGGAGCAGGGCGCGGCCCACGATGACAAGGTGTGCAGGCACCCAGGAGAAAGGCGCCAGCTGTCCCTTCTGCGCGCCGTAGCCCGGCGAGTACAGGATGCAGCTGTCGTCGAGGCCCGCCTGCTGCCACAAACGACGCACCAGGTCGGGTTTGGTCAGGGGCATGACGAAGCGACGCACCCCGGCGGCATAGGCCAGCCGGTAGATGTCGGTGGCCGCGCTGTCGACCAGAAAGCCGCCCTCGCTGTGCAGATAGGCGCGGTGGGTCATGGCGCCGCCCACGATGGTGGTCAGACCTTCGTCGACAAGGGCCGAGGCCCAGGCGCGCAGGGTCTCGGGACCGGCCTGTGGAAACAGGATGGCTTCGTCAACGCCGGCCTGCTTGAGCACGCGCGCGAATAGGGCACCGGTGTCCGGGATATCCGTGGCGGCCTTCTGGTGATCATAGATCACGGGTTTGTTTGAGTGGCGACGGATGGTTTCGACCACGCGCGGCAGGCCATGGGATAGACCCAGGCTGAAGCCGAGCTTGAAGCCGTAGATGCCGGGATGCTGGCCCACGGCCTCGACCACTGCGGTGGCCACGGTCAGATCGGTGACGTCGAGGGCGGGGATGATCTGGCGCTGATTCACTGTCTTCTCCGTCGTCTCGGGCTCATTCCCAGGGCTTGCGTTCGTAGTAATTGCGCAACACCCGCGCCCGGGCGTCGCCGCTCTCCTCCAGGGCATCCGCGATGCTGGGTAGCGTGGCGAGGGCGCGCAGGGGAACCCCGGCGATGCTCTGCTCGGCATCACCTTCGAGGCGACGGTCCACGAACACCAGCATGCCCGCGGGTTCGACGGTCACCTCGCGCTGCAGCAGCTCGATGGCCTCGCGCTTGGTCTGTCCCGAGGTGACGACGTCGTCGACCAGCAACAGGCGGTCCGCGGGGCCGGGGGTGCAACCGACCAGGGAACCGCCCTCGCCATGTGCCTTGTGCTCCTTGCGGTTGTAGCAGGTACCCACGTCGCGGCCGTGGCGACGACTGAGCTCGGCCGCGGCGAGAGCCACCAGGGCGATACCCTTGTAGGCGGGGCCAAACAGCAGGGTGGCGTCGGGGAAGAGCTGCTGCACCCCATCGGCGAGCAGGGCACCCATGCGTTGCAGGTGTGGACCGCGCGCCACATCTCCGAGGTTGAAGAAGAAGGGCGAACGCGCGCCCGACTTGAGAGTGAACAGGCCGAAGCGGAGGGCTCCTGCCTCGCTGAACAGCTTCACCAGTTCGCGCGCAAGATCTGTCATGTGTACAACTCCTCTCCCAGTACGCCAGGCGGCCAGGTCCCGTCGAGATAGGCCACGCGACCCGCGACGAGAGTCGCGTACACCGCGTGGTCGAACTGCTCGAAGCAGTAGGGCGTCCAGCCCGCGCCGGTGACCACGGTGTGGCGAGGCTCGACGCGATCGCGCGGAGCCAGCACTACCAGGTCCGCCACCTGCCCGGGGGCAATGGCACCTCGACCCGGGATGCGGTAGCACGCCGCTGCGTTGCGCGTACACAGCTCGGTCAGGCGGCGCCAGCCGATCAGGCCCTGCTCCACCAGCTGGGTCGCAAAGGGGAGCAGCCACTCGATGCTGGCGATACCCGAGGGCGGATTCGGGCCCAGCTTCTCGCCCGGAAGATGTGGTGCATGATCGGTGGCGATGAAATCCAGGGTGCCGTCGACCAGGGCCGCGCGAAGGGCCGCACGATCCTCGGCCAGACGAATGGGCGGGTTGACCTGCAGGCGTGCGCTCGACCGCTCCACGTCGTCCTCGGTGAAGGCGAGGTAGTGAGGGCAGGTCTCGCCCCACACATCGAAGCCCTGGACCTTGAGCCTGCGCAACCAGCTGATCTCCTCGACGGTGGTGGCGTGACACAGCACCAGGCGAGGCCGCCGATCTTCCGGAAGCCGCAGCAGGGCGCGTTCCAGGCTGTCCAGGGCTCGCACCACGGCCGAACGTGGCCGTCGCGCACCATGTCGTGGCCCACTGCCAAAGCACCGCTCGTCTTCGGCGTGAACAGCCACCACGGGGTAGTGCATGAACACCCGGCTCAACGCGTCGACGTCAACCAGCGCCGGAAGCTCCGAGCTCTTAGCCATGTAGATCTTGATGGCCGGGATGCCTCGGGGATCGAGGAAGGAGCCACTGGCAGAAGCATGTCCGTGCAGCCCCCAGTGGGTGCGGCACTGCCGTCTGAAGATCTGCCTCTTCTGCTCCAGGCGTCCCGCTGTCGACGTCGGTGGGCGGTTGTTGGGCATGTCCAGGAGTGTCGTCACACCGCCGGCCAGGGCCGCGCGGCTGCCCCGGGCGACGCCCTCGGCGCGGCTCTTGCCAGGCGCCCGCAGGTGGGTGTGGGGATCGATGGCACCGGGTACGAGCTTCATGCCGTCGCCCGCGAGGACCTCGTCGCCACGATGGTCGAGCGCAGGGCCGAGCTCCACGATGCGACCCGCGTGTACCCGCACATCGCCGCGCTGCCAGGCGCCGTCTTCATCAAGCCACTGCAGGTCGCGCAGGAACATGTGCCCTCAGCCTCTCTCCTGCTTGGCGACGCTGCGCTCGTTCTCGATGGCGTCGAGGACCTGTACGCTGACTCCGGTGGGATACTCACCCGAGAAGCAGGCATCGCACCAGCCCTGGCCGTCGGCGAGGCCACGGAGATCCTCGAGGCGCTGGTAGATCAGGGCATCAGCGCCGAGATCGGCCTGGATCTCCTGCACCGTGGCGTTGGCCGCGATCATCTCGCGCCGGATCGACATGTCGATGCCATACACGCAGGGAGATACCACCGGCGGCGAGGCGGACACGAAGTAGATCTCGCTCGCACCGGCCTCGCGCAGCAGCTTGACCAGGTGGCGCGAGGTGGTGCCGCGCACGATGCTGTCGTCGACCACCGCAACCTTCTTGCCCTCGATGACCTCCCGGATCGGGTTGAGCTTGGCGCGAACCATGCGCTCGCGAAGGATCTGGGTGGGGGAGATGAAGCTGCGTCCTATGTGGCGGTTCTTCGAGAAGCCACGGCGGTAGGGCACGCCGAGCTCCTCGGCCAGACCCGAGGCAAAGAAGTAGGCAGAGCTGGGTACGTCGATGACGATGTCCGGCTTGAGCCCGGTGGCACGAAAGGGCTTGGCCAGTGCCCGGCCCATCTTCACCCGCTCACCGGCGACAAGCTTGTGATGCAAGCGCGAATCCTCGCGCGCAAAGTAAATGTACTCGAACACGCAGAAGGCTGGCCGCTCACGATGGCAGATACGACTGTGTAAGACCCGTTGCTCGTCGATGTAGAGAGCCTCGCCCGCCTGGAGATCGCGCACGTAGGCGAAGCCCAGGTGATCCAGGCAGGTCGACTCCGAGGCGAAGGCATAGACCCGCCCCGCGGGCGTGTCGCGCTGACCCAGGACCAGGGGACGCAGTCCGTAGGGATCCGCGAAAGCTAAAAAGCCGTGGTGCGCGATGTGGGTGATGGCCGAGTAGGCGCCCTCGACCCGGCGCTGGGTCGCCTGCACCGCGCTGAAGATGTCGTCAACGGACAGGGCCTTGAGGTTCTTCTGCTGCAGTTCGCTGGCGAAGGCGTACAGGATCAGCTCGAGATCACAGCTGGTCTCGAGGAGGCGGTGGTGCTCCTGGTACAGGTGCCGGCGCAGGGCATCGTAGTTGGTGACGTTGCCGTTGTGCGCCATGGCGATACCCAGAGGGTAGCTGATGGCGACGGGCTGGGCGTCCAGCACCTCGTTCTTACCCACCGTGGAGTAGCGCACGTGGCCAATGCCCACGGGGGCGGCCAGGCGTGCCACGTCCGCGTCATCGATGACGTCGGCCACCAGACCGAGCCCCTTCTTGGTCCTGAAGGCATTACGAAAGGTGACGATGCCCGCCGCATCCTGGCCGCGGTGCTGCAAAGCCGTGAGTCCGAATACCAGCTCGGGCACCACGTCGTCGTGACCGAACAGGCCGATGATCCCACACATGCGCGTCCTCTCAAGGAGCCCTTGGGCGCCCCCTCCCCGTCACAGTGAAACTCGCCCGGGCCTCACCTCGTCCGCAGCGATTCGGTCGCCAACGCCGTGGCTCGCGTCATCCTCCCGCCCGACAGCAGCTGGCGCAGGACCTCGGGGTAGAGCCGGTGTTCCACCTCGAGCCCGCGCCGCTGGATCTCCTCGAGATCCACCGCCCCTCGCAGGTCGACCTCGGCGCGCCCCAGCACCTCGCCGGTATCCACGCCATCGTCCACCCGGTGCACCGTGATCCAGGTCGTGGTCAGCTTGTTCTCGTGAGCCCAGGTGTAGGCATGTGCGCCCTGGTAGGCGCGGGTGTCGGCGGGATGGATGTTGATGATGCGCTGCGGGTAGGCGTGTACGAATAGCGGCGTGAGCACACGCATGAAGCCGGCCAGCACCACGAGGTCGATACGGAGTGGCTGCAGCGTCGCCAGCAGTTGCTGTTCGAAGGCTTCTCGACTCTTGCCCTTGCTTGGCACCACGACCGCAGGCACACCGGCCTGCCGCGCCACCTCGAGCCCTGCCGCGCCCGGCTTGTTGCACAGCACGATCACAGCTTCGGCCAGGGGCGTCAGGATACCCTCCTGACAAGCTTCGACGATGGCTCGCATGTTGGAGCCACGGCCCGAGATCAGGATGGCGAGGCGGGCCTTCATGTCCGTTTTGTGCCACGGCCGATGTCGCGCCGGTAGGTCATACCCTCGAAGCTCAGCTTCTCGACCTCGGCGTACACCCGCTCGCGGGCCTGTTCGACCGTCGCGCCGCGCGCAACCACGTTGAGGACCCGCCCGCCCGCCGTGACCAGCGTGCCCTCGCTGCTGCGCGCGGTGCCCGCGTGGAACACCAGGGTGTCGGGCTGTAGCGTGTCCAGTCCCTGGATGGGGTGCCCCGCAGTCATGGCGCCGGGATAGCCCTTGCTCGCCAGGACCACGTCGATAAAGGCGTCGCTGGAGAGTGCGACCTTCATGTCCCCGAGACGTGTTTCGAGACTCGCCAGCATGAGCTCGACCAGGTCGCTGTCGAGCGCGGGAAGCACCACCTCGGCCTCGGGATCGCCGAGGCGCGCATTGTATTCCAGCAATCGCGGACCTTCGTCGCTGAGAAGGATGCCGAAGTACAAAAAGCCACAGTAGGGCAATCCCTCGGCACGCAAGCCGTCGAGGGTGGGCGCGATGATCTCGCGCTGTATTGTCTTGAGCAGCGCAGGCGAAAGGTCTGCCACGGGCGTGCAGGCGCCCATGCCGCCGGTGTTGGGGCCTTTGTCGTCGTCGAGCAGGCGCTTGTGATCGCGTGACGGTGCGAGCAAGGCGAGGGTCATTCCGTCGCACAGGCCTATCAGGGACACTTCCTTGCCCACGAGGCGCCGCTCCACCACACCGGCTGCATCGTGGCCATGCCGCTGCGTGAACTCGACCAGGGCGCGGTGGGCCTCACTGCGATCGCGGCACACCCACACTCCCTTGCCTGCGGCCAGACCGTCGTACTTGAGCACCGCGTCGCCACCGAGACGTTCGAGGTGGGCAGACGCCTGATCCACGTCGCCAAAGCTCCAGAACTCGGGGCAGGCCACGCCGTGGTGGCGCATGAACAGACGTGCCCAGACCTTGCTGCTCTCGAGGCGCGTGGCGGCGCGGATGGGTCCAAAGGCGCGCAGCTGGTGTGCCTGCAAGGTGTCGACCAGCCCGGCGGCCAAAGAGACCTCGGGACCGACCACCACCAGGTCCGCTCCGACCTCGTCGCAGAAGCGACGGATGCCGTCGACGTCGTCGGCTCGAAGAGACCTGGTCGTCGGGGTTCCTCCGTTCCCGGGCAGAACCAGCACCTCGTGCGGGTCCGGGCTGTGATGAATCTTCCAGGCCAGGGCATGTTCGCGGCCGCCCGAGCCCACGATGACGATCTTCATCCCGTCCCCCCGTCGTCGATCCGCGGTGTCGCGTCCCCAAGCTCGCGTCGAGCCCGATGCACGACCCGCATGCACAGCGCTGGCGCCACGCCCAGATACTCGTGGACCTGAAGCTCGTGGATGCGCTGCTTGGTCCTGTCGCCCACGGCCAGGCTGTCGACCAGGGCCATCAGTGCTTCGCGTGTCACACGCTGCCCGCGGGTGCGCTCGCGGAGCAGCTCGTAGGGATCCTGCCCCAGGCCCGTCGCACGCAAGATGCTCTGGATGGGTTCTGCCAGCAGCTCCGGGCTGTCGTCGAGTTCTGCCCGGCAGCGTTCCCGGTCGAGTTCCAGCCGCTGCAGTCCGTGCCAGGTCTCGTCGAGCCCCAGCCAGAGGTGGCTCAGGGCCACGCCGATGTTGCGGGAGACTGTGCTGTCGGACAGATCGCGCTGCATGCGCGAGCGCGTGAGCTTGTTGGCGAGGGCGCCGAGAAGAGTCACCGCCAGCTCCAGGTTGCCCTCGCTGTTCTCGAAGCGGATGGGGTTCACCTTGTGCGGCATGGTGGAGGAGCCGACCTGGCCAGAGACCGGTCTCTCGCGCAACCAACCCAGCGAGAGATAGCTCCACAGATCGCGGTCCAGATCGATGACGACGTTGGCGATGCGCCGTAGCAGGTCGAACAGCTCGGCCCAGCGATCATGGTCGTCGATCTGGGTGGTCACGGGGTTGGGTTCGAAGCCCAGCGCGTGCACGAATTCCTCGGCGAAGCGGATCCAGTCGTAGCCTGGAAAGGCCGACAGCATGGCGGCGTAGGTGCCGGTGGCGCCTCCGAGCTTGCCCGAGAAACGAAAGCTCGCGAGCTGCTGGCTCTGGCGCAGCAGGCGTGACAAAAAGACGGACAGCTCCTTTCCCGCGGTCGAGGGCGTGGCGCGCTGGCCGTGGGTGCGGGTCGGAAAGGGCTCGCTGGCCCATTCCTCCGCACGGTCGCACAGCAGCCCCATCAAGGACCGGAGTCTGGGCAGCAGTTGCTCGTCGACGAAGGCGCGCAGCAGCAGGTTGTAGGCGAGGTTGTTGACATCCTCGCTGGTCAGACCGAAGTGCACACGGTGTGGGTCGCGCAGCTTAAGGCTGTCGCGCAGGAAGCGTTCGCAGGCCTTGACGTCGTGGTGGGTGATGGACTCGATCTCCTTGATCAGCCGGAAGTCCGTGGGCCCGAAGTCCCGCATCACGCGGTCCACGCGCTCGTGCTCCTCGGCGCTGAGGGGCTCCCACAGACCGGTCCGATCGAGGGCCAGCAGGTAGTCGAGCTCGACGCGCAGGCGCGCCGCCATCAGGCCGTATTCCGAGAAGTAGCGACCGAGGTGTCCGACGCGTTCGCGATAGCGCCCGTCCAGGGGCGAGATCTCCTGAAACATGCGATCCCCACTCATGAGGTCTCTCCGGGCATGGCCAGGCCTGCACCCCGCGAGCTCCTCACCAGACCCGTCATCCGGGACAAGGCCGGCGTGGACCTCCCTGTTTGTAGAAACAGCCAACACATCATGGCGCGCGCCCCCGGACCTCGGCATCGGCGGCCAGCAATTCGGCCTTGGTGCGGGTGATCTCGTCGTCGAACATCCGCTTGAGCCGGGGCAGGTTGAGGCTGCGCAGGGCCGCGATGGCAGCGGTCTCGGCGCCGACGACGGAGGCCGCAGGGGTGCGGCTGGGCATCATCAGCGACGAGTTGATGTTGGTCAGCATGTCGAGCTGGTCCTTGAAGGGCGGGGAGTTGATCACGGGCAGATTGAGGTTGGCCGCAAGAGCTCCGCCCAGACCGTTGGAGCGGCCCGCCACGGCGATCACCGCCCCAGGTTCGATGCACCCGTTATACTCGTCGGCAGCCTCGAGAACCCGTTCACCATTCTTGTGGGCGGACATCACCCGCAGGTCGCAGAAGATGGCGTAGCGTTCGACCACCTCGCGGATCTTGTCGCAGTGCGGTCTGTCGACGGGAGAGCCCATGATCACCGCCACATAGCCGTCCTGGAGCAGGCCCTCTCGCACCAGAGCGCGCAGCAAGCGCGGGGCTGGCGGCTCGTCGCTGTCTACCAGTGCAGCACCGGTGATGCGCCGGTACAGGTCCCGGTAACGTTGCACCGTTCCGGCGATGACGTCGTTGGGGAGCACGACCCGCTCACCTTGTAGCACCTGGGGGTGGTCGAGGAGCCAGCGCCGCACGAATTCCTTGTCCAGGGAGTCGACGCCGCCAGGGTCACGGGCATGTGCCTCGGCGTCCCAGAAGCGGGACGAGTCCGGGGTGTGGATCTCATCGATGAGCACCAGCTCGCCCGCGACGAGTCCGAACTCGTACTTGGTGTCGACCAGCAGAATACCGCGCTGGGCGAGCAGCTCGCGGCCACGCTCGAACAGTGCGAGCGCGATGTCCTGCATGGCGGCGTAGTGCGCAGCACTGGCCCAGCCCTCGGCGACGATCTGGGCCGGGGTGACGGGACGGTCGTTCTTTTCCTTGGTGGTCGGCGTGACGATGGGGACGGGAAGCTGCTGGTTCTCGGTCAGGCCGTCGGGCACCTGCGTGCCGGAGAAGCTGCGCTCGCCTTGCAGGTAGCCGCGCCACATGGATCCCGTGATGTAGCCGCGAACCACCATTTCGATCTTGATGGGAGTGGCCTCGCGGACCAGCGACGCCGACGGTCCCACCGTGCGCACGAGGTGATTGCCCACCAGATCGCGGGTCTGCTCGAACCACCAGGCGCTGAGCTGGTTGAGGACCTCGCCCTTGCCCGGAATGGGTGAATCGAGCACGCGGTCGAACGCGCTCAGACGGTCGGTCACCACGATGAGCCGGGTTCGCTCGTCGACGCGAAAGCTATCGCGCACCTTGCCGCGGTGCAGTGTGCGCAGCTGGGGGGTCTCGACGCGGGACAGGCTGTTCATCGGCGATCCTCATCCCTGATCCTGCCTCGTGCGGCCAGGGGTGCGTGTGTCGGCACCGGGCCCGACGTCGTGGCGGCGTGCAGGACGCCTCCTAGTGCCTGAAGTGCCGCAGGCCCGTGAACACCATGGCCACGCCCAGCTCATCACACTTCTTGATCACGGCCTTGTCCCGGATCGAACCTCCCGGCTGGAACACGCAACGCACGCCCGCAGCGGCGGCGGCCTCGACTCCGTCGGGGAAGGGGAAGAAGGCGTCACTGACCAGCACGGCCAGGCCCAGCTGCGCCGCGATGTGGGCCTCGAGGCCCGAAGAGCCACCCTGGTACTCGGCGGCCAGGTTCTCCCGCGCCCGGGCCACCGCCAGCTTGACCGAGTTCAGGCGGTTGGGCTGGCCAGCGCCCATGCCCAGCAGCTGCACCACGCCGTCGCCCCTGCGTCGCACCAGCACAATGGCGTTGCTCTTGACCTGGCGCGTGGCGACCAGGCCAAAGCGCAGCAGATCGTCGTCGAGGGCGGGGGGCTGGGCCTGGGTGACCACGTCCTGCTTGGCCAGCAGCTCGACGTCGGGGTCCTGCTCCAGGGCGGCGCCCGGCAGCACGCGCACATCGCGCTTCAGGGCTGCCTGCGCCGGGTCCAGCTCGACGATGCGCAGGTCCTTGTGCTGCTGCAGGTAGGCCACGGCCTCGTCCGAGAAGACTGGCGCGGCGACGATCTCGACGAACTTGCGCGCGCTCTTGGGCTCGGCGTCCAGGTTCAAAAAACGCGCGGTCTCGACGTCCAGCGGCCGGTTGAAGGCGATGACGCTGCCAAAGGCGCTCACCGGGTCCCCGGCCCAGGCCGCCTCGAAGGCGGCGCGCAAGCTGTCGGCGACGGCCAGACCGCACGGGTTGGTGTGCTTGATGATGGCCACGCCCGGGCGGCCGAGGTCGCGCACCGCGTCCAGGGCGCCTTGCAGGTCGACCAGGTTGTTGAAGCTCAGGGGCTTGCCGCCCAGGATCTTCATGTCGCACAGCGAGGTGCTGGCTCCGCGCTGCCGATACAGGGTGGCCTGCTGATGGCTGTTCTCGCCGTAGCGCAGGACCTGGCCGCCGTCGAAGGCGAGGCGCAGCGATGGCTGAGCCGCGCGCCTGTCGAGCTCGACCGCGATGGCTGCGTCGTAGTCAGCGGTGCGGTTGTAGGCCTGGCGCGCCAGGCGGGTCCGGGTCTCCAGGCTCAGGGCTCCGTCGTGGGCGGCCAGCTCCTCGATCACGGCGGGGTACTGGGCCGGATCGGTGAGCACGGTCACGAAGCGGTGGTTCTTGGCCGCGGCGCGGATCAGGGTCGGGCCGCCGATGTCGATGTTCTCGACCAGGGTCTCGTCGTCCACGCCCTGGTCGCGCTTCTTCTCGAAGGGGTAGAGGTTGACCACCACCAGATCGATGGGCGCGATGTTCAGGGCCCTGGCCTCGTCAGCGTCGCGCTCGCGGTGGAACAGCAGGGCGCTGCACACCTCGAAGCTCAGGGTCTTCATGCGCCCGCCAAAGGCCTCGGGTTTGCCCGTCACTTCGGAGATCTCGAGGGTCTTGAGGCCCATCTCGGTCAACGCGGCGCGGGTGCCGCCGGTCGAGATGAGCTCGACCCCGCGCTGGACCAAGGCACGCGCCAGGGGCTCGAGGCCGGTCTTGTCCGAGACGCTGAGCAGGGCACGGCGAACGGGGATCAGCATGGTGAGCCTCCGGCAAGGGCAGATGGTTTCTCGTCTGTCGAAGGGGCACAAGCCGCGACCAGGGCACGAAAGAAATGCAGACCCTGTCCGTCGTCGCTGACCGTGGTCTGGGTCCGGCGCAGCAGGGGCCAGGCCGGGTGGTTGGTCAGCGACAAAAAGGCCTCGGGGTGCGGCATCAGGCCCAGCACCTGGCCGCTGGCGTCGGTGAGGCCCGCGCAGCACAGGGCGCTGCCGTTGGGGTTGGCCGGATAGCTGGCCGTGGGCTCGCCGTCGGCATCGACGTAGTGCAGGCCATCAAGACCCAGCTCGACCACCCGCGCCCGCACCGCGTCGTCAACGATCACGAGCTTGCCCTCGCCGTGGCGCACAGGCACGTCAAAGGCGTCCAGGGCGTGCAGCCAGCGGGCAGGGCTGCGCGGGTTGACGCGCAGGTGCACCCAGCGGTCCTCGAAGTGGCCGCTATCGTTGTGGGTCAGTGTCGCGGTCTGCGGCCAACGCTCGGCTCCCACACCGGCGCTGCCCGACGGCAAGAGCCCCGCCTTGACCAGGATCTGAAAGCCGTTGCAGATGCCGAGCACGCGCTTGCCGTCGCCCAAAAAGCGCTCGATCTCGTCGAGCAGGCAGCGCCCCGAGGGCAGGCGGCTGTAGCGCAGCTTGCTGGCGAGCACGCGGCCCGAGCCCAGGTCGTCGCCGAAGGAAAAGCCGCCCGGGAACACCAGCAGGTCGTGCTCGTGGATCGCATCCTGGCCGTGCAGCAGGCGATTCAGGTGCCGTGTACGCACCTCGGCGCCAGCCAGGCGCAGCGCCGCCGCGGTCTCCCGCTCGCAGTTGATGCCGAAGCCGCCGAGCACCAGGGCGCGCACGCTCATGTCACAGCTCCAGGCCGCGCGACCAGGCCGCGTGGAGATCGTCGATGGTCTGCTCGATCACCACAGCCCCGCGGTGGCGGATGCGCAGCGTCGGCTCTTCCGTCACCCTGCCCAACAGAGTTGCCCGGTCGCCCAGGCCCTGCTCGAAGCGCCGTCTGTCCTCGGGCCGCACCGTGGCGACGAAGCGGGCCGGGCTCTCGCTGAACAGCTGGCGCAGGGCATCCAGTCCCCCGTCGTCGAGCGCGAGGTCAGCACCCAGGTGGTGGCCGAAGCCGCATTCGGCCAGGGCCACGGCCAGGCCGCCATCGCTCAGGTCGTGGCACGAGGCGATCAGGCCCTCGGCGTTGGCCGCGGCCACCTTGTCGTAGAGGCTGCGCGCGAGCAGGGGCTGCAGCTCGGGCACGTGGTCGCCGAGCTGGTCGTGCAGGCGCAGCAGGGCCGAGCCTCCGAGCTCGTCGCGGGTCTCGCCGAGAAGGTAGACCAGGTCGCCGGCAGCCTTGAACTCGGCGGTCACCGTGCGCCGAACGTCCGGGATGCCAGCCACCACCGAGTACAGCACCGTGGGCGGCACCGAGATCTTGCGCCCGCCCGCGGTGAAGTCGTTCTTCATGCTGTCCTTGCCCGAGGTCAGCGGCACCAGGTAGGTGGTGGCGACGTCGAACAGGGCCTGGCACATCTGCACCAGGGCGGCGAGCTTGCGCGCGCCGTCGGGGTTACGCTCGGGGTGCTGCACCGAGTCCGGCACGCAGAAGTTGTCGCAGGCCGACCACCAGGGGCCGTCGGACCGCTCGATGTCCGGGAGCTGGCCACCCACCGCGATGATCTGGCGCACGGCCTCGTCAAAAGCCAGGGCGCTCATGGCGTAGGGATCCAGATCGCCGTAGCGCGGGCAGATGCCGCAGCTCACGGCCAGGCCAGCGTAACCGTCGTGGTCCAGGCGCAGCACGGCGGCGTCCTGGGGTGAGCCCGCCGCCGAGCCCATGAGTGGCTTGATCACGCTGAGGCCCTGCACCTCGTGGTCGTAGCGCCGGATCACCGTCTCGCGCGAGCAGATGTCGAGGCTGCCCAGCAGTGCCAGCAGCACCTGACCCGGGTCGAGGTTCGCGGGCAGCTGTGGTGCCAGCAGCGTCGGTGGCGTCCACTCCGCCACCAGGTGCTTGCGCGGCACTCCGTCGTGCAGGAAGGCCAGATCCAGCAGGGCTACCCGCTGAGCGCCGTGGCGCACCTCGAGCACGCCACTGGTGTCGAACACGCCGATGTCGCTCAGCTCCACCTCGTCCTCGGCGGCGAAGGCGCGCAGGGCATCGAGGTGGGCGGGGTCCACGGCCAGGGTCATGCGCTCCTGGGACTCGCTGACCAGGATCTCCCAGGGGGTCAGGCCCGGGTACTTGAGCGGCACCTGCTCGAGCTGCAGACGGGCGCCTCCGGTGATGGGGGCCAGCTCGCCCACCGACGACGACAGCCCGCCGGCGCCGTTGTCCGTGGTGCAGCGCACCAGCCCGGCCGCACAGGCCCGGCGCAAAAAGTCCCCGAGCTTCTTCTGGGTGAAGGGCGAGCCCACCTGCACCGCGCTGCGCGGCGACTTCTCGTCGATCTCGGCGCTGGAGAAGGTGGCCCCGTGAATGCCGTCCTGGCCCACGCGGCCGCCGGCCATGACGATGCGATCCCCGGGTTCGATGCGCTTGTCCCACGACGGCAGCCCGGCCACCTCGGCGTCGAGCAGGGCGCCGGTGCCGCAGTAGACCAGGGGCTTGCCCGCATAGCGCGGGTCGAACACCAGGGCACCGTGCACCGTGGGCACGCCGCTTTTGTTGCCGCCGTCCGCTATGCCCTGGATCACACCGCGCATGACCCGTGCCGGGTGCAGCTGCCCGGGCAGCAGGGGCTCGCTCCAGTTGGGGGGCCCGAAGCACAGCACGTCGGTGTTGAACAGCAGGCGCGCGCCGCCGACGCCCGTGCCCAGGGGGTCGCGGTTGTTGCCGAGGATGCCGGTGATGGCGCCGCCGTAGGGGTCCAGGGCCGAGGGGGTGTTGTGGGTCTCGACCTTGAACACGAACAGGCGCTCGTCGTCGATGCGCACCACCCCCGCGTTGTCCGAGAACACCTTGATCACCCAGCGCTGGCCCGCGGCTTCGAGTAAGCGCTGCACCTCGCGGGTGGTGGCGCGGATGTAGCTGTCGAACAGGCCGTCGACCACGAAGCGCTCGCCGCTGCCGCGGTCGTACACGTCGATGTGCGCCTTGAACTCCTTGTGCTTGCAGTGCTCGCTCCAAGTCTGGGCGAAGACCTCGAGCTCGACGTCGGTGGGCTCGACAGGCAGGTCCGCCTCGCGCCGCCGCGCCTGCACCCCGGGTTCCCGGTAGTGCGCGCGCAGGGCGTGCAGCTCGGCCAGGTCGAGGTGCAGCACGCGTTCTTGCGACAGCTGCAGCAGGTGCGCATCGTCGCGTTCCAGGCTCACCCCGTGCACGGTGGGGTCGGCGCTGAGCTGCACCACTGGCGCGTAGGGCGCGAAATCCGCCAGGGGGCCATGAAAGAACTTGTGAATCAGCGGATTGCCCAGGACCTGCTGTGCCAGCGTGCGCAAGCCCGCGTCGTCGAGGGCGCGCTCGATCAGGTACAGCTCCTGGGCGAAGACCTGCACCCCGTCGAGATCCACGCCGGCGTAATCGGCGAGCGCGGTGCGAGCAGAGGCGCCCTCGTCGTCGGTGACGCCGGGCTGGCGCGCCACCAGGGCAAAGCGCGCGTAGGCCGTGTCGAGGTGGGGTGCCCCCAGGTGCACCTCGTGCAGCAGCGGATCGGCCAGGGCCGCGCGAGCGCCGGCCAGCAGCTGCGCGCCCTCGATGGCGCCATGGACCGCGTACAGGCGGTGGTGCTGCACCCGCCCCAGGTCCAGGCCCAGGTCGCGCTTCGCCGCGCGCACCACGGCCGCGCCGGAGCTGTCGTCGTGGCCAGAGCGCGGGACCAGTTGCACCAGCTGCAGGGGAGTGGCTGTCACGGACACGCTGAACCTCCCGGGGGCCCAGCGCGCGCCGGGCCATGACAACCCAGCGCGATCAGGCGCCGTCGAGAAACTCCAGGCGCCCCGACTCGGCGCCGCGCGCCTCAAGCACGATGGCCGGCTCGGCCACGATCTCGCCCGCGCGCTGGCCTGGCAGGCCCTGCGCCGCGAGCAGGGCCAGAGCGTCGTCGACCTGGGCCGGCGGCAGCACCAGCAACATGCCCGTCCCCATGTTCCACAGGGTGTAGGCCTGGCGCGCCGGCACCCCGCCCAGGGCCTGCACCCGGGCCATGGCGGGCGCGGGCGCGGGCAGGGCGTCGAGCATGGCGCCGAGTCCGCGTAACCGCAGCACGCGCCGGAACTTGTGAGGGATGCCGCCGCCCGTGATGTGGGCGATGCCGCGCAGGTCGATCCCCTGCTCCAAAGCCTCGCACACGCCGCGGCAGTAGATGCGACAGGGCGTGAGCAGGGCCTGGCCCGCGCGCTCGCCCTCGTGCAGAATTTCCTCGTGCCAGCGCTCGCCGAACTGGCGCTGCAGGATGCGCCGCGCCAGCGAGAAGCCATTGCTGCGAAAGCCCACGCTGTGCAGGGCCAGCACCGCGTCGCCCACCTCGACGCGGCTGCCGTCGACGGGCGTGCGTCCG
>JBDRCO010000004.1:0-24102 GCA_043821645.1 Pseudomonadota bacterium | reverse complement strand
AGTTGGTGTGCGGCGTGCCGCGCGCGATCATGACCTGCTGGGACGCGGCGGCGCGGTACACGACGACCGGGTTGCCGCTGTCCGGATCCAGGTGCAGGTGCACCTCGGTACCGTCGAGCTCGTCACTGTCGTTGACCACGTCCTCGGTCTTCCACTGGCCACCGCTCAGCACCGCGATGCGCACGGCATCCTGGGCCGGCGCACAGCTCGCGCCAGGCGAGTTGGAGCACTTGCCATAGGCGATGAGGATGCGTCCCTGCCCGTCGACCAGGGCCGAGGGTGACACGCCATTTCGACCGGCGCTGTCGATGTTGCGGCTCTGCCAGGTCACTCCGTCGGCCGAGAAGTACGCGGCCAGGGAACTGCCCAGGCGATAGGCCACCATGTAGCCATCGCTCTCGGTATAGGCCGCGGCCAGGCGCTGGTTCACGATGATGTCCGCGATGTAGAGATTGTCCCAGGTATCGTCGTCACGCAGCTGTGCCACGTACATGCCGCGCTTCCAGTTGTACGAGGTGCCCTCGGCCACCGGTGGGTTGTCCAGGCAGCCCGTGCTGTTGAAGTTGTGGGTGACCGGAACCCAGTAAGCCACCGCGGGCCGGCCCCCCATGCCCACGAAGGTGTCCAGAAAGGCTCCGGCTCCGCTCGAGTCGTCCAGGCAGGCGCGCCCACCGGCTGCCAGCGGCGCGGTGCCCACGATCACCTCGAGGTCACTGCCCTCGATGTCGGTCTGCTGGCCAAAGTTGAAGTGGGTGTCCTGGTAGGCCAGCAGCATGCGCCCGTCGGGCAGCAGCTCGAGGCTCGGGAACCGCCCCGCGTTGTCTCCTGCATTGCAGGCGTTCTGCATCAGCCGGCAGGCGTCACCGGTCGCCGAGTTGGCCACCAGGGTGGTCGGGGATCCGAGCCCGGCCCCGTTGATGTAGCGACCAAAGAGCTGCGACACCCCGCAGTAGGTCCCCGTGGTGGGGCCGGCCATGTACACCATCTGCAACCCGCCCGCCGCGTCGTAGAGCGTCGCATAGGCGTCGGGGGAGTGCACGGTCTCGACGAGATCGGTGGTCCAGGCGGCGCCATCGAAGCGCGCCAGCTTGAGGTCGATGTCCTCGATGTCGCTCTCGCCCAGATTGGTGACGCAGTGGTAGGGCACCACCGGGTCTGGCGCCTTGTAATAGCCCACCGCGATGCGACCGCCCGGGCCCACCGCCGTGGCCAGGGGTGCCACTGGCGACGGAGACTCCGAGGTGAAGCCCCGGCTGATGTTCCAGTCGTAGAGCTTGACCTGCACCACGCTGACATCGCGCCCGCCGCCGTCGAGGCCGCCGTCGAAGTCAGGCCTGTCGCTGCCGCCAGGGCACTCGCCGCCGACCAGGACCAGGCACGCTGCAGCCAGCATCAGCGATCCAAGCCCGCGCTCGATTCGGGACATCACCACCTCCTGCACAGGGTCGGTCCACCTGAGAGGATAGCAGAAGCACAGGCAATGCCACCCCCCACCTGCCGCGGACCATGACACGTGGCCGCGCGCCGCGACCAGTCCGGAAATCGAACTCGCCCGCGCTGCCCGTCGCAGCCCCGCGGGCTCCACGAAACCTTGACCCATTCTTGCTGGGCCGGTGGGGACTGCACTCCGCAACTCGTCGCTGAGGTGTGGAGTCCACACGCCCGAAACTGGGGGCCAGAGTCCCCAGACATTTCCCTACATCTCGATTTTTGAGTTATTCGAAATGTCTATCATCTTGTTTTTGTGTGTTTTTTTTAATTTTTTCAAGCTGGCACGGCTCTCGCTTTATCCCTCCTCGACACGAACGAAACCACGCTTCGAGCGTTATCAAGGAGGAACCCATGGCACGACGAACCCTGACGGTCCTGGCGAACTGTAGCCTCGCGGCCCTGGCCCTGGTCCTGGCGAATACCGCCATGGCCCAGGCCGAGTGCGGTGGTGGCGCCTGCGGCACGCCCTACGAAAGCGGCGGCTCCAATCCCTGTGTCGAGGGCGGAGACTGCATCTGCAACGGCGGCGTGTGCGTGGCCGGCAGCATCCTGATCGCGAACACGGACATGGGTGATACCTACCAGTACGCCGACGACTTCGACGTCGACGGCTGGGAAGACGATTATGACAACTGCCCCTTCGCCGTGAACGCGGCCCAGGAAGACTCGGACGGCGACGGCTTCGGTGACGCCTGCGACAACTGCCCCAGCCACAGCAATCCCGACCAGGCCGACGCCAACGGCAACTTCGTGGGCAATGCCTGCGACGACGATGCCGACGGCGACGGCGTGTCCAACCAGATGGACAACTGCTGGCTGCAGCCCAACCCGGGTCAGCTCGACACCAGCGGCAACGGCCTGGGCAATGCCTGTGACGACGACGACGACGCGGATGGCCTGCCTGATGTCACCGACCCCTGCCCGCTGCTCGCCGGGGTGACCGATGGCAGCGACGACCGTTGCGACATGGACAGCGACAACGACGGCATCCCGGACAGCATCGACCTGTGTGCCATGACCGCCGCCGAGGACAACCGCGACAGCGACCTGGACGGCATCGGCGACGCCTGCGACCTGGACCTCGACAACGACGGCGTGCCCAACACCATCGACAACTGCCGCCTGACCGCCAACACCAACCAGCTCAACGCCGACCGCGACGGCCTGGGCGACGCCTGCGACTCCAGCTTCTGCTTCGTGGTCGACAGCGCCGACGGCGGCCGCTGCCTCAACCCGGCCAGCCGCTTCCAGGGCCGCCCGGGCCCGGACATGACCATCCTGACCGGCGAGCGCATCCGCCTGCGCATGTTCACCAACCGCCCCAATGCGCCGACCCGCTACGCCTGGAAGGTGACCCGTCGCCCCGCCGGTGCTGACGCCGAGATCGAGAACTCGAACGGTACGGTCAACTTCTCGTCGCCCTGGGAGTTCCACTACCAGAAGGAGCGCGTGGCCAGCTTCGTGGCGCGCACCCCGGGTGAGTACGAGGTCGAGCTGCAGACCAACCTGGTGTTCGACGACGAGATGTACCCCAGCCTGACCTCGGACAAGCAGACCATGACCATCGTGGTCACCGGTGAGGCCCTGGGCTGCAGCGCCCTGACCGCGAGTGGCTCGAGCGCCGGCCTGCTGGTCCTCCTGGGCCTGGCCCTGGTGGGGCTGCGCCGCCGCGGCTAGAGTCGAACCCCGAGGCGTTCATGCCTCGACGAGGGTCCCCCGCGGGACCCTCGTTTTTTTTAGCCCCAGGTACCGCCCTCGACGAGAGTTTCCAGCGCCCGGGCGGCGACGGCCGTGCCGCTGGTCTGCGCCAGGCGCTCACTCTCGACCCGCGCCCGGTCCGCACACGCACCGTCCTCGAGCACAGCGCGGAGCCTGGCGACCAGGGGCCGGGTGGACAGCGAGCCAAAGGCCAGCGGTGCGGGCCCCAGGCCCAGCTCATGAACGCGCCGCGCCCAGTAGAACTGATCCGCCGAATGCGGCGTCACCAGCTGCGGCACGCCGGCGCGCAGAGCCGTGGCCGTGGTACCAGCTCCGCCGTGGTGCACGACGGCCGCGCAGCGAGGGAACAGGGCGGCATGGTTCACTGCGTCGACCACCAGCACACCCTCACCGTGCATCCCCTCACCCAGCCCGGAGCGGCCACGCCCCACGATCAGGCGGCAGCCGAGCTGCTGCTGCACGTCGAGCAGCACGCGGTTCACGGCGGGCGCGTCGCGCAGCCACATGCTGCCCTGCCCCACGTACAGCGGCGCAGCGCCCTGGGCGACAAAGCGCGACACGGCGTCGGGCACGGGCGTGTCGTCGTCGAGAAAAAAGAAGCCCGTGCTCACAGCTCGGGCCTCGACATCGTCGGGGAGTGGTCCGAGCACGGGATCGAAGGCGAGCAGCAATGCCGCGGGCTCGAACATGTAGCGGTAGATGTCGGGTGTGGGTGGCAGCCCCAGGCGATGGCGCTGCTGCCCCAGCATGCCGCGGGTGGCCCGGGTGCCCGCGCCCACGTACATCGCCCACAGGATCCGGTTCAACCACCGAGGAAGTCGCTGCGCGGCGAAGAACACCGGCGCGTGCTGCGACGAACGCAGCAGGCACGGGCTGAAGGCGGTATAGGCATAAGGTCGCTGGCGCGCCTCGGCCACACTGGGCAGGGCGAGCTGCAGACCGCCGCCCAGGTACAAGTCGAACGCGTCCGCCAGGGGCAACAGGTCATCGAACTGCTCGGCAATGCGATCGCGAACAAAGCGCGTGAGCGTCCCCAGGCCCACGCGGTGGGTGTAGATGCCCTCGACCGCTTTCATCAGATCCACGCCCACGGCGTGGAAGCGCAGATCCCGGCCCTCGACCCAGGCCTGGTTCTCCGGCGGCGCCGCAAACAGCAGCTGATGGCCGCGGCCCTGCAGCTCGAGGGCGAGCGCGAGCATGGGCTGCACATCGCCACGGCTGCCCACGGTCGAGACCAGGATGCGCATGGGCTCATCGATACCATGTCGAACCCGCGAACGCAGACCCGTTGGTTGCCACCAGTTTTGCAGAATGGTGACGGACCTGCCTGCTTTGCAGACCGACAGGATACGAAGATGGGGACTCGAGTCCTCCTCGCACCACTGAGATGGAAGAAATCTGGGGGGGCGAGTCCCCACGGTTGTCGTCCAGTGCCGACACCAGCATCGGTCTGCGGAGCATCGTCGTCTGATCTCCAGGGCTTGCCCCGGTTACAGCGCGCTGGATCAGTTCTTGCGATGAGGTGTTGCAGAGTCATTACCCCCGCCGACGGGGTCACAGAGTGTAGGAGGAGCAGATGAACCGGAGCTGGATGAACCTCGTGACGGGATGTGCCCTGGCGGCACTGTCCGTGCTGGTCAGCAACCTGGCGCTGGCCCAGGCCGAGTGCGGCGGCGGCGCCTGTGGCACGCCGTATCAGAGTGGCGGCGGCGGCGGCTGCGGCTGCGGTGGCGGATCCATCCTGATCAACAACACCGACATGGGCGACACCTACCAGTACGCGGATGACTTCGACATCGACGGCTGGGAAGACGACTTCGACAACTGCCCCTTCGCGGTCAACGCCGGTCAGGAGGACTCGGACGGTGACGGTTTCGGCGATGCCTGCGACAACTGCCCCGGCTCGTCCAATCCCGATCAGGCGGATGCCAACGGCAACTTCGTCGGTAACGCCTGCGATGCGGACGCCGACGGCGACGGCATACCCAACGGTCTCGACAACTGCTGGCTGGTGCCGAACTCTGGCCAGCTCGATACCAGCCTCAACGGCCTGGGCAATGCCTGCGACCCGGACGACGACGGCGATGGCGTTCCCGACGTCACGGACCCCTGCCCGCTGCTGGCCGGGGTGCAGGACCCCAGCGACAACCGCTGCGACATGGACAGTGACGACGATGGCATCCCGGACAGTGCGGACCTGTGCGCCTACTTTGCCTCGGATGACAACCGCGACAGCGACGGCGACGGCATCGGCGACGCCTGCGACGCCGACCTCGACAACGACGGTGTGCCCAACCTGATGGACAACTGCCGTACCACCGCGAACACCAGCCAGCTCAACGCCGACCGCGACGGCTTTGGCGATGCCTGCGACTCGAGCTTCTGCTTCGTGGTGGACAGCGCCGACGGTGACCGCTGCCTCAACCCCGCGAGCCGCTTCCACGGCCGCCCGGGCCCCGACCTCACGGTGCTCACCGGCGAGCGCGTCCGTCTGCGCATCTTCACCAACCGGCCCAATGCCCCGACCCAGTACGCCTGGAAGGTGGTCCGCTCCCCCGAGGGCGCCGGCGTGGACCTGAACAACCCGGTGGGTACGGTCAACACCTCCTCGCCCTGGGAGTTCCACTACCAGCGCGATCGCGACGCGGTGTTCTCGGCCCGCACCCCGGGCGAGTACGAGGTGGAGTTGCAGACCAACCTGGTGTTCGAAGATGAGATGTATCCGGGGCTGGGCTCGGACAAGCAGACCATGAGGATCGTGGTCGAGGGCGCAGCCCTGGGGTGCAGCTCCATGGCCAGCTCCTCGGCGAGCCTGCTGCTGCTGGCCGGTCTTTCCCTGCTCGGGATCCGCCGCCGCAGGTAACAGCACCCTCCAACATATCGTTTAACCTCTACACGGGGGCCCCATCGGGCCCTCGTTTTCTATATGGCGACTGCAGTCCCCACTCTGGACTCCCCTGGTGTCTCGACTCCACAGATCGCACGCTTGCTCGAGGTCCAGACTCCACACTTCTGTGGACTCCAGTCACCACCCGGTGTAGGCCTGGCTCTTACTTGAGGTCTCTGGAAATTGCCTAACTTCCCGTAAATAAAAGTTTCTTGTACAGTGCCACCGATCTGGATCGGTTCTCGCAATGACTTCGTCTTGCGCGTTCCCGTATAGAGAGACCGGGCCGCGCACAGAGTAGAGAGAAAACCAGGGTTCGAAAGAGGAGGAGAGGATTATGAAGAAGTTTTTTGCAGGATTTGCTTTCGCGGCACTGGGGCTGTTCGTCAGCGTCAATGCCCAGGCGCAGGCCGAGTGCGGCGGCGGCGCGTGCGGTACTCCGTATGAGAGCGGTGGCGGCGGCTGCGGTTGCGGCGGCGGTTCCATCCTGATCAACAACACCGATATGGGCGACACCTACCAGTACGCCGATGACTTCGACATCGACGGCTGGGAGGACGACTTCGATAACTGCCCGTTCGCCGTGAATCCGGATCAGGCGGACGCGGACGGCGACGGCTTCGGCGATGCCTGTGACAACTGCGCTGGCCATGCCAACCCCGAACAGTTCGATGCTGACGGCGACATGCTGGGCAACGCCTGTGACGACGACGCGGACAACGACGGCGTCCCCAACAACATCGACAGCTGCTCCCTGGTCCCCAACCCGGTCCAGGATCCCGCCTTTGACGACAACGACCTCGACGGTCGCGGCAACGTCTGCGACGACGACGACGACAACGACGGCCTGCCCGATGTCAGCGACCCCTGCCCGCTGCTGGCTGGCGTGACCGATCCCAACAACGACCTGTGCGACCGTGACGCCGACGACGACGGCCTGCCGGACAGCCTGGACCTGTGCCCCTTCGTCGCCTCCGAGGACAACAACGACAACGACATGGACGGACTGGGCGACGCCTGCGACGCCGACCTCGACAACGACGGTGTGCCCAACCTGCTGGACAACTGCCGCCTGACCCCCAACAGCAACCAGCTCAACGCTGACCGTGACGGCTTCGGCGACAGCTGCGACTCGAGCTTCTGCTTCGTGGTGGACAGCCCCGACCAGGGTCGCTGCCTCAACCCGACGGGCCGCTTCCAGGGCCGCCCTGGTCCGGACCTTGGCGTCGTCACCGGCGAGCGCATCCGCCTGCGCGTCTTCACCAACCGCCCCAATGCCCCGACCCAGTACGCCTGGAAGGTGACCGCGTCCCCCGCCGGCTCCAGCTTCGACGTCGAGAACCCGGCCGGCACCGTCAACACCTCCTCGCCCTGGGAGTTCCACTACCAGCGTGACCGCGAGTCCGTGTTCGTGGCCCGCACCCCCGGTGAGTACCAGATCGAGCTGCAGACCAACCTGGTCTTCGACGACGACCTGTACCCGGGCCTGCAGAGCGACAAGCAGACCATGAAGATCGTGGTCGAGGGTGCTGCCCTGGGTTGCAGCGCCATGACCAGCGGCTCGGCGAGCCTGCTCGTCCTGGCCGGCCTGGCCCTGCTCGGCATCCGCCGCCGCCGCTAGCTTCTCCGCCAGCACCTGCTGGATAGACTCTGAACCTCTGTTGCGACGCCCCCCTCAAGGGGGCGTCGCTTTTTGTGCATCACACGCCCCCTGCCGCGACCTCTCGCCGGGACCTCGAACGAGGTCTCGTGCAAGACCTGTGTCTTGCAGTTATCATGAGTGAGGTGCACGACCTGGATCGCTTTTCGCAGTAGACTTGTCCGGCGTGGTCTTCGCTCCCCAGGGAGCCTGCTGCGCCGTTCACATGTGGCAACGAGGTGCTTATGACAACGACACGCCATAGCCAGCTGCTGGTCCTGGCCGCATCCCTGGCGCTGCTCGGGGCCTGCTCCAAGGGCGAGATCCAGCCCGCAGACCTCGTCACGACCAAGGTGGTGGACAACAAGGTCGAGCTGGCGGGCAGCTTCTGCACGGCCAAGCCGCAAGAAGAGCGCTTTCCGGTCAAGATCCTGCTCATCCTCGACGGCTCGGGCTCGCTGCAGTTCACCGACGAAGGCGCGATCCGGGTGCGCGCCGTGACCGAGCTGCTCAATCGCTACGTGGGCAACGACACGGTGATGTTCCACCTGATCCTGTTCAACACCTTCGTCAAGGAATTCCCCGAGGCCAGCGAGTTCTGGGACGCGGCCCGCCTGGTCCAGTCCGTCAACCTGGACGCGCAGCTGCAGGTGGCCGAGGTGCTCACCGACTACCAGGCCGCCCTGAGCTCGGCCTTTGAACTGATCAGCATCGACGCCCAGGGTCCCGAGGCGCGCAACACCAAGTACGTGGTGCTGTTCTTCTCCGACGGCCAGCCCTCGCCCGTGTGCTGCATCTGCGAGGACGAGTCCGCGCAGAAGCCGACCCCGGACGTCTCCATGGACTGCAGCTTCGGCGAGGTCTATCCCGCTGGCGGTGGGCCAGGGACGTCGCAGTGCAACCCGCCCACGGTGGCCGATCTCAACATCGGCATGCAGCTCAGCCGTGTCTGTGAAGGCCAGTGGGAGTTCAACATCTGCAACAACCTGGCAGAACTCCAGGTGAGCTTCCCGGCCCGGTTCCAAAACCAGTTCCCCGACCTCAACACCGAGCAGAACTACAACCGCGAGTTCCAGATCCTCAACCTGCTCGACGACATGGTGGAGCTGACCGAGGGGCTCGACGTGGGCGCGTTCCAGTTTCACTCGATCATGCTGTGGAACGCCGCCCTGCCCGCGGGCATCCAGGCCATCGTGGGCACCAACTACTGTCGCCAGTCCCGGCTCATGCGCATGATGGCCGAACGCGGCGGAGGCGAGTACCGCGAGGCGCGCTCTGCCGAGGAGATCGACTTCTTGCAGTTCGACTTCACCGCCCTCAAGCGCACCAACAAGATGCGCCGCGTGTTCGTGACCAACCGCAACCTGGTACCGACCGCCGAAGGCCTGGTCCTGGACTCCGACGGTGACGGCCTGAGTGACGACGAGGAATACGAGCTGGGCATCGATCCCCTGCTGCGCGACACCGATGGCGACGGCTACACCGACCTGCTCGAGGTGCGCTACGCCGAGTTCGGCATGAATCCCCTCGAGGCCCTGCACCCCTACACACCCTGCATGTCCTTCAACAATCCTCCCCTGACCCCCGGCATGGACCCGCAGTCCGGCTTCCCGGGCACCTCGCTATCGCCCACCGACGATCTCGGCCAGAGCGTGGACAGCGACAACGACATGCTCCGCGACTGCGAGGAGGACATGATCGGCACCAACCCGCTGGAGGCGGACAGCGATCACGACACCATCCCCGATGGGCTCGAGCTGCGCTTTGGCCTGGATCCGCGCGTGCAGGACGCCGAGGGCGACGCGGACTTCGACGGCATCAGCAACATCGAGGAGGTGCTGCGCAACCTGAACCCGCGCGAGGACGATCCGGTGGCGAGGCGCGCACCGGCGTTCCGCTACACCCTGGAGCAGACCCTGGAGACCCTGGACCAGCGAGGCTGCTTTGACCTGCGCATGCGCCACATCACCCTGGAGACGCCCCTGGGATACTTCCGCATCCCCAACGATCCCGCGGCGCCGCAACACATCGACCTGCCCGGCTACAACCAGATCCAGGTGTACGAGGTCGAGTCGCCCAGCGACGACGCCCTGGGAGAGACCAGGGTGCGCGGGGCCTGCTACCTGGCGCGCTACGTGGCACCCGACTTCCGGGAGCCTGCCAATGGGGTGCTGACACCGCCGTTCACCGACTACGATCTGGTGGACCTGGTCGACGGCGGATACGACGTGATGGGGAACTTCATCCCACCTGTGATGGACGGCAAGGACTGCCGGGGCATCTTCCCGCCCTGCGTGTCCAACGACGACTGCCCGGCCGGCTTGCAGTGTCTGCCGTCGCGGGTGTGTGCGGTACCGTGAGGACGGGACGTGGGCCTGAGAAGGTGAGGTTCGCGACATGCGGATGATGCTGCTGATGACGGGGCTGGTGCTGCTCACCACCTGTACCCAGGAGGGGCTGGTGCCCGTGCCGCCGCCGGACCCGGGCAAGCTCGACAACAGGTTGCAGGTGAAGGGGGACTTCTGCACCACCGACCCGGACACCCTGAACTACCCGGTCAAGGTGCTGTTCGTGGTCGACCAGTCGGGTTCGCTCAACGCCGTGGATCCCCCGGACGTCAACGGCGAGACCCAGCGCCTGCAGGCCATGGTGGATGCCTTCGAGGAGTCGATCCAGGGCCGCCGTGGCGTCGAGGTCGCTGTCATCGCCTTCGGCGCCGCGACCCGGGTGATGACCCAGCGTTGCGACGACTACGCGCCGCCCGGAACCAACTGCGTCGAGGGTTTTACCGACGACGAGACCACCATCCTCGGAGGTATCGCGTCGGCCTCGGGCTCGGTGTCCGGCGGCAACACCAACTACGCCGCCACCCTGAGCGTGGTCTACCGCGTGCTGTTCGACGACATGGAGCGCCTGCGCCAGATCGACGAGGACGCCGCGGGCAATGCCCGCTACGTGGTCATCTTTTTCTCCGATGGCCTGGGCGGGCTCGAGGTCGGCAATCTCGACGTGTGGTGTCCCTACGGCTCGGACCAGTGCGCCGCCAACTCCCAGACCTGCCTCGAGCGCTACGGCCGCTTCGATCCGCCGCCCTCGCTGCACTGCTCGCTGTACGAACAGCTCAAGCAGATCATGAACCTCAAGCGCATCCACCGCATCCGCTCCCTCGAGTTCCACACCCTGCTGCTGTCGGCGGGCATCACGGATCTGCAGGTTCGCACCGCGGCGCGCCTGTTCATGCGCTACGTGGCCGAGGTGGGCAACGGCACCTTCCGGGACTTCGAGAACGGGGAGGACATCAACTTCCTGCACATCGACACATCGAGCTACAAGCGCCAGTTCAAGTTGCACAACCTGATCATCACCAACAAGAGTGCCAAACCCTGGTCGAGTGCCTTCATCATCGACTCGGATGGGGACGGACTCGACGACGTGAGTGAGCGCCTGCAGGGATCGGATCCTTTCTCTCTCGACACCGACGGTGACGGGTTCAACGATCTGCTCGAGTATCAGCTGCGCAACTCGGGGCGCGACCCCATCGATCCGGCAGATGCCGCCTGCGACCTGGAAGTCGACCGCGCCGACGACGATATCGACGGCCTGCGCAACTGCGAGGAGCGCGTCATTGGCAGCTTCAGCAAGAAGTACGATTCCGACTTCGACGGCGTCCCGGACATCCTGGAGCACCGCAACGACACCTACCTGACCCTCGACGACCTGCTCAGCGACGTGGACTTCGACGGCGCACCCAATGGCGACGAGATCCGCTGGCACTCGGATCCCCATACCAATGACAGCGCCCACCTCAGCGAGGAGGGCTATCGCTACCGCGTGGTGCAGACCGGCATGAAGGGCAACCAGCTGTGCTACCACTACGAGGTCGAGAACATCCGGCTGGTCACCACCGACGCGCCGCCGGGCGCGGAGCGTGGCTGGAACGAGATCGGCGTCTACGTCACCGAGGTCCCGCTGGACGAGCCTGACGAGATCGCCCTGTTCAAGCAGGGCTGCGCCCGGGCCCAGTTCATCGAGGACCGGCGGTTCAAGCTACCGGCCTCCGGCGAGCTGGAGATCCCGGCCGATGCCCTGTGGGTGCCCGGCGCCACCGACACCACCTTGCACTGTGTGATGCCCTGACCGATCCTCTCCGGGGGATGTGGTCCCTTCAAAGGAGCCTGACATGAGGATGCGCGCAGTCCTGTCGTTCTCGGTGCTCGGCCTCGCCCTCGCCGTGGGTTGCGAGGACTGCAACACCCAGGTCACCACCAAGAAAGACGCGACCAATGTCGACGTCGACTGCGTCATCGACGCGCTGTACAACGCCGAGAGCGCCCAGGACATCACGCCGGACCAGATCGTCGACGGCACGATCTGTCCGCAGGGCTTCGACGACAAGGACTACTACCGCGTGACCACGGGGCCAAGCGACGGCATCCTCGAGGTGCATCTTTACAACGACACGGGCTTCACCAGCGTGGATCTGCGCGCGGCCCTGCTCGACGCCAGCGGCACGCCGACCCCCATGGCCTTCAGCAATCCCAATGGCACCGGTGCCGTCACCGACATTCGCGGCGCCTTCGGTGTCTCGCCCAGCACCACCTACATCATCGAGGTCAGCGACGAGGGCGGTGACGACGGCGATCCCACCAACCCCTACCACCTGGAGATCGCGCTCAGCCCGCAGCCGGACAGCAACGAACCCAACGACACGGCGCAGACCGCGACCACGGGAGGGTGCGGGGGCCAGGCCGTGGCCGCCTACCTGGGCACGCGCGGTGACCGCGACTACTACCAGTGCATCGCCTCGGCCATGCCCATGCGTCTCAAGGTGCGCTTCCAGGGAGGCGCGGAGCTGGGCTGGCAACCACACCTGTACATCGCCAACGACCAGGGCCAGGCACTGCTCGACACCCAGCTGGTGCCCAAGCCAGACGGGAGCTACGATTTCGTCGGCGCAGTGGCCGTGACCCGCTTCGAGGCCAATTCCGCCCGACCGGAGCTGAGCCAGACCTTCTCGCACAGCGGCGCCGTCACGGTGCTGGTCGAGGATGTCAGCGGCGATCGCTTCAACTTCGACACCACCACCGGCCGCTACGACCTGACCCTGACCGTCGACACCGGCCCCGGCAACGACACCGAACCCGCGGGCCGCAATGATGCCCCGGGCACGGCGACCTCGGTCAACTCGGGCCAGACGCTCAACGGCTACCTCGCCACCTACGGTGACGTCGACTGGTACACCATCGACGGCGCCGACGGCCGCTACGTGCTCGAGGTCGAGCTCAACATGCCCGCAGACGGCGTGGTCCCCGAGAGTGTGGACCCGGATCGCGTCGGCGTCAGCCTGGAGATCTACGACGCGCGCCTGAGTGTGGCCTCCGGCGGCACGATGAGCGTCACCACGGGCTGCACCGAGAGCCCTGCCAACGCCACGCAGTTTGCCCGCTGCGACAACTTCAACGCCACCACCGACCGCTGCCGGGATGCCCACGGCGAGCAGAACCCGGTGTGTATGCCGGGGAGCTACTGCGGCGAGAGTCGCTGGTCGCGCCTGATCCTGCAGGGTGCCGATGCCAACCGGGTGCCTCGCGCCGCTCAAGCCCGCGCAGGAGTCGCGGTGCGCAAGGCCCAGCCCATCCTCGTCGGCGTGAGCCTGTTCCAGGGGCAGGTGTTTCACGACCAGCAGCCCTACACCATCCGCTTCAACCTGGTCCCCGATCCCGACACCCGGGAGCCCAATGACCTGCCGCCAGCCCTCAACCGGGAAGCCCGGTACTCGTCGAGCGCCGGGGCCATCCGTTCGTGCAACGCCAGCAACTTCGCGATCCCGCAGATCGGGAGCTACAGCGGGATCCCGGCCTGCACCGAGCCGTCCCTCAACTGCGCCATGTACGACGGTGGCAGTGGTGACGTGTGCCGGTATGACGAGCACAACGGGGGCAGCTGCTTGCCCTGGGACAACAATGGCACCATCGACGGCGGATCCGTGGGCTCCAACCCCTACACCAGCCTGGACTGCTCCGGTGCCGGCACGGGCAGCTACACCGCCACGGGCCAGCTCAGCTTCGAGGGTGATCGGGACTACTACTCGTTCAATCTGCCCCCCGGTGACATCGAGGTGAACATCGACGTCACAGGCAGTGGCGCCTCGTCGACCGGCATCGAGCCCGCCGTGTTCGTGTTCACGGGCAGCCAGGGCCGCCTCTACGCTTCCTTCGTCGACGCGGACAGGGCCAACACCGTATCCACCCGCCCCTGCACCGACTGGCATGACTGCTGTGACAACGTGTTCGAGTGCGACCCCAGCGAGGTCCCCTGCCACAATCCCAGTGGTAACAGCGGCGCCGGCCTGTGCCAGCCTCCGGAGGAGTGCGCCAGCCACACCGACTGCCCGGACAGCTACCTGTGCATCCGCGAACGCTGCTTCCGTGACGACGATAGCCACGCGCTGCCCAACGTGACCTTTGGACCCGACGGCGGGAACTGCCTGGTGGCGCCTCTGTGCGGCGAAGGCAACCCGTGGATCATCGAGATCACGGACAACGGGCAAAACGACTTCGACCTGGCCATGCAGTACACCATGACCGTGCGCTGGAGCTGCAACTGCCCGGACCTCTGCGGTTACTGCACGGCGCCGCTGTACTACCGCAACTGCACGGACAGCGCGCGCTGAGCGCAAGCCCAGGTATGCCTGTGCGTCTCTCTTCGGCCTCTGTCCCGGCGTGACTGCTTGTCGCCGCGAGCCGATCAGGCTGCGCGTCGGACGCGAAGCGTGCCCACGCCAGGACGCTGCAGATGATCCGATCTCAGGACCCTGCCGTGCGGCCTTCTCATACCAGATGGTGTTGAATCGTCTTGTCGTGGGAGCCAGGCGACACGTGCCGAGCTTGCGAGGATATGAAGCGCTGCCGGTGGAGACGGGCCCGCCAAGGGTTCGAGCCCACACGATCCCGGGTCAGACTTTTCCTGATCGAGGGGCGGGGTCTGCCGAACGCCCCAGGAACAAGCAGAGGGTCGCCCAGACGCCGATCAGATGTCTTCGGCGCCCGCATCCGTGCCGCCACCCTGGACCGGCGGGCAGAAGCCACCGTCAAAGGGCTCATCGGCGCGGACCACCACATCGATGGTCAGCTCGGGGAAGTTGTCGGCATTCGACTTGACCGTGATGGTGCCGCGGTGCTCCAGGGTATCCACAGCGGTGTAGACGAACAGCGCCGCAGCGCTATCACCTGGATTCACGTCAGTCTTCTCGAGCTGCAGGTTGCCAAACACCTCCGGGGCCGCCGCATTGCTGATCGCGGCGCTCTCGATGGTGAGCGGCTGGCGACCGCAGTTGTTGAGCAGGAAGTTGGCGTTGATCTTGTTGTTGGGTGCCACCGGCGACACCGGACACATGATGAACGGCGACACACTGGGGAAGATCGATGGCTTGTCCGTGTAATCGAAGCCCGGAACACACTCCCCCTCGAGAGGAGGGTCCGTGCAGCCCGTCGCCATCAGAGTCCCCACCAGCAGCAGCATCCACGGCGCTCTCACTCGCATCGCTTTCCTCCGTCCCGCTCGTCGCCACGCAGCGCGCGCCGCGATGTCGGGTCGCCCCCCGCGGGGGCTAGCTCTTGGCATCTCCTGGATCGATATCGTACTTCTTCATCAAGTTATACAAGTGCTTGCGATCGATTTCGGCTTCGCGTGCAGCCAGCGAGATCTGCCCCTTGCAGCGCTGCAGAAGACGGCGCAGGTATTCGCCCTCAAACTGTTCCAGCAGCAGCTCCTTGGCCTGCTTGAAGGGCAGCTCGTAGCTTGCCACCAGGCCCGGTTCCACCGGCGCCGGCGGAGGCACGAAGGCCACGGGCGGAGGGGTCGGCATCCGTGGCGGCGGACTCGGCACCTGGGGCAACACCGGGGCCGAGGCGCGACGCGACTCACCACCCACGATCGAGGGGGCCACACCCGAGGGACCGGCGCTGCTGCCCGCGGTGATGGGTCCCAGCAGGGGATCCACCTGCTCCGCGCCAAAGTAGAGCACGCGGTCGACGGCATTGCGAAGCTCGCGGATGTTGCCTGGCCAGTCGTGCGAGGACAGCCGCACCAGGGTGTCGCGGCCCAGGCGCGCGCGCGCGGCGTCGTCGACCTTGAGCTCGTCGGCGAAGCGCTGCACCAGCAGGGGCAGGTCCTCGATGCGATCGCGCAGTGGGGGCAAGGGGATGGTGAACACCGCCAGGCGGAAGTACAGGTCTTCCCGGAAATTGCCGGCCTGGACCTCGCTCCACAGGTCGCGCTTGCTGGCGGCAATGATGCGCGCGTCGAACTTGAGGGGCTGGTTGGAGCCCAGGCGCCGGTACTCGCGCTCCTCGAGCGCACGCAGCAGCTTGGGCTGCAGGTCGAGGCGCAGATCGACCAGCTCGTCGATGAAGAGGGTACCCCCCGAGGCCTGTTCCAGCGCGCCACGTCGCGTCGAGGTGGCTCCGGTATACGAACCCTTCTCGTGGCCAAAGAGCTCGCTCTCGACCAGGTTCTCGGCGATGGCACCGCAGTCCACGACGACGAAGGGCCCGTCCTTGCGCAGGCTGTGATCGTGAAGTGCCTTGGCCACGGCGCCCTTGCCGGTGCCCGTCTCGCCCAGGATGATGACCGTGGCCTCGGTGTGAGCAACCCGATCGAGCAGCGCGAAGATCTGGCGCATGGCCAGGCTTCGCCCCACCAGGCTGCCGTAGCGGGTCTGCTCCGAGGGTACGACCTCGACGGGTTTGTACAGGGGTTCAAAGCGAAGCTCGACGCTTCCGGCCTTGATCAGCGCGCCGGGCCTCAGGTAGGCCTCGCGAATGCGCATCTGATCGATCCAGGTACCGTTGGTGCTGCCGAGATCGCGGATCAGGAAGGACCCGCGGTCCTGGGCCAGGACGAAGTGCTCGCGCGACACCGTGGGATCCGGAAGCACCAGCTGGTTGTCGCCGCCCTTGCCGACGTGAAAGGGCAGATTCTCGATCTCGATCACCTCGCTCTTGCGCGCCCCGGTGAGCACCGTGAGCTGGCAGCGGCGCTCGATGAGGTGCGTTCCCGACAAGCCCGGCGAGGACTCCAGAGCGTGGGTGACGATGTCCTTCTTCTGAAACAGGTCTTCCACCAGGTGCAGGCCTTTCGTGTGCTCAGTGTGCCTTGCGGAAGTCCTTCATGAAGCCGACCAGCTTCTCGATCCCTGCCAGGGGCAGGGCGTTGTACATGGAGATGCGGATGCCACCGACGGAGCGATGGCCCTTCATCCCGTGCAGTCCGATCGCGGCGCCCTCGGCGATGAACGTCTTCTCGAGGTCCTCGCTCGGCAGCCGGAAGGGCACGTTCATCTGCGAACGGTGGGCCTTGTTGACGACGGTGCCTCGATAGAACTCGGGATCGCCGTCCAGCATCCCGTACAGCAGGTCCGCCTTCTGGGCGTTGAGCTTCTCCATGGCCGCGAGACCACCCTGCTCGGCCACCCAGTCCAGCACCAGCTTGACGATGTAGATCGGGCCCACGGGCGGGGTGTTGTACAGGCTGTTCTTGTCGGCAAAGGTCTTGTAGCTGAGCATGGCCGGCAGCTTGGCGGCGCACTTCTCGAGCATGTCCTTGCGCAGGATGACGACGGTGACGCCGGCCGGCCCCAGGTTTTTCTGGGCGCCGGCATAGATCATGGCAAAGCGCTGAATGTCCCAGCGGTGGGACAGGATGTCCGACGACATGTCGCAGATCAGAGGCACCGCACCCACGTCGGGGAAGTCCCGGTACTGGGTGCCGTAGATCGTGTTGTTGGACGTGAAGTGCACATAGCGCGCCTTCGGGTCAAACTCGAGCTTGTCCGGCAGGTGGTTGAAGTTGTCGGCGGAGCTGTCGCCGGCCAGGTGCACGGAGCCAAAGAGTTCGGCTTCCTTGGCCGCCTTCTTGCCCCACTCACCCGCACGCACGTAGTCGGCGCTGCCACCTTGCAAGAAGTTCATGGCGAGCATGTCGAACTGTGTGCTGGCACCACCGCCCAGGAACAACACCTGGTAGCTGTCCGGGATGGCCAGCAGCTCGTGGAGGCGCTTCTGGGCATCCGCCAGCACAGCCTCGAACTCCTTCGAGCGGTGGGAGATCTCGTAGATGGACATGCCGCAACCACCGAACTCGACGGTGTTCTTGGCCAGGATCTCCAGGACGGGCACGGGCAGGATGGCGGGACCGGGATTGAAGTTGATCTTGCGCTCTGCCATGGCGGTGTCCTTTCTTTGGGGGCCGTCCTGCAGCCCCCGTGTCGTCGGGCCCCGGGTCCGGGTAGCAACCGACGCGTTCTCCCCGAGCAGCACGTCCCCCCTGGCGGGAATCGCGCCGGCCCTCTCGCGGCCTCGGGGATCTTGTCGCATCCCGTCCGAAGAGGACCCTTCGCTCCAGCGTGAAAGACGCCAGAATACGACGTAGCGACGATGGCGCGACCACGACGCCGTGTCAACACAAGGTATGTGCCGTGTCGACGGAGAAGTGCAGCCCGCCGGCACGTCGTGTATACTGACGCCATGAAGTTCTGGCCCCGGTCTCTCCTCGTGGCAGGCACGTTGCTTCTCGGCATCGCTGCCCTGGCCTGCGGTCCAGATGACCGGCGAGCCCCCATGCCTCCGGATCTTCCCGAGCCCGACGGCCGGCATCCCCTGGAACGCGCTGGCATGACGCTGTACCGGGGAGAAGACCCGCCCGATGTCGTGGGCGACTACTTCCTGGACGACATGAAGATCGTGTATGACGACCGGAATGCCGTGATGGACTTCGTGGACTACGACTACCACTTTTCCAGCCAGACTGCCGACAACGAGATCGAGATGGGATGGGAGGCGCACGACATCCAGGACGTGGCCTCTGGCCTCAAGGGCAGTATCGAGGGAACCGCGGGATGCTTCACGGCCTACGTCAACATGGCCGGGTCGACCAGCGGCTGTGACTACGTCATGGAGAATGTGTTCTCCGGCTGCACCGCGCCCCAGGGCATCCTGAACTGGTACCTGGGCTTCGTCATGTTGACCAAGACCGGATCCAACTGCGAGGTGCTGGTGCCGGTGAACCATCGTCGCATCCTGCGCGAGATGGACGGCCTGGCTGCCAACCTCTAGGCCTGGCTTCACTGCACATCGTTGCGGGTACCGCGCGGCGAGGGCCGGGCCAAGGCGTGTTTTCGAGCCCCGCCAGGGACAGCAGGACCTGTCCCGAACAACGAGCCCACGTCAGAGCTTGGTTCAACACTTTTGAATGGTGGCGTTTTCCGCTGCCGCGAGGGGCAGCGCCTGGGAACCCCACATTGCAGTGAACTGCGTGCGGGACGCTCAGACCGGGGATGGCCGCGCGGATTCGTGGACACAGTGAAAAAATGCGATCTCGGCAGGAGCCCCGACACGAAGCGGGAGGCCCACCGTGCCCCAGCCCCGGTTCACGTACAGACGGCCTGCGGGCAGGCTGTAAAACCCGCGCGCGTAGGGCGAGCCGACCGCGCGCACGATCCACTCGGTGAGGCCCTGGATGGCGATCTGGCCGCCGTGGGTGTGCCCCGCCAGGATGAGATCGGCCGTGGAAGCGGGCAGCAGGTCCGCCACGGTGGGGACGTGGGTCAGCACGATGCGGAGGTCATCGCGCGCCTCGAGTCCGGCCAGCGCCGCTGCAACATCCGCGTGCTGGGTGCGCAGGTCGTCGATACCGACGATCCGCAGGTGGGCGCCACCGATCTCGACCACGTGGCTGGTGTTGCTCAGGACCCGCACACCCCGGCTGGAAAGTGCTGCGGTCATGCGCTCGGCCCCGGCGTAGTGGTCGTGGTTGCCCAGGACCGCGACCACGGGACAGTGAAAGCCCGCCGCGATCTCGGTGAAGGGTTCGATGTGGTCCTCACCCCAGGAGACGTAGTCGCCGGTGAGCAGCACCAGATCCGGACGACGGGAGTTGACCAGCCGAACAGCCTGGGGGAGGCGCTGGTAGGCCAGGTCACTGTCCAGGTGCAGATCCGTCAGGTGGGCCAGACACAGCCCGTGCAGATCTGGGTGGCGCACGGACAGGCCATGGTGCTCGATGCGCGAGGGGATCCCCGCCACGGCTGGAGTTGCCAGCAGCACGCCAGCACTGGCGGTCCCGGCAGCGGCAAGAAACTGGCGTCGACTCAGGGTCACGGGCATCTCCTGGATTGCGGACCGGCCATTGACGATCTCGATCCTGCTACGTAATGAACGAGCGTTGCACCGTATTCCAGCGTCACCGGCTGGCCAGTGCTGCCACAGAAGCGCGGAGCGACCCCGGAAGGGCGGACGCAGGTGCCGCCCATCTTCCGAGATACCTCGGCCAGCCGCGCCAGGGCGGAGTCGGGGGTGCGTGAACGTTGGTCAATGAACAGGAGGCTGGCGTGCCCATCTACGAATTCGTGTGCCGGGGCTGCCACGTCGAGTTCGAGGAACTCGTGTTTCATCGCGACGAGTCCGTGAGCTGTCCCCACTGCGCGGCCGAGACCGTGGAGCGCAAGCTCTCGGCCTTTGCCATCCATGGCCAGCGGGCGGACGGCAGCCCCGTCTCGGCTTCGTCGGGATGCTCCGGCGGCGACTGCAGTGGTTGCTCTCCGGGGAGCTGCAGCTGCGGGCACTGACCTTCGCAGCGACGAGGTCCTGAGCGAGCCAGCTCCTGGGACTAGCCCGGGGACAGGGCCAGCTCCCAGCGATCCGCCAGCTCGGCAAGATCGCGCACCGTCCACGTCGTCCGTGCGACGGGCTCGTCGGCCTTTCGCGTCAGCCACACGGCGCTCGCCCCACAGCTCTCGGCTCCCGTGACGTCGGTGTCGTGCCTGTCGCCAACGTGAACGAGCTGTTCCACAGACACTCCCAGAGCCTGGGCCACCCGCTCGAAGGGGCGCGCGTGGGGCTTGAGTGCTCCCGTGTCCCCGGCGTCCATCACCGTGGTCCACGGCAGGTCCGCCAACCCCAAGGCCTCGAGCTTGGCCACCACGGGTAGATCCGAGAGTACCGCCAGGCGAACACCGCGCGCGTGCAGGGCCAAGATCAGGGGCCGCGCCAGGGCATCGGGTCCACAGCGCCCCAAGGCTCCGACGAGCTCCACCTCGTGAACGCGATGCAGGAGCTCGCGCGTCGTCTCGACGTCCCGGACGAGTGCCCGGGCCAGCAGCTCGACCTCGGCCGTGTGCAGCGCATCTCCGTCCTCGAACACGCGCGGTCGCAGCGCCTGCCGAACCGTGCGATAGATCCGCAGGAAGCGCCATCTGCCACGCGTGGCCCACAGCACCCGCAGGGCCACCCGGCGCGTGCTGTACAGCGTGCCGTCGAGGTCAAAGCTGATCGCCACGGGGAGGCCGGTCATGGCGTCTCCAGCATCAGTTCGCGTTGAACACCCAGGCGCTCGAGGACAGCGGCATCGCGCCACAGGTGCGGAACCTTGACGTGGGCGTCCGGCGCACCCTCGGCCACACGCTGGGCACGCAGGCCCTCGAAGACGCCGGGCGAGGTCAGCACCAGGTGCGGACTGCCCAGGCGCTGGGAGTTGCGCTTGGCCGCATACTCGATGTTGACCTGCTGCAGACCCAGGTCGCAGGCATGCAGCAAGGCCTGCAAGCTCGAGTCCTGGATAGGACCGGGGATCTCGACGGCCACCACGTAGTAGGGAGGATCCTCCAGCCGGGCGGTGAGCAGGAAGCCCGCAGCGTCGACCCCGGTCGCCCGCAGCGCTCCGTCGATGGCCTCGACGGCGTGGGCTTCACCCAGCTTCTCGCCGGTGATCGAGATCATGTTGCCGCCCTTGTGCACGAAGCGGATCCGGGGCACACCGCGGTACAGATCCACCACCTCGACGATGTCGTTGATGTCGTAGCGATAGAGCCCGTTGCCAGCGGTGATGATGACCGCGTAGCGCTCGCCAATCCGCAGCTCGTCCACCAGCAGAGCCTCGGTGTCCGCCTGACCCGCCATGGCCTCGGGGACGAACTCCAGCACGTGGCCCTGGATTCCCACCACACCGCGGCCATCCCCGGCGTCGAGGACCACGCTGAAGGCGCCTTCACTTGCCACGTAGCCGTAGTCCAGGATGGGCAGCTCAGCCAGATAGGCGCGTAGCTTGCCCAGGTAAAAGGGCGCGCTCCCGCCCTTCCAGGTCAGCACACCGCACAGACGTGGCCACAGGTCGCCGGGGCGCACCACTCCGTGCTGGGCGAGGCTCCGCCGCAGCCGCCGGGCCATCTCGGGGCGACGAGCGAGTCGAGGGGCCATGCGCGCGAGCAGGTCCGCGGGAACCTCCCCCGGAGCAGACAAGGTCCCCTGCTCGAGGTCCGTGGCCAGGCGGTCTGCCCAGCGCGTCAGACGCTGGCACAGCAGCAACACCGTGCTGGGATTGAGAGCCCCCATCAAGCTGATGGGAAGATCCAGGGCTGCGCGCAGGATCAGGTAGTACTTGGTGTCGAGGTCTCGAAGGCGATGAATGGCGCGCGGGATCCCTTCGAGGGGGCTCGCCACGTCGTCATCGGTGCCACCCGACAGGGCGACGGTGATGGAACCATAGGGCACGCCGCCCGGCGTGTGGCCATCGATGGTCGGGGAGTGCACGGTGAGGAAGTGCCCCCGTACCAGTCCGGGAAACACCTGGCTGACCGCTCGACTCCAGGCCCGGCGCACCGCGCGCATCTCGTCGAGGTAGGGCTCGGTGACCGGGATGTACTTGGGGCTCCCGGTGGTTCCCGACGAGCGCGCAAAGAAGGTCACGGGGTCACTGACCAACACATCGCGTTCTCCTGCCACCATGCGCTTCAGGTAGGGCTCGAGCTGGTCGTAACCCCGGATCGGCACCCGGGCCCGAAAGCCCGCCCAGTCGCGAATCTCCTCGAAGCCATGCTCGCGACCGAAGGAGGTATCGCGATGTCGGCGCAGGATCTCCAGCAGGTGTCGGGTCTGGGTCCCGCGGGGATCAGCCAGCGCAGCCTCGAAGCGCGCCTGGCTCTTCGAGAACAGCAGCCGCCCCAGGAAGCGGATGATGGGGGCAGGAAGAACACGGGCCACGCCCCACAAGACGCGGATGATGGCGACCACCCAGCGAGGGATGCGCGGCCGCGCCACGCTCAGTCCGACACACCGCGCAGCGCGCGCTCGAGGGGGGTCTCGCTCTCGTCGTCGGCAGCCGTCGTCTGCTCCAGGGATTCGTCCTCTGGCATGGCCCCTGCGAGCAGCAGGTGCACCACGTCGAAGAGCACGCGCAGGCGCAGGGGCTTGCGCAAAAAACCATCCGCGTCGAGGGCCATGACTTCGTCCGCCAGGTCGCCGGCGCTGATGACCAGCACCGGTATCGACTGGGTGCGAGCGTCCGCGCGCAAGGCGGTGATGAAAGCCCGGCCATCCAGCTTGGGCATGTAGACGTCGGTGACGACGAGGTTGTAGCGACGGTGCTTGACCATCTCGAGGGCCACATCACCACTCGGAGCCAGATCGATGTCCAGGAAAGGCCCGTAGGTGTAGCGGCGTTTCCACAGCAGTGGCAGCGAGGTGGCCATGAGTTCGCTGAGGATGTCGTTGTCTTCGACGACCAGCACCGGGTACGCCCGCGGCGCCACATCGACCTCACCCGCGCGCAGGGCATTGAGCCGCTTGAGGTAGTCCACCGCGTCGGCCGGTAGTGCAAACTCGAGTTGCACTCCGAAGCCCTCGCGGCCGTCCTGCTCGCGATGGGCCCGGCGCACGACCTGCCCGTGGCAGCGCACGGCTCGCTGCCCGTCGGGAAGGTGAATGGTGAGGTCCAGATTCTGCTCGAGCGGCAGATCGTGGTTGGTGGCCAGCATCAAGCCACCAGCACTCAGGTTGTCGGTCAGGGTGGCCAGGCGCGCGCCCTCGGATGGCGTCACCACCACGCGGTAGGGCGCCAGGTACCGCGCATGCACACGTCGATCCGATCCAGAGGACGTCATACCTCTGTCCTCGTCGCTGCGGTGTCGCGCACCCTCATGTTGGCCCCACGCAGGATCGGAAGGCGGCTCGCGAAGCACTCAGAACTTGATGCAGTTACGTCCCCCCTCCTTCGCGGCGTACAGCATCTCGTCCGCACGCTTGATGAAGGGAGGGGCTTCCTTGTCGTCCTCGAGCATCTGAGTCAGACCCATGCTCACCGTGACAGGGATGATGTTGTCCTCGAACTCGAAGGTCGTGGCCTCGATGATGCTGCGGACCTTCTCGGCCAGGATCTTGCCACGGTCGAGGGTGGTGTCCGGCAGCACTATCGTGAATTCTTCACCGCCGTAGCGGGCGAAGCACTCTTCCTTGCGGATGCGGCGCGACACCTCGTTGGCCACCTTCTTGAGTACGTAGTCGCCAGCCAGATGTCCGAAGTCGTCGTTGACGCG
>JBDRCO010000003.1:0-319935 GCA_043821645.1 Pseudomonadota bacterium | reverse complement strand
TCCGAGCGCGCGCTTCACGGGTTTCGATGCGGACGGTGGGTTTGCCCAGCAGGCCCTGGCAGCAGTCGACTTTCTGGTCGAGTTACCCGACGAAATGGGCGATCCGGTGTCGGCTGCGCCGCTGCTGTGCGGCGGAGTCATCGGTCATCGCGCCCTCAAGCTATGCGGGGTCCGCGACGGCGGCAGCCTCGGGCTGTTCGGCTTCGGAGCCTCGGCTCACATCGTGATCCAGCTCGCGCACCAGCGGGATCTCGAGGTCTACGTGTTCACCCGCTCGCCAGCCAACCAGGAGCTGGCGAGGCAGCTCGGCGCTGCCTGGGCCGGTGGATCCGACGCCGCCCCGCGCATCCTGCTCGATGCGGCCATTTCCTTTACGCCCAGCGGTGCCAGCCTGCGCGCGGCGCTGGAGCGCGTGAACAGGGGCGGTGTGGTCGCCTGCGCCGGTATCTACACGGATGCCATACCGACACTGGACTATGACCGGCACCTGTACCACGAGAAGGTGCTGCGCTCGGTTGCCAACGCCACGCGCCAGGACGCGCGCGAGCTGCTGCTGGCCGCGACGCGCGCCGGTGTACGCACGCAGGTCGAGAGCTTCGAGCTCGAACAGGCCAACCTGGCCCTGCAGCGACTCAAGACCAGCTCGCTGCGTGGAGCCGCCGCGGTGTTGCGTATCGCGAGCTAGGTTTTTCTTTTCGAAGCAAGCCCTTCGACAAATTTCTGCATCCTGCGTCGAGGGCTGGGACAGCTCTCGCGGCAGGTCCGAAAGCCGCCCGGGCGCCAGGCCGCGGGCGTGCGAACCTTTTTTTAGCGCCCCTTCTCAAGCCTGGTCGGCGATGGCAGGATGCGCGCCTGTTTTGAGGGAGAGAACCATGCGTCACATCTCGCTGCTCCTGCTGCTCGCGCTGGCGGCCTGTCCTTTTGAGCCCGACGATCCGGGCGACGCGGGCGCCGGCGGGGATGCAGGCCCCCCCCCGGTGGAGCTGGCCCCGGGTGAGACTGCCGAGTTGCAGACCGAGGCCGACGCAGTGAGCATCCGGCTGGCCAGCGCAGGGACATACCTGGTGGTCCTGATGAGTCAGAACGAGCGCCAGGGCACCACCCTGGGCTACTCCACCGAGGCGCAGAAGGCCATGCGCTCGCAACCGTCGGACAAGCCACCCGCGCAACGTCCGGCAGCCCCCCCGCGCCCCAAGACTGAAGTGGGAGATACACGCACCTTCTCGGTCTACAACGGCTCCAGCACCATCACCATCACCGCCGAGGCCACCCGGGTCACCGCGCGCTTCGTGGTGTGGGAGGACAAGACCACGGCCAACCCCTTTGGCTCCATCGACATGGCCAAGGTCGACAGCGTGATCCAGAAACTCGAGGCCGTCGTGGTGCCGCGCGAGGAGCAGATCTTTGGCGCGATCTCCGACGTGGACAGCGACGGCAAGCTGGCCCTGCTGCTGAGCTACACGGTCAACCAGTACGGCGCCCGGGCCTACGTGTCGCCTTGCGACATCGGTGCCCTGCAAGGCTGCGGCGGTGGCGGCAACGGCGGCGAGATCATCTACTTCAACATCCCGGATCCGACGGACATGGCCTCGTCGGCCAACGGACTCACCGAGACCGTGGCGCACGAGCTGAGCCATCTCATCTACAGCTACCACAAGCTCATCCTCAACGGCGTGAGCGCCGACGGCGAGAACATCTACCTGACCGAGGGGCTGGCCGCGCTGGCCCAGGATCTGACGGGCTACAACAATGGCAACCAGTTCGTGTGGGCCGCGGCCATCGACATGGCAGACTACTACGGCGGCGACGACAACTACTCGGCGCAGGCGCTGAGCATCAACGACATGTTCCGCGGCAGCACCTACTACAACGCGGACCGCGACGGCGCCCTGCGCGGGGGCAGCTACCTGTTCCTGCGCTTCGTGTTCGAGCAGATGGGTGGCATGCAGGTGGATTCGAGCGGCACCCTCACCGACGGCGGCGGCATCGCGTGGATACAGGACCTGTACGACGCACCAGAACAAGGCGTGGAGGCGCTCGAGCAGACCACCGGGCGCGCGCTGTGGGACCTGGCCCTGGACTGGTACACGGCGATCGCGGCCACTGGCCGAGGTGTCAGCGTGGATCCCAGCATGGTCTACGCCGAGCGCTTCGTGGATCCGATCACCACCTATTCCTACGGCGTGGATCCTTTTGCCGCCCTGCCCCACGGTGTGTACACGCTGCACGGACCGCCGGTTCAGGCCTGGGACGAGCCCGACGGTGAGATCAGAGCTGGCGGCGTGGAGTACCTGCGCATCGAGGCCAAGCCCGGCGAGTTGCGACTCCCCGTGGGCGGAGAGGCCCTGGCGCGAGCGCGCATCCTGAGGCTGGAGTAGCGCTGAGGGAAGCCAGGACGAGGGCGGTCGCTCGACTCAGGGGGTCTCGTCCTCGATCTTGATCAGTTCCTCGAGCTCTGCCGCCACGCAGGCGCGCGGTCCATCGTCAGAGGCATCCGAGCAGGGCTGCTTTCCCCCGAAACGGAGGAGCAACACCCAGCCGGGGCCCTCGTGCACACCCGGATCCAGCTTCGCCGCCTTCACCAGCAAGCGCTTGCCGGTCTTGCGCAGCGTGAGCTCGTCTTCGGGCACACCGGACTCGTCCTGCTCGACCTCGTCGTCCCCGGAGCCGTCGCCCGGTGCCTCCGCGGCCTCGGCCACCTCGTCCACCTCGTCCTCATCGGGTTCCGCCGGCACCGCGACATCCGACAGGTAGCCCGTCTCCTCGACCACCAGCAGCCAACCTCCGGCGGTGCGGTTCATCTCGCGGATGTCACCCCGAGTGAGCACCTGCTCCGCCTGCGCTGCCTTGCCTGCCAGGGCCTGGTCGATGGACTTGAGAGCAATGCCCTTGCGCTGGATCCGTTCCAGATCCGAGGCGACCCGCCCACCGCGATGGGCGACCACGCGCGCCAGGAGTCTGGGTGTGGCGGTGGACTTCTTGACGCGGTCCAGCCAGGGCTCGCGGAGCACTGCCGCCAGATCCGTGAAATCGCTGCGGGTGGCGCAGGCGTTGAGCAGAGCCCAGCCTGTGCGGGCACTCTGCTTGTCGTTGGCCTCAGCCAGCTGGAGACACTCGGTTGCGGAGCGAACCGAGGCCGCCACGTCCGCGGGGCTCACCTTGGTACCGTGGCTCTGAGCCGCCGTGGAGTCTGCGGAGTTCGCCCTGGAGGCCTCGCCGCCTCTGTCCTCCCAGGTCACGCCAGGGCCCGAGGTGGTCGCGCAGGCCAGGGCGAGCGGAACGACGGCCAGCGAGGTCAGGTAGCGCGAGATCTTTGTACAGAGCCTTCGGGTCATGCATGCACCTCTCGCTTCAGCAACGACGGGGTCCGTACCTCGCCCAGGAATGTTGTCGCACACCTACTGTAACACTCCTCCAGCGGCAGCGTGGCACCGCGCCGAAGCATCCCTCGCGGACGTCTCGCCTAGCGCCGCCGCCAGCGCATCATCAGGTCGTCAGCCCCCGTCCCCCGGGCCCCACCCCGCCGTCGCGAGGCATCCTGGTCGTCGCCACGGTCCCGATCCACAGCCGTGAAGCCACAACCGTGGAACAGCACCGGTGGCGCGCCGTCGGCCGGCACGGGCCACTCCCGGCACACGCGGGGACGCAACAGGTACTCGGCGCAGCGCCGGTTCACGAGGTTGCGGCAGGTGACGATCCGATACAGCTCGTTGCTGTCCGGGTCCTCGACGGCGTTGCTGGTGATGACGAAGGGATAGATGCGCTCCATCCAGAAGTGGGTCAGGGCGCGCAGCACGGGCCAGGTCAGCAAAGGGCGCTCGGCCAGCAGTAGGCGATGGCAGCACATTCCATTGCTCTGGCAGGCCCCGCGGATGGCGTAGCGCGGGCGGACCATGGCCATCTCCAGTCGGTAGAGCCAGACCAGGACCAGGTGCACAGGCACCAGCAGGACGCGTATGACGACGGAGAGAGTGCGCACACAGGAACCCTAGCGCGCCCCCGGCCTGGACGCAGCGGTGATGCTGGGCAATGCCTCAGGGACGTTCGGTGACGCGAACCCTGACCTCGGCACCGTTGGCCTTGATCTCGGGCACGTACATGGCGTGGCCCATGAGCGGCAGCGCATGGAAGGTCCCGGGCACCTCGGCGCGCAGGGTGTAACGAAGTTCCCAGATGCCCTGCCCCATCTGATCGACGAAGAGCGCCACCTTGCGATCTCGCAATTCCTGGTACACGGCCCGGCTGCGGCCGGTGAAATCGCGCTCATCGAAGCCGGCCGAGGTCAGCGGAGACTTCCAGGCCTCGGGGTCCCGGGATGTCCGCTCGGTACCGAAGCTCTCCTGTACCGTCTTCTTTTTGATCTCGCGCGCGACCAGCGCTTGCCCGCTCTTGACCTCGACCGCCTCGAAGCCCGCTGGCTTGAGGTCTTCGAAGATCAGGTACTCGTAGTCATTCTTGGTCTCGACCGTGACCACGACCTCGACCCGCTCGCCACTCGCGATGCTGTCGCCGTCGTTCAGGGGTCTGCGCTCCACCACCTTGCCCTTGAGCAGGGTGGGCCGACCGGCCCAGCGATAGTACTGGCGGCGCACGAACAGCTCGTTGCCCGCAGGCGGGATGGGCTCCTCGAGGCTGAAGAAGTCGGCGCGGGCGAAGAAGTACAGGGCCTGACCCTGCTTTTTGCGGATCACCACGGTGTTATCCCCGTCCTTGAGCAGCGTGCTGTCGACGGAGATGAGGCCGGGCGCTACCAGGGCTTGCTGCTTGCTGAGCCGCTGGCGAGCGACGCTCTTGCCATTGACCAGGACCTCGTACTCGGTGGCACCGCCGAGCTCTCCACTGGCTCGCAGTGCGTCGCTCAGGGCCAGCACGGCGATGGCCGTGTCGCGCGTGTTGCTCCACTGCGCGCCGCGCCTGTTCTTTGCCAGCCAGTTGGTGGTCGGCTCGATCAGGGGATTTTTCGGATCCACGGCCACCAGGGCACGCAGCACGAAGGCCGTGGTCTCGATGGCGCCCTGGTGCCAGCGCCACCAGCCGCGCTCCTCCCCCCAGTGCGCGGTACCCAGGGTCTCGCGGCTCGACTTCTGCTCGCCGCGCATCACCACCGAGGTGTCAGGTGCCTGGTCGCGAAGCACGCCGTTTTGCAGATTGTCGACGAGGATCTTGGCCTTGTCGGCGTGGCCCAGGTTGTGCGCGGCCAGGGTCAACAGGGCGGTGCTGTAGGCGCTCAGGCGAGTTCGCTGGGTGAACAGGTTGTCGAAGGCTTTGACCTGGTACTCGTGCACGCGGCGACTCTTGCTCACCGCATGAAAGGTGCTGACCGCATGTAGCAGCCAGGCCTGCCGCTCCGGGTCCCGCTCCTCGTTGACCAGGTTGACGTTGAGATAGTGCACCGCCCGCTCGAGCACGTTGCTCTTGAGGGTGATCCCTGCGCCCCGCGCCAGGGATAGACCCCACACCACGTAGGCGGTCATGAAGCGGTCGCTGTCGCCGTCCTTCCACCATCCCCAGCCGCCATCGGAGTGCTGGAAGTCGACCAGCCTATCGAGCCCTTGCTGGACCATGACGTCGAGCGCTGCCAGGTCCTGCTTGCCCTTCTTGTGGGTCTTGTCGACGAACTCCTGCTCGATGCCGCCGAAGACCTTACCCATGATGGCCTCGGGCTTGAGACCCAGATCGCGCAGGGTCCTGGCCACGATCACCGCGGGAAGAAAGCGGCTCATGGTCTGCTCGGTGCAGCCATAGGGATAGTCGATGAGGTAGGGCAAGGCATCGAGCATGGTGGTGACCTGGCTTGGTGCCACCTGCACGCTGAGCGCGGTAGAACCCGGACGGCGCTTCGGCAGCTTCAGGGTGATGCTGGCCTCGTCACCACGCAGCTTGCCCGCGCGCGCCAGCATGCGCTGCACGCCGTGCTCCCAGGCGAAGAAGCTCTTCTCCATGGCGTCGCTGTGGCCACCACCGCGCGCCGTGGTGCGCAGGCTCACGTCGCCGGCCTCGCGCACGGTGACCTGCCAGTCGACCCTGGCCTCACCCTCGGCGGGTACGCGCACCGTCGTGCGAGCACCCCCGGCAGGCTTGCTGCCCGCCCGCTTGAGCACACCGTCGACGCGCAGCCCCTTGGCGCCGAGTTCCACGGTGGCGTCCAGGGCCTTGCGGGTGTTGTTGTTGACCACTGCCGACAGGGTGAGCACGTCGCCGACGACGAAGAAGCGCGGCGCCTGCAGGCGCACGATGAGCGGCTGCCGCGTGCGTGCACTGCTGGTGGCCAGGCCGAAGGCGCTCCCCTGTCCCACGGCGCGCGCGGTGGCCTTCCAGCGCGTCAAGGTGTCGGGCATGGTGACCTGGATGCTGGCCTTGCCCTTCTTGTCCGTGACCAGGTCGGGCTTGAACAGAGCGGTGGCCCTGAAGTCCGTTCGCACCTGCACCGCGGGTTCGGCACTGTCCGCGGGTGCCTCGGCGGGCTCCATGGACGGTGGCGCCGACGTCGACGGCCTGGCCTGGTCCTTTTTCAAGCGCTCTGCACTGGCCTTGGACGGGCGCGCCGAGCGGGAGCGCCGCGCCCCCGAAGCAGGAGCCGAGGCGAGCTCCGCCATACCGCCCTCGTCGTCCATGTCGCCGAGCATGCCGCCGCCGCCGCGGCCCATACCCCGCAGCCCCAGCGAGCCCGTGCTCTCGTCCTGTTCGGTCTCGGAGACAGGCTCGGGCGCCACCAACGGGCCCAGCTTGATGTAGGAGCGATGACCGAAGGTGCTGCTGGTGCGCACGTGATCGCCACGCTTGGTGCCGAAAAAGAATTGCCGCGGATCCGCCGCGTACTCCTGCTGGATGTAGAACACGGACTCGTCGACCAGACCTAGCGCCACCTCGGCGGACACCGGTGTGCCCTGGTGGTCGCGCGTGATCACGGACAGCGTGGCCTTGGCGCGGGGTTGATACTCCGGGCGATCGGCTCGCACCTCGACATCGAGGAAGTGCTCCACCGGGGGCACCACGATCTGCTTCTGGGTCGAGACCAGCTGCGTGTCGTGCACCATGGCCGCACCCACGAACAGGTTGGGCACGTAGGCATCGACGATGTCGAGCTCGACTCTCTGCACCGTGCCGTCGAGCCGGAGCAGCTTGAACTGGTACAGGTCGTCGCCCTCGGCGGTGAACAGCACGTGGCGGCCCGGCCTGTCGGTCGCGATCAAGATGGGCGCGCTGTGGCCGACGCGCGCAGTATCGCTGTCGAGGATGATCTCGAGACCGGCCTGGTAGTAGCCCAGCTCGGCGGTGTTCAGGCTGGCCACCCACACCATGGTGCTGGCCACGATGGGGTTGCGGCCCTTCTCGACGCTGCGCCACTCGACGCGGTAGTAGCCGTCCTTCTTGGGCACGAAGCTGAACGCGGCCTTGCCATCCTTGCCGGTGCGCTGCGGCTGCCGCAGCACCTCGTCGTGCTGGTAGCCCTGGGTCTTCAGGCGCCAGCCTGGAGTCGGCGGGAAGGGCTTCTTGCGCAGCGCGTTCAGGGCGGCACCGGTGTACTCCTTGCCGTCGCTGTCGGTCCAGATCTCGTACCACCAGTCGCGGCTCACGGTGACCGTGCCCTCGACCTGTCGGGGCTGCTCGTTGGCGTCCTGGGCGGTGAAGTCGACCACCACCTTGTCCGAGGGCCGGTGCACGAGGTGGCGAGACTGACCAAACACGTAGAAGGACTGCTGGGTCACACGCACGCGACCGCTGCCCACCACCTCGCGCCGCGAGGAGTCTGTGACCCGGGCCTCGATGCGATACTCGAGGTCCTGTCGGACCCCGCGAGGTGTGTCGAAGACAACTCTGGCCGTGCCCTGGGCGTCGGTCTTGAGCTGCAGACGCTTGAGCTCGCTGCCGCCGTAGCCAGAATCGCGATCGTAGGCGCTGTCGATGTCGGCGTAGTACCAGGGGTAGTCGCGGGTCGGCCGCCACGACGGGTAAAAGGCGGCCTGGTACACCACCACCTCGACCTCGGCATTGGCAACAGCGCCACCAAAGTAGTAGTCGACCTGCACCTCGGCTTCGACGCTGTCGCCCACGCGGAAGGTCCTGGGCTGGCCGTCCTTCTCCGGGGTCTTCACCGCCACCAAAAACTCGGGCAGCTTGTATTCCTCGAGCCTGAACAGCACGGCACTGCCGATGTGGCGCGAGCGACCGGCGTTCCAGAAATCGATGCGGTACTCACCCAGGGGGATGGTGGCGTCGAGCTTGAAGGTCCCCCAGCCGCTGCCGAAGGCATTGAGCGTCTGCGTGCCCGCGCTGACCTTGGCTCCTCGGGGGTCCGCGATCTGGTACTCGACGACCTGCCCCGAGGGCGTGCGGTAGACCGAGTCCTGGTAGGTGCGAACGATGAACTTGAACTGCACCTCGTCCTCGGGTCTGTAGGCTGGCCGGTCCGTGAACACGTAGATCTTGAAACTCTCGCTGCCACTGCCCACGCGGCTGCGCGATCCCGTGGTGAAGGCTTGCTGCCCCTGGTGCGACGCTGCGACGAAGAGATCGGCACCTTGGGCGTCGCCGTCGAAGCGCAGTGCGGCGAGGCCCTGGTCGTCGGCAGAAAGGGTGTGCCGCTTCCAGGTGTAGTGACCATCCCTGTACTGCTGCTGCAGCACTGTGACCTTGGCGCGAGGCAGGGGCGCTCCACCCAGGGCATCGCAGACATAGGCGACCATCTGCGAGCCCGCGCTCTTGAGCACCACGCTGGCCTCGGTGACGAGGACGAGATCGCGGGCCTTGTGCTTGCCGGAGCGCACCTCGAGCACGTAGGCGCCAGCCGCCAGGACACCTGGCAAGCGCTCGGTGACGGAGCCATAGGTATAGGGTTTGGTCTTGGTCTCGCGGGTCCAGGCCTTGACGCGCTTGCCGCGTCCCAGCTCGATGCGCTCGAGCCAGGCCCCGGAGCTGTCGTCGGTCTTCAGCTGCACCACCTCGGTCAGCTCGACCTGGGTCAGGCTGAGGTCGAGCGTGCTGAGGTTGCGCCAGGACAGGCTGTACTCGGCTTCGGAGCCGGGCAGGAACACGTTGGACACGCCCAGACTCAGTTCCACCTCGGTGATGCTGGCGATACGCTCCTTGGCCTCGTCGACAAAGGCGCTCTGGCCGGGCTTGAACTCCTTGACGATGCGCCGATAGATCTCGAGAGCCCTGGCGAAATCCGGCTCCTGCATCCAGTTGCCATCTGCGTCTTGCCAGATGCGGCCCTGGCTCTCGAGAAACTGGGCGTAACCGTACAGCAGATCGTCGTACCAGTCGGTGCCCCTGCCTTGCCTGAGGGCGGCGTCGAAGGCGCCGGAGAGCTGCACCAGCTGCTCGTACTCGCCCGAGGTCTGCAGGGCATGCACCCACAGGTAGGCGACCAGGGCCTGCTCCTCGCGGCTGCGCGCGAGCTGCTTGAGATTCTCAACCACCTCGAAAGGCAGCTCGTTGCCGTAGTAGCCGTAGGTGTAGTCGGACTCTCGCCAGGGTGGCCGCGCACAGGCGATGGCCATGCGCAGGTAGCGACGCCGCGCCAGCTCCATCTGTGACGAGCCCGCCCACCAGTCCAGGGCCAGCTGGTAGTGCTGCCAGGCGGTGTACCAGTTGCGGGTATGGTCCGGCAGCCAGTTGTAGTCGCCCAGGGATTCCTGCACCTCGGCCCACACCAGGTCGCGGTCCTGCTCGCGCTGCACCTCGCTGGCCAGCCGGGTGAGTTCGGCGATGGCCTTTTCGAAGTCGCTCGAGTCCGTGCGGTGTGCGGCAGCCGTCGAACGCCAGCTCGCATCCGCGAGGCGGAACTCAATCCAGCGCTTCTCGGCCGGGGGTAGCTTGGCCGGCGAGGCCTTCTGGTAGAGCTCGAGGGCCTGCTGGTAGGCACCCTGGGCGTGCTTCTGCTCCGCCTGCTGCTTGAGCTTGAGATAGTCGGCCGGGAGCCGCGTCGAGGGCGAGGCGGCCGCGAGGTGCAGGGCCAGCAAGGCCACGAGCGAGGTCGAGGTCATGTGTCCTCCGGGAACATCCAGGTCAGATCAGGCTGGCGCACATCCTATCGCGATGGGGCGCCGAGCAAAGCCCCGGCAAGGGCACGCCATGGTTCATCGAATGTGCCGGACGTGACGCCGAAAAGCGCCGGCCTCTACCCTGCCGCCAGCTCGACAGGCTGCAACGCCGCGAAGTCCATCGTGCCCAGCCCCATGCCCTGGGCATGACCCAGGTAGGCAGGCAGCGCGTCCGTGGTGACCCCGAACTGGGCAAAGGCCCAGACATCGACGGCGACGGGATCGAGACTGGCCACGATGGTGTTCAGCTTCTTGACGTTGTCCGGGCTACCACCCTCGGGGCCGCCGGACATCAGGATGCGCGTGGCGTCGACGATGGTCAGGGTCGGAAGCATGAGGGCGGCCAGCTCGGCAATCGATCGCTGCAGGTCCTCATGGAAGGTGAGGCGCAGCTTGTTGGTGATGCCTATCCAGTTCTTCATGCCCGCCGAGACACCCATCAGCTCGTGGTGCTTGGCTGCAGGTACGTTGATGATCTTGGTGGCGACGACGAAGGGCTCGAGGATATCCCAGGTCCCCAGGCGCTCGGAGATGCGCACCACGCGGTGCGTGCTGTCCTCGGGGATGATCACCTCGGCGCCCGCGGCCTGGGCCGCAGCCAGGATTCCGCTGCGCTCGAAAGCCTTGCGGGACTTGCGCACCGGACAGTCGCTGACGATGACCCGCGCTGGCCTGGCGTCGAGACAGGCGCGCACCACCGCGGCCACCACATCGGGGTGGGTGTTGGCGCCCTGCTCCGGTGTGCTCGACCAGCCGATGTTGGGCTTGATGACGACGACATCGTCGTGGGTCAGGAAGGGCGTCAGGCCGCCCAGGCGCTCGATGACCGCCCGCACGTTGCGCGCAGGATCCGGCCCGCGGGCAATCACCAGGGGAGGCACCAGCGACGACACCTGGACCCGGTGGTCGCGAATGCCCCCGGTGGTGTCGCGGCCGTGGCGCTGCCAGCGATCCACGACGACGAGGCCAGCTGCTCCCGCCACACCCGTGGCCACGAGAGCGCCGCCCGCGGTGAGCAGGCGACGCCTCGTGATCCGGGGAGTTCGATTTTCGGAAACGGGGGTCTGCGGGTCCTGGCTCATGTCCTCAGCATAGCGACCAGGACAGGATCTGCCAGCATCAGGCCGGAATGAAATACACGTCGGTCGGCTTGAGCTTGGCATTGCGCTTGAACTTGGGCTTGACCTTCATGCCAATCCATTTGAGGTCTGCCTGGTCCGGATCCACGCCCATGAGGCGGGTCAGGAACAGGGTATCGAAGCCCTTGAATTCGATGAGCGCGAGCACGAACGGGCACTCGGGCAAGAACTCCTCGCTGCCGAAGTGGCAGACCGTGAAGCAGTGCACCGTGCCCTCGTCGGGCAGCTTGGTCCACTCGCAGGGGCCGCCGCACTCCATGCAGTGCATGCGCGGGGTGGCGAAGGCATGCCCGCAGTCCTGGCACTTGGTTCCCAGGATCATCTTATTGGTCAGCGCCGCGAAGAACGGCGAGTCCTGACCGTAAGAATGCAGGTAGTTGATGTGGTAGGGCTGCTTGATGACGATGGGGGCCATGTCCTTGAGCTGCGACAGGTCCTTGGGAAAGGGCAGCTTGAAGACGATCTGGCCTTCGAGATTCTCTTCGATGCGGCTAGGAAGCTTGGCCATGGCTCACTCCTTCTCCATCACGGTCACGGTGACGTAGGTGCCGGTGCCTGCGTGGCTGTGAATGGCGCCGCGCTTGGCGTCGGGGATTTGCAGCGCGCCGTCCTTGAAGTGCTTCTTGATCGTGCCCTGCAGCTGCCACAGGGAGAACACGGCCTGCATGAGGCCGGTGGCACCGACCGGGTGACCGCAGGCGATCAGTCCGCCTGACGGGTTGACCGGGCACTGGGGCTTGCTCTTGAGTTTGAGCCCGTAGTCGACCGCGGCGACGTGGGCCTTGCCCGAGGCGGCAAAGGGTCCGCCCTCGCCGTAACGGCACAGACCCAGATCCTCGTAGGTCTGGATCTCACTCGAGGTGTAGGCGTCATGCAGCTCGACGAAGTCCAGCTCCTTGAGCGGATCCGAGAGCCCTGCATGCTTGTAGGCCATGTTGCCCGCAGTGCGGCCAGCGCGGAAGCTGTGCACGCCGGGATAGCGGAAGCCCTTCTTGAACAGACCCTTGTAGTAGGTCTTGGTCTCGTTCGAGTTCTGCTCGCTCTCGGTGGCGTACTTCTTCATGAAGGTGTCGTAGTTGACGTGGGGGCGGTCGGACATGCGCATGGCGTCGGTACCACGGCCAATACCGGTGACCTTGACCAGCGGCTTCTTGATCTTGGCGCCGGCCTTGCGCAGGTTCTCGAGACCTTTCTCGCTGCACAGGATGGTCGCGGCCGCACCGTCGCTCATCACGCAGATGTCGCGCCGGGTCAGCGGCCAGGCCACCATGGGCGACTTGCGCACGTCAGCGATGGTCAGCCTGTCGTGCTTTTGCGAGTAGGGGTTGTGCAGCGCGTTGATGTGGTTCTTGACCGACACGTGAGCCAGTTGCTCGACGGTGGTACCGAACTCCTTCATGTGGCGGGTCACCATCATGGCGTAGTAGCCCGAGTAGAAGCCGCCCACCGGGTAGTCGAAGGACACGTCGCTGGCGAGGGCGATGAACTCGTTGCCCTTCCAGGTTTCGACGTGACTCATGGTCTCGAAGCCAAACACCAAGCAAACATCCATGTGCCCGGAGGCGACGCTCTTCCAACCTTCCTGGAAGGACAGACCGCCCGTGGCGCCACCACCCTCGACGCGGTGGTTGGGCTTGGGCACCAGGCCAAGGTAGTCGGTGCCCATGATGCCGCTCATGAGCTGGCGCTGGAAGTGATCCGAGAAGTACGAGGCCACCGAGCCATCACAGACCTCGATGAAGGTCTTGGCGTCGAGCCCGATGTCCTTGATCGCAAAATCAAAGGCTTCGCGGATGATCCCCTGAAAAGTTTTATCGGGTCTCGCCTTGGCGAACTTGCTGACGCCTCCCGACACCGTGTAGACAGGCCTCATCGATCCTCCTTGGTTTTGGCAGGGGCTCTCGAGGAGCCCCTCCCCTGTCGAACAAAACTCGCCGGGGCCTCTCCCCGCCGGCAATCTCTGTGTCGCCGTGCTCCCTGCGGGTGCTCGGCGTCGATACCCACTGCGGCATCCGCGATCCAGCTCTGCTCCTCCCTTTTTGGGGAGGTATCACCCTCGCAACCTCGACCGATTCGGGCAATCCACGGGGCTTGACAGCAGCCATCGTGAGCACGGCAGCGGACAGTAGCGATGATGTCGGGCCGGGGTCAAGCCGAGTCGGTCTGGCACAATTCCCACTTAATCTGTTTGTTTTTTCCTGAGCGGATGACACTGAACAACGCCGCGTCGTCGAACCGCATGGTCTGTGCACGGTCTGGCCTGTCACATCGCGCCCCGCGATCTGGACACCAGCACGTCATGCTGCTTGCTGAGTCGGGGTGGTAGCTCGTCGCCCAAGTTGTGATCCCCCGCACGCTCTTGCCGCTGGAAACTCAAGCTCGATCGAGTAAAATCGCCGGTCTCAGCACATTGCTGTCTCATTTCCGAGGGGTGATGCCATGCGTATGCGCTCGTTTGCCGTCGGGGGAATCTTGCTGGCCATGACCGTTTCGAGCTGCGACTGCGGCGATGTGCCGCCGAGCGGGGTCGATTCGGGACCGTCGCACTACGATGCGGGCAACACGGACGCCATGGTTGGGGACCTGGTGGGCCGGGATACTCTGGGGATGGACCTGACCAGCGCCGACACCAGTTCGAGCGGGGACGCGGCGACGCAGGATGATGCCGCTGTCTCCCAGGACGCGAGTGGACAGGATGCCACTGCCGCGGACGCCTCAGCGGGCAGCGACGCCGCGACAGGCAGCGACGCCACGACAAGCAACGACGCCACGACAGGCAGCGACGCCACGACAGGCAACGACGCCACGACAGGCAGCGACGCCACGACAGGCAGCGACGCCACGACAGGCAGCGACGCCACGACGGGCAGCGACGCCACGACAGGCAACGACGCCACGACAGGCAACGACGCCACGACAGGCAACGACGCCGCGACGGGCAACGACGCCACGACGGGTGCAGACGCTGCCACGGGGGCGGACTCCGCGACTGCCAACCAAAATCCGCTGATCAACAGCACGACTCCGGGCAGCAATCCCTTTGTCAACAGCACCACTCTGTCGGCAGCGGTCACCGACCCCGACGGCGACACACCCGAGTGCGAGTTCACCACGCCCACCTCGGGCGCAAGCATCAGCCCCACGGGCTACAGCACGACCTGCAGCGTGACCGTCACCGAGACGGGGCTGGCCAAGGGCACTGTCATCGCCATCACCGTGAACGCTCGCGACGGCCATGGCGGCACGGCGACCACGGCCATCACCTTGACCGTCGGCAACCACGGTCCCGGCGCCGCAGCAGGCACGGACAAGAGCCTGTACCCGGGCGATGCCGTGAGTCTGGACGGCGTGGCCTCTGACGTCGACGGCAACCTCGGGAGCGGCCCCTGCGCCTGGACGGGATCCCTGCCCACCGGTGTGAGCATCGTCAACGCCGGAGCCTGCAGCACCCAGCTCACCATCAACCGCGACGTGTACGCGGGGCCAGCGGCGGGAACGACGCTCACCCTCACCCTGGTGGTGACGGATCAGGACAGCGCCACGGCCAGCGACACCATGGTGGTCACCATCCTGGATGAGCGCGGGCCCTACGTCAGCAACCTCACCGCCTACCAGGGCACCGGCTATGCCGGGACGCCGCCCCGCCATGGTTTCTGTGGCGCGGTGGGCCACCCCTGCAACAACGTCGCGGATGCACTGGTCAACTTCAAGGCCCGGGGCAGCGGCGACCATCCGAGCTTCCCCGGCGCGGTCGTGGTGGCAACCACCGGCAGCGACTACGTGGTCGACGATACCCTGCTGCTCGATTCGGACATCGATCTCGAATGCGGCTTTGCCCCGGTCGGGTTCGCGCGCACCGCCGGCTACACCAGGACCCCCATCCGCTACACCAGCGCCCTCGGCGTGGACATCACCAGCGCCGTTCGGCTGCGCGGCTGTGACATCCAGGGCATTGAACCGGCCGCGGATTTCCCCGGCCGCGTGGCGGTGCGGGTGACCGACGCCACCGTCGAGATCCTGGACAGCACCCTGGTGGGCACGCGCAAGAGCGTCTCCACCCAGGCCGACTCGAGCATCGGGCTCGAGCTGCACCACGCCAGCGCCACCGATCGGTCGCAGGTCAGCAACTGCACCATCCAGGGAGGTGTGGCGACGACCTATGCCGTGGGCCTCGAAGTCTCGGACGGTGTGGCGTCTCTCGGTGCTGGCGGCATCCCCCAGATCAGCGACAACGATGTCACGGGCGGCGAGGCCGCCGAGGTCATGGGCATGCAGCTGCGGGTCGCCACTGGCGGCACCGGTGCGCGCGCCCTCATCGCGGGCAACACCGTCCTGGGCGGAGCCGGCTCGGCCACGGACATGACCATGGCTGCGGGCATCGTGGTGCTCGAAGGTGATCCGGAAGTCCAGGGCAACCCCTCGATCACGGGATGCTCCCAGGGCTACTGGTGCGTGGGCCTGTATGCCGGGTCCACAGCAGCCTCGTCGCTGTCTCTGAGTCACAACGTGATGGCCGGCAATCACGCGGCCAACGCCCCCACCAGCGGTTCCGCGGTCGGGGCCTTCTTCGAAAACGCCGGCGTGACGCTGTCCGACAACACCTTCAGCGGTGGCTATGCGGCCACGGTGGCCGGCGCAGCCTGCAACAGCACGTCCATCGTCTCCAGCGGGGATAGCTTCACTGGCGGGCGCGCGGCCGCCCTCACCGGGGGCGTCGATGATGGGTTCGCCTTCGGTCTCGCCGTCGAGGCCAGCCCCAGCGTGCGGCTGGTGGATGCCACCATCGCCGCAACCACGCCGACGTCCACGACACCCACCACGTACTATGCCTTCGGCGTCAACGCCGCGTCCCCGAGCACCGTGCACATCGAATCCAGCACGGTGACCACGGGAGACGCCCAGTGGGTCGCCGTGGGTGTGGGCGCCGCCATCAACGACCCCAGCCTGACCCTGATCAGCACCGACGTGACTGCGGGAAACGTGCTGCAGGACGGGACCAGTCCGGCGGGAGATCCCTCGGTGTCGTTTGCGGTCAGCAGCGCGGCAAAGGCCTCCACGCTGTTCGGTGGTGACTACGTGGCAGGCAATGCTGGCAGCCTGAGTGTGGGCGTGGCGCACTGGACCGGGTCCCTGACCCGTTCCGGCGGCACCATCACCGCGGGCACCGCGCGCGATGGCAGTGAGCCGACCCTGGGCAACAGCATCGGGCTGTGGCACGAGGCCGGGACGCTCATCGTGCAGCCCGACGACACCGGGGAACCGCACATCGACGGTGGCATGGCCGCGCAGTACAGCAACGGCATCGCCATGGAATGCTCCGGTGCTGTGTCCGTGACACCGCACAGCATCAACCGGGCCGTGGTCGGCTCGAGCACGGGACTGGGAAGCTCGGGCATCCGCATCACCAGCTGCGGCGCGGTGACCCTGCAGTCCGTGGTGGTGACCGGCGGCCAGGCCAGCGACGGCACGGCCTACGCTCTGTCTGCCAGCAACACCACACTCACCCTCACCGGCGGCAACTACATCGCAGGCCCCTCGCTGACCGGGAGCTCGTACGGCGTGTTCACGACCAACTGTGACATCTCGTCGTCGTCCACCCTGGCGCTTGCCGGAGAGGCCGCGACCGGCAGCCAGGGCATGCGCGTCCAGGACGGCGTGCTCACGGCCACCAACCTCATCGCCACGGGCGGAGCAGCGGACAGCAGCCTGGCGGGGGGCACGGCACGGTCCATGGGTCTCCACCTCGCGAATGCAGACGGCTCGTCCGTCAACGGCGGCACCCTCACCGGCAACCGCGCCCAGGGCAATGCCAGCGCCGACAGCTGCGGCTTGCGCCTGAGCACGGGAAACATCGACGGCATCTCGCTGCGCGACCTGACCATCGTGGGTGGCACGGCCCAGGGCAACGCCTACGGGCTGGTGGCCACCACCAACCTCAGTGGCGCCGTCATCACCGGAAACACGATCAGGGCCGGTGCGGGTGACGCCTCCTTTGGCGTGCTCCTGCAGCACACCTTCGTGCCCTCGGCCGACGTCGATAACATCATCCGGGGGAACACCATCCAGGCCGGCGCCGGCTACGGCAACGGCAGCTACGGTTTGCAGATGGGCGAGTGCCGGCGCTGTCGCATGGATGGTAACTTCATCACCGGCGGCGACCAGGCCAACGGAACAGGTCCCTCGGTGGGTGCCTCGTTCTACGCCCGGACGCAATGGGAGACCGGTGGTGACGTCGCCAACTACGGCTACGTGACCAACAACGTGATCAGGGCCGGGATGGGCTTCGAGACGCGCGGCCTCGAGGTCGGCGGCAATGCCGGCGACAACTACAGGTTCCTGCACAACAACATTCACGCCAGTGGCATGCCGGGTGCCGTCGGTGCGGTGAGCTATGGCGTGTATCTGGGCCAGCTCGTGGCCAGCGGGTTGTCGAAGGTGGCCGTGTTCGCCGGCAACATCGTGGACGCGGGCACCGGCACACCCAGCTACGGGTTCTACGAAAACTGTGTCGTGGGCTCAGGTGGAACGCCGGACTATGCGGTTCCGTTTCGCGCGGCCAACACCGACTTCTGGCCGGCCATCGGCGACGGCCAGGTGCCGGATCCCACGGCCTACGTGTACCGGATCACCACACCGGCCACCTGCGCGGCGACCCTGTACGCGACCGACGTCCAGGTGAACGCAGACACGGGGCCCTATCAGGGGACTGCGCCGTTCAACCTGTCGTACGCCAGCGACCCCACCTTCCTTGCCGATGGCTATCACATCGGCAACGGCTCGTTTTTGAGGGAGAAGTCCCTGGAGACCACCTCGTGGTGGGACACCAGCTTGCTCGGCACACTGGGCGACATCGACGGGGACGCCCGCCACAACGGCGGTCTGTTCCCGGACATCGGCTGCGACGAGGTGCCGTAGCCCGAAGCTCTGGCTGTCCGACGGGGCGACGCCCGCAGCCGACAACACGGCCACGCGCGGGCAGCGCGTGCCTCAGGAGATTCCGGTGCTGAGTTGCATCACCGCGTCCCTCGCCCACCTGATCCAGCGCGAGGACCTGCGCCGCCACAACATCGAGCTTGGGTTTGCCTCGCCTCCCACCGGGCTGCAGCGACGTCCTTACATCATCCCCTTCGGCGAGTACCTGAGCCAGATGTCCCAAGGCCAGGTCGACATCGAGTGCTACAACGCCTACACCGTCGGCGACTACAGCAACGACGAGAGCCTGCATCGATCGCTGTGCTACTCGAATTTTGTCGAGCCACGCAGCCGCTTCAAGGACTGCTGGGTGGGCTGTTACTTCATCCTTGACGACGCTGCGGGCAAGGGTCGGCACTTTGCCATGCTGGATCCGGCGGGCGATCCCTCGGACCTCGGCAACATCAACCCGACCTCGCTGCGCCTGCTTCCCGAGCTGGATCAGAAGCTCATCACCTTTTCGACCCACGACGGCCAGCCTGGCTACCAGGACCTGCAGCGCTTCGAACAGGAGTTCTACTTCAGGCTCAAGCCCGGTACCCACATGCACCTGGACCACGTGCCGGACGCCGAGGGACGCACCTGGACCCGGGTGACCGCAACCTACGAGACCCTGGCGGCGGTCACGGACACGCACCTGACGCACATGTCGCTGTTCACCTCGCTGCGCACCTACATAGGTCTGCCCACGCGCACCGTCTACCGGTGGGTGCCACCCTGGCACCCGGTCGACCTGCGCGGGCGCGCCTGGGTGCGCTACTTCGCAGGCGTACACAAGCCTGGGTTTTGGGCCGTGGTCTATGGAAACGGCAGCCTGTTCACGCGTCTCGACGGGGTGGCGGTGAACACCTGGCATGGACCGCTGCGTGACGAGGTCGATCAGATGTTCTTGGACATGCGCATTCGCGCGCTGGGCTGAAGGACGCTCGCCGCCAGCCCGCCTCGACCGATCAGCCCATCCAGGGAACGACGCGATCAGGCCTCGCGCACGCGGGCACGTCGCAGGGCGACCTCGATCTCGGCGCGAGATGGAGGCAGCGCGCCAGGCTGGTAGCGACGGAGGATGCGACCGATCTCGCCTCTGGCCTTGTCCCACACCGGGTCAAAGGGCGTCGCATTCTGCACCTCGAGGTGCACCAGCTCCTCGCCCTTTTGCCCGGCGCCATACACGCCAGGCTTGTACAGCACCAGGTCCCAGCTGTAGGTCGTGGCGCGCGTCGCGCTCTCGGGATCGCGCACGATGGCAGCCAGGGCCTCCAGCACCTGCTCCTCGAAGGCGGGGATCTCGTAGTAGCCCTCGCCCGCTGCGCTGCCGTCGTCGAGCTGGGCATGGCCACGTTCGGGGTCCGCGAAGTTCTCGTCGCCGCTGGGCGCATTGCCCGTGTCGCGCTCGCTGCCGTCGTCGTCCGGATCTGTGCTCAGACCATCGTCTTCGCCGGTCTCCTCTGGCGCGCCCTCCCCCTCACCGCCCCCGAGCATGCCGGCGTGCTGTCCCTGCTTGCCCTTGCCCTGGTCGGACAGCGCATCGCCCACCGGTGCCCCCCTGTCCTTGGGGTCCTTGGTTGCCAGCAGGGACTCGGAACGTGCACGTTCACCGTTCTGGACCTGCGCCGCAGCAGGTGCGGCAACACTGGTCGCCACCTGAGCCGTCGTCACCGAGGCCGGAGGCAATGCGGCCTGGGGCTGACCCTCGGCACCTCGACCCTGGATGCGCGCAGCGGCCTCACCGGCTGCACCACGCAGGCCATCCAGCGCCTGTCGCACCTGATCCCCCAGGGCCTCGCCCCGTGCGGCCAGACCGAGAAGCAGGGACCCCAGGCGCTTGCCGAGGTCGCCAAGATTGCGCTCGAGCAAACTCGCCAGATTCTCGACCAGGCTCTGCTTCACCGCCTGTTCGGTTTTCGGACTCGCCTCGGGCGGCGCGTTGCGGGTCGATGCCTGGCGAACGAAACCGTCCTTGTTCTCGAGCACACCCTTGGGTCCACTGGTCTGGGTCGCCACCACGCCAAGGCTGCGCAGCAGGGCCATGGTGGGGTTGTCGAGCTTGCCGCTCATGTTGAGCCCATGAGAACGCTGCGCGGCCTGCAAGACCTGCTTCAATTGCTGCTCGAGTTGCCCCTGGGGCTTGGCTCCGTAGCCCTGCGCCACCAGGTTCTTGACGATGTGCTGGGCCAGGGCCATGGCATCCCGCGGCGACAGGCTCATGCCCGCGGCGGCGAACATCTGAGACAGGTTGCTGGCCACCGCCTGCACCTGCGGTGTCGCAAAGGTTCCCGGACCGCCAGCGCCTCGAACCGCCACGTGTGCCTCGTGTCGACGGTGACAGATGCAGTCTATGCGAGTCGCCTGGTGCCTGCCAGCGCGGCGGCGAGCCCCAGCTTGAGCGGTGCGACCCGGGCGCTACGTTGAGGCCGTATGCACAAAGGTCGGGAGGGTGTCATGGGATTCCTGCACGGAGGCCGCATCGTCGCCCGGGCCCTGCGCGAGCAGGGTGTGACGCACGTGTTCACGCTGTGCGGTGGACATGTGCAGGCCATCTACGACGGCTGTCTTGACGAGGGAATACGCGTGATTGACGTCCGTCACGAGCAGACGGCCGGTCACGCGGCCGACGGCTGGGCTCGAGCCACCGGCTTGCCCGGAGTCGCCATCGTGACCGCGGGCCCGGGCGTCACCGACACCGTGACCGCGGTGGCCAATGCCCAGCGCGCCCAGGTCCCTCTCGTCGTCATCGGGGGCCAGGGCTCGCGTGTTCTTGGACCCTTTGGGGGACAGGACCGTGGATCCCTGCAGGACATGAATCACGTCGAACTCCTGCGGCCCATCACCAAGTGGGCGGTGAGCGTCCCGGAGACCCGACGCCTGGCCGAGTATGTGCAGAGCGCCTTCCGCGTGGCGTCGAGCGGCGTGCCTGGTCCGGTGTTTCTCGAGATGCCTGTCGACGTGCTCATGAACAGCGCAGCCGAGGACGACATCGTTCGCTATGCCAGCTCGCGGACCGTCGCCACCACCGCCGGAGATCCGGAGCAGGTGGCGGCTGCGGTGGATCTGCTACGCCAGGCCGAGCGCCCACTCGTGATCGTGGGCAGCCAGTGGCGCTGGTCGCGTCGCCCCGAGGCCCTGGCTGCGTTGCTCGACGTGGTCCCGGCTCCGCTCTTCGTCAACGGCATGGCTCGCGGAGCCCTGGCGCCCACGCATCCTTGCCTGTTTCGCCACGCCCGCAACCACGCGCTGGGACGCGCGGACCTGGTGTTGCTCTTTGGCACCCCGCTCGACTTCCGCCTCGGCTATGGCGAGAAGATCCCCGCCGCGGCGCGCCTGGTGCAGGTGGATCTCGACGGTGCCGAGATAGGACGCAACCGCAGTGTCGACGTCGGCATCGTGGGGGACAGTGGCCAGGTTCAGGCTCAGCTCATCGAGGCCCTGGCCGGAAAGCCCCTGCGCTGGCAGAGCTGGCTGGCGGAGGTGCGGGGTGCCGAAGCCGAGAAGCAGGCCAGGATCTCGGTCGAAGCCACGAGCGAGGCCGAACCCATCAACCCGCTGCGTCTGTGTGCTGAGCTCAATCGCTTCGTCGACGCTCGCACCATCGTGGTGGGTGACGGTGGCGACTTCGTGGCCACCGCCGCCAGCATGCTCGACATCGATGGTGCTGGGCACTGGATGGATCCTGGGCCCCTGGGCACCCTCGGCGTCGGCCCGGGTTATGCCATGGCAGCCAAGCTCGCCCACCCCGACCACAGAGTGCTGCTGGTCCTGGGTGACGGGTCCTTTGGCCTGCACGCCATGGAGTTCGAGGCCATGGTGCGCCAGCGCATCCCCGTCGTTGGAGTGGTGGGAAACGATGCCCGCTGGTCCCAGATCTACCGTGGTCAGGCGGCGCTGTACGGAGAGGACCGAGCCGTTGCCACGACCCTCGACCACACCCGGTACGACCTGGTGGTGACGGCCCTCGGTGGCCACGGTGAACAGGTGGAGCGCCTGACCGAGCTGCGCCCTGCCCTCGAGCGGGCTTTTGCCGCGGACACTGCCGCACTGGTCAACGTGAACATCGGTGTCAGCGATTTTCGCAAGGGAGCCCTCTCGGTCTGAGTGCGGTGAGCGGCCCGCCTGGCCTGGTCGTGCTATACCGACCCCATGACACGTACCTCGGCGGTCCTGCTGACACTCACCCTTGCCGCCTGCGCGACCACCGCGCCAGACGCCGATTCGCGGCGGAGTGATGCCCTCCGGGCGTCGTCCACGGATCCTTGTTCTCGCGCCGACGCGCCAGCCATCGGGTCGAAGATCCCCTGGTTTCACGACGACGCGGCGACGGCTTTGCAGTGCGCACGAGACACCGACCGCCCTGTGCTCATCGACCTGTGGGCACCCTGGTGCCACACCTGCATGTCCATGAAGCACACGGTCCTGCTCGATCCTGGCCTCGCAGCCCTGGCCGATCGCTTTGTCTGGCTCGCCATCGACACGGATAGACCCAAAAATGCCGAGATCGTCTCGACGCTGCGGCCGGAGGTCTGGCCCACCTTTCTGGTCGTGTCGCCGGACCTGCAGGTCCAGGCCCGCTACCTGGGATCCGCCTCGGTGGCGCAGTTTCGCGAGTTCCTGGGCACCGGCGAGCGCGGTCATGTGGACTCGCGGGCAGCCAGCGGGAGCCTGGCGGCAAACGACCCGATGCGCCTCATCCGCGATGGGGATCGTGCGGCGATGGCTGGAGACCTGGAGGTCGCCGGGCGGGCCTACCTCGCGGCACTCGAGCACTCCTGTGCAGACTGGCCAAGACGCCCGGACCTGCTGGTGTCAACGATAGGTGTGCTGCACCGGCAGCAGGATTGGGATGGCTGCGTGCGTTTCTCGCTGCAACACATGGCCGAGACCGGGCGCAGCGCCAGTGCGGCGGACTTCTGTTACTACGCCGCCGACTGCGCCACGCACGTCGACGATGCCGGGCTCAGGCGCCAGATCCAGACCAGGAGCTTCGAGCGCCTCGAAGCCCTGATCGCCGATGCCACGGCTCCGATGTCGGTCGACGATCGCAGCGATGCCCTGCGCATCCTGCGCGAGCTGCATGAGGCCCAGGGCGATATTGCCGCTGCCCGGATGGCCGCCCAGCATCAGCGTTCGCTCCTCGATACCGCCGCCCGCAGCGCGGCGGACGCCCGCGCGGCCAGCACCTACAACTGGCCACGGGCCGAGGTCTACGTGTACCTCGGTGAGGGTCGCGCGCTGGTCGACGAGCTGACGCTCTCGACAGAGGCGCTGCCCGAGGACTACGACCCGCCCTACCGCCTGGCCTGGGTGCTGCTGCAGGTCGGGGACGCAGACAAAGCCCTGGGTCCTGCGCAGCGGGCGGCGGACCTGGCCTATGGCCCGCGCAAGGCGCGCATCCTGCGCCTGCTGGCCGAGGTACACCGAGCGCGAGGTGACGTCGACGGAGAACGCCGCGCACGGCAGGACGTGGTGAGTGCTGTGCGCAACCTCCCCGAGGGCATGAGGCGCCCCGGCGATCTCGAACAGGCCGAGGCAGAGTTGCTGAGCATCACCGCCCCGACCAAGCCCTGAGCACGTACTACGGACTCTCGAAGTGCAGAAGTAGGGCGTAGATATCCGTGCCATCGTCAGCGCCCTGCCCTCTCAGCCACGAACGATCGAGATCGTCGACCGGCGAGGTGTAGTTGGCGACGAGAAAGGTGTGAGTGTCGAGTCGCCTGGCTGACGGAAATGCCGTGTCACCGGCAGACGGAAGGTCCTGCAGCCATCGCACACGTCGCTGCGCCGTATCCACCAGGTACAGAGCAGTGCGCTTGGGCCGATTCCAGTAGTCGATCATGTTGGTGAGGCGCCGCTCGCTCACGGAGATCTTGCTCGGTCCCTGGTCGTAGTGCCCCCCGACGTCACGCCGCGCCAGCAGGTAGAGGCTGTCACCGTGCCGGATCAGTTCGGGTGAATCGTAGCGCCTGGGATCGCTGCGCCGCGCACAGTCCCAGTGCCCGAGGTCGTTCGCAGGTGCACGGCACAGCAGGGAGCCAAACCCCGTGGCATCTCCATCCTCGTTGCGCAGGACCGCCCATAGGGATCCATCCGACATGAACTCGATGGCGGCCTCGGAGCATCCACCCCGATACACCTCGGCTCGCTCACCGACTGGACGCCAGGATCTCGCGTCGTCCGAGCGATAGAAGCGCACCGAAATGTCGCTCGGTCCGGTCTGGTAGTGGTTGCCCTTGTAGGTTGTGAGATAGGCCACGCCACCGCGCACCTTGACGTCCCAGGGCACCTCGCCCGCTTCGCCCCACTCCTCAAGCGCGGTCCACTGTGCGCTCCCTCGGCGGAAGCTCCGCCACAGGGCCCGCGGCTCGAAGGCAAACATGTTGTCGCCAGCCTCGAAGAACAGCAGCTGCAGCTCACCGTGCATCTGCACGAGGCGCGGCTCTCTCAGGTCTGTATCCAGGTCGACGGTCAGCTCGTGGTCCCAGCTCACACCGCCGTTGCGCGACGACACCACATGCATGGTCGTCCTCGAAGAGGCCCAGTGGGTTGGGCCAGTGCGCCAGGCCATGAACAGGCGGTCCCCGAACAGCTCGATATCAACGTTGTTGTTCGATATCTGAACCTCGATGGCATCCGGCAGGGAGCGGGAGGGAACCAGCCAGGTCGGTGCGCCAAGCTTGGGGGTGTAGCGCACACCCGTCGCCACATCCCAGGCCGCGGGGTCGTCACTGGGCGCCGCGAAGGGGGTGCCAGCAACAGGCGCGCACGCGACACCAAGGGATACACTCGCCAGCGCCACCAGGTGCGTCGTGCCGGGGAATCGCACAGCCGCCCTCCGTCCACCCTGCCTAGCCGGAGCCTAGCAGGAGAAATTCTGGGTCCTGGGTCAGTATTTTCGACCTGCTCAGGGGTAGAGCACGCTGCGCGTCCATCCGTCAGCGGAGCGCTGGTACAGCTCGCGGTGGTGCAGGCGGGCCTCGCCTTGCTGCCAGAACTCGATCCGCTCGGCCACCACGCGGTAGCCACCCCAGTGGGGCGGGCGCGACACCTCGCCGTCGCCATGCCGCTGTCTGACCTCGGCGAGGCGGCTCTCGAGCAGGCTCCTGTCGTCGAGGAGTTCGGATTGCAGCGAGGCCCAGGCACCGAGCTGGCTGTCGCGAGGACGGGAGGCGAAGTAGGCGTCGGCCTCGTCGTCGTCGACCCTTACCACCGATCCCTCCACCCGGATCTGGCGTCCCAAGCCCTCCCAGAAGAAACACAGCGCAGCCCTAGGATTGCTGTCGAGTTCGCGCCCCTTGCGGCTGAGTGTGTTGGTGTAGAACGTGAATCCCTCTCGGTCCGCGCTCTTGAGCAAGACCATGCGCACGGCCGGGGCCCCGGTGGCGCTCGCGGTAGCCAGGGCCATGGCCTCGGGTTGGGCCAGCCCGCGTTCGCGGGCGTCCGCATACCACTTACCGAAGCGCGCAACGGGATCGTGGTGCAATGAGCTGGTCATGCGCGTCCCTCCCTGCCACCGCAGCGTTGTGCCTCAGCCAGTGGCGATATACAAGACGGCGTGCTCGAACACACCTTCTGTCACCTGCCCGGCGTGGGTCTCAAGACCGAAAAGGCGTTGTGGCGTCGGGGCATCCACACCTGGCATGACCTGCTGAGCCTGGATCCGATTCCTCTGCGCGGCCCCGCAGCGAGCATGGCGCCAGATCAATTGGCGACCTCACGACAGCGGCTGGCCGATCGGGACGCCCGCTATTTCTCGGAGCTGCTACCGGCCGCCGAGACCTGGCGCCTGTTCGGGCACTTTCGCGATCGCGTGGCCTACCTGGACATCGAGACCACGGGCCTTTCCGACGACAGCGATGGCATCACCTGTATCGGCATCTTCGACGGCCGCCGGGTGCAGACCTTTGTCCAGGGCGAGAACCTGCTGGACTTCGAGGATGCCATCGCGGAATACGACGTGCTCGTCACCTTCAACGGACGCTGCTTCGACGTCCCTGTCATCGAGCGCCAGTTCCGCATGCGCCTGCCGCAGGCGCACATTGACCTGCGTTTCGTGCTGCGCTCGCTGGGCTACAAAGGCGGCCTCAAGGTCGTGGAGAAGCTGCTAGGCGTGGCGCGCGAGGGTCTCGACGGCGTCGACGGCTACTTCGCGGTGCTGCTGTGGCAGGAGTACCAGCGCAGCCATGACAGATCGGTGCTGGACACGCTGCTGGCATACAACGTGGCCGACGTGATCGGACTGGAGCGCCTGCTGGTGCACGCCTACAACCAGAAACTGGGCGCGACTCCTTTTTACGATGCGCTGACTCTCGAGCCACCACTCGCCTTCGACAATCCCTTCGCACCCGATCCCGAGCTGGTGCAGCGCTTCGTGTCCCTGCGCTGGGGCCGTTCTGGCGAGTGAGGTCCCCGGCGGAACGGGTCACTGCTGGATCTCGACGGTGTTGAGCAGAGTGGTGGTGCCGATCACCGCCTGCTCCTGTGCCGGGGTCACGAACACACTCCTCTCCTCACCGTCGGCAAAGCGGATCTGCAGCTCGTAGCTCGCGCTGGCGCCACCCGCGCTGCGGAGCCCGAAGTGCAGGGGCGCGAGCTGGTGCGAGGCATAACCCTCGCCCCCTCCGACCACGCGCTCACCCAGCATCGTGCCGCCACCGCTGGCAAGCAGGCGCACGCGCGTGCCAATGCCATCTCGCGACGCGTTGCCAGCCCCTGCGCCATGGACGATCACGCGCAAGAAGTCCGGGCTGTCGAGCTGGTTGAGCCACAGAGCATCAGGCACGCCGTCGCGGGCGATGGCCAGGTCCAGATCTCCATCGTTGTCGACGTCGACGGGTAATATGGACGTCGTCGGGAGTCTCTGCGGATCGAGGCCCAGCAGGTCTCCCGCCCCCACGAAACGGCAGTTGCCCAGATTGAGGAAGACCTCATCCTGGCTGTTCGCGTTGGCCACCACGAGGTCCAGCCAGCCATCGCCGTCAAGGTCGCCCCAGGCCACGCCGAGCGTCTTGCCGGTATCCCAGTACAGCTGGTTGGATCGGGAAAAGCTGCCGCTCCCGTCGTTGATGTAGAGCCTGTTGTTGCGTCCTGATTGGTGCCCCAGAAAGAGGTCCTGATCGCCGTCGTTGTCACAGTCGCCAAAGGCCACACCGGAGTAGGGATCTGTGTAGGTGTGCACCACGCCGGCCGTGGCGGACATGTCGAGGAAGCTGCCATTGCCCTGGTTGATGAGCAGGAAGCCCTGGGTGGCGCCGTTGACCCACAGGTCCACATCGCCGTCGTCATCGACGTCGGCACCCGTCGAGCACTCTCCATTGCCCACCGTGGCGGGGAATCCCATGGTCAGAGCATCCAGGACCTCGAAGGAGACCGGTCGCTGCCCCCGGTTGTGCCGGACCTCGAGGAAGGGATCGTTTCCATTGGGGAAGAAGACGTCGTTCCACCCATCGCGGTCGAGGTCGAACCAGACGGCCGAGCCCAGGTTGGATCCGGTCAGTCCCGCCGCCTCGCCCACGTCGACGAAATCCACACCGGTCCACTCGTAGAAGCTACCGGCATTGGTGGTGAGCAGATCCAGGTCGCCATCGTTGTCCGGATCCGCGAAGAAGCCACCGCGGTCGCCGGCGAGCACAGTCCAGGCTTCAAAGGACCCGTGGTCGTTGCGCAGCAAGCGTCCACTGCCGCCGAGCCACACGTCGGTCCAGCCGTCACGGTCCACATCTGCCCAGGCCTGCCCGAAGGATGGATCCGCTGTCACGAAACCGCGCGCTGCGCCCTCCTCGACAAAGCGCAGGCTCACTGCCGAGGGATGAACGACCACGTCGACCCAGGCCTCGGCATCGAGGCCGCCGGGATCGGCCGCGCGATAGGAGAAGCGCGCCGGTCCCGCGTAGCCTGAGGGCGGGGCGTACAGGATCCTGTCATCTGGCTGCAGGGTGGCGGTGCCGTGATCTGGCGTGCCCACTGTACTGACACTGAGGACCTCACCGTCCGCCTCAAAATCGTTGTCGAGCACCGCGACGTTCACGCTTCCGCCCGGGACCACACCCACGACGTCGTCTGCTGGCCGGGGCGCGTCCGGGACGGCGACCACGGTCACCTGGACCTGCGCCACCGAGATGCCATTGAAGCCGTCGCTGATGGCGTAGCTGAACTGATCCTGGCCATTGGCGTCGGCAAAGGGTTGGTAGTGCAGCAGGGTCCCGGACACGATCCCGACGGTTCCGCTGGCACCGTCCGTGAAACTGAGGATGCGCAGCGCCTCGCCATCTGGCTCCACGTCGTTGGCCAGCACATCGACAAGCACATCCGTGTCCTCGTCGGTGACAGCGAGGTCGTCCACGGCCTGGGGTGCCTGACCGGTGGGATACTGTCCAATGCTGTCGACGGCACCCAGGTGCACGATGGCTCCGGACACCGCCATGTACTGGAAGCGAATCCAGGCATCGCTGCGCAGCACGCGGGAGACCCGAAGCTCGTCGATGCCACCCTGCAGGTAGCCCTCACTGAGGTCGTCCTGGGACCCGAGCACCACGACCTTGGGCGGCAGGTGATGGGTCACGTCGCTGGCGAAAGAAAAACTGTCCCGGCGCAGTGGCTCGCCGTCGAGGTGCAGGGCCATCTCCCCCCTGGCGAGATCGATGCTGCCGACGATCTGGTGCCAGTCGGCATCCTGGATGGGGCTCGTCGTGCTCAGCAGGGTTTCGTAGCCCCCCAGATCCAGTGGCCGGCCCCAGACGCCAATCTCGTCGGTGTTGGCAATGGCAAAGGTGGCCCTGGAATTGGTGCCAGGTGGGCTCGAGAAGGTCGAGATGCTCACGATCCACATGTTGCCGGTGGTGGCCGGGTTGGCCTTGCGCACCCAGGCTTCAAGCGTGGTCTGAGAGACTGAACGCAGGAGGTCTGGATTGGTGCCGAGAATGGCATGGGCAGGATCCCCGGCCAGCTCCATGGCCGGCCCAAGGATGCCGGGTCCCTCGACGGCGCCCGCGCGCGTGCCAGGAGGCAGCCGTCCGCTCGACTCGCGCAAGCTCTCATCGAGGTGCCACACGGCCTCGAAGCCGTCGCGCCACACCTGGTCCGCGTCCTGCCAGTCCGTGGCCAGAGGGTTACCGTGGTACAGCCAGATCCTGTGCACGTCGGATCCGGACACCACCTCGGGCAGTAGCACCCACACCAGCGAGCCGTGCTGCGGATCCCAGCGCTCGATCTCGTAGGGAAGCGCAGCGCCCACATCGTCGACGAAGCGCAGGTCCGCGGCCTCGGCGTCCACATCGAGGGGGGACAGATCGCTCGACGCCAGGCGCAGCGGCATGGGCACATCGCGCAGGTCCTCGTCGAGCCACGAGGTGTCGATGTCGATGGGGTGACGATGGCGCCAGCTCGAATGCCACCAGTCCAGAGGCGGAGGCCGACCTGCATCCCAGCCACTGTCCACGGTGGCGTCAGAACCAGCCTCGGTGACAGGTCCAGAGTCCCCCGGTGGGACGTCGCCAGCGGCGGCATCGGACACAGCCCTGTCGACCGCCACGGCATCCGACAGGGATGCATCTGCAGCGCGATCTGCACTGGCCGTGTCGACGAGCGCCGAATCGCCCGGGCCAGCATCAACCACAGGAAGACAGGCCCCCTGCACGCAGTGCTCGCTCGCGCTGCAATCGCTCCGATTGTTGCATGGCGTGCGGCACGATCCTGCCACGCATATCTGGCTCCCGCTGCACTCCGCGGATTGCTGGCAGCGACCCGCCGGACTGCCACAAGCATCGCAGGCGGGCATGAGCGTCACCGCAAGCAGCAGCGCAAACGCCCACAGGCCAATGAATGATGGTGCCGATGGATCTTGTGCTGCCATGTGGCGACGCCCCGAACGTTCGAAATCCAGAATCATTTTCACGTATTGTAGACAGCTCGAAGCCTCCTGTCGACGCCCCCCTCCCTCGCGCCCTGCGAGAGGTCATGCGGACGGGGGACCCACATCGCGAGCGACGCATGGTCGGTTGTCAGAGCCACGCTGGACCTGCCAATGTAGCGTGCGATGCGAGGTGTAGCTCACCGCACGGGAGGACACGATGCGCCTGCGAGACCTGTCCCTGTTGGTTCTTGCCCTTGTCATTGCCCTGGCACAGGTCGGCTGCGCGCGCTGCCCCTACGAGACCCAGTGCGAGGGCAATATCCTCAAGTTCTGCACCCTCGGCGTCGACCAGTTGCTCGGGGATCCGTCGACGGGCGAGATGACCTGCACGGCACCCAATCCGGTGTGTGTGAACCTCGACGAGCGCACGGCCCAGTGCACCATGACGGGCGAGGCGGACTGCGAGGACTCCCTGGAGCCGGCCTGCGTGGACGGCTCGGTGGTGCGCTGCGCCAGTCGCTACCGGGTGGCCGAGGACTGTGCCGGCCACGGCAATGGCTGCTTTGTCGTCGACAGCGCGCCACGCTGCGCGATGGATCCCCTGACGACCTGCGACCGCACCCAGTTCACCAGCCACTGCGCGGAGCAGAGCCTGATCACCTGCGTCGACGGCTACGAGACCTCGCGCCTGTGCTCCCACGACAGAGCGGAGTCCACCTGTCAGGACTACAGCAGCGATGCAGGGCAGAGCGCCTACTGCGACTGAGCGCGTCGTCCCCCTGCTTACGGATGGCCGGCGTGCCGCGACCGGGCCATGCTCGCCGGAGCTTCCGCGAGATGAGGTTCGTGCCATGCGTGTCTTTGTCGCTTTTTGGATGCTGGCGCTGACAGCCTGTCCGGGCGTTGACTCGGATCCCGAGCTGGACGCCTCCTCGCTCGATGCCGGCGGGACGACGGACGCCAGTGCGGACGCGGGCAGCGCCGATGCACCCCTCGCGGATCTCACGAGCAGTGACACGTCGAGCGCGGTGGATGCGACAGCGACGGACCTGGGCGGGCTCACTGTGCTCGGCCTGCGCGTGGAGCCCGCGAGCCTGCGCCTGGCCCCAGGGATGAGCCATCCCCTGCGCGTGCTCGGGCAGGCCAGCGGCAGCCAGGAGTTCGACGTCACCGACCGCGTGAGCTGGAGCGTGCTGCCCTCGACCGTGGCCTCGGTGGCCAGCGGGGAGGTGCTGGCGCTGGCAGCAGGCCAGGCTGAGCTGGTGGCCTCGCTGGATGGTGTCGACAGCCCTCCCTGCGCTCTCGACGTGCTGCCGCCCGAGTCCTTCGAAGCCAGGGGCGTGTGGGTCACCCGCTGGAACTACAGCACCCAGGCGCACGTGCAGCAGATCGTGGCCCAGCTCGCGGCCGCCGGAGTGAACCAGATGTACTTCCAGGTCCGCGGCGCCGCCGACGCCTACTACGCTTCGACCCTGGAACCCTGGGCGGACCGCCTGAGCGGGACCCTTGGCCAGGACCCGGGATGGGATCCCTTGCGAACGGCGATCAGCGAGGCGCACGCCGTCGGCATCGAGGTTCACGCCTGGATCAATACGTTTCCAGCCTGGAGCTGCGGCGTCGCCCTGCCGTCTTCGAGCGGCGTGCCGCACATTCTCGAAACCCATCCCGAGTGGGTCGTGGTGGACAGTTCCGGCACCAGCATGCTGGGGAACTGCACTTCGGGCTACGTGACCCTGAGTCCTGGCATTCCCGAGGTTCGTGCGCACCTGGCCGCGGTGGCCGAGGAGATCCTGACCCAGTATGACGTCGACGGCCTCCACCTCGACTACATCCGATACCCGGGCCGCCAGTTCAGCCACGACGCCGTGAGCGAGGCGCTGTTTGCCGAGGCCCAGGCTCTGGACAGCACCCTGACCTGGGACGACTGGCAGCGGCGCCAGGTCAACGCCACGGTGCGAGACATCTTCGAGGTGCTGCTGGGTGTGCGACCCTCGGCCACGCTGTCCGCTGCGGTGTGGGGGATTTATCGCAACATCTGGGGCTGGTCCTCGGTGTCGCAGGGTGTGGTGGACTACTACCAGGACTCGCGAGCGTGGACCGCGGGCCGCTACATCGATGCCATCGTGCCCATGATTTACTGGCCGCTCACCGACCCGCTGGGCCAGCGCCTCGACTTCGCCACCCTGATCGCCGACCACGTCGACAACAACCCGGGCCGCCAGGTGCTGGCGGGCATCGAGGCCAATTACACGAGCTTCGACGAGATCACGAATCAGGTTGAGGCCACCCGCGCGGCGGGTGCGCCTGGCACGGTGCTGTTTGCCTACACCTACCTGCAGGATCGCAGCTACTGGGACGAGCTGGAAGCTGGACCCTTTGCCGGTGAGGCCTGGGCCCCGCTGCGGCCCTGGCGCTGGTAGCGGTCCGTCGTCACTCGCCGAGTTTCTTGAGTCTGGCCACGAGGGTCCACCACAGAAACTCGACCACCAGATACAGGCCCAGGAAGTACGCGATCAAGAAGGGCCGCTCGCGCAGCTCGTCCCCGGCCTCGACGAGCAGGACGAACACGCCGAGCACCAGCAGCAGGAACTGCAGGGCCACGAATTTGACCTGCTGCAGGTTGTCCTGACCGCAGTGGCCACAGGTGATGATGGGCGAGATCTTGGGTCGTGAGCGCGCATTGCGCCCGGCGTTGCCGAGCAGGCTCCACCAGTAACGCCCGTAGTGAATGTGCTGATGGCAGTTCGCGCAGCGGGCCATGGATCCTCCGGTCAGGACCCACAATCTAGCAAAATTTTTCCCGATGCTAGCGCGTCGAGTGGAACGGGTCCTCGACGGACGGGTCGAGTTCCAGTGTAGCCAGAGCCTCGGACACTGTCTCGACACGCAGGCTTCCTTCGCGGGCCAGGGCCGACAGCGCGGCCAGGGTGATGTGCTCGGCGTCGACCTCGTAGAAGCGACGCAGGGCCTCGCGGGTATCCGAGCGGCCGAAACCATCGGTACCCAGGGTCACGAAGGTCCGGGGGACCCAGCGCGCGATCAGGTCGGGCACGCTGCGGATGTTGTCGCTGACGGCCACCACAGGTCCCGCGGTCTCGAGAAGCTGCTGTGTCACGAAGGGCACGCGCGGCGCCGTGCTCGGCTGCAAGCGATTGTGGCGCTCGCAGCTCAGGGCGTCCCGCCGGAGCTCGCCGTAAGAGGTCGCGCTCCACACGTCCGCGGTCACGTCGAACCTGTCCGCGAGGATGGCCTGGGCCCGCAGGGCCTCGCGCAGCAGGGGGCCCGAACCGAGCAACTGCACCCGGTGCGTGCCGTCGCCCCTGCCCGGCTGAACCCGGTACAGCCCCCGGAGGATGCCATCGCGACTGCCCTCGGGCATGGCCGGCATGGTGTGCGCTTCGTTGTACAGGGTCAGGTAGTAAAAGACGTCCTCGCCGTGCTCGAACATGCGCCGCAAGCCGTCCTCGACGATGACCGCGACCTCGTAGGCAAAGGCCGGGTCATAGGCCAGACAGGAGGGAACGGTGGAGGCGAAGAGCAAGGAGTGGCCATCCTGGTGCTGCAATCCCTCCCCGTTCAGGGTGGTACGGCCTGCGGTGCCGCCGAGCAGGAAGCCGCGTCCGCGGGCATCGGCGAAGGCCCAGATCAGGTCCGCTACGCGCTGAAAGCCGAACATGGAGTAGAAGAGAAAAAAGGGAACCATGGGCACGCCCAGGCTGCTGTGGCTGGTGCCCGCTGCCGTGAACGAGGCCAGGCCGCCCGCCTCGTTGATGCCCTCCTGCAGGATCTGCCCGTCGCTGGCCTCGCGGTATGAGATCAGAAATTCGGCGTCCACCGGCGTGTAGCGCTGGCCCACGGGGCTGTAGATCTTGAACTCGCTGAACAGCGGATCCATGCCAAAGGTCCGCGCCTCGTCGGGGATGATGGGTACGATGTGGGGGCCCAGCACGCGGTCCTTCATCAGCTTGCGCAGCAGTCGCACCGCGGCCATGGTCGTCGAGACTTCGAGCTTGTCGCCAGTCCCCTGCTGGAACTCCGCGTACAGCGGCGCTGCGGGCAAGCTCAGCGGAACCTGCACCACCCGGCGCGACGGGACGGGGCCTCCGAGCACGCGTCGCCGCTCGAGCAGGTACTGCATCTCCTCGCTCTCGGGGCCCGGGTGAAAATACGGTGCCTGCTGGATCTTGTCGTCGGGGATGGGAAGCTGCAGGCGGTCGCGGAACACACGCAGCTCCTGCTCACTGAGCTTCTTGATCTGGTGGGTGACGTTGCGCCCCTCGACGTCGCCACCCAGGGTCCAGCCCTTGACGGTCTGGGCCAGGATCACCACGGGTTTGCCCTCGAGCTCCACCGCCACCTTGTAGGCCGCGTAGAGTTTGCGGTAGTCGTGACCACCGCGGCGCAGCCGCACCAGGTCGTCGTCGGAATGCCCGGCCACGAGCTGTTGCAGGCGCGGATCCGGACCGAAGAAGTTCTCGCGAATGTAGGCCCCACTCTCGACCGCATAGTGCTGCCAGTCGCCATCCAGGGTCTCGTTCATCTTGTGTACCAGCGCGCCGTCGACGTCCTGGGCCAGCAGGGGATCCCACTCACGACCCCACAGCACCTTGAGCACGTGCCAGCCCGCGCCGCGGAAGATGCTCTCGAGTTCCTGGATGATCTTGCCGTTGCCGCGCACCGGGCCGTCCAGGCGCTGGAGGTTACAGTTGACGACGAAGATCAGGTTATCCAGTCCCTCGCGGGCAGCCAGGGACAGGGCACTCAGGGACTCGGGCTCGTCCATCTCGCCGTCACCAAGAAAGGCCCAGACCCGTCTCCTTGATGTGTCGGCCAGGCCTCGGCCGTTCACGTAGCGCAAAAAGCGTGCGCGATAGATGGCGTTGAGGCTCGCCAGCCCCATGGATACGGTGGGAAACTCCCAGAAATCGGGGAGCAGGCGCGGGTGCGGATAACTCGACAGGCCGTGACCACCACTCTCGCGACGGAAGTGGTCGAGCTGGTCCTCGCTCAATCGGCCCTCGAGAAAGGCCCGGGCGTAGATCCCGGGTGCCGAGTGGCCCTGAAAATAGACGTGGTCACCCCCACCCTCGGCGGCGGGTCCGCGAAAGAAGTGGTTGAAGCCGACCTCGTACAGGCTGGCTGCCGAGGCGTAGGACGACAGATGCCCCCCCAGGCCGGCGTGGCGCACATTGGCGCGGTGCACCATGGCGACCGCGTTCCAGCGCACCAGGCGTCGGATACGGCGCTCCAGGTCCTCGTCTCCGGGAAAGGCCGGTTCCTGCTCGGGGCTGATGGTGTTGACGTAGCGCGTCTGCGTCGTCGGCGGCATGTCCAGGTGCAGCATGCGCGCGCGCTTGAGCATCTTGTACAGCAGGTACTGGGCGCGGGTCTTGCCACCGCGCTGCACCACCTCGTCGAGGGAGTCGACCCACTCCTTGGTCTCCAGCGGATCGGCGTCAGGAAGCTGCTGCTTGAACTGCTCGAAGAACATGAAATCCTCGCTGGCGCGGGTGCGCGGAACCCAAGCACTGAACGTGAGAGGGATGTAGCGCGGACGCGGGGACGCGTCAGCATGCGGCGCAGCGGCTACTCGAGGAGATCGCGCTTGCCGTCCACTCCCTCGAACTCGGCAAAACGATACAGGGTGGCACCTGCCTCATTGACCATCACCTGACAGGCCTCGCGCAGGGCAAGGCGCTCCAGCGCCTGGTGTGCCAGGTCAAAGCTGACGCTGAATTCTGCCGACACCTCGCCCGCGGAGATGCGACCGCTGCGATCCCGCGCCAGCCTGAAGATGGCCGGTTCGAGCGACTCGGCGGTCGGCACAGCCAGTGCGCTCGGTTCCTGTCGCAGGCGTTTGCGCCGACGAATCGAACCCAGCAGGGCCGTGCCACCAGCCGCGAAGATGCCAGCCAGCACAAAACCCAGGACAGGTCCGTCACCGGTGCCGGAGATCAGATGATCGCACTCTACAGCGAAGCCCACGAGACCGATGGCGAGCAGCAGCCAGCCAAGGATGGAGCGCAGCATGGCAGGAGTTTACACCAGCCTTCACAACACAGCGCGTGCGAAAAAATCCTGGCGGTGCCCGTCAGGCCAGCTATTTTGTGGGCCATGAAGCACAGCGTCCACCACGGCCTCGAGCTGCAGCTTGCCCGCCGTGTGATCCGCCACGCCCTCGGAAGCTATGTCGAGCGTTTCGCAGAATACAACCCGCGCCTGTCCTGGAACGGCGACGACAGGGCCGAGATCGCGTTCTCGGCGCTGGGCTCCACCGTGAGAGGGGGCTTCAAGCTCACCCCCCGCTCCGTCGAGATCGACATGGACGTGCCCTTGCTGCTCAGGCCCTTCCGGTCACGCGCCCTCAACGTGGTGGAGCGCGAGATCCGCGAGTGGATCGCACGCGCGCAGCGCGGAGAACTCGGCGACGTCGAGTCCTGAGCCCGGCCGCGCAGCAGCTTGCCTCACCCCCTGTTCGCACCCATAATCCGGCGCCACGCGAGCCACCCCTGCAACGCGGCAGCGGTGTGTCCCGCATCCGGGCATTCGTCCCGAGAACACAGGAGTGAGGCATGTTCGCGAGCATCCAGGACGTGTTCGAGTACATCCGCAGCGAGGGCATCGAGCAGGTCGAGCTCAAGGTGGTGGACCTGCAGGGGCGCTGGCGGCGCATGACCTACTCCGCCGCCACCATCAGTGAGCGCGTGTTCAGCGAGGGCACGGGCATCTCGCTGTCGCCCTATCCCGGGTTCCGCACGGTCGAGCAGGGCGACATGAAGGTGCGCCCCGACGTCGCCACCGGCTTCATCGATCCCTTCCACGCCCGCCCCACCCTGGCCTTCATCTGCGACATGCTCGACAACCAGGGCAACCGCTACCCCAGGGACCCGCGCTACATCTGCCAGAAGGCCGAGCAGCACCTGGCCTCGCTCAAGCTTGGCGGTCACGCGCTGTTCATGCCCGAGCTCGAATTCTACGTGCTCGATGGTGCCAGCTACGGCACCAGCCCCGGCGAGTCCTACTTCAGCGTGCAGGCCAACGGTCTGGGCTGGGGCGAAGCCGAGGATTCGCTGTACCGAGTGTCCGGCTTCGAGAAGATCGGCCAGGCCGACGCGCCTCTCGACCGCTACACCGAGGTCCGCGAGCGGATGGTCCAGCGCATCGAGGAGGCTGGCATCAAGGTCAAGTACCACCACCACGAGCTGGGCACGCCTGGCCAGGTCGAGATCGAGCTGCTGTTCGACACCCCGGTGCGCACCGCCGACTCGATGCTGCTGATGAAGTACTTGATCAAGAACACCGCCCTCGAGCTGGGCAAGCTGGTGACCTTCATGCCCAAACCCTTCCACGGGCACGCGGGCAGTGGCATGCACTTCCACCAGTACCTGAGCAGCGGCGAAAAATCCCTGTTCTTTGGTGACGGCTACGGCGGCCTCAACACCCTGGCGCTGCAGTACCTGAGCGGTCTGCTGCAGCACACGCCAGCGCTCATGGCCATAGGCAACGCCAGCACCAATTCGTACCGGCGCTTCGCCCCCAACCTGGCGGCACCGGTCAAGTTGTTCTTCGGCCTGAGCAACCGCTCCAGCGCGCTGCGCATCCCCGCCTACGCGGTCAACGAGCGCGAAGCCCGGGTCGAGTACCGTATGCCCGACGCCACGGCGAATCCCTATCTGATCATCGCGGCCCAGCTCATGGCCGGACTCGAGGGCGTGCAGAAAAAGATGGATCCAAGCGCCATGGGCTTCGGTCCCATCGACGCCAATGCCTACGCTTTACCCGCCGAGGAGCAGGCCAAGCTCAAGGACGTGCCCATGCGCTTCGAGGACGCGCTGGCCGCCCTGGATGCGGACCGGGCGTTCTTGACCGCCGGCGGCGTGTTCGACGGCGAACTCATCGACAGCTACCTCAAGATGAAGCGCACCCTGGAGGTGGACGCCGTGCACGTGCGTCCGCACCCCTACGAGTACGAGCTGTATTTCGACCTCTAACCTGCATCGATCATGACCAGGGAGGGCGGACCATCACGTCGTCACTGATTTTCTTGGTCACCGACACAGAGACCAGCCCCGATGAAAGCGACCCCGGACCGCTCGTTCCTCGCCACGAGCTGACGTCACCGCGTCGGAGTCTTCTTTGACGGAGGCGCCATCACCTCTGCTGCGCGGCGCCGTCCGAGGAGTTGGTGCTGGACTTCGATGCATGAGCCACAAGGGCAACTGCCGGGACAACGCGGTGGCCGAGAGCTGCCTGTCGACGCTCAAGGATGAGATCTGCTACCGAGGCGCGTGGGCCACGCGTCGTTCCGCGAGTGCGCGATCGCCGATGACATCGCGAACACCTGCAGCTGCGATCGACCCGACGCGTCGAACCGCAATGCGAGCGCAGTGAAGTATGAGAATCCAGGACTGGAGTTGAAGCGAGCAGCGTAGAAATACTGTCCACTGAATCGGGGCAAGCCCACAAAGGTGCTGGACGAGGCGATGGACGACCGCTGGTCCGCGGTCTACAAACTGGCAGAGCATCGTCTGCATGCGCACAAGGGCCTGTTACTGCGGCTGCTGGGCGCGCTGCCCTGGAGCTGAGTGGCGACGGTCGGCACCGGGCGCAGGCAGACCAAGGGGGCCCGTTGGACCGTGCGGTGAAGACCATCTGGCGCACCTGGGGCCACCTGGCCGCGCGACGTCGAGCATGCATGCTCGCGCTCGCACTCTCATCGCTGGCAGTGAGCGCGGCCGCCCTCATCCCCTACGGCGTCCCGGTCCCGTCCGTGCATGACGAGTACGGCCTGCTGTTCGGCGCGCAGACCCTCGCGCAGGGACGGCTAAGCAACCCACCGCACCCTCTGTGGCAGCACTTCGAGACCATCTACGTGCTCTCGCAACCGACCTACGCAAGCGCGAAGCCGCCTGGCCAGAGCCTGGCCATGGCGCTCGGCATCACGCTCACCGGCCAGCCGATCGTGGGGGTGTGGATCGCGAGCGCCCTGATGATCGCAGCGCTGTACTGGATGCTGCTGGCCTGGACCAGCCCACGCTGGGCGTTGTTCGGTGGCCTGATCACCCTGTTCTGCCTGGGGACCTGGGGTGACTGGACGGAGACCTACTGGGGCCCGTCGGTGGCGGGGCTGGGGAGCGCGCTCCTGCTTGGAGGCCTGGGCTGGCTGCGTCGTCGTGATCGCCTGCGCGACGGTCTGTTGCTTGGTGCCGGTCTGGCCATCTTGGCCAACACCCGGCCCTACGAGGGGCTGGCAGCGAGCCTACCGGTCGCAATCGCGCTGGTCGCCTGGGGGGTTCGGCTGGCACCGCCGGTGCGGGTGCGTCGAGTACTGCGCGCCACCCTCCCCATCGCGCTGAGCGTGGGTCTCGGGCTGTCGTTCCTCCTGTGGAGCAACCTGCGCATCACAGGCTCCGTGTTCGAGCTTCCTTACAGCGCCTACGCCAAGACCTACATGGCTCGCAGCATGCCGTTGCTCGATCTCCTCGGGGTGGGTGGCAAGTCGCGTCCGGTCGAGTTCCGACACGATGTGTTCCAGAAGATGGCAAACGTCAACTTCGTGCCCACGCCGCAGCTGCATAGCGCGCGTGAAATCCCCTACTACATCCACAGGCGCCTGCTCGATGTCTGGACCGGATCGGTCTCCTATTACTTTGCGCCGCTCGGCCCTGTCGTGCTTTTGCTGATCCCGCTCCTGGTGCGGTTCCGGCGCCTGCGCCTGGCCCTGGCATCGTTTGGGGTGGGCTTCGTCGCCCAGATGATGCCGCCCTGGCACGAGATCCGTCACTTCTCGCCCTTTGTGGCGGCGACACTGCTGCTCCTGGTCGCCACGGTGCGGCTACTTGCCAGCGTGCAAGTGACGCGCCGGCTGGCACGCCGCGGGATCCCGCTGCTGGTAGCCCTGGCCTGCCTCTTCGTCGGAGCAGGACGTGCGCTGGAGGCTGGCCGGGAGCCACAGCTCGCCTCCCGCTCGTGGTGCCACGAACGGCAGCGCATCGAGCAGCACCTGGCGGCATCAGGCCGGCACCTGATCATCGTTCACTACCCAGGGGGTCACAGCGTCCACCGGGAGTGGGTCTACAACGCACCGGACATCGACGCGTCTGCGGTGGTGTGGGCGCGGGACATGGGCGCCGAGCGCAACGCCGAGCTCATCGCATATTTCGGGGACCGCCAGATCTGGTGGCTCGTTCCGCCGCCGGAGTACCAGGGCCCCCCGACGCTGCAGCCCTACCACGACCGCACCGAGCCCATGCCGGAGTCCACGCTACAGAAGTGAGGGTGCTCCGATTCAGGAGTGCGCGCTGCGCCAGGCCCGATCGCGGGTGGCGCCCTCAGTCGACCCAGCGCAGCAGCGAGAAGGCCTCGGCACTCACGACGCCAGCCTCGCGACCACGCATGCGCGCGAGATCGCGGATGCTGTCCAGGCTGCGGATGTGTGGGGCAGACCGCAGCTGTGTCTGATATGCAGCGATCGCCCTGCACTTGGTCTCGAGCTGATCCGAGATCTCCCAGTACATGGACGGCTGGAACGGCTGCTCGGACCAGCCCAGCTTGGGGCTCTCGTAGGTCAGGACCCGTCGTGGAAAGAACTTGCCCAGCGTCTCCGGGATGGGTCGGGCCGCAGCGAAAGCGGCCTGGAAGCAAGCACGATGATCCTGGTCGTAGTCGACGCCGTGCGGCAGAAGCAGCAGGTCCGGCCGGACCTGATCGAGCTTGGCCTCGAACAGATCGACCAGCTCACGCTGGGGCACCGTATCCAGCTTCTCGATCAAGTCGCGGCCCAGGTAGGCCACCTCGTACTCGAAGGACAGGATGGCAGCTGCTGCCGCGATCTCCTGCTGACGCTGCTCCAGGGTCGAAGGCTGCTCAAGCCCGTGGTGATGAAAACCGTCGACGACTGCGAAGAGAACCGTGACCGGCACGCCGGCCGCCGTCAGCCGCGCGATCAGGCCCCCCGCACCGATCGCCTCGTCGTCCGCATGCGGCGCGATCACCAGCGCGCTGCGGATCGGCCTAGGTGCGAGCATCGCGCCCTCGCGGATCGCGGTGGTCCCTGTAGTAGGCAGCGCACTGCCGGATGGTGTCATCGAGAGTCTGCCGGGGCTCCCAGCCCAGTGCTCTCGCCTTGCCGATGGCCGGTACCTTCTCGAAGCTCTCGGCCTCGAAGTAGAGTGGGCCATAGACCGATTTGGGATCGACCTGGACGAGGGTCGACCGGCTGCCGAGCAAGCGGATCACACGCTCGGCCAGCGCCTGTATGGTGGTCGCGTTGTCGGGGTTGCCGACGTTGTAGATCGTGAAGGGTTCGGCCGGCCAGTTGTCGATTCGCTGCGCCACGAACTGGACCAGATCATCGATACCGAGGAAGGCGCGTGTCTGCTGGCCACTGCCGAACACCGTGAGCGGCCTGCCGCCCAGCGCCTGCTGCACGAAGGTGGGCAGCACGAATCCGCCCGCCCGGCTTTGCCGAGGACCCGCCACGTTGAACGGCCGGATCACGATCGCGCGCAGCCCTCGGTGCTGACTGTTGCTGATCATGGCCTCGCTGGTCAGCTTGGCCAGCGCGTACTCAATGCGCGCGTTGTAGTAAGGCGGCACGCGGATCTCGTGCGCCTCATCGAGTACCCCGCTGCGGCCATACACCTCGGCCGACGAGAAGTGGAGCAGGGGGATGTCCGCCTTCCGGCACTGCTCGATGATGCACGCCGTCGACAGCACGATGTCCGAGCCGATGGATCCAGCGTCGTCGATCAGGCTGGCCGGGCCAACCAGGCTGGCCGCGTGAATGAACAGGTCGTAGCCGGTCAGGTCCGGTGTGGTGGCAAAGTGATCGGCGACCGAGGACTGGACGATGTGGACTTCTGGATACTTGACGTCGAAAAACGCCGGTTCGACAACGTTAGAGACGAGCGAGTCGACGATCGTCACACGGTCGCCGTTCTCGAGAAAGTGCTCGGCGAGGTAGGATCCGATGAAGCCGAGGCCGCCGGTGATCAAGATCCTCCTGCCCACCATCGACTCCCTCCGCGCGATCCCGGTCTCCACGTCAACGACACGAAAGACGCGCCAGAATAGCGACTGCTGGTGCCACCGGTCAATGTTGCCAGACGGTCCCGCCAGGGCGCCACGACGAGAGCGCAACCGCGATGCGGTACTGCGCTACCACTTGGTCGCTATGAAGTCTGCGGCCATGCGCCGCAGCATGCCTTTGCGAATACCTTTCGCAAGCTGGCGCAGCATGTAGGGCGGCCTCAGGTAGAAGCGGCGATAGGCTTCTCGATAGTAACGGGCCAGGACCGCCTTCGTCAGCACCTCGTGTCTGAAGACCTCGTGCTGGACATCGTGATGGAGGTAGAGGCCCCAGTCGCGGGTCAGGATGCGGCCGGCCTGCTCGAGTTCAGTAAAGATGCGCGACCCCGGAAAGGGCACAAAGGTCGAGATCTTGACGTAGTCGAGCGGGAGGCTGCACATGAACTCGATGGTCTCCCGCAGCGAGGCCTCGGTCTCGTTGGGCAATCCCATGATGAAGTAGCCCATGGACTCCAGACCGTGGCGCCGGGCGATGTCGAGGGCTCGCCGGATGTCGCTGCCCACCACGCGCTTGCCAGCTTCGCCACGCACAGCGTCGTTGCCGGTCTCGATGCCAAATCCACACTGGTAGCACCCCGCAGCCGCGAGGAGCCCGGCCAGCTCATCGTCGAAACGATCGACGCGGATGCCGTTGAGCAGGTTCCAGGGCAGGTCGATGCGCGCAGCGATGAGGGCGCGGCAGACCTCCTTGGCGTGCTTGAGGTTCTCGGAAAAGCCATCGTCCTCGACATGTGCCTCGCGAAACCCGATGCGCTTCAGATACAGGAACTCCTCGACCACCCGTTCCGGCGACTTGACGCGGAATGTCGAGCCGAACGGGATCTTCGAGCACCAGACACAGCTGTGCGGGCAACCGCGCGTGGTCTCGACCAGCGCGGCCGGAGGATGACGCTCGACCACCACTGGCGCACGGTAGCGACTCAGGTCGTACAGATCCCAGGCCGGCAGGGGGAGGCGGTCGAGGTCTTCGATGGGCGGCCGGACGGCGGTTCGCCGCGGTGCGCCGTCCGCCAGGTAGCAGATGCCGCGCACCTCGGCGAGTGGTCGCTCGAGCAGCTCGGCGAAGGTCTCCTCGCCCTCGCCGATCACGACGCAGTCGACCAGGGTGGTGGCGACGACTTCCTCGGGCAGGGCCGAGACAAACGGGCCGCCTGCGATGGTCACGATCGCCGGGTCAATGCGCCTGACGGTGCGCAGGATCTCCAGCATGGACGGGTACAGCGGGGTCACTCCGGTCACGCCCACGTGCGTCGGTCGAAATGACTCGAGCGCGCTGGCCAGCGCGAGCTGCGGCTGTGGCTCGACGTTGAGGTCCAGGATGCGGACGGTCGCCCGGTCGCGCACCCGAGCCGCCAGCATCGGCAACGACAACGGCGGGTGCACGCGGGCGATGCTGGCCTTCTTGAGGCCGGCATAGGCGAGTTGAACGCTGGGCGGTGCGACAAGTAGCACGCGGGCGGTCATACCGATGCTCCTCCAGGTGGTTGTTGCAGCATCCGGCGGTAGTATCCACCGGCGTAGCGCCAGTGTACGCGCAACACGCGCAGTCCATACGGGATGACGCGAAGGTGCGAGACCTCGTCGCTGTAGCGCGTCGGTATGGGCGCCTCGCCGATGGACAGCCCAAGCGCGCGTGCAGCCGCGATCACCTCGAGGTCGAAGTCAAAGCTGTTGGACAGACGGTCGAATGGGACGAGGTCGAGCGCTCGTCTCCCGTAGACCATGTAACCACTGTGGTAGTCGGTCATCTGCAGGCCGAGCACGGTGTTGCCGATGGCGGTCAGCGCGCGGCCAGCCAGGTACTTGTAAATGGGCATGCCGCCGGACAGAGCGGTCCCCGACGCCAGGCGCGAACCCTGCAGAACATCGAGGTCTCGCCCGGCCAGCGTCGACAGCAGCCGAGGAAGTTCCTCCGGCGCATACTGGCCATCGGCGTGCACACACACCGCATGCTCGACCGGCTGCGCGCGGATGCGCCGCAGCGCCTGCTTGCAGGCACCGCCATAGCCCAGGTTGCGAGGCAGGAAGACGCCTTCGATCTTGGGTTGCTGCCTGGCGTGGGTGCGGATCTGCTCGGCCGTGCCATCGCGGCTGGCATCGTCCACGATCCAGACGGTGGTCACCCGCTGCCACACCTCGTCGGCGATCCGCTGCAGCACCAGTGGCAGGGTGGCCTCGGCTTGGTATGCCGGAATGAGTATCGAGAAGCCCTGGCTCGGTCTTGTCATCGGGGTGCGAGGGAGGCTAGCAGCGTCCGCAGTTCAGGGTCAACACGCCGGTCGACGGCGCGGCCTCCCTGTCTTGCGAGAGTCGTCGCCGAGCAGACCCTGCCGACGCTCCGCCTGGTGTTCAGCTGGTTCGTTCTCGACCATCTCATTTTCCAGCGCGTGCACCAGTACACCGACGACATCTTTGCCAAGCGCGTGGGCTTCAAGCTCGGCTGGGGATGCCTGGCAGAAAGCCCCTCACTTCTACACCATGGGCCTGTGGCCGAACGCGGACCTGCCAGATCCCGGCGGACCGTGGACACTACGAGACGCTGCGAAGGCGATGTTCTTCGGCAGCTGGGTGCTTGCCCGCGGCACCAAGCTGCAGAAGTTCGCGTTCAATCGCGACCCCGAGCGCGCCTTTCTTGGCCTGCTGGCATCGCGGGCGATCAGCGACGGCGAGCACCGCCTGCTGACCGAAAAGCTTCTGGAGTGTTTCTCGCCACGTCAACGATCTCGGAGAGATCCGGTCCGAGCACGCTTGTCACTGCCGACATCTTGAATAACCATCGCCCCAAGGCGTCTGGCAGACACATGACGCGAGGAGTGGTTCATGCGCACCCGGATCCACCGTATCCCCTGGATGGCCAGTGCCGCCACGATCGGCGCACTGCTGCTGTCCTCGACCGCCTGCTACACCACCTCCCAGGGCAAGACCAAGGTCCTGGACCCCGATGCGGACGACGCGCTGGGCGGCACCGGCACCGAGTCCGGTGACATCCGCACCATCGCCGAGCGCATGTCGCGGGAGATCGCCGGCATCCGCTGGCCCGAGGGCGGCGCCACGCCGCGCATCGCTGTACTGCCGATCGACAACCAGACCCGGTTCCGGGTCGATCCCAAGCTGCTGCAGAACAAGCTGGTCAAGGAGCTGGTCAACAACGCCCGCGGGCGCTTCATGTTCCTGGCCCGCGACAGCGAGCAGGAGGTGATAGCCGAGCGCGAGAAGAAACGCGCCGGCATGTACGACACGGGCAATAGCACCGCCGCCATGGCCGGCGCCGACTACCTGCTCAAGGGCGAGATGCGCGCGCTGTCCAAGGCCACTCGCGAGGGCAACAGCGACTACATCGTCTACACCTTCCAGCTCATCGAGGCCGAGACCGGCGGCATCCTGTGGGTCGGCGACTACGAGACCAAGAAGGCCGGCTCGACGGGCGTCGTCTACCAGTAACCGCACGGGGTCCATTCATGTTGAGAATCCTTGGCTCTCTGTTCGTGGCAGCGACCATGCTGGGCTGCGCCCAGGCGCGCTACGCCCGCACCAGCATCGAGCAGGCCGTCGACAATCCGGTGACCCAGAACTTCGAGTGGGGCGAGGTGCACTGCCCGCGCGGCACGGTCTGCGCTGAGATCGAGGTCCTGCGGGTCGACATCGAGCAGCGCGACGGCGGCCGCATCGAGGTCACCCTGCACAACCGCACCGGTGCCACGGTGGCGGCGCAGATCGCCATCGAGATCCTCGACGCCAACGGCGCCCGGCTGGACATGACCAACTACCAGGACGTGCCCCTCGAGCCGCGCCAGGAGACCGTCTGGGACATGCCCGGGGTGTACCAGCCCGGCGCCAAGGTGCGGCTGCTGTTGCGGCAGCGCTGAGGCGCGGCGCGGTGTCGGAGCGAGGTCGTCGCCTGGCGGCCCGGTGGTTGACGGTGAGACAAGGGGGCGCGCCCCCCGCATGAGGTTGCCATGTTCCTGCGAGCGAGCCTTCTGATCGTGATGCTCGGCGCCGTGGCCTGTGGTCCGGGCCGGGTGCAGACCGCGCCCCTGCCCGACGAGCAGTCCCGCAAGCCGGTCGCCCCGACCATCGCCAAGCATGAGGTGATCGCGGCCCCGGACGGCATCTCCGTGGACAGCCTGCGGCAGCTCAACGAGCGCGCCGGCAAGCCCAGCTTCGGCGTCATCGGTGCCTACTACCAGCTGCCCCTGGCCCGGCCCGCGGGCGCGGCCTACACCAGCGGTCAGATCGCCGGCATCCCCTACGACCAGACCCGGGTGGTCCCCGAGGCCTCGCGGCCCTGGGCGGTGCGGCCCACCCCAGCCGCCGAGGCTGAGATGCTGCAGACGACGGTCGCCGCCCTGCTCGACGCCGGCATCACCCTCAAGGAGGTGAGCATGGCCGACGCCGCCAAGATCATGGCGGCCGAGCAGAACGCCGCCGACAGCAACAGCGTGGCCAGCTTCAACCAGCTCACCCCCTCGGGAGTTGAGCTGCTGATCTCGCTGCAGACCGGCGAGGGCCTGGCCGGTGCGCTGTATGTCGGCCGGGTGATCCGCACCTCGGACGGCGCGCTGCTGGCGCTGGCCAGCCGGCCCAACGTCGGCGCGGTGTCGCTACGGCCGCTGGTCCACTCTCTGGTGATGCAGAGCCTTCAGCGCCTGGCGCAGCAGCCGTAGGGGGCCATGGCCCGATCGATGCGACGGCCCCCCACCCTGCCGGGGACCCTGGTAAAAGCGGCGCTGCTCGGCCTGCTGACGGCCCAGCTCGTCGTCGTCGGCTGTCCGCACAGCACCCAGAACCTGCTCGAGCGCAGCCGGCGCGGTGTGCGCAGCGAGCGCGCCGAGATCGAGCAGCGCATGCAGGAGGATCCGACCAACGCCACCCTGCTGGCGCTGGAGCAGAGCTACACCCTACTACGGAGCGCCCTGCCCGCGGCGGCGGCGCAGGACGACGCCCGTGCCCTGCTCGAGGCTGCCCACGCCAGCTTCGAGGACCTCAGCGACCCGGCCAACCTCAACGTCGCCTTCAGCGCCGACGCCGACAAGCCCTACCGCGGCCGGCCGCACGAGCGGGTGCTGTCGACCACCCTGCTGGCCCTGCTGGACATGGCCCAGGGGCGCTGCGACATGGCCGTGCCGACGCTGCGCTCGGCCGAGTTCCTCGACGCCCGCTGGCAGCCGTTCCCGTTTGGCACCGACGCGCCGCTGGTCTACGCCCTGCTGCTGCGCTGCGCTCAGCAGAGCAAGGGCGCGGCGACCGACGTCGAGCGGGCGCGCACCGGCTTGCTGCTGTCGACCCGGCTGATGCTGGGCCTGGAGCCCGCCCTCGACCTGCTGCACCGCGCCCAGCTGGCGCTGCCACGTGGCGAGTCAATCGCCACCCGACTGGCCGCGTTGTTGTTCGAGCAAGCGCTGCCGGCAGTACTGATCAATCGGCCCCAGGCGCGCAGCAGCGAGGACCTGGTGCGAGCAGCCGCCGAGGAGGCCCAGCGCTACCTGGGTACCCTCGACGAGGCGCTGCAGAACGAGCAGGTGCAGGCCCTGCTGGAGCGGGTGGAGCGGCTGGCACCGGGCTACGGCACGCCGGATCGGATCCTCGCCCAGGCCGAGACCTTGCTGCTGCCCGAACTCATGCGCCTGGACGCGGCGATGCGGGTGGTGCTGACCCACCCAGGCGGTGACGAGCACCCGGCGCAGCGATTGACCCGGGCGCTCGGCGACGCCGACGCGCTGGTGGCACAGATCGAGGCCGAGCTGCTGCGCGACGTGGTGGTGCTGCGCTTCAGCGGCAAGGGCCCCACTGTCGAGCAGGAGGGCGAGTACAGCGAAGTGGCGGTGATCCGTCCCGGCGAGGACGGCAGCGTCGCCGCCGAGATCCGCCGCCGCCCTGTCACCCTGCCGCTGCCCGGCTGTGGGCTGCACTCGACCCCGGACAACGGGCTGATCGCGGTACTGTGCCGCCCGGGGCAGGCCCCGGCACAGACCACCCCGCAGCAGCTGGCCGGTGTGGAGCTGTGGTCCTCCTCGTACCAGGCCACCTCGGTGGTGGGCCGGCGCTTCGAGCGGGTGCTGGCCGGCCGCGCCCAGTTCAAGTCCGGCGCCGAGAACGTCAGTGCGGTCACCGCCTGGACCGCCTGGATCCTGTTCCAGCTCGGCGCCGAGATCCTTGGCGGCTGCAGTGGCGGAGACGGCGAGCTGTGCGTCGTCATCGGCCTGGTGGTGCTGTCCATCGCCGTGCTAGGCGCCGTCGTGGCCGGCGCCGCCTGGCTCGCCGGCGCCGCGGTCAACCCCAGCGCCGACGATCGCTACGTGCACAACCTGTTCGAGTCCGGCGAGTTGCTGCTGGCACCCGCGGCCGCCGCAGCCCTGGCACGACCGGGCGAGGGTGGTGCATGAGCCCGCGGTGGTGCAGACCCCTGGCGCTGCTGGCGAGTGCCGCCGCCGTCGCGACCCTGGGCGCCTGCACCTCAATCGCGGTCTACGCCGGGCACTACCGCAAGCTCGGTGACGCCACCGGGCCCGGCGTGATGCCCGCCGCCCAGCTGTTGCAGATGCTCGACGAGACCCGCGCCGACCGCGCCCTGGTCTGTGGCAGCGAGGAGCTGGCCGCCAGCCACGCCCGCTGCCTGTTCTTCCGCAACCAGCTGGTGGTCGCCGCCGAGAAGGCCCGGCTGGACCCCGCACCCACCGCCTCCAAGGTGCAGCGCGCCGCCGAGCGCATGGAGCGTGCCTTCCAGGACAGCGACGAGGTCTTTCTGGCTACCTGCACGCACGAGCTCGACAGCGAGCTCGGCAAGGCCTTCGCTGCCGAGATCGCCGCGGCGGGTCTTGAGTAGACGATTCCTTCGGCCGTCGCACCCCATCGCGGCGACGACTGGCCCCGCACCATCCGCAACGATGCGGAGCCTGGGCATCAAGATCCCAGGTGACTGACGAGCCCAAGGTCGGCACTCTTTGATTCCAGGGTGCGGGACCCTGCAGCAGGAAAAGACGCGGCGGTGAAGGCGGGGCCCCAAAACAGGGTCGAATCAAAGCGCTTTCGTATCACATGCCGAGCAACGCGCAGGAGTTCGGTCCAGGGGTCTTCGCAGTGATTCCCGCGCTGAGGCTGGCTTTGCTTCGAGTGCTTAAAAGAACAATGGATCAGCTTTAGGTTCAGCCATTCTCCTGTGGCGTCTCCACCTGGATGACGATTTCCTCGGCAGATTTCATGCTCTTGGCAATGTCGTCTGCGTTCTCTATCGGTATCTCATTGATCTTCGTCACCGTTCCAGGCGGGATGAAACAGGAGCCCTGGTACACGATATCCTTGCGTGCACCATCCTCGCCCTGGGCCGGCGTGCCGTGGGCGATGAAGTTCAGGATATCGGTCAGCTCGTATCTGCCAGGGTTTCTTTCACTCAAGTTCTTCACCTTCGCCAGGGTCTTGGCGATGGTCTTGAGCTCACAACGAGCGATGTGGACCCTGTTTTTCTCTTTTTGCTCCTCGATGAACTGGTTGGCCGTTTGGAGTTCCTTTGACATGTTCTGCATCTTCTCTGTCGTCGCCAGCAGCGCCTTTTCATTCTCCGCATTCTTCTCGCTGGCTGCCTTGAGCTGTTGCTGCGCGGTCTCCAGCTGCTCTGCGTTGTGCTGCACCTGCGCGAGGAGCTCACTGCGCGAGGTCCTGTACATGTAGGCCGCCCCCAGTGAAGCCAGGGCGAGAAGAAATGCGACCACAATGAGAATCGTGCTCTTGTTCATCTGGTTTCCCGGAGTCGAGAGACGCGCAGGCATTCGTTGTGCTGCGTCCTCACTCCCGCGTTCTTGACGTCGGCCCCAGCCCTCAGAACCTGTTCTCCAGTACCTCTGCCACCCCTTCAACAACGACCGCCGTGCGTGCTGTCATACCACCTCGCCGCGCAGGCGATCAAGAATCCCCCAGGCACCCGCCGCCTCTGTAGCGGCGGAGAGAACCGCCATCGGCTCCACGATTCGCGCGCTGGCCGGGCTCTATCCCCGAGGCACCGGGTCGAGGTGGCTCTCCACCGGCGAGGCCGCATCGCTGGGGTGCGCCAGGCACCAGTCGAGCAGTGGCTGTCGATAGTTCTGTGCAGTGTCGAGGGGATCGGGGTCCTGGGTGGCAAACAGGTATCCGCCGCCACCGTTGTACATGAAGTCATTGACCAGCACGCGGTAGCTGGCCACGGGGTCGAGGGCGGCTCCCGAATCCAGGGTGACGTCGAGCTGGTCGCCGTTCTGCGCGTAGCTCAGGCCCGAGACGGCGGGGCGCGCACTCGCGGAATAGGCCAGGCCAGCAAGCAGATTCTGTTGCAGCTCGGCACCCGTGATGCGGACCTCGTAGATGAGGTTGTCGAAGGGCATCATGCCAACGATGTCGGCCCGGGTGATGGGACCGGGTGCCAGGGCCTGCCGCAGGCCACCGACGTTCTGCAAGGCGACCTGCGCCTGCGGGAACGCCCAGCGCCAGGCATCGGTGACCCAGTTTGTCTGCGTCGCGCTGCCCTGGGCGATGCCGCTGGTCGTGTAGCCGACCTGCTCGGCAAGCACGTCGTCAAGCTGCTGCTGCCAGCCCTCGACAAGGCTGGACAATCCCGGATCGGGCTCGACCGGATTGGGCGAATCGCTCGTGAAGACCAGTTCACCGGTCGAGACGCGCCTTTCGAGGACCTCGCCGCTGGCGGTATCGACGCGCAGGTGCGACACGCTGAAGGCCCGCCAGAAACGTCCACTCGAAACGATGGGGATGCCCTGAAACTCGGCGATATCGAGCTGGTGGCAGTGAGCCGCGAAGGCCAGGTCCACCTTGACGTTGATGGCGCCCAGGATTTCGGCGACGCGGCTGCTGCACTCGTGGGTCAGCAGCACCACGACCTGGGCTCCGGCGGCGCGGAGGTCCGGGACCACCCTGTCGACGGTCTCGACCGGGTCGATGAACTCCAGGTCGGCGACCTGGATGGGGTTGACCGCCGTGGCTGTGTTCTGGAGTGCCAGACCCAGGACACCGACTCGCACGCCGCTGCTTTCGAGCAGCACCCAGGGCTGCAGGAAATCCGGGATCTGGCCGCTGCTGCGCTGGAGCACGTTGGCTCCCAGGTAGGGGTAGGCAGCCTGGGCACTGCGCGCGGAAAAAAGTTCGGTCCCCTTGTCGAACTCGTGGTTGCCGGCCGCGGAGGCCCGGTAGCCCATGGCATTGAGGGCCGCGACGGCGGGTTCACCGTCAAACCAGGTGGAGATGGCCGAGCCAACCCAGTTGTCGCCGCCGCTGAGCAGCAGATCGCGCGAGGGATCGAATCCAAAGGAATCCCTCCAGGTGGCGACGAGATTGGCGACCCCGCCCGCGATGTACACGCCGTCGCTGCTCACGCTGGGCTGCAGCCAGCCGTGCTCGTCGGCGGTGTGAAAAATGTGAATCCAGACCGGCGCCAGGGTGCCGGCGTCGTGGCCGGCCTCGACCCCGGCGTCCTGGTTCGTCACCGGCAAGCAGCCGACCCCAAGGACGACAGTCAGGAACAAGAACGGTGAGAGCTTTCTCAGCATGGGCATCACACTCCCAAACCCCGGGTGTCAAGGGCGCTCGTTTCTGGCAGCGCGCAGCCAGCCTGGCCAGCCACGACGCGTGGGCGAGCGAGAACACAGTTCGTTATGCCACGGATGGAGTGGGGAAATGAGCCGAAAGATACCAGCGCGATCTCAGCTGCAACCCGACGACGAGCCGCAGTTGAGGCACTTGTAGCAAGCGCCCGAGCGCACCATGATCGAACCACACTCGGAGCACGGTGGCGCATCGGCCTGGGTGGCGAAGATCTCTTCCTCGCGCTTGTGCAGGGCGGCCATGGCGTCGGGCTTGAAGCTCGTGTCGCTCTCGCGCCTCTTCTTCTTCTCCTCGGCCAGGTCGCTGTCCTCGGGTGGGCTGGCGAACAGGTCACCCTGCCCCTGTGTGGGGTCAAAGGGCCGCTCCCCCGGAGGCAGGAACTTGAGCCCCATCCACCTGAAGATGTAGTCGGTGATGCTCTTGGCAAAGGGGATGTGCGGATTGCCCGTGAAGCCCGAGGGCTCGAAGCGGGCATGGCTGAACTTGTCGATCAGGACCTTGAGCGGCACGCCGTATTGCAGGGCCAGCGACACGGCGGTGGCGAAGCCATCCATGAAGCCGGAGATGGTCGAACCTTCCTTGCTCATGGTGACGAAGAGCTCACCCGGGTTGCCGCTCTCGTACAGGCCCACGGTCATGTAGCCCTCGTGACCGCCGATGGAGAACTTGTGGGTCACCGCCAGCCGCTCGTCGGGCAGGCGCTGGCGCAAGGCCTTGAACACGTTCTCGTCGTGGACGGCGGCCGGGGCGACGACCTTCTTCTCGTCCTTGCCGGTGGATACGGGCTGCATGCGCTTGGATCCATCGCGGTAGATGGCGATGGACTTGAGACCCAGTCTCCAGGCCTGCTGGTAGATCTCGCCGATGCTCTCGATGGTGGCGTCGTTGGGCAGGTTGACGGTCTTGGAAATGGCGCCAGACAGGAAGGGCTGCACCGCCCCCATCATGCGCACGTGACCCAGCGGCTCGATGCTGCGCGTCCCCTTGGCGGGCCGGAAAGCGCAGTCGAACGCGGGCAGGTGCTCGGCCTGGAGCTCCGGGCAGCCCTCGACCGTGCCGCTCTCCTCGACAAAGGCGAGGATGCGGCCGCAGGTCTCGGCGTCATAGCCCAGGCGCTGCAGGGTCTCGGGGATGCTGTGGTTGACGATCTTGAGCTGTCCGCCGCCCACCAGCTTCTTGTACTTGACCAGCGCGATGTCGGGTTCGATGCCGGTGGTGTCGCAGTCCATCATGAAGCCGATGGTGCCGGTGGGCGCCAGCACCGTGACCTGAGAATTGCGCAGCCCATGAGCCTCGCCGCCCTCGACCGCCTCGTCCCAGGCCCGACGCGCCGCCGACAGCAGGGGAGCGGGCACATGAGCCACGTCGATGCCCTCGACCGCGTGCCGGTGCATGCGCACGACCTCGATGAAGGGCTTGCGGTTCTTGACGAACATCGCAAAGGGACCCCGGGCCCGCGCCAGCTCTGCGCTGGTGGCGTAGGACTGGCCCGTCATCAGGGCGGTGATGGCAGCGGCCTGGGCGCGGCCACCGTCGGAGTCATAGGGCAAGCCCTGGGCCATCAGCAGCGCCCCCAGGTTGGCGAAGCCCAACCCCAGTGGCCTGTAGTCGTGGCTGTTGCGGCCAATGGCCGGTGTCGGGTAGCTGGCGTTCTCGCACAGGATCTCCTGCGCCAGGATGAACAGGCTCACCGCGTGACGGAAGCCTTCGGCGTCGAACTCTCCGCTCGCGTTGCGGAACTTCATCAGGTTGAGCGAGGCCAGGTTACAGGCCGAGTCGTCCAGGAACATGTACTCGGAGCAGGGGTTGCTGGCGTTGATGCGCCCCGAGGTCTTGCAGGTGTGCCAGAGGTTGATGGTGGTGTCGAACTGCAGGCCGGGGTCGCCACACTGGTGGGCCGCCTCGATGATCTCGCGCCACAGGGCGCGCGCCTTGAAGGTCTCGACAGGCCTGCCGTCGACCACCGCATGGGTGTCCCAGTCCGCGTCGTCGGTCACGGCTTCCATGAACGCATCGGTGACCCGCACCGAGTGATTGGCGTTTTGAAAGAACACACTGGCGTAGGCCTCGCCACCAAAAGAGCCGTCATAACCGGCGTCGATCAGTGCCCAGGCCTTGCGCTCTTCGCGCGCCTTGCAGGTGGCAAAGTCGCGGACATCCGGGTGGTCGGCGTTGAGGATCACCATCTTGGCGGCGCGCCGGGTCTTGCCACCGCTCTTGATGACCCCGGCGAAGGCATCGAAGCCGCGCATGAAGGATACCGGTCCCGACGCCAGACCACCGCCCACGAGCTGCTCACGCGACGAGCGCAGCGAGGATAGATTGCTCCCGGTGCCGCTCCCGTACTTGAAAAGCATGCCCTCGGTGTGTGCCAGCGTGAGGATGGAGCTCATCGAATCCTGCACGCTGTTGATGAAGCAGGCGGAGCATTGCGGGTGCTCCTCGACACCGACGTTGAACCACACCGGTGAGTTGAAGGATGCGCGCTGGGTCACCAGCAGGTGCGCGAGTTCGTCGTGGAAGCTCAGCGCGTCCTCGTCACTGGCAAAGTAGCCGCCCACGCGACCCCAGCGCGTGATGGTGTCGACAACCCGCCCCACCAGCTGGCGCACGCTGTTCTCGCGCTGCGGGCTGCCGATAGCTCCCCGGAAGTACTTCTGCACCACGATGTTGGTGGCGGTCTGCGACCAGGCCACGGGCACATCGATACCCTCCTGCTCGAAGATGACCTTGCCATCACTGTCGCTCAGGCGGGCCGAGCGCTGCTCCCATTCGACCATGGAGTAGGGATCCTGGCCCTGGGCAACCCATCGCCTGGGCACGGTCAGCGCCGAGCCGCGTGCCTGCACCACGCTGCTGTCCGGCACCTGGGTGCCCCGGCTGACCTGCCCCTTGCGCTCCTTGTTGCTGGTGCTCACCCTGCCCTGCTCCTGGATCTGCAGCATCGTCGCCTCACCGGTTTCTGGATTCGCCTTGTCAGCTGGATTCGGATTCACGTCCTGCTCCGCGGATTCGCCTCAAAGAGCCCACACCACGACAGGAATTCGCCCTGCCCGCTGCGTTGCGAATCCACGATTTAATTAGATGTGCTCGAGCTGTCACGCGACCGGAACGGAATCGAGTTCGAGGAAGCAGCGCCCCGTTCTCTCGATGCCCCTGCGATGACTGACCTCCCCCTCCGAGCGCCGTTCCGTCGTCGTGTCTTCTCTTAGCGTCTGGTGTTGATAGAGGGAGGCACGGATTCAGTCAAGCCCAAGACCGCAACCCCACGAGATGGCTTTGTGTTTTTTTATACCGGGATCTGCGCTGGCGGACAGTTCTGCGGCACTGTGACGACGGGATTGCGCCGGGTGGTAGAAAAAAACTCGAACACCACAAGAGTTACCGCACATTCTCGAATTGATCTCGACAGATCGATCCGCAAACCGTCAGTGGATGCGCCGGACGACCTCGTAAAAGCGGTCCAGGGTGAGGTAGCACATGCTGAGGTCCCCCATCCGAATCCAGGCACCCTCGGTGAGTTCCACGGACTCGTCCGCTTCCAGTCGGCGACCCTCGACCTGGGTCCCGTTCTGGGACGCTGCATCCGACAGCAGGTAGCGGTCCTGAGGATCGCGCTGGATTCGAGCGTGGAGCTTGGACACGCTGGGATGTGGCAGCCGGATGTCATTGGAGTCTGCCCGACCTATGAGAATGGTGCGGGCAAAGGCCGCGCCCACGTGGGCCTTGCGCACCACGTGCACGAGATCATCACTGTGCAGCACGAGCTCGCGACCAGGCGCCGTGTCCACCACCGCGGTCAGACGGGACGCGGTGTTGAAGGACCACCCGTCCTCGTCCTCCTCCGCGGGCTGTTGACGCACCAGCACGGGTCCGCCACCCAGGCGCACAGCAAACACGTCAGGGGTAGCCTTGCGCGCGAGTTCCAGCAGACTCATGAGCCGCAAGGGCTCGTTACCCTGGCTCATCGCTCAGTCCGTGGGCTGGATGGCACTGGCCATGCTCGCGACCAGCTCGTAGAGGCTGCGCGGCAACAGGAACGAAAAGGCACAGCGGCCGAACACCACCACATCCTTGTCGTAGACGGCAGTCTTGGCGCGTGCGGGAGCCTTCATGCCATTGACCGTGGTGCCGTTGGAGGATCCCACGTCGACGATCCACCAGCGGCTGCCTTCCAGGGTGAAATAAGCGTGCAGCTTGCTCACCGTCGGATGGGGGATGCTCAGATCGTTGTTCGAGGCCCGTCCCACGAACACGCGCAGGCTGCCGACCTTGCTGGCCCCCTCGGGCCGCTGCACCGGCAACACCCAGTCCCGGATGCGCAGGCCGGTCTGCCGGTCACCCCTTTCCATCTCGTCGACGGTGGCGATGGCCGTGGCGAAGCTGAACTCCTCCTCGAGCACCTCGCGCCCGAGCAAGAAGGGGTGGAGATAGCGCTTCTCGAAGGACTCGGCCGTCACGTTGCGCGCGGTATCGATGAAGTCGCGGATGGTCTGCTGCTCGGTCGACATGCGGGCCCTCGACGGTCTCTGCGACCGCATATGACCCGGAGCGGCCCGACGCGTCAAGCCCCACCGCGCCCCTCTTGTGTGGTGGCCAGGCTCTAGTAGCATGGCATCGACCATGACCACCGACCTGACAAGTACCGTGCCTCTCCTGCCAGGCCAGGTCCTGCTGCACTACAGGGTCCTGGGCCTGCTGGCCGAGGGTGGCATGGCCGAGGTCTACCTGGCGCGCGATCTCGAGCGGCCACCCACGGATCAGGTGGTGGTCCTCAAGCGTGTGCGGCCACACCTGCTGGCGGATCCGCGCTTCGAGACCATGTTCGTCAACGAGGCACAGCTGGCGTCGATGATCCATCACGGCAGCGTGGTGGACGTGCACGAGCTGGCGCGCACCGAGGGCGAGCTGCTGCTGGCCATGGAGTTTCTCAACGGCAAGACCCTGCTCGCTGTGGGCAAGACCTGTGACACCGGCGGCTTCTGGGTCCCGCACACGGTGCTGGCGCGCATCGTCGCCGACACCGCGGCCGGTCTCCACCACGCCCACATTCTCACCGATGCCCAGGGTCAGCCACTGCGACTGGTGCACCGGGACATGAGCCCGGAGAACGTGATCGTGTGCTTCGACGGCCGGGTCAAGGTCGTGGACTTCGGGGTGGCCAAGGCGCGCATGACGCCTGACACCACCCAGCATGGCGTGGTCAAGGGCAAGCTCAACTACCTGGCACCCGAGGCCATCCGCGGCGAGGCGCTGGACGCACGCGCCGACCTGTACGCCCTGGGGGTCACGCTGTACCTGTTCCTGACGGCGCAGTTTCCCTACTCGGTGCGCTCGACCGACCAGCTCATCGAACAGATGATGCGCAGCGAACCTCGACCACCGCGGTCGTACAATGCGCAGATCCCCGCCGGCCTCGAGGCCATCTGCCTGCGCTGCCTCGCGCGCGATCGCGACCAGCGCTATCGCAGTGCCGACGAGCTGCGGCAGGCCCTCGAGCGCTTCATCAGCGACAGCGGTCCGGCCGTGACGTCGCGACACGTGGCCGCGTTCATGAATCAGCTCTATCCCAAGGAGACGGACTCCCTGAGGGTGTGGGTCGAGAGCCTGAGCGGTCCCCAGAGCCTGCCGGCGGCCGCCCCCCTGCCCCCTCCGGCGATGGCCGTGGCGGGCCATGGCGGCACCCTGGAGATGGACGCCCCCGAGGAGGCCTCGTCGAGCACGATGGTCACGGGCTTCACGCCGCCGACCCACTGGCGCGAGGTCAGCAACATTCACCACCGCGCCACCAACATCGTCACCAACCTGCAGGCCTCGGGCGTGCACGTGGCGCTGCGCCACCTCGACGGCTCGCGCCTCGAGGGTGCACAGCCCACCGGCGAGAGACCCCTGTGGCAACCAGGTGAGGACTCATCGCTGGCCGGCGCCACACATCCGCCAAGGCTTGACGCACCACCCGGCACCCTGCACGGCACGCGGGTCCGCGAGCGGCGCTGGCCCCGTATCGTGGCCTTCCTGGGCGGGGTCCTGGTCGTGCTCGCCGTGGGCTCGCTGGTCCTCGATGTGGGCCCTCTGCCCGGGCTGGTTTCCGACGCAGACGACGCGGACGCTGGTGCCCCCCTGCCTGTCGACGCCGGCCTGCCCGTCGACAGTGGCGTGCCTGCAGGCTCCGGCGATGCCGCTCCCCCCGCCCCGGAACAGCTCGACGCGAGCAGTCGAGACCAGGGCGTCAAGAAGAAGAAGAAAAAGAAGAAGCGACGCCGCCGGCGCCGGCCCAAGAACCGGCATTGAGCAGCCGGGCGCCGGGAGGCCAAATCTAGGGCGCGGACAATATATTATGGACCGGTTCGCCTTCACCAGGAGCGCCTCTTGAGCCCAGCCGCCGTGCCACGCCATGCGCTGCGCATCGAGGGGACCCGCGGTCTGCTCTACGACCGCGCTGCGCACCAGTACCATGCCCTGGACGCGGCCGAATGCTTCGCCCTTGTCGAGAACCGGCACCGGCCCCTGCACCAGGTCCTCCCCGTGCTGGCCCGGGCCTGTGGCCCCGAACGGACAGCGCTGGCGGCCACGAGAGTCGGAGAACTCACCGCGATCGATCCGGCCTCGACCCTCGACGCGGACCTGGTGGAGCTCGAACCGCTGGACGGCGCGGCCGCGGCGCCGCTGGTGCTGCACCTGGGTCTGACCCAGGCCTGCAACTTCTCGTGCAGCCACTGCTACTCGAGCAGCGGCCGGCGGGCGAACGACGAGCTGTCGTTGCCCGAATTGCTGGCACTGGTCGACGAGCTGGCGCACATCGGCTGCCTCAAGCTGGTGCTGGGAGGCGGCGAGCCCTTCCTCCGTCCCGAGCTCGTCGAGGTGGTAGGCCATGCCCGGCAGCGGGGCATCGACTGCTTCGTGCACACCAACGGCTCGCGGCTGCAGGTCGAGATCCTGTCGCGGCTCGCCGAGGTCCAGCCGGCAGGCCTGGCGGTGAGCCTCGACGGTCCCGACGCAATTACCAATGACAGCATGCGCGGCGCGGGCAGTTTCGACAGGACCTTGCGTGGCTTGCAGCTGCTTCGCCGACACTACGCACCGGGTTTCGCGATCTCCTTCACGGTCACGCCGCTCAACCGCTCCCGGGTCGGCGAGATGGTGGCCCTGGCGCACCACGAGGGAGCGCGGGTCCTGCTGCTGCGGCCGGCCTATCCCGCGGGCGAGGCATTGCGCGACGGGAACGCGCTGAGCTGTGATCGGGCGTCCTTTGTCCTGGCCGTCGAGCAGGCGCGAGCCGCAGCGGCCGGAAGCGATCTGATCCTGGACGCGCCTCACCCCGACGAGCGCACAGCTCCGGACTTCGAAGGCTTCGGCTGTGTGGCCGGACGCATCGTCGCCGGTGTGACCCCCTCGGGTGTGGTCACACCCTGTCTCAACCTTCCTGCGGGCCATGCAGCGGGCACACTGCGCGAGCACAGCCTGCTGCAGCTGTGGCGCGAGGGTGCGTCGTTCAAGGCCCTGCGCGCACTGCAGGCGCCAGACGAGTGCGCGCACTGCGATCGTCTCGAGATCTGCCGCGGTGGCTGCCGCGTCCGCGCGCTCGACGCGCACGGCTGCATCGGCGCCGCGGATAGCTGGTGTGATCGACTGCCAGCCCGGCCGGGTGCCGGGGTATCGGCATCTGTCAGGGATTCAGGCGTTCTCAACAGCGTCGAGGTATCGACCTTTTAACCGGAGGGATCATGAGCAACAGAGTTCGCACGGACGCCGCCATGAAGGGCATCGAGGCCTACAAGAAGCAACTCGAGAAGCTGGCGGACGGCCGCACCAAGATCAAGAAGGACGAGATCGAGGATCCCTTTCTGGCCGCGGTGGCAAAAGACGGCTCGGTGACGACGGGATGCAGCGCCGCCGCCCAGCGCTACGCCTCGGTCAACAAGATGAAGAAGGCGCTCGAGACCGTCGGGGCCACCGTGGCCCGCATCGACGCCAACCAGGATGGCGAGATCGGCTACGGGGAGGCCCAGCGCCTGTCGCCCCTGGGTGTTCGCCTGCTCGACGCCGTGGCTGAGGGCAAGGTTCCCAGGCCCCGCACAGCGCCGCGGCGCACCAGCAGCTCCTCGAGCAGCTCCCGCCCGGTGTCGTCGGGCTGCAGTGGTGGCTCGACGCCGGCGCCTGTGCGTTCCGGGTGCTGAGCGCTCAGGGCGCGGTCGATGGAAGCTGGAGCAGGGCCCTCGCCTGATCGACGGTGGCAGGCTCCCGGCCGGCGTCGCGGGCCATGCGCACGGCCTTGGCCACCAGGTCGCCGTTGGACTGCGCCATCTCGCCGGGGGCCAGGTAGAAATTATCCTCGAGCCCCACCCGCACGTTGCCGCCCAGGGCCAGGCCTCCCGCTACCAGTCGCCACTGCTCGTGGCTGACCCCGATGACCTGCCACGACGATCCCGCGGGCACCTGGCTCTTCTGAAAGGCCAGGGCCTCGACACTGGCCGGGATGCCACCGACCACGCCCAGGATGAAGCTGAACTGGATCGGTTGCCGCAGCACGCCCATGTCGAGGAGCGGCACGATGCTGGCGGTGTGGCCGCTGTCAAAGCACTCGAGCTCGGGCTTGACCCCGCAGCTGTTCATGGTCGTGAGCAGCCCGCGGATCTCGGCGAAAGGGTTCTGGAACACCAGGTCGAACACGAAGTCCTTACGCTTGGGTGAGTACTTGGCGTAGTTCATCGAGCCCATGTTGAGGGCGGCGATGTCGGGCCGGATCTCGCGCACGGGCGCGATCTTTTGCTCGGCGCTGATCCCCAGGGCCCCGGTCGAGAAGTTGATGAGGACAGGGCAGCGGCGGCGCGTCTCGTCGAAGATCTGGCGATAGACCTCGACCTCGTAACTGGGACCCCCGGTCTCGGGATCGCGGGCATGGATGTGCACGATGGCCGCGCCGGCCTCGTGGGCCCGCCGCGCCTCCTCGGCAATTTCCACTGGTGTGTAGGGCACCCAGGCGCACTGGCTGCGGTTGGCCAGCACACCCGTCAAGGCGCAGCTCACGATCACGCGGTCGTCGCTCGTTGTCATGGGTGTTCCTCGGTGCGCGAAGGGGTCACTTGTAGGCACTGCAGTCCGGCTTGCACAGCAGGCGATTGCTGCGAGGATCGTGCAGACAACCGTCGCTGTTCGGCAGCTCGCTGCAGTCCGCGGAGGTCTCGCACATCACCGTGCAGTACGCATCCGGGCCACTGCCCTCGACCGGCACCACACCCTCCTTGCACAGGTCCTCGAGGTACAGGTTGTCGCGGCACACGGCCCCCGAGGGGCAGCTCACACCGGGTCCGCAGGAATCGCCGAGCTCCGCGGCGCAGGCTGCGAGGCCGAGCAGGGCAAGGCCCAGGAGGGTCGAGAAGATCGCGTGTTTCATGACGGCTCCCGTTTCGATCGATTTCTCACACAGGCATGACGCCATGGCGGCGGGCGGGCCACTCGGTCCGCTTGTGCGCGGCCATGCGCAAGCCCTGGATCAGCACCTGCCGCGTGCGACGCGGGTCAATGACGTCGTCCAGAAAGGTCCAGCTCGCCGGCTCGTAGGGATTGATCATGTCCCTAAACTGCGCGACCAGGGCCGCCCGGGTGGCATCGGGATCGTCGCTGGCCTCGATCTGCTTGCGAAAGGCGATGTTGACCGCGCCCTCGGGCCCCATGACGCTGACCTCGGCTCCGGGCCAGGCCACGATGAGGTCGGGTCTGTAGCCCTTGCCACACATCACGTAGTAGCCCGCGCCGTAGCCCTTGCGCACCACCACCGTGAGCTTGGGCACGCTGGCCCGGCTGACCGCGTACAGCATCTTGGCGCCGTGGCGGATGATGCCCTCCTTCTCGGTCTTGGGGCCGACCATGAAGCCTGGCACGTCCTGCAGGAAGATCAGGGGCACGCCGAAGGCGTCGCACAGGTTGATGAAACGCGCGGCCTTGTCCGCAGGATCATTGGTCAGGATGCCACCCATGTGGCTGCTGTTCGAGGCCACCAGACCCACGGGCTGGCCGTCCAGACGCGCCAGGGTGGTGAGGATGGCCTTGCCCCACTTGGGCTTGAGCTCGAGAAGATCTGCCTGCCCGTCGACCTGGTCCACCACCAGCTCGATGACACGCCGCATGTCCATGGGCGCCCGCGGGTTGTCCGGCACCAGGTCCAGCAGTTCGTCGGGTGCGCGCTCCACGGGATCCGCACAGGGCCGCCGCGGTGGAGGCTCGTCGCAGTGCGAGGGGAAGAACGACAAGAAGCGCTTGACGACGTCCATCATGGCAGAGTCGTCGGCGACCTCGAGGTCTGCGACCCCCGACTCGCGGGTGTGAAGCTTGCTGCCGCCGAGTTCCTCGGAGGTGTAGTCCGCGCCGGTCGCAGCCTTGACCAGGTGCGGTCCTGCCAGCGCCATCGAGCTGGTGCCCTTGACCATGGGTACGAAATCCGCGAGCCCGGGAACGTAGGCCGTGCCAGCGGCGCAGGGTCCCATCATCGCGGCGACCTGGGGAACCAGGCCCGACATCACGACCTGGTCGTAGAACATCTGCCCGCTGCCGGCGAAGAAGGCCGTGGCTACTTCCTGCACCCGCGCACCCGCGGAGTCCAGCAACCAGATGACAGGCATGCGCTCCTCGATGGCCATGGAGCGCAGCCGCTGACACTTGAGTTCGGTGACCTGGCCAATGGAACCGGCCATGACGGTGAAGTCGTAGGCGATGACTGCGGCCCGCCGCCCGTCGACCAGCCCATGACCACAGATCACGCCATCGGCGGGAGTCTCCTTGCCCGCCATCATGGGCGAGGTCGACTGCGAGCGTCCGTGAATCATGAGTTCGACGAAGCTGCCGGCGTCGAACAGCGCATCGACGCGCTCGCGGGCAGTCTGCTTGCCGCGGCCGTGCTGCTTGGCCACCGCCTCCGCGCCACCCATCTGCTGGATCTTGGCAATGCGTCGCTGCAGGTCCTCGGTCTGGTCGCGAAGAATCTGGCCCACCACTCACCTCTCGGCTTGGTCGCAGCCGGGAGAGACGCTGCGCCAGCTGCAGCCTAGCGCGCACCTGTGGTCGCGAAAAGGGCATGCTTCGCGCTTGCGTGGGCCAGCGCCTCGCGCGACATTGATGCGGTGACAGAGCAAGGCGCCAGCAGCTCGCGATGGTGGGACCAGATCCCTGGACGGTGGCGTGCCGTCGTCGTGCTCGGTCTGGTCCTCGTGCTCGGCAGCCAGGTGCTCGCCGCGGCCTCGCGTGAACGTCTCGTGCAACTGCTCGCGGACCCCCGCTTCAAGGTGCGCATCCAGGCCGCCGCTGCGCTGGCGGAATTGCGAGATCCCTCGACCAGACCTGCCATCGAGGGCCTGCTCAAGGATGAAGATGCCCTGGTGCGCGCTGCGGCCTGTGACGCACTCATGGCCATGGGGGACCCCGCCGCCCTGCCTGCGATCGAGCGTGCACTTCGCGACGAGGACGACATGGTACGGCGCCGGGCACGCCTCGCCCAGCGCGTGCTCAAGGGAACCCAGGGCCTGCGCCAGCGCAGCGAGGGGAGCTCCGGGACAGCCGAGATCGGGACGGTCACCGACAGCTCGAACAGTGGCCACAAGGGGCTCGACGTGGCGCTGCGCCGGGGCCTGGACGAGGGGCTCAAGGAACGCGCCATGGCCCTGGGCGCACTCCGGCGCCGTTACCAGCTCATCGCCCAGGTACGCAGCGTGACCGAGCGTGTCGACGGAGGGGAGAGTCGCGTCGACGTGCAGTGCCACCTGACCGTGGCGGAGCTCCCCCAGCGCACCATGCGCCTGTCGACCCAGGTCACCGCCGCCGCGAGCGTCAGCGGCCGCGCCTCGCCAGATGAGATCTCCGAGCTGGCCAGCGACGCGACCCAGGGAGCAGGCGCCGAGCTGATTCGTGAATTCTCGAGCTGGGCCGTCGTGCAACCCCCGCCGTGACCTGCTGGCGGGGTGAAGCCCGACGGGACCTGCCAGGTCGCTCAATACAAAGACCGGACCTGTGCCCCGTTGTAGTAGTGCTCGAGAATGGCGCGGTAGTTCTGGCCCGCCTCGGCCATGCCAATGGCGCCGATCTGGCACATGCCCACGCCATGCCCCCATCCCATGCCCCGGAACAAGAAGGCGGTGAGCACGCCCTTGGCATCGCGCTCCTCGTCGACGACGAAGGCACCGGAGTTGAGCAGACCCAGGGCCTGCCGCACTGGCCACTCGCGCTGGATCACCACGCGCTGCTGATCCCCGACGATGCGAACCCCGCGCACGCGCCCTGACACCCCACGGCCCTGGACCTCGATGGCCTGGACGTGACCGACCCCGTACTTGAACAGCAGACGGTCCATCTCGTCGCTGGCGATGCGGCGCGTCCAGCGCAGCTTGTCCGCTCGCACCCTGGTGGACCTCGCACAATACGAAGTGGGCGGCTCAGCCAGGAACTGGCGCAAGTGTTGCTCGTTGGACAGATCCGTGGCCTCGCCGTCGAGGCTGGCATCGCCCACTCCGTCCTCGAAGGGCGCCACCCGCCGGGCCAGGTCATCGGCGGCACTCGGACCGTCGCGACGGCCACGCAAGGCGCCCTTGGGGGGCATGTCCCAGGCCACCTCGGCATCCTCGGTGTGACCGCCGCAGGTCGAGGAGTACACCGAGTCCACCAGCTGGCCGGCCAGAAACATGAGTTCACCCCGGGTCTCGTCGACGGCGCGGCTGGCGGCAGGGTGGTGTGCCCGGGATCCACCGTAGACCTGGCAGTGCTCGGTGTTGCACAGCACGTAGGGATCCGCGAAGTGACGTCGGCCCAGCTTGGCAAACACAGCCCCACGCGCGGTCACGGCCTGGGCCTTGAGTGCCTCGAGAGGCGCGCTGCCGAACATCTCCGATGGCACCACCCCCTTGAGGATTTCGTCGACAGCGGTCAGGTTGACCACCGCGATCCGCCCACTGGCATCGGGAGCCAGGGCGATGGCCCCGGGGTAGGTCCGCGATCCGATCTTCTTCTTCGGGCCCTCGGAGATGCCGTCGACAGAAATCTCTCCGCCATCCCGGGCCACCACGTTGATTGTGCCGATGAAGCGCAGGGTACTCTCGCCGGCGCGCACCTCGAGCTGCAGCTCCGGCAAGGTCTGCACCAGGGGAACCACGCTGGTGGCCACGCCGTCTCGATCGTGAAGTTCCCGGGCGGCCTGCTCGGCCTGGTGGCGCGAGGCGCCGTTGCGTACCAGCACCAGAGTGGCGCGATTGTCGATGAGCACTCCCGACAGGCCAAACACCAGCCCCACATCGCGCGCGCTGGCGCGCTCTCCCCGGGCCCGCCAGCGAGCGACCTCGTCGTGGCGCTGCGAGCGCTCGGCACCCTCGAGGGCGGCCACAGCCACGGCATAGCGTTGCCTCGCCTCCCGACCACCGGTGCGGAGAAAACGTGCCCGGGGCGGAAGGTCCACGCTCACCGCTTCTTGACCTGCTGCTCTGCGTCCCGTCAGCCGCAGACCCGCGCCAGACTCCAGGGTCACACTGTCGCGCCCGCTATCCACGCCCAGGGCAACGCGCGGGCTGCCGTCGCGGCCCAGGAGCAGGCGGTGGCCATACAGGTCGGCGGTGTCGACGAGCACAGGTTCCAGTGCCACCAGCAGGGACAGCGCAAGGAGTGGGGCACCAGACAGCATGGCGCGCATGATACGGAGCCCGCCGCTCGACGACAAGCGGACTGCTGTTTTGCTGCTGCGGCGACCCCAGCCAGTGCGTACACTGAAGCCATGGGCACCCGGTTCCCCGTGCTGCGACGTCGGGCGCAGTCCCTCGGGGCTGTCTGCATACTGTGGCTGGGATTCGCTCCTGGTCTGGCGACAGCCCAGGGCACCGGGGACCCCGTGCAGCCTAGCGAGGACCTCGGTGGCCCGGTGTACGATCACGGCGCCTTGCTTCGCGCCGCCATCGAGGGCAACCCCCGTCTGCGCGACAGCGCGGTCTCGCTCGACCAAGCGCGGGCCCGCCGGCAAGGGTCAGGCGCCCCCTTTGACTGGGTCCTCGATTCCGGCAGCAGCATCACCCAGACCTTGAGCGCCAATCCCCTGCGGCCCGAGGACCTGCAACCCAGGACCAGCATCGAGGCCTACATCCAGCTCTCGCGTCGCCTGCGCACCGGGACCGAGCTGCGGCTGCGCGCCACCGAGGCCTGGTACGAGTATCCCTTATACAGCTACCGAGCCCTGCCCTCGTCGTTGCTGCTGACCATCCCGGGAGAGGCCATTGGCCCCGGCACCCCGGACATCACCTTTCCCATCGAACTTCGCAGCACCGAGACTCCTGGCCCATCGTCCATCGATCTGTTCGGTGTCAACACCGACATCAGCGTCGTGCAGCCCTTGCTGCGCGGACGCAGTTCCGACGTCAACGACGCCGCGGACCGCTCGGCCTCGGTGGCGGTCCTCCGCGAGCAGACGAGGCAGCGCGCGGTCGCGAGCGAGGTCCTGCTCCAGGTCAACACCCTGGCCAGTGAGCTGGCCCTGGCCCGGATCGATCGCACCCTGCGGCTGGCAGCCCGCGACCTGGCGCGGGACGAGCTCGAGATCACGCGCGCACGCATCGAGGCGGGACAGCAGGCACCGGTGGCAGAGCTGCAGATCCAGCAGACCGTGGCCCAGCGAGAGGAGGCGGCGCTTGCCGCCGAGCGCTCCATCTACGACCTGGATGTCCAGCTGCGGCGCGCCCTGGGTTTGCCCATCCTCCCCGGAGCGCAGCCGCTTCATCCCTTGCTCCTCGACGAGCGCGACACACAGGCACCCGACACCGAGGCGCTGCTGGCGCGCGCCCTGGCCCGCAACCCGGGGCTGCTCGCGGCCCGGCTCTCCGTCGACGAGGCCCGGTTCGCGCTGCTGGCTGCCCAGGACCGCCTGTTGCCCCGTCTCGACGCCTCCGCGGGCCTCGGACTGGTGTCTCAGGACCGCAATGGCCTCGCGGTGTGGCAGGGCCTGTTCGGGGCACGCGAGGGCTTCAACTGGCACGCGGGTATGCTCTTCGCCATGCCGCTGGAAAACCGCGAGGCCGGGCAGCGCGTCGAGGAAGCAAGGCTGTCCATGCACCGCGCGAGCCTTGCCCGTGACGAGGCCGAAGCACAGGTTCGCATGGACCTCGCCCGTGCCCTCGACGAGGCGCGCCTGGCGCACAAGCGCATCCAGGTGAGCCGGGTGTCGCGCGACCTCGCCGCACGCAACGTCGACGTCGAGACCGAGCGCTATCACCTGGGACTGGGAACCGCCTTCGAACTCCTCGACGCGCAGGAACGGCTCCGCCAGGCCGAGCTCTCCTTGCAACGCGCAGAGGCCGACCTGCGCCTGGCACGCTGGAAGCGGCGCGCCATCACCGGCGATCTCCTCGATGACAGCGGCGTGATCCTGCGGGACTGAGCGGGGAGACCAGAAGGGCAAGACGGGCTTGCCACGTCGAAGTCCGAGAATCCTGAGCCAGGGTAGGGTTCTGCTCGCTCGACGCAGCAGCGGGTCTAGGGCTGGATGCCAGCCTGGTCCTCGGTGGTGCGCTGGGCCAGCTGCTCGTAAAACAGGATGCGCTGGCAGCTCGGGCAGACCTCGAGACGATCGCCGCGCTGCAGCTCGTTGTACATCTGCGGCGGAAGCTGCATGTGGCAGCCCTGGCAGGTACCGTCTGCGAGCACCACCAGACCGATGCCGTCCCGGCGCTGGCGAATGAACTCGTACTTCTTGAGGATCGGTGCCTGCAGCCGGCTGGTGATGGAACCCCGGGCGCTGCCGATCTGCTCCATCTCCGCGCGCACCTGGATGCTCTGGTCATCCGCCGCCAGGTGGAGTTCGTGGTAGGTCGTGGCGTGCTGATCGACCTGGGTCGACAGCGTCGCGACCTGCTTGGCGATCTCCTCGCCCTGCTGCATGTGCTCGAGGATCTTCTCCTCGGTGTCGCGGTTCTGCCGCTTGAGTCCCTCGATCTCGCGGGACAGGGCGGCGAACTCACGGCTGTTGCGGATGTCGTTGAGGCGCGCTTCCCACTTGCGTAGCTTCTCGCGGTCTGCGGCCAGGTCGCGTTCCATGGCCCGGCGCTCGCTCTCGTTGACATCCTGCCGCGCCAGCAACTCGGTGAGCGATCCCTGGCTCTTGTCCAGGCTCTCCTTGGTCGCAGCGGCTTCCAGCGGGATGCCCCTGAGGCGGATCTCGCAGTCACGAATCCTGTGGTCGAGTTGTTGCAGCTCGTAGAGCAATATCAGCTGGTCACGCAATGTCCCATCCTCCGACATGTGTTCCGGCACCGTCGTGGCGTCGGATTCTCTCCACTGGGCCCACCAGGATTCGAACCTGGGACCTATCGGTTATGAGCCGACGGCTCTACCGCTGAGCTATGGGCCCGCTCGTTCTTTCCGAGGGCCTGTCGGGCAGGCCCTCCCCCGACGAAGTGAATTCGCCGGGGCCCCCACCCAACCAGCGCCATCACGGTCCACCTCGTCGCTTCGCTCCCAGGTGGCTGCCGTTCCTTGCGCCTCTCGCTCCGTCTGGGCCCTGTCTTCTCCTCCTGCGTGCCTTCTCTCCGGTTTCCCTCGCCGTCACGCCTTCTCGACGTCACCCATCCACAAAGGCGCGGAGCTTCTTCGATCGGCTCGGGTGGCGCAGCTTGCGCAAGGCCTTGGCCTCGATCTGGCGAATGCGCTCGCGGGTCACCTCGAAGTCCTGGCCCACCTCCTCGAGGGTGTGGTCGCTCTTCTCGCCGATGCCAAAGCGCATGCGCAGGACTTTTTCCTCGCGCGGCGTCAGGGTGGCCAGCACCTTGCGCGTCTGCTCCGACAGGTTCATCGAGATCACGGCATCCGACGGGGACACCACGGCCTTGTCCTCGATGAAGTCGCCCAGGTGCGAGTCCTCCTCCTCACCGATGGGCGTCTCGAGGCTGATGGGCTCCTTGGCGATCTTGAGCACCTTGCGCACCTTGTCGATGGGCAGCTCCATCTTCTCGGCGATCTCCTCGGGGTTGGGCTCGCGACCGAGCTCCTGCACGAGGTAGCGGCTGGTGCGCACCAGCTTGTTGATGGTCTCGATCATGTGCACCGGGATGCGGATGGTCCGAGCCTGGTCCGCGATGGCGCGGGTGATGGCCTGCCGGATCCACCAGGTGGCGTAGGTCGAGAACTTGTAGCCGCGGCGGTACTCGAACTTGTCCACGGCCTTCATGAGACCGATGTTGCCCTCCTGGATCAGGTCCAGGAACTGCAAGCCCCGGTTGGTGTACTTCTTGGCGATGCTGACGACCAGGCGCAGATTGGCCTCGACCAGCTCTGCCTTGGCGCGTTCGGCCTTGCGCTCGCCCTGCATGATGGCGCGGTAGTGGCGCCGGATTTCGTCCACCGAGAGGTTGGCTTCCTCCTCGACGCGCTTGAGCTTGCGCTCGGCCATCTTGATGGCGCGCTCGATCTCGAACAGGGCCTGGGTGTCGACGTTGAACTTCTTGCTCACGCGCTTCTCGGCGGCCTTGGAGCTGCGGCTCTCGCGCAACAAGCGCTTGAGCTCGCGCATGGGCACACCCGTGCGCCGCTCCACATCGATGAGCTCGCCTTCACACTTGTTGATGCGGCGAACCAGCATCTTGAGCTTCTGCACGATGTTGTCGATCTGCTTCTTCGACAGCCGCAGGCTCTCGAGGAGCTTGAACATCTCCAGCTCGTTGCTGCCGATGCGCTCCTTGGCCTGGCCGCGCTGCTTCTCGCCCAGGCGCTGACCGGACTTGAGGGACTCGCGAAGGCCTGCCGTCTCTTTGTAGACCTTCTGGATGCGCGCGATGATCCGGTGGATCTCCTCGACCAGCGCAGCTTCGGCCTCCGAGCCCATAGGCTTCCTGGCTGGCTTGTCGGCTGCCACGGCGAGAACCGCAGCGGCGACAACGATCACCGGGGCACCCTCGACCGCTGCTGCGCCTTCGGTCTCGCTGGACTCCTCCTCGCCCTCGGTCTCGGTGCTGTTGTCGTCGTCCTCGTCGTCTCCCGCATCCAGGTCCCGGACCACGTCCCGCAGACGCACCTTCCCCTGTCGCAGCTTGTCGCCCAGGTCGATGATCTCTGCCACCGCGAGGGGAGACTCTAGGACGGCACGCAGGACCTCCTGCTCGCCCTCCTCGATGCGCTTCGCGATCTCGACCTCGCCGTCGCGGGTGAGCAGGCTGACCGACCCCATCTTGCGCAGGTACATCCTCACGGGGTCGTTGGACTTGCTGTAGCCGCCGTAGCCGTCGTCCTCCTCTTCCTGGGCGTCGACCACCAGGGGCTGTCGCTCGGCCGGTCGTGCCGGGGCGCCGGAGTAGCGCGAAGCTTCTTCCACGATCTCGATATCGTTCTCGCCGAACAGAGCCACCACGTCGTCGATGTCCTCGGCCGCGGTCATGTCCGCGGGCAGGCCATCGTTGACCTCGTCGAAGGTCAAGAATCCCTTGTCCCGGCCCAGGACGAGGAGCTTGCGCACTTCTTTGCGCTCGCCCACCGTTGCCCGCGACGCGGCCGGCTCTCCGCTCTTGGCCGGTGCGCTCGAGGCCGAGGTCGAGCTGCTGCTGCGCTCGCGTTGCCGCCGGGGCTTGGGCCGGGAGATGTCCGGCAGGGTCGGCAGATCATCGAGAATGCCGCTGCCCTGGCCGCTGGCGTCTGCCTGGTTGGGGTTCGCGACCTTGTCCTTGCCGCGCTTGGGGCGCTCGGGCTTGGCCGCCGCGGTGGCGCCCTTCTTGCCGTCACTCGAGGGCGCGGGGCTGGCCTTGGTCACCGGCTTCTTCGTGGCTCGCTTGTCCTTGGACGCCATGTGCTTGTCTCGTCCTCTCGTCATCCCGACACGTCGGCGCGCGGGGAACCTTCTTGATCTCAGTGGCCCGGCTGCTCCAGCTCCTGACCGCCATCACTCTGCTTCATGATCCAGGGACAACCCCTTTGCAGCTGCGCATTGAGGTCCCTGATCTTCTGCAACAGCTCCATCTGCGTCGTCAGCTGCGCGGGATCGCTCTCGATACCTCGCAGCTCACGCATCAACAACTCGGTCTCCGTGCGCGCTCGCGTGCGCCACAGATTGTCACAGGTCTCCTCGAGCGCCTCCCGCGCCTGTGCCTCGCCGTACACCCTTTGCCCCTGGATGACCTCGGCCGCGACCTCACGTAACACGGGATGCGACAGCAGGCCAACCAAGGTGTCAAGGGCGGGCGAGGAGCCCGAAACCTGGACCTGCTGCAGGCTCTCGTCCAGGAACTGTCGAACCGATGGCGAGCGCAGCATCTGCGGCAGGTGCGCGGCCGCCTCCTCCTCGAGCAGGTTTGGCCACTCGAGAAACAAGCGCACGATCTGGCGCTCCTGCTGGTGGATGCGCTCGGGGCGAGGCTCTGCCTCGACGACAGGGCTGTCCAGCGGAGGCTCGACGGCCCTGGGCGCCGGATCCGTCCGGCCATGGCGAGAGAGTTCCCGGCGCAGGGCGCCGATCTCGATGGCCAGGGCCTGGGCCGCGCGCTCGATAAAGAGATCCCGCGCCAGACTCTCGGGCATGGCCAGCAAGGGTTCGCGCAGGGTATCCACGGCCCGCAGGCGGCCCTCGACCGTGGCCCCGGCCTGCCCCGCGGCCTCGGCGATGATGTGCTCGAGGGCCAGGGGCGCCTTGTCGACCAGGGTCTGTAGCTGTTCCGCGTTCCGTCGCGCCATGCTGTCGGGATCCTCGGCAGAAGGCAGCACGGCCAGGTGGGTCTCGATCTGCTGCTCGAGCAGCAGGGGTAGAGCACGTCGCGCTGCCTTCTGTCCGGCTTCGTCGCCGTCGAAACACAGCACGGCCTTCGCCGCGTGGCGACGCAGCAGGCGAGCCTGGTTGCGCGTGAGCGCAGTGCCGCAGGGAGCGACGGCGGTGGGCAGCCCGATCTTGGCCAGGCTGATGACGTCGAGATAACCCTCGACAAGCACCGCGGTGCCCCCGCGGCCAAGCTTCGGCCGCGCCTCGTGCAAGCCGTACAGCAGGTCGCTCTTGTGAAACAGCGGGCCCTCGGGCGAGTTGATGTACTTGGCGCGCTTGCCGTCGTCGAACCGCCCAAAGACCCGGGCTCCCACACCCACCACGCGACCCTGGGGATCGCGGATCGGAAAGGTGATGCGCTCGCCGAAGCGATGGTAGTCGCCACGCTCGCTGCGCGCCACCACCCCCACCTCCTCGAGCTCGTCGTCCTGGATACCCTCGAGCGGCCCGAGGCGCCGGAGATCCCGCCCGGCGCCGCCGAAGCCAATGCCGAAGCGCTCGATGAGTTCCGTGTCGATATCGCGGCCCGCGAGGTAGGTCCGCGCGGCCTGCCCCCCGGGTGCAGCCAGGGCGCCATGGTAGAGATCCTGCACGGCCTGCAGCACCTCGAGCAGGCGCTGCCTCTTTTCCCGGGCCGCCTTCTCCTCGGGGCTCTCGGCGCGTTCCTCGAGCACGATACCCACCTGGGATGCCAGTTCCCGTACGGCCTCGGGGAAGTTCTTGCCCTCGGTGCGTTGCACGAAGGCAAACACGTCCCCGCTGGCATGACAGCCGAAGCAGTAGAAACTGCCGCGCTCGGGCGAGACGTTGAACGAGGGGGTCTTTTCCTGGTGAAAGGGACACAGGCCGATGTGGTTCTTGCCGCGCTGCTTGAGGGAGACCGTGCGGCCGATGACCTGGACGATGTCGGCGCGGTCCCGGATCTCTCGAATTGCCTGATCGGAGATCGGCATCCGCCTCCACTCCAGCTCGCCCCTCGCAGGAGCATGGCCGTATCGGACTGTCAGGCCGCCTTGTCAAGCGCTGTCTTCGGCGCTCCCCGTCGATGATCCAGGGTCGGCCACAGGCCCTACCCGCACCACGCGATCCAGCCCCGCCAGGTCGCGCTCGAGCACGACCGGGAAGCGATCTCCAAGAACCTCCGCGAACACCTCGCGGGTGGCAGGTCCGCGGCTGTCCGCACACTCCACGGCAGCCATCCCCGTGGGGCTCAGATGCCTGGCCAGCCACGCCGCGATGCGCCGGCTGTGGGCCAGGCCACCCTGGGCCGAGGTCAGGGCCAGGCGTGGTTCGTGCTGCCGGATCTCCGGCGCCAGGGACGGCCACTCGTCCTCGGTGACGTAGGGCGGGTTGGCCACCACCACGTCCAGCGGGCCACGCAGCGCCTCGGCCAGGTCCCCGCGCACAAGCTGCAGGCGCTCGGCAACCCCGTTGACCTGAGCATTCCGACGGGCGACCTGCAGGGCTCCGGGCGAGATGTCCACTGCCACGGCTCGCGCCAGGCTGCGCTGGGCCAGCACCGCGATGGCCACGCAGCCGGACCCTGTGCACAGGTCGAGCATTCGCAGGTCCTGCGGCGCGTGCCGGAGCACGAGCTCGACCAGCAGCTCGGTTTCTGGCCGAGGGATCAACACCTCGGGACTGACCTCGAAGGGGAAGCCGAAGAACTCCCGATGCCCGGTCAGGTAAGCGACGGGTTCCCGCTCTCCCCGCCGTCGCAACAACAGCCGGAAGATGGCGCGCTCCTCGTCACCCAGGGGCCGGTCGAACTGCAGGTACAGATCGATTCGGCGCACACCCAGGCCATGGGCGAGCAAGAGCTCCGCATCGAGCCGGGGATTGTCGACCCCACGCTTGCCCAGGAAGTCGCGCGCCGCGTCGAGCACATCGCGCACGGTCCAAAGCTTTTCGTCTGCCACGCCACGCCACCCGGTTGTGAGAGCGGCGCAGCCTATGCTATGGGACCGAGCTTGTCCACGAGGTGAGGCCCCCCATGCGCCTGCTCATTGCATCTGCCCTTTTGCTGACACTGCTGGCCTGCAAGGCGAGTTCGGAGGCGAGCAGCGAGCCCTTCGCCGACGACTTCAGCGCGGGTCAGCTGGGTCCCCACTGGAACTTTCAGGGCGGGTCCTGGAAGGTCCGGGATGGTGCCCTGGTCACCACGGGCGATCAGAACGTGGCGCTGTGGCTGGACTGGGCCATGCCTCGCGATGTCGAGATTCGCTTCGACGCCACCAGCAGCTCACCGGCGGTCGACCTCAAGTGCGAGCTCTTCGGCGACGGGCGTTCCCACGAGTCAGGCTACATCATCATCAACGGCGGCTGGAACAACTCGGCCTCGATCATCGCCCGGCAGCGCGAGCACGAGCTGGATCAGGTTCCCTTCGACAGCGTGCCCTACAAGCGCCGCGCCGGCCTCACATCCGGGCACACCTACCAGTGGCGCATCGTGCGCCAGGGCAACGTGATCACCCAGTTCCTCGACGGGGAGAAGTACCTCGAGCGCGACGACCCCGAGGGCCTGTACGGCCCTGACAACAACAGGTTCGCGTTCAACAACTGGGCAGCGCAGATCCGCTTCGACAACCTGCGCATCACGCCCCTGGATGCGGTCCGCTGAACCCGAGCGGGAGTCACGCCTTGGAGTCGAAGGACGTCGAGAACAGCTTCTCGACGAGATAGTCCACGTCCTCGTCGGCATCCAGGCAGCGGCGGCGCAGTTCCTCCTCGGGGCGGTCAAACATCTTGAGGCTCTCGAAGACGATGTCGCGATCGTGACGGGTGCTCATGGGCTCCTCCTGGCGTGGACTGGCGACTGCGAGCGCAGGGTGCCGTCCACCGGCTCCATTGTCGCACCGGTGAGATGCAAATCAATTTTTTAGCCGCTCGGAGCTCAGGGCTGAAGGGGCAGACAGGCGGTATCGTAGTCCACGCGGATCCACTGCCCGCGTGGTGGCACGCTGCCAGCGTTGAACACCACCGAGTTGCTACCCGCGTCGTACCACCAGCCGTTGGCCGCACCCTCGCTGGTCAGGGCCACCACGGTGCCACCGCGCGCGGAGCAGGCTCCGGTGTGGCCCGTGAGGTCCTGGCTGGACACGCAGACCTCGATGTCGGCCGCACTGGCCGCACCCCGGGTGAGGAAGAACTGGATCTTGAGGCCGAAGGAGTCGAAGGCCAGGCTCGACAGCATGCTCGACCAGTCGGAGGAGCAAATGCTGTGGAATAGCCCTCCCATGGCGTCGACCACGTCCTTGTAGCGTGCGCCGGCCTCGGCTCCGGCCCCGCTGCCCTGCCCGCTGGTATCGCCGCAGCCGCCAGGAACGTCGCCGGCGATGGCCGACACGTTGATCAGGCCGGCATTGCGGAAACCCTTGAGGTTGCGGAAAAAGTCCACGTACAGGTCGGTCGGCCCATCGGACTGGTCTTCCTCGTCGCTGACCATGATCACGTACAGCTTGGCGTCGTCGCGCAGGAAGTTCAGGTTCGCGTTGGCGTCGTCGATGTTGGGTGGTGACAGGAACAGGCGTGCGGCCATCAGGCCTCCCTCGGCGCTGTCCGAGGTCGGTCTATCAGGGTTGACGTTGCCCGAATCCGACACCTTGACGTTGCACGAGAACTGCTGCTCCGGGTTGCTCGTGGCGGTCGTGATCCACTTGTCGTTGCCGTTGCACGACGTGTAAAAGCCCGCCTTGGGGTGCGGCGGGGTACCGGCACAGGAGTCGTTGGGGTTGGTGAAGTCCGGCACGCAGGTGTCGCGGGTGAGCGTCGTCGTCACCGCGATGTGGTAGTCGACGTTGTTGATGCTGGTCTGGGTGAAGAACGACGGGAAGTTCTGACCCAGGATGTCCTGCTCTGTGCTCATGGATCCCGAGTCGTCCACCACCCACAGCACGTCGACGAGGGGGTCGAAGAGCTGGCGGAACACATCGGTCTGGTGCGTCTCCAGCGTGCCCTCCCCTTGCAGTGGCACGGTGAACATGGGCACCTCGGTGGTGCCCTCGAGCGCGTAGATGATCAGGTCCGCGCGATGCACACCCTCGCGCCGCGGCAAGAACCGAACATTGATGGGCATGGGCGTCCCACCAGGCTGCAGCGTGTAGTTCGGAGGCACCAGGGCCGCGGTGATGCGGAACTCGTCGGGATTGGCGGTCGGCGAGATCTCGAGGCGGGTGATCACCAGGTCGCCATTTCCAGTGTTGTAGACCTTGATGGTCCGTTCCTCACTGCCACAGCCGACGGTGATCATGCCGAAGTCGATCTCGGCCGGTATGACGTCGATGGCAGGCGTGGTGGGCTTGCCCATGAAGCCCACCGAGAAGGTGCCGGGCGTATGGAGGGTCAGCGCCGACTGGTCGGTGACGGTGTCCTGGGTGAGGGGATCGCTGCCGTCGCCGGTGACGATATCCACGCCATTGCCCCACTGGCAGGGCTGGGTGAAGCAGGTTTCGCTCTGCATCGAGCTGGTCAACGCCGCGCAGTAGCCACCGCTGAGGCAGCGCATGTCCGGGATCGGCAAGGTGCTGCTGTAGGCATGGGTGGGCTTGAAGACCGCGTACCAGGTCGCGATCTGCCCAGGGGTCAGGCGCCGGTTGACCTGCGCCGGCAAGGTCATGCGCTGCTGGTTCTCGTCGGCAAAGCCAAACTCGTTGGTGGTCGTCCAGGACTGCCGCCACTTGATCTCCTTGACCACGCAGTCGTAGTTGCCGATGTTCTCGACGGTGATGGGCTGGAAGCGTTCGAAGTGCAGGTTGACGTTACCGAAGCGCACCAGACCCCAGCGGTTGAGCAGGGTCTTGGTCACGAACTCGAACATGCCGCCGCCGGGCTGCACCTGGTCCGGTGCCTCGGGGGAGATCTTGACCTGACAGTGCGGCACGCCACCACCGTTGGCCTCGATGAAGACCGTGAGCGGGCTGTTGACGGGATCGGTGCTGGTGACGTCGAAGTGGCCGCGTTCCACCGCCGCGGTGGTGCGGTTGGGAAGCGTGTAGCGCACGGTCAGCTGCTGCGTGGAGCTGGTGGGGTTGCCCGTGCTCGAGCAGCCGTCGGCCGTGGGATCCGTGCCCTGGAGAAAGAAGGGCAGCGCAGGGCTATTGACCAGCGAGAAGGTTCCGGCGTCGACACTCGCCTGCGCATCCATCACGACGTCGCTCAGTGCCGAGATCTCGCAGTGGCACTCGCCGTTGTTCTTGAGCAGCAGGGTGCGATCGACCTGGCCCGCGTTGCCCGCCACTGCTCCGAAATTGACGGTGAGGGGGACGCTGGTGATCTTGCAGCGGGGTCGCTCGGCACCTGTCCCCTCGAGCGCCACGAACTGCTCGGATGGATAGGGTGCGCCGGTGACCAGCTTGAGCAGCCCGGCCAGCGAGGCGCGGTACTCGCGCACCATCTCCGGTGAGAAACTCAGATCCATGCTGAAGCTCGCGCCGGGCTCCATAGACAGGGGCAGGGTCGGCAGCGTCACCAGGGCGAACACGTCGTCGGGGTTGGTGTCGATGCTGATCCCGGTGAGGGAGATGGCGCGGTTGCCACAGTTCTCGAACTGCAGGGTTTCGGTGGAGCTCTCGCCTACGAAGACCGGACCGAAGTCGAGACGCGTGACGCCGTAAGGTGTCGTGCACAGACGGCCCCCCGAACCCTGACCCGTCAGGTAGACGAGGACCTCCTTCTCGTTCTCGTCATCGCTCTGGATCAGAAGGCCCAGACAGTGCGGTCCAGCGGCTGGCGGCGTGAAGCTGATGCGCACATCCCGGGACTTGGTCGGGTCGATGTTCATGGGCGTCGCGCGCTCGTCCTGGGCGACGAAGCCGAAGCCGCGCTTGAGCCCGTCACACAGGGTCTCGTCCAGGCCTTCCTCGACCAGGCGGAACGCCGTGACGTGAAGCTGACCCGTGCCGCTGTTGAGCACGCGCAGGGTCCGGATCGCCTGCTGGCCGATGTCCACCGCACCGAAGTCGACGACGAAGGCCCCGCTCTCGGCCACCGCCTGGTCATTGATGCGACCCGTCTCCACGTCGATGACCTGGATTTCTGGCTTGGGGATCTTGGCCAGGTTGGGGTCCTCGCAGTCGCAGCGCGCGAACGAGAGACCGGCCAAGGCCACAGTCCACAGCAGGGTCAGGGAGCGCCGGGTCATGTCATCCTCCAGGAATCCGGGTCGGTGCATTCATTCTCTATGAGGATTACGTACACGCGGGCATCCCTCGCTGTCAAACCGGCCGGCAGCGACGCCCCCGCCGGAGCCCTTCTCGGTGGCCACAAACAGCTCACCAGAGCACCCCGGACCGGGACCACTCCGGGCCATTTCGTTGAGTGGCCAGCTGGCTGCGTCTACAATGAATCCATGCGCTGGAACTGGGCTGTCATGCTGCTGCTCGGTGCTGTGGTGGCCTGTGCCAGCGGCCCGGAGCTGCGCCCCCCGCAACGCACCTGGGAGGACGATCCAGCACCTGGCGAGACCACGACGCAGGTCCTGCACTCCGCTGCCGCCGACGAGAACTACGTGGGCTCGGTGGCCGAGCGCGTCCGCGCCTTCGAGCAGGACAGCGAGCGCAAGGCCGCGCGGGCACCGAAGAAAAAAGCGGCCGAGATGGGTCGGCGGCTGGATCGCAACCTGATGCAACTGGTGGCTGGCCGGGCCGGAAACAGCGTCCCCGCAGGAGACATTCCTCCGCCCGGGGTGCTCGAGCAGTGGCAGCAGGCCTTTGGCTCCATCGACCAGTCCCTGGACCTCCAGCCGAGTGCCAGCGATCTCGGCGCTCTGGTGCGCGCCCGGGTCACGCTCGAGGTCGAGATGGACCGCGATCGCCAGCGCTTCACCGACCTGCCCCACGAACTCACGGTCGACTACATCGAGATCCTGGAGAAGATCGATCAGCGGGTGCGCGAGCTGCACGCCACCCACGACACCTACACGCTGGGTTCGGTCAGCCCCCGGGATATCGACGGCCTGATGCTGATGTGGCCACTGAAGACCGTGATGCCCTCGAGCCCCTTTGGCTACAGGCGCGATCCGGTCAACGGACGCTTCAGGTTCCACTCCGGTGTCGATCTGGTCTCGTCACCGGAGACGCCCGTCTACGCAGCCGCCTCGGGCGTGGTCGTATTCGCCGCCTGGAGTGGAGGTTATGGCAACTACGTCGTGCTGGAGCATGCCAACGGCGTCCGCACGCACTACGCGCACATGGCACACCTGTTCGTCAGCGCCGGCACCGTCCTCGATGACAGGATGCCCATCGGGACCGTCGGCAACACCGGACGCTCGACCGGACCTCACCTGCACTACGCCGTGTCCATGCATGGCCGCTTTGTCGATCCCACGTTGTACACCAACACTCCCATCGCACCGGACGGCAGCATCCCGGACAGCTGAGCATCGTCGGATGGTATACTCCCAGGTGCCCATGATCTGGCGGTGACATGCGACCTGTTGTTTCCCGTGTGGTTCCCCTTCTAGCGCGCATGGTGCGTCAGCGTGCCTGGTTGTGCCCCGTGATCAGCGCAGCCCTGCTTTTGGGCTGCGATTTTGATCTGAGCGACGCGACGGTGATCCCGAAACAGCCGCCGGAGCCCGCGGAGCTGACCGAGCTCCTGGCCTGCGCGGGCCCCGACATGGTGGTGACCCGAGCACTGCCCGTCTCCCTCGACGGACGCTGCAGCCGCGTGCTGGGGTCTGCCGAGGTGCGGGACCGGCTGTGGCGACAGCGGGAGGGCGAACGCGTGACCCTCGACTCCGCGGTGAGCGCGCTGGTACGGCTCTCTGCTCCGCCGCGGGCGGACGCCCTGGTGTTCGGACTCGAGCTTCGCGGCGATGCCTTGCTCGGCACGGACAGCACACGGATCGTGGTGGTGGATGGAGATCCGCTGCAGGCGCCGCTCGCAGTGGCCTCCGGCGATCTCGTGACCACCGACGACAGCGTCGTCCTCGATGCCTCGCGCAGTACCGGCCTGGATGCTGCGCTGCAGACGGCGCGCTGGACGCAGGTGATCGGGGGCACCGCAACCCTGGAGGACGCGTCGGCGCTGCGCACGTCCCTGCACCTGGGGCCGACGACGGACGCCGCGGTGTTCGCCCTCGAGGTGCAGGACGCCAACGGCCTGTGGTCCGAGCCGGATTTTGTGGTGGTCGATCGCCGTGAAGAGATCGTCGAGACCGGAGCGGCCCCCGAACTTGCCGCGCCGCCCTTCGTGGAGCCCGGCGCGACAGTGGTGCTGAGACCATCAACGCCCGCGGACCCCAGCGCAGGCCTGCTTGCTCTGCGCCAGATCCGAGGGGATGCTGTGACCTGGAACGAGCAAGCCGATGGCAGCGTCGTGTTCGTGGCACCGCGACGGCCCCAGGGGCTGGCATTTCGCCTGGACCAGGAGCAGGAAGGCCGGCACCTGGCGCCTGCCGTCGCCGTCATCCAGGTGACCGCAGGCATCGGCAACAGGGCGCCGGTCGCAGACGCCGGTCCCGACCGAAGTGTTCGCCCGGACCGTCGGGTGGCCCTCGCAGCCACCCGCTCCCACGATCCCGATGGCACGGTCCTCCACGACCACCGCTGGTGGCAGGTGCAGGGTCCGGCAGTCAGCCTGGCCTGCCACGATGCCGTCTGCACCTTTGATGCTCCGGCCCAGGCTGTCATCCTGGCCTTCGCCTTGGTGGTCGATGACGGTGTGGCCGCATCCAACCCGGACGTCGTCGTGATCACCGTCGATCCCCTCGCCCAGAACCAGCCACCCGTGGCGCAGGCAGGTGGCGAACACTGGGCTCTGCCCGGATCCGCGGTGCGCTTGGATGGGAGTCGCAGCGACGACCCCGATAGTGGGCGCATCGCAAGTTCCCTGTGGGAGCAGCTCCCGCCGCTGGAGCCCGCGGTCGAGCTGCAGGACCTTGGCGGCGGTCTTGCCAGCTTCATGGCGCCGGCCACGCCGACGACGCTGCACTTCCAGCTCACTGTCTGCGATGCGGAACAGGCCTGCAGCAGTGATCTGGCGACCGTTCATGTCGAGGTGGCTGGCCCTTATGTGGATCCGGCTCGCGGTCTTGACGATGGTGACGGCAGCCCCGCTCGACCTGCCCGGACACCCGGGCAAGGGCTGGTTCAGGTGCAGCGCTTCGGTTTTGGCGAGCTTCGGCTCGCCGCAGGCAATCACGCCGCGGCACAGGCGCTGCGTGTTCCCGCCAATGTTCGACTGAGTGGTGGTTGGGTCTTTGACGACGGGGACTACACGCAGGATGGCGCGGCCGTCACCGCCCTGGGTGTCCCTGGCATCGACGCTGTGAGTCTGGAGAGTGGATCTAGCCTGGCGCAGATCCGCATCCATGCCCTGGCTGCCACCGCCGTGGTGCCGCGCCGCAGGTTGCTGGTGATGGGCCCACGTACCCGTCTGATCGGGGTCGAGGCCACCGGGCCGACCCTGGCAGAGGAGTCCTGGACCGTCGACGTCGGAGAGGGACACCGCGTCGAGATCCGCGACTGCGTGCTGCGGGGTGGAATCGCGAACAACCTGAGCACGACCCTGGATGCGGGGCCCTCGAGCGATGTGCTCCTCCAGGACAGCCGCATCGAGCTGGGGCGAGCCCCGCTGGTCTTCGGTGTTCGCTCGGCAGATGGCAAGCTGGTCCTCGAGCGCGCATCCCTTGGCCCCGGGGACCAGCTCGAGGCCGCCCGCGACGTCACGGGCCTGGATGTCGTTCGCAGCGAACTCCTGATCGAATCCAGCACCCTCGCCCTCGATGATGGAGAGCTGATCCAGGCAGACCTCGCGGTGACACTTCGCTGTCACAAGTGCCAGCCCACTCTGACCTCGGACAGCAGCGTGCGGGGTCCTCGCAAGATCAGGGCCGAGGGCCGGGGAGTGGCTGTTTCTTTGTTCTTCGCCGTGAACGCGCGCCTGTCGGGTGAGCTGGTGGGTGGCGCCGAGAGCCCAACCGCGGACCTGGTGGCCCTGGAGGTTGCCGGAGGCGACATCACCCTGACCGATGCCAGCCTTCGCGCCAGTGCTGATGGCCAGGCCGCCACGGCGGTGGCGCTCTCCATCGACAGCGCCCAAGCATCCCTGCATGGGGTCTCGCTGCATGCGGCGGCGGTCGGGCGGGCGATCGGTGCGCAGCTGGTCGGGCTCCAGAGCAGTGAGCTGGAGCTGGTCGACCTGTTCGTGGTCGCCGCATCGAGCTGGGGCATCGTCGACGGCTGGCTGGTGGATCTGAGCTCGCCGACGATGGGGTCGGACAGTGCAACCCTCGCCGTGGCCGGCACCCTGCAGGTCGTGGGTGCGGTGGATGCCACGGGGCTCGCATTGCGTGGCAGCCAGTGGCTGGATGTGGAGCTCGCGGACCTGCGCGTGAGCGCACCCCAGAACAGCACCGGGATCCAGCTGCAGGACGTGGTGGATGTCCGGCTGGGCACCTCCCAGGTCGTCGTCGAAGCAGACGCCGAGCTGGGCGTCGCCCAGGCCGTCAGCTGCCAGGGGATGACGGAGGAGCCGGCCTCGGTTCAGCTCGAGCGCACCCGGCTCACAGTGAGCGCGTCCCTGGCCACGGGCCTGGCCCTCCGATCATGCCAGGGCTTGATCGTCACGTCCGTGATCCGCGCTTCTGGCCAGGTCGACGCCCAGGCCGTGCACGCCACCAGCCCGGTGCGCATCAACAGCAGTTACCTCGCCGCATCCGGGGCAAGCCGGGGGACAGTGGTCCTTGGCGACGGAGCCACCGGGGAGCTGCGCAATTCCATCGTCAAGATCGCCCAGGCCGCGGCGGCCCTCGAGGTGTCCGAGGGTCCAGATCAGTGGCTGGCCCTGCACCATGTGATGTTCGCACCCGGCGGGCGAACCCTGATGACCCAGCTGGGGCTGGCCCTGGCGGACGACGACGTGGCCCTGTCGAGCCTGCGCTCGCGATTCAGGAACCTATCCGCGGTGGACGACGTCGGGATCGACAGCTCGGGGCACCTGACCAGTGCGCTGTCCCCTGCCGTCGACGCGGCGGATCCCATCACGGTGTCGCTGCTGGACATCGATGGCCAACCCAGGCCCATGGGCGCCGGACCGGACATCGGGCCCGATGAAGCGTTCTGAGATCCTGGAAGCGATCCGGTGTTCAGTCCCGGGTCCGCTGCACCGCAGACGGCCCTCGAGCCCGGAATGACGCCGGCATTCAGGACGCGGTGATCACTCCCTCGCTGATGAGCTTGACGAGGATCTTGCAGGTCTCGAGCTTGGACATGGCCGACAGGGAGAGCAGGTCCTCGAAGGTCATGCTGCCGTCGATCTGGGCTAGCAGGAACCCGGCACGATGGTGCAGGTTGAGCCAGATCACCTCGTCGGGAGGGATGGTCACCCGCGGCACCTGGGAGAAGGACCCGATCTTGGACTCGTACATCTTGAGCAAAGTGCCCTGGTTGCGGCTGAGATAGTCCCGGGCCTCAGCGTTCTCGGCGTCGATCTCGAGCACCTTCTCGACCAGCTCGAGCGAGCCCGAGAAATCTCCGAGATCGAACATGTCCCGGGCACCCTGCATGAGCCGCTCGCACTCGGACGCGTCTGCGTCGGCGGTGGAAATGGGCTCATCAATGAGGCCGGGTTCACTGGGCTGCGAGTGCTCCTCGATCGAGTGCTCGCCGCTGGACGGATCCAGGAACTCCCGGTTCGCACTCTTCACGTGAACAGGTTCGGACAGCGACGGCCCCTCATCCCAGGGATCGGAGACCCCGGCAGGGGCTTCTGTCTCGGACACCTCTTCCCGCAGCTCGGCGGGTGCTCCGGCCGGGAGAGCCACCACCTCCTCGGCCGGCGGCAGCGGCGAAGACAGACTCTCCCGCACGACGGGAGCATTCTCGTCGGGACTCGACGCAGCGGACGAGGTGAGCATGTCGCCAAAGGTCTGGAACTGGTCACTCGGAACCTGCTCGAAGGCCGAACCCCAATCCCCGACGATGGGGCTGACGACCGGTGGCATAAGTTCCAGGGCGGGGGCGTCCGGCGTGACAGGCAAGGGTGCGACGTCGGTGTATCCAGCGAGCGCTGGCGTCGGGATGTCCGGCGTGACCGATTCCACTGTGGAAAGACTCGACGCGAGCCCGGGCGCGGCGCTCTCTTCCGGGCTGACGCTCGGAGCTGCCGGGTCCGCACGCCCTTCCTCCTCGATGGCGACGGGCGAGGCCAGATCCTGGTCTGTGCTCGCATCGCTGTCTGGAGTGGATCGCTCCTGTAACTCCTCGATCTCGACCTCGACGTCGGGTAGATCATCCTCGTCCGCCGGAGTCGCCGCGGCGATGCCAGCAATCGCAGGCGCATCCAGCGTGGCTTGCTCGCTGGCTGGGTCCAAAGATGCCTCGGGGGCAAGGGGCGTGGAGGGGTTCTCACTTGCCTCGGGCGAGGGCGCGGCGAATTCAGCGGGTTGCGGGGGCAGTTCTGTGCTCGGCGAGGCGCTCACGTCCTGTGCTGCATCCTGTGCCGGGTGGCCAGTACTGGCCGACGCTTCCGGACCGCCATCCACAGCCGCGATCTGGTCAACCGAAGCGGAGGGAGGCTCGGTCACCGCCACCGCGTCAGCCATCACCTCGGCAGCGGCCTCGGCCACGACGCCTGGGTCCGGTCCCACCACCTCATCCGAGAGCTCGATATCGACCGTCTCATCCAACACCACCGGCTCCGGCGGCGGGGGCGCCACCAGGTCACCCCAGGACACGGCCAGTGGGTCGTCGATGAGAGCCGCCTGGGTCTCCGCTGTGGTCTCTGGAACCGTCGCCATCATGGCGGGTTTCGAGCCATGATCCGGCACCGCGATCTCGGCTGTGTGGTTGTCCTCCGGGGTGGTGGGTTCAACCGCCACCGCAGGGCGAGTGGGCACGGCAGGCTCGGCGTGTTGCTCGGCAACATCCGGTGCTACGACGACGGCCGGAGCCTCATCGCCCACAAGCAGTGGACCCGTGGGGGATTCTGCGGGAGGCGCCGCCGAAGGGTCCGCCACGACGCCACCTGGAGCCGGGGCAACCTTTGCCGCCGTGGGTTCCACAGCCGTCCCGGGCCCGGCGACGTCCTGCAAGCTCTCTCCCACGAACTTGATGTATTCGGCAGCGCGGATGTTGGCGGGATCCAGCGACAGGACCTCGCTCCAGATCGCGAGGGCCCGGGTTGGTTCACCCATCCCGTAGTGCTGCAGCCCCTTTTCGAGGAGCTCGCAAATGCGTGCTTCGTGCGCGTCGCTCACGCCTGACCATCCCTCCGAGGTTGTCTCCCAGACCCTCTGCCATGGCGGGCAGGTCCCGACGACCCATGCCCGCGCTGCGCGCCCCAACTCCTGCCTCAGCTCTCCACCTTGCTGAGTACTCCCTTGAACATCGCCAGGGTGCGGGTCAGCGCGTCCTGGGTCTTTTCCAGTGCCGCCTTGTCGTGGGACTCGATGGCGTTGCGGGCCCGCTCGATCACCTGGCGCGCCTTGCTCAGTGCGTCGTCACCGAAGTCCGAGCCCGCCAGGATCTCGCTGGCTTTTGGCAGCAGCTTGTCGATGTCGCGTATCTTGCGCTCGACCTCTGTGCGCAGTTGCTCGAAGACGTCGTGATTCTTGTCCGAGAGCGCGTAGTCCTTGTTCTCGGTCATGATGCGCTTGATCTCGTCCTCGCTCAGGCCGCTGGTCGCGGTCACCGTGATCGACTGCTCCTTGCCCGTCTCCTTGTCCCGAGCCCGAACACTCAGGATCCCGTCCGCGCTGATGTCGAAGCTGACGTCGATCTCGACCTGGCCTCGCTGCGCCTCGCGCAAGCCCGTCAGGATGAACTCGCCGAGCAGCTCGTTCTCCTCTGCCTTGTCGCTGTCACCCTGGATCACCACGATCTTCACCGCGGTCTGTTTGTCGCGCACAGTGGTGAACACGTGGGTGGCGGAAGTCGGCACCGTGGTGTTGGCCGAGATGAGCGTCTGGAAGTAGCCGCCAGTGATCATGATGCCCAGGTTGTGGGGCGTCACGTCGAGCAGCAGCATCTCGGTCTTGTCGTCGAACAGTGCCGCGCCCTGGATCGAGGCACCCAGGGCGACGACCTCGTCGGGATGCACGCCCTTGCACGGCGCCTTGCCAAAGTACTTGCTGATGGCCTCCTGCACCAGCGGCATGCGGGTCATACCACCCACCAGCACGACCTCGTCGATGGCGTCCTTGCCCAGGGCAGCGTCGCGCAGCGTCTTGTCCGTGATCTGCACCGTGCGCTCGACCAGATCCACGGTCAGCTCTTCGAGCTTCTCGCGGGTCAGTGCCTTCTGCAGATGCAGGGCCTCGGTGCCACCCGCCGAGATGATGAAGGGCAGATTGATCTCGGTGCTGTTCGTCCCTGACAGCTCGCACTTGGCACGCTCCGCCGAGTCGCGCAGACGCTGCAGGGCCATCTTGTCCTTGCGCAGGTCGATCTTGTTGTCCTTGGCAAAGCCAAACACGAGCCATTCGATGATGCGCTGATCAAAATCCTCGCCGCCCAGGTAGGTATCGCCTGCCGTCGCCACGACTTCGTAGACGCCATGCCCGATCTGCAAGATCGAGATGTCGAAGGTGCCGCCGCCCAGGTCATAGACAGCGATCTTCTGCTGCGCCTCCTTGCCAAAGCCATAGGCAAGCGCTGCGGCCGTGGGCTCGTTGATGATGCGCACGACGTCGAGTTCGGCGATTCGACCCGCGTCCTTGGTGGCCTGCCGCTGGCCGTCGTTGAAGTAGGCCGGGATGGTGACGACACACTTCTCGATCGGGTGCCCGAGGTACTCCTCGGCCACCTTCTTCATCTCGCTGAGCACGGCCGCCGAGATCTCGGGGACGCTGAACTCCTTGTCCCTGAGCTTGATGCGCACATCACCGTGGGGGCCCTCGGTGATGTTGTAGGCGCAGGTATTGAGGGCGTTCTCGACCGCAGGGTGACCCCACTTGCGGCCGATGATGCGCTTGGCGGCGTAGACCGTGTTCTCGGCGTTGGTGATCACTTGCCGCTTGGCAATGTGGCCCACCAGACGACGCCCGCTCTCGGCAATGGCCACGATCGAGGGAGTGGTCTTGTAGCCGCCCTTGTTGGGGATGACCTTGGGGACGCCATTCTCGACGATGGCCACGCAGGAGTTGGTCGTTCCGAGGTCGATACCGATGACAGGTTCCATGATCGACTTGTACCCCCCCAGAGGGTGTGGCCACGTCGCGCAAGCTGCGCGAGGGCTCGGATCAGATTCCGGGTCGTTGTCGCGTCCACATTAGCCATGAAGCACGGGTGAAGCAACCGACTGTTCGATTTCCGCGAACCCCTTGGGGCACGGGTCAGAGGTGCTTCCGTAGCTTCTTGAGCCAGTCCTTGTAGCTCCCGTTGCTGGCGTCCTGCACCAGCAGCTTCTCGACGCTCCGGGTGGCCACGCTCCACTTCTCGGCACGCTCCGCAGCGTGGGCAAGGGCCAGCAGGGCGTGCTTGTCATGCTCACGGGTGGCGACCGCCCGCTGCGCCAGTTCAAAGGCCCGCCTCACGGCTCCGGACCTGAGCACGATCTCCGCGCCCTCGGCCAGCAGATCCGCCCTGTCCTCACCCACATGCATCAGCTCATCGATGAGTTCGATGAGGGCGTCATTCTCTCCGGCCTCGAGCAATGCGTTCATGGTGCGGACGATGTTCTGGGCGCGGATGTGCTTGGCGCGCGACGACGCTTCCGAGTAGAGCTCGTGGTAGGGCCGATGCATCGGATGGAAGGTGATGGCCAGGCGCAGGTGATTCGCTGCCTCGATCCATTTCTCGGCCCGGATGGCCTCGATCCCCGCCTGGTACAGCACGTTCGCGCGCTTGATGCGCTCGACCATTGGGTTGTTCTTGAGTCGCCGCTCACGCAGCAGGATCTCACGCCGGCCCTCGCGTGCCTTGCGCTTCACCTTGTCGACGATGACCCGCTCCTCTTCGGGCGTCATCGTCCATACGATGCTTTTCTCGTAGGCCTCTCGGGTCTCGTCGTTGCTGAGCAGGTCGTAGCTGATCTTCATGGCCTTGAAGATCGTCTCGATACGATGGCCGTAACTGCCCAGGTTCTTGCGGAAATACGCGTCCGGGTGGAATTCCTTGCTGGCCTTGAAGTAGGCCTTTCGCACGTCGGCCTGGGTCGACCCACGTCCAAGCCCGAGCAGCTCGAAGTGATTCCAGCTCGTGAGCTTGGCCTCGACGAAAAGGATGCGCTTCTTCTGCTCCTCGGCGAGATCCACCTGCTCGGCAAGGTCCACGAGGTTGAAGACCATGCCCTCGAAGGGCTCATCCTGCTTGCGGGGGCGTGCTGCCGACTGCGAAGTGCCGTTACCGCCCACGGTGCTCAGGACCACCGCCCCAAGGACGCGCAGGCGCTGCAGGGCACGCGCCACCGAGGCCTCGGGCAAGGCCGTCATCATCGGAAGGGAGCGCACCGGCGTGTGGCCGTCGATGCGCGAGTACACGAAACCCTCCTCGGCCGTGAGGTCAAAGCGGGTCACATCCACGCCCTCCACGGGCCTGGGGATCTCATCGGGGTCCGCGACGGACTTGAGAACGCCGGAAACCATCCCTTCCCGTCCTTGTCTCTCGTGGACAGGTCCCCCCGTGCCTGAACTCTCCGGGCATGACGAGCCCATATTTATGTGAGAGCGCGACCGTGTCAAGGCCATGCGCGGTGAACCGGGCCTCGTCCCCGTCCGACAACCCGAGACAGGCTGTGGCAAGACCTGCTGTGAACTGTCGTGGCGGCTCCTCGCACCGACAGTGCAGCTCGAAAGACGCACTCCGGGCGTCGACCTCGGCTTGCCACTTGAGCCGCATCCTGTTGCGACCTATGCTGTTTCTTTCGCGACGAGGTCGCGAGCACTCGAGGTCACCCCGGAAGTTTCCGTCCGGGCCAGAGCGCGCCAGGATTGCGGCTGCAGATCGCGCACCGTCCTTCGGTGCGGTCCAGACCACGCGGACCGGCGCGCAGCGAGCATGAATCATGACCGCCAGCGAGAGGGGCGGCGACATCGATCCCATTGTCGTCGACGAAGCGGAGACCACAGGTGTGGCGGCGGGCAGTGGAGCCGAGCCAGCCGTCGAGCTGCCAGCCGCCGAGGCACCACCCGCGGACCGACCGGGCTCCAGGCTGGTGAGCCGCACCGTGGTGGGGGTCGGCTTCGCCATCGGTGACGCGCCCCGCGATGTCGACTGTATCGGCCTGGTGCTGGAGCCGGGGGACCGTGTGCTGGTGGAGACCGCTCGCGATCCGCGCCCCGCCACCGTGCTCACCCGCGCCCAGGTCAAGCAGGTGGACCCGCGCCGGCTCCGGCGCGTGATCCGGCGCATCCAGGATTCCCAGGCCTCGCTCGACAAGGGGAACAAGCAGGAGCAGGAGACCTTTGCCTTTTGCCAGGAGAAGGTCCGCGAATACAAGCTCCCGATGAAGCTGGTGCGGGTGGAGATCGGACAGGGCGGCGCCCGCCTCACCTTCCACTTCGCCAGCGAGGAGCGCGTCGACTTCCGGAACCTGGTGAGGGAGCTGGCCAGGCGATTTCACGCCCGTATCGAGATGCGCCAGATCGGGGTACGGGACCAGGCCAAGCTGGTGGGTGGCCTCGGCATGTGTGGACGCGAGCTGTGCTGCTGCTCGTGGATACAGCGCTTCGCCCCGGTGTCGATTCGCATGGCCAAGGACCAGGGGCTGGCCCTGAACCCGCAAAAGGTGTCAGGGGTCTGTGGCAGGCTGCTGTGCTGCCTCAACTACGAGGAAGAGATTTACAAGGAACTGCGTGTAGGTTTGCCCAAGGTCGGCAAGCGCATCCAGACCCCCTCGGGTGAAGGCCGCGTCCGCGACGTCGATGTGCTCCGTGGAAATGTGCGCGTATCGCTCGAAAGCGGCATGAAGGAGTTCACGCGCGCGGAACTGTGCCAGGGCTGCGACGGCGACTGTCCCGGTCACAAGATGGCGAACCGCGCCCCGGCAAGCGCGCCAGTGTCAGCGCCGCGAGCTCCCTCGGCCCGACCGGCACAGAGGCCCGCACCCGCGCCCGCGCCTGATGGGGAGGCTCTAGCGGCCGATGCTGCACCGCGCGAGGGCGCCCGCCGCTCACGACGGGGTCGTCGGCGTGGCGGCGGAGAGGGACGGCCGGAACCAGGTCGCGAAGCGGACCCCACTGCCCCCGGTGCTCCCGGGACAGAGGTCCAGGCGGCGCCTCCGCCACCTCGACCAGCGGCGGCAGCAGCACCGGCACCCAGCTCGGACGAGGATCTGGACGAGACCGTGGGCGAAGACACGGGCGTGGAGACCGTGTCCAGCGAGAGCGGTGACCCCAGCGGTGCAGCCCCCCGCAAACGTCGGCGTCGCCGACGGCGCCGCAAGCCCCGCGGGGGAGAGGGTGGCGGTGAAGGTGGTGGAGAGCCATCCGCCGAACCAAGCACTTCACAAAGCTGAGAGGTCGCGATGCCACACCGATACGTGGTCACCAGCGCCCTGCCCTACGCCAATGGTGACATTCACCTGGGGCACCTGGTCGAACACATCCAGACCGATATCTACGTGCGCTCCCTGCGCCTGCTGGGGCATGAGGTGGCGCACATCTGCGCCGACGACACGCATGGCACGCCCATCCAGATCAAGGCCGAGGCCCAGGGCCTGAGGCCCGAGGATTTCGTGGCAGGCTGGTACCAGCGCCACACCGAGGATTTCAGGCAGTTCGACATCGGCTTCGACTTTTACGGCTCAACCCACTGTGACGAGAACGCCTCCGTCGCCACCGCGATCTACACCGCGCTGCAGAAGGCGGGGCACATCCAGACCCGCGACGTCGAGCAGATGTACTGTGCAGCGTGCAAGCGCTTCCTGCCCGACCGCTACGTGCGTGGCAGCTGTCCCAAGTGCGGCACGGCGGATCAGTATGGCGACGTGTGCGAGAGCTGCTCCACGACCTACAGTCCGTCGGACCTCAAGGATCCGCACTGTGCCCTGTGCCACAATCCACCCGAGCTGCGCTCGTCCAAGCACTACTTCGTGACCCTGAGCGCCTACGCCGAGCCCCTGCGCGAGTGGGGCCACAGCGGCGAGCACCTGCAGCTGGACGTGCGCAATTACGTGGACCGCTGGCTCGAGGACGGGCTCAAGGACTGGGACATCAGCCGCGACGGTCCCTACTTCGGCTTCAAGATCCCCGGTGAGGACGACAAGTACTTCTACGTCTGGCTCGACGCGCCCGTAGGCTACATCAGCAACACCTGGCGCTGGTGCCAGCAGACCGGCCAGTCCATCGACCGCTGGTGGCGCGATCCCGAGACCCGGGTGGTGCATATCATCGGCAAGGACATCGTGTACTTTCACACCCTGTTCTGGCCGGCCATGCTGATGGCCTCGGGCTACAACCTGCCAACGCGGGTCCATGTCCACGGCATGCTCACTGCCAACGGCGAGAAGTTGAGCAAGAGCCGAGGCACCTTCATCAACGCGCGAACCTACCTGCGCTTCGTGGACCCGCAGGCCCTGCGCTACTACCTGGCGGCCAAGCTGACTTCTGGCATCGAGGACATCGACCTCAACGTCGAGGACTTCGTCAACAGGGTCAACGCCGACCTGATGAACCGCATTGTCAACCTGCTCAGCCGCAGCGTGCAGTTCGCGCACAAGCGCTTCGAGGGCCGGCTGGGTGTGATCCCCTCGGACCTGCGTCCGCTGATCGAGGAGATCGAGGCCCGGGTGCCCGAGGTGCGCGACGCCTACCTGCGCTTCGAGTTCACCCGCGCCATCCGGCTCGTCAACGAGATCGCGGACATCGGCAACAAGGTCCTGCAGGACGAAAAGCCCTTTCAGGTGATCAAGGAGGACCCCGAGCGTGCGCGGGACGTCATCACCTTCGCCATCAACGCGGGAAAGCTCGTCATGGCCCTGCTCAAGCCCGTGCTTCCTGGCATGGTGGCGACGGTCGAGAGCATGCTGCAGATCCCGGCGATGACCTTTGACGACGCGCGGTTCGACCTCGAGAACCACACCGTTGGTGCTTACCAGCGCCTGTTCGAGCGCATCGAGCGTTCGCAGGTCGAGGCCGTGATCACCGCCAGCGCCGAGGAGAACCAGGCGGTCGACGGCCAGGTCGCCGTGGCAGCCAGCGCCGCAGCCGGTCCAGCCGCCGTCGAGAAGAAGACCTCCCCCTCAGCCAAGGGCCCCAAACCAGAGGCCGCGGCCAAGGGGGAGACCGGGACTCCGGCGATGATCCAGTACGACCAGTTCATGAACGTGGAACTGCGCGCGGGACGCGTGCTCAAGGCAGAGCTGGTCGAGGGTGCCGACAAGCTGCTGCGCCTCGAGGTCGATGTGGGTGAAGACAAGCCGCGCCAGATATTCGCCGGTATCCGCCACAGCGTCTCGCCCGAGACCCTGCAGGGCAAGATCGTTGCCGTGGTCGCCAATCTGGCGCCGCGCAAGATGCGTTTCGGACTGAGCGAGGGCATGGTGCTGGCCGCTGGTGAGGACGAGAAGAACCTGCACGTGGTCGAGGTACCCGGCGCGGAGCCCGGGGATCGCATCCGCTAGGTGCCTGTCGGGAAAAAACAACGAAGCGAGGCGGTGGAGACCGAAGCGAGAGCGATGAGCGCAGCGAGTGACGACGAGACGCACTTGCGGTGCGTCGCAGGAGGAGCGAGCGAGCACATTGGTCGCAGCAAGAGGATCCGACGCCGCAGCCGGAGGATTTTTTCGACAGGCTCCTAGGTGCACTCCCGGCCGGCACCGGCACAGGCTGCCGTGACGACGACATCAACATGATCATCGATTCCCATTGCCACCTGGATCACGCGGAATTCGCGGCCGATCGCGAGGCCGTGATCGCCCGTGCCCGGGCCGCCGGAGTGACCCACATGATCACCATCGGCGCCGACCTGGCGTCGAGCCAGCGCGCCCTGGAGATCGCCCGCGAGCACGACGGAATCTTTGCCACCGTGGGCGTGCACCCCCACGACGCCCGGGAGGCGCCCGGGGACTACCTGCAGCGCCTGACAGAGCTGGCCACCGACGCGTGCGTGGTGGCCATCGGCGAGATCGGGCTCGACTACCACTACGATCTGAGCCCGCGCAAGACCCAGCGGGCGCGCTTTGCCGAGCAGCTCAACCTCGCCCGTGAGCGGAACCTCCCCGTCGTCATTCACATGCGCGAGGCCGAGGACGACTGCCTGGGCATCCTGCGCGAGGTGGGGCTAGGGCCGCGCGGCGGCGTGATGCACTGCTTCTCGAGCACGGTGGCATATGCCCGGCTGATGCTGGAGCTGGACCTGAGCCTCTCGATCCCCGGCATCGTGACCTACAAGAAGCCTGGTGAGCTGGTCGACCTGGTTCGGTCCCTGCCCATGGACTGCCTGATGATCGAGACCGACGCGCCCTACCTCGCGCCTGTTCCCTATCGTGGTCAGCGCAACGAGCCCGCCTTCGTTGCACAGACCGCAGCCTTCATCGCCCGGGCCACGGGACACCAGTTGCAGGACGTGCACCGGACCACGGCACGCACCGCGATCCGGCGCCTCGGTTTGCCCATCGACGACGAGGGCCTGCGCCCGCGCATCGCCTACGCCATCCGCGGCAATCTGTACCTGAACATCACCAACGCCTGTACCCTGGCCTGCACCTTCTGTCCCAAGCAGCGCGAGCGCTACGTGGTCCAGGGCCATGCCCTCAAGCTGGACCGCGCGCCGACCGTCGGCGAGATCAAGGCCTCGTGCGGCGACCTCGCCTCCTATGCCGAGGTGGTGTTCGTGGGCCTCGGCGAGTCGACCCTGCGCCTCGAGGTGGTCAAGGAACTCGCGGCCTGGCTCAAGACCCAGGGCAAGCGCGTGCGGCTGGACACCGATGGCCTGGCCAATCGCATCTACCAGCGCAACGTGGCCGCCGAACTGAAGGGCCTGGTCGATGCGGTGAGTGTGAGCCTCAACGCCGCTGACGCCGAGACCTATGCGAGGCTGTGTCCCTCGAAACTGGGCGAGAGCGCCTTCGGGGCGGTGCAGGAGTTCATCACCACGGCGCGTGATGCCGGACTCGAGGTCACGGCCAGCGTCGTCGGCCTGCCCGAGTTCGATGCGGCCTACTTGGAGCGCTGCCGGGCGCTGGCGGAGGACACGCTGCACGTCCGGTTCAGGGTACGCACGCACGATAACGTGGGGTGAACGGGCGCAACCTCAACCAGGCGCCGCCCGCGGGGCCACGAGCACAGCCCCCAATCCATCCACCAGCCCGTCGAGCATGAACTGCACGGCGATGGCGGCCAGCAGCAGGCCTGCCACGCGGCTGAGGATGTTCATGCCCGTGCGGCCCAGGACGCGGTCCACACGAGCCGCACCGAGCAGCACCAGGTAGCTGAGCAGCGCCGTGAGCAGGATGGCTGCCAGGACCGGGATCACCTGCCACCAGGCCTCGGCCCGGGCGCGGCCCATGAGAACAATCACGGTGGCAATGGAGCCGGGCCCCGCGAGCATGGGCATGGCCAGGGGCACGATGGCGATGTCGTCCTTCTCGGCGCCGTCCTGCACCTCGCCCTCGGTGATGCGCGTCGGCGACGTCCGCGTGCGCAGCATGTCGATGGCCATGAGCAGCAGCAGGATACCGCCCGCGATCTTGAAGGCGCCGATGGTGATGCCCAGGGCCTTGAAGATCAATGCCCCGACCAAGGCGAAGGCGGTGAGCAGGACTCCCGCCGCGAGGGCCGCGCGCAAGGCCATGCGGCGCCGCTTGTCGGCACTGTCGTGCGGCGTCATGGCCAGGAACATGGGCACGGCAGCGAAGGGGTCCACGACAAAGAACACCGCCGAGAAGCACATCAGGCTGAAGGTGATGATCTCGCGCAGCATGATCGCCCCTCGCACTGCAGATCGTTAGCCTGAGTTGATGCGCGCGTCGAGCGGCGCCGCCAGGATCCTGGAGAACGGGCTGCGTGCTAGAGTGCGCCAACGCGGTCACTTCCACAGGGGTTCGCCATGGCTCTGCTCGATGTCAACATCGGCCACTGGGTGCGCAAGAACGCGCTCATCTACAGAGAAAAGATCGCCCTGAGGTCTGGCGGCAGGAGCAGCACCTATGCCCAGCTTCAGCAGCGCATGAACCGCCTGGCCAGCGCCCTCAAGGCGCGCGGCATCCAGCGCGGCGATCGTGTGGGTCTGTACCTGCTCAACGGTATCGAATACATCGAGGTGGTGTTCGCGCTATCGGCCATGGGTGCCATCGCGGTGCCTCTGAACTGGCGCCTGGGCGCGGACGAACTTCGGTTCATCCTCGACGATTGCCAGGCGCGAGGTCTGGTGTCCCATCGCGGCTTCGCAAGCACGGTGGAGCAACTGCAGAAGCGTTGCGCAAGCTTGAGCCTGCTGGCAGAAGTGGACGAGGCAGGCGGCGCCTCGGCCTATGAAAAACTGGTGGCCTCAGGTGAGGACGTCGACGCCGTGGATCCCGACGTTGGTGGCGACGACGTGCATCTCATCATGTACACCGCCGGTACCACCGGCGATCCCAAGGGGGTGATGCTCACCCACGCCAACTGCTTCTGGCAGTCGGTCAACGGCTGGGCCCTGGGTGTGCAGCCAGACACCGTGGCCTACGTGATCCTGCCCCTGTTCCACGTCGGCGGGCTCAACGGCTCGGTCACACCCATGATCCACGTCGGGGCCACGGTGATCCTGCCGCAGAAATTTGACGTTGAGGAGACCCTGAGCACCTTCGAGCGCGAGCGCGTCACGGGCATGGTGGCGGTCCCGGCTGTGTACCAGATGCTGTACGACCACCCGCGCTTCGCCAGCACGGACCTGTCGTCCATTCAGGCCTTCATCTCGGGCGGCGCGCCCCTGCCCTTGCCCCTGATCCAGCAGTATCACGAGCGAGGACTCGAGTTCCGCCAGGGCTACGGTCTGACCGAGACATCGCCGGGCGCCACGGGCATGGGACCGGGCGAGTGTTTGAAGAAGGCGGGCACGGCAGGGCGGCCCTGTCTCTACGTTGACATTCGCATCGCCGACGACGATGGGAAGCCACTGCCTGCTGGCCAGACAGGTGAGGTCCTGGTGCGCGGCCCCAACGTCATGAAGGGCTACTGGAACCGTCCCGAGCAGACCGCCGATGCGTTGAAAGGAGGCTGGTTCCACTCCGGGGACATCGGCTCTCTCGACGCCGACGGCTTCTTGACCCTGGTGGACCGCAAGAAGGACATGATCATCTCGGGGGGCGAGAACATCTTTCCGGCCGAGATCGAGCGCGTGCTTGAACAGCACCCGACGGTGCTCGAGGTCAGCGTCGTGGGCAAGCCGGATCCCAAGTGGGGCGAGGTGCCGGTGGCCTTCGTGGCCCTGCGCCCAGGAACAACCACCTCGGCCGACGAGCTCATGGCGCTGTGCCAGGACAAGATCGCGCGCTTCAAGCTACCCAAGGAGATCCGCTTCAAGCCCGCCCTGCCGCGCAATGCCGCAGGGAAGATCCTCAAGGCTGTCCTTCGAGACGAGGTGCGTGCTTCCTGATCAGACCACTCTCCGCGTCTCCTGACACACGATGCCGAGCCGCCCTAGCTCGTCGAGGACCGGGTGGTAGATCTCGGGATCGACGGGGATGCGCACGCCGGTGAGGGTGAGCTTCTCTTCACACAGCAGGCGGGTGGCAATGGCCGCGGGCAGGCTCACGGTGCGCGACATGGCGCTGTCCCCGCCCAGCGACCCGTAGGCGATGAGCTGCGAGGTGATCAGCTCACGGCGCTCCGTGGTGCGCGCCACGAACTCGTGCTGCAGCACGATGAGATCCTGCTCGCCCGGCGAGTATGCCAGCTTGTCCTTGACGCAACCCACCAGCAGGTCGAGGGGAGAGATGGCGTCGACGTCGAGGATCCGATCGCTGAACAGGCCTATCCAGTCGAGCTTGCGAATGGGCTCGATGCGCACCGGCAGTCCAAGCTTGTCCGCGAAGTCCTGCTGCACCGTCTCCTCGCGCCCGCCAATGAGCTCGGCGACGAAGCGCGCATGAGTCCAGCCGCGCACACCGTTGCGCTCCTCGACGTCAAGCAGACCCGCGCGGCGGATCGCGCGCCACAGCCGGCAGTGCCCCGGATAGCGCAGGGTGCCGCGAAACACCGTGTGCGCCTGGTCCAGGCGATACAGGTCGCGGTACACCAGCGCGTCGCGGTTGGCATAAGCCTCGAGCACGCCGAGACCCTCGACGCGCACGGTGTGGGTGAGCAGAAACAGGTCGTGGTCCACGATCTCGATGCGCTCGCCGTCCTCGAGCCAGATGGCGGGATTTCGCGCAGCCAGCACGGCACCTCGCGGGCTCCACGAGTACTTGTAGCGCCAGGGGTTGGTATCCGCCGCTGGCGCCGGCAAGCCTCCGCAGTAAGAGCGGAAGCTCTCGATGACGCCACCCTTGCTGCGCACGTCGTCGATGGTGCGCAGGGCGGTCAGGTGGTCGATGCCCGGGTCCAGCCCGATCTCGTTGAGGAAGAGCAGACCCCGCTGTCGTGCCTCGGCGTCGAGGGCGCGCATGCCCTCGCTGACATAGGACGTGGTGACCAGGTGCTTGCCCTCGTTCAAGCAGGCCTGGGCCACGGCGACGTGGAGCTGCCAGGGAAGCAGGCTGATGACCACATCGCTGGCGCGCACGGCCTGGCGCAAAGCTGGCACGTCCTGCACATCGAGCTGCATGGCCTCGCTACTGGGATGATGGTTGCAGAGTTGGGCCGCGCGCTCCTGGTCCTGATCTGCCACCGTGACGTGGACCCCGGCAACGTCGAGCAGGTAGCGAACACCCGGTTTGGTGACGAGGCCTGCGCCGAGCACCAGCACGCGCTTCATGAGATTCCTCGTCGACGCTCAGGCGTCGCTGGAAAGAGCGTCCTGAAGGTATTCGTAGTCCGGCGTGAGCTGGCCTTGGTGCACGATGCACGCGCGCCACAGGGGATCCGGCAGATCCAGATCGGCGATGGCCACCGCGTAGTCCGCCTGCGCCAGAGCCCCGACGAAGGGAGTCAGCGCATCGCCAAAGGACCGCGAGGAATCCGCGGGCAGCTCGCAGGGCAAGTTGTCCACGGCCATGATCACGGGTCCCTGGCCCTCGACACCGTCGATCACGTCGTCGTGCTCGGGGCGGTACACGAAGGCCGGGTGGTCCACCTTGCTCGGCTTGAGAGTGACCTCGATCGAGCCCTCGATGTCGCAGGAGATGTCGCCGATCACCTTGAGCTTGGGCGCGGGGGTCTGCCACAGGCGCTGCACATCGGCTCGGGTGAGCAGGCGCGGGTACGGCGTATCCCAGTAGATGCAGTTCACCAGCACGCTCAGGCGGTCGTGGTAGGCCGCGAAATCCGAGACGTAGCGCTCGGGATTGTCGTAATAGTCCTGCAGCGCGAAGCGGATGCTGGCGTCGACGGGACGCACCAGGTGCTCTTCCTTGAACACCACCTTGATCAGCTGCTGCGCGCGATTGGCTCCACCCAGGTTGCCTGCGTGGAGCTGGCGCGGGGTCACCTCGACGTGGGGCAGCACGTCGAACACCTCCTGCGCACCGCGCGACACGTTGCCATAACCTGTGAACCCAAACACCAGCGGCTGCAGCGCCTGTGGCACGGGCTGCGTCTGGAGCTGCTGCCCCAGGGCCGCAATGGCCGCCTTGGCCTCGGCCAGATCGGCATATTCGTAGGCGCGCTTCACCTGGGCGAACGGAGTCACGACGCCTTCGTGGCGCAGGCGCTGGCCCAGGGTCCACAGGGTGTCGATCATCCCGGCGAGCCCGGCGTGGCGGCCAAAGAACACCAGGCGGCGGCCCTCGTCGTCGGTGATCCTCTCGTAGTCCATCAGGGAGCAGCCCTGCTCGAGCAGAGTGCGTAGCATCGCCATGTTGTAGGGCTGGGCCTTGATGACGTGGGCAAAGTACATGTAGACGACGCCCGGTCGGAGCTGCTCTGCCGGGATCTCCTTGACCCCGAGCACCACCGGGATGCCGTCGAGATTGTCGACGATGCGCGCGCCCGCGGCGCGGTACGCAGCGTCGTCGAACACACGTGTGGGCGAGGTCTGAACCGCGACGTCAAGGCCGTGCTCGCTCACGAGAACGCGCACGTGGTCCGGCGTCAGTGGGGCACGCCTCTCCCAGCTGCTCTTGTCTTCGTGACGGATGCCAACACTGTGAAGCGGTCTGCTCATCGCGCACCCATCCCCCGGGTCCGACGACAGTGGCGCGCAGGCTAGCGCAGCGGATCTGCAAGGTCTAGCCGTGTTACGGCGTTCAGTGGGGTTGGCCTGGTGTGATCCGGAGATGCCAGGTCGGTTTGCTCGACTGCGGCGCCCGAGCAGCCTATCCCATCCGGCTCAGGGGTAGGTGTTTCCACCGGCACCGCTGGCCCCAGCTGAGCTCGACGGGCAACCCGAGGCCGCCGTGCCGCCGCTCCCCCCGCCCCCGTTGGCCAGTGTGTTGAGCAGGGTCGAAGGTGAGGAGGAGCCGTGCCGGTAGATCCCATAGGACGGGCCACCCGCACCGCCACCACCGCAGCCGCCCGCGCCGCCCGCGCTGCCTGCGCCGCCATTGCCACCGCGGTCGCCGTCATCTGCCGAGGCACCACCCTGGCCGGCGCCCCCTGCAGTCCCGCCAGCGCCTCCCTTGGACCCGTTGCCGCCATGACCGCCTATGCCCGAGGTGACGCTGCAGTAGCGGATCGTGGGCGACGAGTTCACCAGGAACACCCCAAAGGAGCCCCCGCCGGCCGTTCCCGCGCTGCCACCGCTGCCCCCGCAGCCGCCACCACCGCCGCCGCCGCCGCCGCCACCCTGGTCATCGTTGCAGCAATCGGTTCCGCCGCCTCCACCGCCACCGCCACCGCCAGAGCCGTTGCCGCCGGCAGTTCCAGGCTGTCCGTTCTGACCGAGCCAGTAGGTCACCACGCTCCCCGTCGCGCCTCCGCCGTCACCGTGGCCACCGGCTGTGGCTGTGCCACCTCCGCCCCCGGTCCCGCCAGGATCACCACCCCCACCGCAGCCCAGCGCACAGTAGTGCGAGCCATCGCTGCCTCCACCTGCACCGGCGGTTCCCGGCGAAGGGCCGGATCCCACCAGACCAGCGGTTCCGTTGGTGGTGCTGTAACCGCCCCAGCCACCGCGTCCGCCGGGGCTGCACGAACTGGATCCTGGAGCTCCGCGATTGTCGCCACCATTGCAGCCATCGCAGCCGGGTCCCCCTGGACTGCCTGCGGTGCCTGGATTGCCCGGGTCTCCGTTGGTCGCCGCCATTCCGGCACCACCGTTGCCCGCCAGGATCGTGAGGTTGGTCAGCTTGAGCGCGTTGCTCGAGCCCTGACTGTGGACGCCGTATGTCGAGCCACCGTTTTGCCCGTTGCTGTCGATGTTGATGACCAGGCCATCAACCTCGGTGGCAACAGTGATGCTGCTGGCACGGAGCCCGACCATGTTGGCAGCCACAGATGTGCGCTGCAAGATGCTCAGGTTGCTGTAGCTCCTCAGCCAGGTGACCGGATCATAACCGCCGTACACACTGATGCCGGCGACCACGCTCACCTCGCCCGGGTAGATGCCCGCCGAGACCAGCACCGTGCTTGCACCCGTGCTCTGCGCCTTGCTGATGCCTGCCGGGATGGTGTCGAGCGGCGAGCCAAAGGCGCCGGTGTTGGTGGACTGCCCGTTCTCGGACACGAAGATGGCCTGCGCCTTGACCCCGTCGATGCCATCACAGTTGGCATCCTCGAACACGCCATCGTTGTCGCTGTCGGGGACGTCGGGATTGGCCACGTCGCCGTAGCACTCGTACTCGCAGCTCCCGCCGACCTGAGCCAGGTTCTGGTCGAGGTCGTAGAAGTGCTCCAGACACGCGTACTCGCACAGACCATTGCCGCTGTTGAACACGCCCTGGGCGCCGGCCTTGGGAGGACAGGTCGAGGACACCCCGGTGACCGGGATCTGCAGCGGGTCGCGCTCGATGTCGTTGCTCTGTAGCACCAGCGTCGTCGTGTCCGGCGTGGCGTTGTAGTCGGGTGGGCTGTAGCGCACGGTCAACGCCACCTCGCTGGCCACGTTGACGGACAGCGGCCAGCCGCCAGCCGGTGGAAGGATCGCGTACACACCGCCGCGGTTCATGTTCTGCCAGGTGGGCTGGGCCACCACGAGTGGACCGAAGGTGCCGATGTTCGAGATGCGCAGAGTGACGTCGCTGGTGGTGCCGCCCAGGGTGGCCGGGAAGGTGATGGACACCGGCGATACCGCGATGTCGGGGTTCACGCCGCGGCCGGTGACCGGCAACTGGATGCGGTCCTGCCCCGGGTGCGGGTCGTTCGAGCGCACGCGCACCTCGAGGTCCGCCGGCACATCGCCGACGGTCACGGGCGCAAAGCGCAGGGTCACCGTGGCACTGGCCGAGGGTGTGATCACGGTGCTGCCTGGGAGCTCGGCAGACAGGCCCGCGGGCACGGTGGCGCCAGCCGGGCGCACGAACTCGACCCCCAGCAGGCTCAGGTCTCCCGTGCCGTTGTTGTCGATGGTCAGCTGCTGCACGCCTGGCCTGTCCAGGCCAGTGACCCTGAGGTGCACGTCCCCGAAGGCCACCTGCAGGGGAGCCACGGCGATGTCGGGCGGGTTGAGGCCGTTCCCGAGCAGCGGCACCTGCAGGGTACGGCGCAGCGGATCCACGTCGGAGTTCTGGATGATCAGCATGTCAAAGGCGCCACTCACGGGTGCCGCGGGATCGAAGATCACGCCGATGTCCGTGCTCTCGCTGGAGGCCAGATGAAGACTGGTCCCCGAGGTCACCAAGGTGAAGCCAAGACCTCCCGTCGCCACGGTGATGGAGGTGAGATCGAGCTGGCCACCACCGGCATTGGTGACGGTGACGTTCCGCTGCTGTGGAAAGCCCACGAACACGTTGCCGAAGTTCACGCTGCTGGGCGACACGCCAACCTGCCCCGAGACGCCACTGCCGGTGATGCTCAGGGTGCGCGACCCGGTCTCGCCCGAACCATCGTGCAGGATGACCAGGGACGCGCTGTCCGCGGCATTGGTGGTGGGTGTGTAGCGTACGGTGACCACCACCACGTCGACGGGGTCACTGCCGTCGTAGCAGATGCCGCCCACGCAGGTCAGCGGCGCGCCGCCGCAGGATTCCTCGTCGGCGCAGGCTCCCAGGTCGCGGGACAGCGACGACGGAATCAGGGTCGGGGTGATCGCGAATACCTGCACTGTTCCTGGCTCCTTGCGCACCTGGCTCACCGTGAGCACCGAGTCGCTGGCGCCGATGTTCTTCAGATACAGGGTCTGCTCCTGGCTCGCTCCGACGGGAACCTCGCCAAAATCGACCGCGAGCAGTTCGGGGGTCTCGGCGGCGCGGTCCGCGACTACCGCCAGCACGGGGTCGCCCTTGAACTCCGCAAAGAGCTCGACCTCGACCAGGGACTGATCCGCATCCGAGGATACGATACCCAGGAACACGCGATCCGCGACGCCATCCACGGGCGTGTGCGTCACCTGGATCACGAGGTCGTGACCGGGCGCCAGATCCAGGTTGATGGTCCCCGAGGAATCGACGGTGAACTCGCCGCTCGTGTTGTCCCGCAGCCGCACCTGGAACACGCGCAGCGTGGCCCCTCCCACGTTGGTGACCGTGACAGGCAAGGTGACTGGAGTTCCCAGACGCACACCACCGAACTCCAGATACAGGTCTGCCGGGTCGACCTGAATCTGCGGGCCGCCACTGCCCCCTGTGTCGCCACTCGCAACGTCGATCCCGCTCAGATCCCGGCCTGCCAGGTCGGTCACACCGCCCTCGGTGACGCCGCCATCGACCCGGTAGCGCAGCACGCAACTTCCGGCGTGGCACACCTGGTTCGCAGCGCAGTCCGAGTCGTCCGTGCAGCGCACGCCACCATCGGAACCGACCACGGCAGGCTCGGGACACCCAGGGGCCAGAAACAGAAACGAGGCCATCAAGGCAATTCGAGCACGCATGCACCCTCCCGGAGTCGCCTGACCCGGCATGGCCCGACGCGCGGAGCCATCTCTTTCATGGTACAAGACAGGTCGCACCCTCGCCAGCTAGCGGGCAGATCGCAACTGGCTTCTGGTGCGGTGCGTCACGATGGGAGAACACGATGAAACGTGGTTCTGCGCTTTATTTTTTCCTGCTGTGGGTGGCGTTCTCCTCGGGATGTGCATCCTGTGTTGAACGCGCGCCGACAGGCGGTAAACCCGCGGGTGAGTCCTGCCTCTCCAGCGCGGACTGCCTGGCAGGGCTTCGCTGCCTCCTGGGTGTGTGCGCTCAGCAGGTCCACGACGCTGGGAGTGGCGACGCCCTGACGCTGGACGCGGCCGCAAGCGACAGAGCGGCGCGGGATCAGGCCAGCATGGATACCCAGGTCACTCCGGATGCGTCGCGGCCAGACACCACGCAGCACCCGGATCTGACCACGGGTCCCGACCTGGCCACTGCGGACTCCACGGTGGCCAGCGACGTCCCGGGACCCGCAGACGCGACCACGGCGGACACCACCAGCGCAACCGACGCCCTGGTGGGTGGCGACGTCGACACCAGCCTGTGCAGCGCCCAGCTCTCGCAGAGCACCATCGAGCTTGGCACGGTCCTGGTCGGCTCCACCGCCTCGGCCAGCGTCGGCATGATCGATCAGGGAAGCGGTCCCTGCGTGCTCACCGAGATCCAGATCGCACCCGCGGGTGCGGCCCTCACCGTGCTCGAACCCGCGGCGCTACCCGTGGTTGTTCAGCCCCTCCTCGGAAGCGGCCAGGTCGAGACCCTCCGCCTGCTCTATGCGCCGACCGCTCCGGGTTCGCTGAGCGCGACCGTCACCGCCAGGCTGGGTGGGACCAGCGGCGGATCGCTCACCTTCCTGGTGACGGCGACGGCCATCGCAACGCCCCCGGGAACCTGCATCGAATTCAGTACGGGCCTGGTCGATTTCGGTTCCCTGCCAATGCAGTGCCAGGCCAGCCAGCAGGTGCTGGTGGTCAATGCCTGCCAGACGCTTCATCGCGTGGCGAGCCTGACCCTCACCGGCAACCCCGCCTTCACGGTCGAGACCAGTGCGCCCTTCGACGTCGGCGCAGGATCGGTCATGCCCGTGCAGCTCAAGGTGCAGCTGGACGCCGCAGGGATGGCCACGGCCAGGTTGAGCGCCACGCTCGAAGGGGGCGCACACATTGCTGGCCAGGTGGAGCTGATCGCGGAGGTCGCGGACCAGATCGAGGACAGCTACCTGCAGGGCGGCAATGATCCCGTGGATCTGTTCATCGTCGTCGATGACAGCGGGTCCATGGACCCGGCCCAGGCCCAGCTGGCGCGAGACATGAGCGCCCTCATCAACGAACTCGAGTGGCTCGGCGTCAGCTACCACATCGGCGTGACCACCACGGACATGGAGACGGGTGTGCACGGGCGCTTCATCCCGCTGAGCGAGACCTTCCCTGTCATCACACCGAGTTCGTTACCAAACCCCACGGCGCGACTCACGGCTGCGGTGACGCCAGGCTCCTCGGGCAGCGGCACCGAGCGCGGCTTCGACGCCACGGTGGCAGCGCTCAGCTTGCCCCTCAGCGCGACGCGAAATGCGGGGTTCCTGCGCCCCGAGGCCCTGCTGGCCGTGCTCTACCTGAGCAACGAGGAGGAGCAGAGCAACATTTCAGTCGAGGACACCCTGACCTTTTTACGCGGGCTCAAGGGACACCTCGGCAACAACGCGATCAGCGTCGGCGCCCTGGTCACTCTCGAGGGCGACAGCTGCGCCAGCGCCACGGATCCTGGCACACGCTTTCTGGCTCTCATGGACCAGGCGAGCGGCGTGCGCGCCTCGATCTGCGCCGCGGACTGGACACCCCTGCTGCGCGAGCTGGTGAGGCTCGGAGCAGGGCAGCGCGCCACCTTCTTCCTGTCGTCGGCAGCGCAGGCCACCCCCGAGGTCAGGGTCGACGGTGTCCTGAAGACCTTTGGCGTGGACTTCGCGTATGACAGCGGGAGCCACAGCGTGACCTTTGCCCCTGGCGGCGTGCCCCTGCCAGGTCAGGTCGTGACCTTTCGCTACACGTCGCGGTGTCCGTAGTTGTTCGGCCGCACGAGCAGACCCATCAAACGATTTGGAATCAGGTTCCCTGCTCACAGGCGAAGATCGTGGCCCACAGACTGGTCCATGTTTGCCTTGAACGGATGCGTCTTGGCCGGCAGATAGGCTTCCTCCAGGCACCTGGCATACGCTGTCTGTGCAACCTGGCTCCAGGGTCTGACCTGCACGGCCTGACCGTCGACACCGCGGAAGGTGACGATGACGTAGGTGGAATCGGTGCCCGGCATCCAGCCCGGCAGCTGGCGTCGTGCACAGTCCCTGGCATTCTCGTCAAACTCGGCCAGAGCCTTCTGGGTCTTGACCTCGTTCAGGTATTCCGGCTTGCCGGCAAGCGGGTCCGGCACGTCGGGATTGACCAGCATGTAGGCCAGTTTGGATCCACTGGGGCCCGCATTGGTCCAGATCTGATCCACGGCCTTTTGCACACAGAGCCCCAGAGGCGTCGCCTTGAAGTCACGGACTTCACGGTAGTCCACCTTCTGACTGAGGACCTCCAGCGGCGGGAAGGTCGCAGGGTCCGCGTACTTGCGCGGATAGCCGATGGTGATCCAGAGCCGGTGCACCTTGTTATGCCTCATGCAAGCCAGCAACTCGGGCTCCAAGATCTGCTCAGCGATATTGCGCGCCACGACACGCTCAGGCACCTTGATGGGTCTCGCGACCTCAGGCTTTGCCGGGGGGGCGACCTGGGCGACAGCAGGCGCGTCCTTCCAGTCGTTCACGCAGTCCTTGACCCGAAGCCCCACCGCGACGACAGCACCCAGCAGGGACGCGACCACCATCACGCCCAGGATGATGACAATGACCTTGGCGGTCGTCACGGCCGCACCGGAGGGCTCGGGCCCTGGCTCGGGATCGGATTCGGATCCGGGGGTCGCGATCACAGGGGTGGGTTCACGCTCGAACAGCTCGGTGGCGCCGCAGTAGGGGCAGGTGGCGAGGCTGTGATCCGGAGCCAGCTCGAGGTGAGCACCGCAACGCGCGCAGTTCAGGTTCATGAGGGTCCCCGGCGAATGACGGACTCCCAGATCACATCACCTGGCTCAGCAAGGGGTACGCACAACAGGGGTCGGCCGGTCGTGCGTGGTCGGGTCCCGCCCGGTCTTCATCAAAGCTGCTGCACGGACTGGTCTCTCCCGTCGGAGCCATCCTGGCCGTCGCCACACTCGCTGCTGTTGGCGCGATTGCAGAAGCCCGTGGTGGCTCCTGTGCCGCCCGAGCCACCGTTTCCGGCGGTGCCCGTGGTGATGGTGTTGACGCCACTCTGCACCGGTGCGCCGCCAGAATAGGCGATGCCAATGGTATCGCCTCCCGCGCCGCCGCCGCCGCCACCACCAAAACCACCACGTCCGCCCTGGCCGCCCTGACCACCTGCGCCAGACGTGGGAACCAGCGAGAGCCCGGCACCGGCCCCTGCCCCTGGGGCGCCAGAACTTCCGCCCGTGCCGCCCGCGCCGCCGTTGCCTCCCGCCCCTCCGTCGCCAGCGTTGCCCGTCGTGATGGTGCAGCCGATGACGTCGAGCGGAGAATTGATGGCCAGAATGCCTATGGACGAGCCGCCGCCAGTACCGGCAGCGCCCTTCTGGCCAGGACATCCCGCGGAGCCGCCAGCGCCGCCACCGCCGCCCCAGCTATTGAAACCGCAGTTGGGCGCGGCCACGCAGCTCGCGTTGCCATAGCCACAGTCGCCCCCGCCGCCACCACCACCGGCCGTGCCACCTGCCGCGTCCCCGACGCCGTCCTCACCGTCAAAGGCATCCCCGGTGAGAAGATCCGTGCCCACGATGCGCGTGGCCCTCACCGCACCACCCGCTCCCGGATTGCCATGCTGTCCGTCGACGCCAGCGAAGCCGGCCTGGCCATAGCATGAGGCATAGAGGGCTGAGCCCGCGCGGTCGCCACCGCTGCCACCCTGGGCACCCACGGTGTTGTCGTCCCCATCCAGGGCGCCGTACTGGGTGATGAGCTTGAAGGTGAGGTTGGTCTCGCTGACCAGGCCACTGGCATTCCCCAGCTTCACCCGCTGATCCGAGACCAGCTCGGTGATGGTGAAGCGACCCTGGTTGGTGAAGTTGTTCGAGTTGGTGATCTCGATGACGTAGCCCGTGATGTCGTCGACAGCAAAGTCCCCGTCGTCATCGCGGAAGAAATGGGCGGTGGCTGAGTCAAGGTACTGACCCGAAGCAACGGTCACACCGTCATACCAGGTGCCGCGGACGATGGTCTGGTTGACCGTGGCGTTGAGATAGCCGCCCTGCCCTCCGTGGGCACCGGGCGAGGTGGCCGCACAGGCCGCAGCCGCGCCGCCACGACCACCGTCCTTGCAATTGACGAACGGACCGTTCCACTGGCAGCCTGCCTTGCCCGCGGTTCCCGGGTTGCCACCTGCGCCGGCATTGCCGTTGCTCCCCGCGGCCCCGGGTACGCCATTGCCCGCCTGCAGGGTCACCGCCTCGAGCTCGAGCCCGGGTGAGTTGACCGCCTTGAGCGCGATGGAGTGCACGCTGGCGCCGGTGCCGTTAGTGGCGCGCACCACGATCTTCTGCAACACGGTCTGCGCCGAGGCGCCGGTCACGCTAACTGCGGTGCTGGGGCCGCTGATGCTGGTGATGCCGGTGCGGGTGCGCCACTTCTGCCCGTCGGGCTGCCCCTGCACCACGTAGCCCCCGTACACCTTGATCCCGGGCGGAATGACGACGGTGCTGGTGCTGGTATAGGTCTCGTCAGCCAGGTAGAGGTTCTTCTTCACCAGATCCGTGGATGCCGCCGTGAGGCCCGCCTGCAGGCTGTTGAAGGGCAGGGACTGGCTCCCGGTGCCACCAGCCGGTGCGGTCAAGGAGACAAAGAATCCCTTGGTGGGATCACCGTCCATGCCGTCGCAATTGCTATCCAAGCCGTTGAGGTCCGGGACATCATCCGACGACCCCGCCGTGCACTGGGTCTCGCAGCCATTGGAGTTGTTGAGGGCGTTGAGGTCGCCATTGAGGTCCACCCAGCCGCTCTCGCAGGTATAGACGCAGACAAGGGTCGAGGGGTTCCAGGCTCCCGGTGCGTGAAAACGCGCCGGACAGTCGGTGGTGGGCACACCATTTCCGCGAATGGCAATGGTGTGCACTGCCGTCACGGCATCGTCGCTGTGAATGCGCAGGTTGACCCACTGCTCGCCGACCGTGGTCGGAGTGAAACGGACCGTGACCACGACCTGGTCGAGGTAGAAGCCGGCCGAACTCTGGCATGCGTTGCCCACGCAGACTTCCTGGCGACCGGTGTCGCACTCATGGGTGCCGGCGCAAAAGGAGTCCCACTGCGACAGGGTGTAAGGCAGCGAGCGGTCGGTACTCGACGTGAATGGCGTCCCGGTGGTCGGGTTGAGCGCCGCGCCCTGCACAGTGAGAGCGGAGCCTGCGGTGATATTCTTGATGAAGAGCTGAACCTCCGAATAAGAGGATTGCCGCACGTCGCCGAAGTCCACGCTGCTGACCATGGGAGTGTCGACGTCTGCATAGTCGGTGACGACGATGGTCGGAGAAGCCACGAACTGGCCATTCAGCTCCACCGTGAAGATCGGGTGGCCCGGACAGGTGGTCACGACCTGCAGATCCGAGGTGTCGGCCAGGGCGTCGCGGGGCGTGTAGCTGACCTTGACCCCGCGGCTGTTGCCAATGCTGCCGGAGGGAATGATGCCAGCGGTGAAGGGACTGTCCGCAGCGATGGCGAACTCGTTGGCTGTCGAGTTGTTGACGATGCTGACCGAGGTCACGGACACGTCGGTGTCCGAGTTGTTGACGAGGTTGATCAGCTGATCGACCCGCAGACTCAGGCGCGTGGCGTCGAAGGTCGCCGGGTTGGGTTCGAACGAGATCCCGCAACTCGACGTCGTGGCGTCGGATCGCGCCAGGTCCTGCATCGCGGCGTCGCGCCCGCTGTCGGTGGTGGTAGCGTCGTGTCCGGTGGCGCGGTCTATGCCGACGCTGGCGTCCCTGGCCACCGACGCATCGAGGCCGGTAGGCTCGACCGGACAGGCCAGCAAGGCACAGCTCAGGACCAGGATACCGCAAGAAAGACGCTTGGACATGATTCACTCCTGAACATGGCGAGGCGCCAGCAAGCGCCCGTCTGGATCATAACCCATGCGCGGCTGTGCCGCACCGGCCCAGGACGCGAGGGGTTGTGCTGGATGAACCGCGCCTTCAGGTTGCTGGTCGTCAGCGGGCCTGCACCAGGCGCCGCGGGTCGAGGCGTCGAGCCGGGTCGTCACAGTTGCAGAGAACTCTCCGCGCGACCATCGCCACCGGCCTGCCCATGACCGCACAGGCTGCTGTTCGTGCGGTTGCAGAAGCCAGGATCGGCCCCGTTGCCGCCGCTGCCGCCCGAGCCTGCGCTGCCCGCGGTGATGGACACGCCTCCAGATTGCACTGGCGCGTCGCCGGTGTAGACGATGCCCAGGCTGTCGCCGCCCGCGCCGCCCGCCCCGCCGCCGCCCCAGCCACCGCGCCCGCCGTCGCCACCGAGTCCACCAGAGCCACTGTTGACCACGGGTGTGCCGCCGGTCTTGCCGAGTCCGCCCGTTCCGCCTGCGCCACCATTGCCGCCAGCACCGCCGACGCCGCCATCTGCCGCCGTGATGCTGCCGCCAAGGATCTGGAGGGGCGAGCGAATGGCCAGGATGCCGATGGAAGCACCACCGGCCTTGCCTCCAGTACCCCTGGTTCCGGCACACCCGGCGGATCCTCCACCACCGCCGCCACCACCCCAGCTCGTGTCGCCACAGCGCGTGTCGGCATTGCAGCGCGAGCTGATCTCGATGAGGCACACATGCCAGGGTTCGAGCCAAAGAAGACAGTTGGGCTCGCAGTCGCCACCACCACCGCCACCGCCACCGCTGCCCCCCGCGGAATCCGTCGCCCCGTCGCTGGCGTCGCTCCCAGAGCCCAGGGACCAGCTGTCTGCAACGATGCCCGAGGCTTGAGCCGTTCCGCCGCTGCCGGGATTGCCGCGACGTCCCGTGGTTCCCACTCCGCCAACCGCTCCCTCGCAGATGGAGAAGGTCGGCGAAAGTTGCCCTCCGGCGCGTCCCCCACCGGCCCCACCGGTCTGCCCCGCGCTGTTGCTCTCGCCGGTGAGCGCACCGCGTTGAAGGATGAGGGTCCACGCCAGGTTGGTCTCGTTGCTCAGCCCAACCGCGTTGCCGAGAAGCACCGTCGTGGTGTTGGTGGTCGAGGTGATGGTGTGTCGTCCGTTGTTGTTCTCGTTGCTGGCACCGGTGATGCGCAGGAGGTAACCCGTGTAGTCCTCGGTGAAGGGCGCGCTGCTCGACGTGAAGCTGTTGCTGCTGGCGTCCAGGACCCCGTTGTTGCCCGTCGCGATGGTCTGCACATCGTTGACCGCCCAGGAATGGAACCCGCCGTTGCCGCCGGCGCCACCCCGGCCACCGCTGCAAACCGCCGGGCCACCGCGCCCACCCTCGCGGCAGTTGGCCCAGCCTGATCCCCAGGTGCAGCCGGGCTTGCCTGGCTGACCATCCTGGCCACTGGCGCCCGCCGTGCCGTCTGTCCCCGCCGCACCGTCGAGCCCGTTGCCCGCGCGCAAGGTCATGCCCTCGAGCATCAGGCCTGGGGCATCTACCGCATGCAGGGCGATGGAGCTGGGGCTGCTGACCGTGCCCGCGGCGCTGCGCACGTCGATGAGCTGCAACAAGGTGGGCTCGGTGATGTCGCGTGCCTCGAGGGCCCTGGCGGCACCCTGGATCGTGGTGACACCTGTGCGCTGACGCCACTGCAGACTCGCGGTGATGCCGTACACGCGATAGCCACCGTACAGCTTGACGCCCTCGGGGATGACCAGGGTATTGGCAAGAGCGTAGACCTCGTCGGAGATGTGCACGCGGGTACGGCTGGCGTCGGTGGCCGCGGCGTTGATGCCCGTGAGCAGGTTGTTGAACGGACGCTCCCGGGTCCCACATCCCAGGCCTGTGCAGGGCGCGGCCGAGGCGGCCACGAACCAACCGTCCTCGACCACACCGTCCATCCCGTCGCAGTTGGCGTCGATACCCAGGAGATCGGGCTCGTCGTAAACGCCCTGCTGAAAGGTGCACTCGTAGTCGCAACCGTCGCTGTTGACGCTCTGGTTGAGGTCGCCATTGAGGTCAAACCAGCCGGGCTCGCAGGTCCATACGCAGATGCCCCGCTGGTCATCCCAGGCGCTGGTGGCGTGACCCCGTCCCGGGCAGTCGTGCGCCGGGATGCCGTTGCCGAGAAGTGTGATGACGATGGGCGTATTGCTCACGTCGCTGTTGCGGATGCGGAGCTGCGCCGTGGTGCTGCCCAGGGCCGGAGGTTGAAGCTGCACGGTGATCAGGAGCTGGTCTATCCAGTGCCCGGTGCTGCTCTGGCAGGCGTCGTCGCCACAGGACTCGCCGGCGGCCTGGTTGCATCCCGTGTCGTCGACACAGCTGGTGATCCACTGTGACAGCGTCGCCGGGATCGGGAGGTCCGTGGCCACCGTGAAGCCGTGGCCGCTGCTGGGCTGCAGGTTGACCCCTTCGATCATGAGGCCGCTCTCGGCCTGCACATTCTTCACGAAGACGTCGCGCTGCGTGAATTGCCCCATCCGCACGTCACCGAAGTCGACGGTGGTGACGAGGGGAAGCGCCTCGCCGGCGTGCTCGGTGACAGCGATGGTCGGGCTCTGCTTGAACTCGGCCACCAGATCCACCTCGAACAGGGTCTGGGCCGGACAACCCGTGGCCACCAGTTGCAGCTGGGCAGTATCGGGCAAGGCGTCGACCGGCGTGTAGGTGATGCGCAGGCTCTGACTCTGGCCCGGCGCGAGGGTGCCCGACGTGAATGAGGCGCCGCGATCAATGGCAAACTCACCCAGCGCGCTGTTGTTCTGGATGGACGCCTGGAGCACCTGGAGGACGGACTCGCTGGGGTTCTGGACCTCGACGTCGCGAACCACCTGGGCGCCCACGCGCACGGCGCCGAACTCCAGCGGATCCGGGTCGAAGCTCAGGAAACAGGTCGGCTGCTGTGCGTCGCTACCTGCCGCCTGATCCACGCCGGCGCTGTCTGAAAGGTTGGCATCGAGGGTGACGACACCTGCATCGCGCGAATCAAGCACGCAGGTCGAGTTGATGCAGCGTTGCTGCCCGCTGCAGTCCTCATTGGTGCTGCAGGCCGTGCCCGGCTCGCAGCTGCCGTGGTTGCACCAGTTGCCGGGATCGCAGTCGGTGTGCGTGGTGCATTTCACCACGACCGCCTCTTCCGGACAGCCGACCAGGGACAAGATTAGCGCACTCCACATCCATGCATGTCGCATCATGACCACCCCGTTCACAGCATCGAACGCCGGGCGTGCACAGGCGTTCTTGCCATGGCCTGCCAGCAGCGCCGACATCCTCATCCCATTTTACGTTCTGCAAGCTCCCCCGCCAGGACTCTCCACGCCGGCTTTGTACCGACCGCTCCGGGGCTTGGGAAGCGAAACACGAAGGTGTCAGGGTGAGGTCAGCGAAAGATCGTCCACCAGCACGGTGGTGTCACCGTCCCAGTACGTGGTGTCGTCGTACATGCGAAGGCCGCAGCTCATGAAGGCCGCCCCGGCCGGAGCGTCGGCGCCGTGCTGGACCTGTTGCCAGTCCGACAGGTTGATGCTGTAGCCCCCCGAGCCTGGAAACGACGACCCCAGGAACACGCCCGAAGCGTCAAACCAGTGGATGAAAGCCCGCACCTGCCCCGCGATGTCGTCGTCATAAACCCAGAAGTGACAGGTGTAGCGGGTGTAGACCGTGACGGCGCTGCGGTAGCCCGCCCGCAGGTCCTGGTTGTCTCTCGAGGTCCAGGTCAGGGCCGCGGCGGTGGAGCCACCGTGCGGGTTGGCGGTCTCCGCCGTGACCACAAAGCTCCCTGTCAGATACTCGAAGTCAGGGATGGGCGAGGTCGAATGGTCCTCGAAGTCCCAGTTGGACATGTCGAATCCGCGGCAACCGGTGGTGTCGACATTGGCAAGATCCTCGACCTGATAAGATCGGATGGAATAGCCTCCCAGGCCCTGCCCGACGTAGCCGGACACCAGATCGAAGGTGGCACCGGCGCACAGGCCCGCCGCTGTGCCCTGGTAGGCATAGAAGTTCGCTGTCACAGAGGAACTTCCGTAGCGAATGACCCAGTCGCGGTTGTTGCCACTGACCACGGTCGCGCCCGAGAGCCCCACCAGTTCGGACTCGAGGCTCTCACCGGGCGCCACGCCTGCGCCCAGGGACATGTTCTGGCGCAGGCTCCCCTGCACGTCGTGGATCTGCAGATCGTTGGACAGCACGGCCCCTTGCGTGACTTCGAGCATGTTCTCGAAATCCATGGTTTCGGTCACATGCAGCGAGATTCGGTGACCCGCGACGACACCCTGCGCAGCAGGATTGAGGAACACGAACACGGCAGGACCCGAGGCCGCGGCCTGCACGAAGAAGCCCAGGGTGCGCGTGTAGGTCACCAGAACGTCACACAGCACCATGTTGACGGGCCCTGGCGTCGCCGCACGCAGATCGGCGATGGTGGAGCATCCCACATTGGCGTCCTGGCCAAGCGAGGCGTCGAGGTCCCAGTTCGCGTCGTAGGTGCCGGCATCCAGCGCGACCAGAGGCCCGAAATCCATGCCATCGCGGGGCAGCAACCGGTAAGAAGAAAAGGCGTAGTTCCAGATGCCATCGAGGTAGCCGAAGCTCTGCCCCTCGTCGACGGCGAAGCTTGCGATCTCGTCATCCAGGAGCGCACAGCTGGTCCACACCTCTCCATACTGAAGCAGGAGCTGCACCTCGCACGAGGGCTGCAAGCGCACGAGAACGCCTTCCCAGGCCTCCGGGTCGCTGTCGATATCGCTGGCCCACACAGGAGCCAGGGGCGCCACGGAGCCGGTCACCGTGACCGTGTCGAGAACGATCTGCGAAAGCTGGCCCAGGTACTCTGTGTACAGACCTCGCACCGAGACCACATCCCCGCGCTGGAGTGTCGAGAGATCGAAAAGATTCGCAGCCGGTTTGTGGACGTAGATGCCACTGTATTTGCCACCTGCGGTCTCCTGGACCCAGAAGCCAAGGGTGGGTGCCCGCAGATCCACCGCCGTCACCACCACGCCGCTGAGTTCGACCTCGGTGTCGATGGAAGGATGGGTCATCAGCGCCGTGTTCTGGAGGGCATACACGGTCAGATGCGTGATGCCTGCGTCGGTGCCACCGGCGTCCGGGACAAAGGCCGTGTCGACGGACATCGCGTCAGCTGGCGAGCCAGTGTCACTGGGCGAGCCACTGTCAATGGCGGTGGCACCATCGGTGGCCGTTCCTGCATCCTGCGGCGTCGCCACATCCGTCGTCGAGGCACCATCCGGGCGCAGCGCACCATCCGCCGTGGCGGCGTCTGTTTCCGTCTGCGCATCGGAGGGCTGTGAAGCGTCGAGAACCGTGGCCGCGTCGGTCCCCGTGTCGAAAAGGACCAGGCTGTCCATCGGCTCGCTCGAATCGCGCGTCACCGCAGCGTCCTGGACCAGGGCATCGCCCGCGATGGCGTCCTGCGGGTTGCCCGAATCCCGATCCGCGCGGCAGTCGCAGCTGCTCCAGCCGCTGCCGTCGCTGTAGCAGGATTGTGTGCCTCGCACACCGTTGGAGCAGGGGCAGCCCGTGATCCGCCCCGGTTCGCAGACGGACTCGACCGGTTCGGGACAGCCCGCCAGCATTCCGAGCACAAGGCACCACGACCATCTTGTGAGATACCGCATGTCACCTCCATGCCATGCCGACGCTATCGCCGGATCGATCCGTGGGCAGCTTACCACGGTCGGGTGCCCTGGCGAGGCGCAGCGTCGACGCCGCCCTTGCCGTGACCCCTCGAACTTTGTATGCCTGTGTCGTAGCGCGTGCTTGCAGGGGGGCGAACTCACGATCCGGCGCCGTCTTCATGCGCTGCGCGCTTACCCGCAGACGCCGGCTTCATACAGGAAACCATGTCCAAGAAACTACTCATCGAAACCTGTGCCGACGAGGCCCGCGTGGCCATCGTCGAGGACGGGCGACTGATCGATTACGACATCGAGGTGCAATCGAAGCACACCCTCAAGGGCAACATTTACAAGGGTGTCGTCGCCAACGTCGAACGCGCCCTCGCGGCGGCCTTCGTTGACTTCGGACCGAGCAAGCAAGGGTTCTTGCCGCTTTCCGAGTTGCACCCGGAAGCAGTGGTCGGATCCCGCAGCGGCAACACCGAGCCCCTGCGCTCTGCCGAGCAACTCCGGCGAGGGCACGAGGTGGTGGTCCAGGTCACCCGCGACGAGATAGGCCACAAGGGTGCGGCCCTGACCAGCTTCCTGTCCATCGCGGGGCGCTACTGCGTGCTGATGCACTCGGGAGATGGCCGCGGTGGTGTCTCCCGCAAGATCGAGGACGAGGACGAGCGAAAGAAAGCGCGGGAGATCCTCGACAAGCTCAAGGTCCCCGAGGGCCTGGGAGTGATCGTGCGCACCGCCGGCATGGGGCGCACCAAGACGGAGCTGCAGCGCGACCTCAACCTGCTGCAGCGCACCTGGAAGTCCGTCGACAAGACCGCGCGCATCGGGCGCGCCCCGACCTTGCTGTACCGGGAGCCAGACCTGGTGGTGCGCACCATCCGCGACTACCTCCTGCCGGACATCGACCAGATCCTCGTCGACGACCCGGACGAGTACCAGGAGGCCCTGGAGTTCTTCAACGCGACCATGCCACGACAGTCGCAGCTGCTGACCCTGTACCAGGGAAGTACGCCCTTGCTGGCGGCCCACGGCGTCGAGGACGCCATCGCCTCGACCTGGGAACGGATAGTCAAGCTGCCCTCGGGGGGAGAGATCGTCATCGACCAGACCGAGGCCCTGGTTGCCATCGACGTCAACTCGGCGCGCAGCACCAAGGAGAAGGGACACGAGGATACGGTTTACAAGACCAACCTCGAGGCTGCGGTGGAGGTTGCCCGCCAGCTCCGCCTGCGCGATCTCGGCGGCATCATCGTGGTCGACTTCATCGACCACGCGCAACGCAAGCACGATCGCGATGTGGAGAAGGCGCTCAAGGATGCTCTCAAGGCCGACAAGGCCAAGACCTCGCTCGGACACATCTCGCGAAATGGCACCCTCGAGTTGACGCGCCAGCGTCTGCGCCGCGCACATGACGCCGTGGGATCGTCCCCCTGCCCCGCCTGTGGCGGCTCGGGCCGGATCCGTGATCCCGCGTCCCGGGCCAGCGAGGTGATGCGCGAGCTTCGCCGGCGCGCCACCGCGGATGCCGCCGCCGTGGCGTCGGTGCGGGCCGTGGTCGAGACGGATCTGGCCAACCTGCTCAACAGCCAGCGCCGGGGTGAGCTGGTCGAGCTGCAGCAGTCCAGTGGGGTCGAGGTCTACGTCCACGCCAGCGAGGCCCCGGGTGCTGCCCCACGCTATCTCGAGACCAAGCGGCCTCGTCGCCTGAGCGACACCGAGCTGGCCCTGCTGCTGGCTCCGGCTCCGTCGGTTCAGCAAGCCGCGCTGCCAGCCCTGACGCTGGCACTGGCAGCCACCGAGGATCTCGACGACGACGAGGAGCCCGAGGAAGCCGTGGACGCCGACAGCGAAGCCTCCGATCCGCCGGAGTCCGGCACAGCCGAGGTCCGCAAGAAGCGCCGGCGACGACGTCGCAAGTCCGGCAAGGCGCAGCCGTCCACGGTCGAGGCAAATCCGGAAGCCGCCGAGACCGAGACGGTGTCCGGCCCCGACGACGCTGCCGTGACGTCACGGCGCGGCAAGGTCACACCGGCGCAGCCCGAGGTCCGGGTCGAGCCTGCGTTCGCGGACCCGCTGGAAGAGGCCTTGTTCGGGCGAGGGCCGCTCCCCGCGGACGCCGAGATCCATTTTGACCAGGAAGAGGAAGCAGCACCCGCGGACCCCGCCACGCGCCGCAAGCGTCGCCGGCGTCGACGCCGCCGCCCGACGGGTCCCGAGGACGCTCCGGGGGCCGAGATGACGAGTGCCGAGGACGACAGCTCGACACTTGCGTGAGCGCCCACGACCAGGGAGAGTGCGGCCCTTGCGGGTTTCACAGGAGCATCGACGATGGGACTGACCCAGCTGCTGATCTTCTTCGCCAGCCTCTCGCTCATCGCTGCGGGCGTGATGTTTTTCTGGTGGCGCCGAGATCTGACGCGCCTGACCGGGCTGTCGGACGAGCGGTCTGACCTCCAGAGCAAGCTTGAGGCCTCCCGCTCCGAGCTGGGTGCGCTCAAGGAAGAGAACCGCAAGCGCCGGGCCGAGCTGGTCGAAGCACGCGATCAGGTGCGCAAGCTCAAGCGCAAGCGTGGTCGCGGTGACGACGAGGGAGAGGCCGAGGCGGGCCCCCAGAACGCCGAGGTCGAGCGCCTGAAGGACGAGGTCAAGAAGCTGAACAACGCCCTGCAGGGAGCCGAGGCGCGCGTGCAGCGCGTGCAGGACGAGGCCCGGGCCGCGACCGAGGCAGCCAGGCACGAGGCCGAGGCCCAGAGCCGCAAGGAGGCCGGCGCCGGACTGCGCGAACTCGAGGACAAGGCGGCGAAGCTCGAGGACACCATCCGGCGACTCGAGCGCGATCTCGAGGCCAGCCGTGCGCAGACGGCCCAGGCACGCTCCGAGAGCACGCCACCCGACCTGCGCATCGCTCTCGACGCCCTACCAGCCGAGGTCGTGGACGAGCTGCGCCGCTTCTACAAGCGCGCGAGCAACAACGAGAAACTCCACCTGCTGGCCCGCGGCAAGCTCGAGGCCGTCAGCGACAAGCTCGACGAGATCACTCGCCGCTATCAAGCGGTATGTCGCGAACTCGCCCTGGCTGCCGGACGCCAGGTCGCAGAAGGAGAGGAAGGCGAGCGCCAGGCCGAGCACATCGCTCAGGACATCGTCAGCGCCTCGGAAGAACTGATGCACCGCCGCCGACGCAGGCCACGACCCCGTCGAGCAGAGCGGGAGGATGGTTCCACCCGCGAAGGCGGCGACGACACGGGGGACGGCGCTGGCCCGGACCAGGAATCCGCCGCCGGGAGTTCCGCGGCACAGGCCGCAGCGCCGGAGCTTGCAGTCGAACAAAGCAGCTCTGGTGAGGCCCCGCCGGCCGCCAGCGCGCAGGTCGCCGACACGGCAGACGCGACGGCTGCGGAGATGGCCTCGACCGGGGATACCGGTGGCCTGGACGTGGACGCCAAGGACCCCGAGGAGGACAGCAAGCCCAGTGCGGGGAGCGTGGGATGAGCATGTCCATGCTGCTGCTGGTGGGTGCGCTCGTCGCCGCCACCGCACTCTCCTCGTACAACCGCATCCTGGGTGGTGCCGCGGGTGTGCTCATCACCGTGGGTGTCGCGGTCTGGGGCTGGACCGTGTTCGACAAGGGCGGGGGCATTGCCTTCTTTGGCGTTCCCATGGGCAGATCCCTGTTCCTGAGCTTGATGGGTGTGCTGACCCTCATCAATGTGGTGCAGATGGTCAGGGGCATCCGGTCGCGCAACCGTTGACGCGCCGGGTCAAGAAGCTAGTATCCTGACCCATGGACCCCTTCACCGTCGTCAATCACATCCGCCGCCACTCACCCCTGGTTGCCAACCGCCTGCTCGATCGCCTCATCGTGCCCAGGATCATCCCCCTGGCGCGAGGCCTCAAGCTCAAGGTCGAAGAGAGTACGGACCTGCGCTGCGTGCTGAGCATGCCGGTCAGCAAGCGGAGCCGCAATCACCTGGGGACCATGTACTTCGGCGCGCAGATGACCCTCATCGACCTCACCGTTGGCGTGCTGCTATTCCAGCGCTTCCCCATGGGTCCTTTCGGCGGTGTGATCAAGCGCGTCGAGACCAACTTCTTGATCAAGGCCAAAGGCACCATCCATTGCACCTGCGAGCTCGACGTGGCCACCATCGATCACCTCGAAGCCGTGCGCACCAGCGAGAGTGGCAAAGTCGAGGGCTGGGTGCCTTTCAAGCTCGTCGATGAAAAGCAACAGGTCGTCACCGACGGACGGGTGCAGGTCGCGATCAAGCGCTTCTAGACCCGTTTCAGCCTCCATCCGTTTCATTCGCACAGCCCCGGCTTCCAGGTCGCTTGCGGCTGCCGTCGAGTTGCGGTCTGCTGCGAGCACTGCTTCAGGAGGTGCGTGTGATGCTGGGCCTGCTGCTCTCGGCCATGCTCTCCGCCGCGGTTCCCGATGTGTCGTCGGGGCCTGACCTGGCCGACGAGGCCAGAACCGTGGCACTGCCCATTGACGAGGTCACGGTGTTCAGTGACCGGGCCCGGATCCGACGCCGGGGTTCGGTGCGCCTGGAGCGCGGACCGCACGCCCTGCGCCTGCCGGATCTGCCGGGCGCCACCCTGCTCAACACGGTGCACGTGTCTGCCGCGCGCGGCCAGGTGCTGCGGGTGGAGATCGCGCCCGTTGAGCGCGAGCGCATGTCCATCGAGCAGGTCGATACCCTGGTCACCCAGCTCGAGGGCATCTCGGACCAGCTGGCCCGCCTGGACGCGGAGCAGGCGGTGTTTCAGGCCGAGCTGGGCCTGCTTCGCCGCGCCTCCCCCAAGACCGCCGTGCCCGAGCAGGAGCGCGTGGGCAAACCCCAGCCTCCCCTGGTGGTCTCCGGGTGGATGGGGAGCCTGGACTTTCTGGCGACGCGGCAGGCTGCTGTGCAGGAGGTGCTGCGCGCACAGAACAAGAAGCGCCAGGAACTCGGTGAAGCCTTTGCCAAGGCCCAGCGGGACGTGGCGCGCTACGACCTCGGCGCCTTGAGCGATCGCCGCAACCAGGTGCTGGCCATCGTCGACGTGAATGCCGCGGCCCTGGTCGAGCTCGAGCTGGTGTACTCGGTGCCCGGGGCCGCCTGGTGGCCGGCCTACGATCTTCACTTCTCGCCGGCCGACGGCAGCGTCACCCTGTACACCGCCGGGCAGGTGCAACAGGCCAGCGGCGAGGCCTGGGACAACGTGGCGCTGGTGCTGTCCACCAGCATGCCAGGCCAGGACATCGAGCTGCCCGAGCTGCTCACCTGGACCCTGGGTGAGCGCAAGGACTTCATGCCCAGTCCGCGCCCCGAGCGCGCCCTGCCCCAACCCCAGCGCTTTGCCGCACCCGGCCCCAGACCGCACCCGGCTCAGGCGGAGCGCGCGGCTCGGCAGGAGGCGTTGCAGGAGCGCATGACCTTGCTGTCCATGCTGCTGCAGGGCCAGGGCGTGTCGACGGAGTCGGGGATGGGGTCCGGGATCGGATCCGCGAGGAGGCCCGGCGTGAGCTCAATCATGGGGGGTGACGGGGTGGCGACGCGCTCGCTGCCCCAGCCGCGCCCGGTGTCGCGGGCGCCCGCAGCCCCGCCGCCTCCGCCTGCGGCGATGGAGAGGATGGACATGGAGGACGTGTCCGGTGAGGCAGAAGGCATGTCCTTCGCCACCCTCTCGGACGCGCCCTTGGCCCAGGGCGCGCCCTCGGGGGGACGAGCCAGCAACCGGCGCTCGCGTCAGCCACGGACACCGGCCACCTCCCTGGCGCTGTTCGATCCCACGACCTGGCAGAGGCCCCGCCTCGGCGATGTGACCTTGCCCGCCATGGTCGCCGGCGGCCTGGACTACGAATACCGCGCCAGCACCCGCGCCACCGTGGCCAGCGACGGAGAGCGCCTGCGCGTCCCCTTGAGCAGCGCGACCTACAAGACCACCCTGACCTACGAGACCACGCCCGCCCTGGCCACCACGGCTTACCTGTCGGCCAAGGTCGAGAACGGCGGCCGGCTGCCCATCCTGCGAGGCCCCGTCAACGTGTTCGTGGGCGGCGCCTTCACCAGCGAGGGCCAGCTGCAGACCACGGGCCCCGGGGGATCCCTGACCCTGCCCCTGGGTGCCGACGAGGACATCCGCGTGATTCACCACGTGACCGCCCAGACCAAGAGCACGGGGATCTTGATCAAGGACGAGGTCACGGCTTACACCACGCGCATCGAGATCGGTAACTTCAAGTCCCGGCCCATCTCCATTGACGTGTTCGATGTGCTGCCCATGACCGGCAACGACAAGATGGAGGTCGCGCTGGAGCAGGCCCAGCCGGCGCTCGCCGACAAACCCGACGCCAAGGGGCGGCTGCGCTGGCACCTGAACGTGCCGCCCAAAAAGACGCAGGTGGTGACCTTCACGTACAGCATCAAGCGGCCACCGGACTGGCAGCTGCGGCAACGCTAGGAGGACACCATGCAGGCATATCTCGCTCTCTCCTTGCTGGCTGTCCTGGGCGCCGCCCCGAAAGAGGCTGCCAGCTCCCGCGTCGAGCAGGTGGTGGTGTTCGCGGATCGCGCCGAGGTGACAAGACGCAGCAGCGCGCCTTGCCAGGGTGACGTCGCCAGCGTCGCCTTCCCGGGTCTTCCATCCGAGCTCGATGTGCGCACCTTGCGCGCCAGCGCCGCGGGCAAGGCCGAGGCCCTCGGTGTGACCAGTCGGGTACACCCATTGGAAGAGGACGCGGACCTGAAGGTGCGCGAGTTGCGGCAGGAGATCCGCGCACTGGACAGAGCTCTCGCCGAGATCGCGGATCGCCGCGCCGTGCTGCAAGATCGCGAGCGTGCGCTCACGGCCTACACGGGCTACTTCGCAGACCTGTGGTCCGAGGAGCTGCGCGCTGCGCGCCCCGAGGCCAAGCGCTGGGGCGACGTCCTCGACAGCGTCCGGCGCGATAGACTGGCCCGGGTGAATGGCGAGCGTGACCTGTTCCAGCAGGAACGCGAGCTGCAGCGCAAGCGCAGCGTGCTGCAACGTCGCCTCGACCACCACGGGGCCCAGGACGTGGCCGAGGCCAGGCTGGCCGAGGTGGCGGTGCGCTGTGGCGGGCAGGCCGAGGCCCAGGTCGACCTCACCTACGTCATCGGTGGTGCCACCTGGCACCCCGAGTACGATCTGCGCTTCACCCCCTCGGGAGCTAGCAAGGTCGGCGCGGGTCAGGCCGAGCTCACCGTGGGCGCGGTGATCCAGCAGGCCACAGGCGAGGACTGGGAGCAGGCGCGCATCCTGCTGTCCACGGCGAGGCCCCGGCTCGGATCCGAGGCTCCACGACCTGCACAGCTGTGGGTGGACGGAGGCGAGGCCAGCAAGCAGAAGGTGCTGGTGCAGGGCGCCGAGCGCCGCGAGCAGCTGCACGCCGGCAGCCAGGTCCAGGCCAGCCAGGCCCGGTCCGCCGAGCTGGACGACCGCGGCCAGTCCTTCGTGCTGACCCTGCCCAGGCGTATCACCGTGCGCGCAGAAGGTCGGCCCTACTGGTTTCCCGTCGACACCACCCGGGCCAAGGCAACAGCCTCGCTGGTCACCGTGCCCAAGCTGTCACCTTATGTGTACCAGGTCATCAAGCTCGACAACCCGGCTCCCTATCCGCTGCTCCCGGGGGTCCTGCACATGTACCGCCACGGCACCTACGTCGGCGACACGGCCCTGGAGTACCGCGCCTCGGGCGAACCCATGGAACTCTCCATGAGCATCGACGAGGAGTTCAAGGTCGAGCGCATCGAGCTGCTGGACCGCTCGCGCAGTCGCGGGTTGATCCTGACCAGCAAGAACATCGAGCAGGCCTACCGCGTCGAGCTGAGCAGCCGCGCGGCCAAGCGTGCCAGCATCGAGGTCCGCGAGCGTATCCCCATCAGCAAGGTCGACGAGGTCAAGGTCGACCTGGACCGCAAGAAGACCACGGCCAGGTTCTCCCTCGACGCCCATCGCGGCTTTGTGAGCTGGAAGGTACCGGTGGAGCCAGGCGCCACCGGAGCGGTCGAGCTGCACTATGCGATCCGGCTTCCAGAGAGCTGGCAGGTGCAGTGACCCCAGGCACCCACCCCTGTCTCAATCGATGGCCCGCAGCACCCAGCACTTGAGGTAGTCGGTCTCGGGGACGCCGAGCAACACGGGATGGTCCCTGGCTGCGCCGCGGCGCTCCACGATCTGCACCGTCCGCTTGGCGTCGCTGGCCACCTCCTCGAGCACCTCGGCGAACAGGAGGGGTGTGACGCGCCCACTACACGAGCAGGATACCAGGACACCTCCGGGCTTGAGCAGGCGAAGACCGCGCAGATTGAGTTCCTTGTAAGCGCGACGCGCGGCTGGCAGCTCCCCCTGGCGTTTGGCGAAGGCTGGAGGATCGATGACCACGAGGTCGAAGCGCTTGTTCTCCCTTTCCAGGGCTCTGAGGTGGTCAAAGGCATTCCCCTCGATCACGTCGACAGCACGCCGGTTTCGCTGGGCATTCTCGCGCAGCCGCGTGCAGGCCAGGGGGTCTTGCTCCACCGCAAGGACCCGGTGCGCGCGGGTGGCCAGGGACAAGGCGAAGCCCCCGTGGTAGCTGAAGGTGTCGAGCGCATCGCCGCCCTCGGGCACCAGGCTCGCCACGTGCGTGTGATTCTCGCGCTGGTCCAGGAAAGCCCCGGTCTTGAGGTCCGCCAGCACATCGAGGCAGAAGCAGTTGGAGCCCTCCCACACCTCGACGCACGATGCCCCCTGGCCGCGCAGCACGTGCTGATCTCGAGACAGGCCCTCGAACTCGCGCGCGCTGGTGTCATGCTTGGCGACGACGAGCCGGGGTTGCAGCAACTCGCCCAGGATGTCGACGAGCACGTCCAGGTGGGCGTCCGCTCCCGCGCTCACCGCCTGGACGGCCAGCACGTCGTCGTAGCGATCCACGAACAGACCGGGCATGCCATCGGCTTCACCGTGCACCACCCGATAGCAGCGGGCCTCGGGCCACAGCTGCTGGCGAAGGGCAAGGGCCCGGTTCAGGCGAGCGGCGAAGAAGCTGCGGTCGACGGTGATGTCGCCACGGCCCAGCAGTCGCAGCGCAATGGGCGAGCCAAGGGACCAAAAAGCAGGACCGATGTGGTTGCCCCGCTCGTCGACGACGCGGACCACTCCGCCCTCGTCGATGCGGTCGGGTCGATGCACGTCGGTCCGGTAGACCCACGGATGACCTCCCCGCAGGCGCCGCGCACCACGCGGTGTCACCTGGACACGAGGCAGGGTCGTGGGCGGACTCATCGCAGGGCAGCCAGCTCGAGCACGACGCGCTCCATCACGGCCCGTGCCGGCATGCGGCTCGATTTGAGCTGGCGATCGGTGCGGGCGATCGCAGCCAGCCCCTGGGCGGCACGCTGGGCTGGAATTGCTCGAACTTGCTGCAAGAACCGGTCGCGGTTGCGAATATTGATCTGACCCATCACCTCGCCACTGGCCAGCCCTCTATCCAGCAGCGCCCGCGCACGTACCACCTGCCGTTGATGCCACAGCATGGTTGAAAGAATGCGCAGCGGAGCTTCGCGGGCGTCGAGCATCTGGCCGAGCACGGTCAGGGCCTGGCCCTGATCGCCCGCCGCGATGGCGTCGGTGAGGGCGAACACACTCTCGACCCGGGTCTGCGAGATGTGGGTCTCGACCTGCTCCGCGTGCACGGTCTGGTCGGTGCATACCAGTTCGAGTTTCTCGAGCGCGCGCTCGATGAGTTGCAGGTCACTGCCCACCGCGGCCACCAGCTCGATGGCAGCCTCGCGCTCGAGGGTCAGGCCATGATCCTTGGCACGGCGCTGCGCGTACGGAATGGCCTCGTCCTCGGTGAGAGGCTCGTACCCTTGAAGGCAGCCCTGTGCGTCCAGGGCCTTGGCCGCCTTCGTGCGCTTGTCGATCTTGCCCGCCACGATCAGCAGCACGGCCTCGGGGGATGGTGCGGCTGCATAGTCCGCGATCTTGAGCAAAGCCTCGGCGTTGAAGGCGTCACCGTCGCTCAGCTCGACCAGGCGGAGTGGTGCCATCACGGGCAGGGTCCGGCAGCAGCCCAGGACCTGCTCGACCGACGCTGTCTTGGCGGAGAGCCGGTCGTGGTTGAAGTCTGCCATGGCGCCCTGCACCACCTTGGCCCGTACGTGCCGCACAGCCTGCTCGACGAGGCCCCGCTCGCTGCCATACACCACCAGCACAGGCCGGATCTCCAGATCTGTCTTCACGGTGGTCCTGCGGGGCGGTCCTCGCCATGCCATCTCAGACCTCACACGCACGCCGCGCGTGCTGCCGGCGCTCCAGCGTCTTCACGAACTCACAGGACAGCATGAAAACAAGGGCCGAGTAGAAGATCCACAGCTGGATGAGAATGAGCGTGGCCCACGGTCCGTAGGTCAGGGGCAACGACGCAAAGCGCCCCACGTAGAGGTCGAAAGCCCACCCCGCAGCGTTCCAGGCCAGCATGAAGAGCACACCACCGAGCACGCTGTGCACTCCCCGGGGGCGGGTATGACTGCGCGTGAAGAAGAACAGCACCATCACGAAGCTCAGCACCACGCCAAGGTCCCAGGCCAGCTCACCCATCCAGGTGCTCTCACGCAGGAAGGACAGACCCACGGCTCCGGAAAGTGAGGAATCCACCCGCCCCACCATGGCGCGCAGGGTGCCAAGGAGGTATCGGCCGCCCACAAACATGATCACGGCCGCCATCACGAAGCCGCCAAACAGCAGCTTCGACAGCACCACGTTGCGGGGTCGTGCCTTGCGGTCTTCGGCGCCGCGCCACGAGAAGACCCGGGCGAGCGCGAACTCGAGGCTGCGAAAGACCAGACTCGAGGTGGTCAGCAGCGCAGCAGCACCCGCCAGGCCGAAATGCGCGCGCTGATCGACGAGGTCAGCCAGCTGCGCCTCCAGCGACGTATCGAGATATGGCACCGCCGCGCGGAGGAAGCGGATCAGATCCTGATACGCCGCCGAGGTCTCGTCGCCACCCCAAACCCAGGTCACGACGTAACTACCAAGGCTGATCACTAAAAGGAGAAAGGGGATGAAGCTGACCGAGGCGTAGAACGCGACCGCCGCAGCATAGATGTGCCCGTCGTGGCGAACGAAGTCCCCGACCGTTCCATCGAGGATATCGATCACCCGGGCGACAGGTTCCTGTTGGCGCAGGCGACTCCAGACTTCTCGCACAGGCGTCGAAACGGTGTGTGGTCGGTCGGGCGGCTGCGTGCTCACCCGTCCTTCTCACTGCGCCGGCGGGCCCGGCGTTTGCTCCGACGGGCCTGACCCTCGCGGGAGCGAAAAGCCACGCGCAGGGGCACGCCGCCAAACTCGAAATCCTCGCGCAGGCGGCGCTCGACGTAACGGCGGTAACTGCGAGGTATGCAGTCAGGCCGGCGGCATACGATCACAAAGGTCGGGGGTGACACCGCGACCTGGGCGCCAAACAGGAGCTTGGCACGGGCCGCGCCCGCCATGGGCGGCGGGTGGTGACGCATCAGCGCCTCGATGGTTCGATTGACCAGGCTTGTCGGTATATGGCGCAGGCTGCGCACGCCAGCGTCGTCCACGGCCCGCAGCATGTCGAACACACGCTTGCCCTTGGCCGCGGACATGGGCAATACCGTGACCTCATCGACAAAACCCAGTCCATCGCGCACCCGCTGCTGGATCTCCCGGATGACCTCTTCCCCTGGTTCCAGGAGATCGATCTTGTTGAGTGCCACCACCACGGCGCGCCCTGCCCGGATGGCGTGAGACGCGACCTGCTGGTCCTGGTCGGCCAGGGGCTGCGTGGCGTCGAGCACCAGCACCACGATCTGCGCACGCTGCACCGCATTGAGCGACGCGACGACGGCAAAGCGCTCGAGCTGGTGACCGATGCTCCTCTTGCGCCGCAGCCCCGCCGTGTCGATGAGCCGGAAACGTCGCCCACCGAATTCGATGACGCTGTCGACGGCGTCGCGGGTGGTGCCCGGCATGTCCGCCACCAGCAGGCGCTCCTCACCAAGCAGGCGGTTGATGAGGGAACTCTTCCCCACATTGGGGCGGCCCACGACCGCCACCGCGAACTCATCCGGCGCCTCGTCCCAGGGTTCGGCCCGGGCGTCGGGCTCGCGCTGGGCTGCCTCGGCGAGCGCCAGCAGGTCTTCCTCGCTCGTCTCCTCGGCCTGGGCTGCCTGTTCCGCGCTCCGCCGCAAGGCCTCGGGCAGGATCTCACGCAGGCGGTCCGCGAGCTCCTCGAAGCCCCTCTTGTGCATGGAACTGATGCCGAGGGGTGCGTCGTGCCCCAGCTCGGTGAACTCGTAGACGCGGTCCTCGTGACGCACGTCGTCTATCTTGTTGACGGCCAGGATCCAGGGACGCCCGCTGCGTCGCAGCAGTTCAACGATATCGCGATCTGGCGGCAGCACACCGTCGCGCGAGTCGACCAGGAACACGATGGCGTCTGCCTCGTCGATGGCCAGCTGGGCCTGCTCGCGCATGGCCGCGAAGATGGGATCCTTCGACGTGGGTTCGATGCCCCCGGTGTCGACGGCAATGAAGTGCATGCCTGGCAGGCTCGCCTCGGCGATCAGCCGGTCGCGGGTGACACCCCGGGAGTTATCGACGATGGCCAGGCGCCGCCCGGCCAGCGCGTTGAAAAGCGACGACTTACCGACATTGGGTCGGCCGACCACGGCGATGGTGGGAAGACGGTCCTGTTGCATCGTTACCGCCGCTACTCGTCGATCACGCCCATGCTCTGCATGGCCTGCGGGTCCTCGCTCCAGTTGCGCGCAACGCGCACATCGAGCTTGAGGACCAGCTTGGCCTCGAGCATGGACTCGATCTCAATGCGGGCATCGGTCCCGATGGCCTTGACCATGCTTCCCCCGGCGCCGATGGCAATGGCTTTCTGGCCGTCTCGCTCGACCCACACCACGGCCTCGATCACCACCCGGCCGCCGTCGTCCGGCGAGCGTCGCGACTCGTCGAAGTCCTCGACGGTCACCGCCAGGCTGTGTGGGAGTTCCTTGCGCAGGTGGCGCATGGCCTTCTCGCGGATGATCTCGGCGGCAAGGCTACGCTCGGTTTGATCCGTGTACTGATCGGGATCATAGAGCCTCGGCCCCAGGGGCATCAGCCGCGCGACCTCGTCCACGAGCGCATCCACTCCGTCGTTTCCCTGCGCACTGACCGGGATCATCGCTGCAAAGTCATGCACCGGCTGCAGAGCCGCGAGCATGGGGAGCAGCTCAGGCTTGGCCATGCGGTCGATCTTGTTGAGAACCAGCACACAGGGGAGTGCGCTCTTCTGGATCGCCTCGAGCAGGCGCCGTGCCTCGGGGTCGAGCGGGCCTCCTCGACGCGTGGCATCGAGCACCAGCACCACCGCATCAACGTTGTCGATGCTGCGCATGGCTGCCTGGACCAGGCGTCGGTTCAGCTCACCGCGATGCCGGTGCAGACCAGGCGTATCGACAAAGGCAATCTGGGACTCGGCACGCTCCACCACACCCAGAATGCGCCGGCGTGTCGTCTGCACCGTGGAGGACACGATCGCGATCTTGGTCCCGACGATGGCATTCAGAAGGGTGGACTTGCCGACATTGGTTGCGCCGAGAATGGCGCACCGGCCAGCACGGGTGACGTCGGTCATCCGATGTCGCTCGCGCTCTCCCGATGGCCTGGATCGTCCTCGTGCGCGCGTCGCATTCGAACCAGGGGATCTGGGTCCTCGGCCTCGTCGGTGTCACACAGTTCAAGCAGCTCACGGAGCCCGCGACGCAGGTCATCCTTGACCAGCACCGGCACTCGGAGGTCGAAGGTGAGCTGGGTCCGCGGGTCGTCGACCTGGGCCTCGGAGGGCGATGCCTGGGCAACCAGGTTTGACGGTGTGACCTGCACGGCAGCGGGAGCCGGAGATTCGAGCTCTCGCTGCGGCGCAGCGGCCGGCGGCACCCAGCCCTGGATCGACGGTTCCGCGTCACGAGAGTCGATCGGAACGGGACCGTCTGCCAGAACGGAGCTGGAGGCAGGACTCGCACCCTCGGCCTGGGGCTCCAGGACAGCCTCGAAACCAGCGCCAAGGCCCCTCTTCAGGAGCTGCCTGGCGCCGGCGATGGTGTACTTCCGATCGTAGAGCAGGTGCTTGATCTTGAGCAGCAGCTCGACGTCACGGCGCCGGTACATGCGCTGCCGGGTCCGGGATTTCTGCGGCCGCAGCGCGGCGAATTCGCTCTCCCAGTACCGCAGGACATAGGGTTTCACGCCGACGATGGCCGCAACCTCGCCGATGCGAAAATACATCTTGTCGGGGATCACTCCCTCGACCGTGGCGCGCGTGGTCGCGACCTTGACCTGCTCGCGGATGGTCACCTTTGTCGTCTCAGCCGTTGAGCGCGTTCTTGAGCACCTGGCTCGGTTTGAAGGTCAGGACCCGCCGCGCGCTGATCTCGATCTCCTCGCCGGTTTGCGGATTGCGGCCCACGCGCGAGTTCTTGTCGCGGACCACGAAGTTACCAAAGCCCGAGATCTTGATCTTCTCGCCACGCTCGAGAGTCTCCTTGATGGTATCGAAGACCATCTCGACGATCTCGGCAGAATCCTTCTTGGAGAACCCCACCTTCTCGTAAACGCTCTCGATGATGTCGGCCTTGGTCATGGGCTCTCCTCTTCTCCTGCTGGGGGGGGGCTCGCCTCCCCTTATCCACCGAAGCTGAAGTGTACTCGGGAATCGTTGCAGCGCTCCCCGGTCACCCCCGATCCTCACGTCCTCGCCGATCTCCCTGCTCTGCGTCAGGTCGGTCATCGACGGTGCTCGTCGTGAGGATGGTTCTTTTTCGTCCAGGGCACGCCGTCTTGTCAAGTACTCCCCGACGACAAAAAAGTCGCCGACCACTTGACAAGCGTCCCGGATCACTTCATGGCGCGCGAGCCAGACCCTGCGACATCCTCGGTTCCGGCGTCCTCGACGTCGCCAAACCCCGGATCCTGAGCGCCGAAACCAGCTGCCTCATCGCCGACAAGCGCCTTGAAGTCGTCGTCGAACTGCTGATCGAAGTTGTGGTCGATCACCTTGTTGGCATCGGGATCGACATCGGTGGTGATCAGATAGGCCATGTAGACGCCGGTTCCCAGGATCAGGCCAAGGACAGGCCAGAGCAGCGATCCGATGCCACGCTCTCCGCGCACGCGCGCGACGATGCCGACGAGCAATGCGATCAGGGCGAGAGCCAAAGGCAGGGCGTAGAACCACGCGGCAGGTGAAGCGAGGACCGAGATCACTCCCAGCAGGATGGCGATCCGGGACCACACCCGGGGACGTTTGTCCTTCACCGACGCACCTCGGCCTGGAAGCGTTGCACCAGGGTCTCGACCAGGGCCCCGTGCATGACAGTGACCTCGTCGTCAACCAGGGTGCGGTCCGGTGCTCGATACTCAAAGGCGAGGGCCACACTCTTCTTGCCAGGTGGCACGTGAGGGCCGCGGTACACGTCAAAGACGTCGACGTCGACAAGCAGGCCGCGATGCTGGGTATCGCCGTCGCGCACCACACCGAGCAGCGCATCGACGGTGACTCCGTCGTCGATGACCAGTGCGACATCGCGCCGAACCTTGGGGAAGCGCGGCAAGACTTGCACCGGACGCAGCAGGCGTGCGCAGGCACCCAGCGCATCGGCGTCGAGTTCGAAGGCGTAGGGTTGCCCGCGCAGGTCGAGGGCCTGGACCACGTCCGGATGCACCTCCCCAAGAACCCCGACCACCGTGCCCTCGACCCGAACCCGGGCACAGCATCGTGGATGGAGCCCCGGGACGTCGTCACAGGGTTCAAAAACCACGTGGTGAGCATGAATGTCCGCGGGGTCATGACCCAGGGCGGCCAGCAACTCTTCGATCGCGCCCTTGAGGTCGAACACGTCCAGTGGCCGCGCCGGCACGTCGAAGGCGTGGGGATCCGCCTTTCCCACCGCGACACCGGCCACCCGGCGTTCCTCGATGGCATACGCGTCGCCGCCCGAGGGGCCATCCGGATCCGCCGGCCGCGGGCCATGTCCCTTGTCATTGAGCCCGAGGAACACCTTGCCCACTTCGAACATTCGAACGTCGTCGACACCCCGGCGCTGGTTGACGGCCAGCGCGGCCAGCAAGCGGATGCGCAAGCTCCGCCGCATCAGCGACTGATCCTCTCCCAGGGCATTGCGCACCTTCAGCGGTGGCCCATCGCCCGGCGCCCGGAACAGCGCATCCTCGGCAGGGCTGACGAAGGCGAGACTGACCGCCTCGTGGTAGCCGGCATCGAGCAACACATCCCGCACCAGCTGCTCGACCCGCTCCACCTGGGCGGCCTGGCGGGTGCGGATGATGCGCCCCGAGCCTCGAGGCAGGGTGGCCGGTACGCGATCCATGCCCTGCAAGCGCACCACCTCCTCGACAAGATCGATCTCGCGCTCGAGATCCGGACGCCAGGTCGGCACCCGCAAATGCAGGGCCTCGCCTTCCCGGCTCGCGACCTCCAGTCCCAGGGCGCCGAGCAAGGTTCCGATCTCGGCTTCGCTGACGTTCTTGGCGGGCACGCCCAGCAGGGCGGCCACGCGCGAGGGTCGCAGGGATACCACCCGCGGCTGGATCTTCTTGGGGTAGACGTCGACGACTCCACGGCGGACAGTGCCGGCGGAGAGCTCGGCGATGAGCTGTGCCACGCGATTCAGGCTGTCCTCGACGCCGCGGTTGGGATCGCAACCGCGCTCGAAGCGGTGCGACGCCTCGGTGTGCAGGCCGTGTCGGCGTGCAGTCCGGCGCACCACGGCGGGAGCGAAGTACGCGCTTTCGATGAGCACGCGCGTTGTCTTGGTGGACACCTCGGTGTCCGCGCCACCCATGATCCCGGCCAGTGCCACGGGTCGCTCGACGTCACAGATGAGCAGATCGTCCGGGTCCAGGGTGCGCTCGATGCCATCGAGTGTCCGCAGTTTCTCGTCGGGCGCCGCGCGCCGCACCACGATGGCCGCGCGTCCGCGCTCGTGCCCGAGCCGGTCGGCGTCGAAGGCATGCAGCGGATGGCCCCTCTCCAGCAGCACCAGGTTGGTGGCATCGACCACGTTGTTGATCGATCGAACACCCAGGCGCTGCAGCCGCCACTTGAGCCACGCAGGCGACGGGCCGACGTGCACCTCGTCGACGACACGGCAGGCGTACCTCGGGCAGGCGTCCGGATCGGCGATGCTCACGCTGGCGGCGTCATCCACGGGTCCACCGCGCTCGGCTGGAGCGGCACCGGGCACCTTGGCGCGACCTCCGGTCAGGGCGGCGAGCTCCCGCGCCACACCGACGTGGCTCAGGGCGTCGGGACGGTTGGGGGTCACGCTCAGCTCGAGCACGACGGGATCGATACCCAGGGCCTGCACCAGCGGCGTCCCCGGCACGAGGTCTCCGTCGAGGATCAGGATGCCCGCGTGATCGTCCCCGAGACCGAGCTCGCGCTCGGAGCAGAGCATGCCGTGGCTGGGCACACCGCGCAGGGTGGCAACCTCGACCGCGCGACCACCGAGAACCGCTCCCGGCCGTGCCAGGGCGACCAGGGCACCCTCGGCGGTGTTGGGGGCTCCGCACACCACGGTCACCGTCCCCGACCCGTCCTCGACCTGGCACACCACCAGCTTGTCGGCGTCCGGATGTGGCGTCACCGAGACGATGCGGGTGATGACCACGTCTTGCAGGGCCTGCTCGAGGTCATCGACGAGGTCCACCTCGAGACCGGCCATGGTCAGCCGTTCCGCGATGGTCGCCACACTCTCGTCCTCGATACCTTTGACCAGGTCCTTGAGCCACGCGACGCTGACGCGCATGGGGGGCTCCTTTGCAGGCGTCGCGCGCCTCTGCGCTAGAACTGCGACAGGAAGCGGACGTCGTTCTCGGTGAGCAGCCGGATGTCGTCGATACCGTGGCGCAGCATGGCCACGCGGTCAACGCCCACCCCGAAGGCAAACCCGCTGTACTTCTCGGCGTCCCAGCCCACCGCCTTGAGCACGTTGGGATCGATCATCCCGGCACCCAGGATCTCGACCCAGCCGCTGCCCTTGCACACGCGGCAGGCAGCCCGGCCCTCGGGGCCAAGCCCGGCGCAGACGCCGCAGCTCATGTCCACCTCGCAGGACGGCTCGGTGAACGGGAAGAAGCTGGGCCTGAGCCGCATCTGCACGTCGGCGCCGAACAGGCTCTGCAGGAAGTGATGCAGGGTCCCCTTGAGATCGCCAAAGGTCACGCCCTCGTCGACGAAGAAGCCCTCGACCTGGAAGAACATGGGTGCGTGGGTGGCATCCTGGTCGCAACGGTAAACGGCACCCGGCGCCACCACGCGCAGCGGCGGCTCACCGGCCGCGAGCATGGCCCGGATCTGGATCGGCGAGGTGTGCGTGCGCAGGACCACCCCGTCCTCGACAAAGAAGGTGTCCTGCATGTCCCGCGCGGGGTGATCGTGCGGGAAGTTCAGCGCCTCGAAGTTGTAGTAGTCGTGCTCGATCTCGGGGCCGCTGGCCACGGCGAAGCCCAGACCTCGGAGCACGGCCACGATCTCGCGCTGGGTGCGCATGATCGGGTGCTCGCGCCCCCGGGCCGCGCGCCTCCCTGGCTGACTGATATCCACCCTTTCACTGAGGTCCCGAGCGCGCTGACGCTCCCCGGCCCGGACCAGACCCTCGTCGACGAGGACCCGGATCGCATCGCGCACCTCGTTGGCCACCTTGCCAACCACGGGGCGCTCGGTCTCGCTCAGCTGCCCCATCTGGCGCAGGATGACCGAGACCTTGCCCTTCTTGCCCAGGTACGCGACGCGCAGCGCCTCGACGGCATCGACGCCATCGGCACCGCCAAAGGCCAGCCTGGCCTCATCCAGCAGTGCCAGGAGTTGCTGTTCCATGGATCCGCGCCCGGCGCCCGCCTCAGGCCTGCGCCTTGGCCAGCTCGGCCAGGGACCCGAAGGCCTTGGGATCGGACACCGCGAGGTCGGCAAGAGATTTGCGGTCGAGCTCGACCTTGGCCCGCTTGAGGCCACCCATCATCCGCGAATATGACAGACCGTGCAGCCGAGCTGCCGCGTTGATGCGCACGATCCACAGGCGACGGAAGTCGCGCTTTCGCTCCTTGCGACCCCGGAAAGCATAGGCCAGAGCGCGGATCACGGTCTCGTGAGCCACCCGGAAGGTGCGGCTGCGGCGCTGGAAGAATCCACTCGCCCGCTTGAGCAGGCGGTTACGACGACGACGGGCCTTGAAACCCCTTTTCACTCTGGGCATGGGTCTACTCCTGAATCGGGTGGGTGCGCGCGGTCGAACCGGCGCGGTGTCCTGCACCCGTCATGGTTGATTCATAGATACGGGATCAGCCGGCGCACCTGGCGCTCGTCCACCGCCGCGATGTACTTGTCCTGCCTCAGGTGCCGCTTCAGCTTGCGGCTCTTGTGAGACAGGATGTGGCGGCGCTTGGCCGCGTTGCGCTTGATGCGACCAGAACCCGTGACCGAGAAGCGCTTGGCCGCGGCGCGCTTGGTCTTCATCTTCACTCCAGCCATCTCGTCCTCCGCCCGAACGCGGCGGCGTTCCCGCTGTCGACCTCGATCAGCGGGTCCGCACTTGGGGGGCCGGCCCGGGGACGCTCCCGGCCAGTGCCGGCAAGCGCAATTGTGAACCGCGGCAATATCAGACGCATCTGAGCTTGCAAAGGCAAAGATGTGGGAGAGGGAGAAAGACCATCCCGGCGCGGCTGCGCCGCAGGATGTCAGCCGGCAGCATCCCCCTGCCCGGCGTCGGCACCCCCACCCTCGATGGCCGCAGGCGCCTCGGCGCGAGGGGGTTGTGCAGGCTGCGCGGCCACGGCAGGCTGGGCCGAAGGCGCCGTCACGGGGGCGAGCGCGGGCTGGGCTGCCGGGCGCGGTCTCGTACTCGCCTTACCCGGTGCCAGGATCATGAACATGGTGCGGCCTTCCATGCGCGGCATGAACTCGATCATGGCGATGTCTTCGAGCGCCTTGGACACCCGGTCCAGGATCTGCTGTCCGATCTCGGGATGGGTGATCTCGCGGCCGCGGAACATGATGGTCGCCTTGACCTTGTTGCCCTCGTCCAGGAAGCTGCGCGCCCGGTGGACCTTGATCTCCACGTCGTGAACATCGGTCTTGGGTCGGAACTTGACCTCCTTGACCTCGACGACCTTCTGGTTCTTGCGCTGCTCGACGGCCTTCTTCTTGGTCGTGTACTTGAACTTGCCGTAGTCCATGATCTTGCAGACCGGCGGCCGCGACATGGGCGACACCTCGACCAGGTCGAGGCCAGCCTCATGCGCACGCGAGAGCGCGTCATCGGTCCGCAAGATTCCCAGCTGATCGCCCTCGGGTCCGATGACCCTGACCTCGGGGACGCGGATGCGGTGGTTGATGCGAGGTTCGGTCTTCTTGGGCCGTGCCACAACCGGCGGTTTCTTCATCGTAAAGTCGAACCCTCCTCTCCTGTGTCGTGTCCGTACAGACCCGCCGCCACCACCTCAGAGATGTGATGCACAGCAGGCCAGGACGCGGAACTTTGTCCTATGGCATATTCGCGTGGCAGACGGCAAGCCAGAACGGCCTGCGGCGGGCTACTTGGCTGGGGCAGGAGCCGGCCTCGCTTCCTTGGCGGCAGCGCTCAGAATCTCATCAAAGGCCTGCTTGGCCCAGTCCGACAGATCCGGGTCCAGGGTCGCCAGGTCCCCCTTGTACAGCACCACCTCGTCACCCATGACGCGGTAGATGGTGCCTTCCCGGGTGCGGCAGACATGCCGCGTGGACAGTCCTTCTCGACGACAGACCGCCTCCTGGGTGGTCTTACCCGTGACCATGGCCGCCGCCTCGCCGTTGGTGCGGAGGTTCTTGGCGCCCTCCTTGACCTGCTGCACCATGTTGTCCGCGACCTGGTTGACACCCTGCTGCGGGTTGGCGGCGACGCTGCGCACTGCCCCTGGTGTGAGCACGTTGAGGTACACCAAGCCAAGGGCGAGCCCAAACCCGGCCACGAATCCCACTGCGAGCTTGATCATCTGATCTCTCCTGGCGCCACTTCATGCCGGTGCACGTCGACGCCGCGGCACCATACCCAAAGGAGAAGGGGCTGTCGACGGCGATGACCCGGCGTTGACAGCGTCGTGGGGCAGGACTACGAAGGAGACGGGTTCACGATCCGGCCACCGACGGCCGGCCACCAGGTCGGGGGAGCGCGCAACATGAGCACGTCCGGCGACGGGAGACGGGTCGCTGTCATCGGCGCGCTGTCTTTTTTCGGGCAGCGGCTGCTCGGCATCCTGCGTGGCGATCCACGGTACAAGCACCTGCTCGGTCTGGACGTGCGGAGGCCGGGTCCCGGCGCTGTCGAGGTGCGCTACGAGCATATCGATCTCACCGAGCCCGCGGCCGATGTGGTGCTGGCGGGCATGCTGGAACGGGAAGCCATCGACACCGTGGTTCACCTCGCGTACCTCAGCCGCCCGGTGCACCAGCAGGCCTGGGCTCACGAGCTCGAGAGCATAGGCACGATGTACATGCTCAATGCCTGCGCCCGGGCTCGGGTACCGCACGTGGTCGCCCTATCGACGACCATGTGCTACGGCGCCCATCCACAGAACCCCCAGCTTCTGGGAGAGGAACGGCCCCTCCTCGGAGCGCAGCGCAGCCGCTGGGTGTCGGACAAGGTCGATGCCGAGCAGCAGCTTGCCAGCCACGCCCAGAACTGTGACGGCACCACCGTGACCGTCCTGCGCATGGCCCCCACCCTGGGCAGCAGCATCGACAATTACTGGACCCGCATCCTGCGGCGGCCGGTGGTGCACACCCTGCTTGGCTTCGATCCGCCCATGCAGTTCCTGCACGAGGACGACGCCGCGCATGCACTGCAGCTTGCAGTGGAAAAAGTCCCCGGCGGGGCCTTCAACATCGTGCCCGACGACGTCCTCACCCTGGGCCAGGCCGTCGAGCGCCTGCACGCCCGGGCGGTACCCCTGCCGCTTCCTCTGGCCAATGCCATCCTCGGTGCCCTGTGGACGGCCCAGGTCAACATGACACCGCCGGGCTTCCTGGACTACCTGCGCTATGTGTGGCTCGGCGACGGGCACCGGGCCCGGGAGGTTCTGGGTTTTCGCCCCGGACATCGCTCGCGCGAGACCATTGACGACTTCGCGAGGGGTTCGCGCGGTCGACCGCATACCAGTGGCGAGGATGGGGTGGGACTCACGACGTGAGGGTGAGCGCGACCGCCATCCACGAGGCGGGTGACCCCCGAGGGGCCGCGCCGGAGCCGCGGTGGCATGCTTTTGAGACAGCGACAGGAATGACCATGAGCAGCAGCGTCCTCGGCCGCAATCCCTTTGAAACCCTGGCCCAGGGCACGCCTGCAGCCACGCACAGCGACCTCGACATGACCGCCGGGACCTCGTCGAAGAAGGACCGTCCGGACGGCGCCAAGCCTGCCAGGGCCGGGAGCACCACGGCCTCCGCGCGCACCGCGGCCCGGGCTTCAAAGCGCAAGACGCGGACCCGAAGCGAAGCCCTCTCGGCAAGCTCCCGCAAGGCCGTCGCGGGTGTGGTGCGCGAAGCCCAGGCTGCGCGCCGGGCGCGGGTGGGGCAGACCGCGAGCCCTGGGCTGGCCGGGTCGCCGGCCGTCGCGTCGCTGCGGGAGGACAGCTGGCACGACGACAACATGGATCATTTCGGCATGAGCGGGCAGGCCCTGGCGCGCGCCGAGCCACTGCTGCGCTTTCTCTACGAGGAGTATTTCCGGGTCGGCCTGAGCATGGCGGAGGCGGTGCCCGACCAGGGTCGGGCGCTCGTGGTAGCGAACCACGCAGGCTCGCTACCGCTGGACGCGCTGATGCTGATGACGGGTTTGCGTCGGTCCCAGCCCTCGGGACGCCAGGTGCGCGCGCTGGTCGAGGACGCGGTGTGGCACGCACCCTTCGTTGGTCTGGCGATGGGGCGCCTGGGTGGCGTGCGCGCGGACCAGGACAACGCCGAGCGTCTGCTCAAGCAGGATCAACTCGTGGTGGTCTTCCCCGAGGGTCAGAAGGGCCTGGGCAAGCTGTACCGCGATCGTTACAAGCTGCAGCGCTTTGGCCGGGGCGGCTTCGTCAAGCTCGCCATGAGAACAGGCAGCCCCATCGTGCCGGCAGCCGTCATCGGCTCCGAGGAGATCTATCCCCTGCTGGGGAAGATCACCCGGCTGGTCAAGACCCTGGGTGTGCCCTATCTCCCGATCACACCGACCTTCCCCTGGCTCGGCGTCCTCGGCGTGCTGCCCCTGCCCACGAAGTGGCAGGTGACCTTTGGTGAACCCCTCGAGATGTCGCGCTACGCCGAGCAGGACTGCCAGGACATCGCCCTGGTCAACAGCATCACCGAGCAGGTACGCGAGCGCATCCAGGACATGCTCAATGCTCAGCTGGCGACGCGGCAGAGCATTCTCTTTGGCTGATTGAAACGCCGCGCGGGTTCCCATGCGGTTCCTTGACCCTGGTACCCAGGTCGGCGCGCAGATGCCTCGTGGCTGCGACCCTGAGCGTTGAGGGGTCGGGAGTGATCCGGTGATCCGATTCGTCCGCTTCATGCTGCGATGGCGGGTCGCGATCCTCGCCGCCGTCGTCGGCATCAGCGCCTCCGCCGCATGGATGGTATCCCGGGCCACCATCGCGTCCACCATCGGTGGTCTGTTCCTGGGCGAGAGCCCCGCCTACCACTCCTACGTCGAGCGTGCGCAGCACTTCGGCAACGACGAGGTGCTGCTGATCGCCATCGCGGACCTGGACCTGGGTCTGGCTTCCGAGAGAGCGAGGCTCGCCGACGCTGTTCGCACCCTGCGTGCAATGCCAGATATCGGCCGGGTGGTGACCATCCTCGACTCAGGAGAGGTCCGGGATCAGGACGGCGCCCTGGTGGTGCAAAATCTGGAGCAGGTGCTGGCCCGTGGGGATCCCTCCACGACGCGGGAACAGCTGCAGCTGGCCTGTGAGCGCCCGGACGTGCACGGCTTGCTGATCTCGAAGGACTGCCGCCACGCAGCACTGATCGTCGAGCTGCGACGTGACGAGCAGCGCACCGTCGAGCTCTACCCCCTGCTGGTGCACGAGGTGCTCGGCGTGCTCACGGCGCAGGGCTTCGCGACTGAGCGGCTCTACCGCGCGGGTTGGGTCGCGGTGCTCGCGGACATCATGAGCGCGACCCTGTTCAACCTGACACGCCTGCTCCCCCTGGTCGCGGTGGTGCTGCTGCTCACCATGCTTGGCCTGTTCCGGCGCGCGTGGCCTGTGCTGATCACGGGCCTGGTGTCGATGCTCGGTGTGCTGTGGACCCTAGGCTTTGGCGTGCTGCTGTACGGACAGATCGACGTGTTCATGGCCCTGTGCCCCATCTTCATTCTCATCATCGCCTGCTCAGATGTCGTTCACATGTGTGGGGCCTACCTCCACGAGCTCTCCCGCAGCAGCACCAAGACCGAGGCCATTGAACGAGCGGGCGCCGAGGTGGGCGAAGCCTGCCTGTACACCTCGCTGACCACCTTTGCAGGTTTTGCATCCATGGCTCTGGTGCCGGCGCCCGTGTTCCGCCAGTCCGGGGTATTGATGGGCTTCGGGGTGGCCGTCTCGCTGCTGCTCGCGCTGGCCCTGTGCCCGGTCCTGTTCAGCCTGCTTCCCGCGCCGAGCCCCGCTCAGGGTGACGGTGGTGCAGCACCCCTTCGGTCTATCGATCGCCTGCTGCATGTCAGCGCCAGTCTGGCGCGCACCAGACCGCGACTGCTGGTGCTGGTGTTCACGGCGCTCGCCGGCCTGTCCGTCGCCGGCCTGCTGCAGATTCACATCGAGACAGACTTTGCGCGCCGCCTGGGCGAGGACAGTCCCCTCAGAAAGAGCCAGCGTTTTCTGCAGGAGAACTTCGCGGGTGTGGGCAGCCTCGACGTCTTCGTGGATAGCGGCGTCGATGGTGGGGCCTCCGAACCAGGATTCCTGCGACGTGTGGCCAGGCTCCAGGAGGACCTGAGCGACCTCCCGGGCGTCGACCGCGTGCTGTCCGTCGTCGATCCGCTGCGCCAGGCGAGCCGGGCTCTCGGCAGCGAGAGCGAGATCCCGACGTCCGCAGAAGCCACCGCCCAGATCCTGCTGCTGCTGGAGATGGCCGACGACGGGATGCTACGCAGCGTTCTCGACGATGGCCGCCGCGTGCTGCGGCTTCACCTGCGCATCCAGGACCAGGGCGTGCTGGCGACCCATGTTCTCGGGCGGCAGGTCGCCACCCGTGCCAGACAATTCCTGGGCGCGGAGGCCCAGGTCGAGGTCACAGGTCTGACCTTTCTTCTTGGTGGCTGGCTCGACACCCTGGTCGCGGGTCAGCGCAACGCGCTGCTGTTCGCCCTCGCCACCATCCTGGCCATGATGATCCTCGCACTGCGCTCGATCCGTGCTGGCCTGTGGTCCATGGTCCCCAACGTGTTGCCCCTGCTGGTCTTGCTCGGGACCCTGGGCTGGGTCTGGAATCCGGTCGACTCCGACGCGTACATCGTCTGCCTGGTCGCCATCGGCATCGGTGTCGACGACACCATCCACTTTCTGCTGCGGCTTCGCCGCGAGCTGGGGCGCGCTCCGGACGTCGACCGGGCCATCGAGGCCAGCTTCGCCTACGCGGGTCGAGCCATCGTCATCACCTCGGTGATCCTGGTGGCGGGCTTTGCGCCGCTCTCGCTCGCCTCGTATTTCACGTCGCGCATCTTCGGCACCCTGCTCCCGGGATGCCTGCTGGTGGCCCTGGCCGTGGTGCTCTTGCTGGTGCCAGCGCTGGTGAAGCTGGGGGCTTTCGGCCTTCCCCGGCGCTGAGCACGCGGGGCCGGTGAACCACACCCTCGTCGCTGCTGCATCGGCGCCAAGGCAACACGCGCACCCTGCAAGGGCGCCGGCTTGCGCACGAACTCGACGAGATAGCGAGCTGCGGGCAGGGTCCAGCGAGGGGATCGCCTCAGGCGGCCACTCCCCGCACCATGTTCTGAAGAAGGTCTCGCACCTGCTCGCGATAGCCCTCTTCGATCAGAGACAGGTATGGGTCGTACGGCTCCCCGTGAGCGCGCGCGATGTCCACCACCGTGCGCGACGTGCGTTCGAAGCTGTCGCGGATGGTGTCGAGGTTCCAGATTCCATCGGCGACGGGGGTCCACACGTCGTCGGCCAGGTCCTTCTCGAGATCGACCCAGTCGTCGAGCATCTGGATGAAGCAACTGACGTCGAACATCCACTGCCACTCGACCTCAGAGATGTAGCGCCGCACGGTCCAGGCCAGGCCGTTGATGCCGTTGCGAATTCCCTCGCCCCGGTGGCACAGGCCCTCGGTGTCGTGCTGGCGCAGTGCGCGCCGCATTTCGGCCTCACCCCAGCGGCAACAGCCCTCGATGGCCTGGCTGAGCTCGGCAGCTTCCTCGACGCTGGTGCCCTCGTTCATGGCCATGCGGAGGGCCTGGACGAGCTTCAGCGGGGGCGAGGAGGGCTCGGCTGTGCCCTCCAGGATCGCGCGCAGCACGCCTGGCCGCTCGACCGCCGGGAGGTGCTCCAGGTGGTGGTCAAAGGCTTCATCGACCGCAGCAATGAAGGCCGCCATGAGCGCGATGCGCCGGCTCTCGACGGTCATGAACAACCGCGCGTACAGGGGAACCAGGAGGCAGAGGGCGCGCGCGATGAATGCGCCGCCGAGATGCAGCCCTGCGCACAGGCCGAGCAGCAGACGCAGCATCACAGGCCGTCGTCGCGACAGCAGCATCACCGTGTAGGGAGCTGGCGCGTAGACCTGCTGGGCACCGATCTTGAACTTGGCGTAGAAGGGTGTGCTGCGCACCTGGGGCCAGTGCAGCTCGATGAGCGGTTCGACGTGGCGTTCCCAGTCCCGCGCGGTCTCGCGACGCAGAGCCTGGACGAAGCCCAGGACACCAGACGTCTGTTGCGGCTCACCCAGGAGTTCGACAATGACGCGGTGCCGTGCCTCACCTCGCCCGCCCTCGAACCGCGGAGCCATGTCGGCACCCGAACTCGTCTGCTGCGCGACGTCGGACATGGGGCCACGGTAAACGCGCCAGGGCGCGCTCGCAAGCAACGGTTCAGAATCGAAACAGCGCGGCCTCGGCGATGCGGCTCCCCAGTGCGCGGGATGCCCGGACCAGGGCACGCCGCCGCGATTCCTCGGCAGTGGCCAGGCCCGTCTCCACGGGGTACTCGATGCCCTCGGTGAAACTGCCGAGATCGTCGAGGACACGGCCGGTGGGTGACTCGATGCGCGCCCGCGCCTCGATGGAGAGCTGGTAGAGCCCCGGCACCACATAGCCGCCGCGCCCCATGGGCACCGTCGACTGGTTGACGCGCTCGACGCTGCCCACGAGACGGGCCACGCCCCTGGCGCCGAGACCAGCCACCCGCCGGGGATCGATCTCGCGCATGCGGCTGCGCACAGAGGCCGCGACCTGGGCACCGAGATCGCCTTCGGCCGTCCTGTCCACGAAGGGCAGTACGTTCACCTGCTGCACACCCTCGGGCAGGGTGCCCCCGCGTGCGAAGCGATAGCCGCAGCTCGAGATCAGCACCAGTCCGAGCAGGACAAGACCCGCTCGACTCCACAGGGCTGAGCTGTGCCCGGTCGTGACCATGACGGCTAGCGCACCACGAAGTTGAGCAGTCGGCCCTTCACGAACACCACCTTGACCACGCTCTTGCCCTCGAGGTGAGCACGGACCTTGTCGACGCCGCGAGCCACACTCTCGACCTGCGCCTGGTCCGCCTCGGCGTCCACCTGCACGTCGCCACGCAGCTTGCCGTTGACCTGCACCGCATAGGTCACCTGGTCTAGGACCAGGGCGTCGGGGTCGGCGTCGGGCCAGGACGCCAGTGCCGCCATGCCCTGACCGCCTATGGCCGCGTGCAGCTCCTCCGCCAGGTGCGGGGCAAAGGGCGACAGCAGTCGGGTCAGCACCTCGAGTGCCTCGCGCTCCACCGGTGCAGAGAGCTGGCTGGCCGCCGTGTGCATGTCCAACCCGTAAAGGGTGTTGACGAGTTCCATCACCGCCGCGATGGCCGTGTTGTAGTGCAGCGGTCCCTCGATGTCGTGGGTCACCTTATCCAGTGTCCGATGCAGGGCCTTGCGGGCCGTGGCGTCAGCGCCCTCGAGCCCGCTCATGCTGCTGGCGGGTGCCACTCCCACGACCCGATCGCGCGCCGCGGTGAACAGACGCCACACGCGGTGCAAGAAGCGCGACGCTCCCTCGACACCGGCGTCATTCCATTCCAGGTCCTTCTGCGGCGGCCCCGCGAACAGCATGAAGACCCGTGCGCAATCCGCGCCGTAGTTCTCGATGAGCAGATCCGGTGACACGGCATTGCCCTTGCTCTTGCTCATCTTCTCCGTCGTCACCTGGGCGGGCTGGTGACAGGTCTTGCAGCAATCATCGGCGTCGATATCCGCAGGGAACAGCCACCCATGATCCTTGCAGCGACGGGCACGGTTGTAGACGATGCCCTGGGTGATGAGCCGTCGCGCGGGTTCGGTCCCTTCGACCAGCCCGAGTTCCTTCAGGATGCGGTGGAAGAACCGGAAGTAGATCAGGTGTCCCACCGCGTGCTCGGGTCCGCCGACGTACACGTCGATGGGCAACCAGGCGTGGGCGGCCTCCGTCGCCACCGGCGCGGTCTCGTGGTGCGGTGACAGGAAGCGCGCGAAGTACCAGGCACTGTCCACGAAGGTGTCCATGGTCTCGACGTCCCGGCGTGCCGGCTTGCCACAATGCGGACAGCTCGTGTTCACAAAACCTGGGACGCCGGACAGTGGCGCGGTGCCGGTCATCTTCAGTTCGATGGCCTCGAAGGGAGGCAACACAACGGGCAACTGGTCATCGGGCACGGGGACGGTCCCGCAGTCATCGCAGTACACGACAGGTATGGGTGTGCCCCAGTACCGCTGGCGCGAGAAGTTCCAGTCTCGCAGGTGAAAGTTGACCGTGCCCTGACCAAAACCCTGGGTCGCCGCGTGATCGGTCAAGAAGGTGCGGCCCTCGGTCGAACTCTGACCTGCGCAGGCCGAGGCCAGCTCCCGGGCCGCCGCGGGCAGGTCCGGGCCACCCATCTCGTCGGGGTGTGCCATCACGCCGTCGTCGCAGGTGGCCGCCGGCATGTTGTCGGGGTCCAGCCGTGCGCCGGCCTGCTCCAGGATGACGGTGCGGATGGGCAGCTTGTACGTGCGTGCGAACTCGAAGTCGCGCTGATCGTGCGCAGGCACCGACATGACGGCACCGGTGCCGTAGTCCGCGAGCACGAAGTTGGCGATCCACAGCGGGATGAGCTCGCCGGTGAAGGGATTGCGCACTTGCGCCCCGGTGAACACACCCTCCTTGACGGCAGTGTCGTCGGTGCGATCGTTCTTGTCGGTTCGCCGCATGCGCTCGACGAAGGCGTCGACGGCGCTCCTCTGCGCGGGTGTGGTCACCTCGGACACCAGCGGGTGCTCGGGGGCGAGCACGAGGTAGGTGGCACCGAAGATCGTATCGATGCGCGTGGTGAACACCCGGATGGCGTCCTCGCGACCCTCGATATCGAAATCGACCTCGGCACCGTGGCTCTTGCCTATCCAGTTGCGCTGCGAGGTCACGATGCGATCTGGCCAGTTCAGCCCATCGAGGCCCGCGAGCAGGTCATCGCAGAATCGCGTGATGCGAAAGGCCCATACCGGGATGTCCTTGGTCACCACCGCCGTGCTGCAGCGCTCGCAACAGCCGTCGACCACTTGCTCGTTGGCCAGCACGGTCTTGTCCCGCGGGCACCAGTTGACCGAGGCGGTGCGCCGGTACACCAGGTCGCGCTCGAGGCAGCGCAGGAAGAACCACTGGTTCCAGCGGTAGTACTCGGGCCGGTGGGTCGAGATCTCGCGCGACCAGTCGTAGCTGAGCCCCATGGCCCGCATCTGCCGCTTGGCGTTGTCGATGTTCTGCTCGGTGCGCACCGCGGGCGCGATGCCGTCCTTGATCGCCGCGTTCTCGGCAGGCAGACCGAGCGCGTCGAAGCCCATGGGATGCATGACCTGCTTGCCGCGCATGCGCAGGAAGCGCGCGAGCACGTCACCGATCACGTAGCAGCGCAGGTTGCCGATGTGCAGGCTGCCCGAGGGGTAGGGGAACATCTCCAGCACATAGGCACGGTCACCCACTGGCGTGTCGTCGACGCGAAACGCACAGGCCTCGTCCCAGGCGGCCTGCCAGCGGGGCTCGATGTCCCGGGGAAAGTACTTCTCGTTCATCGGTTCTCCTGGAGCGCAGCGACGGAAGCACGAAGCGCGAAGCCCCGGACTATCGATGAAAGAAACATGGCTGGCAAGGGGTCCGCACCTGCGATCCCCTCTTCTCCTGCCCTCCCGGACGTTGCTAGACTGCGCCCACGCATCGCATCCCGGAGGTCGTCATGCGCTTGTGCTCCCTGACCTGTGGACTTGCCTTCGCCGTGCTGCTCGGCCTCGCGGCCTGTGGCCCGCGCGGCGTTCAGAGCATCGAGATCCGGCCCGGTCCGGCAGAGTTGCTCTCCATGGACCGCAAGGGCAAGACCCAGAAGTTCACCGTGGCAGGCCTGGACAAGAACGGGCTGTTCGTCCAGCTCGTCGACGCGGCCTGGTCATCCGGCGACGAGAGTGTGGTCACCGTGGACATCGCGGGCGAGGTCACCGCGGTGGGCAGTGGCAGTACCGATATCCAGGCCTCGTATCTGACCTTCAAGGTGAGCCAGACCCTGACCGTGCGCATCCTCGACAAGCTCGAGCTCGACCCTGCCGACGAGCTGACGATGAAGATGGGTGAAGAGAAGAAGATCGCGGCCGTGGTCAAGAACGATCGCAATCAGCCTGTCACCGACGCACGCATCACCTGGACCATGAACGGCTATGCCGCCGACGTCGACCAGCAGGGTCAGGTCGTGGCCCAGGCCATTGGCGATGCCGTGCTCACGGCCCGCGCCGGCAACGCCACGGCACGGATCAAGATCACCGTCGTCGACCGCTAGCGTGTCCCAGCGCACCCTGAAGCAACGCCTGGAGTGGCTGTACGAGCGCAAGCCCGTGCCCACGATCGAGGTCTACCTGGACCTCGTGGGTCGCGAACTGTTCGAGCTGTGCCAGGCCCTGCCTTTTGAGCCGGGCGACCTCGGCTTCGACGACCTGCAGCTCCAGCGCCGCATCGAGCCCGTGCTGGACCAGATGCATCCAGCATCCGCGGAACTGATGCTGGTCCTGTGCGACTTGCTGGATTGGGAGCTCGAGTTCGAGGTCGAGCGCGTCGATCACTACATGCGCAACAAGCTGTATGCCCGTGCCGCGCCGACGCACCTCGAGGTCGAGACGCTCCACTTCCTGCACCAGCTCCTGCTCGAGGTCCTGCTGTGGCGCAAGGAGGACAGCGCGCGGTCCATCAAGCGTGCGGACCTGCACCGTGCGGTCGGGTCCCTGCGCCTGTTGGCGCGGGCCCTCGCCTGAGCACGACCCCTGGCTTCACGGCACGGTGAGATCGAACTTGAGCTCGTGACGAGTCCCCGGCTTGACGTCGAAACGCTCGCTGCGCCGCTGCCCCGTCTCCGGCTGAACCACCTCGATTCGGTGGAGTCCCGGTGCCACCTGGAACGGCGACAGGGGTGTGGTGCCACGCTTGGCTCCGTCGACGTAGACCTCGCCCCAGGGCTTGACCACCAGCACCAGCTCCCCGGGGGTGAGGTCGAGGCGAAGCTTCTCGTCCTGGCCCTTGCGGATCTGCACCGTGGTGCGATGTGCGATCCCGGAGCCCGGGTTGCGGAGTTCGATGTGGTGGGTTCCCGCGGCCAGCACCACACGAACCGGCGTCTCGCCACGGGGCTCGCCGTCGACGAGGAGCTGGGTCCAGGGTGTGGTGTGAACGATCAGCGCTCCCTCGCCCGGGTCCTCGGCGGGGACAGGAACTGGTGTCCTGGGTTTGTCGCGTACGCGGGCAGGTCTGGGTTTTGCGACGGGTCGCGCGGTGGCAAGCTCCGCCGTCACCGAGGCATCTGTCGCAGGCATGGCAACAGCAGGAACCACGACGTCGCCGGCGTCGATACCGGCCGGTCGCGGCTCCTCGCCTCGCACACCAGGCGAGGGAGATCTGGCGGGCCATCCGAAGCCGTAGACACCCGCCACCACAAGGGCGACCGCAGCCCCGGATAGCGCCAGGATCAGGGGTGCGCGGCGCTTGGTGGGGGAATCGGGTGCTGCAGTGAACACCTGATCACCCGTCGCCGCGGGTTCAGCAACGGCCAGGGGCACGCCGCTCGACGAACCGGTGGCGGGCGAGCCCGAGGTCACGACCTGGACCAGGCCACCCACTTTTGGCATGGGTGTCGTCGATGCGCGCTGGCGAACCGGCAGGGACAGTTCGGCGGCAGCGGGCCGCTCACTGCTGCTGATGGTCGCTTGATCCGGCGAGGCCTCCTCGAGCACCGGCCCCTCGTCAGGCACCGCGGAATACGATCGACTGCCTCCGAAAAGACCCGCAGGCGCCAGGCGTTCGCCATGCACGGCCTCGATACCGCGCACCACCTCGGCAATGTCATAGGAGGTGATGGGAACGCCCTGGGAAAGCACGAAGGCGTCGAGTTCCAGCGCCAGCTGGCGCGCCGTGGCGTGTCTGTCCTCGCGACGAGGTGCCATGGCGGTCTGGATGATGCGACCCAGCTCGGGGGGAAGCGCCGGGTTGGCCAGACACGGGGGTTCGGGGCTCGCCTGCAGGATCGCACTCATCAGCGCGTAGTCGCTCTTGCCCTGGAAGGGTTTGCAGTTGGTGACGCACTGGTAGAGCACCACGCCCAGGGAATAGATGTCCGCCCGTCCGTCCAGCGGCTCGCCGGTGACCTGCTCGGGTGACATGTAGGCCAGCTTGCCGCGGATCTCGCCTGTGCGCGTCTTGTGGGTCGAGGTGCTCGCCTTGGCGATCCCGAAGTCCAAGATCTTGGGCACACCGTCGTAAGAGACCACGATATTGGAGGGCGAGATGTCGCGGTGCACGATACCCAGGGACTGATTCTGATCGTCTCGCAACTGATGAGCGTAGGCCAGACCCTCGGCCACCTGGGCGCAGATGCGGGCCAGCACCACGAAGGGCAAGGTGCGCTGCTGCCTGGCGGCGGCCCTGCCGAGCGAGCTCAGGCTCGGGCCCAGCACCCGCTCCATGGCGATGAAGTAGGTCCCGTCGACCTCTCCAAAATCGAGGATGGTCACGATGCTGGGATGAGACAGGCGTGCGATGACCTTGGCCTCGTCGAGGAACAGCTCGACGAACTTGGGCATCCCGGCGTACTCGGGAAGGACCCGCTTGATCACGAGTTCGCGCACGAAGTCACCAGGACCCACCTGGCGCGCGAGAAAAACCTCGGCCACGCCGCCATGCGCGACCGGCTCGATCAGTTCGTAGCGGCCAAAGCTCTGCATGTGCCTATCTCCCGGGAGCCATGATGGGCCGGGCATGGTTGAGGCTAGCGGGGCAGCGTGCTACGGTCCACTCGCTTCTTTCTCGATGAGGTCGCACGGTGACGACGACAGTTCATGTGCAACGAAGCGTGGCATCCGGACCTCAAGCGCGCCGGTCAGGTTTCTCGATGGCGACCCGGCGCGTGCTGTTCGGTTGGAGTGCCTTGGTGCTTGTCCTGCTGGGTAGCCCGGCCTGGGCCGGCTCCCTCGAGGATGGGATCGCGGCGTACAACGCGATGGACTACACGCGCGCCGAACCCCTGCTCGGTCGTGCCGCTGCGGATCCCGCCCTCCCCCGCCCCGATCGCTCCCGGGCTGCCCTGCTCATGGGCATCATCCGCCTGACTCTTGGCGAGCACGATCTGGCGCAGCGGCACTTCGTGGAGGCGGTGACCCTGGATCCCATGCTCGAGCTGCCTCCGGACGTTTCACCCAAGGTCCGCGACCTCATCGAGCAAGCCCGGACACGCGCGGCCGCGGCGCCTGCGTCTCCTGCCCAGGATCCCGCACCCGAGCCCTCCCTCGACACGGCACCTTTGGCGCCACAACCTGGCGTCGAGACTCCCGCAGCGGCCCTTGCCCCGTCGACGGCGCCTGCGGCCTCCGCTGCCGAGGCGCCGGAGAGCGACAGTGTGTGGAGCAGCCCCTGGCTCTGGGCTGGCCTGGGGGCCGCCGCGATCGCCACCGCCGGAGTGACCACCGTCGTGGTGCTGCTCGCACTCAACCAGGGCACCCCGCCGCCGGATCCAGGTCCGTCCTGCGACGCACCGGCGGGCTCGGGGTGCGTGAAGGTGAATTTCTGATGAGGCAGTTGTTTCCTCTGGTCGTGCTCGGCCTGGTGGCCTGCGGTGGGAGCGACGTGGGCCTGGCCGTGAACGTCGTCATCTCGCCCGCCTGGGGAAGTCAGATCGACCGTGTCGAGCTGGCCGACATCGCTGGCGACTCCACGGCGCGCGCCTGCAGCACGGTGCTGGCGGTGGCCGACTCTCTTGCAGACTGCAGCATATTCAGTGGCTTCATCCCGACGGGCACACCCTGCAGCCATGAATCCTGGCAGCTGTCCAGCGACCCGGGCAGCGCCGGGGAGACGCTGCACCTGACCACAGGCGAGCACACCCTCGCAGCGCTCGCCAGCGACGCTCAGGGGCAATTTCTCGACGAGGACTGTGCGCGAGTCACCGTCACCGAGGGCAAGACCAGCGAGGTCACCTTCACCTTCTGACAGGGAGCCTGCCGGACGACCCGACGGGACCTCGCCAGCACGTGGATGCCATGAACACCGACACGGCGCAGGAGATGACGCGGGTGACCCAGGTGCTCGCCGAGGGCGACAGGGGCCGCGTCCTGCGCGTGCAGCAGGTCGAACTCCACGTCGTGGCAGGACCGGATAAGGGGCTGGTGCGGGAAGTCGGAGCCGGGTTGCGCGTAGGCAGCGGCGAGGAATGTAACCTGGTCCTCTCCGACTCGACCGTCTCGCGCCAGCATTGCGAGCTCGCACTGGCGGACGATGGCTATCGGCTGCGGGATCTGGGCAGCCGCAACGGCACGCATGTCCACGGACTGCGCATCGAGAGCGCCCTGCTGGACCGCGAGTGCAGCATCCAGGTCGGTTCGACCGAACTCGCCCTGCGCTTCGGCGCGGGCCATCGGGACCTCCCCCTGAGTGAGGCCACCCGCTTTGGCAGCCTGCTTGGCGCCAGCCTGCCCATGCGCCAGGCCTTCGCCCTGCTGGAGCGCGCCGCTGGCAGTGACAGTACGGTGCTGCTGGAGGGCGAGACAGGCACGGGCAAGGACCTCGCCGCCGAGAGCCTGCACGCAGCCTCGAGCCGGGCCGAGATGCCATTCCTGGTGGTGGACTGCGGGGCCATGGCCGCGACCCTGATCCAGAGTGAGCTGTTCGGCCACGCCCGGGGCGCCTTCAGCGGTGCGGACCGGGATCGCGCTGGCGTGTTCGAGTCTGCCGAGGGAGGCACGGTCTTCCTCGACGAGATCGGCGAGCTCGACCTGGCACTGCAACCTCAGCTGCTGCGCCTGCTCGAGAAGCGCGAACTCCGCCGCCTCGGCGAAAACCGCTACCGGCCCGTCGACATCCGGGTTCTCGCAGCCACCCACCGCGACCTCGAGCGCGAGGTCGAGGCCGGACGCTTTCGCCAGGACCTGTTCTACCGACTGTCGGTGCTGCGTGTGCGCTTGCCCCCTTTGCGCGATCGCCGCGACGACCTACCTGTCCTGGCTCGCGGCATCCTGCACAGCCTGGCCCCACAAAGCTCGAGCGAGGAGCTCATCACGCCCACAGTGCTGGGGCTGCTGACGCGCTACGACTGGCCAGGCAATGTGCGCGAGCTGCGCAACGTTCTCGAACGCTTGCTTCTGTTCCCGGATGCCCCCGAGCACGCGGTGCCCACGACCCTGGCCCGGCCCAAGAGTCCGGACCACCTGCTGGTGCTGCCCTTTCACGAGGCCAAGCGCGAGGTCCAGGATCGCTTCGAGCGGGAGTATCTTGGTGCTGCCCTCGAACGCGCCGGGGGGGTGGTCACGCGGGCCGCCGAACTCAGCGACCTGCCCAGGCAGAGCTTCCATCGCCTGCTGGCCAAGCACCAGTTGGAACGCTGACAAACCCGTTCCGGGATGCGTTCTGCCCAGCCCCCACCCTTCGACAATGCGGTGGCAACGACAACGCGTGGTTCGCCTTTCCACTGCCCCGGCTGCGTTGCTCAGCCCGCAGATCACGCCACGGAACGAGCAGCCGGTGCGCTGGGGTGATGCCCGTCACATCTGACCCGGCCCCTCGCCCCTTTCGTGTGACACTGTCGCGAATGCGTGACAGGGCGCTCGGTGTCCTCGGGGTCAGGGCCGGCTGAAGCCGGGCTCGCTTCGACTTTTATGGAACGATCCGCTGGCCCGGAGCTTGCTCCCTCCTGGCATCAGCGCCACGGCGCATCAACGGAGGTCGAACATGTCATTGGTCAAGAAGATGGGGATGAACCTGGGTCTGCTCACTGTCGTCGCCTGCGGGCCCTTCATCGACCTGGGGAACACCTCGGATGGCAAACCGCTGGATCAGGCCCAGGAGGTGGCGGTCGAGCAGGCGTCGCACCTGAACCTGGCCAATAGCTTTGGCAACATCACCGTCATCGGAGAGGCCGGACGTACCGAGGTGAGCATGACGCCCACCCTGCACAGCGACGATCCCGGTGCGGGCCACATCGTCGTCGCCAACGACGGCGAGGAGGTCTCCGTGGCCATCTTCGCGCAGGACCTTGCCGGCGATGCCATCCAGGTCGACATCGAGGTACGGACGCCCGAGAATCTCACATTCAAGGTGGCCACGGGCGGAGGCAGCTTGAGCCTGAGCGGCATGGTGGGCGGCGGTGAGTCCGCCACGGGCGATGGCAACGCCACCCTCGATCTCGAGCTGGCCGACGGTGCCGCACTCAGTGTTGCCACGGGTGCAGGCGACATCTCCCTGACCCTTCCTGCGGCAACCATGGCGGATGTCAGCGGAGCCACAGGCGCAGGCAGTGTCAGCGTGGACAGCGCCCTCGACTTTGACGGTGTCACCGTGGGCGGTGCCCTGGAGGGTACGCTGAACGGAGGTGGTGGCAGCAGCATCCAGCTATCGACGGCGTCGGGGGCGGTGAGCCTGCTCGCACGCTGAAGCCGTCAGCAGCCCCGACCCCGCTCGCGCCCCGCCGACCCTGCAATCTCACTACACAGCGAGCGTCCTGAGCAGCAGCGGCGCGATATCGCGGGTGGCCTGGGCCAGGTCCTCGCAGATCGCAAGCATGAGCTTGAGGCTCACCTGCGGCTTGACCTGGTGCAGCTTGAGAAAGGACTTGCGGTGGATCTCGATGACCGTGGCTGCCGAGTGCGCCACGGCACCAACGAGCCGCGGCCCTGGATTGAGCAGGGCGAGCTGCCCGAAGTGCGCTCCCGGTCTCAGCAAGGACAGCGGAACGATGCGATCTCCCATCCTGAGCTCGAGGGCGATCTCGCCGCTCTGGATCACGTACAGGCTTTCTCCCAGCATGCTGGCGACGAAGATGGGGGTGCCTGCCGGAAAGCTCTTCACCTCGGCGACCTTGGTCATCAGCGCAAGGCCGTTGTCGCCGAACTTGGAGAACAAGGAACTCGTCCGCAGGGTCGTCGCGATGTCCATGCCCGTGCTCCCACCCATGCTGCCAGGCGCCTGCTCCGTTTATCTCAGACTTGGTCGCCTGCGTCCATTTCGCGGGCATAGGACCTGGCCAGGTCGACATAGCGTCGGGCCAGTTCCAGGATGTACTCCCGCTCGTCGTCGCGCAGCGGGCGCGCAACCCGGGCCGGCGACCCGAGCACGAGCTGCCCCGCGGGCACACGCAGACCCGGGGTCACCAGGGCACCCGCACCGACCATCGCATCGCTCTCCACCACAGCGCCGTCCAGGACCCGAGCCCCGATACCGACCAGCACCCGATCATGGATCGTGCATCCGTGCAGCACGGCGTGGTGCCCCACCGTCACGTCGTCACCCACGGTCAGGGCGAAGCGATCCTTGGTCACGTGAGCCAGCACGTGGTCCTGCAGGTTGGAGCGCGCACCGATGTTGATGTGATGCACGTCGCCACGCACCACGGCCTGCATCCACACGCTGCTGCAGGGTCCCAGGCTCACAGCGCCGATCACCTGGGCGCTGGGATCGACGTAGGCCTCTGCACCAAGCACGGGCAGGCGTCCCTCGAAGCTACGCAGCATGCCGATCACCTCCGGGGGGCGCGGTGTCCTGCCAGGGGCGCTGGCTCGCCACGACGGCGATCAGCACGATTGCCCCGATCGCGTCGGCAAGGGAGTCCCAGGGTGAGGCGTCCCGCCCTGGCACCAGCCGCTGGTGAAGCTCGTCGCTGACTCCGTACAGAGCGGCGAGCACCACCGCCAGCAGGTCCCGTGTGCGCCCAGTCCAGCCGACCGGAACCCCGGCCAGACTCCAGCGCAGCAGGAGTGCCAGCACCCCGAACTCGAGGCCATGGACCAGCTTGTCCAGCCCAGGGATGTCCGGTGGATCCAGGCCAAGAGGCTGCGACGAGGACGACAGTGCGAAGATCAGGCCCGCGTACATCGCGGTCACGGCGCCGCGTCCCACGATCCTTGCCGCCTGCATGTGGCCGTCCCTCGCCCCGGCAGGACATCGCCGGAACGCTCTCGATCGCGCTTCAGTCGTGCTGTGGATCCTCGTCTTCCATGTGCTCGAGCAGCGTGCTCCAGCGTTCCGCTGCCGTCTGCTGCACTGCCTCGTCACGGCTGACGACCGGCTCCTCCTCGGTCACCAGAGCGGCGTTGCTGACGACGACCGACGAGCCGTCCACGAAGACCTGATCGTCCACGAAGATGGGTGCGTTTGCTCGCAGTGCCAGGGCCACGGCGTCCGAGGGCCTGGCGTCGATGGCGCTCTCGACCTCGCCAAGCAGCACGAACACGCTGGCATAGAAGGTGGAGTCGCGCAGCGAGGTGATGGCCACCCGACCGATGCGACCCCCGAGCTTGTCGACGAGCGACTGGGTCAGGTCGTGGGTCATGGGTCTCGGAAGTTCGATGTTCTCGACCTTGGCCGCGATGGCGGTGGCCTCGGCAATGCCGATCCAGATCGGGAGCACGCGCTGGTTGGCGTCATCCCGGAGCAGCAAGATCGGGCTCTCTGTCCGTGGATCCAGAGCGAGACCGGCCACCGACACGGGGATCAACATCGGGTCCGTCCTTGGGGCGTCGGCACGCCCTGACCACGGTATCCTGACCAGAGCTGCTACCGGTCCGGTGGCAGATTCCACCGAGAACCGGTCCGTCGGCGTGTGCCCGTCGCGTGCGTCTGCGCTCGCGCTGGCCTGCCCTGCCCCGCTACGGCTGCTGCGTCCCGTACAGGGTGTTGGCCTTCGCCTCCTCGACGCGCACAGAAACCAGCAGGCCCGGTGCCGCCGTCCCCCTGAAGTTTACCACGATGTTCTGGCTGCATCGTCCTGTGCAGACCTCGGGGTCCCGGGCGGAGCGTCCTTCGACCAGGACCTGCACGCTGCGTCCGACGTGGCGATCGAGACCGCGGCGCGTGAACGGGGCCTGGACCTCGGCCAGGCGAGCCAGACGCTCGGCGCGGACCGGCGCTGGGAGGGGATCCGGGTGCACCGCCGCCGGAGTGCCCGGGCGCTCGCTGTACGCAAACATAAACATGTTGTCGAAAGCGACCTGCCGCACCAGATCCAGGGTCTGCGTGAAGTCCGCTTCTGTCTCACCTGGAAAACCCACGATGACGTCGGTGGTCAGCGCTAGCTCGGGTCGGGCAGCGCGCAGTGCCTGGATCCGTTCCAGCACGAGCTGGCGATCGTAGCGGCGGCGCATGGCCAGCAGGATGCGGTCCGACCCCGACTGTACGGGCAGGTGCAGGTGGCTACAAACCGCCTCAAGGCTGGAAAAAGCGCGTACCAGCGCGTCATCGACGAAGCGCGGATGGCTGGTCATGAAGCGAATGCGCGCCACTCCCTCGACTGCCGCGACCTGGTGCAGGAGTTCGGCAAAGGGTGGTGCCCCGTCCAGCGTTCTGCCGTAAGCATTGACGCTCTGCCCCAGCAGAGTCACCTCGCGGACGCCCACCTGGGCCAGGCCGCGCACCTCCTCGAGGATATCTGCCACCGGCCGAGATCGCTCGTGGCCGCGGGTGGTGGGAACGATGCAATAGGAGCAGCAGTTGTCACAGCCGGTCATGGCGGTGACAAACGCAGTGACCTCACCGTGCGGGAACTCTCCCTCGAGACGCGCCGCCGGATCCGCGCCGGCACCCTGCCACCAGTCCGTGGCAACTCGTGGCACACGTTCGTGCCGAACTGCTGCCACAAGTGCCGGCAGTTCCGCAATCTGGTCCGGGCCCAGCACCACGTCGACATGCGCGTTGCGTTCGAGCAGCCGGGCACCGCGTAGCTGCGCCCCGCACCCGGCCACCACCACCACCTGCCCGGGGTGAGCATCCTTGGTCTCGCGCAGGCGGCCCACCGCGGACAGCATCTTCTGGTCCGCCTTGTCTCGCACCTCGCAGGTGTTGACGATGACGACGTCCGCGCCCTCGGGGTCCTCGGTCAGGGTGTAGCCAGCCCCCTGCATGAGGGCCACCATGCGCCCGCTGTCGTGCGCGTTCATCTGGCAACCGAAGGTGCGAATGTACAGCGTCGGCGCAGGGGCGGCGCCGGACGACGGAGGATGCGTCATATCAGGTGGGTCGGGAGCGGGGGAGCGGCGAACCGATCACGGATTCTCGCCGTCGAGCTCGAGGTCATCGCAGGGGTCCACGCCCATGCCAGCGCCGCCAGTATCGAAGTTGCACTCGGCGATGCGCTCGTTGATCACGGGAGCCGAGAAGTCACCCCGCACCGAACCGGTGACTACGGTGCCGCTGTTGTCGGCGTCCGACTTTTCGATCTTGACCTCGAAGCTGCCCTCGACGGCGCGTCCGGCCTCGCGCTCGACCTTCTTCAGCTCGAGCACGAACACGCGGCGCGAGCCCAGGTACTTGACGGTCGACGGATAGTCGTTGCCCTCGTTGACCTTGATGGGGGCGGTGGTGAAGCTCGGCTGGGCGCGCAGGTAGGGCCCCTCGCCGCTAGGCGGCGGATCCTCGTTGTTGTACTCGAGACGCGCCGAGTTGCTCAGGGACCCCGCCTCGCCGACCTGGAAGGCCAGTCGGTCATGCAGGGAGATCTGGTAGCTGTGCTCGATGATCTGCTGCCAGGACCAGAAGCGCTGGTCCTCGCGGGGATTGAAACCATAGCCGTACATGCGGAGGTGCAGGACCTGGTCCTCGCCGTCACGGGTCTGCTTGAAGAGGTTGCCGTCGTCGTCCACATCGTAGACCGTGGTGTCCCACCACGAGAACACGGTGGCTCCCAGCGAGACCTCTCGGCCACCAACCTGGCCTTCGGTATTCGCCGAGCCCGTCGGGAACAGCATGCAGCCCACCATCGGAAGGGCCAGCACCGCAGCCAGCACGACCAGCAGAATTCGATGTCGCATTGTCATCCTCCTGATGCGGCGCAACTTCTTACTAGTGCCCGCGATGACGCGCAAAGGGTTATGAGAAGAGCGCCCCTCTGTCAATGCCCGAACCCGATATCTTCATGGGATTGCGGGGCAAATCACCCTGACCGTGATGCAGCTCACAGCCGACGCCGGGCAGGCAGCATAGCCTCGACCTCGGCCAGGATGGCTCGTGCGATCGCGGCCACGGGAGCAGAGCCGTCCAGCACCACGACGTTGTCCACCTGCCGCACCTGCGCCAGCTCCCGGTATCGTGCAGCCACCCGCCGCTGAAAAGGTGTGACCTCGTACCTGTCCTTGATGCCACCGCGGCGCTGCCGTCGACGCGCCGCCTCCGTACTGCTCACGTCGAGAAGAAGCGTCAGGTCGGGCGGCGGGGCCTTGTTGTTGAGGGTCTCGATCCAGGCGGCGTCGCCCTCGACTCCCTGGTAGGCCAGCGACGACAGCACGTAGCGATCACTGACCACCATGGCGCCGCGGGCCAGGGCTGGCAGGATCTCGGTCTCGACGTGATCCAGCCTGTCGGCGGCGAACAGAGAAGCCAGACGTTCCGCCGAGGGCCCCGGAGTCTGGCGCAGACATCGTCGAATGTGGCGTCCCACGACGCCATTCGAGGGCTCGCGGGTCACAATGGCCTCGTGGCCACGACGACGCAGAGCTCGGACCAACCGCCGGGCCTGGGTCGTGGTGCCAGCCCCATCGATCCCCTCGAGCACGATGAACCGCCCTCGAGGCCGTGCGCGCGCGCTCATGACCTGCCTCCTGCCCTCTCCTGGTGGCCCATCGCGATCGCCCTGGCCCCGGTGGGGGGCGGGTCCAGCGACGGGACCCGGCTGATGATCTGCCGGACCTTGTGGCTGCGGGGATCCCTCGGGATGGCGTCGACGATCTCCAGGTCCACGACGACCGACGCCGCAAGGCCGCGGTCGTGCTTCCAGGCCTCGAACCGTTGCAGGAGCACCTGCGTGACCGCGGCCACATCGACTCCCTGCTCCAGCACGGCTCGCACCTGGAGCTGGTTCTGCACCTCGTGCAACAACTGGTACTGGGCCAGGCCACGCAGATCGAGAAACAGCAGCTCGAAGGGGATGGGAGGACAGATCTCGACGCCACCGTCCTCCCGCCGCAGGGTCAGCGTATCGTCTGTGCGACCGATCACCCGCACCGCCGGGAAGGGACTGCCGCAGCGACAGGGCTCGGGCGCGACGATGATCTGGTCGGACAGCTCGTAGCGAATCAGGGGCTGGCCGTAGTTGAGCAGGTTGGTCAGCAGCACCCGGGTCGACACCTGCCCCGGGGGCACGGCCCGCCCTTCAGCGTCCACCGCCTCGAGCAGGCAGGCATCGCTGTTGATGTGCAGGGAGCCTTCCCGACACTGGTTCGCCATCACCGGGCACTCGGTGGCGCCATAGGTCTCGCGGATCTCCGTCGCCGGAAAAGCGCGCTCCAGGGTGCTGCGCATCCACGGCGTGACCGATTCGGACCCCAGGGAGATCACGTCCGGAGCGATGTGCAGGCCTCCGGCAAGCTGCTCGCGTGCCAGCGCGTCGACGGAACTGGCGTAGCCGTGCAGGTAGTGTGGCTGGTAGGCCTCGAGCACGCGCAGGGTCTCATCCCGGGGTGCCGAGATCGACAGCGCGACCTGCCGCGCCACCAGACCGGTGAGGGCCGTGCGAAAGGTGCTGAACAGGAAGCTGACGTAGGGCCCGCCGGTGGCGACCAGGTGGGCCACACGAAAGCGCCGCCAGGGACCGAAGCGCAGGATGTTGCCCAGGGTCAGGCGGTCGCGCATCACCCGCGCGAACAGCACGCCAACCTGCCGCGCCCAGGACCGCTGGTCGACCAGGAAGTAGCCGATACGGCCCGTGGTGCCACTGGTATGGAAAAGCATCCAGCGATCGTGCAGCAAGGCCCCGCTCGCCGCGTGTGCGCCGAAGCTATGCACCTCGTCGAGGCCCACGGCATCGCCCGCCAGGGTGTCGGCGAAGCGATCCTGCACCATGGCCTTGTCCACCACAGGCAGGGTCTGCAGGTCGAAACGCCGGGGATCGATGCCCGCGTACAGGTTGCGATACAGCGGAACCTGTTGCTGCGCATGCGCGATCAGCCGCGCCAGGCGCCGGCGCTGGGTCTGCAAAACACGCTCGGGGCTGCCGTGACGGTCGCGCCACCAGGCGTCGACAGCAGCACCCAGGAAGGCACCGCTGCTCACGTGGCAGGCTCGAGCTTGAAGCGCAACAGCAGCATTTCGGTTTGCGGCGCAGGTGGCTTGCCCTTGACCTCGCGGCGCGACACGAACTGGATCATCCCGACGCCCGGAGCGTAGGTCCATTCACCCACGAAGTTCTCGACCTCGGACAGCTTGTTCATCGCCTGCACGCGCACGCAGTGTTCAAACACACCCGCCGGCACGGTGACCGTGAAATCCACGTCGGTGATCTCGAAACGCTCCAGAGCGTTGGCGCTCGGCACCGCCATCCACTTGGTTCCCACGGCCAGCGGATCTCGAAGCAAAAAGCGATCGCCGTCGAACACCCCGGCGGCATGTGGCTTGAGCCGTGCGCCCTGGGAGTCGACGAAGAACCCATCCGCATCGCGCTGCAGGATCGTGACGGAGTCTTCCTGGACGGCCCCGCCGTGCTGGATCCGGTAGGTCCAGCTGTTGCCGATGGCCAGCGGCCAGTAATCCGTCGCCCGACGCTGCGGAGCCTCATTCTTGGGCGTCGTGGCACAGCCGACTGCGAGGAGCAGGATTGCCAGCGTCGAACCGATCACCTTGTGGCCCTTGTGTGACATCACACCTCCTCGTGGTGGGCGCGGTCAGCGCTCACCTGGTCGCGCGGCGAGCTCGCTCTGGGCCCGTCGAGCAGCCTCTTGCACCGCGGGATCCGGGTGCCCCGTGGCGACGATGAACAGGTAGGCCTCTGCTTCCCGGCCACCGATGGCAGCGACAGCATAGACGATCTGGCGAACAAAGCTGGGGTTCCGGCGATGCGTGAGATCGGTCAGGGCCGATACTCCCCTGGGGTCCCCCAGGACCACCAACGCACCGACGGCGCGCAGCACGATGGCCTCGTCCTTGTCCTGCAAGAGCTGGATCAGCGGTTCCAGGGCCGCGACATCCCGGCGTTCGCCAAGCACGCTGATCGCTCGTAGTCGAAGGTCGCGGTCCTCGCCCGCAGCGACCTCGAGCAGTTCCGGCACCGGGGCCGAGCCCAGGGCCAGCGTTCGCCCTAGCTTCCGCACCGCCTGGCGTGCCGCGGCGTCGAGCAGGACCTGAGGTAGTTCGTCGGCAGACTCCGCGCGCTGCTCCGACGTCACCTCGAACGCCAGCCGCCCACCGCTCGCTGCGGGGGCATCGAGTTGCAGGCGCATCACCAGCACCGGCCGGCCATGTGCGTCGGGCGGAACCCGACCTGCCATCACGTGCGCCCGAACCAGCCCGGGACCGTCGTCAGCCCAGTGCAGGATGCTCTTCTTGGGCGCGGTCTCGAGCTGATCATGAAGGGCCGCGCGCACCGCTTCACGATCGACAACAACACCATCGTCGCCGAGCGAGGCATCGACGAGGATCTTGCCGATCTGCACGGTCGGTGCGTGATCCCGGCAGGAGGCAACCACACCCACCAGCAGGACCCCAAGTACCCACGCCCGCATGCTCATGTCTGCGAGACATCACTGCGCGCCATGAAGCGCCCGAAGGCCCGCCGCACCTGGGTCGCGAGCATGGTCAGTTCGCTGGCGTGAACCGGGGTGAGCTCTCCCAGCGCGCCATCCGCATACAGGATCGCCACCACGCGGGAACCCACGACGAAAGGAATCAAGTGGCAGCCCGTGGGTCGCGGCCCGCCCAGGATCTTGATGAACAGTCCGGTGATCGGCCGGTCGTCGAGTGGCCCGACGAAGGGGCGCTGGGCCTGGCAGGTCTGGCCGAAGACCGACGGCGCGTTGACCGGGATCATCAGTTTCTGGGCCAGGTCGCGATCGACGCGGTTGCCCAGCCCATCCCAGCCCAGGATCAACCCACGCTGCACCGTGAACAGCAGGGCTCGACGGTAGTGCCAGAGCACGGCCCGGAGCACCACCTGCGCCAGGGCGTCACGATCGGAGCAGTTTTCCAGCAAACCCAGAGCTTCCTCGAAGGCCAGCGGTCGAAGGGACTCACCCAGCGCCGCGTGGGCGGCTCTCACCTCCGGTGTCACCATCGGAGCTGGTGCCTCCTGAAAAGTGATCTCCTGGGTCCGGATCTCGAAGTCGAAATCGTCCGGCGTGAAGCCTGGCGCATCGAGACCCTCGACGGGGGGTGGCACCAGGCTCTCGTCCAGCGGTGCGTCCTCGACGACATCGAGAAGCAGCAACTCCTCGGCCTCGTCATCACCGGTATCGAAGGCCTCATCGCGCAGGATGCTTCGCAGTGAGGCAGCCTGCAGCGCGTGGTGCCCGGCGCGCAGGGCCTCCACCTCGACCACGGCATAGCGAAGGGGACGTGCAATTCCCAGGAATGCGCGCATCAGCGCGAACAGTCGTCCCTCGGCCGCCACCACCATGCGCACGGGGCAGCCCGCCTCTTCCTGAACGGCGTTGAGCAGAGCGGGATCCAGCGGGTCGATGGATGCCACTTCGAGCATCCCTTCGACCATCCGCAGCGGGAGGACGTTCAGGCGATCGCACAGCCCGGGCGAGAGGCGGCTCAGGGCCTCTGGCTCGGGCTGGGTGTGCAGTTCCATGGCGGGAACACCGAGCTGCTTCGATAGAAAACTGTGCAGGGTCGCGTCGTTGACGAACCCCAGTTCGACCAGGTTCGTTCCGAGACGCCCACCGTACACGGCCTTCGCCCGCAGGGCCTCCTGCAACTGCTCTTGGGTGATCAGCCCCGCCCCGACGAATAGCTCACCGATGAATGCCATGTCCCCTCGCCACGGTCGGGACCATCTCGTTCCGTGGTCAGCGCACGGGCACGCGCGCCACCACACTCGAGTGAATCCAGTCCACGATGGTGCTCACCGACGTACCTGGCGTAAACAGAGCGGCGATGCCCGCGCTCTTGAGCGCACTCACGTCGTCGTCCGGGATGATCCCCCCGCCAAACACCACGATATCAGAAGCGTCGCGCTCGCGGAGCAGAGCCACCACGCGCGGCATGAGCGTCATGTGAGCGCCGCTCATTAACGAGATGCCTATGGCATCGGCATCCTCCTGGATCGCGGTCTCGACCACCATCTCGGGGGTCTGGTGGAGCCCGGTGTAGATGACCTCGAAGCCCGCGTCTCGCAGCGCGCGGGCCACGACTTTGGCGCCTCGGTCGTGACCGTCGAGGCCAACCTTGGCGACGACGATCCGGAGCGTCCGCTGGGTCATGTGGCGTGCCTCCACCCGTGGACAGAACTCCTGGTCCACGGGCGGCCGCAGTATAGCGAACCCCCCACCGCTTGCCATCCTGCAGCGCACCCCGGCCGGGTGACAGGTGACTTCGCGAGCACTCCACGCTACAAGGAGAGCAGAGACAGGGGGTGCACCTGCCGTGCAGCGACGTGGTGATGCGGCCACGCTGCCAGGGTGAGCCCCGGTGAGCGAGGCCCCCAGAATGCACTTCCGGGGTGACGCTCACCGAAACGCCAGCGCACAGGGGGCGCCTCTGGCCCCCCTCGAGAAACCCGGGGCTGCCGAGCCCCCTCTGTGAGTGAGCCAGTTCATGAAGTTTTCGTGCGAGAGCTGCGGGACCACCTACAACCTGCCTGACGACAGGGTCGCCGGCAAGATCCTCAAGATCCGCTGCCGTCGCTGCGAACACATCAACACCGTCGACGGGAGCCTGCTGAGCAGCGAGGAGGCTGCGCCTGCCGAGGCGAGTCCGGCTCCTCCGCCACCGGTCTTTCCCAGTGCGCCCGCGCCCGCGACAGCCCCGGGGCCGGCAGCGAAGGCTCTGCCATTCTCCGACACGGCAGCGGATCCCTCTCTCGAGGCCATGCGCAAGGGCACCCTCTCCCTGTCCCTGGCCGATCTCCCCCCGGAGGTCAGGGGCGAGGGTCATGTCGTCTCGATGAACGCGGATCTCGATTCGGTCGCGGCGGACGCCTCGGCGCTGCAGGCAGCCCCGCCCCAGGTCTCGCCCCTGGCGGAGGTTTCGACACCGGACCTCGACGCACCACCCGACAGCACGCGCATGGCCATCGAGCAGGCAGGCATGGCCCACCGTGCGGCCAAGCATCGTCTGTACGCCATGGTGGCCATCCTGGTGTTTGTTGCGGTCGCCGGTCTGCTGACCCTCGATGCCCTTGGCATCATCGTCATTCCTGTCGTCCACACCGCCGTGGTGGCTGCCAAGCAGGCCGTGGGCGTGGAGTCCAGGCCGGCCAAGCAACCGTGGGTGAGCGTGCTCACCGACGAGGAGCGCGAGGCCATCCGCAAGGCCCTGCTCACCGGGAACCAGGTCGAGGCCCAGCGGATCCGCAAGGTGGCGCGAACCCGCGCCAAGCAAAAAGGCTTGGACATCGACCTCAGCGATCAGGTCTCCGGTTCCGGCGTCACCATGGACGACTTGGTGCGCCGTGAGCAGACCGGAAGCACCGCGGTGGATCTCTCCGCGGAGCAAGCGGCCATGATGGCGGACCTGATGAAGCGCGATGACAAGGTTCCCACCCAGATCCAGATCAACCCGAGTCTGCCGGATATTCGCATGCCCACCCGCACCGAGGGTGGCCTCACCGAGAAGCAGATCGGCAAGGTCGTGGGCGAGAACCAGGGTGGAATCCAGTACTGCGCGACCCAGGAGACCAAGCGGGGTCTCAAGCTGCCCCCGAAGCTCAATCTCGTCGTCACGGTGGTGGGCTACGGCAAGGTCACCGCTGCGCGCATCGACGACACCGAGCACAAGCAGTCGCCCCTGGGCAAGTGTCTCGTCAACAAGGCACGCATCTGGCAGTTCCCACAGTTCACTGGCGATCCCATGGACATCGAGATCCCTCTCAAATTCACCACGGTGAACTGAGACACACTCGCAAACCTCAAAGTCTCCTGAGCAAAGTGCGAAGGCTCACCAGGTTCCCGGGGAGGCCGCCGCTTCAGGAGCCAGGGTGCTCGTCGAGGTACTTCCCCACCGCCGCGCCAATGGACTCAAGGTTGGGCTGCACGGCGTCGATCAGCCACTGTTCCACTCGAGGCGCCAGGCCACGGAACATGCGTGGAACAAAGGGCATCTTGGCGAGATCGAGGATGAGCTGACCGGAAAGAACGTAGCGCGTGTGCGTGTCATCCACGACCTCGAACCGGTTTCGGCCCGAGCAGGCTGCTGCCTCCGTGAACACGCGGAGCTCGAAGCGCCAGTCCACAGCATGCTGAATCGGATCCCACACCGCGTGGTCATACCAGGACATGAGCTCGTCCTTGACGAAGCGGCGAGCGGCACGGGGGACCTTGACGTTGGCGTGCCAAAGATTCTTGAGCTTGACCCGACCATCATCGAGGTCCTCGCGCGAGACCACATCGATACGATCGCAATTGGGCAGGTAGGGCACCAGCAGTGACAGCTTGTCGCGATAGGTCTCGAACACGAGCTGCCGGGGATGGTGGATGACCTGATCGAATCGAAACTGGACCATCGGACTCTCCCTCGCTTCCCGGCCTCGCGGCCCACCAGATCCCCGTGGACTGTGGCGGATCGCGCCGCCAGGTCTACCACACGGGAGCCGGCACGAACACGGCGCGGTCACGGCCCCGGCGCACCGCAGTGGCCTCGACAAAATGCCTAGCCAGGCGCTCGGCGTCGCGAAACTTGTTGTGCGAAAAAGCCGAACGCGCGGCATAGAAGGAGATGGCCGGCAGGCGCTCGACCGCCGCAGGCTGGTCGAGGAGCCGCGCGAACAGCACCTGGGCGTCGTCGAGGCGATCCTCGCTGTAGCACAGGTAGGCCCAGAGCAGCAGCCAGCCAGGCGGTGCACTGTCCAGCTCGGCCACTGCCTCGAGATCCGACAGCGCCACCTCGTTGTGACCATCGATCATGTGCGCCACGACCCGCAAATAGCGCAGGTCACCCTCCTCCACCAGTTCGGGGTCCACCACTGCCTCGACGTCATCGCCCACCAGCACCTGCAACACCTCGCGCTGTCGGGTCGCCAGCGGGGCAAAGGTGGGGTCCTCACCGCAGGCGCTCTCGGCACGGTCCAGGAAGCTCAAGGCGTCGTCGAGCAGGCCGCGGCGCCCCATGGTTCGCGACAGCTCGAGGTCGCGGAGACAGGGATCTTCCTCGAGGACGAGGGGCCCTTGAACGATGCGATCGATGAGGTCCATGCGGTGGCCGAGCGAGACCTTGAGCGGCGACAGATCGGGGTCGCGCAGCGCATAGTGCACAAGGTCCAGCGGCGCCCGGAACTCGACATAGGCGTTGTCGTCAGTGTTGATGACGGCACCTCTCCCGAAAGCGCGCACGTCGTCCTCGACCAGCAGCAGCAGGGCCAGGAGTTCCGCGGGATCCTCGACGTCGCCCAGGTGCAGGCTTTCGGCCGTGGCCGGGTCCGAGAACAGGCGCCGCACCCGGTCCATGTCGATGCGCAGGGGCCGCCGGGAGCCGATCATGAACGTGTCCGAAGATCCCGGATTCGAGGCAAACATGACGACGTGCTCGAACACGCCGGAGAAGGTGCCGACCAGAGAGCGGATGCGATCCTCACCCAGCTCGTAGAGCTGCACCCACTGCAGGAACACGCCATCCGCCGACAGTCGCTCGTGGGCGATGCTCCAGAACTCGCGCGTGAACAGGCTCGAGGCGCCGGTCATCCAGGGATTGGACGGTTCGCTGATGATCAGATCATAGGCCGCGCCACCACGCTCGAGGTAGTTGCGACCGTCGTCGACGATCATGCGGACCCGGGGGTCGTTCCAGGGTTGGTGGTTGACGTGCGAGAACAGGCGGCCAGCTTCCAGCACATGGGGTTCCAGCTCGACCAGATCCACGCTGCCCACGGGCGTCTGTAACAGGGCTCCCACAGTCACACCGGAACCAAAGCCGATGACCGCGCTGCGTGCCGGGGGCTCTAGGAATGCCAGGGGCAGCAGGCCCGACAGGATCTGCGTCGGCATGTCACCCCGGGACGAGGCGTCGACCTTGCCATTCACCTTGAGGGCGATGGAGCCCACGTTGTCCTCGACGGTGACCGTGGCGACGATACCGTCGCGATGAAACAGCAGACGATCGCCCGTATCGTCGTCGTCGCGATAGGTTCTCGGCAGGTAGACCCGAAAGAAACCGGAACTCCAGCGCATCACGTCGAGGTCCGGCGTCACCAGCACCAGCACGGCGAGCCCCGTGGCCAGGGCTGGCGCGCGCAGGCTGCGATCCCAGCGGGCACGGCGCGGCTGGGCGGCCGTCACCAGCACCGCGGCCATCCCGGCATAGCACAGCGAGGTCAGGCGGAGACCTGCGTCGACACCCAGGAGCGGAATGGTGACGAAGCCCCCCAGGGCGCTGCCCACGATGGCTCCCACCGTGTTGACCGCGTAGGCCTGCCCCACGAAGCCAGCAGCGGATCGGCGGACGTCCCGGCGCGCGACCTGGAGTGCACCGGGCAAGGACCCGCCCAGGGCCGTGGCGGGAACCAGCACGACGGCGCCGATGACCAGGAGCTCGACACCGAAGAGCAAGGTCGGGGAGAGCTGAGGCATGCGTGCGGCATCCCGGATGACGGAGGGGAGCTTGTCGATGAGCAGGGTGCCGACAAACACGCCCAGGGCGGCAATCCCGAACAGCAGTCCGAGGCGCACCAGCGCGCGCCGTGGGCCTCCCTGGTCCGCCCGCCCCGCCACGATGCGGCCACCCAGGGCCATCCCGAGCAGGGTGACGACGAGAATCAGCGAAAACGCGTACGTCGAGGAACCGATGACGACGGACAGGGCGCGGGACCACAGAACCTGTAGCTGCATGGCCAGGCCGCCGGTGAGCGCAAGGCAGCCCAGGGCCAGCAGGACGCTCCGCCGATGCGCCAGCAGCGCCGCGGGCACCTCGTCGCGAACTTCGCCCTGTATCCCCCGGGCCGCCCGCCAGGCCAGGGCCGCAGCCGCCAGGTCCAGAGCCGCGGCAATACGATTGCTGACGGTCAGGCCCAGCATGGGTATCAGCACGAAGCCCACGACACCGGCGCCGATCACGGCCCCGGAGAGGTTGACCGCATACAGCACGCCCACCCGGCGCAGGATCCAGGCCTCCTCGGTGGGGCCCGCGTCCTGATCCCCGGCACGGCTTGCCTGGAGCTGGCGCCGGTGCCGACGAACCTGCTGCCGGGCTCCCTCGGCCAGCAGTGGCAGGGTGGCGCCCATCGCGGCCGTTGGCAGCAGCAGCAGCGAGCCGACGAGGAGAGCTCGCACCACCAGCAAGGGGACCAGCGATCCGGTGGCGTCGAGAGGAGCGGTGAGCGCTCGGTGCAGCGGAGCCACCGCCTCGATGGCGCTCGGAAGCAGCAGCGCCAGGACCGCGACGCCCAGCTCGAGGACGGCGTAGGTGTGCAGCGGCCAGCGACGCAGACGCGGCAGGCGACTGACCGCATAGGCCCCCAGAGCCATGCCCCCCATGTAGACCGCCAGGACCGTGCTCACAGCAGGGGCGTTGGCGCCAAAGGCGAGGTGCAGGAGACGGGTCCAGATGACCTCGAGGATCAGCCCCGCGGCCCCGGAGAGAAGAAACGCAAGGGTGATCCCGTGGGCAGTGCCAGGACCCGCAGCGAGGCTGGCACGCAGTGTTGCCGGGGCGGGAGACTCGGTGGTCATTGCAGGGTCAACGGCAGGTTGCGGATCAACCGCGCGCGAAGCTGCTCGGTCTCGGGCAGTTCTGCCAGCAGGGATTCATGCTCGCCGTCCAGCAGTGCCGGCTCGATGACGAGACGCTGGTGCGTCGCCTCGAGTTCATCCTCGTCGACGACGCCCTTCTCGACCAGCAGGTTGCCGAGCACCACTTCGACGGCCACCTGTTCGCGCAGCAGCCGTTCGATGGATCGCAGGCGGCGCTCGAGATCCGCGACATCCTGCGAAGGCGATCCCGAACCCAAGGACAGCTCGTCGAGCCGATCCTGGAGCCGGCGCAGGCGGTGCCACAGGAACCCGACCGCGCCCAGCACGGCCCCGCAGGCGATCGCAGCCACGATGAAGGTCCACAGCATTCCCAGGCACCTCGTCGGCCCTTTGCATATCCCTTGCACCTGGCAGGGGCAACCGGGGAAACTAGGGGACCTCGACGTGGTGCGCCGCGTCGCCGCCCTGGGGAGCCCATGCCCGAGCGAAAGTTTCTGGACATCAATTCGAAGGGCGAGGTCGGCGGCCTGGATGCTGGGGGCACCCGCGCCCTGGCCAGCCGGGCAGGACGCTACTGGCTCCACGACAGCCATCCCGAGATCGTGTTCCTGACCTACGCAGGCCTGGACACCCTGCCCGCCCAGGACAACGTCGAGCGAGCCATCTTCATCGCCGATCTCACGGCCCTGCCTGCCCTCGATGTCCTCGGCATGATCTCCCAAAGCCGGCTCACCCTTCGTGTGGTTGCCGTGCACGGTGGCATCGAGCGCGTGGTGCTCTTCCGGGACGGCGAGATCGCATCCATTGCCTCCAACGATGCTCGCGATCGCATCGGGAATGTGCTGGTACGGCTCGGCCTGGTAGAGCGCGAGGCCCTCGAGGAGGTCCTGAGGAACGCCCCTCCTGCGGGTCGAAGGGCCGGCCAGCTCCTCGTCCAGTCCGGCCTGCTCTCGAGCCACGACCTGTGGCGGGCCATCCAGCAGCAGGTGACGGAGCTGTTCTGCGAGGTGGCCACCTGGGTCGACGGCCACATGGTCGCTTATTCCCTTCCCAAGGATTACGTGTTCCCACAGACACCGACCATTGGAGCCCAGGGCTTGCTGCTCGAAGCCGTACGCCGGGCGGACGAGATGGCCCTGATTCGCGGCCGCATCCCGGACAACATGGTGGTCCTGGTGGCCACCGGGTCCCATGTCAACATCGGCGCGGAGAGCGTGCGCGTCGTCGAGGCCCTACGCGAACCACGCAGCGTCGCAGATCTGATGCCCGTCATCCGCATGGGCGAGTTCGACTTGCTGCGCGTCCTGTACACCCTTCTCCAGGCCGGAGCGATCGAGCGAGTCTCGCCGGCCCCAGGCACACCGGTCGCCAGGCCAGACGGCGCACGCGTGGCCGAAGTCCTGCAGGTCTTCGAGATGGCTCTGGCCGAGATTCTCGAGGCGGTCGATGAGGCCGGCTCGACAAAGCTCTTCGTCGACGGTGTCAACGCTTTCCTGGCAGATCCGGGCACACCCATGTCGGCGCTCTTTTCGGGTTTGCACCTCGAGGGTGCGCGCCTCGTGTCGCTGGAGAAGCTGGTCGAGAACGTGACCAATGCGCAGGAGCAGGATCCCACCCAGGTCGTCTCCGACGCCCTCAACGAGTTGCTGTTCTTCGCACTGTTTCAGTGTGGAGAACTGCTCGAGAGCGCCGTCGACGAGAACCTGGCGCGCCGCGTCCGCATGATCTACGCCACCCTTGGCGACGGTTGAGTTCTCGCAAGCCCCGCAGGCGAGCGGGATTCAGCTCGCGCCCCTGTCTGGCCACGCCTGGAGACCACCCAGGGCGAGCGCACAGCTCATGCCCACGCTGGTGGCGAGGTTGAGACTGCGAAGGTCGCGGGCCTGGGGGAGTCGCACGCGCAGCGCCGTGCAGCCCTCGAGGTCTTCGACCGCCAGTCCCTGGCTCTCACACCCGAAGACCAGAAGATCTCCAGCCACGTAGTCGAAGGGCGACAGGGGTATCTCGCCGTCGGTGGTATGGGCGAGCACGCGACCGCCGCAGAGCGCCACCACCTCGCGCAGGTGGCGGTGCCAGTGCAACTCGAGCTGGGCCCAGGTGTCGACCCCGGCGCGCCGCAGAGAGGCATCATGGATACGAAAGCCTGTCGGGCCGACGAGGTGCAGGGGCAGGCCAAGAGCCGCACAGGTGCGGGCGACGTTGCCAACGTTGGGCGCGATCTCGGGTCGGACCAGCACCACCTCGACCGGAGCTCGGCGGTGAAGATGTGCTGGTCGCACCGGCGCTCCCGTGTGTTCTCGTGGATGACGCAGCCCTGGGGCACAGGCTAGCATGACCTGGCGCGGCATGGTCGGCTGCGGACCTGGAGGACCGGTATGCGATGGCGACGCGGCGTTCCTTGTGTTCTTGGCCTCGCCCTGCTGGCCTGCCCTCGAGAGGCGCCAGTACCCGACGCTGGGCCCGGGGAGTTCCCGGTCACGTCCGTGCCAGGCACGCCGCTGCTGTGGCGCCTCCCCGCCACCTGGACCGTGGCCCAGCACAGGCCAGCTGGAGGAGGCCAGGCGCCCTCCGCGGCGGGAACGCGTGTCGAGGACGCAGGTGCCCCGGCAAAGAGCGCTGATCTCCTCGCCCAGACCACGCTCGTGGCCAAAGGCCAGCGCAGCACGGCAGACCGGCCCTCGACCCTGCCTCCGCGCGTCGAGGTCTACGTCAACGGTCCCCTTCCCAAGGAAGCCACCATCTCGGACTATCTCGTCGCCAACCGCCAGGCGCAGGCCCGCGCCCTGGGCGACATCACGGTCCGCCACCTCGAGGTCGAACCCATTCGCCGAAGTGGGCGGGCCGGCTTTCACCTCCGCGATGCTTTCGATGTCCCCTTGCCGCAGGGCGGACAGGCTCCGGTCAGTCAGCAGGCCGTGCTTCTCGTCGACGGCGAGCGCGGCTACGTGATCGTGGTCACGCTGCTGGAGGACGAACTGAGCCGCCATGCCGAGGAGCTGCGAACCTGGCTCCACAGCATTCGATTCAACACGCCCTGATCACTTCTTGGACTTCTTCTTGAGCTGAACCGAGATGGGCTTGATCTTCTGTGCCGGGGTCAAGGTGAAGCGGTCCTCGCCATCGTCATAGCCTTCGAGCTTGAACATCACGATGTGCTGCTGGTTGAAGGTCAACCCGCCGATGGTGGTGGGTGTCCTCGTGGGATGGGGTCGAGTATCCAGGATGATGGTCGCGCCTGGCGGATCGGTCTTGAGGTAAACCGTCCCCGACTCCCCGGGTTGCGTCCCGTCCCCGGCAGGAGCCGGAGATGCAAACAGGAGTACGTACAGCAGCCCCAATCCGGCGGCGACCGCTGCCAGCACGGCCAGGAGCAGGAGCAAGCGCGCGTTGGTGGCGCTGTGCGCTGTGACCTGGGAGACCTCGATGACATCGCGCGCCGGAGCCGTCATCGACAGCTCGTTGCCGGGTCGGTGCAGGTCCTGGAGAGGAGGTGGTGGCGTCTGTTCCAGGTCCGGTTGAGAGGTCTCCTCGATGGGCATGGCCAGGGGTTGGCGGGCCGGCCGCGGAGTGACCCCACCAGCCGGCGCTGCGACGGCTCCGGACTCGAAGGCTGCACGCTCCCGGAGTTCGGCGTCGCTGGCCTTGCGACGCACGATGCGAATCCCGCCACTGCCCTGCACATTATGTTCGGGCATGGCCGGTGCCGTGGCACGGGGCATATCAATGCTCGGCCCATCATCGTCGCCATCATCCATACCGAGCACACCCAGGTCCGGCGCGACGATCTCGTCGTCACTCCGCTGATCCGGGTCCGTGGTGACCATGCCGGTCAGCAACGCATCGTCGGCGGAGTGGCCGTTTCCTCCATCGTTGGAGAACTGGGGCTCAGGCTGGGCGCGGGTGGCATCACCAAGATCCGACCCGTAGTCCAGGGCTTCCTCCTCCTCGAAGCCGATGGTGTCTTCGGACTCGTAGTCATTCTTCCTGGGCGCTGCGGTCTCGGACGACTTCGGTCGTGGTGCCTTCGCCTCGACGGTACCCTCGGAACCCTCCGAACCAGTGGCCTGCTGGCGCAGGGACTCCACCCTATCCAGGATGCGTCGAACCTGGTCCGGCGATAGCGAGGCGGTCTCGGCCTCATCCGGATGCGGGATGCCCTCGTCCTCGTCCTCGGGTGGGAAGGGCTGGGCGGCCTGCTCCGCGTCGGCTTCTTCCTGGGCGTCCGCATCGCCATTGCCGCGGTCCAGTCCGAACTTCGCCGGGTCGTAGGCCGGCAAGGTGGCGCCGTCGAGCTCCTCCTGGTCCTCGCCAGGATCGGCCGACGTGTTGATCGCCTCGGCAGAAAAATCGGCCCGCGCGAGCTCGATGGTGGGTTGGGGATCGTCGCCGTAATCGAACTCCGCCTCGCCGGCGGGGGCCTCGATGGCAGGCGATGGAGCAGGCTCGTCCTCCTCAGGGCGCTCGGGCGCCGCCTGCATCACGGTGTCCGGGAACTCCTCGTCTTCTTCCTCGATTTCCTGGCTGGCCCCAGCTTCCGTGCGCGCCTCCGGTTCCTCCTCGGGCTCACTCCGTGCCGGAAGTGGAACCGCCGGAGACTCGGCCACCTTCTCGTCGGTGACGATGGAGACCGAGTCCTTGTCGCGCTCCGCCCGGGCGGCAGCGATCTCCTGCAGCGCCGCGCGCACTGTCCCCTCGGGGAGCTCGTCGACCTTGGGCGCTGCGATCGCCTCGCTGGAGGCACCGGTGGGCACGATGAGCTCACCGATACCCTTGACGATCATCGTTCCGCCGTCGGCGTTGAGCTCGTCATCGAAGAGCTCGTACAGGTACCGCGACAGGCGGACGTTGTTGGACTTGCGGGGCGCCCGGTCCAGGTAATCCTCGATGGCCAGCTGCATCTCCTGGCCATTCGGATAGCGCCGGTCCGGGTTCTTCTCGAGAGCCCGGGACAAGATGCGCACGACCTCGATGGGAACCTCGGGATTGAGCTCGCGCGGATTCAGCGGCTTCTCCTGCACGATGGCCTTCAAGGTCTTGAGGCTGGTCTCGCGCTCGAAGGGACGCTGTCCGGTCAAGAACTCGTACATCACGATGCCGACGGCAAAGATGTCCGAACGCGAATCGATCTTGTCGCCACGAACCTGCTCCGGCGACATGTAGGCATACTTGCCTTTGAGGACACCGGCGCGTGTCTGGGCGATCTGCGTCGAGGCCTTGGCGATGCCGAAGTCCACGAGCTTCACGTTTCCGCTGAACGCCACCAGGATGTTCTGCGGGCTGATATCACGATGGATGATGTTCAGCGGCGTGCCGTCGTAGTCCTTGCGTGTATGCGCGTAGTACAGCCCATCACAGACGCCGGCGACGACCTTGGCGGTGTGCTCGATGGGGAGACCGATACCGGTGTCCCGCGCCTTGCGCAGCACCGCCGCCATGTTGCGCCCGGACACGTACTCCATGGCAATGTAGTAGGTGTCGTCGGCACGACCGAGGTCGTAGATCTGAACGATGTTGGGGTGCGAGAGCTTGGCCGCGATGCGTGCCTCGTCCAGGAACATGGAGACGAACTCCTGGTCCTGGGCTAGGTGCGCGAGGATGCGCTTGATGACGACGGCCTTCTCGAAGCCCTCGAGACCAGTCTGCTTGGCGAGGAACAGCTCCGCCATCCCTCCGGTCGCGATCTTGCGGAGGATCTCATAGCGGTCTATGCGCTCGGCCTGTGGCATGCAGGCTCCACCGCGATCCTGGGCGGTCGCACACCGCCCTCGCGGGGCACGATTCCGCGGTGCCGGGCCACCGCGCTCTGGACACACAACTCCTCGAAAAGTCTATGCCCTTCGACGACGGAGTGTCAATTTCGGGGGCCTGCTCGTGGAGCATTGCCCGGCAGCAAAAGAGCGCGCGCTGGCGCCGCCTGAGCCTCGCTCAGGGTCGCGGCTTGGCAAACTTCTTGTTGTCGAAAAGCTTGATGTAGCGCGTGTCTGCGAAGGTCTCGATGCGATCCTTCTGGATGTTGCCCATGCGCGAGTTGGAAATGATGCCCTCGAACAGGGACTCATCGGGTTTGTGCGGGTTGTACGCGGCACAGGCCATGGTGTGTACCATGGGAAATCGCTCGAGGGTGACCAGTGCAGCAGTGGCCGCCTCCTCTTCGAGATACCTGTCCTCGTCGCCCTTCCAGCGAATGCGCACGACCATCTGGTCCCACTGCTCTCCGCTGACCTCGACGAACTCGACCCGGCTCTTGAGCCGCGTGTCCTGTAACGCCTGCAGGATGTCCTTCTCCACCTGCTTGGTGATCGCCTCGCAGCTCGAACCCCAGCTCTCACCCAGCTTGACCATCTGCTTGAGCTTCTTGGGGTTGACCTTGGCCATCTTCGCGATCTTGGCATCGCGTGCCTTGGTGGACAGCTTGGCCATGGTCTCGTCCTGCTGGGCTTCGAGGTAGCCGCAGTAGACCCTGAAGTCATCGGGTGTCATGGACTCGGCCGCCTGCACCGGGGGGACCAGTGCCGTCAGCAGACCCGCCGCGACCAAACTCCCACACCACTGCCTGCTCATTCGTCGTTCTCCTTTTTGTTACCCGGCCCAGCGATCTCAGATCCCCCTGCTGCGGCTCCCTGGGGTGGGCATTATAGCGTGTCAGGTGCCGGCTGCGAGCCCCTGCTCTGGGATGGACGGGGGTCTCGGGCCGGCTATTCAATCCTCCCCCACGGAGAGGGGCGCGACTGCTGCACTATGCTAGGATGCCAGCCACGGCACTAGCTCGGAGCATGACATGTGGATCGAATTCGCCCTCGTCGCCTTGGTAGCACAGTCTGCACATGACAGCCGAAACGTGCTCGGGGAACCGCCGCCCTCGTCGACGCGCCAGGGGCCTGTGGATACCCTGGTCGCCACCGGTCATCGATTCACCCGATCCGTGACGGAGCCTGGCCTCATCCTCGACACAGCCACCCGCACGGCGCAAGCCTACCTCGAGGCAGAACGTCTGCCCCTGGGGCTGCGGGAGCTGGAGCTGATTCCGGGCCCCGAACGCCGCACGCGGCTCGGGACCTGGGTCCCCTTCGCGCTCGCGGTACAGGGTGTCCCTGTGCTCGACCGGCAAGTCCTGGTCCACGTCGACGAGAGAGGTCAGCTCGATCGCGTGAGCGCGCACCTGCCGGTGACCGCGGTCGATGCGCGCTGGCTCCTGGATGCGCGAGGCGCACTCCTGGCAGCGGTGCGGCACACGCACGCTCTGGTGATCGCCGACCCCTCGGTGGAGCGGAATCCCGGAACCGTGGCCCACGCCTGGTTTGACGACGGGATTCGCCTGCGGCCGGTGTTCGTGGTCTACCCCCGCAGTCTGCATCCCTTGCAGCGCCCCGAGCTGATCATCGATGCCCGCGACGGCCGCGCCTTGCGCGAGACCAACCGCGTTCGCCTCGCCGCGGACTTCGCCTGCGCCCGGGTGTTCACGCCGACGCCAGGGGCCGAGCTCAACGACGGTGACGCCCAACAGACCTTGTTGCCCTTCGCGACGCCAGACGACGACGGCTACCTGCGCGGATCCTACTTTCAGACCTTCAATTGCTGCCGCCAGGTGGACTGCGACCCCGACGGGCCGGACAGCCGAGTTCAGGGCAATATCAGCAACCCCATCGGCTTCGGAGCGGACCCCATCTACTACGACATCGTGAGCTGCTCCGAGCACCCCAAGGCCCGGGCCAGCGACGGCTACTTTCTGTTCGATCCGGTGGATCCCGCGCCGGGCGCCGCCAACTACGACGACGCCCTCGAGGACCCCTTTGCCGAGCCCGCGATCTACTTCAATGCCCAGAACCTGTTCTCGTACCTGCGGCAGGTGGGCAACCCCGACCTGCAGCTGCGCGCCCACGGTGGCACGCCCCAGGCCCCGGCGGCCCCCTTTCACCTGACTGCCAATTTGGTGGTGCCGGACTTCGAGCAGGCATACACCCAGATCGCACCCTGGCCCCTGGGCCAGGGCCGCGGTGCCGCGGACAACCCCGTGGTCATCAACGACTACATGCGCATCGCCAATGCCGCCTACATCCCCGCCTCGACCCCGGGCACCCAACCCCTGCCCATCGACATCTTCGATCGCGACTACGACTCGGTGGTGATGTTCCAGGGCGACGACAGGGACTTTGGCTACGACGGCGACATCGTCTACCACGAGATGACTCACGCGGTGATCGGATCCACCACGGATCTGGTCTTTGCTACCCTCGACGAGCAGGGCTCCCTGATGTCACCGGGCTCCCTCAACGAGGGCTACGCGGACTACTTCGCCGCGAGCCTGTCCAACGATTCGGTGACGGGCGAATACGGCGGTCACGTCGCCGGAGAGGAAGGCGGCATCCGGGACGCGGACAATGATCGCATTTGTCCGGATGATCTGACCGGGGAGGTCCATGACGACTCCTGGCCCTGGAGCGGCGCACTATGGGAGCTGCGCAATGTGTTCGTGGGGGAGACCTGCGATCGCGATCGCTTCGATGCCGCCGTGTTCGATGGCCTGATGGGGCTGCCCCCCGACGCCACCTACGACCAGGCCTCCGAGGCCACAGCCCTGGCCCTGGCCCAGGCCTACGGACGGGAAAGCGGCGCCTACCAGATCGCTCATTGTGTGTTCGAGCGCCGGGGCATGCTCGGCTGCGAGCGCGTGCTGCAGGTGCTCGCCGTCGACGCGAGCGGAGCCTCGGTGTCCAAGCCCGTGAACCTGCTCTACGTCTCCGGTAGCGGCGACATCGGTGTCAACGAGGCCCCGTCCCAGACGCAGCTTCGCGTGGACCTGCCCAAGGGCAGCACGGACCTGACCCTGACCTGGGCCGAGGGCTCGGGGGGCACCGACGCTTTCTTCGGCAGCACGCCCGCGTTCGAGGTCCTGCTCAAGCGCGGCAGCCCCATCCGTTACCAGCGTAGCGCTGGTGCCGTGACCCACGATGCAGATGAGCGCCTGCCAGTGACGCGCACCGGAGGTGGAATAGGGCAACCGTCGCAGGTGCAGCCCGTGGTCGTCACCGTCGACGAGGCCTGCGGTGCCACTTACTTCGTCGCCTTCATCAACGGCGGCGGCACCGCGACCATCACCAACGTGCGTGCCCGCGCCACGATCGACGCCGAACTGGCGTCGGCCTGCGACGGCGACCTCGACGTGCTGCCAGACCCCTCACGACCGGAACCCGCGGCCTGCGCCGCCATGCCATCGAGTGTGTCCGATAGCGAGCAATGCGACCTGAGCCCACCGCACGGCATCGAGGCCTGCCCGGACAAGCCCGGGCCACCGCCACCCACGCCCGAACCGCGGGACGGTTGCGACTGCCGCAGCTCTGCTCGGCATCCTGGTAGCCTGGCCCTGCTGGGCCTGTTGCTTGGCCTGCATCGACGTCGACGCTGACGCTGCACTTTTCTCTTTGGTCGCGTCGAGGCTCTCGTTACAGTGAGCGCGTTCTCGCTGCCCCGGTGCGGGAGAGTGCCCATGTCCAGTGAACCGGCCGATACAACCCGGCGTCCGCGTGTCCTGCTCCTGCTGGCAGGGCTGCTGGCTCTGGTGGGGTCCGGGCTGAGCACACACCTGGCCTGGGTCCACTACAAGCTGTACACGGACGCGAGCTACGCGCCGGGCTGCGACTTCAACCAGACCGTGAGCTGCTCCTTCGTCGAGATGAGCCCCTACGCGGTATCCCTGGGCCTTCCGGTGGCGCTGTGGGGTCTGCTGGGCTACCTGGTGCTGCTGGGTGTCGTCGTCAGCGGCGGGATCGCGGCACCACGGTCGGGTTGGCCCAGGGGTGCGCTGGTCGGCCTGGGCGCCCTGTTCACCCTGGTGTCTGTCTACAACGCTGCCATCTCCGTGTTCGTGCTCGAGAAGATCTGTCCCTATTGTGTCGGTACCTACGCCGTGAACGCCGCCCTTCTCGGGCTTGGTCTGGTGGCGACGGTCGGGCACGGCCCGGGTGTCGTCGGAAGCGTGGTGTCGGACCTGCGCGTGCTGGCGCAGCGGGCACGGGCCACAGCGGTCGCTGCCGGCGCCTTCGTCCTCGTCAGTGCGCTGCTGCTGATCTTCCTCCCTCCCTACTGGAAGACCGCGTCGGCGGGCCACGGGGGTGCAGGCAACCTTGGAACCGGGCAGCTCGAGGACGGCGCGCACTGGATCGGTGCCTCCAATCCGGCGGTGACCATCGTCGAGTTCAGCGACTACGAGTGTCCCTATTGTGCCCGCAGCCATGATGTCGTGCGCGAGGCCGTGCTGGCCCAGCCAGACCGCCTGCGCCTGGTACACCGCCACTATCCCCTCGACATGGCCTGCAACGAGGAACTTGATCGACCCTTTCACCGCTATGCCTGCCTGGCCGCCGAAGCCGCGGAATGCGCCGGCGAGCAGGGCAAGTTCTGGGAGATGAACGACCGCCTGTTCATGCTGCAAAAGCAGCTCGGCGAGTCCACCATCGACAGGCTGGTCGACGAACTCAGCCTGGATAGACCACGCTTCGACACCTGCGTTGGCGGCGCGCGCGTCCTGGCGCATCTGCGTGCTGACGTCGCCCGCGGGGTCGCCTACCAGGCCACGGGCACGCCCTTCTACGAGATCAACGGCACGCTGCACAAGGGCGCCATGACGCCCGAGAAGCTGGCACAGATGATCGCCCGCAGCGGCTTCGGAGGCGGTGTCGCCCCGGCTACGCGTGTCCCCTGAACGATCCCACCGCGACGGTGTTCGAGTTCGCGCCCGATGCAGCGCTCAGGCTAGGACGGCTGGACCACCCACGCCGACCACGCCAGCGTAACGCAGCCGGGGTGTACCTGCGCTGATGTCGAAGTCTGCGCGCCCCACATTGATGCCTGCGAAGCCCACCTGCATGACCAGGGTCTCCCAGCCACCGCGGCCGTAGCGCACGCCGCGAGGTGCGTCGAGGAAGGTATGGGTATGCCCTCCCACGACGTAGTCCACGCCCTTGACCTCGCGTGGCCAGTCCTGGTCTCCCGGCTCGCCCAGCACGCCGTTGAAGCCCAGGTGCGACACGGCGACGACCATGTGCGCACCGTGGTCCACGCGCAGTTCCTCGACGGCGGCCCGTGCCGCAGCCACCGGATCTCGATAGCTCACACCCTGGCACTGCTTGGGGTTGACGAGGCCATCGAGGGCGACACCCAGGCCAAAAACCCCGACTCGAACCGCGCCGAGCTGCTTCACGATGTAGGGCTTGACCAGGGGCCTCAGGGCCGGGTTCTGGATCTCGTAGTTGGCGTTGAGCAGAGGAAAGCGCCCGTGCTTCATCGCGGCGACCAGCCCCTCGACGCCGAGATCGAAGTCGTGGTTGCCGATGCAGACCGCGTCGTAGCCCATGGCCTGCAGTGTCTTGACCTCGATCTCACCCTTGAACCGGTTGAAGTACGGAGTGCCCTGAAAGAAATCACCGCCGTCGAGCACCAGGGTCTCGGGCCACACCTCGCGCACTCTTCGGATCAGGCTGGTGCGTCTGGCCACGCCACCCCGGTTGGCATGGCGACCGGAGCCTTCGGGAAAGGGGTCGATGCGCGAATGGGTGTCGTTCGTGTGCAGCAAGGTGACCGTGCCGACCACGGGCTCGCTGGCCCTGGCCACCCGGATCAGGGGGCCTGCCACCACGGATCCCGCACCTGCGGCAAGCCCGTGCAGGAACCGTCGTCGCCCGAGGGTCATCGTTCCTCCCCGGCGACGCGGATGCGGCCGTCGACGGATAGCTGCAGCGTGCCGTCGCCGCGAGACAGCTCCCGCACCTGATCGATGAGAGCGTCCCGGAGCAGCACCCCCGTGCGCACCACGCGCGTGGCGCGATCCAGACCGGCGATGCGCCCGCCACCGTCGAACACGTAGTCGTTGGTCGCGACGCGGTAGCGCCCTTTGGGATTGATGGGGCGGCCGCCAATGGTCAGGTCCTGGGCCCGCCCATCCTTGAGCAGGTAGCGCGCGCCGGACATGGGATCGCCGCCCCGGGCGGCCAGGGAATCGAGCGTGCGCTGCAGATCCTCGCCGCTCAGCTCGAACACGACGATGCTGTTATCAAAGGGCATCACCTCGAACAATGTACCGACCGTGACTTTTCCTGCAGGAATGTCGTTGCGGACTCCCCCCGCATTGCTGAACGCCAGGTCGACGGGCTGGCCGGTGTTGCGCTCGGCCGCGGTGCGGATGGAATCCGCGATGAGGTTACCCAGGGTGCCTTCAGGCCGGCCGCGCGTGATCGCCACCGGAGCCGTGGCCACCGCGACCAGCATCTCCGCCTCGACCTCGCCACGATACGAAGCGATCAGGCGCTCGACATCGGCCGCGGGTGGAAAGCGGTCGTCGACGGCGAGGGAGGTGCCTTCAACCGGGAGTTCGGGGCCGACAGGCGATGCGTCCGGGGTGGTCCGACAGCCCTCGAGCAGGGCCGCCGCGAAGATGAGAAGCGCCAGCAAGGCGTGGAGCGGGAGGCGCCGCACCCGCTCAGCCGCTCACGCAATTGCCGCCGCGTGTCTTTGCAAGCGACAGGTTCTCGTTCACCGCGGACATCAGCTCGCTGGGTCCCGTCTCCTCCCCCATGGCCGCCACACCCATGCTCAGGGTCACGCGAATGGCCGCCTCTTCGAAGGTGAAGGTCGAGCGATGGACCATGGAACGGACGCGCTCGGCAAAGATGCGCGCGGCCTTGAGGTCGATCTCGGGCAGGGCCACCGCAAACTGCTCGGCCTCGATGCGCGCCACGATGTCATGGCGGCGCGAGCTCTGGTTCACCATGCGAGCAAGCTGGGCAAGCACGGCGTCTCCGGCCAGGTGACCGAAGCCGTGGTTGACCTGGGCAAAATTGTCCACATCGAACACCACCAGCGCGAAGGGTCGCTGGTAGCGCCGGGCCCGGGAAATCTCGCGCTCCAGCTGCTCCATCAAGTAGCGCTTGTTGTGGACCTGGGTCAGACCATCGATGGTGGTGAGGCGGTAGATCTCCTCGTGGTAGGACTGCTCGATGTTGCTGCCGGACAGGTACTTGAAGATCGTGCGGCCGATCTTGACCAGGTCGCCATCCTGAAGCGTGGCCTGGTCGATGAGTTCGTCGTTGACGTAGCTGCCATTGGTCGAGCCCAGATCGGAGATCACGGTCTCGCCGAAGGCCGCCACGATCTTGGCATGCTGGCGGGAGATGGCTTCCTGGTCGATCTGGACGTCGCAGCGCGCCGAGCGCCCGATGCTGATCTGGCCCTGACCTAAGGAGTACTTGCGGCCGAGATCCTCACCGTAGATGACGATCAGGCACGCATCGCCGGCGGTCGTGCGCTCCGCGATCTTGCTGATCACGGTCACCGCCGTCTTGCTCTTGCGCAGCTTCGTCATCCCTCTTTTCCACCCGCTCCCCCGTCGTTCAGGCGCGCCCCGTCGCGCCGGAGCAGACCTAGATGCCAACCAGCAGACGCGCACCGAAGTTGTAACTCAGGCCCGCGTCAATGATGAGCTGCTTGGCCTCCTCGATGTCGTACTCCACGCGCTTGTAGCGAAAGGTGTTGGACTCGGTGTCGAAGATGGCACAGCAGGATCGATTGTCGTAGTCCCTGGGCTGCCCCACGCTGCCAACCGTGATGATGTACTTGTGATCTCGCCGCAGACCGAAGCTCGGCGCCACGACGTCGACAGCGTCATCATTGGCCAGGGCAAAGGATCGCGTCAGGTGGGAGTGGCCGATGAAGGTGACCCGGGCCAGGCGGTCCCAGTAAGGCAACATCTCGCGCGCCTTCTCGCGCGTGAAGATGTACTCGAACTCGCTGGGGTAGATGGGCGAGCCGTGGCAGAACTCGAGGTCGCCCTCGCGATGGGAATAGGGCAAGGACTTCAGCCAGGCCAGGTTCTCGGGTGAGACCCGCGAGCGCGTCCAGTCCAGAGCCTGCCGGGCGGCGTCGTAGTAATACGAGTAGTCCATGCGGCCGGACACCGCCGCATCGTGGTTCCCCAGGATGGTGACATCCGCCTTGGACTTGACGATGTCACAGCACGCTTCGGGGGACGCCCCGTAACCCACCACATCGCCCAGACAGACGAAGCGGTCGATCTGCTCGTCCTCGTAGGCGCGCATCACGGCGGTCAACGCCTGGATGCTGGCATGCACATCCGAAAATATCCCGTACCGCACGAAGCCTCACCGCCACGTCGCTGGACGACGTCGCCTCAACAGGAACAGTGTTGTCAGAGTCAGGAATCCGGTCGCAGCTCCGGCCGGCGCCGCAACCCCGCGGCACTGGCACCCTTCTTGTGGGTGGATCACGGTCACCGAACCCGGGCTGTACGCCGTCGCGACCCCGGTAGCTGTCTGGTAGCGACCATGTACGAAGTAGCTCCCGGCGGGCACCTCGCTGGTATCCCACTGCACGCGCGTGGGACCTCCCGGAACAGCGATGCCACCCAGGATGGCCACGCCGTCATAACCTCGGTTGTCGGTGTCGAAGAACAGATCGATGGTGCCGGGGATGTCATTGTGCGTGAACGCGATGTCCACCAGTCCACTCACCTCCCCCTCGTTGCCCGTGGGGGAGACCAGGGTGAGCTGGGGGGCCTGAACAGCGGCTGGGGGAACGGTCACGGGGCCGGCAGCATAGGCAAAGGCCAGGCCCCCGCGCGCATCCGTGGCGCGTCCGAAGACCCTGTAGGTGCCCTCGGGCACAGCCGTCGGTCGCCAGGTGTAAGTGCCCTGAGCCTCGAGACTACCGGCGATGAGTACGCCGTCGTACCCGCTGTCGTCGACGGCATAGAACAGCGCCACGCTTAGGGCATCACCATCGGGATCGCTCGCCGCGTAGACGATGTCGACCGTGGGGTTGACCGTGGCGGCGCTGGCGGGCTGGCTGAGCACGATGGTGGGAGGGTTCTGCGGGCCAAGGTCGATGAGGCCCGCGTCGAGACCGAAGCTGTCGGCCTGGGTCGCGTCGATGATCACCGCGCTGTCCGAGGCCACAGCGCTGTCGGCGATGCCGGCGTCGAAGCCACTGGTCAGGCACACGGGCTCGGCGGCCGGCGTGCCGGCGTCGGTAACGATGGAGCCATCCTCGATTGCAGCGTCTTCGATGGCCGCGTCCTCGCTGGTCCCGGCATCCACCCCGGCTCCGCGGTAGCACCAGTCGTTGGCGCGCCCGGGGCTGCCGTACAAGCTCCCCGAGGTGTTGGTTGCATAAGCGAGGCAACCCGAGCCAAGACCCGGGGACGCGCTCCAGCTGGAACTCAGGTAGTTGTCGGCGCCCACGTCGACGAGCATCAGCGACACCCCGTCATCCGCCGTGGGGAAGCCGCCTTCGCGATAGGCCACGAGGTCCAGGGGGGTGGTACTGACGACGTCCGTGGTCCCGGCTGGAAACAGAGCGATGCGCGGGTTGTCCGGGCCGGTGTCATTCGTGTTGTTGAGCGAGAAGGAACCCGTCAAGACGATGCTGCGTGCGGCGGTGCGGCAATTGACGCCGAGCAAGCTGCTGCCAGCAAGCACCGCGTAGTCCCCCTGGGCGAGAGCGGGCGTCGCCGCCGGAACCGTGGCCAGTCGAGGGCTTGCGGCACCGCGGGACTCGACCACCATGCCCGAGATGTCCAGGTCCCCCGGTCCCGGGTTGTAGACCTCGATCCACTCAAAGGCTGCCTCGGAGGTGCCCGGCGGGTTGTAGTAGATCTCCGTGATGACGGGTGCCGCCCCTGCCACCGTGGCGAGCAGCTGCGCAACGGCGAGAATCGCCAATCGATTCATGCAAGACCTCTGACGCATCCGGCTCCAGCGGGCGCGTGTTCCCTGCCACGCGCGAAGGGAGAAGTTCCGGGACATTAGCATGCAGATCCGGGCGCTCACAAGCATTGAGCTGACGACGACAGGCGAATACCCTGCAGGCATGCGACTCTCCCTCACCAGCTGGATCCTCGTCGCCGTGCTCGCGGGCACCACCCTCGGCCTGCTTGCGCCGGGCGTGGCCCCTTACCTGAGCGTGTTCGGCGACCTGTTCAAGCTGGGCCTGATGATGCTGATCATCCCCCTGGTCCTCACCTCGATGGTGTGCGGAGTGGCGGCGGTGGGCGACGTTCGGCGCATGGGACGGCTGGGTGTGACCAGCGTCGTCTACTACCTGTCCACCACACTGCTGGCGGTGCTGCTGGGTCTGGCCCTGGTCAATGCCGTGAAACCCGGACAGCGGGGTCCCGATGCTCCGGCGCTCGGTCAGGCCCTGGAGGACGTGCAGGGAGCCGAGACCGCGGCCAGCCATCGCCAGCGGGTGGCCGACATCGCGGCGCGTCCCACGAGCTGGGGCGAGTTTGCCCGCGCCCAACTGCGCAACATGCTGCAGAACCCCCTTCGCGGCGGCAGCCCAGGGAAACGTGCTGGCCGTGATCTTGTTCGCCTTGCTGCTGGGAGGGGCACTGACGACCCTTGGACCTGCTGGTGAGCGCACCCTCGAGGTCTTTCGAACCCTCAACGACGCGGTGATGCAGCTCGTTCACCTCGTCATGTGGATCGCACCGCTGGGTGTGATGGCCCTACTCGCAGATGCCCTGGCCAGGGGCGGTGTGCAGGCCTTGCGCTTGCTCGCGGCCTACAGCCTGGTCGTGGTGGCGGGGCTGCTGATCCACGGCGCGGTGGTGTTGCCCACCGTACTCATGCTGCTCGGCCGCCGCCACCCCTGGCACTTCGCCGCGGCGGTGCGCCCTGCCCTGGCCGTGGCCCTTGGCACCTCGTCATCGGCCGCTACGCTGCCGGTGAGCCTGGAGGTGGTGCAAGAGCGCGCCGGCGTCGACGGACGGGTGGCCAGCTTCGTGCTGCCCCTGGGCGCCACCATCAACATGGATGGGACCGCCCTGTACGAGGCCGTGGCCGCGGTGTTCATCGCCCAGGTCTATGGCATCCACCTCGGGCCACTGGAGCAGGTCATCGTGTTCCTGACCGCGACCCTGGCTGCCATTGGCGCCGCAGCCATCCCGAGTGCCGGGACCGTGACCATGGCCATGGTCCTCACTGCCGTGGGTCTCCCCCTCGATGGCATCGGTCTCATCCTCGCCGTGGATCGCCTGCTCGACATGCTGCGCACCACGGTCAACGTGTGGGGAGATCTGGTCGGCTCGGCGGTCATCGAGAAGCTGGCGCCCTTGCCCGCAGCGCCATCCGATTCTCACACTCCGGGCCCGCCGGCCGACCTCGCTCGCAGCGAGGACAGCTAGCCCCGGCGCGTCATGACCTCGAAGCGGATCCGCCCGGGCGGACCCAGCAGCGAGCGGAACACCAGCGTGCCGAGCAGCATGCCGCCCAGCGCGGTGGCACCGCACAGCATGAACATGATGACGATCTGGTAGCCGACCGCCTGCACCGGATCCGCGCCCGCGAGGATCTGACCCGTCATCATGCCGGGCAAACTGACGATGCCCGCGACCGTCATGGCATTCAGCGTCGGCACCATGGCTGCGCGGACCGCCACCACGATGAGCGGTCGCGCGGCCTCCCAGGGCGTGGCTCCGGCAGCCAGCCTCTCCTCGACCACCTCGCGCTGCTCGTCGAGACCGGCCAGCAATCGGTCCATGGCCAGGGAGATCCCCGTGAGGGAGTTGCCCAGCACCATGCCAGCCAGCGGGATCAGGTACTGGGCGTGGTACCAGGGTGTGATGCCCAGGGCGAGCTGGGTCACCACACCGGTGGCCACGAAGGCCGATAGCGCGATGGACACCAGCGCCAGACCGAAGGCGCCCGGCACACTGCGCTCGACGCGACCCAGCGCGGACCAGCCCGCCACCCCCGTCATCGCGAGCAGCGCCACCACAACCGGCCAGGCCGCCTCGACGCTGAACACGATCTTGAGCAGGTAGCCGACGGCCAGCAGCTGGACGGCGGTGCGCAGGGACGCGATGGCGATGCGACGGGTCAGACCCAGGCGCAGCAGCATCGATACAGCAGCGGACAGCGCCACCAGGGAGGCCGCGATGAGGAGCTCGGACACACCGACGGGCATGGCCCCGTTCATGGGCTGCTCCGCTCGGGTTGCTGCACCGTGAACGTCCCGCTGGCCAGCTGCCAGGATCTCGATGGCCGTATCCGCGCAGCACCCAGGTCGTGGCTGACCACGACCACCGCCCCACCCCGCTCGACGAAGCGATCTATCTCGGCCAGCACCGCGTCGATGCGCTCGGGATCGAGCCCTGCACTCGGCTCGTCGAGCAGCAAGGCTCGCGGTTCCAGCCACAGCGCGCGCAGCAAGGCCAGCCGTTTGCGCTCACCACCGGACAGGCCATCGGTCGAGGTCTCGAGCTGGTCCTCGGTGAAGCCCAGAGCGGACACCAGCCGATCGCGCTCGGCCCGGGACTGTGACCGGCCGCGGTGCACCGCAAAGGACCAGGGCTCGTCGAGATAGGCGGCGACGCTGCCCGCGCGCACCCGCGGGGTCTGCGCGACGTAGCCGATCTGGGCACGCAGTCGAGGACCTTCGTTGGCGGTGACGGGTGCCCCGTCGAGGACGAGTGTGCCGCGCTGCAGAGGATCCAGCCCCACCAAGCAGCGCAGCAGGCTGCTTTTCCCAGCACCGGAGGGACCACCAAGCAGCACCCGCTCGGCGGATGACAGCTCGAGTTCGACGTCGGAGAACAGGACGCGCGGTCGCTCGCCTTGCTGCACCGAACGGTGCAGGCCTGTCGCGCAAAGTAGGGGAGCGCTGGTCACAGGGAGGGACACTCCGCACCGGGTGCCCCGAGGAGCACCCGGTGCAGGAGCGGGAATTACTTGTTGAGAAGGGTGTCGACCTCGGCGCAGGTCTTCTTGACGCCCTCGACGCTCTTGGCCAGAGCAGCCTTCTCGCCCTCGTTGAGGTCGACCTCGATGATCTTCTCGATGCCGTTCTTGCCCACGATCGCGGGCACGCCCACGAACAGGCCCTTGATGCCGTACTCACCCTCGAGCAGGGTGCACACAGGGATGATCTTGCGCTTGTCGTAGATGATGGCCTCGGCCATCTCGAGAGCGCTGAAGGCCGGGGACACAAAGGCCGAGCCGAAGCCCAGCAGACCCACAACCTCGCCACCCGCCTTGCGCGTGCGGCTCTCGATGGCATCCAGCTTGTCCGCGGGCACGAACTTCTCGACCGGCATACCGGCGACGCGGCAGCACGAGCGCACGGGCACCATGTCGTCGCCATGGCCACCGAGCACCACGGCCTCGACATTCTCGACGCTGACGTTGGCGGCGTCGGCCACGAAGTAGCGATAGCGCGCCGAGTCGAGCACGCCAGCCATGCCCAGCAGCTTGGCCTTGGGTGGGGCGAGCTTCTTGAACAGCGTGTACACGATGGCATCGAGCGGGTTGGCGATGTTGATGACGATCGCGTCCTTGCAGTACTTGCCGATGGCGTCCGCCACCTGGCCGGTGACCTTGAGGTTGATCGAGAGCAGCTCCTCGCGGCTGGGGAAGGTGCCGTCGGGGCGCGCCTTGCGCGGGACACCTGCGGTGCTGATGATCAGATCACAGCCCTTGAGCACGTCATAGTCGCGGCTGGCCTCGATCTTGACGTCGCTGCCCATGATCGGGGTGCCGGCGAGGATGTCCAGCGCCTTGCCCTTGGCCACGCCCTGCTTCTTGGTGACTTCCTGCTTCTCCGGTGGATCGCTCGCGTTGACGAAGGGAGCCGGGTCGGTCAGGGCCACGTTCTTGGCCAGCCTGCGCCGCACGATCTCCTGCACCAGCACACCGCCGATGTATCCACCACCAATGACGCCAATCTTGTTCAACATGTCCGTGCCTCCTGTCCCAAGGGACCTCTGGATTGTGTGTCCTGTGCACGCCGCGTGCGACCTTGCCCTGCTGTGATCTCAGGGACCCCACGCGGACGGCGCGGAGCATAGGCCCGCGCGCCCGGTCGTTCAAGAGCCACGTCGCGATGCGTCATCGGAGTGGTGCGATGTCTTCCGCGGACCTGGCTTTTGCGCTACAGGACCATATTCTCTGCGCACCACCAAGGCGTGGCCGGTCTGGTCCGGGCCACCCGGTCGTCCGGCCCCCCCCAGACGTGCGGAGAATGCGGAGGAAAAGATGGACCTCGAGCTGGCTGGCAAGAATGTCTTCGTCGCCGCAGCCTCCAAGGGCATTGGTCGGGCCGTCGCCATCGCGTTTGGCCAGGAGGGCGCCAACGTCCACATCTGCGGTCGCGACGCCTCGGCCCTCGAAGATGTGGTGCACGCCTGCTTTGCCGTGGGCGCGGCCGGAGCCTCCTCGACCCTGTGCGACCTGACCACCTCGCTGGGCGCGGAGACCTTTGTCCGCGACGGTATCGAGACCTGGGGCGGCATCGATGTGCTGGTCACCAACTGCGGCGGGCCTCCGTCGGGAACCTTTGACAGCGTGGCCGAGCAAACCTTCGGCGTGGGCATCAACACCACGCTGCGCTCGGTCGAGCGCCTGTGCCGTTCGGCCCTGCCCTACCTGCGCTCCTCGCGCGGCAGCCTGGTGCATCTGACCAGCTTGACCGTCAAGCAGCCCGAGCCCAACCTGATGCTCTCCAATGCTCTGCGCCTGGCCGTGGTGGGGCTGAGCAAGTCCATTGCCGACATCGAGGGCGCACGCGGCGTGCGCTCGAACTGCATTCTCACCGGCCGCACCGACACCGAGCGGCTGCGCACCCTGGCGCGAGAAAGCGGCGGTAACATCGAGGGCACATACGCGCGCTGGGCCGAGGAGATCCCGCTGCACCGCATCGGCAGCCCGGACGACGTCGCCGGGGCCGTGCTGTTCCTCTCCAGCGCCCGCGCTCGCTACATCACCGGCACCTGTCTGGCCGTCGACGGTGGGTTGATCCGGTCCCCACTGTAGCCTCTGGCGAAGCGTCGATGGCCCCGCCCCGCCAACGCTCCCGGCGGCGCGGTGCTCGCCGGGCTCGCGAGGCGGTGACGACTCGGTGAGAGGTCGAGGTGTGGGCTGCGGGGTGCAGTTTCGCACTCCCTGATTCTGCAAACCGAGGGTGAGACCAAGCCAGCTGCCAAAATCCTCCGGCCATTGATAGTGAACAGGCTGAGAGGCTCGTCCCCCTGTCCGTCAAGGAGTGACCATGACCGGCATCAACACCCGCACGCCGACCACACGCACGAACTCCAGCGACCCCGCGACGACCACCACGTCAGGCGGAACCACCAACACGGCCGGTACGGGAGAAGCCGCGAGCACCTCCACCGTGACCGCGACCAGTGCGGTGACCGAGGGGACGCACAGCGATGGCGTGGACAGGACAGAGCGTCCGGGTGTGGTGCGCCGGACCTTTGACAAGGCCGTCGACAAGGTCAAGGTCATGACCCTGGACGAGATCCGCAAGGAACACAGCGTCGGCGCTAGCGTTGGTCCCGTCGGCATCAAGCTGTCCGAGGACATCATCAATCCGGAACATCAGACCGCGCTGCAAAAGCAGACCGCCGAGCGCATCCAGGCCGAGACCGGCAAGGACGTGGTGTGGCTCAAGACTCAGGTGGCTGTCCACGCAGGGTCCCATGTCGCAAGGGGTCTCCCCGGGCTTCCCGCCAGCGCGGGCTTCGCCGCCGACGGCTACCTGGTCTACGAGACCACCCAGCCCTACACGGTGACCGCCGAGGACAAGCGCAAGCTGACCAGCGGCACCAAGGACGTAGTCAAGCAGGTCTTCAAGGACTACTCGGTGGATCTTCCACTCAAGTCGGACGCGGCCTTTGCCATGGAGCCGGGCTCGAGCTGGAAGGTCACGGGCCGCGGCACGGCCAGCGCATCGGTAGGCGCCAGTTCGAGTTCGCTGACGCCCCTCGCCGGACCGGTGGGTCTGGCTGCCAGCGTCTCGGCGAGCGTGTCGAGCGGGACAGAGAAGATGTACGAACTCAAGGGCGAGGCCCTGGACAACGGTTTCTATGCCAGCACCCTCACCGAGCTCGACGGGAAATCTCGCTCGGCCTCCCTGCAAGCCAGCGTTGGCCTGCAGGTCGGCGATGGACCCGTCGAGGACGAGCTGTTCGCCAAGGTTCCCTCGCTGCGAAATCAGAAGCTCGGAGACCACGTGGGGGGATTGGCCGCAGACAAGGTCGCCGACCTGGTCAACAAGCTGAAGATCAGTGCCACGGTCAGCAGCGGGACCTACGAGAACGACAGGCAGATCGCGGTGTCGGTGTACGACACCAAGAACCCCAACGCCGCGGCCAACTACGACAAGGGCATCCTGCTCAATGACAAGGCCCTGGAGCGTGCAAGCCAGCACCCCGAGCAGTCCGGAGTGCAGCGCATCACCGCCACGGGCGAGACCTCGTCGACGGCCATGATGGCCAAGATCGAGTTCTTCGACAAGAAGCTGCTCCTCAAGCGCCTGACCGCCACCAACGGCGAGCTGCACGTGCGCACGCCCGACGGGCATGAGGCCTGGCTCCGACGATCCGACTTTGATCGGCACGGCAGCAACATCATCACGGGTTCGCAACAGACCAACTGGGACGCGGCCTACCTGATGGAGAAGGACCCCCAGGGCAACATCAAGGAGACTCCTTACCTCAACGTCCGCAACAACATGGACGACACCGCCACCTTTCAGAAGGAGATGGCACACTACAAGAACTTCGCCCGCGAGTTCGGGGTCGACCTGTCGGATGCACCCGAGTTCGAGGGTCGCGTGCTGTTCTCAGCGAAGGACAACACCGAGCGCAGCTACGACGTCGTGTACAGCCAGCAAGGCATGCACAACATCCTGGATGCCACCCACGGACCCGAGGCCGAGACCAAGCTCCTGCGGGCCCACGCTGCCGCCACGGCCACGGTCAAGCCCGAACTGTCCCGCATCACCGAGCTCGTCAACGTTCCGGCTGCGATGCAGGCAGCGCGCGAGTACCAGCAGCTCAAGCAGACTCCTGGCAACGACCCGGAGGACACGAAGAAGCAGGACACCGCAATCCGCGAGTTCTACCGCGCCGCGCAGGACGCGGGCGTCGATATCAGGTGGGGCGATAGCTGGGGCTATGCCGAGGCGGTGGGTGACGCCGGCAGGTTCAGCGACAACATGCGCTCGCTCGGCGAGAGTTCGGAACAGGGCCAGTGGGTGGGCAAGCTCAACACCATGCTGCAGAAGTACGACTACGAGAACCTTCCCGAGGTCCTCGCCCTGAGCCGCATGGCGGGCATGGACGAGACCGTGGCCAGCGTGCGGGTCAAGTACTATGGCCGCGAGTACGGCGTGCAGGAAAACGGCGCGCCCGCGCACCCCAGCACGGTCACCGATCACATGCTGGACCCCAGCAGTCACACGCGTCGGCCGGATTGACGCTTTTTTTTCGAACACAGGAGCCTGCATGACCGCCATCGACAACCGCAGCAATGTTCGCCGCCCTGTCGTCGACAGCACCACGACGAACACGCCGGTGACCACGACCAACGTCAACGCTCCGGTCGACAACAACTCCACGACGCCACCGGGAGGCCTGGACGCAGCCACCACCAACGGCGTGGTGCCCGACGTCACCGGCGCCCTCGGCGACGGCACCGGCGTCTCCAACGCGCTCAGTCACCTGGCGGCCCGCACCTTCGACGCGCCCAGGCCCCAGGACCTGTTCGGTCTGGTGCCCGGTCGCTATCCCGAGGCGGTGGACCTGAACCACGTGCTCACGGCCGTGGCCAGCCAGCCCGGCAGCCAGCAGGCCGTGCAGCAGATCATCGATCAGCTGCAGCGCGAGACCGGCATACAGTTCCCGCCGGCCATGGTGCAGGCGGCCCTGGCGGATCCACAAAAGCTGGCCAACATGCTGCAGGTGACGACGCAGCAGATGGCCGACGGCTTCGACGCCATGCAGGCCTCGGCCCGCGCCCGCAGCGCCAGCGGCGGCGCCCAGCCCGATGCCCCCAAGCACCTGCTCCCCCAGAGCTTCGACTGGGCCAAGCTCGACAGCGTGGCCTATACCCGCGGCGACCCCGGCATGAAGGAGCTGGCGCCAGGGCTGTACCAGGGCGGGCTCATCAGCGACCTGCCCGACGACCAGGCCAAGCAGCGCGTGGTGCTGGCCGAGGTCTTCAACCGCCTCGCCGACAACGCCAACCTGCCCGCGGGCGAGCGCTTCAGCGTCGCCTACAAGGGCGGCGAGTTCACGCGCCTGGACACCTTTCTCAAGGCGCTCAAGGACGATGGCCACGAGGTGAACGTCGCCATCAAGCACCGCGCGGCCAACTTTGCCAGCCTGATGACGCGAACGCCCGACGGCGCACTGCACGACGTACCCGCCGGGGTCATGATGCGCACCGGTGTCAAGGACGCCCAGGGCAACGAGGCCGTGCTGCCCGCCCTGCACTCGGACCTGCTGATCTCGATCAAGTCCGGGCCCACCACCCAGGGCCCCGGTATCGACGCTGACATGAAGTGGTACCAGGGCGTGCCCGACACCGGCTTCTTCCCCGATGGCCTCAACCAGACCCCGGACTGGCTGGGCGGCAAGGTCGTCGACCAGTTCTCGGGTGACGAGGCCCTGCGCGCGGTCAACCTGGCCGGGCTCATGGGCGACCTCATCAACGACAGCGCACGCGCCCAGGGCATGAAGATGTCGGGCTACGGCGTCACCGGCGTGTGCAACGACTCGGTGAGCATCATCCAGCACGCCATGGGCCGCGAGGTCAGCGCCTACGGCCTGTTCATGCGCGACAGCTCGCTCATGGACGAGATCGAGACCCGGCTGTCCGATCGCAGTCGCCGCAACGACCCCGACTACCGCGCGCTCAAGAAGAGCATCGACGCGGTTCCCAATGACATCGGCAACGAGCCCACCTCGCGTGCCCGCGCCCTGGCGTCCATGCCCTGGGAGCCTGGCCAGGAGCCCATGAACAGCGCGGTCAAGGCGCGCGAGATCCTGGACTGACCTGACGATCCGCGTCACGCCGACGCTTTACGCCCCATCCGCTTCATCGGATCATGCGCCCGGCGCGAGAGACGCCGAGGAGTCTGCAATCATGGCCCACCAGTACATCTACCAGATGCAGAACGTCCGCAAGGTGGTCGCGCCCAACCGCGAGATCATCAAGGACATCAGTCTGTCGTTCTATCCGGACGCCAAGATAGGCGTGCTCGGGCTCAACGGCGCGGGCAAGTCGACCCTCATGCGCATCATGGCTGGCGTCGACACCGAGATCGATGGCGACATCTGGGTGGCCCCGGGCACCCGCATCGGCTATCTGGCGCAGGAACCCCAGCTGGATCCGAGCAAGGACGTGCGCGGCAACGTGCTCGAGGGCGTGGCCGAGACCCGAGCCCTGCTCACGCGCTACGAGGAGCTGAGCGCCAAGCTCGGCGAGCCCCTCGACGGCGACGAGATGGACAAGGTGATGGCCGAATTCTCCGACGCGCAGGAGAAGATCGAGGCGACCAACGCCTGGGAGCTGGACCGGCAGATCGACATTGCCATGGACGCCCTGCGCTGCCCGCCAGGGGACGCCGAGGTCAGCACCCTGTCTGGCGGCGAGCGACGCCGCGTGGCCCTGTGCACGCTGCTGCTCAGCCAGCCTGACGTGCTGCTGCTCGACGAGCCCACCAACCACCTCGACGCCGAGAGCGTGGCCTGGCTCGAGCGCTTCTTGCGCGACTTCCCGGGTATGGTGCTGGCCGTCACCCACGACCGCTACTTTTTGGACAACGTGGCCGGCTGGATCCTGGAGCTGGACCGCGGCCACGGCATCCCCTGGAAGGGCAACTACTCGTCGTGGCTGGAGCAGAAGCAGAAGCGCTTGGAGTCCGAGGAGAAGCAGCAGGCCGCGCGCGCCCGTACCCTGGCCCGGGAGCTGGAGTGGGTGCGCATGAGCCCGCACGCGCGTCAGGCCAAGAGCAAGGCGCGTCTATCGGCCTACGAGACCATGCAGTCCGAGCACGAGAGCGCCCAGGGCCGTGAGCGCCAGGTCGAGATCCAGATCCCGCCCGGGCCGCGCCTGGGAGGCATCGTCGTCGAGACGGACCACCTGAGCAAGGGTTACGGCGACAAGCTGCTCATCGACGACCTCACCTTCAAGCTGCCCCCGGGCGGCATCGTCGGCGTCATCGGCGGCAATGGCGCCGGCAAGACCACCCTGTTTCGCATGATCGTGGGCCAGGAGCAGCCCAACAGCGGCAGCATCAAGGTGGGCGAGACCGTGCAGTTTGCCTACGTGGATCAGAGCCGCGACGCCCTGGATGCCGAGCACAACGTGTGGGAGGAGATCTCGGGCGGCCAGGAGACCATCCTGGTGGGCAAGCGCGAGGTGAAGTCGCGCGCCTACTGCTCGTGGTTCAACTTCAAGGGTTCGGATCAGCAAAAGAGGGTCGGCGAGCTGTCTGGCGGCGAGCGCAACCGCGTGCACCTGGCCAAGCTGCTGCGCTCCGGCGGCAACCTGCTGTTGCTCGACGAACCCACCAACGACCTCGACGTCGACACCCTTCGCGCCCTCGAGGACGCCCTGCTCGACTTCCCGGGCTGTGCCGTGGTCATCAGCCACGATCGCTGGTTCCTGGACCGCATCGCCACCCACATCCTGGCCTTCGAGGGCGACAGCCACGTCGAGTGGTTCGAGGGCAACTTTCAGGACTACGAGGCCTGGAAGAAGAAGCAGCACGGCGACGACGCCCTCAAGCCCCACCGCATGAAATACAAGCCACTGGTGCGGGACTGAGCCTTCGCGCGCCGGGCGGTTGACCTGCCCGGCTCCCGGGTTCACAGTGGGACCTCCATTTCAGGGGGAGCCCCACCATGAGCACGATCCGAACCCCGGCCCAGCCCGGGCCAGCACCGACCGTCGCGCCCTCGCCCGCCACCCAGACAGCGCCGTCGACCACCCAGGCCTCCTCGACCCCGGAGACCGCGAAGGCTCCTGCCTCCACCGAGGAGCATGCAGGTCTCAAGAGCACGGGCTCCGCGGACCGGTTTCACACGACGGCCCGACCCCAGGATGGCGGCAAGCTGACCCACATCGAGAACGCGAGTGTGGGCAAGACCTCGAAGAAGAAGAAAAAGAAGGCGGTCCAGGTCGACCAGGCCCTGAACGCCGAGGTGTCCAGGGCCATGCTGGGCGCCTCGACCCTGCCCCGCCCCGCGCAGCTGGCCCGGCCTGGTGCACGCTCCGAGACCCTCGGTTACAAGTACGGCGGCGACAAGGCCGACCTGGGCACCAAGTACAAGTACGACGGCACGGTGATGAACGGTGGCAAGCTCAACACGCCGCTGAGTGCCGCCGAGCGCAAGGCCGACAAGCTCGCCGCGACCCACACCCGCCTGGACAAGGCTCTCGCCGCCGAATACCCGGGTGGCGTCGAGTTCAAGCCCCCCTTCAAGGACCCCAAGAGCGCCGAGGCTGCCGACGCCAAGCACGCGCTGTTGCACTCGGTCAATGCTGAGAAGGGCGGGCACCAGGACCGCATCGTCGACCTCAACGGCACCAAGAACGCCATCAGCGCCGAGATCAGCAAGGCGGGCAAGGCGACGGTCACCCTGCACGGCCCAGGCACGGCAGAGATCCCCGCGACCTCGACCTTCAAGACCGTCGACGAGGCCAAGAAAGCACTGCAGAAGGACTTCGGCGTCACCGTCTCGAGTACGCCCAAGGCCTTTGCCCTGGACGAGCTGAACAAGGCCCATGCGGCGTTCAGCCTGACCTCGGGCGCCGAGCGCGACGCCCTCAAGGGCATCGTGCTCGAGCGCCACACATCCCTGGGTGGTTCCCGCGTGGCCGAGTTCAAGGCGGATGTCGACGTCGGTCCGCCGGCCAGCTACAAAAAGAGCATCCGCGTCGGCGATGACACATTCAAGGGCGATGCGAACAGCTTCGTCGGCAGTGGTGCCGCCGGTAGCCGCCTGCCACCCTCGGTGCAGACCCTGGTGCACGAGGCTGGCCACGCCGTCGAGGCCGAGAAGTTGAACAGCGCGATGAACACGCGCAACGTCGCCACCGAGGCCTACAACAAGCACACCCTGGGCGACTACAAGAGCGCCGCCGACACGTACTACGCGCAGACCAGCGGGGTCTCCCTGCAGCGGCCTGCCCTCAAGGTCAATGGCGCCATCCAGGACGTGGACAAGAAGACCCAGGCTCTGTCCGATGCCAAGACCGACAGCCAGGTCAAGACCGCCAAGACCGCCCTGGCGACCGCGATCAAGAACCGTGACGCGGCCCTGGCCAAGCTCCCGGACAGCGACCCCACCGCGCGCGCGGCCAAGGACATGGCCGCTGCCCAGGACACCCGCGCGGACCTGGCCCGGACCATGGCCACGGCCCGGGCCGTGGAGACGACGGCCAGTGGCCCCGGCGACACCAGCGCACGGCTCCAGAGCTTTTCCAAGTACGTCAAGGACAACAAGATCTTGCCCTTCACGGACTACGCGGCCAAGGAGGGCGCCCAGGAGTTCTACGCCGAGGCGTACTCGCTGTACCGCACCGATCCGCAGTGGATGAAGGCCAACTCACCCAAGCTGTTCGAGTACTTCGAGAAGAACAAGCACGTGAACTGAGCCCCGAGGTGGCGCTGTGATGTCCCGCCGTCTCGAGGCTGCCGTGCTGTGCCTGGTGGGCAGCATCGCGTGCTCGCAGAACCGCGACGACGCCCGCGACACGAGGAGAGTGACCATGTCCGAAACCCAGCAGCAGGTCGGTTCCCGCTTTCCCATCCTGCAGGCCCTTCCCGGTGTGGCCGGACGGGACCCCGTGCCCGAGGGATATCACGACGCCGAGCAGCGTTTCGAGCGAGCCTCGGAGCTGGTGCAGGCGGACAACCACGCCGAGGCCGCCGAGAGCTATCTCAAGGCTGCGGTGGCGCTGCGCGTGCCCGCGGACGTCCCTCATGCCGCCAGCCTGCGCGCCTGCCGCGAGATCGCCTACAGCAACGCCTGGGAGTGCTTTCGCGCCGCCAATCAACAGTCGCGTGGTCGCGAGAAGCTACAGCAGGCCGCGCTCGAGGACAGGGAGCTGGCCGCGATGCTCCGCGCCCTGGTCAAGACACCCTGAGCCGCCGCGGCGCCCCTTCACCCTGCCACCAGCGCGCTGCGGTCCAGCCGAGAGAAACCGCGAACTCCTCAAAATTCTGACGCGCTCGGGCCGACCATCCACGCCTGACATTTTCACAACCATTTGATTTCAGTAACGTTATCTAGAGCGCAGGGTTGGCCCAGGCTATGCGTGTGCGAGGGCCAGAACACGCACCACCCCACCTTTTCGGAGGTTTGACATGCGAACCCTGCGCACCGCAAAGACGCTCATCACCACCTCGCTGGCCCTGCTCGGCTTGGGCCTGTGGGCCTGCACGCCGATCGAGCCGACGCCCCAGAATGACGACGGTCCTGGCACCCTGGTGCGTTCGGACAAGGAACGAAACTTGAGCCCTGCGGTTGAGGCCAGCGACGTCACGGCGCAGGTCCGTGGCAACACGCAGTTCGGGATCGACATGTACCAGGCGCTGCGCGCGGGCACCGTCGACAACGTGTTCTTCTCGCCCTACAGCATCTCGATCGCCCTGGCCATGACGGATGCCGGTGCCCTGGGCAACACCGCGACCGAGATGGCGGATGCCATGGATTACGTGCTGGCCCAGGACAGGTTGCATCCGGTGTTCAATCACCTGGACCTCGAGCTCAACAGCCGCGGCCAGGGCGCCGCCGGCCAGGACGGAGAGGGCTTCCGGCTGCATGTGGTCAACGCGATCTGGGGACAGGATGGCTACGGTTTTCTGGCACCCTTCCTCGACACCCTGGCCATCAACTACGGCGCGGGCCTGCGCCTGCTGGACTTTGCGACCCAGACCGAGGTTGCGCGCCAGACCATCAACGGCTGGGTCGAGGAGCAGACCGAGCAGCGCATCCAGGACCTGATCCCGGCAGGAGCCCTGGACAGCCTGACCCGGCTGGTGCTGACCAACGCCATCTACTTCAACGCCGCCTGGGCCGAGGTCTTTGCCGAGGAGTCCACCAGCCAGGCAACCTTTTCCGCACTCGATGGTTCCAGCGTGCCGGTGCAGATGATGCACCAGACCACCTCCTTCAAGCACCTCGACACGGCCGACCTGCAAGCGGTCGAGCTGCCCTATGACGGTGGCGAGCTGGCCATGCTGATCCTGCTGCCTGCCGCGGGACAGTTCAGCACCTTCGAGGACGCACTGACCGCCGAGAGCCTGCAGAGCATCGTCGACAGCATGAGTGACGGCGAGGTGATCCTGAGCCTGCCGCGCTGGACCTTTGGCACGCCCAGCATCACGCTGCGCGATGTGCTGCAGGGGCTTGGCATGCACGACGCCTTCGTGTCCGGCACCGCTGATTTCTCGGGCATGGACGGCAGCCGCGAGCTGTTCATCGGCAACGTGCTGCACAAGGCCTTCATCTCGGTCAACGAGAAGGGCACCGAGGCCGCCGCCGCCACCGCAGTGGTGATGGAGGGCAGCGGCATGCCGAGCGGGCCCTACATCACCTGCGATCGGCCCTTCATCTACGCCATCCGCGACCTGGCCACCGGCACCGTGCTGTTCCTGGGCCGGGTCACCAGGCCCGAAGCCTGATCACCCCACGCCCCCGGCCCTCGGTACCCCTGTCGTTCCACGCAGGCGAAGGTCCCAGGCAACGGCCTGGCAGCGGCGACCACTGTGCTCACCTGCCCATCGATGACCTCGTCGCATTGCAGACTTGGGGCTTGAAACACAAAGCGTGCCGCGGGCCAAACACTATATGTGACCGACACCCCGACGAGGACACCATGACCACGACCCTGCACCTCTACACCGACTTCGTCTGACCGTACTGCTTCATCGCGGAGCAAGGCAGCCTGGTCAGGTTGCACGCGGACTACGACTTCGAGATCGACTGGCGCGGCTTCGAGCTGCACCCGGAGACGCCCCCTGGCGGCATGTCCCTGGGCGAGTTGTTTGGCAGCGCGCGCATTCCCGCCATGCACGAGCACCTGCAGCGCTTTGCCCTGGGCTTCGGTATCACCGACATGAACCCGCCCGATCACCTGCCCAACACGCGCCGCGCCCTGGCCCTGGCGGAGTACGCGCGGCAGCAGGGCTGCCTCGAACCGTTCAGGGTGGCGGCCATGAACGCGCACTGGCGGCAGCAACGAAACCTCGAAGACGACGGCGTGCTCATGGATCTGGCGCGCGAGGTCGGCCTCGACCCGGTGCCCGCCCTGGCGGCCGCGGATAGCGCCCCCATGCTGGCGCGCGTCGACGCCATGCGCGCCGAGGCCAACGCGGCGGGCGTGCGCGGCATCCCCACCTTCTTTGCCGGAGACCTCGAGATCGTGGGCTGCCAGCCGGTCGAGGTGCTTCAGCGGGCGCTCGTCGCAGCCGGGGCGCAGCGACGATAGTGCGGGGCTGGGGTCGTGACGTGGCTCAACGTCTGCTGATCAGCAAGCACGCGCAGGGGCTGCGGCGGGCAATGTCCAGGCCGACATGGCCAAAGTGGCGCCTTCCGTCGACACGGGCCAGACCGAGCACCACCAGGTCCGAGTCCCGCGCCCTGTCGACGACGGCCTGCACCGGATCGGCATGAGCCAGCAGCTCGACCCGAGCCTGCCCTGGAGCCTCCTCGACCGCGATGCCGCGCAACCCGCGCAGCAGATCCTCTTGCGCGCTGTCGCCAAGATCGGGCGGAACCACCCGGGCGAACACCACGTCGCGCGCGCGGGCGCGGCACAGGCTACCCAGCACGCGCGCCCGTAGATCGTCGTGGCCGCCACGGCCTCCGATCGGGACCAGCACCCGCGACACCTGGTCCAGGTGAAAACCGGGATCCGAGCGCAGAATGGAGGCATCGGCCGAGATGTCGTTGATGAGGTCCTCGAGCTGGCGCACCGAGTCCTCGGCGCCAAGACGGGTCAGGCCCAGCACCAGGCTCTGGCAGCGGTGAGCCAGGGCCACGCGGCGGATCTCCGCCCAGGGATCCACCGCCATGGTAAGCAGGGCTTCGGGGGTGTGACCTGTGCGCAGGGATTCCTGCATGGCCTCGTGCAGCACGCGCTCGCCGTCGGCCAAGAGCTTGTTCTGCAGCGGGTCCGCTATCCCGATCTGGCGAACCACCGACAGCAACTCCACCCGGCCGACCAGCGGCGCGGCCATCGCGTTTCCAAGACCGACAAGGGCTGCTGCGCGCTCGGGGCTGGCCACCGGCACCAGGACCAGCGGACTGCGACCGCGCAGCCTGGCCAGGTCCGGATCATGGGCCTCGGCCAACGCGTCCACCACCCTGGCGCGCGATCGAAACAGCGAGAAGTACAGCAACACGCCCAGGCCCAGCCAGATGGCCATGATGGCCCCAGCGCTGGGCACAGCCACGGCCTGGAACAGCGCCAGCAGCGTACAAGCCGCGCCGCCGACGACGGGCACAAGAGGGAACAGAGGGATACGGAACAGGCCCTGCACGACGCCACTGCGCCGCCGCCGCAGATAGGTCATGCCATGGACCAGGGCGAAGCTCACCAGGAAGATCAAGCTCGCTGCCGCACCGGCCGCCGCCAGGTCGGGGATCATGAATACGATGGCCACCACGGCCAGGGTCGTCGCCGCAATCGCCATGATGGGCGTGCCCCAGCGCTCATGCACCTCGGCCAGCACCCGTGGCAGGGTGCGCTCGCGCGCCATGCTCAGCGAGATGCGCGACGCCGCGAGCAGGTTGGCCTGCAGCGCGGACAGCATGCTGAGCACCGCGGCCACCAGCACCAGCCAGTAGCCCGGCAGGCCGAGGTAGGTGCGCACGGTCACCGCCATCACCGTCTCGGGGTGCTGCCGGCTCAGCTCGACGATGGAGCGTCCGGCGGGCACACCGAGGGTCGAGGTGAGCAGCAACAGCGGCAGGTAGATGGCGATGGCGATGCCCAGGGAGTACAGCATGCCCCGGGGCAGCACGCGGCGCGGCTCGCGCACCTCGCCAGCCACGGCCGCGATGACCTCGAAGCCCTGCAGAGCAATGAAGGTGAAGCCCATGGCCTGGACCAGTCCGGTCGGGCCACCGGCGAAAAATGGTGTCAGCCCATTTCTCACCGTGCCGGACGGCGCGCCGGGCAACAGCACCAGGCCCGCCAGGATGAGCAGCACGAACACCGCGAGCTTGGCCCAGGTCGCCCACTGGCTGCCGCCGGCCACGCGCCGCACCAGGCCCCCGGCGTAGCCCAGGGTGGCGACGAGGGCCAGGGCATGCACGGCGCCGCGACTTTCGATCCAGGTTGGAGCTGCCACCCCGGCTACCCGGGCCAGTTCCTCGACGATGGCCACGCCAAATTCCGCGAAGCCCAGGGCGTAGAGCACGGCCGCGACGATGTAGGCGAACCACAGGATCCAGCCCACGGCGAAGGCGGCCTGCACCGTGAGCACCTTCTTGGCAAAGGCATAGGCGCCGCCCGATCGCGGAAAGGCCGTGGACATCTCGGCAAAGGACAGGGCCGTGAGCACGGCCACCAGGCCGTTGAGGGCGAAGGCCACGATGGCCGAGGGGCCAGTGACCGCGAAGGCTGCGCCGGCCAGGGCCAGGATGCCGCCGCCGACGATGGCGCCGACGCCGAGACCGATGGCGCGGCCGAGCCCTATGGTTCGCTCGATGGCCGGGGTCGCTGCCTCCGCGTCCGGGGCCACGGAATCCTCCACTTCAGGCTCGAGCTCGATCGAAGACAGCTCGAGGCTGTCCGCGGTGGCCACCAGCACCTCGGCAGCACCGTCGCTCGTCACGGGGCTGGTTCGCGGGTCGCTCACGCCATCGGCTCCCTGCACCCCGAGATCTGCCAGGTGGCGAGACGGGGATGGTTCTCAGGATAGCGAGCAGGGGCCAGGGTTCAATGCTCACGTCCGTACTGGATGGTTCCGACCTGTCGTCGCCGGGGTGGACGACCTGCGCCTTGCCTCCTATCATGGCCGGCCGTGACCAGCACGAGCACAATACAGCGGTACAAGACTCGGTGGAGGCAGCACCGCGCGTGGACGGTCCTGCTGGTCTGCTGGACTCTGGCAGCGGTCGCTCCGCGGAGCGTACATGCGGTGGAGGCGCTAGCCCCAGACAGTGTGCTGAAGGAAGAACACGGCTGGCCCGCGGGCACCATCGCAGCCCAGCTCGGCGCCGACGCCACCCTGATCCCCTTCGGCATGGGTGCCATCTTCGTGCCTGCCATGACCAGGCCCCTTGATGAGCCCCTGGTCTCGGTGTGGGCCGGCGAACGTCGCGTGGCCCAGGGCACCACCGGACGCCGCCTGATCGTGGAACCGGGCACCTACAGCGTGCGCCTGGGCTCGGGCTCAACCCAGGAGCGCTTTCACACCCAGGTGAAGGTGCGCGAGCTGCACACCAGCGTGGTCCCGGTGTCCTGGGCTGGCATGGTGGTGCACGTCGTCGACGAGAACCTGAACAGCGTGCGCCAGTCCTACGAGATCATCCGCGTCGAGAATCGCGAGTACATCGGCACCGGCTACGGCGTGGACGAGCAGGCCGGCGAGTCCCTGCCCACCTGGATGCTGCGGCCTGGCCTGTACAAGATCGTGCGCGTGGGCGAGACCTACCGCGCTCGCCGCGACTTTGCCACGGTGCGCTTGGCCGACAAGCGACTGACCCACTTCTTGCTGGTGGTCGACGAAGAGACCGGCGACTTCAAGGGTGCGGGCGAGGTCATGGCCGATGAGCTGTTCCAGGACAAACCCGGCGCCCTGCGCGCGGCCCTGATCCTGGGCGGTGACGCCAACCTGAGTTCCAACCGCAACGTGCTGGGTGCTGTCGACGGAGAGACCTATGCCTTCAGGGCCTTCGTCGACGCCAAGCTGGGCGCCCAGATCCTGGACAGCCCCTTGATCCTGCGCCTGCAGATCGAAGAGGGCATGAGCAAGCTGCCGGACGTGCCCTGGCAGACCAGCGACGACCGCATCGATCTCGACGGGCTGTACGTGTACAAACTGCGACCCTGGATAGGCCCCTACCTGCACCTCAGCGTCGAGACCAACGCCCTGGAGACGCGTCGCTACTTCGACAGCCCGCAGGACGTGAACATCTTTGATGCCGAGGGAAGCCTGAAACAGCAGCTGCGCGGAGCCAACAACCTGCTGCTGCGTGGACCGCTCGGGCTGACCAACATCGAGGAAGGCAGCGGGCTCAACCTGCGGTTGCTCAAGGTGTCCTACCTGGAGATGACCACCCGGGTCGGTGTCGGCGCGCGCCATCGCTTGACCGGGCACCTGATGCAGCTCACCAGCGAACCCGACGACCCCGTGCAGGCCTACCAGCTGGTGTCGTCCATCAACCGCGTCGGTGTCGAGGGAGGACTGCTGGTGGTAGCCCGGATCAGCCAGTGGGCTGTCGGCGTGGTCGAGGTCGACGGGCTAGTTCCCATCGGCGACGTCATCGATACCGTGGTCAAGGTCGAGGGCAACCTGGCCATCAAGATCACCGAGTACGTCAGCATCAACTACGTGATGCGCTACCTGCGCGACAACTCCCTGTCGCGCAACAACCAGCTGGAGCACGACCTGCGCTTGCGCTTCAGCTTTCAGTTCCTGTGATGCAGGTGAACAGCGCACAGCTCACCAGGGATCAGATCGCGCCGGTGTCGGCTGCGCTCGAGGCCACGTGGTCGGGAACGGGACCGGTCGAGCTGGACCTGCAACAGGTCACCGAGATCGACAGCGCGGGCGCGGCCTGGATCGCACAGCTCAGACGGCGCGCGGATCACGAAGGCCGGTCGCTGCACCTGCGCAACGCCAGCCCGGACGTGGCGCGCATGCTCGACCTCATGCCCTTCGTGCGCGAAGCGCCCGAGCGGCCGCGGGTCGCGGGCCTGGTCGAGAGCGTGGGCGAGCGTGCGGCGGAGCTTCGCGAGGCCCTGCTCGAGTACCTGTTGCTGTGCGCGGACCTGGCCTGGTACGGCGTGCGCGGGATCCTGCGCCCACGAGAGATCCGCTGGCCCATCGTGAACTTCGAGATGGCGGCCATGGGCTCGCAGGCGCTGGGCGTGGTCGGGCTCATCGCCTTTCTCATCGGCGGCACCATCGCCCTGCAGAGTGCGGCCCAGCTCAGACAGTTCGGGGCCAACATCTTTGTCGCGGACCTCATCGGTGTCTCGCTCACCCGCGAGCTAGGCCCGCTCATCACCGCCATCGTGGTGGCGGGGCGCTCCGGCTCCGCGGTCGCAGCGGAGCTTGGCACCATGGTGGTGTCCGAGGAGATCGACGCCCTGCGCACCATGGGCCTCAACCCGGTGCGCTTTCTGGTGCTGCCCAAGTTCATCGCCATCACCATCACCCAACCCCTGCTCACAGTGCTCGCTGACCTGCTGGGCATCCTGGGTGGCTTTCTCGTCGCCATCATCTACCTGGGGGTGGGTCCCGAGGCCTTTGTCGAACGTCTGCTGGGCTCGCTTCAGCTCAAGGATCTGCTGGTCGGACTGTTCAAGGCCGTGGTGTTTGCCCAGCTCATCGTCACCATTGGCGCGGTGGTTGGCCTGCGCACCCGCGGTGGCGCCGACGCCGTGGGCCGCAGTGCCACCCTCAGCGTGGTGGCCAGCATCTTTGCCGTCATCGTGGCCGACGCGGTGGCCAGCTTGACCTTCTACTTCAGCTTCTAGGGGGAGCCAGAGCCGTGCAGTACGTGGTCGAGGTCGAGGGTCTGTGGGCGCGCTACGTCGACGTTGACGTGCTGCGCGGCGTGAACCTGCGCGTCGCACCACGCCAGATCCACGCCATCCTCGGCGGCTCCGGCTGCGGCAAGAGCACGCTGCTCAAGCACATCATCGGCCTGCTCGAACCCACCCAGGGGTCGGTTCGGCTCCTCGGGGTCGACCGCGTGCAGGCTGAAGAAGCCGAGTGGACCCGGGTGCTGTCGCGGGTGGGCATGCTGTTTCAGGGCGGCGCCCTGCTCAACGCCCTGACCATTCACGAGAACGTGGCCTTGCCCATCCTCGAGTTCGCACCCACCCTGCCCCGCCGTGTCGTCGACGAGATGGTGATGATGAAGCTGAGCCTGGTGGGCCTCAGCCACGCGGCCAGACTCACTCCGCCCAGCCTGTCCGGCGGCATGAAGAAACGCGCGGCCCTGGCCCGCGCGATGGCCCTGGATCCGCTGGTGCTGTTCTGTGACGAGCCCAGTGCCGGCCTCGACCCGGTGACCGCGGCCCAGCTCGACGACCTCATCCTGAGCCTGCGCGACCGCTTCGACATGGCCGTTGTCATCGTGACCCACGAATTGCCCAGCATCGTAGCCATCGCCGACCACGCCACCATGCTGTCAGGTGGCCAGGTGCTGGTGAGCGGCGCCCTCGGCGACGTGCGCCGGCACGACCACCCCGAGGTCCGGGCCTTTTTTGATCGCAGTCCCAGCGCCGCCACCGCACGCCCGGCGTCGCTGCTGGCCACGTTGCACGAGGGGGGCACGCCGTGAAGCTGTCGAGAGCACAGAAGGTGCGGCTGGGCGCCTTCGTCATCACGGGCAGCGTGCTGTTCGTGGGGCTGGGGCTGGTGCTGGCGGGCCTCAAGATCTGGGAGCACCGCGACGTCTACAGCACGCGCTTCACCGAGAGCGTGTCAGGCCTCGAGGTCAGCGCACCCGTCACCTACCGCGGCCTGCGCGTGGGCAACGTGCGCGAGATGGGCATCGCCAGCGACGACCCCATGGCCATCGAGGTGACCCTGGCCCTGGTGCCTGGCACACCCCTCTACATTGGAACACAGGCTGTGCTCGACATGGGCGGCATCACCGGCCTCAAGTCCATCAACCTGATCCCGGGTGATCCCACCAGCGGCGTCATGGAGCCCGGCACCCGCATCGAGGTCGGGCCATCACTGGTGCATCGGCTCACAGGCCAGGCCGAGCAGATCGCACTCAAGATCGAGATGGTGGCCAACGAGCTGGCGCTGTGGACCCGGGCCGAGAATCGCATGCGCGTCGAGAAGCTGGTCGACAGCGCCACCCAGCTGGCCAGCGACGCCGACGGCTTCATCGTCCAGAACAAGGAGACCTTCAACAGGACCCTCGAGGAAGTCGGGCGTGCAAGCGCCCAGGTCACCCTGGTGGCCGCCGAGGCCGAGCGTTCGCTGGTGCAGGTGCGCACAGAAGCCATCGCCGCCCTCAAGGAAGCCGAGAGAACTCTGCAAGAAGTGCGGCGCCCGCTGTCACGGATCGACGAGGCCGAGGTGGCACGCGTAGTGGTCACCACCCGCGAGGCCGTGGCAAAGCTGGACCAGCGATTGTCCAATGCCGAGCTTGGCAAAGCCATCGCGGACTTGCTGGCCTCGCTGCAGTACATGACCGCCCTCATCGAGAACGTCGATGTGGCGGTTCGCGCCGGACGCGAGGACTTCGTGCAAAGCCTGAGCAACCTGCAGGACGCCACCGAGGACATCCGTGAATTCAGCCGCATCATCGCCCAGGATCCGTCGACCTTGATCCGCGGTACCGAGTGACCAGGAGCAGACCATGAACAGGAGCGTCCAGGCCTGGTCCCCTTCCCTCCGTCGTCCGGCACGCGGCCTGTGGCTGCGGGGGCTGTGCGCCATTGGCCTCACTGGGCTGACCCTGGCCCTCGCCGGCGCCACCTGCTTCGGCCGCGTCGAGCAGGAGCAAAGCTACTTCGTGCTGCACGGCAAGACAGCCCTGGATTACGGTCAGCGACCGCTGCGAGGGTTGGTGAGGGTTCGCACCCTGCACTCCGATGCGGTGTACGAGAAGTTCCAGATCGCTGTCCGGCGCAACCCTTACGAACTGCGCTATGACGACCACCACGTCTGGGTGGCCAAGCCCAAGCGCATGATCAGCGACTTCATCGCCCAGTCCCTCAAGGAGAGCAGGCGCTTTGAAGGCGTCACCCGCGAGCTGGGGGAGCGCCGCCCCGACTTCAACCTGTCCGGTAACCTGCACGCCATCGAGGTGTATGACTCCGGAGAAATCTGGTTTGCCCACCTCTCCCTGTCCCTGCAGCTCACCCGCTTCTCGACGGGAGAAGCCCTGTACAACATGACCTTCGACGAGCGTGAGCATCTCGCGGATCGCAACTTCTCCCTCGCGGCCCGCGCCCTGTCCGAGCTGCTCTCACGGGCGGTCGAGAAGATGCTGGCCGACCTGGATAGCGTCGACAGCCTGCATGTCGAGCGCCTGCCTGCCCCGGCCGGCCTGCTGAGATTGCAGGCTCAGGACAGCGCACGCCCAGAGCCTGACGCGGGACGCGACGCAGAGGCCGGATCTCAGGGGGGGCACGTTCAAGGGGACAAAGAGAACGAGAGGAGCCAAGAGGGGACAGAGACCCAGGGCCAGGTTTCGGGGGACAGCGCCGCCGGGGGCGCTGACGAGAGCAAGGAAGGGACAGAGACCCGCGTAAGTCCAGGTGATCAGGTCATTCAGGTACCCCAGCTGCCCTGATCCGCCAAACTCCGACCCATGATAATAAAGAGAGGCAGGCGGCTCCCCTCAGGGTGAGCAGGTCGTGGTCCAGTCAAAGACCGTCCCTGCGGACGGAGGAGGATTCAAGATGACCGTCAGCGGAATTCGCAAGTTGCAGACCGCCATCCTCGCCGACAACAAGATCGACAAGGGCGAAGTCGACAAGCTCATCAACAAGGCCAAGGACTGGTTCGGCGTCACCAAGGCCGAAAAGAACGAACTCAAGCAGATCCTCGAGCAGCATGCCGACAAGTTTGACCCCGACGCCAAGCAGAAGCTGGCCAAGTTCCTCAAGATCAAGCTCGACGACCCGGCGCCGACGACCCCGACCGCGCCGCCAACCCCGGATCCGGTGACTCCGGGCCCGGCCTCGACCGGTGTCAACAGCCTGACCGACTTTCACAAGGCAGGCGACGCCTTCACCGCGGAATACCAAAGCCGCAAGTCCGAGCTCGACGCGAATCCGTCGCAAGCCTTTGCCCTGTTCTCCGAGTACGCGGGCAAAATGAAGGGCCTGGCCGCAGCCCAGCCCAACCTGGATCCCAAGGAGCTCGACAAGGCCACCGACGACCTGCTCAAGGCGGGTCAGAACAGCGCGGCCAAGGGCTACGACAAGGTCGACACCGACAAGGACACCATCTCCGACCTCAAGGAAGCCGCCAGGGGCACGGACCCCACCAAGTTTGACCGCCGCGTCATGGAAGCCGACCACCAGGTGTGGACCACCACCTACTGGCCCATGGCCGGTTCGGGCGACATGGATCAGCCGGGCAGCCCGGCCTCCAACCTGTGGGCCAAGAGCGGCCCCCTGGACAAGCTCGACGGCCTGCTGCGCGCCCGCGGCATGGACGACAGAGCCAAGGCGCTGGAGTTCGAGCGCAAGCCGGCCCTGAACTGGCTCATCGGTGACCGCGCCAGCAAGGGTGAGTTCATCCCCAACTCCACCATCAGCGAGAACAACGCCGAGAAGACCACGGGCGTGGACTTTGACGGCGACGGCAAGATCAGCGAGGGCGTCAAGGTTGACTTCCTGGATGCCCGGGGCAACTTCGCGCCCGTCTACAGCCGCGACGCACTCAAGCCCAAGCTCAAGGACGGTGACAAGGTCGTGGACCTGAGCCGCAAGGACGTGCGCGGCGCCGACGGCAAGATCGAGAAGTACGAGTTCTCGAAGCCCGACGGCACCAAGCTGACCGACGCCGAGGCGGCGCAGGTGTACTACACGCACAGCGGCGGCGACGGCAAGGTCGACAACACCATGAGCGTGGGCTGGTGGGGCAGCTGCGACAAGGTCGCCCTGGCCGGCATCCTGTTCAAGGATCCCCAGAAGGACGTCACCATCGACGGCGTGACCTTCACCAAGCAGGACATCCGCGGCTTGCTCACGGTGCTGGCGAACAGCCAGGCCCAGGGCACGGACTTCGAGGGCAATCGTTACGACAAGGAAGCCGACACCATCCGCCTCAAGAGCGGCGAGACGCTGCGCGGCACCATCACCACGAACCTCGACTACAACACCGCGAACATGAAGCGGTCCGGCGACACCCTGACCCTGAACAAGGTCGACAAGGACCTCGAGATCCAGATCCCCGGTGGCACCACCCGCACGGTCAAGGCCGCGGACATCGCCTCGCTGACCCACGAGGATCCCAAGGACATCAGCCCCATGGCGTTCCACGACACCATGATCAAGTGGCTGGGCGAGGACAAGAAGCCCGCCGCCATGGACCGCGACTCCGGCGAGCACGTGTGGAACTACAACTTCTGGAAGGCCGACCTCAAGGACGGCGTCAAGCTCGAGGGTGCGGCACGGCCCACCGAGGGCGGTCACAACGGCCCGGCTGGCGACGGCGAGATCACCAAGTACACCATGGATGTCTTCTTCGGCGAGTCGAACTACCCCAAGACCTACGAGTACTGGGTGGAGCACGACCAGAACGGCAAGGCCGTCAACGGCGGCTGGATGAGCGAGAACCCGGACTTCTTGTGGCGGCCTGCGGGCTTTGCCAACTGGTCCGGCACCAACAGCCGCAACCCCTTTGTGGATCCCAAGCTGGTCAAGGAGATCTACATGAAGTCCGTGGGCGAGGACAACGGCGGCTGAGCCCGCTCCCCGGCGTCCACTCTTCTTCTTCCGTCGTCACGAACCCCTGAATCGGACCACAGCCCTGCACGAGTGCACCGCACTCGGGCGCCGCTCTGCCCGCCAGCGGACCCGGCCTTGGAATGGCCCGAAGCTACGCCCGACCCTGTCGAAAATGCTGCAGGGCTCGCTCCACGGCCTCGTCGACGCCGCGCTCCTGACGGATGCGCTCGCCCAGCACGGTGGCTTGTTGCTGCATCCCACGATCCGTCGTCGCAGTCTGTATGGCCTGGGTTAGGGCCTCGACGCTGAGCCGCTTGCGCGAGATGGGCCGTGGCCCGACGCCGAGTTCGAGCACGCGCCGCGACCAGAAGAACTGATCGGCCATGTGCGGCACGCAGATCGTCGGCTTGCCAGCGCGCAAACCCGCTGCCGTGGTACCTGCTCCGCCGTGGTGCACAACCGCTGCCACCTGCTCGAACAGCCAGTCGTGAGGAACGCTGTCCAGGGCGAGCACGTGCGAGGGAAGGTCCTCGCGGCGCAGACCGCCCATCCCTGTTACCAGGATGCCACGACGACCCGCGCGCTCCAGCGCCTGGCAGACCAGTGACGTGGCGGCAGCCGGGTCACGGGTATTCATCGAACCGAAGCCCACATACACGGGCGGTTCGCCAGCGTCGAGAAACGCCGCGAGCTCGGCCGGTGGCGTCCAGCCTGGCAGGCGGTCGAGGAACCAGTAGCCGGTGATGCTGGTATGGGTGGGCCAGTCTGCTGGCCGTGCGAACACCTGCGGGCTGAAGCCGAAAAGAAGTGGCAGGGGCAATGGCGCGGGGCGGGATGGCAGGGGCAGCCGCTCCATGATGCGCAGGTGGTGCCGGCCCAGGAAGAAGTGGATGAGCCGGGCAAGCAGCCAGTGGCTCACGCGGTTGTACAGCGAGCGACCCGGCAGCCACGACGGCAGGGGCGGAGCCAGAATCGCAGGGTACTCGCGCGAGGCGGCTGTCGGGAAGGGATAGGCGGCGACGGTAGGCACACCGACGCGCTCCATCCCCCCAGTGCCAGTGAGGAAGCTCATCGACGACAGCACCAGCCCGTCCACCCCTGGAATGACGCGCATCAGGTCGGCCATGCCCTGCTCGAGGACAGGGATCATCAGGCGCGTGAACAGGCGCACCATACGAACGGGGTTCTTGCCCGAGGCGAACATTTCGATGGCGTCGTCGCTCTCGAACAGCTCCTTGACCTTGACATCGCTTATCCAGGGCTCGATGCCTCGACCCTCGAGCAGGAAGGTGAACTCGGGCACGCAGGCCAGCGTCACCTCGCAGCCGGCCTGGCGGAAGCCACTGGCCAGGGCTGCGTAGGGCTGCATATCGCCGCGACCGCCACCGGAGAGCACCAGGATGCGCATCCCTTCTCCTGCTCGCGGCTCAAGATCGCATCAGGCCGTCGAATCCCTGGAGGCAGGAATTGTCGCTGTGCACAGGCTGCCGTGCAACCTGACCGCCCCCTGCCCGCCCCGGCGCGAACACGCCCGGCCCAGGCCACGGCACCCTATAGCCCCCATTTGAGGCGAGAGATCCATCTGCGCAGTGGTTGCGCGACTAAATCTGGACAGTACATGGACTTCGTCATCGTAGCTGGAGAAAATCATGCACGAAGAGGCCAGCTTTCCCGACCTTCTCACCGTCCGCGACCAGAAGGGAGGACAGCTATTGCGCACTGTGTCGCAGACCGACATCCTGAACTCCAATCGACCGCGAGGTCGGTCAGGGGCCAGAACCATGGACAGGATAGAGGCAGCCCTGCAAACGAGTTTGCAGCGGGCCACGGCCGGCGATGCTCCGCCACGCCTGGCAGCGGCGATGCGCCATGCCGTCCTCGGTCAGGGTGGGCGCATCCGACCTCGCCTGTGCCTGGAGGTGGCGGCCGCCTGCGGCGACACCGAGCCCGAGCTGAGCCTGGCCGCGGCCACGGCCATCGAGCTCATCCACAACGCCTCCCTGGTTCACGACGACCTGCCCTGCTTCGACGACGCGGCCATACGCCGCGGCAAGCCCTCGGTGCACGCAGCCTACGGTGAGGACCTCGCCGTGCTGGTCGGTGACCAGCTCATCGTGCAGGCCTTTGCAGCTCTGGGAGCTGTCGAGTCCGCAGATCCGCGGCGCGTGCTGGCCCTGATCCGAGTGCTCGCCGAGGCCACGGGAGCGCCCCACGGCATCATCGCGGGCCAGGCCTGGGAGAGTGAACCCAGCGTCGACGTCGAGCAGTACCACCGCGCCAAGACCGCGGCCCTGTTCGAGGCTGCCGCGGCGGCGGGTGCCCTGGCGTCAGGTGCCGACCCCACGCCCTGGCGCGAGGTGGGGCGACGCATCGGCGAGGCTTACCAGATCGCCGACGACCTGGCCGATGCCGCGAGCCCGGCGAGCACCCTGGGCAAGCCCACGGGTCAGGACCTGCGCAACGGCGTGCCCAGCGTGGTGCTGCAGATCGGAGTCCGCGGCGCGCTGAAGCTGCTCGACCAGCGCCTGCAGCAGGCCGTGACCGCCGTCCCCCCGTGCGAGCGCCGCGACGACATCCTGGCGCTGCTGGGCAAGGTGGGCCTGCGCCTGTGTCCGCCATCCCTGCGCCACGCCATCGAGGACGACAACGACGACAGGCCTGAGCTACACCTGGTGGCAGCGGGCTGAGCGCGGGACTTATTACCCTCGCGCTCCTGGCGCGTTGACGAGGATCATCATGGCCGAGGCGATCAAGCAGACGACGGTGAGGCGAAACGGCAAGCGTGCCGTGGTCATTGGCTCGGGCTTCGGTGGCCTGGCCGCAGCCATCCGCCTCGGAGCGCGTGGCTACGACGTCACCGTGCTGGAGAAGAAGAGCGGGCCCGGCGGCCGCGCCTTTACCGTGCGCAAGAACGGCTACACTTTTGACTGTGGGCCCACCGTCGTCACCGCGGACTTCTTGTTCGAGGAGCTGTGGCAGCTGTGCGGTCGCAGCCTGCGCGACGAGGTCGAGCTGCGCCGGGTCGAGCCCTGCTACGAGATTCGCTTCCACGACGGAAAGATCTTTCAGTACCTCGACGATCCCGAAGGCCTATTGCGCGAGGTCGAGCGCATCGCGCCCGGGGACGTCGAGGGAGTTCGGGGCTATCTCAAGATGAGCGAGCAGATCTTCAAGGTCGGCTTTCTGGACCTGTCGGATATGCCCTTCGACTCCGTGGGGTCCATGCTCAAGATCGCCCCGGCCATGATGCGCCTCGAGAGCTATCGCACGGTGTACGGACTGATCTCGAAGTTCGTGAAGAATGAGCAGATCCGCCAGGTGCTGAGCTTTCACACTCTCCTCGTCGGTGGCAACCCGTTCACCACCACGGCCATCTACGCCCTGATCAGCCATGTCGAGAGCACCTGGGGCGTGACCTATCCGAAGGGGGGCATGAGCACCCTGGTGCAGGGCATGGTCTCCCTGGTCGAGGGCCAGGGAAACAGCGTGCGCTACAACGCCGAGGTGCAGGAGATTGAAGTGCAGGGCCGCAAGGTCACGGGAGTGCGCCTGGCCAACGGTGAGGTCCTGCCGGCCGACATCGTGGTGTCCAACGCCGACGCGGCCTTCACCTACAAGCACCTGTTGCCCGAGCACGTGCGCCGGCGCTGGACCAATCGCCGTATCGACCGCATGCGGTACTCGATGAGCCTGTTCGTGTGGTACTTCGGCACGGACAAGCAGTACACCGACGTCAAGCACCACACGATCCTGATGGGGCCGCGCTACAAGGCTCTGCTCGACGACATCTTCAAGCGCAAGGTGCTGGCCGACGATTTCAGCTTGTACCTGCACAGACCCACGGCCACGGATCCCGACATGGCGCCCGAGGGCTGCGATACCTTCTACGTGCTGTCGCCGGTGCCGGATCTGGACAGCGGCGTGGACTGGAGTGTCGAGGGCGAGCGCTATCGCCTGCTGATCCAGCGCGCCTTGCAGGAACGCCTGCTGCCTGACCTCGACCAGCACATCGTCGAGTCCTTCACCCTGACCCCCCAGGGCTTCCTGGATGATCTGCTGTCGCTCAAGGGTGCGGCCTTTGGCCCCCAGCCCATTCTCACCCAGAGTGCTTACTTCAGGCCCCACAACAAGAGCGAGGACGTCGAGGGTCTGTACCTGGTGGGCGCAGGGACGCACCCGGGCGCAGGTCTTCCCGGCGTGCTGTCCTCGGCCAAGGTGCTCGAACGCGTGCTCCCCGACGTGGGCCATGCCTGAGTCGCACGCGATCGCGAGGTCCTTGCCGGCTGGCCTGCAGCCCGAGGACGTGGTGGCCTGCCAGGGCATCCTGGGTGCCGGCAGCAAGAGCTTCGCCGCTGCCTCGCTGCTCCTCCCGGCGCGAGTGCGGGAGCCAGCCGCCGTGTGCTATGCCTTCTGCCGCGTGGCCGACGACGCCGTGGACGAGGGTGACGATGTGGACGCGGCTGTGGCCGGCCTGCACGCACGCCTGGATCGCATCTATCGTGGACAGCCCGACGACGATCCCGTGGACAGGTCCCTGGCCGTGGTGGTCCGCGACCACGAACTGCCCGAGGCCGTGCTGCGCGCCCTGCTCGAGGGCTTTGCCTGGGATGCCGAGGGCCGTCGCTACCGGACCCTGGACGAGCTGGAGGCATACTGCGCGCGCGTGGCCTCGACGGTGGGCGTGATCATGACCCTGCTCATGGGCTCGCGCGATCCCGACGTGCTGGCCCGGGCCTGTGATCTCGGCCTGGCCATGCAGCTGACCAACATCGCCCGTGACGTGGGCGAGGACGCGCGCAGCGGCCGCGTTTACCTGCCCCTGGACTGGCTGGCCGAGGCCGGCCTCGACGTCGACGAACTGCTGCGCGAGCCGCGCTTCAGCCCGGCTTTGGGCCAGATGGTACAGCGCCTGCTCGACGTGGCCGACGGTTACTACAGGCGAGCCGATCTGGGCATTCGCCAGCTACCGAGGGACAGCCGCACCGCCATTCGCGCGGCGCGACTGATCTACTCCGACATCGGGCGCGTGATCGCGCATCACCAGTTTGACTCGGTGAGCCAGCGCGCCTACACCAGCAAGGCGCGCAAGCTGTGGTTGCTGTTGCGCGCCAGCGCCGCCACGCTGTGGTTCCGTCGCCGCTGCGATGAACCCGCGCGGCCAGCCGTGCGCTTTCTCGTCGACGCCGCAGCGGACCGTACAGGGTCCGCACGGGCCGTGGTTGTTGCATCGTGAACCGCACGGACCTCATCGCCCGCATTCGCGACAGCGGTGGCGACGAGCTCACCGAGCGCTTGGTGCAGCTCGAAGCCATGCGATGCGAGCGAGCTCGGCAATCGCCCAGGCCTGGTGAGGCGGCCACCCCACCCGACGCCAGCGCTGCGGTGGACTACGACGTGGTGCTGGCTGGTGGAGGGCTGAGCCTGTTGCTGGCACCGGTGCTGGCGGACCAGGGTCTGCGCGTGGGCGTGTTCGAGCGACACCGCGCTGGCACGGCCCACCGGGAGTGGAATGCCAGCGCGCCCGAGCTCAGGCCCCTGGTCGAGGCCGGGCTGTTCAGCGACGACGAGGTGCAGGCTCTGGTGGTGGCACGCTACGCCCAGGGGGTCTGTCGCTGGCACCGAGGTGGGCGCTATCCTGTGCAGGGTGTGCTGGACAATGCCGTCGATGCCGGTGCCTTGCTCGATGCTGTGCGCGATCGCGCCGTGGTGCGTGGGGTCGAGATTCACGACGGTCATGCCCTGGTGGGCGAGCGCTTCGGCGAGCACGGCGTATCCCTGCGCTTTGCGGTGGACGGTGCCACACGCGAGGTCAGCACGCGAGTCCTGGTCGATGCTCGCGGTGCCTCGTCTCCTTACGCCAGGTCGGATCTGCTCTGTCCCACGGTGGGCGGCGTGCTCACGGGGCTGGCTTCGGGCCCCGCCGACGACGAGCTGGATCCCGGTGTGGGCGACATCCTGGTCACCACCGAGGGCGTCGAGGACGGTCGCCAGCACATCTGGGAAGGATTTCCGGGACGGCCCGGTGAACTCACGACCTACCAGTTCTACTACGCGCGCAGCGACGATGTTCCCGATGATGCGCTGCTCCGCCTTTACGCCCGCTTCTTCGACACCCTGCCCCGCTACAAGCGCGGTGCGGCCAGGCTGCTCAGACCCACCTTCGGTTACATCCCCGGATGGTCGCGGTTGGGTCCTCCGTCGACACCGCCACATGCTCGCTGTGTCCTGGTGGGAGACGCCGCCGCGCGCCAGTCTCCCCTGACTTTTTGCGGCTTCGGCCACATGCTGCGGACCTTTGTCCCCGTGTCCCGCTCCATCGCGGCCCTGGTGCGCGACCAGCCCGTGCCGCGCTTCGCGGGCAGCCACGTGCTCGAGGACGAGGCGATTCACGCTGGCACCGGTGCCCTGGCCATGATGATTGCCGTGCCGCCGCGACGTCCGGATCGCGCCGGCGCGCTCAACGAGCTGCTCGACACCGCCTTTGGCGTGTTGCACGGCCTGGGCAACGACGATTACGCGGCCTTGCTCAAGGACCAGATGGCACCCGAGCAGTTCATCGGCTTCTTGCGCGAGGCCGCCAGACGACGGCCCGTGATCTACCGCGAGATCCTGTCCAGGCTCGGCCCCCTCAGCGTGGCCCACTGGGGCTACAACCTGGTGCGCGAGCGGGTGAGAGCCGCCACGTGATCCCGGCCAGGCCCAGCTCCTTTCTCAAATGGTACTTCGGCGGTCACGTCGAGAGACGCGTGCTGCGCAGTTTTGCGGCCCTCGAGATGCGCGGGCTGGCTCGCGTGCGAGAGGCCGCTGCGACCGGACCCATCCTGTTCGTGTCCAACCACACGGCGTGGTGGGACCCCATGTTGTGCATCCTGCTGTCCACGCGCCTGGTGCCCCTGGACGGCTACGCGATGATGGATGCCCGCAACCTGCGCACGCTGCCCTTTCTTGGGCGCCTGGGAGGTTTCGGGGTCGAGCTCGACGACGCCGGGGACAGATCCGCCGGCGTCGACTACAGCACGGGGTTGTTGAACGGACCTGGTCGCGCGGTGTGGATCTTCTGCCAGGGACGAGAGCGACCTGTCACCGAGCGCCCCCTCGAGTTCAAGCCAGGAGCGGCCGTGGTCGCAAACCGTGCACCACAGGCCACGGTGCTGCCCGTGGCGCTGCGCTACTGCTTCAGGCATCTCGAAAAACCTTATTTTCTGGTCAGCATCGGCGAGCCCGTCGCATCCAGCGACGAGGTCGAGACCACGCGCCTGGGCCAGGAGCGTGCGGTCGAGATCGAGCTCGAGCGCATCGAGCAGTTCCTGCGCAGGCCCGGGCCGGAGCATGGCTTCGAGACGGTGCTGCGCAGGCGGCGTTCGTGGGCCGGACGTACGCTGGAACGGGCACTGGGATTGCTGACAGGCGGCGCGCGATCAGCGGCGCGCCCTCTCCGCTCGCTGCCGCGCCACGAGCGCGAGTCATCGTCGACCCGCGACGGTGGGTGAACGGGCCTGGCTCAGGCGACCTTGGCCAGCGCCTGGTCCAGCGTCGAGACCGCGCGCGCGGCCTGCTCCTCGGTGAGCACGAGGGGCGGCTGCAGGCGCAGCACGTTGTTGAACGAGCCACCCTGGCCAAGCAGCAGTCCGGCCTCACGGCACAGCCCGCGCACCTGCTTGGTCTGCTCGGGTGCCGGGGTCTTGTTGCGGTCGAGCACCATCTCGATGCCAATCATCAGGCCCTTGCCGCGCACCTCGCCGATGAGACCGTGCTTGTCCTGCAACTCGACGAGCTTCTGCATGAACCACGCGCCGGTGGTGGCCGCGCGTTCCGGCAGCTTCTCGTCGAGCATGACATCGAGGTTGGCACTGGCCGCCGCGCAGCACACGGGGTTCCCGCCAAAGGTGGACAGGTGGTCGCCGGGGGTGAAGGCGTTGGCCACATCGGGGCGCGCGATGAAGCCGCCCAGGGGGAAACCGTCGGCGATACCCTTGGCCATGCACAGGATGTCGGGCTCGACACCGTAGTGCTCGATGGCAAACATCTTGCCTGTGCGCCCGAAGCCGCACTGCACCTCGTCGGCGATGAACACCGCACCGTCCTTGCGTGCGAGCTCGACCGCGATCTTGAAGTACTCGGGTGGTGGCACGATGATGCCGCCTTCGCCCATCACCGCCTCGGCCAGGAAAGCAGCCACGCTGCCACAGGTGGCATAGCGCAGCACCTGGTCCAGATACTCGGCGCAGGCGTAGCCGCACTGGGGCAGCGAACTCTTGAACGGGCATCGGTAGCAGTACGGTGCCGGTGTGAAGGCGATGCCCGGTGCGTAGGGGCCGGCGCCCTTCTTGCGCCCGCGGTTGCCGGTCACCGAGAGGGTGCCCCAGGTGCGGCCGTGAAAGCTCTGAGTCAGGCACACGATCTCCTGCCTGCTGGTGAACTGCTTGGCCAGGCGCATGGCGCCCTCGACCGCCTCGGCGCCTGAATTGCAGAAGAAGGTCTTCTGTAGCCTGCCGGGTGTGGCCCTGGCCAGCTTCTGCGCCAGCTCGCCCGCGCGCGGGTTGTAGTAGACGTAGGTGCAGCAATGCACGAGCTGGTCGATCTGCGCCTTGGCAGCGGCTCGCACCCTGGGATGCCCGTGACCGGCGTTGACCACGGAGATGCCGCTGAAGCAGTCCAGGTACTCTTTGCCGTCGTCACCGACCAGGGTGCAGCCCTCGGCGCTGGTGGCGACGATGGGCTCGAAGCCGGCGACCATGCTCGTGATCAGGTACTCGTCGTAAAGCTGCTTGGTGTCCATGCTGTCCTCGTTGCTGGGTGGCGGTGGCGCACGCTCCCTCGCTGTGGCGCGCATGATATTGAAGGACGGGGCTGCGGGGAAGCTGGGAGGTAGCCGATCATCTGTCATCTGCGGTCAGCCATCTGACCATAGTGCCAGCGCGCTGCTACCCGGATCGACGAACTGAAAGCGCGGTCCTCCGAGGAACGCATAGGGGGGGTGAGAATTCTCATCAGCAACCCTGGACTGCTCGATAGGCTGGGGGCAGCCATCGCTGGAGGTGACCATGTTTGAGACCCGGGTCTCGTCGGTGAGCAGGTGCTCGCCACTCGCGCTGAGTGTGCTCCTGTGTCTGCTCGCGAGCGCACCCGCAAGGGCCAGGCGATCCTCTGGCAAGCCAGCAACGGAAAAGCCGCCTGCGGCAGGCAAGGCCGATGCCAGCACACCCCGCTTCGTGATTCTCAGCAACGACTGGCGCCTGAACAGCGAGGAGAACGCCACCATGACTGCAGCGGTCGCGGCGGTGGCCAGGAAGCTCGGCAAAGACGCGGTGCCGCCTGACCGCGCAAGGCCTGTGCTCGAACGTCTGCGCCAGGGTCTGCGAGAGGACGGTCCGCAGTGCCGCGTGCCTCGCTCGGGGGGCGACGAGGAACTGGCGGCCCTGGCTGCCGATAGCAAGGTCTGTGGTGGTGGTCCGTGTGAGCTGCGCCAGGCCGCCTGGAACATCGAGTGTAGCGAGAAGTGGGGCGCCTGTGCAGTCGAGCTGACATTCAGGTCAGCGACTGGCAGTGGCGACGAGGACGACACCGACGACGACGCCATGAAGCCGCGGCCGGAGTACTTCACCTGGCGCATCGCGCAGGGCAAGGTGCAGCGGTTCAAGACCGTGGCCGACCTGGCCACAGCACTGGCTGCGACCAGGGTACGCGACTGGAAGGCCGCGGGTGGCAGCGAGGGTGTTGGTGGGATCCTGGGAGGCCTCGGCTTGGGTGGCCTCGACAGCACAGGTTGGCTCGAACGCGCGGTCGAGTCGGAGAGCGCCGAGCTGGAGGTAGAGCGCGAGGCCTCGTCGAGTGCGCCTGTGTGGTCGCTGCTCAAGGAACGCCCCTGGAACGTCGAGCAGCAGGACCGCCGCATCGCCGTCGACCTGGCCAGCATCCCCTGCCTGGACCATCCGCAGCTGGAATCGAGCACGCGCGTGTTCGCACGGCGTTCGGGCCGCGGCTTTGACGTCGAGGTCGAGTCCGCCCAGGCGGAGGTACGTGCCTGTCTGCAGCCCGTGGTCGAGAAGGCGCTTGCTGGCGAGAGTAAAAGCCAAACCATGATCAACCTGAGCCTCAAGATCCGCCGTGGTGACGTCGTCACCAGCGACGGCCGCTACATCATCTCGCTGTCGCTGAACCAGGAGCGCACACAGGACAGGGACTGGCGAAAGCAGAAACCCAGGGTTTCGGATCCGGCGCTGCAGGACTGGCGGCTGCCGCGCGACGGGAACCCGTTCAAGAAGTGCCTGGTGGACTTCCCCTTCGACGACACCTATGCGCTCAAGGACCATGGCAAGCGCACCAGGCTCGACTTCTATTACGAGGTCCATTTTGACGAGGTGGGTCACGCCACCAAGGCCACCTTCCTGCTGCCGGCCAAGAAGAACACGACTGCCGAGCAGATCGTGGACCCGGCCAGACGCTGCGTCGAGGCAGCGGCATTGAAGTCTTTGGCTCCCTGCACCAGCCAGGGCGGAACCGCGCGCGCCTGGTTGTCGGGGAGTGTGACCAGGGTCAAGAGCCCGGCTGCGGCATCGGAGTGATCCGCCGGCTCCCCTGATGACGCCGGGGGGCGACGTCATCACAGCTCCCCGGCTGCGCCGGTCGGGAGAGGACCGCAATGGGTTGTGACCGTGGACCCTCAGTCGCGACCATTGGATCTCCCGCGCACCCTGACTATCATCCCTGGCTCGCCACAACGCGCGGCCCCGCGGGGGGCAGGGATGGAGCCGACCATGCACACCAAGCTCGTGTTGCTCAGCACTCTCGCCCTGATGGGGATGGCCGCGACCAAGGCCCCCGCTCCCGTTGACAAACCTCTGGCCGAGGCTGCACCGGACGAACCCCTGCGCATCGCCACCGACTACCTCAACGCCCTGGAGGGCACAGGTCCGGACTACGCGCGGACCTACCTGCTGGGCAAGGTGACCCTGGACGCCGAGGTGGTGGCCATCGCCAACTGGAAGATCGTCAAGCGCGAACCCGAGGTGGTCGAGAAGGCCAAGCTCGCCGATGCCGTCAGCGAGCTGAAGAAGCTTGACCGCCTGGGCAGCGACTACCTGAAGAAGAAGTACAAGCTCAAGACCGCTGCCGAGATCACCCGCGAGCAGGCGCGCGAGGTGATCGCGCCGACCCAGGCCCAGGCCGAGCTCTTCGCCAGGAAGTTCCCGCTGTTCGCCCGCGCCGCGCGGGTCAACACCTGGGTCTACTGGAACGCGAACAATCCCCTGCGCCAGCTCATGCCCGAGCTGGGCAGCCGCGGCGAGTACCAGCTGTGGTACCACCACTTCGAGGTCGAAGAAGTCCTCAAGCAGGGCAAGACCCGTACCTGGCCCCTGCGCGTGCTGCGCATCAAGACCGACATCTACGACTCGGGCTGGAAGATCTTGCCGGCGTCGAGCTGGGATCCCGGCGTCTGATTCTGCCGAACTCGTTCACTTCTTCCCGTCGACAGCCGATAGCAGGCCACCGCGATCGATGCGCAGGCGCCGGCCACGCCACGCGAACTCGCGCGATCCCAGCGAGCGAGCGAGCGAGCGCCAGAGCACCCAGTCTCCGAGCAGCGCATCGACCACCGCGATCGAGATCCCGGGACGGCTGTTCGAGAACAGTCGCGCCAGGGCAGACTGGGTCCAGCGGGCAGCCCAGGCGAGCAGCAGGGCCCAGCCAGCAACGCGGGGCTGGGCCAGGGAACCCAGCCAGGCCAGCAGCGTGACTGCGGGCGCACCGCAGAAGAACATCGGGTAGGTCAGCAACAACCATGGCCGCTGGGCCCGGATCACCATGAGCCAGCGCGCCTGGCGCTGCACCGTGTCATCGACGCTGCGTCGGTCCACCAAGGAGCGCACGGGTGATGGCATGGGCACCACACGCAAACCCGCGCGCTGCACGCGAGCAGCCAGCTCGTGGTCTTCGCCCAGGTAGTTCACCAGGGGCGAGAAGCCACCCATGGCCTGCAGAGCATCGCTGCGCAGGGCCCAGGTCTTGCCCACCAGCCCAGCAGGGTCCAGGCCCATGAGCAGGCCAAAGGCATGCAGCGATCCCGATAGCACAGCCTCGGCCGCCCGGCTGCCCAGGGTCGGTGCATCGCTGTGTTCGTGGGGCGGCGCCCAGGTCGCACCCACGCCCGTGTCGGCGACAAGAGGAGCCACCAGGGCATCCAGATCGAAGCCCTCGAGATCCACATTGCTGTCGACGTTGACCACGACGTCGAACTGCCCGGCCAGCTCCTCGGTGAGGCCGCTCAAAGTCGAGGCCTTGAGGTTGGGGCCGCGCGGGGCCACGACCCGGTGTTCGGCCTGCAGGCCTGCCGCGCGGATGAGCTCGACCACGCGAACGATCGTGGGCACGGCGCCATCGTCGGCCTGGCTGACGCCGTGCACGATGCGCAGGTCGAGGTGGTGACGGGCGCGCACCACGGAACTCAGGCAGCGCTCGAGGTAGGGCTCGTCGCCCGCGCAGGGCCGCACCAGCAGCACCCGCGGCCGCGCCCCCGACGGCGCGCGGTACGCGCGAGCCTGCATGCCAAACCGCCAGCGCTGGAACAACGCCACGCCGGTCAGCCCCGCAGCGAGCGCCGCCCAGGCCAGGGAGATCCAGGCGGCGATCGCGCTCAGGGGTTCCATCGTCGCCGGCGCCGCATGCGAAAGGGCAGCAGCAGTTGCACCCAGGTCTGATCGAAGCGTTCCAGGGACAGCGCCTCGTGCACGGCCAGGGCGTCCTCGCCCAGCAGCCGCGTTCGCAGCAGCGAGCGCATGTAAAAGGGCGAGTCCTCAAAGGTCTGCTCGACCCGTGCGCTGGCACCCTCATCCACGCGGGTGTGCCTCGGCACCCCCCACAACCCGGGCGGTAGCGACTGGGCACGAGGCGCCGCAATGTCCCGCACCCGACCGTCGTGGTCGAACAACCAGCCGCGGCGGGTGGGTGGTCCTGCCACAGGGTCCACGTCGTAGAGCACGGCCGTGCCCTTGGGCAGGGTGGCGCGGGACCAGGTCCAGTAGCGAAAGGACTGCTCGAGCGGGACATCGCCCTCGTTGCTGTCGTGGTAGCCGGCGCCCACGAAGTGCAGACCGGGTTGATCGAGCCAGACCTCGATGCGCGCGTGCGGACACACCGGCCACCAGCGATGCTCGCGCGCCTGGTCGAGGTACACGGGGTGGCCGTACAGGTGCTCGGGGGTCAGCCGCAGGCGCCCGCGCAGGGGCTGACCAAAAGGCGATTGCCGCTCATCGAAGATCAGCTCCAGGGCACCCTGGTTCCAGCTCAGGCGGTTGGGTCCGAGCGCGAAGTGGTCTGCATCGCGGTGGATGGCGTGGCGCGGCCACTCGGTCAGGGCCCAGGACTTGCGATCGCGCTCGTACACCACGACGTTGAGCGCGCAGTAGTCCAGCGGGTCCACGTCGGGCTGGCGCCGTCGCGCATTGGCGTAGCCCGGCGAGAACACGCTGCCCACGAAGGCGATGACCGTGATGCCCTGGCGACCGTCGTCACTCACACCGTCGAGGTACCACCACGCGTAACCCGAAGCGGCGACAGGCTTGTCGAAGCAAGGTCCTCGAGCACCGCCGCAGCCGCCAGGCGCCCGCCCAGGGTCACCATGGGCACCCCCGCTCCCGGATGCACGCTGCCCCCGGCCAGGTACAGCCCCGGCACCTTGGTCCGGCCCGCCGGTCGGTTGAGCGGACCCTTCCAGCTGTGGGTGGCCGAGCCGTACAGCGCCCCGCCCGTCGCCGGGAAGCTCTGCTCGAAGTCGTGGGGCGTGGTCACCACCGTGGCCGCGGGATCGCGCTCCAGCTTCAGGCCGCAGCGCTCGAGCATCGCGAAGGTCGCCTGCAGGCATGCCTGGATCTCCTTGTCGTCGAAGCGGCGGCGGTCGCCCACCGCGGGAGCGTTGATGATGAAGAACAGGCGCTCGGGCCCGGTGATGGTCGCACCGTCGTCGAGCCTGTCCTGAGCGCAGATGTACGTGGTGGGTTCGCGCGGCAGCAGCTGTTGGTCGAAGATGCGCTCGAACTCATCCTTGTAGTCGCGGCTGAAGAACACGGTGTGGCGCATGAGGTCGAGGCCACTGGTGCGCGCGCGCATGGCCAGGGTCAGGGCAGACAGCGAGCGTTCCTTGAGCTCGGGCGCGTTGAACGAACCGGTCAGCTCGGAGCCCAACTTGCCCGTGGCCAGAGCAGCCACATCGGCGTTGACGATGACCGCGTCCGCCTGAAGGGTCTCGCCCTGGGCCGTCACCACACCCTGTACGCGGTCGCCGCGCATCAGCAACCTGTCGACGTGGACGCCGGTGCGGATCTCGGCGCCGCGGGCCCTGGCCAGCGCCTCGAAGGTCTCGGCGATGCGCACCATGCCGCCATCGACGAACCAGACCCCCTGAAGCTCGACGTGGGCGATGAGGTTGAGGGTGGCCGGCGCCATGTAGGGAGACGAGCCATAGTAGGTCGCATAGCGCGCGAAGAGCTGATGCAGATGCGGATCCTTGAAGAAGTCACCCAGGGATTTCCACATGCTGCGCAGCATGTCGATGCGCGTGAGCTTGGCCATGCCGCTCAGGCCCAGCGAGCCGACCATGGCCAAAAAGTCCGGGCGCTGCGCCAGGATGAAGGGTTCCTCCGTGGCCTCGTATATCTTCTTGGCGTAGGCCGAGAACTTGCGAAAACCCTCGGCCTCCTTCTTGCCAGCGAAGTCCTGGATGGCCCGGGCCGAGCGCTCAGGGTCCGTGTACAGGTCCAGACGCCCGCCGTCCTGCCACGCGTGGCGCGCCAGCACCTCGGCGGGCACCAGCTTCAGATGCTCGTCGAGCTTCTCGCCCACGTCGGCGAACACGTTCTCGAAGGCCCAGCGCATGGTCAGCACCGTGGGCCCGACATCGATGCCTTGGTCGTCGATGCGCACCTGGCGCATCTTGCCGCCGACCTGGTTGGCGCGTTCGAGCAGGGTCACCTCGAAGCCCTGGGCTGCCAGCTCCAGGGTCGAAACCAGTCCGGCCACGCCGCCACCGACCACGATCACGCGCCTGCGCTTGCTGTTCGTTGCCATTTTCTTGTCTTCTCCCTCTCGGGTGGCTGTCATTTTTGCTGCGCCTCGACGTCGACGCGTACGGGCCAGGCCTCGATCTGCAGATCCTCGCAGCGCGTGCCCGGCGCCACCCGGCGGTAGCGAAAACGCCCTTGCTGGACCTCCTCGCGCTCCGAGGACCCGGCCTTGAGACAGAGCCGCGAGGCGTCGTGGACCCGCTCGCGGGTGCGCACCGTGACGTCGCCCTCGAGCCCGTCGGCCAACCGCCGCGCCAGGGCAGTACTGGTGGAGCGGCTTGCGGTGTAGACCTCTCCGTCGCAAAAGGCGTTGTCGACTTGCACTGTGACGCCCGGGTGACCGTCACCGTCGAGGTCCTGGCGGTCCCAGCCCACCTCCCAGGCGGGCGCCCGGTAGGCCTGGTCCCCCGTGGCCAGGAACCGGATGCGCGCCCTGGGCAGCTTCTTCATGGTCGCGGCGGACATGCGCACGCTCACTCCCAGCACAGGCTTGAAGCGAAACACGCAGGGCCACTGCTCGAGCTCGATGCGATCGGAGGTGATCCGCGCCCGTGCCAGCACGAAGCTCTCGCCGCGGGTCTCGATGTCCCCGAACACAGGCAGCGGGCGGCTCCCGGTGACGAGCTGGTGGCCTGCCCACAGCTCCTCGGCGATGGATTCGGGTGCAGGGCTCGGCGCAGACGCGGGAGCGGAGGCAGGCACCTCATCGGCCAGCGCGGATCCTGGCGCGGCCACGACAGCCACCACCCCCCACGTAACAGCAGCTATCCAGATCTTCGTCCCTCGCATCTCCCTTGCCTACCACCCTGCAGACCAACCTGCCATGACCGACAACAAGCGGCGACACTGCCCATCGTGGTTCTCGTCGCTACATCGCGTGTGACGGAGGTTGCCATGCTGGTCAAGCACTACACCGAATTCAAAGCCGAGACCCCTGCAGGTGATGTGCAGGGTGTGCAGCTTCGCTGGCTCATCGACAAGAAGCAGGGCGCGCCAAACTTTGCCATGCGCCGCTTCGAGATCGCCGCCGGCGGGCACACACCCAGACACCGCCATGCCTGGGAGCACGAGGTCTACATCCTGTCCGGCCAGGGCGAGGTCGTGGGTCCCGCAGGCACGAACCCGCTGCGCCCCGGAGCTTCTGTGTTCGTGCCTGGCGACGAGGAGCACCAGTTCCGGGCCAGTGGCGACGAGCCCCTGGTCTTCCTGTGCATGGTCCCCAACGACAGCTACTGACGTCGCATACCGACCCGCTCGTCGTAGATCTCGGTGTAGGCATCGATCATGCGCTCGACAGTGAAACGCCCGGCGGACAGGCGTGCGGCCTGCTGCATGAGCTGCAGACGACCGGGATATCCGGACAGCGTGGCCATCACTGCAGCCAGGGCGCCCGGATCTCCCGGCTGCACCAGCAGACCGGTCTTGCCGGACTCCACATACTCGGGGATGCCTCCGATGTCGCTCGCCACCACCAGCAGGCCATGGTGGAGGGCTTCGATCACGCTCAGGGGAGCATTCTCGTACCACTGCGAGGGCACCAGCATGACGTCGCTCTGCTCGAGCAGGGCGCGCTTGGCCTCACCGTCGACAAAACCGACGGCGCGCAGCCGCGGATCATCGGCGGCACAGGCCTGCACGTGCCTGAGCAGGGAACCCGTTCCGGCCACGGTGATCTCGAACACGACCTTGCGCGGGATCATGCGCAGCGCGTCGAGCAGCACGCGGACACCCTTGTGGGGTTCGAGCTGGCCCAGGAACAGCGCTCGCAAGGGACCAGGTGTCCGCTCCGGGGCCTCGCCCGGCACGGGTTCCAGCCCGTTGTGAACGACCCGCGAGGACCGCAGCTGCAAGCCCAGCCGCTCGTGCTCCTGTATCAAGAAGCGCGACGGTGCGCAGAACGGATCGATGGCGTCGGCAAAGCGCGCGTACCAGCGCCGGTACAGATGGCAGGGCCACGGCGCCTGGACACACAGCTCGCCCGACCCATGGAGCAGCCGGGCGCGCGGGCACACCAGGTGAAAGTCATGGGCGGTGTGCACGATCGGGATGCCTCGCGCCTGCACCACACGCCAGACCGCGGGCGAGAAGCCGTCGATGTTGTGGGTGTGCACCAGGTCCGGGTGCAGCCGGTCGAGCAGCTCGTCGACAACCCGAGAGGTATGCGCGTTGTAGGCGTCGCGCGCGTGCCACGCGATCTTGCGCAGCAAGGGGCGCTCGCGGGTGGAATACGTCCAGTAGGCGTTGCGAGGGAAGAATCGCCACACCGGCACGCCCTGGTCCTCACCCACATGCAGGCCTGGTCCCGCATCCGGTCCGCAGGTGGAGAGCACCGCGACCTGCTGCCCGCGCCGCAACAGACCGCGCGCGAGCTGCTGCGCCACCAGCTCGGCACCGCCGATCACATGCGGCGGATAGAGAGTGCTGACCACGAGGATGCGCCGGGGTCGGGTCACGCGCTGGCCTCAGCCGCAGGGGGCGCGAAGGCTCTGCCCTCCACCGCGGCCTGCCACTGCTGCGCGATGCGCTCGAGATCGTAGCAGCGATCGATGAGCTCCAGCCCTCGCGTGCGAAGCCCGAGGCGTAGCTCGGAATCTCCCTCGATGCGGCGCAGGGCTCTGGCCAGGGCCACCTCGTCCTGTTGCGGGATCAGGACGCCTGTCTCACCGTCGACGATGAGCTCCTTGGGACCACTGCAGTCGGTGGCGATGACGGGCAGGCCGCAGGCCATGGCCTCGATGAGCGTCATGCCAAACAGCTCCTCCCAGCGACCGTGGCGATGCGAGTTGAGCACGAAGCCCTGGTGTTGCCTCAGCCAGCCCGGGAGCGCCTCCCCAGAGAAGGGCCGGATCTCGACCGCCGTCCCCGCGGCGCGATCGCGCAGATCCTGCTCCAGGGGCCCATCGCCGACGATGGTCAGCCTCGCCTGAGCGGGATCACGGTGGCGAAAGACCTCGATCAGAGCCTCGAGCCCCTTGCCCGGTGCGAGCCGTGCCACGGTGATCCAGCCAAAGGGGAGCGTCGCCGACGTTGCGCCCTCGTCAGCGAAGAACTGCGCGCGATCCACCGGGTGCGGGATGCGAACGGCACCTCGGGTCCGGGCCTGCATGGCGTTCAGAGCGCCCTGGTTCACGCACACACTGTTCACGGTCTCCAGGAACAGGGACCAGGCCCGCCGCGCTCCGGGCAGTGACCGCCGAGGCTGGTACTCACCGTCCCAGAACGGCCACGAGGTGTGGTAGAGCACGCGCACACCGCGCGCCTGCAAGGCCCTGACCACGGGCACGAAGGCCGCCACCCGCGCGTCATAAGGTTCCATGGCCAGCACCACCACGTCGCTGCGCAGGAGCTGGCCGAGCTCGCCCACACCTCGCAGCACGTCGCGCCAGGTCGCCGGCTCGATGGGCCTGTCCTGCATCATGCCGTGCTGCTGCGCCAGGCTCTTGAGCCAGGGAGCCAGCAGCCGCAACGAGTGCAGGCCAAAGTGGGCGATGCGGCCCGTGCGCTGAAGATGGATCAACGGCTGGAAGTAACGTGGGCTCGGCGCCACGCTGAAGGCATGGACGCGGAGCGCACCGGGATCTGCTGCCTGCCTGGTCACGGGGCCACCTGCATCGTCGACCGAGGGCGCGATTATGCTTGGCTCACGTGAAAAGAAAACCCCTGGATGCTAGCCTGCGCGGCCATGTGGAGTGTCGACGACTTGCTGCGCACGGCACGCCTAGGCGCCAAGGTGGTTCTGGGCCGCGAGCCCTGGCTGCGCCCTTCCCTGCACTGCCGCACCGAGTTCCTGGGCAGCGACTACGGGGGCTGGACCCTGTGCCCTGACGGGCTGGGTGCAGACAGCGTGTTCTACTGCTTTGGCATTGGTTTCGACGTCAGCTTTGACCTGGCCCTGATCGAGCGCTTCGGAGGCCGGGTGCATGGCTTTGATCCCACTCCGCGCTGCCTGGCCTGGCTGCAGACCCAGTCCCTGCCCGAGGCGTTCGAGGTTCACCCTCTGGGCCTGGCCGGCCACGACGGAGAGCTGGCCATGGTGCCGCCCGAGGATCCGAGTCATGTGTCCTTCTCGTCGCTGCGTGCGACCCAGGGCGTGTCCACTGACGTCGAGTGCCTGCAGGTGCGCCGCCTGAGCACGCTGGCGAGGGCGCTGGGCCACGATCACATCGACCTGCTCAAGCTGGACATCGAGGGCAGCGAGTACGAGGCCCTGCCGGATCTGCTGCACAGCGGCCCGTCAGTGCGGCAGCTCCTGATCGAGTTTCACCACCGGCAACACCCCCGGCGCGCGGCCGTCACCCGCGAGGCGGTGCAGCGTCTGCGGGTTCACGGCTTCGAGCTGTTCGCGGTGTCTCGACGCAACGAGGAGTTCTCTTTTTTGAACACGCGTCGCTGAGGTCCGGAAGCTGGCAGGACAGTCCCACCGGGCGAAGATCAGTGAGCGGATCCGTTGCCGCCGGCGCCCTTCTTGAACAGGCGGGCAAAGGCCAGGCTCGTCTCGAACACTGCCGCACTCTCGAGGTCCTGCCCCATCTCGTGACCCGAGCGCGTGAACCAGTGGATCTCGCGGTAGGTCGACGACACATCGCGGTAGATGACATTGGCGGCCACCGGATCCGTGATCTGGTCCTTCTTCGACTGCAGCACGCAGATCGGTGTGTGCAACTGCCCCAGACGCTTCTCGGTGTCCTCGGCGTAGCGCATCAGGGCCACCAGGGCATCGGTCATGCAGCGCGGGTAGTTCTCGCTGTTCGCTGCCAGGGTCTTGTCATTGTAAGGGTTGGGCATGGGCCAGCTGCGCGCAAACTTGCCCAGCAGTGGCGTCAGCGGCGCCAGCGGATCGCGCGGACGCAGGAAGGCCGCCCAGGTCACCACGCCGGCGATCTTGTCGGGGTGACGGATACCGAGGTTGAGCGCGACCAGGCCGCCCATCGAGAATCCCAGCACCACCACCTTGTCGACCTCGCGCAGCAGATCCAGCAGCGCCGCCTCGGCGTCGTCGTACCAGTCCTGGGCGGTCACACCCTCGAGCGCGGTGTAGTGCGTGCCATGACCACGCAGGATGGGCACGCGATAGGGGATGCCTGCCTGCTCCAGCTGCGGCACCATGCCGTCGACCGTGCGCACGCTCGAGGTGAAGCCGTGCAGCAGCAGCACACCCAGCCGATCGACCTGCTCGAGAGGCTGCGCCGGGACCTGCGTGGGCACGAACCCTCGGTGGTGGTCGACCAGGGCCGAGATGGCAAGCATGAGCTTCTTGGTGGCCGCGTGCAGCTCGTCGCGGCTGGGCTCGTGGTCGTAGAGCTCGTCGAAGGTGATAGGCTCGCCGTAGCGAACGGTGACCGGCACCGGCTTGGGCGCCTCGAGGAGCTCCAGGCGCGGGTAGACCTCGGGCGGGAAGGACGCGCCGGTGCCCGAGACGCCTATGGGCACGATGGGCACCCTGGCCGCCGCGGCCAGCCGCACCGCGCCGGTATGACCGCGCAGCAGACCGGTGTCCGGCTCGACCTGGTGACGACCCAGATCCTCCTCTCCAGGGATGGTGCCCTCGGGGAAGATCACCAGGGCCTTGCCCTCTTGCAGCGACGCCACGGCCTGCTGCATGCCCGCCTTGTCGCCGCCGCGACGGATGAAGGGTGAATCACTCAGCGCGATCAGGTGGCGCAACAGCGGCCAGGTCTCGAACTCGGCCTTGGCCAGGAAGCGCAGCCGGCGTGGACAGGAGGCACCGATGACCTGCACGTCGTTCCAGCTCTGGTGGTTGGAGGCGAACAGCAAGCCACCCTGGGTCGGCACGTTCTCCAGCCCCTCGGAGCGCAGGTCGTTCTGCTTCTCGTACATGCCCCGCATCACTTTTCCGGCGAGGCCATAGAAGCTGTCCGTGACCTTGTCGAGAGCACCCGTGGCCTTGAGGCCCTGCACCACGGCACCCATGGTGAGGTCGATGGGCTTGAGGGCGGCGAACACGATCTTCTCGCGATCCATGGCTTATTTCCTCCTGACTGCGTTATTACGCACTGCGTCACGATGCACGAAGCGACAGCGCTTGTCGAGGCTTTCTTCACCGTCTCGGCGCTGGCCCAGGCCCGGGACCTTCTGCTAGTGCTGAGGCATGAGCCAGGTCCATCTCATCGCCGCGGCCGCCACCGATTCACCCCAGCTCCTCGACGAGAAGTTGCACAGGCTGTGGGTGGCCGCCCGTTTCGACGCCCTCTTCACGCGGCACGACCTCACCGCCATCAAGGTGCACGTGGGCGAACCCGGCACCCGCACCTTCATCTCGCCCGCGGTGGTGGCACCCCTGGTCCGCTGTGTGATCGCGGCCGGCGCCACCCCATTTCTCACCGACACCGCCGTGCTGTATCGCAGTCCGCGCGACAACGGCGTCAGCCACGCCCGGGTGGCACACGATCACGGCTTCACCATCGAGGCCGTGGGCGCGCCCTTCATCCCTGCGGACGGCCTCATCGGCGCCGACGAGATCGAGGTGCGGGTCGACGGCACACACTTCGAGACCGTGGCCATGGCCTCGGGCATCCTGCAGGCGCGCAGCGTGCTGGTGCTCAGCCACGCCACCGGCCACCTGGGCACAGGTCTCGCCGCCACCCTCAAGAACCTCGGCATGGGCTGCGCTTCCCGCAAGGGCAAGCTGCGCCAGCACCACGGCCAGCAGCCGCACATCTCGGAGGATCGCTGCACGGCCTGCGGCACCTGCGCCCAGTGGTGCCCTTCCGACGCCATCACGGTGGACAGCGCCGCCCACATCGACGGCGAGATCTGCATCGGTTGCGGCGAGTGCATCGCCATCTGCCGCGACACAGCGGTGGAGTTCGGCTGGGGCATCATGGGTCGGGAGCTTCAGGAGCGGGTGGTGGACCACGCCGCGGCCGTCGTGCGCGAAAAGAAGGGCAAGATCGGCTTCGTCACCAGCGTGATGCAGGTGACCAAGGACTGCGACTGCCTGGGTCTGGATCAGAAGCCCCTGCTCGACGACATCGGCCTGCTGGCCTCGACGGATCCGGTGGCCATCGACCAGGCCGCCCTGGATCTGGTCGCCCGCCAGGCTGGCAAGAGCCTGGAGAGCATGTCCTATCCCCGCCATGACGCCAGCGTGCAGCTCGCCGCGGCCGAGCGCATGGGGCTCGGCAGCAGGTCCTACGAACTGGTGGAACTCTGAAACTCGGGCAAGCCACCGACAGATCTTCAGGACTTCATGGCACCTGGACAAGCAGCGGCACGCTCACGGTCATCCGACTCGAGAACATCACCTGGGCCTCGACCAGGGCCACGGCAGTCGTGAAGCGGGGCTTGACCACCAGTGGAAGCCCGTCGAGCTTGCCACGGCTGCGCGTGCCACCTTCGGGCGCCTGGGCGTCCGGAGCGGGTGCGAACCAACCTGCATCGACCACGTGCACCTCGGGCGCACCGCCGTCGGCCGGGTAAAGGAGATAGCGCACTCCCGTGACCAGAGGCTTGAGGTGCACCGGCAGCTCCAGCTGGGCGCGCACCTCGCGCCCCTTGATGCGCGCGCCGCCACCGATGGCGCCAGGCTGGTAAGCCACGAACAGACGAGGATCGAGGCGCGGCAAGGCCAGGGTGGTGCTGATGGTGCTGGTCTTGCCCGAGGCGGTGGAGACCTCGGCCTCGACCGTGACGGTACCGCCCTGGGGTCGCAAACCCGGCGGCAGGTCAAAGATGTAGCGAAAATCGTCCCGCGGTTCGTCGGGCTCGACCCACTCGCCGCCGTCGAGCCGGAAGCGAACCGTGCGCACCTGCACCGTCGGGCGTTCGCGCAGCTTGACCGCGTGCACCTCGACACTGCGCTCCAGCTTGTAGCTCAGGGCCTGCGCATCGAGGGCCACGGGCCAGTCCGCGTGGGCCTGGGCCAGCAAACCCGCGCGCACCTTGCGTGCTTCGACCTCGATGCCAGTGGCCGCATCCCGCAGCGGACCGGTGGTGCGAAAAGGCTGGATGCGCAGGTGCATGTGGTGGTGATGAAATTTTTGCCAGCCACCCCAGCGGTCGTGGCTGAACAGGGCTTCGAGGTCCTGGATGTGCTGCCTCGTCACACCGTGGCGCTTGCTCTTCTCCCACGCCAGCAGCTGCCCCAGCACCGCCTCCTTGACCTTCTGATCCATGCCGCTCTCGTCGATGAGCGAGGCTCCGAAGCGATCGCGGTGCAGCTTAAGCAACTCCAGCACGAAGAAGCTCTGGCGCTCCACGTCCAGGCGGTCGGCAGGGCCCGTGCACCGGTTCACGTCCACAGGTTTGCCGGCAGCGTCCCTGGCGGTGGCGTCGTGGTGCTCGGTGCAGGCCGCGTAGTCCTCGGCCAGAACCTTGCCCTTGAGTGAGGTCAGGTAGTAGCCGAGGTCGAGGTTGAGACCACCGTCGTGGGATCCACCGGGGTGGCGACCGCGCGGTGGTGGTGACAGCTCGCCGGGCTTGAGCGCACGCTTCCATCCAAAATCCACCGGCGTGTCGCCGTTCTCCGCCGACATGTCGAACAGCGCCATCTCGAAGGGGCCCATGCCCAGGGCCTGTCGCGTGTGCCGCGCAGCCACCTCGACCACGGCCAGGGCGTGCTTCTGTCCCCAGCGAAAGGCCGGGTCGCCGTCGGCACCGCCTTCCATGTCGTCGGCCAGCACGCGATAGCCCGCCTCGGGGGAAAGCGGACCATCCAGGTGGACCATCACGTTGGGGTAGCCCTGCTGGTAGCGATCACGGCCGTCATTCGCACGGGCCACAACGGCGAAAAGGGCCGTGCTCAGCAGCACGGAGAAAAACAGCGGGCAGCGCGAACAATGCTGTATCGACATCACCATCCTCCAGCGGGGCGACCTGGGCCTGCGTTGCAGCGACGCGTCTGCTAGCATGCGCTCCGGCCCGGGTGCGCGAGGCTGGCAAGGCTAGCGGTCGTGTCGGGCCGGCACAACCCGCGATGCGTGGAGGACGCGATGCTGGAGGCACTGCTCACCGAAAGTGATCGATCGCTGCGAGACGAGGTGCGTCGTTTCGTCGCCACCCAGGTCCCCGCGGCACTGGTGCGCGACATGGACGCCGAGAAAATCCAGTACCCGCGGCAGTACCTCGAGGCCCTGGGCCGTGCCAACCTCATTGGCCTGCGCTTCGACACCGCCTGGGGTGGCCGTGGGTTGCCCTGGACCTCGGAGATCGTGGCGCTGGAGGAGATCGGCGTGCTGTCCTCATCCCTGGGCTGCCTGTTCAGTCTGCCCAGCATCGTCGGCGAGGCCCTGCACCGCTTCGGCACCGACGAGCACAAGGCGCGCTTCCTGCGCCCCATGCTGGCCGGCGACAAGACCTGCGCCGAGGCCCTGACCGAGCCGCGCGGTGGCAGCGACTTCTTCGGCGCCACGTGTACTGCACGCCGCGACGGTGACCACTACGTGCTCAGCGGCCAGAAGCGCTTCGTGGTGGGGGCAGAAGGCGCGGACTTCTTTCTGGTCTACGCCCGCACCGGCGACGGCAAGGACCCGCACCACAACATCTCGGTGTTCGTGGTCGAGCGCGACGACAGCGTGGTGGTGCACCACATCTACGGGCTCATGGGCACGCGTGGCGGCGGCGCCGGGCGCATCCAGTTCAAGGACAGCCGCGTGCCCGTCGGCAACCGCATCGGTGCCGAGGGCCAGGGCGGCGAGATCTTCAACTACATGATGATACCCGAGCGCCTGACCTCGGCAGCCGGAGCCGCGGGGTCGGCCCGGGCCGCGCTCGAGGTGGCCACCCGCTACTCGACCAAGCGCAAGGCCTTTGGCAGGCCCATTCACAAGTTCCAGGCCGTCAACTTCATGGTCGCCGACAGCATTGCCCTGCTCGATGCAGCGCGGGCGCTGTGCTACGCGGCAGCCCGCACCGTCGACGCTGGCCTGGACGCTCGGCGCCTGGTCAGCGAGGCCAAGAAGGTGTCGACCGAGAACAGCTGGACCGTGATCAACAACGCCATGCAGATCCTCGGCGGCATCGGCTACACCGACGTCTTCCCGGTCGAGCGCCTGCTGCGGGACGCGCGCCTGACCATGATCTGGACCGGCACCAACCAGATCATGAACCTGCTCATCCAGCACGAGTACTACGCCGAGCTGATGGGCGAGAAGCCTGCCAAGCGCGACATCGAGCACGACGCCAAGAACTGGGATGTTGAGGGAGAAAAGATCTTCGAGTAACCGAGCCGGAGGCGACTTTGACCGATCAACCCTTCTTCATCCCCGCGATGCTCTTTGTGGTCCTCGGCCTGCCCCTGCTGCTGGGCCTCGTACCGCGTAACCGCATCTACGGTTTCCGATCACGCCAGGCCATGGCCGACGACAGGGCCTGGTACCGGATCAACCGCGTGGGTGGGTTGCTGGCGTGCGGGGCGGGTGCCTTCTACCTGGGCTATGCGAAGCTGCATCCGGCACCGCCCGGATCCGTGGTGGGTTTCGATCTCACGTCGGGTCACACCTACGCCATCATGGTCCCGGTGGTCGTCGCCTTCGGCGGCTTGACGCTGTTGAGGCGCTGGCTCTGACGACGAGGACGCACCATGTCGATACGTATCAGCATTCCTGCTCTGCTCCTCGCTGCCATGCTGGCCTGCACCCCCACACCACCTCCCGACGAGCCCGAACCCACCGTCGACCGCTCGTTCAAGGTGCTGACCTGGAACCTGTACCTGGGCACGGCCTTCGAGTCCCTGTTCTCGGTCTCCTCCATCGACCAGGTACCGGCGGCCACGGCAGCGGCCTGGGCCGCGGTGCAGGCCACCGACTTCGCGGATCGCGCCGAGGCCATCGCCGATCGCATCGCCGCCGCGCAGCCGCACCTGGTGGGACTGCAGGAGGTCGAGCTGTACAGACTGCAGTCACCCAGCGATGGCTGGACGGGCACGCCAGCCACAACCGTCGTCCTGGACTTTTTGGACCTGCTGCAGCAGGCGCTGGTGGCGCGAGGGCAGGACTACGTGGTGGCCGTGAGCATGGACAACGTCGACTTCGAGGCACCCATGACCACGACCGGCGGCGAGGACGACATCCGCATCACCGATCGCGATGTGGTGCTGGCGCGCAGCGATGTTGTCGTCGAGAACCCCGCGAAGCATCACTACACGAACATGACCCGCTACCCCATCCCTGGCACGCCCTTCGCCATCTCCGTGCCCAAGGCCTGGGTCAGCGTCGAGCTCCTGTTCAAGGACAGGCGATCCTGGTTCGTCAACACCCACCTCGAGATTCCGGGCAGCCCCAACACCGTGCAGCAGGGCCAGGTCAGCGAGCTGGTACAGGCCCTCGCCGCCACCGACCTGCCCACCGTGCTGGTGGGGGATTTCAACGCGGCGCCAGGCAACCCGGTGTACCAGTCCGTGGTCGAGGCCGGCTTCGACGACACCTGGTTGCTTGCGGGCCAGAGCGAGTCTGGCACCTGCTGCCAGGCCGCGGACCTGGGCAACACGACCTCGTCCCTGCATACACGCATCGACCACGTGTTCCTGCGCGGTGGCCTCGACGCCACCGGGGTGGCGGTACAGGGTGTCACGCCAGATCAGCGCAGCCCGGGCGGGCTCTGGCCCTCGGACCACGCCGGAGTAGCGGTGACGGTGAATTGAACGGCCCTGCCATGCCTGCGCAGGGGGTGACGTCGCGGACTGTCGAGGGTGAGGTGCAGGGCCGGAGGCTCAAACCGCCCTTGCCCCCCCCTGCCCCGTCGCGTAAAAAACCGGCTCGACACCGATGAACCCGAGCGCCCCAGGCTCCGTGTGAGGACTTCATGAGCGACGCCCCCAAGAAAGCCGTGCCCCTGGTCGAGCAGGTTCGCGCGATGAGCGCCAACTTCTGGGTCGCCAACATGATCGAGGCCGGCGAGCGCCTGGCCTTCTTCGGCGTGCGCGCCGTGCTGCCCTTGTACATGGTGGGCACGGGCTCGGCCGAGCTCGGGCTGAGCTACTCTGAAAAGGGCATCATCTACATGGTCTGGGCGCTCATCCAGTGCCTGCTGCCCATGGTGTCCGGCGGCTATACCGACACCTACGGCTACAAGAAGAGCATGTTCCTGGCCTTCGTCATCAACATCGGCGGCTACGTGGTCATGGCCAACGCCACGGGCTTCTGGACCATGATGGCAGCGGGCATCTGCGTTGGCACAGGCACCGCCATCTTCAAGCCACCGGTGCAGGGCATGGTGGCCAAATCGCTCAACGAGGGCAACTCGGGTCTGGGTTTTGGCATCTTCTACTGGGTGGTCAACATCGGCGGCTTCATCGCGCCCATGGCCGCCGCGGCCGCGCGTGGCGACGAGGCCAACCCCACCTGGTCGTACGTGTTCTATGGTGCGGCCCTGGTCACCGCCTGGAACTTCTTGCCCGCCATCTTCCTGTTCAAGGAGCCGGAGATCTCCGCCGAGAGTAAAAAGAAGGCCGGGATGGAGGTGTTCACCGACACCCTGCTCGTGCTGTGGCGTGACAAGAACATGCTGCGCTTCCTGCTCATCATCTCGGGTTTCTGGTTCATGTTCATGCAGCTGTGGGACCTGCTGCCCAACTTCATCGACGAGTGGGTCGATGCCCGCGACGTGGGAGCTCTGCTGACCTCGCTGCTGGGAGACGGCGCCAAGAGCTTCGTCATGGCCGACGGCGCGGCCAAGCCCGAGATGCTCATCAACATCGACTCCTTCACCATCATCCTGCTGGTGCTACCCCTGAGCTGGTTCTTTGGCCGCTTCCACATGATGGTGGCCCTGGTGCTAGGCATGACCATCGGGCTCATCGGCTTCGTGGGCTCAGGCCTGACCCCTGTGGGCATCGTCGTCGCATTCATGATCTTCGTCTTTGCCATCGGCGAGATCATCTGCAGCCCCAAGTTCAGCGAGTACATCGGCATGATCGCGCCGCCGGACAAGAAGGCGCTGTACATGGGCTACTCGAACATCCCCTTCGCCATAGGCTGGGCTGCGGGCAACGGCCTGTCTGGGCCGCTGTACGACACCTTCTCGTCGCGCACCGTGTTCGCGCGCCGCTATCTGGTCGAGAAGTTCGGCATGTCCGTGGACGAGGCCGCCAAGATAGACCCCAACCAGCTCATGGCGACCCTGTCCGAGAAGCTGGGTCCAGGTACCAGCTCCTACGACGCCGCCCGCGTGCTGTGGGACACCTACAATCCGTGGATCGTGTGGGTGCTGCTTGGCATGGTGGGCCTGGCCTCGCTGCTCGGGATGATCCTCAACTACAAGCGGTCAGCACGTACAGGCTGAGAGCCCAATTCGCAGTCCGCTCAGGACTTGTCCTTGTCGTCGTTCGAGCGGTCGGCGGTCTCATCTCGCTTGAGTACGGGTCTGTCGTCGCGCTTGCGTCGGGGCTCGGGCCGGCTGCGCCCGACCACGCCGGTCCCGCTCGAGATGGCAGGTCGCAGCGGTCGGACCGACGCCGCGGGCCGGATCCTGGCTCCCTCGCGGAACAAGCCCTCATTCCCCGCCGGGGCACCGGGTCGTGGTGATACACCTTTGCCCGAGGGGAGGGGTGGGGGCCGCGTGGCACCCTGTGCCATGCCCGCATGGCCGGGAGAGGACTGTGGGCTGCGGGGCAGAGAAGCTCCGGCAGCATCGCCGGCGCCCGTCCCCTCGACCACATCGTCAAAGTCGATGATCAGACTCTCGTGGAAGGGGTCCTGGGGCTGCTGGCTGTCCCCCGCGGGGAGTTCCAGGTCGCTGGTGAGCGATTGAGGCAGGGGCGGCGGAGCCTCCTCGACGTCGATCTCGATGGCCTCGTCCTCCACGGCGTGCTGCGGCACGGGGAAGGCGCGGTGTGCGGGCTGACGGGTCTCTCCCCCGGTGGGGATGGCGGCCTGGGGTGCCGGGGTCGGCGCGCGGGGCGCCTTGAAGGAGGGCAGCGGCGGAGGCTGCGGTGGCGCGACCCTCGCAGGCGGCGCTTCAACGCGAGGCGGCTTGACCTGGATGAATCCCGTCGGAGCAGGAGCATCGATCTCGATGTCACCGTCGCTCGCGGAGAGGAAGTCGTCCTCGATGACGGGCGTGAGTTCCTCGAACTCGAGGGCTGCCGGGGTCACCGGTGCATCAGGGGGTATTTCGCCTGCCCGTGGTGGCGGCGCGGAGCCGACCCGGGTCGGTTCATCGTCGTCCAGGGCCGGTGCGTCGTGAATCTCCGTCGCTGCAAGCGATTCTTCTGGCTGGTCAAAGGCCGAGCTGTCCGGGAGGTCCAGCTGCAGCGGCTCGACCAGCACCACGGGTGCCCGGTTGGCAGGATCGGTGCTCTCGCGGGCGCTGTCCCCCGTGGGTGGCTCCACCTCGGGGACATCGTCGTGCGCAAGCTGGGGTGCCCGATTCGCAGGATCCGCGCTCCCGGTCACCACCGGCTCGACCTGCGCCATGGGCTCGGGATCGCGTCCTAGCAGCGTTCCCTCGTCGAGGGCGTCTCCGAGACGCGCCGCGCGAAGCAGGGGCATCTCCTGGGTCTGGGGTGAGTTGTCGTCGAAGGCCCCCATCGCACGATTCTTGAGATCGTTCTCCTTGGACGCGGTGAACGCCGGGCTGCTCGCCACCAGATCCGCCACCGCCAGCGACACCGACTTGTTGAGTGGGTCGTCGTCAGCGGCATGGGTCTGCGGCGCTGGCCCACCCAGGAAGAGGTGCTCGAGAAATCCCGCCAGGTGCTCGCGCGCGGCGCGCGGGTTGATGCGGTGCAGGACGCGAGTGACCTCGTCCCGGAAATGTGCCGCATCGCGGTAGCGACGCTCGAGGTCGGCATCCACCGCCCGGGCGTACATCGCGTCCACCTCGGTGGGCACGCCCTCGGCGCGCTCGCTGGGCATCAGGGGAGCGGGATGGGCCACCTTCTCGAGCAGCGACATCGGGTTGTCATCGATGAAACGCTTTGTCCCGGTGACCAGTTCGAACAGCACGATGCCCACCGAGTAAACATCGGTGCGCTCGTCGAGCTTCTTGCCCCGGGCCTGCTCCGGCGACATGTAGCCGAAGTTGCCGAGCAGAACGTTGGCCTGGGTTTCCTGGCTGCGCTGGGTCGACTTGGCCAGGCCGAAGTCGATGATCTTGACCTCGCCCTCGAAGGACACCAGCACGTTCTGTGGGCTGATATCGCGGTGGATCAGGTTGATGCGCCGGCCCTCGGCGTCGACCTGCTTGTGGGCATAGGCCAGGCCGCTGAGGATCTCGCGCACCACGAACAGCGCAGTGTCCAGCGGGATGCGCTTCTTCTTCTCGTGGCAAAAGCGCAGGATGCGGCGCAGGTCGAACCCGTCGACGAACTCCGCGGCCATGTACAGCTCGTCACCGATACGTCCCAGATCGCTGACCTGCACCACGTTGGGGTGACACAGGCGAGCGCCGAGCTTGGCCTCGTCGATGAAGCGCGTGGTGACGTCGTTGTCGTGGGTGAACTTCTCGAGCAATTTCTTGACCGCGCAGTACTTCTGGAAGCCCGCCAGACCGGTGGTCCGGGCCAGGTAGATCTCACCCATGCCGCCGCGCGCCAGCAGCTTGATCAAGGTGTAGGGACCGAAGGTCCTGGGAAGGGCCTCGGCACTCACGATGCACCCTCCTCACCCCGCAGCGCGGGATCGTCCAGCAAGAACAGCTCGACCGGCCGTGCAAAGCCGCGCAGGGCATGGGGTCCCAGCGCCACCACCTGCACGTTGCTCTGATTGCCCAGGACGGTGCGCAGCTCGGCCGTGGCGACGACCTGACCGCTCTGGGCCACGTCAGCGACGCGCGCTGCCACCCGAGCGGCCTTGCCCATCAGCATGTACATCACGCGCTCGCGGCCGATGAGACCGGTGGTCAAGGGGCCGACATCGACCCCGACGCGAACACCCGCCGTGTCGAAGCCCGGGATCAGCGACGCCAGGTTCAGCGAGGCGACGCGGACCGCGGCACGCAGGGCCGTCAGCGCCGTGTGCGGTTCGGATCCGGTGAAGACCAGCGCCACCCCGCACGCGAAGGCGGCCTCGAGGTGGCCGCCAAAGCGATCCGCGGCTTCAAGAGCGCGGGCATGGAACTCTGCCATCAGCTTCTCGGCCGCCTCGATCGGTACATGATCCAGCTTGTCCTCGACGCCGGTGAGCTCCGCATACACCACGACGCCCTGCTCGCGGGTCACGCTCGGTCCCCCGAAGGGACCGCCATGCAGGTACTCCATCAGGCGGTCCGCCATGCGCCCTGGATGCGCCGACCGCACCATGCGCTCGACCTCGTCGCTGCGCTCCGGGGGCCGCTCCACCGGCTCTTCGCTGAGGCGTCCGGCCAGCAGGTGGGCAATGGCGGCAACCAGCTCGACCTCCGCGTCCGCGTAGCCAGAATCCTGGAAGCCGCGCGCCACCAGCACGCAGCCCTTCACCAGGTTCTCGTGGATCAGGGGGGCGCACAGCACGGCGAGTGGGACCGCGGCGGACCACAGGGGTTCGAGAAGCCCTGGTGGCGCCTGGACATCGCGGGTGAACAGGATCTCGCGCTCATCACAGACTTTGCGGGCAAGGGGCCAGGTGCTGGGCAGCGCCGGAGAGGAGCTGGCATCTCCCTCGCGAAGGATCGCCCGGGGCATCAACACGCCCTTGTCGTCTTGGATGAGGAGGATGGCCAGGCTGGCGAGGGTCGACTCGCGCAGCAGATCCAGCATGTCGCGCAGGAACTCGTCGTGGCCGAGATTGCGCGCATCGCGCTCGGTCACGCGATACATCATGGCCAGGTTGCGCACGGTGGCGTCGTCGGAACTCAGGGCTTCGCGCAGCGCCAGGGCCTGTAGATCATCCAGCGAGGTCAACAGCTGCTCGGGCAACGCGGCGCGCACCATCTGGGTCTCGGGATCCCGCTGCACGTCCGCATCCTCGGCGTGCACCACCACCAGCTTGCGGCTGCCAGCGAACAGCGCATCTCCCTGGACCAGCCCGGCCTTGCGCACCTTGGCGCCGTTGACGAACAGACCGTTGTGACTGTCGAGGTCAAACACCTCGAGCGTGTCACCGCTCACCACCAACCTGGCGTGGCGGCGCGAGAGAAAGGGCGAGTCGAGCATCACGTTGCAGGTCGCGGCACGGCCCAGCGTGTTGGCACCAGGGCGCAACAACACCTCGCCCTGCGGGCCAGACGCATCCTCGACGATCAACTTGAAAGCCATGGTGCCGTGTCCTCGGAATCCGAATTCAACCACAGGGTCAAAGACAATGCCAGCCATGCGGAGCGTGCGCCAGGGTCCTGTGGACAGTGTTCAGCCGCGGATCCGGATCGCTCCCGGAAGGATCTCGAAGCTCGCGGGGAGCACCCCTGGCTGCTCCCCATCGAGATCGATGAGCACCTGGGCGCCGGCACTCGGGCTCGCGCGCAGCCGGCGAACACCACGGTGCTCCTCCACCCCCGCCAGGCTGAGGTGACTTCCGCTGTAAACCTTGGGTGCGTTGGAGAGGAACCCCATGGGTTTCCAGCCCGCCACGGTCACCACGTCGAAGCTTCCATCGTCCGGCACGGCGTGGGGAGCAATCTGCATGCCGCCGCCGAAGAACTGGCCGTTGGCCACCGCGCAGAGCATGAGATCGAGCGTGCGCGGTTCGTCATCGTCGATCTGCAGCGTGACCGGACTGCTCTTGTAGCGAAAGATGGCGCCGGCGGTGGACATGGCATAGGCCAGCTTGCCGCCTGAGGTCCGGCTGTTGACCGTGCGCACCACCAGCCCGGACACCCCGAACGAGGCGATGTTGACGAACAGGCGCTGTCGTTCCTGCCCGTCATGGCCCGTGTAGGTGATGCGTCCCAGGTCGAGGGGGCGCGGCGCCGCACCCGCGATGCGCTGGGCGGCGGCACGCAGGCCTCCGCCGTGACCGAAGCTCCGCCCCAGGTCGGATCCGGTGCCCGCGGCGATGAATCCAAAGCTGGCCTCGGGAGCGATGGCTTGTCCGGAGGGTTCAAAGAAACCGTTAACGACCTCGTTGTTGGTGCCGTCGCCACCCACCGCCACCACCAGGCTGGCGCCCTGGCGCAGCGCCTCGCGGGTCAGCTCGGTGGCGTGCCCTGCGCTCTCGGTCATGCGCGTTACGACGTCGGGAAGTGAGCGCTGGATCAGCGCCTCCATGTCCTTCCAGCGGCGGCCGGTCTGGTTGCGTCCCGAGCGCGGATTCACGATGAGAACGGCGTGGTCTTTCATGTGCGACCCCCGGGCCCGGGCACCCGCTTGTCAGGGCAGACGTTCGCCTGCCACCAGCTCGATGACATCCAGCGCCTCGCCACCGGCCCGCCGCAGCAGCACCACGGCGGTCGGGCAGGTGGTCACGATGGCCTGGGCCCCCTGTGGTCTACTGTTCCAGCGTCGCGTCGCGATCGCCAGGGCTCCCTCGGGATTGCTCTCGAGATAGAGGCCCCCTCCCCCGGCGCACTCCGCGTGCTCGCGGGTCCAGGCGTACTCGAGGGGTGGCTCGCCGAGCACGCGCTCGATGATGCGCCGCGGAGCCACGTAGGCACCCAGGCGGCGACCCAGATGACAGGAGTCGTGGTAGGCCACCACGGGTCCCGGGCGCAGCACGAGCCTGTCCACCACCCGGCCGAGTTCCTCGACCACCGTGCTGATGCGCGGCGTCACCGACACCCCCCTGCGCGGGTAGATGACGCCCAGGAAGTAGGCATCTTCCGGATCCACGCACACCACCGTGGCCACGCGCGTCAGGGCCGCGGCCACGTTCTGGGCGTGCGCATCGAAGCGCTCCAGCAAGCCACTCCAGTACAGGGACTGTCCGACGTCGAGACCGCGGGCGAGATCCGGCAGCGCACCGCACCCCGCGCCCAGATCCGACAGCACGCGGCAGGTCAGCCCGGCCAGACCAGGACGCCGCAGCAGGGTCTGGGCCCCGGGGAGCAGTGCGATCGAGGAGGGCGCCGCGGTGATCTCCTCGCGATCCAGTTGTCCAAGATCTTGATCGGTGCAGCGGGACAGACGGTCAAAGCGCTCGGCGAGAAGGTCCGCGCGCACCGACCAGCCCTCCTGATAGGCACGCGCACGCATGGCCACCAGGGCGCTCGCCGCATCCACCCCGTGCTCGCAGAACGCCGTGCAGGCGCCGCAGCCCGTGCACGCGTCGAACACCCGCGCGACCTCGGCGTCGATGGGCTCGCCATGTTCTGCGCAGCGAAAGGCCTGCCACATCTTGCCCCAGGTGGAGGTCGTCTCCCTGGCTTCTGCGGTGCCGACCGGGCACACCGCCCGGCACATCTTGGGGCAGTAGGTGCACAGCGCGTGCTCGCGCGCGTGGGCATCGGTATCACGACGGGTGGTGCTCATGCGCCCCCCCCCGCCTGCGCGGCCAGACCCAGCAGGGGGGCCCATCCCGAGCGTCCCCGGGCCGCGATATCCTCGACCTCGACAGCGCTGCAGCCGGAGAGGACCAGGCCACCGCGGGGCGCGAGTTGCAGGCGTGCTGAGCTGTCCGGTCCGCGCACCAGCAGCCGCTGCAGCAGCGCCGCCAGATCGACGTCGAAGAACACCAGCAGGGGTTCGCACCACCCTGTGGCGGGGCCGGCGGCGGCCCAGTCCCCATCCTGGGACACGACCTCTCCGAAGCGCCGCTTCAACAGCTCCACCCTGGCCTGCCAGACCGCCCATCCTGGTCCGGCACCCGGCACCCACAAGGTCAGCCTCGCCCGGCCAGCAGCGACGGAGAGTTCCACCGCGGTGGCACCAACCTCGACCAGCCAGCTCGCGGTCTCGGCGAGCCTCGATGGCTGACCGCAGTCGAAGCTCACCGCGCTGGGCGCGACCAGCTCGCGCACCGCCAGCCACAACCTGTCCAGGTGCACCGGCGGCGCCTCCTCGCCGACGACGAAGGCCTTGAGATCCGAGCCGGTGGCTGCTCTCGGCGCCAGGGGAGCGGACAGTGCCTGGCCCTGGATCCGCGCCTCGATCGAGGTCAGCCGAGCCAGGATGCGCGGGTCCTGCAGACGCAGAGCGCCCTGGACGGTGAGGTCCCCGAAGGCCGCCGGGCGTGCGCCGAGTTCGAGATCGACGCGCGCCAGCCGTCGCGCCAGCTCGCCAAGAGCCAGCTGTGGTGGCACGCGAACCAGGCCACTGGACATGTCCAGCTCGAAGCCGTGCAGTGGTCGCAGGCCCGTGAGGGTGGGAGAGGCCTGCGCCTGCTGATCCGCGTCCAGGCTCGCGCTCGGACTGGTCAGCACCCCGGGATTGAGCACGGCATCCGGGTCGAAGCAGCGCTTGAGAGTGGAGCGCAGCAGCGTCGAGCCAGGGCCTTCCGTGCCAGCCAGGACCTCGGCCTTGAGGCGACCGATGCCATGGTGGTGGCTGAGCACCGCTCCGGCGCCGCGCGCTGCCCACAGCCCGGCCCGCCAGGCCTCGGCATGCTGGGCCACGGCCTCATCGACCCCATCGCCACCCCCGACGAAGGAGAAGTAGATGGAGCAGCCGTCCACATAGGCGTGGGAGAAGTGCGCCAGGCACAGCGCGTTGCCCTGCACGGCGTGGCGGACCGCGTGGTACACATCGAGCAAGCGCGACCAGCGGGCAGCCACCTCGAAGGTGTCGACCCACAGACCGGCATCGAGCACGCGGCTCATCTTGTACGACACGGCATAGCGCCGGTCGAGCCAGTGGCGCCCTGGCCCTGCACCACGGTCGGTGCCGCCGCAGGCCTCGACCAGCGACCGGGCCGCCTGCTCCGCCGCCGTCACCTCGTCTTCACTGCCCTCGAAGCCATAGACGATGCGGCAACGCCGCGCGCGATCTGCCAGCAGCCCACCCAGGCGCGGCCACGCACCGCTGCCAAGGACCGCCAGCCGCCGCAGCGCGGATCGGGACGCATCGGCCGTGCTCTCCTCGATGCCCAAGGCGTTCGCCAGACGTGCCAGCAAGGAGCGCGAGGGGTCGTCCGCGCCAGGAGCGGAGGCCAGCCCCGGGGCGCGGATCTGCTCGAGCCCGGCCCGACCCACCACGCCGCGCTCCACGGCACTCGCTGCTTCGTCGGCTTCGCCCCCGGAATGGCCGGACAGCAGCGTATCCAGCGGGTCGTACAGGCGCAGGATCACCGGCGCCAGACCCGCGCGCATGATCTGCCGCATCGCATCCAGGGCCTGCACCACCGACGGAAAGTCCGCGCCGCGCAGCGCCCGGTGGGACGGCAGGCGATGCACCGACAGCCCGATGCGGGTGAGGATGATCAGCCCACCCTCGCTGCCCACCGCGAGGCCCAGAGCGTCGAGGTCCCGGTCGCCACGGTTCAGGCGCCACACCCGCCCGCAACCGTCCACGCCCTCGACCCAGCGCACCATGTCCTCGATCTTTCCGTAGCGCGACGACAGCTGACCGGCCGAGCGGGTCGCCACCCAGCCACCCACGGTGCTGCAGTAGATCGACGACGGAAAGTGCCCCAGCGAGAAGCCGCGCTCGTTGAGCCAGCGCTCGAGCTGCTCACCGATGACCCCGGCTCCGGCCACCGCCTCGCCGCGCCCGGCGTCCAGTTCCAGCGCGTCGAAGCGCTTGAGATCGACGACCACGGTTCTGGAGCCCGCCTCGAGGCCGCCGACGACACCGGAGCCAGCGCCGTAGGGAACCAGCTCGAGGTGGTGCTGCCGAGCCAGGGCCACCAGTTCCTGCAACTGTGCGCTGCTGCGAGGCCACACCACCGCAAGCGGTCGCGAAAAAGCCGCGCCGCCCCGCGCCCGGATGATGCCTCGCACCGACAGGTCGCGGGCATAGGCCCAGCGGTCCACGTCGAGAACCGACACCGACGAATCGCCCAGCGCCCGCCGCAGCTCCTGCTCGCAGTTCACCACGACCTCCCCGGATGCCCCGCCTGGCCCCACGAGGGCTATCAAAGCAGGCCCGCGTGGTTTCGTCACGGGTCCTCGGCAATGCGTGGCAATGACACCACGTACCTTGACAACAGGACAGAACTCCTAAAAATATGGGCGGCGTCCGCGTGGCAGCGAAGCCACACTTGCGGTTCGGAATGGGGGGAGCGTGCATGCGAGTCCTGATAGCTGACGACGATCCGACCTCGCGCGATCTGCTGCGCATCTACGCCCGGGGCGAGGACTACGAGCTGATCTTCGCCTCCGATGGCGGAGAGGCCATCGATAGGTTCCGGGAACAGGGGGCAGAACTCGTGGTCACGGACATTCGCATGCCCGTGGCCAGCGGTGAGGACGTGCTCAAGGCCGTGCTCGAGCTGCGCCCCACCACCCCCGTGCTCATCATGACCGCCCACGCCTCGATCGAGGACGCGGTGCGCCTGCTGCGCATGGGTGCCGCCGACTACATCACCAAGCCGGTGACCAAGGAGGTGTTCAACCACCGCGTGCGGCGCGTGCTCGAGGCCCTGCGCCTGACCGAAGAAGTCACCCGCCTGCGCATGGAGAGCGCCACCGGCGGCGCGGCACCCCACATCGTCGGCACCTCGCAGTCCATGCAGCGCATCATGGCGCGCCTGCCATTGACCGCGCAGACCGACGCCGCGGTCATCGTCTACGGGGAAAGTGGCACCGGCAAGGAGCTCATCGCCCAGACCCTGCACCGCATGTCCAAGCGCTCGACCAAGCCCTTTGTCACCGTCAACTGCGGCGCCCTGCCCGACACCCTGCTTGAAAGCGAGCTGTTCGGCTACAAGCGCGGCGCCTTCACCGATGCCCATCGCGACACCCCGGGACTGGTCGAGGAAGCCAACGGTGGGACCCTGTTCCTCGACGAGATCGGCGACCTCAGCCAGAGCGTCCAGGTCAAGCTGCTGCGCTTCTTGCAGAGCAAGGAGTTCAAGCCCCTGGGCAGCCCACGCACGCTGCGCGCGGACCTGCGCATCGTCACCGCGACCAACCGCGACCTGAAGACCATGGTGCAGCGCAACGTGTTCCGCGAGGACCTGTACTACCGCCTGAACATCGTCCCCATCACCCTGCCTCCGCTGCGCGAGCGCAAGAGCGACATCGCCCTCCTCGCCAGCCACTTCTTGCGCAAGTACAAGGAAGAATCCGAAAAGCCCATCGAGAGCTTCTCGCCGGCCGCCATGCAGAGGCTGGTGGGCTACCCCTGGCCAGGCAACGTGCGCGAGCTCGAGAACAAGGTGCAGCAGGCGGTGGTCATGGCGCAGGGGCGCGTCATCGATCTCGGCGATCTCATGTTCGAGGAGGACAGCGTGGTCAGCGAGGGCACGGCGCCCCGCACCTTCAAGGAGGAGAAGCGGCACGTGGTCGACGATTTCGAGATGCGCTACGTCAACCGCGTGCTGGGTCTGTACGACGGCAACATCTCCCAGGCCGCCCGCCACGCGGGCATGGATCGCAAGAACCTGTGGGGGATCATGCGCAAGCACGGCGTCGACGCGAAGACCCTGCGCACCCGCGCGCGCGACGAACGCAGCGACTGAGCCCCGGCGATGCGAGCAGGCCCCGGGGAGCCGCGGCGCGCACGACAAAGAGCCCTTCGCCTTCGCCAGCAGGTCTGCTAGAGAACAGGGATCCTGTCGACCCCCAGGAGCAGACATGCTGACGCCGGACCCGACCTTCTTCTGCCACAAGTGCCACAACGAGCTCATCTTCGAGGTGAAGATGAGCCAGCGCGACAACTGCCCGCACTGCGCCGCGGACCTGCACTGCTGCATGAACTGCCAGATGTATGATCCGGGCGCCCACAACAGTTGCCACGAGCCCACCAGCGACTACGTGCCGGACAAGGAGAAGTTCAACTTCTGTGGCTTCTTCAAGTTCATCGACGGCGAGCGCGAGGGCGCCGGCCAGATCGACGAGGCCAAGGCCAAGCTCGAGGCGCTGTTCAAGAAGAAGTAAAATCTGGCCGCGCCCGGCTCACCAACCGGAGGCTGCGGCGACAAAGACCGCAAAGCGAGCGTCGAAGCGGCGGTCGCGGACGAAGCTTCGCTGGGACCCCGCGATGCGCTCGATGTTCGTGAAGTCGTACAGCTGCCCGGCCCACAGGTTGTCGCCGTTGTAGTACACGATCGCCGTCTTCACCGAGGCCAGGCGAGGGTCCGTGGGCGGAAGCTGCCCGGGCGGCAGCTCACCCAGGGCGAAGCGTTGCGCCACCAGATCCTCGTGCAGGAGGGTCCACACCAGCAAGGGTGCCCCGAGCACGGCGACCACGCCCTGGTCCGCGAGCTGCGCGCGAAGCTCGGCAGTCTCGATGAACTCGTTGGCGCTCACCTGGACATTTCCCCTGGCCTCGACGACCAGAGGGACCCCCTGGTGCTCGCGGTAGGTCCAGAAGAAGTTCACGCCCAGCTGCGCGACCTGCAGGCACACCAGGAGTGGAAGCACGGCCCGGGCGAAGCCACGCATGCGAGCGGATCCGGACTGGCCCAGACGCTGTTGCAGCCGGACCAGCAGCACCAGGGCCACCGTGGCCGGCACCAGCAAGTAACGGGGATGCGGCGAGGGCGCGACCAGCGCGATGCCTATCGTTCCAAACAGGGCAAAGGCCGCCAGCGCGAGGTCTTCACGCAGCACACGCAGGCCGCCGTCGCGGGCGCACAGGACCAGCAGGGCGAGCAAGGCGACGGACACCCAGGGCAACACCGGCACGCGGAGCTCGCCACAGAACTGCAAGAACACGATCCATCCGTCGAGCACGCCCTCGAACATGGCGGGCGCGCCCAGGAGCGCGTCGACCCAGGATCGCCGCTGTATGGCTGCAAGACCGAGCTCGAAGCCGCTTCCCCCCGCTCCAGAGCCCAGCATCCACAAGCTCGGCGCGATGCCGATCACGCCCCCGAGCAGCGCGAGTCGCCATCGCTCGACCAGCGCTCTGAGGCCGGCACCACGAAGCGCGGCGGAGGCAGCTCCGGCGCCCACCAGCATCACGGCGAGGATGTGCGTGTAGCAGGCCAGCCCCAGCAGCAGCCCGCCGAGGGCCCACAGCCAACGCGCCCGGCGACCAGAACGCGGCGAGACTACAAGCAGACGGACGCCACCGAGCAGCAGCAGTGGAACGACGGTGGTGAGCTCCACGCCAAAGCGGCCGTAGCAGACGGCAAAGGGGGCACTGCACAGCAGCAGCACGCGCCAGGGGGAGGTCCACTGGACGCCGAAGGCACGTCGCGCCACGTCGACGAGCAGGGCGCTGCTGCACGCCTGAACGAGCGCCGCGGTCAGGCGCAGCACGAGGGTGCTCGGGCCTGCGATCGCGACGATGGGCCACAGCAGGAGCAACCACGCGGGCCCCGTGTAGGCGTTCATGCCGGCAAAGGGTAGGTGAGGCCACTCGAAGCCGAGGATGCGCAGCAGCACCCACGCCTCGTCCCCATGCAGCGCTGGAGTGCTCCCCAGGTCGACGAGGGCAAACGCCAGGGTGGCGAAGGCGGCGAGAAGCGGCGCCCGCACCACGGCGCGCGCAGCGGATCCGGCTTCCCCGGGGCGAGCTGGTGCGTGCTGCAAGTTGTCCGCGCTGCCCATCACCCATGCCCCGCTGCGCGTGGTCAGGATGCGAGCATACGAGATGTGGCAAGCAGGCGCATCGAGGACAGATCCGGCTCGCGGGGGCGAGGTGGTTTCCCGCACGGCGTCACCAGACGAGCCGTGGCCAGGTCAAGGCGCGGTGAACCGATGGCCGCGATGCCCGCCAGACCGATTTCGCGCTGCACAGATCGGATGGTGTGGGGCGCAGGGGCAGGGATTTTTTCGCAGCTTGCGAGAACAAAAAGACTTGCCCTGTCGCGGGGGCCCCACACCACCGAATCAAAGAGTGGCGAAATGGGCCTAGGCCCGCTCGAACAACCCGGCCGCGCCCATGCCGCCGCCTATGCACATGCTGACGATGCCGTAGCGCGCCTTGCGGCGCTTCATCTCGTGCAGCAGGGTCGCGGTCAGCTTGGCTCCGGTGGCACCCAGGGGATGTCCGAGCGCGATGGCGCCGCCGTTGACGTTGAGCTTCTCGCTGTCGATGCCGAGCTCGCGGGCGCAGTAGGTCGCCTGGCTGGCGAAGGCCTCGTTGATCTCGAACAGGTCGATGTCCTTGATCTCGAGCTTCATCTTCTTGAGCAGCTTGCGGATCGCCGGCACCGGACCGATGCCCATGATCTCGGGGGGCACGCCCGCCACCGCGAAGCCGCGGAAGTAGCCCAGGATGTCGCGGCCTTCCTTCTTGGCGCGCTCGGCGTCCATGAGCACCGAGACCGCAGCGCCGTCGGTGACCTGCGAGGAGTTGCCCGCGGTGGAGCGCCCCTGGCTGTCGAAGGCCGGCTTGAGCTTGGCCAGGCTCTCCAAGGTGGTCTCGCCGCGGGGGCCCTCGTCGTTGTCGACGGTGATGCTCTTGACGCCACCAGCCTCGTACACCTTGGTGGTCACGGGGATGATCTCGTCCTTGAACTTGCCATCCTTGACCGCCGCGGCCGCGCGCAGGTTGCTGCGCAGGGCCAGCTCGTCCTGCTGCTCGCGGGTGATCTCGAAGCGCGTGGCCACCAGCTCCGAGGTGATGCCCATGGGCGTGTACATGTTGGGCATCTTCTCCAGCGCATCGGCGTTGAGGCTGTACTTGTTGCCACCCATGGGCACCATGGACATGCTCTCGACGCCACCGGCCACCACCACCTCGCAGTCGCCGACGCGGATGCGGTCCGCGCCTATGGCGATGGCCTGCAGCCCCGACGAGCAGAAGCGGTTGATGGTCATGGCGGGCACTTCCCAGGGCACGCCGGCCATCCCGGCGGCGACGCGCGCCACGTTCATGCCCTGCTCGGCCTCGGGGAAGGCGCAGCCCAGGATCACGTCGTCCAGGTCCTTGGCCTCGACCTTGGCCTTGTCCAGGGCGCCCTTGATCACCGCGGCGGCCAGGGTGTCGGGCCGGGTATCACGAAAACCGCCCTTGTTGGCCTTGGCCCCGGCGGTGCGAACTGAAGAGAGAATGGCGACTTCGCGCATGTGATCACTCCGTTGTCTTCATCGGTTCTACGTTCACAGTTCCCAGTTCCCAGTTCCACGTTCCCAGTTCAAAGCGCCCGCTCGGCGAATCGCCACGTCCCCCGTCGACAACCGGGAACCGGGAACCAGGAACCGGGAACGCCTTCGAGCCCTGCTCAATTTCGCAAGGGCTTGTTGTTCATGAGCATGTACTGGATCCGATCCAGCGTGAGCTGCTCGCCGCACAGGCTCAAGAAGGCCTCCTGCTCCATCTCCAGCAATCTATCCTCGGTGACCTTGACGCGCATGCTGGTATCACCGCCGGTGAAGATCTCGGCGATCTTGAGTCCGACCTTCAGGTCGTGATCGCTCATGAAGTGGCCATCGCGCATGGCGCTGAGCACGGCTTTGAAGGTGGCATAGCCGCTCGGGCCCGGCAGCCGGAACGAGCGCGGACGGGGCGGACGGTAGCCGGCACGGGCCAGACCCAGGGCCGCCTGCTTGGCCGAGTACAGCACGTGGTCGCGGTTGACCGTGTAGCCGTCGCCGGGCCTGAGCAGCATCAGCTCCTTGGCCATCTCGGCGCTCATCGACACCTTGGCCATGGCCACCGCCTCGAGGCCGCGCTTGAGCGCCATCTCGGGGGCAAAGCCCGGGTCGTCGGGGATGCCCATGAGCGAGCGCGCCACCATCTCGGTGGTACCGCCGCCGGCCGGCAGCAGGCCCACGCCCACCTCGACCAGGCCCATGTAAAGCTCGGCGTGCGCGCGCACGTGATCCGTCCACATGGTCATCTCGCAGCCGCCGCCCAGGGCCAGCTGGTGCGGCGCCGCCACCACGGGCACCGGGCTGTAGCGCATGCGCTTGTTGACCGCCTGGAAGTCGACGATCACCTTGCGCAGCTCGTCCCACTGCTTGTTCTGGGCGGCCATGAACACCAGCATCAGGTTGGCGCCGGCCGAGAAGGCCTGCTTGTCGTCGTTGGCCAGCACCAGGGCGCAGCCCTCGGCCTCGGCGCGGTCCAGGCCCTTGTGGATCATGGCCACCAGGTCGGCGTCGACCGCGTTCATCTTGCAGTCGAACTCGACGCAGTACACGCCGTCGCCCAGGTCGACCAGGTTGGCGCTGCCGTTCTTGTCCAGGACGCGCCCGCCCTCCTTGAGGTTCTGCAGCCGCATGACCTTCTCGCCCTCGTCCAGGGGCACGGTCTTCTTGGTCTTGACGTCGTAGTAAAAGACGTCGCCCTTGTCGTGCTTGTAGAAGCTCGGGTGGCCGGCCTTGAGCATGTCCTCGACCCAGGCCGGGACCTTGAGCCCTTCCTTCTTCATGCGGGCCACGGTCTCCTCGACGCCGAGCATGTCCCACATCTCGAAGGGACCGGCCTCCCAGTTGAAGCCCCAGCGCATGGCCGCGTCGATGTTGACCACGTCGTCGGCGATCTCGCCCACGCGGTTGGCCGAGTAGATCAGCACTTCCTTGGTCACGTTCCAGGCCAGCTTGGCGCCGCGGTCCTCGCCGAACATCACGGTGCGCAGCTTCTTCGCCGGGTCCTCGATGCTCTTGCTGGCACCGATGCAGTCGAACTTGGCCTTTTGCTTGTCGCGGTACTCCAGGGTCTTCAGATCCAGGGTCTGGATGTCCTTGCCCACCTTCTTAAAAAAGCCCTGCTTGGCCTTCTGGCCAATCATGCCCCGCTCGACCATGGTCTTGATGAAGTCGGGGACCTTGAAGGTGTCGCGCTTCTCGTCCTCGGGCAGGTTGTCGTAGCTGTTGTTGGCGACGTGCACCAGGGTGTCGATGCCCACCATGTCGGCCAGGCGGAAGATGCCGCTCTTGGGCTTGAGCGTGGCGGGCCCGAAGATGGCGTCGACCTCCTCGACGGTGTAGCCGCCCTCGAGCACCTGCTTGACGGTCTCGAACATGGCGTACACGCCGATGCGGTTGCCGACGAAGTTGGGGGTGTCCTTGCCGAACACGATGCCCTTGCCCAGGGCGTTGCGGCCGAACTCGACCATGCGCTCGAGCACGGCCTTGTCGGTCTTGTCGCCGACGACGATCTCGAGCAGGGGCATGTAGCGCACGGGGTTGAAGAAGTGCGTCACCAGGAAGTGTGAGCAGAAGCCCTCGCCGCGGCCCTTGAGCATGTCCTTGATCTTCAGGCCCGAGGTGTTGCTGGTGATGATGCAGCCGGGCTTCCAGTGCTTCTCGACCTTCTCGAACAGCTGCTGCTTGATGTCCAGCCGCTCGATGACGGCCTCGACCACCCACTGGCACTCGCCGATGACCCCGAGGTCGTCCTCGAGGTTGCCGACCTCGACCAGGTCCGCGTCGACGTTGGTGTAGAACAGCGCCGGCTTGGCCTTGAGCGCGGCCTCCTTGCCCTTGATGGCGAACTTGTTGCGGAAGGCGCGGTCCTTCTCGTTCAGGCCTGCGGCCTTGTCGTCGTCACCGAACTTGGGGGGCACGATGTCGAGCAGGATGCTGCGCACACCGGCGTTGGCCAGGTGTGCGGCGATGCCCTGCCCCATGACCCCCGCGCCCAGGATCGCGACCTTGTCGATTCTGTCAGCCATTCGGTCCTCCTCGCTGTCCGCCCGCGGGAGCGGTGTTGTTTTGGCTGGCCGGTGGGCCCGGTGGCCTCGCCTGCCCGTTTCGCGGCGACATGATGCCAATAACGCAGTGCGTTGACAACCGGATCAGACGAAATCGTTCCATCGCGTGGCGGTGGCGTCGGCAGCGCGTGCCGTGGGCGGTCCTGGCCGCGCCGGGTGGCGTCCGGGGTAGGTCGGGTGGCATCCGGGGGGCGTCGGGGGGCGTTCCGGGGCGCGCCGTCGACGGCAGCAGGGTGGCTCGGTCCCGACCCCAGGGTGTGGCCCAGAGCGTCCCGGGGACCGTGGTGATCGGTGCTGCGGCGGCGCCAGCGACGGCGCGCGCTCAGCCCGGCAGGCCCAGGGCGCGGTCGGCGGCCGCGGCGTCCAGCGCCTCGTCGTCGACGGCAGCGCTGGATCCATTGCCCTTGCGCGCTCTGCCGGCGGGGAACAGCTTGTCCAGGGCGTAGCGCTCGCGGCGCATGGCATCGCCGGCGGTGACGTCGCGGCCCCAGGGCCCCAGGTACATCAGCGCGTCCAGCAGCAGGCGCTTGAGCGCGGCGCGCCGGGCCTGGCCACTGGCCGAACGCACGGACACCCGGTCGCGGCTGGCGATCAGGCCGGCCAGCTGCTCGGTGCGCTGCTCGAGCATCGCGATCAGGCCCTGCGCGTGGCCGCGGTCGTAGAACAGCGGCAGCTGCTCGCGCGCCACCCGCGCGATGCGCTGGCAGGCGGCGCACAGCGGGGCCGGCTCGCCGTAGGCGCGATCCAGCTTGAACAGGCGCAGGGGGATACCGCCGGGGGTAGGTTGCTGGCACTTCTAGTGCAGCACTGCTAGTGCAGTGCTAGTGCTGCTAGTGCCAGGTGCGCTGGGGGTAGGTTGCTGGCACCTAGTGCTAGTGCTGCTAGTGCCGGGTGCCTGGGGGTAGGTTGCTGGCACTTTTTTAGTGGGCGGCTGACAATCAGAGCTGACACACGAAACCAGGTCAGAGAGCGAAAGAACATGGGAGATGTCAAAGAAGGCAGAGGTTCACGAACAGGTTCTGGTTTAGCCTGTTCTTTGATTCTGCTCGGCTTGTCTCTACATAACCCAAGGAAGCCATTGAAGGAAATTATCTATGCGTGACGATACAACCCAAGCAATTGGCGAAGTCTACACGATGCTTCTTGGCGATCACCTCCCGAAGAAAGTCGCCTCTTATCAACTCGGCAAAGCTGTCTTAGAAAATGCAGAAGACGACATACAGCGCCTGGCCTTGTTGGAAGCCAATGTACATTTTCTAGATGTATTTCTTTCTGATGTTGCTGAGCATGGCCACGAGAATCTTGCGCTATGGGGTGTCGAGAAAGGGGCATTGCCTGCAATGGTGACGGAGCTTCAAATCAATTTGAAGCACGTTGAGAAGATGAAATCTATCGGCAAAAATAGCAGAAGCATCACCGGAGCTTATGTTAGAGATATGGTCATTCCCATTGGTTCAAGGGAGTGGCTACAAACTGTGAAACTCGGTGTGAAGAATATGGATGATACTTGGAAGAGTATGGTCCTAGGTTGAACTACTCTCGCGTTTTCCTCGAATTCCCCTTGTCAGGTGCCCCTTGTCAGGTGCCAACCACCTACCCCCTACGCCTTGAACCGCCTGGTCCGGACCACCTACGCCGACGGCAGCAGCACCTCCACCGAGTATGACCCGGCCGGCCGCACCGTGGCCAGCGTCGACGAGAATGGCCACCGCACCGCATACGAGTACGACGAGCTGGGCCGGCGCGTGGCCGTGGTCGATGCCCTGGGCAACCTGACCCAGTTCGGCTTCGATGCCAGGGGCCACCGCACCAGCGTGACGGACGCTCTGGGTGTCGCCACGCAGCTCGACTACGTTGAGCTGGGCCGCAACACCCGCACCCTGTTCGCCGACGGCACGGTGATGCTGAACGGCTACGACGCCCTCGGCCGCCTGGTCGCGAAGACGGACCAGGCCGGGGTCGTGACAGGTTACCTGTATGACGCCCTGGGTCGTCTGACCGGCGTGGATGATGCGCTGGGCGGGCAGACGCGCTATGGTTATGACAAGGTGGGGAACAAGATCTCACAGACGGACCCCAACGGTCACGTCACGACCTGGAAGCACGACGACCTCGGTCGTGTGGTCGAGCACTGCCTGCCGCTCGGTCAGTACGAGTCGTTTGCCTACGACCCCAGCGGCAACGTCACCCAGCAGACCACATTCAACGGAGAGATGATTGTAAAAAGCTACGATATCAACAACAGGCGCGCGGCCAAGGATATAGGTAACGGGCAGCAGGTCAGTTTTTCGTACACGGCGACGGGGCAAATGGACGTCGTCACGGACCACCGCGGAGCGACTGATCACGATTACGATAATCGCGACAGGCTGACGCGGGTGACGAATCCTGACGGGTCTTGGCTGAGTTACTCATATGACAGCAGAGGCAACCGAGCCTCTGTGGCTCACGCTGGTGGAACTACCGCCTACAGCTTTGATGCTTTGAACCGCATCGCCACGGTCACGGACCCTGACGGGCAGGTGACGAGTTACACCTATCTGGCGACGGGGCAGCAGCGCACGGCGGCCTTGCCCAACGGCATCGTGACGACGAACAGCTATGACCAGCTCGGCAGGTTGACGCTCATCGAGCACCGGCGTGGCGACGGGAGTCTGGTTGCGAGTTACCAGTATTTGCTCGGGCTGACGGGTAACAGGACGGATGTTTTTGAGGTTCACAACGGGCGAAGCGTTCACTACGCATACGACGACTTGTACCGACTCACCGAGGAAGCCATCGTCGTTCCCGTCAACGGCGACCGCAATATTGCTTGCACTTATGACGCCTTTGGCAACAGGCTGCTCAAGAGTGACACAGTCGAAGGTGTCACTTCGTACACCTACGATGCCAATGACAGGTTGATTACTGAGACGCGGCCGGATGGGGTTTACACTTACTCTTACGACGACAACGGCAACACGACTGGGGAGGTGGGGCCGGTTGTTTCGAAGGTGTATGGGTGGACGGCGGAGAACAGACTCGTCTCGTTTGACGACGGAAGCAATGCAGTTTTGTTCGAGTACGATGATGGTGGGTTGAGGACCAAGAAGGTCGTCAATGCCTCCGACGTGACGGGTTTTCTCGTCGACAAGAACAGGCAGTATGGCCAGGTGCTCGTCGAGAGTGATTGGCTTGGCTCGACTCTCGCCAGCTATGTGCATGCGAATGACTTGGTGAGTATTGAGCGGTCTGGTGCGGGCTCTTTCTATCTCGTCGACGGACAACTCTCGACTAGGGCACTCTCCGACGACGTGGGGGCGGTCACTGACACTTACACCTATGAGGCGTTTGGATCGAAGCTGAGTAGTTCGGGGACGAGCGAAAACCTATATCGATATGCGGGGGAGCAGATTGACGAGGAACTTGGCGACTACTACTTTAGGGCGAGGTACTATAACCCAATGAACGGCCGGTTCGATAGTCGAGACAAACACATCGGTTACATCTCAGCTACTAGCACATTAAATAAGTACACATACGCTGATGGCGACCCTATTCGCAGGGCCGATCCCTCAGGCGAGTTCGCGAATTTGACAGAGGCGTCAATTGCAATATCAATATCGATCGCACTTTCGGCGCTCTCAGGATGCAGATCAAGCAGAGAACTACCCCGCTGGGCTGCGAAGTATCTTACTGATAATGACGCTGCCATCACAGCGGCAAAGCTCCTCCATTCAGAAAATGGGACAATCGAGTACGCAGTCTGGGTTACTGTCGCTTCAGGAGGAGGATACACTTTCACGTGGCCCCCTATTCCAGGTACTCCCGACGACGTTGAACCGGGAAGACAACAGCCAGGATACATTTCTGTAATTCATAGCCACACAGCCGATGGCGCCTGTGGATTTTCTCACAAGGATGAAGAACTCTTTTGGGATATGCTCGGCTGGGGAACTGCCTATAAGGAGTGGGTGGTTGGAGCATCGGCAGGTTGCGGTTGGATCGAGATGTTCGATCCATCATCCCCGATCACATATGACGACAGCACTACACCTCCAACACCTCAGTTGCCGATAACAATAATAACTACAAACATCAATGACGTGGGCTGGCCGAAGCGAATCGGGTACGTTAGGTAAATGGGAATCTATTCGAAGAGAACAGCAGTATACACTTCTGGCTTCCTATGTGCACTGATGCTCGGTGTTTGTGCTCTAGTAACCCATCGTATAAGCAGGGAGGCCAGGGGTCTACCACTGGTAGAAATTGTCGCCACCAAGCCAGAAACCGTCCGAGTATTCAACTCATCAAACTCCGCAATAAAGCAGTGCCCAGTATTGAGTTCAAGATACCCTACAAAGGACTCTCTTCCAAAAATGATCATCGGAGAATTTCATGTTGCCCAGAGAGCAATGTTTCGAAAGGAACAATGTTCCGTTTCAGTTGCAGCTTTGTCTTTGCCAGTAGTGCCAAGTATTTTTTTTGAAGAATATCATTTTAATGAGTTATATTTCGTCGACCTAGTCTCACTGCTATTCGTACCTCCTGAGAGCATAAATCGACATCTAAAGGCTCGAATACTTGCAATTCAACTTAGTAACAGATTCACAGAGGATGAGCTAATCGAAATTTATCTTGATAATTCTTACTACGGTCGTGGGGTGGTCGGCCTGCGCATGGCTGGTCGAGTCTACTTCGCGCACGACTTGCAGGAGATTACACATGAAGAATTGGCAATTCTATTTGCATTGGCGAACTTGACAAATAAGGATACATCCAATCCTGAAATTATGAGTAAAGTGAAGCACGAAGCCAACAGAGTATTGCAGGAGCTGTCCAAGGAAACTGGAAGCAACTTTAACCTAGAAAATACTCTTAGTGAACTTTCCTTTCATTGCGTGTCAGAAGAGAATGCGGTCAGGACTCGTCAAATGTCACATGTCGGCGCTGTCCAAGCTGACGCCGGAGCGGTCGTTGCCGGGGACCGATGACGTCGAGAGCCCCAGGAAAGGTGCCAGCCACCTACCCCAGCCGCTTTACTCCATCAGCCACCTATCCCATCCTGCTGATGCATTTTCCAACGAAGTGCCACTTCCCCTCCTTGTTTGCGCAACGGACAAATATGTGCTGCATTTTATGGGATGCGGAGGTTGGCAATCGACCCAGACGCGCGGCGATTGCAGGAATAAATTGTCAGGAAAGACAAGCTGAACTATCGGTGTACCCTGGCAGAAGAAAGGTGTCGGTCAAGTCGGTCTCTCGCTGCTGTAATGCAAGGGTGGCCTGTAACAGTACTTTGGGAACTCGATACCGAACTCACCTGAACGAAAGCGATGGGAGCAGTCACGATACACGGCGACTGTACGCAGGTAGAGTTGCCTGTATTCCTGACGAGCACTGCGTGTCGCCGCATGGCAGAGTGGGCGCCGGGAGCGTTTTACTTGCCGGGGCCGGTGATGAGGGCGCTGCCTTCGCAGATGCTTCACTCCGAGCACAGCACGACCCGCGCGTTGCTCGCTTGCCTTCTTCTCGCCGTCGCGAACCAGCGACTTCACTCGTTCGCAACGAAGGTCCTGGCTCATCCTTGCCCATGCGGGGGCGACGGATAGCGGTACAGGGTAGAGCGTCGTGCAAGAACGCTCGCACAGCTCCGGTTTCTTCTCGCGACGACGACATAGCTCCGCTCGATGTATCCACGGAAAACTCCTGGGAGAGCTGCCGGTGAGCTCGGGCAGGCAACTGAGGCCTGGCCATTGTCGGGCCTTCTCGACAAGCCCCTCTTTCACCCCATGCGAGAGCAGGTAGGCCAGCCGTGATTCATAGGACTCGTCGTCAAGAATGGGTTCGGCCGAGTAGCGGCGCTCCCAGAATGCGCCTCTCCAGTGAATGAGGCGCCCAAGCTCGCGTGCGATGTTTCCCTGCAGGTGAGACATGAAGGGTGAGAGCTGCCCTTCGTTTGCGCGAACGATCAGGTGAAAGTGATTGGACATGAAAACAAAGGCGAAGATTTCGACTTCAAAGAGCGATAGTGCGCGGCCCAGGACACCACCAATGAGATCGTTCACCTCGCGCGAGGGGGCGAGAAGGAGCCGACCCTGCTGGGTTCGGTTGGTCACGAAATAAAGCCGCTGGGGCTCGATGATGCGGATTGCACGGCCCATGGGCACGCATGAAGCAAGCGATGGGCCAGCCGCATCATGGGATAATAAGGTAATTTTTCGCCGCATCCGGGCAAACCTGCCGCAATTTGAAACAGTCTGATGCAAAAAGCGCCAAAGAGTCAGGGAAGGTTGGTGGCACGTTTCACCGCAGGGGAAGGTTGGTGGCACGTTTCACCCGGCAGGGGAAGGTTGGTGGCACGTTTCACCCGGGCAGGGGCCAGCCGGACCTTGCCCTGGTGAACCCGCTGTGGTCTCCCCGCCGTCGTCCAGCGTGGACAGGTCGGTCTCCGCGTTCCAGCGCCCTTGGAAATGTGCCCAGGCACGTTTCACCCAGCACGTTTCACCCAAATGCGCGCCGCGCGGGATTTTTTCTCAGGGAGTGTCGCGCAAGCCAGCGGGAGGCATCACAGGCTCCGTGCCAGGCTCGGCGAGGCACTCGGACAGACTGCCGACCAGCGGCACGCTGTCGACGAGATCCTGCGCCAGGCGCGCAGCATCGGCATAGACGCCCTCGCCCAGGCCCACGGTCGCCGGGTTGACGATGTTGAGGGTGCAGGGGTTGGTCGGTGCATTCACCGCCTTGTGCTCATCACGCCACCAGTACAGAAGCGTGCGCACGGTCCACAGGTAGCGGTAGGCGTAGGCGGTTGGGCCGGGGTACCAGCCGGCCGCGCGGTCGGCATGCACCCTGTAGTGGGGTTCCCGCGCCGCGACCAGCGCCTGCGCAGCGTCGAGGGCCGCGCGTGCGCGTTCGAGGGAGGCAGCGGCCTCGGCCTGGCGCAGGGGATTGGGGTCGTCGGCCACGAAGGCGTACAAGTTCTCGATCTGGGTCGCCCGCAGCGCCGTGATGCGCGAAGCATCGCCCAGGTCCTCGATCAGTTCGATGCTCGGGGCCGCGGCGAGCGGGATCAAAGGCACATAGCGGTCCGCAAGTTCGCTCAGGGTGCGCTGCATCTCCTCGAACAGGGGCTTCAGCTCATTGCTGTAGGAAGGCGGTGCATGGAGCGGATTGCGCATCTCGACCAGGCCCAGCTTGTCGGGCTGGGTCGTGATGTGACCCACCAGGGGCAGGCCTTGTCCAAGGTCCATGACGTCGTCCCAGGCATCGAAACCCTGCAGGTACGCCATGCCACTGCGTCGCTCGATGGCCACCGGGTCCTGGCCCTGCACGCGCCCGAGCACCAGGAGCGCGTGCTGCGTCGTGGCCGTGTCGACAAGCACCGAGGCCAGATCGCCCCGCGCCTCACCAAAGGGTGCCAGCACCTCGCCCAGGATCTCGTGCAGGGCCGTTGCATCGTCGGTAGCCGCGGTGTGCGGATCCCAGGCGGCCCGCGCCGTGACGACGTCGTTGAGCCAGTTCCCCCACTCCCAGCCACTGCTGAAGGTGAGCTGTCCGTCGATGTGGGCGCCCGCGTGCTCGCCGCGTCCGGTGCGACCCTGCGCCTCGTCGTCCGCAATGAGGCGCAGGTCGTGCACACGGCGATACGCGTAGACCGGCAGGAAGAGCGGCACGTCCACGTCGTAGCTGACCCAGTAGGCGGTCTCCGGATGCCACAGCACGGTGCGGCGACCGGCCTGCTGCTGCATGAAGGTCCGCATGTAACCGAAGTCGGTGTTGCCATAAGTGGGCGCTGGGTCGTCGAGGCCGTAGATCTGCACGCTGTGCGGTGCCACGCCCAGGCGAGGATCCGCGTACGCCGGCAGGAAGTTGAAGTTGAGGGGCTCACCGGTATCCTGGTCGAGATAGCCGTCCGCCACCTGACCCTGCGAGCAGTGCACCTTGATCACAGCGGGCTTGCCGTACTGTTCATCGAGGTAGCGCGCCACCTCGTCGAGCCAGGCCAGCATGCGATCCGGATCCGGGTGGGTGAACTCGGTCGAGCCATTCTCGGTGGCCAGGTAGTCAAAGCCCGCGCCCATGAGCCAGTCGAGGCTGCTGCGGATCTCGGCCTTCTCGTCGTCGAGGCTGCCGCTCGAGCGCAGCAGGCGGAAGGTGTGCTGCTGCTGCAGGGCCACAGGCGCGTCTGCACCCACCGCCACACCGTAGTCCTGGGCCAGCTCGACCAAGGTCGCCAGGCGCTGCTGGCGAATCGGCCCACGAGAGAAGTCCTGCCAGGGCGTCGCCTCGAGCAGGGGCCAGTGCACCCGGTTCTGGCGATTGGCCACCAGCCACTCGGCCACCCTCTCCCACTCGGGGAGCATGGCCTCGAAGCCCAGGGCGTCGTCGGGCCCGGTGATCCCGAAGCCCTGCAGCAGATCCGTCAGCTCGAGGGGATGCATGGTGTGGATCTGCAAGCCACGCACAGGCCAGTGCGGTGCCTCGGTACGGTCGATGAGGACCGCACCCAGGTCAAAGCTCTCCGGCGTCACCGGAGCCAGGGGATGCAGGAAACCGTAGCCCAGCAGCTCGAGCGCTGCATAGGCCGCGTAGACAAGGCCCAGCGGTGCATGGCCAAAGGGATCGGGCTGCAGCGCATTGCCGTCGCCCACGAGGGCAGCGCAGCCGTTGATGTCCCCTGACCGCAGTACGAATCCCTCGCTACCCAGGGCTGCGACCTCCGCGGCCGGCAGCAGCTGGCGCACAGCCCATACGTCGCCCATGGCGATGATCCAGCAGTCTCCCTGTCCGGTGAACGGTCCTGGGTCGTCGACCACCCGCAGAGGGCGTGGCGACGCCTGCTGCAGCAGGTCGATCAGGCGTGCGCGCACGCGGTCGGACAGCTCGGAATCCAGTTGCACGACGAGGCTGGGCGGGGGAAGAGCGGCGTCTGGCAGTGCACTGTCGCCCGAGGTCGCATCTGGTCGGCGCGCCACGTCGAAGCGGGCGGTGTCGGCCTGCAGGCCAGCATCCGTCCCTGCGGCGTCCTGCAAGGCGGAGCCATCGGTCACGGCCGCGTCCTCGACGACGACGGCGTCCCCACATGTGCAGCGCCCCAGGCCTGCCAGCGCGACCAGCACAGGCACGCGATGCAAGGGGCCGGGCCGCAGCAGTCTCATGGTGACGTCCTGGGGTCTTGTGCGTGAACAATCGCCAGGAGATGTCTTATACGATCCGGCCAAGGTCCCGCACCCTGGATCAGGCGCAAGGCGCGGTCCGCCGGGCAAGCAGCCGCGGGCGGGCGAAAGGTTTTCCAGGGGCGGGTCAGCTGGAGAACCTGGACCCACAGGCGACCACGACGTTCGGTCGGCTGGTGATCAGAAGAGCAGGCTGAGCGGCACTTCATCTTCCTTGATCGCGGGCGGCACCAGCGGTGCCGGGTCGGGGCTGGCATCCGCGGCAGGCTTCATGACGACCACGGTTTCTGCGGGGTAGTTGAAGCCTCCGGCGAGGATCACGACGATGCCCCCGGCGATCAGACCGCCGCCGATGACGACCGTCGACAGAAACGGCACACCGCAGCAGATCATCGCGATGGCACCGACCAGCGGGCCCACGGCCACGTCACTGCGTTCGAGCAACAGGACCTGATCCTTGAATCCAGACTTCTTGATGACCAGCTTGTCCTGGTCGGTCTTCCAGGTCTTGGAGGTGTACTCGTAGGGAGTCGCTCCCAGCTGGTTTCCGTTCTCGTCGAAAACCACGCCGCCCGGAGGATCCGTCTTGATGGTGGTCGTCGTCGCACAGGCCGAGGAAAGGACCACGAGACACAGCGCAGTCAACGAGACGAGCATTCGGCGCATGAAGTCTCCCATTCGTGGTGGGTGAATATCAGAGTGCACAGGTCGCCAGGATTCTACACATCCCTTCGCAGTACAAAAGCGTTTTGGCAGGAGCGCCAGGGCACCGCCTGGGCCCGGCCTTCGCCCGGGATGCACCTGTGCGCAGCAACGGGAGAGACAAGGACTTCGACGCTGAGCGCGGTCGGGGCTGGTGTCCGCTCCTGTGTGTTCGCCGCGCAGGGCTCCCGGCGCGCTAGCCGCGCAACTGCCAGCCGCCGCTTGCGGTGACCTCGACGACACCGTCCGCATCGCCGTCACTCGACACCCTCGCCCTGCGCTGCGCGCTGAGCGGCAGATCGAGCTGAAGCCCGGCAGCCAGGCGCCGTTTGCGGCGGCCCGAGCGTAGCCACGCGACCACCGGGTTCTCGACCTCCGCCGTCTCGACCTGGGACTCTGGCGAGGGCCCGCGTCCACTCACATGTGCCTGTGGCATGCGATCCTTTCCAGGGGCCAGTCGGGCTGGCCCCTCGCGCTCCGGCCCCGGAGGTGCCGCAGCGCTTCACCCCGCCGGGCACTAGCCCTCGTTCTGTGCCGAGCGGCGCAGGAAGGCCGGAATGTCGTACTCGTCGTCCTCGACCGCGGGCAGCACGGCCAGGGGGCCCTTCTCCTCGACGCGCATGGGGGGATTGGTCTTCTCCCACTTGCGGCGCAGGTAGGTCGGGATGTCGCGCGGGTCCTCGACGCGCAATGCGGTCGGGATGGTGCTGCTCTCGGGCTTCTGGGCACGCCGGGTGGGGCTGCGGTCAAAGCCGGTGGCGATGACGGTGATGACCACCTCGTCGCGCATGTTCTCGCTGATCACGGAGCCGAAGATGATGTTGGCGTCTTCGTGCGCGGCCTCCTGGATCAGGGTCGCCGCAGCATTGACCTCGTGCAGGGTCAGGTTGCTGCCACCGGTGATGTTGATGAGGATGCCGGTGGCACCGTCGATGGTCACGTCCTCGAGCAGGGGACTCGACACGGCCTGGTGCGCCGCCTCGATGGCGCGCTTCTCGCCGGCCGCACGACCTGTCCCCATGAGCGCCATGCCCTGCTCGCGCATGATGGTGCGGACGTCGGCGAAGTCGACGTTGATGTGGCCATCGACCGTGATCAGGTCGCTGATGCCGCGGACTGCGTTGAGCAGCACCTCGTCGGCCTTCTTGAAGGCGTCGAGCATGGTGGTCTGCGGGTCGGTGATCGACAGCAGCCGCTGGTTGGGGATCGTGATCAGGGTATCCACGGCCTGCTTGAGCGAGGCGATACCCTCCTCGGCCTGGCGACGACGACGGTTGCCCTCGAAGAAGAAGGGCTTGGTCACCACGCCGACGGTCAGGGCCCCCAGATGGCGTGCGATCTCGGCGATGACCGGGGCGGCGCCGGTGCCCGTTCCACCACCCATGCCCGCCGTGACGAAGACCATGTCGCTGCCGTGCAGCAGTTCCTCGATCTGCTCGCGGTCCTCGAGGGCGGCCTGCCGGCCCACCTCGGGGTTGGCACCCGCACCCAGGCCGGCGGTGAGCTCGGCGCCGATCTGCAACTTGATGTGGGCCTTGTTCTTGGCCAGGGCCTGGATATCCGTGTTGGCAGCGACGAACTCCACCCCTGCCATGCGGTTGGTGATCATGGTCTCGATGGCATTGCCACCGCCGCCACCCACACCGATGACCTTGATCTTGGCCTGCGTGTCCATTCCGTTGGTCTCGAATTCCAGCATCGTGTCCTCCACGTCGTTGCCCGCCAGATTGGTGTCCTCGAGGGAATCCCCGTCGAGGTCGGCTGGCGGGATTGCGATGCCGACCCCAGAGGTTGTCTTGACGAGCTCAGCTGGCTCCGCCCAGCCAATCCTTCATGCGCGACATGACCTTGGTGTACACGCCTTCATCGTCCTGCCTGACCTTGATGAAGCGTCTGTCCATGTGCTTGCTGCCGTACTGCACCAGGCCCACACCCGTGGCGAACATGGGGCTCTTGACGACGTCAACCAGCCCGCCGACGCCCTTGGGGATGCCTCGCCGCACGGGCATGCCGATGACCTCCTCGGCCAGCTCCACGATGCCTGGCAGCAGGGTCGAGCCACCGGTGATGACCACACCCGAGGCCAGCAGGTCCTCGTAGCCGGTCTTCTCGATCTCGCGCTTGACCAGCTCGAAGATCTCCTCGACCCGCGGCTCGATGATCTCGCACAGGATCTGGCGACCCATGATGCGCGAGGGCCGGGCGCCGATGCTGGGCACCTCGATGGTCTCTTCCTTGTCGACCATGCTGCTCATGGCGCAGCCATAGCGCTGCTTCAGACGCTCGGCCTCGTCGGCCGGCGTGCGCAGACCCACCGCGATGTCGTGGGTCAGATGGTTGCCGGCGATGGCCAGCACACCGGTGTGCACGATGCTACCGCTGCTGAAGATGGCGATGTCGGTGGTGCCGCCGCCGATGTCGACGAGGGCGACGCCGAGTTCCTTCTCGTCCTCGGCCAGCACGGCCTCGGCCGAGGCGAGCTGTTCGAGCACGATGTCGGACACATTGAGCCCGCAACGCTGGGCGCACTTGATGATGTTCTGGGCGCTGGCCACGGCGCCGGTGACGATGTGCACCTTGGCCTCGAGGCGCACGCCGCACATACCCAGGGGTTCGCGGATGCCGTCCTGGTCGTCGATGATGTATTCCTGCGGCAGGATGTGGATGACCTCGCGGTCCGGCGGGATGGCCACGGCGCAGGCAGCGTCGATGACGCGCGAGATGTCAGAATCGCGCACTTCCTTGTCCTTGATGGCCACGATGCCGTGCGAGTTGAAGCCACGGATGTGCGAGCCAGCAATGCCGCAGTACACCGAGGAGATCTCGCAGCCGGCCATCAACTCGGCCTCATCGATGGCCTTCTTGATGGAGTTGACCGTGGACTCGATGTTGATGACCACGCCCTTCTTGAGGCCCTTGGAGGGGAAGGTGCCGATACCGACGATGTCGACACCGTCATCCCCCACCTCGCCGACGATCGCGCAGATCTTGGTCGTGCCGATATCGAGCCCGACCACCAGCCCTCCGCCCTTTTTTGCCATCTCACACCAGCCTTTCTTGTCAGCGCCGTGTCCTCACCAGGTCACGATCATTCTTCAGGTCGGTTTCTCGACGGTCCCCGTTGCCACCGGCACCGCAGCACTGCGAACCACCACGCGGCGGGGGTCCGGACCGTCGGTCATGAACACCTCGCTCGCCTGCACTCCGCGCCGGTCCAGCTCGGCTCGCAGGCGCACCAGCTGGCCCAGCTTGGTCTCGAAGCGCTGCACGCCCAGGTGTACGTGGCGCAGTGGCCCCATCAGCTGAAGGTCCACACCCAGCGCGGGATCTGCCCGCAGGGTCGCCAGCTCGGAGCGCTTGAGGCCCGACCGATCCCAGGCCGCCAGCACCTGCAGTGCGGTACGAAGGGGGGCAGGAACCTCGTCACGATCCATGCTCGCCGCGTCGACACCGACGATCACAGGCAGGTCCAGGCCACCCAGAACCTCGGCACGGGCAAACAACTGCCCGCTGCTGTTCATCGCATACAGGTGCTCGAGAGCCACGTATGCGACGGGTTTCTGCTCGACGACGAACAGGCGAAGTTCGTGGGGTGGGCGGCGCACCAGGCGCGCGCTGGCAACCAGGGGGTGTTCCTGGATCGCACGGGTGGCGCGGTCCAGATCGAAGGCGTAGAGACCCGTGCCAACGTCGACGCCAGCGTAGCCCAGCAACTCGGATCGCTTGACCAGCCTGGCACCCTCCACCTGGATGGTCTCGATGGCGAGCAGCTCGCCACGCTGCAAGGCATGCCGCACCTGCACCCCGAGATAACCCGCGCCCACGCCCCCCGAGGCCAGGACGAGCAGGCCGAGCAGGCGCACCCGGGCGCGGCCGAGCCGCCGCCCACGCGTGACCACTCGAGCCGAACTTCGGGTCCTAGCCATGGTGGGCCACCGCCAGGTTGAGCCGCCGCGCGAGCTTGGGACCTATCGAGGTGATGTTGCCCGCACCCAGGGTGAACACCACGTCGCCGGCGTGCACCTGGGCCGCGGTATCGTCGAGCAGCGCGTCGAAGGCGCAGTACCTGGCATCGCGATGGCCGCGCTCACGAATGGCCCGGGCGAGGCTCTCGCCGCTGATGCCCGGGATCGCATCCTCGCTGGCTGCATAGATGTCGGTGACCACCACGCTCTCGGCCAGGTGGAAGCAGGTGGCGAACTCGTCGATCAGGTCGCGCGTGCGGGTGTAGCGATGAGGCTGGAACAGCACGCGCAGGTGCCGGTCGCTGTACACGCGGCGCGCAGCGTCGAGGACAGCCCGGATCTCGGCGGGATGGTGACCGTAGTCGTCGACGATGGTGATGTCGCGGTCATCGGCGAGGATGGAGAAGCGCCGGGCCACACCACCGAAACCCGCCAGTCCCTGGGCCATGGCGTCGAAGGGCGCGCCCAGCTCGTCGGCCACGGCGATGGCCGCGAGGCTGTTGAGCACGTTGTGCGCTCCGACCATGTTGAGCCGGATCTCCCCCAGCACCTCACCGCGCCGCAGCACGGTGTAACGCATGCCGAGGCCCTCGAACTGGATGTTCTCGGCGCGATAGTCGGCCTGGGGGGACAGACCGTAGGTGACGTGGCGACGGGTGACGCGTGGCAGGATGGCCTGCACACCCGGATGATCGAGGCACAGCACGTCGAGCCCGAAGAAGGGCACCTTGTTGGCGAAGACCGTGAAGGCGTCGAGGATCTCGGGCAAGCCGCCGGTCCAGTGATCCAGATGCTCGGGGTCGATGTTGGTGACGACGGCGACCGTGGGGGACAGGTGCAAGAAGCTCCCGTCGGACTCATCCGCCTCGGCTACCAGATAGTCGCCCTGCCCCAGCCGCGCATTGGTGCCCAGGGCGTTGACCTTGCCACCGATGACGATGGTGGGGTCGAGGCCGGCCTGGCCCAGGATCGCCGCCACCAGCGAGGTGGTGGTGGTCTTGCCATGCGTGCCCGCAATGGCCACACCGTGCTTCAGGCGCATCAGCTCGGCCAGCATTTCGGCACGGGGAATGACCGGAATGCCACGCTGGTGCGCGCTGGTCACCTCGGGATTGGTGGGCCGGACCGCGCTCGAGGTCACCACCACGTCGACCTCGCCCAGGTTGGCGGCGTCGTGTCCTGTGAAGATGGTCGCACCGAGCTGGGCCAGGCGCTCGCAGGTCTCGCCGCGGCTCAGGTCGCTGCCGCTGACCTGGAAGCCGAGGTTGAGCAGGACCTCGGCGATGCCGGACATGCCGATGCCACCGATGCCCACGAAGTGGATCTGCCGCACGCGGCCTCTGAACACCGGCGTCACCACGGCTTGTCTCCTCGGGCCAGTGCGCACAGCGCGTCGACCAGTTGGTGTGCTGCCTCGGGGCGACCGAGCGATCGTGCCGCCTCGCGCATCTGCCCGAGGCGGCCTGCCCCGTCGCCGCACAGCGCATGCAGGGCCGTGCTCAGACTCTCCGCGTCGAGTTCGTGCTGGGGGATCACCACGGCGGCTCCCGCGTCCGCCAGGGCGCGGGCGTTGAGGGTCTGGTGGTCGTCAGCAGCCTGCGGAAAGGGGATCAGGATCGAGGGAATCCCCAGGGCGGTGAGCTCGGCGCAGGTCGTGGCGCCGGCGCGTCCCACCACCAGATCCGCGGCGCCATAGGCCGCCGCCATGTCGTCGATGAAGCTGTGCACCGTCGCCGGCACGCCCTGTCCGGCATAGACCTGGCGCGCCCGCTCGGCGTCGGCCTCGCCAGCCTGGTGGGTGATCTCCAGCTTCAAGCCCCGCTGCATCGCCAGGGCAAAGCCCTGCGGCAGCTTCTCGTTGAGTGGCCGGGCGCCCTGGCTCCCGCCGAGCACCAGCACCCGCACCGTGTCGGTGGCCGCGGCGGGCCGTTCCTCCCGGGCCTGTTCCGCCAGGGCCGCACGCACCGGATTGCCCACCACACGAAAGCGCCTGGCGTCGAAGTAGCGTGCGCTGTGCTCGAAGGATCCGAACACCGCGCGCACCAGCTTGCCGAGGACGCGGTTGGTGAATCCAGGCACCGAGTTCTGCTCGGCCACCGCCGAGGGCAGGCGCTTCAGCCAGGCGGCCAGTAGCACCGGCCCCGAGGCGTAGCCGCCCACACCGAGCACGGCCTGCGGCTGGAATCGGCTCAGGATGGACCACGACGACAGCAGGGACAGGGGCAAGCGGAGCAGCGTGCGCACGGTGCCCAGCAATCCGACGCGCTTGAGACCCGAGATGCGAATGAAGGCGATGTCGAAACCCGCCGCGGGCACGGCCCTGGCTTCGAAGCCGCGCTCGGTGCCGACAAAAAGCACCTGCGATCCGTCCTTGCGGGCACGCAGCGCCTCCGCCACGGCCAGGGCCGGGAACACGTGGCCACCGGTGCCACCACCGGCGATGAGGAGACGCAGGCTCACCTGGCGCCTCCCGGGGCCGTGGCCCTGGTCCGCGACACCTCCCCACCATGGTCGGTGGCATCGACGCTGAGCAACAAGCCCAGGGCGAAGCAGGTGGCCACCAGCGACGAGCCGCCGTAGCTGATGAGGGGCAGGGTCAGGCCCTTGGTGGGGGCCAGGCCCAGGGTCACGGCCATGTTGGTGATCGCCTGCAGCCCGACCAGCGAGGTCAGGCCGAGCGCCAGGTAGGCGCCGAACACCGTGCGCGCGCGCAGCGTGACACGAATGCCAGCAATGACGATGCAGGCGAAGCTGGCGATCACCAGGATCGCGCCGATCAGGCCGAGTTCCTCGCCAATGATGCTGAAGATGAAGTCGGTGTGGGCCGCGGGCAAGAAGAACAGCTTCTGTCGACCGTCGCCAATACCCAGGCCAGACACGCCACCCGAGCCAATGCTGATCAGGGATTCCGAGACCTGGTAGCCGATGTCCTGGCGGTGGCTCCACGGATCGAGAAAGGACATCAGGCGTCGCATGCGGTATGGCGACGACGCGATCAGGTGGTAGACCACAGGCAGCGAGGCCAGGACCGCCAGCAGCAGGTAGCTCACCCGGGCGCCGCCCACGAACAGCATGACGACGGTGAGCACACCCAGGACCACGGCGCTGCCGAAGTCGGGCTCGAGCAGCAGCAGGCCCATCATCACGCCCGGGACCAGCAGCATGGGCCACAGCGGCCCCGTGTCCTCGCCCTCGAGCTCGCGCTCGCGTCGACGTGCCACCAAGCCGGCCAGCAGCACCACCAGCACCGGCTTGGCCAGCTCGCCAGGCTGCAGCGCCACGGGCCCCAGCGGAATCCAGCGCATCGCCCCACCACCCGCACGGCCGATGCCCGGTAGCAGGACAGCGACCAGCAGCGCCAGCACAGCGATACCCAGCGGCAGAGCGAAGCGCCGCACCAGCCGGAAGTCCATGCGCCAGGTGACGTACAGCACGGCCACGCCCACCACCGCGAAGGCAGCCTGGCGCACCAAAAAGTAGGTCGCATCATGCAGCTTGGTGGCCGCGAACACCGCCGAGGCGCTGTAGACCATGACCACGCCGAAGCCGATCAACAGCAGGGTCGGCAGCAGCGTGGCGAGGTTGATGCGACGGCTGTTCATGAGGCACTCCCTCGGGCCATGGCCTGCACCAGCTCGACGAAGCGGCTCCCGCGCTCCTCGAAGTTCTTGAACTGGTCGAAGGAGGCGCAGGCCGGAGAGAGCAGCACGACCTCGTCCTGGCGTGCACGCGTCCTGGCCTGCTCCAGGGCCTGGCCCAGGGTGCCTGCATCCACCACCTCGTCGACCATTCCACGCAGGGCCTCGGCGATGGCAGGACCTGCCTCGCCGATGGTGAGGAGAACGCGGACGCGACCGCGCGCGGCCTGTGCCAGGTCCGCATACCCGGTGCCCTTGTCGCGACCACCGGCAATGAGCAGCAGCGGCTGCTCGAAGGCCTCCACGGCCTTCACCGTGGCGTCGACGTTGGTGCCCTTGGAGTCGTTGACGTAGAGCACGCCGTCGACGGATGCCACGTCCTCCAGCCGATGTCGGATGCCCGCGTAGAGACGGATGCCCTCGCGAATGGCAGGAGCCTCGAGACCGAAGGCCAGAGCGGCCAGGACGGCAGCGGCGAGGTTTTCCCGGTTGTGGGCGCCGCGGATGCGCGGGTTGCTGATGTCAAAAGTGTGGCTGATCCCCTGCAAGGTCACCTGGATTCGCTGTGCGCTGATCGCGGCACCGTCGCCGTCGATCGTGGCGCCATAGCGAAGCAGGCGCGCCGAGGCAGGAACGCGCAGGGTGCCGTCGTGAAGTTCGCGCTCGCGGGCAACCACGACCCCGTCCGCAGGCAGGTTCGCAAACACCTGGTGCTTGGCGGCGTAGTAGCTGCCGACGTCGGGGTAGCGGTCCAGGTGGTCCGGCGCCAGGTTGGTGATCACCGCAACCTGGGGCTCGAGCAAGCTGGCCAGCTCCAGCTGGTAGCTGGACAGCTCGATCACCGCGCTGTGCCAGGTTCCTGGCGCCATGGCCGCCAGGCACAGGGGCTCGCCCAGGTTACCGCCGACAAAGGGCTTGCGTCCGCCGGCCTCGAGCAGGGAACCCACCAACGTCGTGGTGGTGGACTTGCCATTGGTGCCGGTGATGGCCACCACGGGCAGGCCGAGGCGGTGCAGGGCCACGTCGATCTCGCTCACCAGCAACGCACCGGCATCCAGGGCCTGGCGCAGCTCGGGCCTTACCAGCGGGACGCCCGGGCTCACCACCGCGAACTGCGCAGCGGTCAGATCCAGCGCCGCAAAGCCGCCTCCGTGCACGGCGATACCCAGGGCCTGCAAACTGTCCGCGGTCTCCGCCAGGGCCGCCTGCGGCTTGTCGTCGACGATGCAGACGCGAGCGCCGCGCGTGGCCAGCAGACGGGCAGCCGCCACACCGCTCTTGCCCGCTCCCACGACGACCACGGCCTTCCCGTCGACCTGGTCGAGGGCGGCGCGCACACGTCGGGAATCTGGCACCGGGAACGGCATCGACGTCGTCACCTCAGCTTGAGTGTGGCCAGGGCAAACAGGGCCAGCATGATCGAGACGATCCAGAAGCGAACGATGATCTTGGGCTCGGCCCAGCCTGCCAGCTCGAAGTGGTGGTGGATGGGCGACATCTTGAACACGCGCTTGCCTGTGAGCTTGAACGAGGTCACCTGGATGACCACGGACAGCGCCTCCATGGCGAACACGCCGTGGATGATGGCGGATAGAAACTCGTTCTTGGTGACGATGGCGAGCATGCCCAGCGCGCCACCCAGAGCCAGCGAGCCGACGTCACCCATGAACACGCTGGCCGGATAGGTGTTGTACCACAGGAAGCCGATGCTGGAGCCGATGATGGCTGCGCAGAACACCGCGAGCTCGGGCGCGCCCTCCTGGTAAGGGATGCGCAAGTAGCGGGCGATGTCGAAGTACTGAAACTCGCCGGGCTTCACCTCGATGCCGAGCTTGGTGCCTGCGGCGTAGGCCAGCAGCATGAACACGAACGCAGAAACGATGGTGGGACCGATGGCCAGCCCGTCGAGACCGTCGGTCAGGTTGACGGCGTTCGAGGTCACCACCACCACGAAGACCGCGAAGCCCAGGTACACGATCAGGGGCAGCGTCGGGTAGTAGCGATCGGTGCTCAAAAAGGGCACTGCCACGCGCGTGTTGTCGAACTTGAACACGTACAGCAGCAGACCCACGGCCACGCCGGCGATGAGGAACTGCCACAGCAGCTTGCCCTTGGCCGACACACCCTTGGAATTGCGCTGACGGATCTTGCGATAGTCGTCGACGAAGCCCAGGGCGCCGTAGCCCGCAGTCACCAGGCTCACCATCCACAGCGATGTGTTGGTCAGGTCTGCCCACAGACCCACCGACAGGAACACGGTACCCAGCAGCAAGGCGCCGCCCATGGTGGGGGTGCCCTTCTTCTGCAAATGGCTCTCGGGTCCGTCCTCGCGAATGGACTGGCCCCACTGCAAGCGCTGCAGGGCCCGGATGAAACCCGGGTACAGCACCAGGGTCGCCACCAGCGCGGTGAGCGCCGCCATCACGATGCGAAAGGTCGCGTAGCGAAACACATTGAGGAACGAGAACGAGTCCGCCAGCGGCACCAGCAGGTGGTACAGCATCAGTGCACCCCGTCCAGCTGTCCGGTCATGGCCTGCACGACGCGCTCGGTCCGGGCCCCGCGCGAGCCCTTGACCAGCACCACGTCACCGGCCGCCAGATTGGCAACCACCTCCGCCGCGATCTCACCCGCGTCGCCCGCGACGGTGATCGTGGCCGGATCCAGGCCCCCCTGCTGGGCGCCTCGCCGGTAGTCCTCGGCGAAGGCTCCACAGAACCACGCGCGCGCCGGCGCAGCGGTCGCCGCGTGCGCCCCGAGCTCGGCATGCAGATCCCCCGCGAACGCACCGAGTTCGCGCATCTCGCCCAGCACCAGCAGCAGGCGGTGACCGCGGGCGCGCTGGACCGCAACGTCAATGGCCGCCTTCATCGAGGCGGGATTGGCGTTGTAGGTGTCGTCGATGATCAGGGCGTCGCGCACCCGATGCATGCGCAGGCGTCCTGCGACCACCGGGGCGCGGACCAGGCCCTCGACGATGTGCGCAACCGGGACCTCGAGGGCCAGCCCCACGGCGGCGGCGGCGGCCGCGTTGCGGGCGTTGTGGGCGCCCTCGTGCGACAGGTGCAGCGCATGCTCGACACCCGCCAGCTCGAGCACCAGCGTCTGCCCCTGTTCGTCGGGGGTGCTGGAGCGCAGGCGGACCTCGCAGCCCGCGGCCGAACCGAAGCGAAGCTGGCGGGCGCGGCAGCCCTCGGCCATGCGCAGACAGTTCGCATCATCGGCGTGAACCACGGCCACTGCGTCGGATCCGAGGGCCGCAAACAGTTCACCCTTGGCCCGGGCCACACCCTCGAGGTTGCCGAGACCCTCGAGGTGAGCTGGGGCGATGTTGGTGATCAGTCCCACCTGGGGCCGGGCGGCGGCAGCCATGGCCGCGATCTCACCGGGATGGTTCATGCCCATCTCCAGCACGGCGATGGCGTGATCGGGCCCGACCGCCAGTGCCGTCAGGGGCATTCCGATGAGGTTGTTGAGGTTGCCCTGGGTCGCCAGCACCCGCTCGTCGCCGACGCTGGCACGGCAGACGGCGGCGATCATTTCCTTCGTCGTGGTTTTGCCGTTGGATCCGGTCAGCGCCACCCGCCGAGCAGGCATGCGCTGCAGGTGGGCGTGTGCCAGGTCGAGCAGGGCGCGCCCGGTATCCTCGACCACCACCAGCGGGTACCCCGGATCCGACAGCGACCTGGCATGGGCGGCATCCACCAGCGCCGCCACCGCACCAGCCTCGCGCGCCTGGCGCACGAAGTCGTGACCGTCGAAGCGATCGCCCGCCAGCGCCACGTACAGGGTGTCGTCGAGCGCGACCCGGCTGTCCTTGTCCACGCGCCGGGCCACGAAGCCGGATCCGACGAGGCGGCCGCCGGTGGCGCGCAGCACGAAGTCCGAGGTGAAGGTCATGCCGCCCTCCCCTCGAGGATCTCGAGCGCGACCTCGCGGTCATTGAAATGCCGGCGCTGGCCAGCCACTTCCTGATAGTCCTCGTGTCCCTTGCCTGCGATCAGCACGATGTCGTCGACCGCCGCCAGGGCAATGGCCCTGGCGATGGCTCGCTGCCTGTCGCGCTCGATCTCGATGTGGCCGGCCCGCGGGGTCTGCACCGAGCGCGCACCCTCGAGGATCGCGGCGGTGATCTGCTGAGGGTCCTCGCGTCGCGGATTGTCGTCGGTGATGACCACCGCATCCGCACCACTGGCGGCGATGCGTCCCATGAGCGGACGCTTGCCTGCATCGCGCTCACCGCCGCAGCCAAACACCACCACCACCCGGCCGCCGGACAGTTCCTGCAAGGTGGCCAGGGCCAGCTCCAGGGCCTGGGGCGTGTGCGAGTAGTCCACGAAGACCCGCGGGCATCCGGCCACCGCGAGCTGTTCGAGACGCCCAGGGACCTGCGGACAGCGCGCGATGCCGTCCAGCGCGGCCGCCAGGGGTTGCTCGAGCGCGTGCGCGACGCCCAGGGCGACCAGGGCATTGGCCAGGTTGAAGCGCCCGACCTGGGGCAACAGCGCCTGCAAGCTGGTGCCACCGACGCGCAGCGTGACCTCTGTGCCGTGCGGCGTCAGGCGAGCCTCGCGCACGGCCAGGTCCAGCTCCGGCTGGTCACCGGTGCCCACGCGCAGGGCACGGGAACGCAGGCTCTCGGCCAGCTCGCGGCCCGCGGCATCGTCCACGCAGCACACGGCGCGGGCGTCAGCCGGAAGCAGCTCGTCGAACAGGCGACGCTTGGCGTCGAAGTAGCTCGCCATGTCGCCGTGGAAATCCAGGTGGTCCTGCGACAGGTTGGTAAAGGCCGCCACCGCGAAGTGCAGGCCCTCGACCCGCTTCAGGCTCAGCGCATGGCTCGACACCTCCATGGCCACGGCCCGGGCACCACGCTGACGCAGACGAGCCAGGGCACCTGACAGCTCCGTGGCCTCGGGTGTGGTGTGCAGCCACGCGGTGTGCTCCCCGGCGAACTCGAGCCCCAGCGTGCCCAGGCTCGCGCAGGGCGTGCCCGCGGACTCCAGGGCCGCCGCGGTCATGTGCACGACCGTGGTCTTGCCGTTGGTGCCCGTGATCCCGGCCAGCCGGAGGCTGTGAGAGGGATTGCCAGCCAGTTCCTCGGCCAGGATGGCCAGCGCCCGGCGGCTGTCTGAGACCACCGCGTGCGCCACCGCAGGCGTCCGCACCAGGTGCTCGGCCAGCACCGCCGAGGCACCCGCCGCGATCGCCGCGTCGATGAAGTCGTGTCCGTCAGCAGAGCTGGCCGTGGCGCCGCGACAGGCCACGAACAGCACACCTGGTCCCACCCGCCGCGAGTCGAGTTCGACGCGGGAGATTTCCACGTCCACACCTGCGGGCTGCACGCCGAGGCGCTGGCAGAGCTGGTGCATCGAGGTGCTCATCAGCCCTGCCCCTCCCGCAGATGGAGCCGGATCACCTCGACCTCGTTCAGCGCTGCCCCCGCGGCCGGGTCCTGCTCGACCACGCGCCCCTGTCCATGCACCTCGAGCTCACGTCCGGTGGCCAGGGCCGAGGTCGCCGCGCGCCGAAGATCCATGCCGCGCAGATCCGGCATCAACGACAGGCCGGATCCAGCCGTGGGCAGGGCCGAGGTCTGATCACTGATGGCGATGGCCCCCGCCACCTCATCCGTCGTGGGCATGATGGGCTCGGCCACGGCCAGCAGCGGGCTCGCAGCCACGCTCACGCCGAGGTGCGCCAGCGTGCCGCGCATGATCTCCCTGAAGGCGGGCGCCGCCACCACGCCGCCGTAGGTCGAACCCTGGGGCTCGTCGATGACCACCAGCACGAGGACGCGCGGGCGCTCCGCAGGTGCGAAGCCGATGAAAGAGGAGATGCGCTTGTCCGCGGAGTAGCCGCCGCTGACCACATCGACCTTCTGCGCGGTGCCAGTCTTGCCGGCGACGCGTATCCCCTCGATGGCGGCGCGCTCCCCGGTCCCACCCTTCGCCACCACGCGCTCCATCATCCCTGTCATGGCGCGAGCCGTCTCGTTACTGAAGACACGGCGCGGCTCAGGTGCCGGATGTTGCCAGCGCACCGTGCCGTCCGGCGCCGTGATGTGGTCGACCAGATAGGGAGCCTTCCACTCGCCACCGCTGGCGATGGTGGCCATGCCCGCGGCGAGTTGCAGAGCGGTGACCCCTATGCCCTGACCAAACGACACCGTCGCCAGGCGTGCGCGCGACCACTGCCTGGCGGGGGCCAGCATCCCGGACACCTCGCCAGGCAAGCCAATACCGCTGCGCTGACCGAATCCCAGGGCTGTCAATGCGGCGTGCAGGTTCTCCGCGCCAAGGCTGGTCCCGATCTTCAAGGTGCCGATATTGCTAGATTTTGCTATCACATCCCCGACATCGAGCCATTCGTAAGAATGGGTGTCGCGAATGACATGCCGCCCCACCGCGACCGAGCCCTTCTCGCAGTACACGCGCTCGTTGGCCTTGACTGCGCCCTTTTCCAGTGCTGCCGCCACCACCAGCGGCTTGAGCGTCGAACCGGGCTCAAACACGTCGGTGACGATGCGATTGCGACGTGCGGCGGCCTTGGCCTTGCCCGGATCGTTGGGGTTGAACTCGGGGACCGCAGCCATCGCCAGCAAGGCGCCAGTGGCCGGCTCCAGCACCACGACCATGCCCGCCGCAGCCTGATACTCCGCCACGGTGCGCGCCAGGACCTCCTCGGTCAGCTGCTGCACCGCCGCGTCCAGGGTCAGGTGCAGGTGGTCTCCCTCCAGGGTCAGCACGGGCAGCACGTTACCTGTAGACAGCGGCGTGCCGCGGGCATCGCGCAGCACGCCGACGTCCATGGTGCGACCGCGCATGGCCTCGTCGTTCTGCAGCTCCACCCCTGCGAGGCCCTTGCCATCCAGTCCCACGAAGCCCAGCACGTGGCCGGCCATGTCGCGGTTGGGATAGTAGCGCTTGGATTCGGTGGTGAAATAAACGCCCGCGAGTTTGAGCGCACGCAGCCCCTGGGCTCGCTGCGGGGGTACCTGACGCTGTATCCAGGCAAAGGTCTTGCGCCCCTTGAGCCGCTTCTCTATCTCGCGCACTTTCAGACCGAGGGTACTGGCCAGCACGGGCAGTTTGGCCTGGTCAAAGCGGCGTGGGTCCACGTACACGGATTCGACGGCCACTGACACGGCCAGGGTCCGCCCGGTCCGGTCGTAGATGTTGCCTCGAGGCGCGGTGATCTCGATTTCCTTGAGGTATTGCTCTTCTGCCAGGCCTCGCAGGCGGGTGCCATGCAGTAGCTGAACCTGCACCGTGCGCGCAGCCACCAGTGCAAAGCCACTGCTCAGCAGAAGACCAACCACCCACACCCGTCCAGTTCGCAGGGTCCGCATGGGACTGGCAGGCTTTCGCATCATCGCACCTCCGAGAGATCGATGATGTGCTCGGCAGGAACCATGCCCAGCGTGCCGGTCGACAGCGAACGAATCCGTCCGGGTGCGGACAGGGTCCCGATTTCTGTCTTGAGTGCCCGATTTTCTTGAACAAGCTTGAGTTGATCGGTACGCGCCTGGGACAGCTGGTAGCCCAGCTGGAGGCTGCTCACACGCAGGAAAACGTAGAACACCAGGCTCGCCGCGATCAGAATCATGGCAAGCACGTAGGTGCCAAAGCCCGCTCGCGCCCCGGACGAGGCGGCCTGGAGATCGGGGCTCGTCACAGCGCGCCGGGCGCCCTGCTCCCGCATCCTGCGCCGTGCAGTCGGCTGACGTATGGCATCTGTAGCAGGCATGTTACAGATCCGTCACTCCATGCGCCCCAAGGCTTGATGATTTCCGTACTCGTTTCGAAAGGATGCGCAGCTTGGCCGATCGCGCTCGAGGATTGGCTGCGGCCTCGGCGTCCGCTGGCCGAAGCGCCTTGCGCGACACCAGCTCGAACTCTGGGTCCGCGCCGCAGGTGCACAGGGGCGCCTCGGGTGGGCAGGTGCAGGTCCGCGCGCGCTCGGCAAAGGCGCGCTTGACCATCCTGTCCTCGAGGCTGTGAAAGCTGATGATGGCCAGGCGGCCGCGGACGGCCAGCAGGTCCGGCGCGTCCTGGAGCAGGCGGCGCAGTGCGTCGAGCTCGTCATTGGCCGCCATGCGCAGCGCTTGAAAAGTCTTGGTGGCAGGGTGGATTCGGCGGCCACGACGGCCTCCGAGCACGCTCTCGACCAGTCGCGCCAGCTCGCCCGTGGTCTGAGGATTGTCCTGCTTGATGGCGCGAGCGATACGCCGAGCACCCGCTTCCTCACCGTAATCCCTGATGATTTTTGACAGTTCCGCCTCGCCGAGGCGCTGCAGGAGCTCGAACACCGGGGTTCCGCCGTCGCGATCCATTCGCATGTCCAGCGGCGCATCGTGCATGAAAGAGAATCCGCGCTCGACACTGTCGAGCTGGTGCGACGACACCCCCAGATCGGCGACGATGGCATCGCACTGGGGCAGCCCATTGGCCCGGGCCACATCGCCGATGCTCCCGAAATTACTGTGGACCAGGGTGACGGCCGGCGCGCAATCGCGCAGCCGCTGGCCAGCTTGGTCGAGGGCTTCGCGGTCCTGGTCGATGCACAGCAGTCTGCCCGATGGTCCCAGAGCGCGGGCGATCGCCAAACTGTGCCCTGCCCCACCCACCGTGGCATCGATGACGCGCGAATCCGGCCGCAGCCGGAGCCCCTGCACCAGCTCGTCGAGCAGCACAGGAACATGGAACGCGCCTTCATCCACTGGACCACCGTGCACATGGCGTTGATCAAAAATTAACCTTACTGAACAATGCTATAGGCCAAGATTCGCAAGTGTATCTTGCATGCTGTCGCGCTGTGACTGGTCCACCCGCTGGGTCTCGCTCCAGCGCTCTTTGGACCAGATCGCAAACTTCTCGATGTCGCCCACAAACACGATCTCCTTGGTCAGGTCCGCGGCCTCGCGCAGGTTGGCCGGGATCACCAAGCGGCCCAGCTTGTCGAACCCGCACTCCATGGCCCCGCCTATGTACAGCCTGCGAAACCGTTCAACGTTGGCGTCAAACTGGGGCAGTTGCGAGCGGACGCGCTCTTCGAAGGCCAGCCACTTGCTCAGGGGATAGGCGACGAGATGATCTCCAGACAGGGCCGTGGTGATGACCAGGCGTTCGTCTCCAGCCTGGGCAAGATTATCCCGGAAGGTCGAGGGAATGGCCGCCCGCCCTTTGGTGTCCAGCAGATGCTCGAACCAGCCTCGGAACATCTTCTATCCGCTTTTCGGGAGTGTGCGATCCACATCGATCGCCTACGATCCACTTCGCCCCACTTCGATCCACAATCTAGTGAGGAAGGGGATCGAGTGTCAATAGAAAAAACGCACACATGGCGGGCATTTGGAGAAACTCGATGAGATACTATATATTGTTGCCTAGTAACTATATGTGGTGGTATCCAGATTGAAGCACACCTTTGATTCAGGTTTAACTATTGCTCTTATCTGCTCATTTTATAACACATTATGTAACATTGATTCGGATGCTTGAGATTCTTCTCTTTTTTGCTTTTCTGGCTCATCCCATCGGCAAACCGAAATTTTCATGAAAGACTTTATTTTACCTGGCCATACGTCGATGATTCTAAAGTAGCCTCTAGCAAAGTCGCACTTTTCGCTGCATGTGTGGATTCGGTAAAATTAATTTTTGGGATTGCCGCTCTCTGCGACATTCGAGACTTTGAGCGTGCTGACCAGCCCGGGGCTTCTAGCGTCACCTCGCGGCACCCTGCTTTTGCCCGCTGGTCCAGCACCGGTCTTGACACTTACCCGGAGCTTTCCCTATGTTGTGGCGGCCCGGCAGAACCGTCGGGAGGTGTCGTAGACCATCCGCTCCTGCTAACGGGGAACTTCATGCGCGCGTATGTCTGGCCGGTGGTCCTCGCAAGTGCGCTCTTTGCTAGCCTGGCATGGGCAGCTCCCAACGATATCGTGCTGACCAACCTGGTGCAGCGCGATGCAAACGGGCAGCCCATGAAGAATCCCAACACAGACCTGGTGATGGGTGACCAGGACGCGTTCAAGGGGCTGACCACGGAGCTCGGCCTGGTGTTCTCACCCAGGTCCCTGGCCCCCTCGGAGACCCCCGGTCACGCGGGCTTCGACATTGGCCTGGATTACACCCTGCACTTCATCCAGCCCAGCAACAGCTACTGGGCGGATTCCACGGAACGAGGCCAGGCTGGCCGTACCATGCCGCCGGTCTTGCAGACCCTGGGTGTCCGCGCGCGCAAGGGCCTTCCGTTCAGCCTGGAGGTCGGAGGCGGAGGCCAGTACCTGTTCGAGAGCCACATGTACGCGGTGGGCGCGGACATCCGCTGGGCGCTCAACGAGGGGTTCATCTGGCTGCCAGATCTCGCAGTCACATTGTCGGTCAACCGGCTGCTCGGCAACGACCAGATCGACCTCACCGTGGCCTCTGCGGGAGCACAGATCTCCAAGACTTTTGGCCTGTTCGGGATGATGCGGCTGGCGCCCTTCGCGGGCTACAACTACGTGGCCATCAACGCCGCCTCGGCGGTGATCGACCCGGATCCGCGCTCGGCGGACGACATCGGCGGCAACTTCACTTTTGACCAGGTGAGCATCCTGGGCAACGGCTACCACCGCGCCGTGGCTGGCCTTCGACTCGGCAGCTTCATCTTCGATCTGACCATCGAGGGCGATATTAACTTTGCGGGACAGCAGTCGGTTCAACAGCTTGGCTTCCAGCTGTCCCTGAATTTCTAGCGGAGCAGGCGCCGAGCGCCGACCCGCGCGGATGGCGAGAGATGATCGGTACCACCGAACTGATCCTGATCCTGGTGGTCGTGGTGCTGCTGTTCGGCGCCAGCCGCATCCCGGCCCTGGCCGAGGCGGTCGGGCGAGGTGTGCGATCCTTCAAGCGCGGTCTGCGTGGCGACGAGATCGACGTCTCGCCCAAGAAGGACGAGCTGCCAGAGGGTGACGCGAAAAATCCCGCCAGTAAAGACAGCTAGCGCCTCTTCAGAATCTGCGCCTCCCTCGTCACAGCACAGAGTTCACACCCGGGTCGGGGGGCGCTTGTGCGCGAGGGCACGGGCGCCGTCCCGCACTTCCTGGTGCAGCTTGGCGTCGCCTGCGACGGAGAGCAGATCCGCCCGCGTGAGAAACGGCACCTGGCGCAGGGCCAGATCCACCGGAGTGTAGGGATTGAACACCAGCGCGCGGCGCAGGGCGTAGCGACGGTTCCAGCGCGGTGCCTGGCTCAGCTCGAGCAGGACGTCGGGTCGGTTGGGACGCCGCGACGCGATGCGGAGCACGTCGCTCTCGGTCAGCATAGGGTTGAGCAGCAGGTTGGCCACCACGCTGGCATCCGGATCCAGCAGCAGGCGGTCGATGAGATCGCGTCCGGCGCGCCGGGCGAGCCAGGTCCGCATGCCCAGGGGCTGGCCCTTGGCTGCCAGGGAGCCCTTGGGATCGTGCCCCTGGGTGTCGATCTCCTGCGCCGGCGGGGCCAGGACAAGCCGCTGCACACCGATCCGTCCCTGGGTCACGGCCTCCTCGTACAGGCGAGCCCGATGCTCGTAGCTGAGCTGCTCGCCCACCATCACCGCATGGAACACATCGACGGCGATCCTGGCGTCACCCTGCCCTTCGCCGATGGCGTACAGGGCCGCGCCAAGCACGCGCACCACGCGCTCTGCACCCAGGCGGTCCATCCACTCGGACAGCACAGCCGTGCGCTGCGTGAACTCGGAGAGGGCCCGGAGCAGGGTCAGCAGCTCCTGCAGCGCGAGTCTGGTCTCATCGTCCGGAGGCTGTTCGGGCTGGCTTCGCGGATCCTCTGGCTCCACCTGGTGGCGGATCGCCGCGGGCCCGTGCTGCAGACCGAGCAGCCGCTCGCTCAGGAGGTCGTCACCCAGTTGCACGGCGGCGAGGTAGAGCCGCTCGACCGCATCGTAGCTCAAGCGACCGGAGGCCGCCGCAGCTTGCACGAGCGCGCGCAGCGAATCCCCGTCACCACTCGAGAAGGCTGCGTCCTCGAGGTGCACCACCAGGTCGTCGCATTGCTCTGCGGTGGCCTGGGTGTTCAGCCATTCGAGCACGGTGTGCAGGCGCGCCTCACCTGACGGGTCGCCGAGGATCCGCTGCCACAGCTGCGCGATGCTGTGGGCCCCACCGGCCATCACTCGCCTGGCGGTGGCGGGGGGGGAGGAGGTGGTGGTGGCGGTGGAGGCGCGGCAGTGGGTTCGGGTGCCGGCTTGCGCGGGGCGACGGGCGTGGGCTTTGGCCGAGCCACTGGCGTGGGCTTGGTGGCCGGTGCCTTGAGTCCGGGCTTGGTGCCAGGATCGGCTGTCGGACGGGCGGCAGGCTTGTCCTTGGTAGCGGCGGCTGGAGTGGCGGGCTCGGCATTGCGGTCGCCCTTGTGGGTCGTGGATCCCGTCGTATCGGGTTTGGCGGATCCACCCTCGGTCGGCTCGGTGGCGGGTTCCAGCGCTCCCTCGAGGGCCGACGCGCGAGGAGCGTCTGCCGCATGCAGCGCGATGTCCAGGGCGCTCGCGGTGAGGTCCGCATCGCCGGGTGCGGCCAGGACCAGGGAAAACGCCCAGCTCGCGCCTGGCGCCAGTGCACTCGCCTGCCTGGCGACCTTGGCGTTCAGGTAGCGAGTGGCCGCTGGCGCAGCCTTGAGGCGTTCGAGTTCGAAGGGATCGAGCACGGCACCGGCATAGACCTCACCGGATCCGATCTCCTGGCCAGCGGGATCGCGCAGGACGCCCTTGACCACCACCCCCGGAAGCGCATCGGAGCCCTTGTTGCGCACCTCCCCCGTCACCACCACGACCCTATGGTGCGAGGACAGCTCGTAGGTCACGACGTCGACGGTGTCGGTCTGGAGGCGAGCATCGACGTAGCCCAGATCACCAAACAGCACGACCCGGAACACGTGCCCCAGCGAAAGGTCCTGAAAGCGCCCACCCCTGAAGTGGAAGACACCCAGCAGCATGGCGGCGGCCAGCATCAGGCCAAACAAGCCCTGAGCAACGTGCAACACCACACCTCGGCCAGGTGTGGGGACCGCGTCGTCGGTGTCCTCGATTGGCTTCGGGGCGGGCACTGTCGCTGGAGCCACCACCTGCGGCTCGGCCGAGGCCTGCTCGGTTGCGCTGTAGGTAGCCAGCATCTTGAGCATGTCGTCATCGACGGTGCGAACCCGGGTCTCTGCATCGAGGGCATTCTCGAAGCTCGCTTCGCCCGCCCCACTGCCCCAGGGCACCGTCTGGCTGGCCACCGCGTCCGGCAGCCCCAGGCCACCGAAGATGTCTTCTGCGCTGCCACCCAGTGCCGCGGAACCGCTCGCGGGAGCCAGGGGATCGGCGCCGGCGCTGGGGCCGGGCGGTGGACTGAAGGGAGCTGCGACGGGATCGTGCGCGAGAGCGCCGAAGGGATCCTCTTGTGGAAGCGCCGCAGCAAGCGCGGGCGGGGGGCTCATCGCGGCGAAGGGATCGGCGGCCTCGGCCGGGGGAGGAGCAAAGGGGCTGCTCTGTGCGTTCGCAGCCCGGGCCACCCCTCCAGATGGCCTGGCTGCAGCCGTCGCGGGCATGCCGAAGGGATCCTGAAATTCTGCGGGCGGTGTCTGCGGAGGAAGCCTGGGCGGCTTGGCCACCGCTGTCTCGCCGAAGGGGTCCGCCTGCGTGCCGGCAATGGCTGCCGCGGGAGGAGGAGAGACCGGGACAGGCGGTTCGGGCTCGTCCTGGTCAAAGGACATCGATCCGCCGAACAGATCTCCTCGCGCAGCAAAGGGGTCGGTCTGCACGGTCACATCCGTGCGGTCTTGCGGCGCGCTCTGCGAGGCAGGCGGCCCGAAGGGATCTGGAGGCCCTGCGGGTGCGTCAAGACGCCTCGTGTTCTCCTGCGGTGAGGACGCACGAGGGGATGCCCCGCGCAGCGCAGGACCAGCCTGGCCCATACCGCCAAAGGCAGCGTTGGCGGCTCCCAGAGGATTGGTGGGTGGCACGCCGGCGTCATCGAAGGAGGCCTTGTGCGCTGCCATCGTATCGGGCACGGCAAAGGGGTCGGTGGAGACCCCGCCGTCAAGGTCAAAGCTCGCGGCGCTGGCGCTGGTGCGAATGTCCGCGGGCGAGACCGCGAACATCTGCATGGTCTTCGAGGAAGCTGGAGCGGACAAAGGCTTGCTGACCCGGGTCTGGATCTCGGTGCTGGGTGACGCGGCAGCGACATCGGGGGCAGCCTCGTCCTTGCGCACAACAAACGTGTGCTGGCACTTGGAGCAGCGCACCTTGGTCCCGCGCGCCGTGACTTTGTCGTCGGCGATCCGGAACTTGGTCTGGCAGTTCTTGCACTCGACGATCATGGAGCCTGTTTTCTCACGACCCCGGTTCACTGTCCACGTGCCCGGCGGCACGCGCTTCCCGGGTCGTTGGCTCAGGATAGCTGCGCCATCTCGGCTCCATCAAGTGTTCTGAGGCCCGAGCCATTCACCGGCCGTGCGAGCGATGCCGCGGCCGCTGCATTCTGAGGGTGCGGGGTGGCACGCAGCGGCCCCTTGAATTGCCGGGCCCGGGCCATCATGATGCGCCCCGGCGCGGCCACATCGAGCGCCGGCGGAGAGAGCTGCCATGGCGGACCTGAACATACAGATCAACGAGATGCGCAACCTGGTCAAGGACCTCACCCAGCGCCTGCAGGGGCTCCGGGGTTATCTTTGACGTCGAGGGCAAGCGCGCACGGCGCGACAGGCTCGATGAAGAAATCGGCAGGCCGAACTTCTGGAATGAACAAGAAAAAGCCGCCTCGGTGCAGCGCGAGCGCTCGCAGCTCGACACCGCCGTGCAGCGCTTCGACCGCGCCGATCACACCCTGAAGGACCTGCCAGAGCTCATCGACCTGGTCGTCGAGGAGGAGGATGCCGCCGCCCTGGCGGACGTCAGCAAGGATCTGGAGGGTGTGCGCCAGGCCGTCGAGGAGATGGAGTTCCAGCGCATCCTGGGCAGCGCGGACGATGTTCGGAATGCCTACCTCGATATCAACGCCGGCGCCGGCGGCACCGACAGCCAGGACTGGGCGCAGATGCTCATGCGGATGTACCTGCGCTACGTCGAGCGGCGCGGCTGGCAGGTCGAGGTGATGGACCAGCAGGACGGTGACGAGGCAGGCATCAAGAGCTGCACCCTGCACATCACCGGCGAGTACGCCTATGGCTACCTCAAGGTCGAGAGCGGCGTGCACCGCCTGGTGCGCATCTCGCCCTTCGACAGCAATCAGCGGCGCCACACCTCATTTGCCAGCGCCTATGTGTACCCCGAGGTCGACGACGACATCGACATCGAGGTCAAGGACGAAGACCTCAAGATCGACACCCTGCGTTCAGGGGGTGCGGGCGGTCAGCACGTCAACAAGACCGAGAGCGCGGTGCGCTTCACCCACCTGCCCACGGGCATCGTCGTGCTGTGTCAGCAGGAGCGCAGCCAGCACAAGAACCGCGCGCTGGCGCTCAAGCTGCTCAAGGCCAAGCTGTACAAGCACGAGGTGAAGAAGCGCGAGGCCGTGCGCGACGCCACCGAGAGTGCCAAGATGGAGATCTCCTTCGGCTCGCAGATCCGGAACTACGTGCTGCACCCCTATCGCCTGGCCAAGGATCTGCGCACGGGCTACGAGCGCGGCAACGTTGAAGCGGTGCTCGACGGTGACCTGCACGACTTCCTGGAGAAAGCCCTGCTCGAGGGCGTGGGAATGACACCTCCGGGTGAGAGCTGACGTCCGCGTGACTTGACTCCCTTTGGCCGGGCACATATCGCTTGGTTCCCTTTCCCGGGCCAAGCACGAGGCACGCCATGACGACGTCTCACGAGGATACCCTGCGCGAGCAGCGGCAGAGCAAGCTCGACGAGCTGACCCGGGCCGGCTACCGCGCCTATGCCAACGACTTCAAGCCCGAGTTGACCTGTACCGAGGTCCACGAGCGGCACCAGGGCGACAGCACCGAGAGCCTGCAAGGGTCGACCAAGATCTACATCGTGGCAGGCCGGATCGTGTCGCTGCGCCGCCACGGCAAGAGCACCTTCTTCAATCTCCAGGATCGCACCGGCGTGCTGCAGATCTTCGTCAAGCAGGACACCATCGGCGAGGCGGCCTACGGGCACCTCAAGCTCTTCGACCTCGGCGACATCGTGGGGGTGGCCGGCACACCCATGCGAACGCGCACGGGGGAGCTGACCCTGGCTGCCGAGGGATTGCGCATCCTCACCAAGTCGCTGCAACCACCTCCCGAGAAGTGGCACGGCCTGACCGACGTGGAGCAGCGCTACCGTCGTCGCTACGTCGATCTGATCGCCAATCCGGCGGCGCGTGAGATCTTCAGACGCCGCGCGGCCATCATCTCGGGCATTCGCCAGTTTCTGGATGTGCGTGAGTTCCTGGAGGTCGAGACCCCCATCCTGCAGGACGTGGCAGGCGGCGCCAGCGCCCAACCCTTCGTGACCCACCACAACGCCCTGGGTCAGGACCTGTACCTGCGCATCGCCACCGAGCTGCACCTCAAGCGCCTGGTCGTCGGCGGCCTCGAGCGCGTGTACGAGATCGGGCGCTGCTTCCGCAACGAGGGGCTGAGCAAGAAGCACAATCCCGAGTTCACCTCGCTCGAGCTCTACCAGGCCTATGCCACGGCCGAGGACCTGATCCTGCTCACCGAGGAGCTGCTGAACAGGCTTGCCACGCGCGTGGCGGGTGACGAGGTGGTCGAGTTCGGCGAGCATCGCATCTCTTTTGCCCGGCCCTTCACCCGGATCGCCATGGCCGATGCGGTGGGTCAGCACCTCGGAGTGGGTCCGCTTCGGAGCATCGACTCGGCCTCGCGGGCTGGCGAGCTCGTGTTCGAGCACTGCCTCGACACCGATCCCATCGACGCCATCTTGCAGAATCTCGACGACGACGAGCTGAGTACTCTGGTACCTGGCGCCAGCGGCGACAACCCGGCAGCCCTGGTGAAGTCGGCCCGCGCCGCCTACTTGGCGGACCCGGACCGCAAGACCGCCCTGACCCGCCTCTGCGGCCGCCTCGACGAGGCCCTCAGCCCTGACCGGCGACGCGCCCTGGCTCTGCACCTGCTCTATGCCTGCTTCGATCACGAGGTCGAGGCCACGCTGATCCAGCCCACCTTCATCACCGACTACCCCCTGCCCGCCTCGCCCCTGGCTCGCCAACACGACGCCGACCCTGCGGTGGTCGACCGCTTCGAATTCTTTGCCGCCGGCATGGAACTCGCCAATGCTTTCAGCGAGCTCAACGACCCGATGGAACAGCGTCGACGGTTCGAGGATCAGGTCCGGCTCAAGCGACGCGGAGACGAGGAGGCCCCGGACATGGACGAGGACTTCGTGCGCGCCCTCGAGGTCGGCATGCCCCCCACAGCAGGAGAGGGCATCGGCATCGACCGCCTGACCATGGTGCTGTGTAACGCGGCCACCATCCGCGAGGTCATCCTGTTCCCGCAGCTGCGGCGCATGGAGAGTGGTGACGATGAGGCGGCCACGATCGATACCCCAACGGAATAGCGACACTGGGTCGCGGGTTGAGCGCAGAACCCGCCTGGCAGGTGCTGGAGATCGGCGGCTGGCATGATCGACGAGCTCGGCTTCTTTCGACCCATTGCCCTGAGCATGGTGGCCCTGGTGGCCATCCTGCTGGGCGCACCCCTGGCCTCGCTCATCGCCCGGGATCGAGGTCGCTCGCGCTGGGCCCTGACCCTGCTCGGGCTGGTCAGCGGTCCGCTTGCCGCGGTGATTGCCAGCCTGCTCCCGCGGCGCCAGGAGGCGCCAGCCAGCCCGCGCCGCCACCCGCGCTTTCACCCCCTGGCCGCAGCCCTTGCCGTGGTCATCGGCCTGCTCAGCGTCACCGCTGCGCTGGCGATCGGCTACCAGCTGGTCGAGGAACGGGGCGAGACCCTGCAGTCGTACATCGTGGGCGGGCTCATCGTTGGCGGTCTGATCGGCGGCTTTGTCGCGGCGGTGATCGCGCGCCGCGTCGCATTTTTTGAGTCCCTGTGCATCGATCTCGCGCTGCTGCTGGGCATCGTGGCGCTGGGCCCCAGGGTCGAGGTGGCCTTCACCTACGGCACCACACCTGTGTTCTTTCTCGTCGTCACCATCGCGGGCTACCTCATTCTGGAGGTGTCCCGCATGCTCGGCGGGAGCATCGGCTTCATGGTGGCGGGGGACGGCCGGCTATCGCTGCACTTCTCCTACGAGGCCTGGGTCGGACGACGCTACCTGATGGCCAAGCGCCGCTCGAGCTTCATCTCGGTGATCACCGTCATCTCGATAGGCGGCGTGGCCGTGGGCGTGTGGGCCATGCTTGTCGTGCTCAGCGTGATGAGCGGCTTCATGACCGATCTGCGCGGCAAGATCCTGGGCGCCAACGCGCACCTCATCGTGCTGCGCTACGGCACCGACTTCACCGAGTACGAGGACGTGGTGGAGAAGGTCCGGGCAACGCGAGGTGTGACCGGTGCGTCACCCTTCGTCCTCAACGAGGTCATGGTCTCGAGCGAGATCAACCTCTCGGGCGCCATCATCAAGGGCATTCGCCCCGAGACCGCCGAGCAGGTGTCCGACCTGGCGGGCAACATGGTGCAGGGCAAGCTGGAGAACCTGATCCGGCCCGAGGAGATCCAGCACACAGGGGGCGATGACCGATCGTTCGGATTGCCCCCCGACACGCCGGGTGCGACCTCGAAGCCTGCCGAACCTGAGCTGGATCCAGACGCTCTGCCCGACCTCGGCGACGAGGGGACGCACGCGCCACTTCCAGGCATCATCATCGGCCAGGAACTCGCGCGCAGCCTCAAGGTCTTCGTGGGGGACCCCATCAACGTGGTGTCGCCGGTGGGCGAACTGGGGCCGACGGGCCCCGTGCCCAAGGCCAAGGTGTTCCGGATCGCCGGCATCTTCTACTCGGGCATGTATGAGTACGACGCCAAGTTCGTCTACATCCACCTCGACGAGGCCCAGCAGTTCTTCACCACCAACGGAGCGGTCACGGGCATCGAGGTCAAGGTCGATGACATCGAGGCCACCACCGCCATCTCGCGCAGCATCCTGCAGACCCTGGGCGGCTACCCCTACCGGACCAAGGACTGGAAGGAGATGAACCGCAACCTGTTCTCGGCGCTCAAGCTCGAGAAGATCGCCATGTTCATCATCCTGACCTTCATCATCCTGGTGGCCAGCTTCAACATCCTGTCGACGTTGATCATGGTGGTGCTCGAAAAGGGCAAGGAGATCTCCATTCTCAAGTCCATGGGCGCCACCGACCCGAGCATCATGAAGATCTTCGTCGTCTACGGGCTGATCATCGGTGCGGTGGGCACGGTGCTCGGAGTGGTCCTGGGCTTCGTCTCCTGCCTGGGCATCCGCCAGTTCGGCGTCGGCCTGGATCCCGAGGTCTACTACATCTCGCAGCTCCCGGTGCGCATGAACCCGGCCGAGTTCGTGGTGGTCGCACTGTCCGCGATCGTCGTCAGCTACCTGGCCACGCTCTACCCCTCGCTGCAGGCCGCACGCCTGAATCCTGTCGAGGGATTGAGGTACGACTGATGGACATCACCATCCGCGGCCTCCACAAGAGCTACGACATCGACGGCCGCACCATCTCGGTGCTGCGCGGCTTCGACCTCGACATTCGCCAGGGCGACATGATGTCGCTCACCGGCCCGTCCGGGGTTGGCAAGAGCACCTTCCTGCACGTCCTGGGGACGCTCGACGAGCCCACCAGTGGCCAGGTCAGCTTCGATGGAATCCAGGTCTTTTCCCTCGAGCCGCCGGAGATCGCGAGCTTTCGCAACCGGCAGGTCGGCTTCGTGTTCCAGTTTCACCACCTGCTCAGTGAGTTCAGTGGTCTCGAGAACGTGATGATGCCCGCGCTGGCACAGCGCTGGTCGCGCCAGCGTGCCACCGACGCCGCGCGCGAAGTGCTGGACCTGGTCGGCCTCGGTCACCGTGTGCGGCATCGGCCCGGGGAGCTCTCCGGCGGTGAACAGCAGCGTGTGGCCCTGGCCCGTGCCCTCGTGCTGCAGCCTGCCCTGCTCCTTGCCGACGAGCCCACGGGCAACCTCGACGAGCACACCAGCGACGAGATCCACGAACTGCTCTTTCGCATCAACCAGGAGCGCCAGGTCACCGCAGTGGTGGTGACGCACAACACGCGACTCGCCGCTCAGATGCCGCGCAAACTGGTGATGAACGAGGGCAAGATCGGCGAGGTGGACCCGGCTGTGCTTTCCTCTCCTTGACTCTGTGCTATCGTCCCCGACCCGGAGGCCATGGGCGCGGGCAGGGCATCCGCCCGCGGCAACCAGAGATCTGACCCCCGATGAAAGAGGTGCAGGATGCGATCTCTCGTCGTGACATCGCTGTGTATGTTGCTGGTCCCCGGGCTGGCCGTGGCCGAGGAAGAGGCTCCCTCGCAGACGCTGATCCTCACTCCCCGGGCGGGCAAGGACGCCCGGCCGGCCCTCGAGGCCTTCACCCGCGGGCTGGGGCGTGCTGTCGAGCGCGAGAGCGGAAGCGCCGCTCTGCTCGATGCGGACCTGGCTGCGGTGACCCCCGGTGACCTCGTGGCGCGATGCCCCGCTCGCATCTCTGCGAGCTGCCTGGCCAGTGCCGCCCAGAAGACCGGTGCCGGGCAGACCTTGACCGGCGTGCTGGAGCGGACCGGCGACGGCTACCTGGTGCAGCTCAAGGTGGTCGACGCCGAGAGCGCCGAGCTGTTTGGTGTGCGCGATGTTCGGCTGTTCCCGGCGCGGGGCGACGAGCTCGACATGGAGCTGGCTGGCGAGTGTCTCGGCCGCGACGCCCTGTGGTCCGCCAGCGGACGCGAGGGTGCCCTGGCCGAGGCACCGTGCAGCGGACGGGTGTTCGTCACCTCGCATTCCGATCGCGAGCGCCTCGCCGCCAGCGTCGGAGGAACCGCCGAGGACCTGTGGCTGACCGTGGTCCCCGACGTCGACGCACGCCGGGCCTATCTCGAGAAGAATGGGGTTCTCGCGGGCGCCTTTGCTTCCGCGTCTGCGGTGGCCATCGTCGGCGCGGCCACGGGCATCCTGCTGGCAGTGCAGACGGGCCTGACCAACGGTGAGGCACAGGACCTGGCCCAGGCCAATCCCCAGGCCTTTGTGGTCTCTGGGTCCAGCGTCACCGTCCACAACGAGTTCGACCCCGCGGTGTCCCGTTATCGCGACCTCGAGTCTCGCGGCCGCCTCGAAAGCTTCGCCTCGCTCGGCGCGGGCTTCGCCGCGGTGGTGGCGGCGGTCACGGCCGGCGCGCTGTACAACCTGGCCGACATCCCGGGGCGCTATGAGGACTACACCAATGTGGTCGAGGCGACGGCGGTCGAGTAGCTCGGTTCAGGTTCCTGGTTCCCAGTTCCCGGTTCCTCTCTCAGCGGGCAGTCAGCGGTTGTTGGGCGAGCGATTCAGGCGCTCGTGTGCGTCATGGCGACGGCGGGCAAGGCGACAAGCGGGGCGGATGCAGTCTCTGGCCGGGCGCAGAGCGACCCACGATGCTGTCTCCAACGTGGAACGTGGAACGGAACGAAGCGCGGGCCTAGCTGAAGCTTTTCTCGACCTTCTCCTGTTCCTCCTTGCAGCGGATGCACAGGGTGGTCACGGGGCGAGCCTCGAGGCGCTTGATAGAGATCTCCTCGCCGCACTCCTCGCACACGCCAAAGTCACCGGCCTCGATCTTCTTGAGCGCCTTGTCGATCTTGCCGAGCAACCACTTTTCGCGATCGCGTAGGCGAAAGGTCAGCGACTGCGCATACTCGGAGCTGGCCAGGTCGAACTCGTCGGGCAGATCGTCCTTGTCAAACACAGCTTCCTCGCTGCGCGTCCGGCGAGCATTGACCAGCACCTCATCGCGCTGCTTGCTGAGAAGGTCATTGAACCGCTTGAGATCTCGCTTGTTGACCATGGCCTCGCCCCGTCATCCTCGTGCTGTGGATCACCCGCTAGAGGGCTGAACACCATAGCGAACATGCCGACTCCGGGTCAAGCAGTCCCGACAGCCCCCACGACGGAAAAAGCTGAAAAATATCGTGGCAGCGAGAAGAACCGGAACTGTGCTGGCAGGGTTAATGCCGGCGGGACCTGCGCCCGCCCAGTGCTGCCGGGGTGAAGCTGACGGGATTCACTCCCGTCGGCGAGGGGCGGGCCGACCGCCCCTGTGTCAGACTGGCGCCCGACGCCCCCTTTAGAAAATCAGCGCAGCTCAACCCGAAGCATCTGGTTGCCGATGAGCACGAAATCATCGTTGGTCAGCTCGCGAGCTTCCCGCAGGCGCACGTAGGTGCCGTTGGAGCTCCCCAGGTCACGCAGCACCACCCGTGCACCCTGCGCCGTGAGAGCGCAGTGGCTCGCCGAGACGAAGCCATCGCCGTGCAGGATGATGTCGCCCACCTCGCGACCGATGCGACACTCCTCGCCGCGAAGCAGGTGAACCTCTCCGGCCTGTCCGTTGTCGAGCACCTGTACCAGGCGACTCCACGAACCCGGGTCCGGACTTCCCCACACCTTTGCGTCGTCGTCAGGATTGGCCACCAGCAGCTTCTCGCCACCCACCAGCTCGGTCTCCAGCTTGAACAGCTGGCGTCCCACGCGCACCATGTCGCCGTCGGCGAGCGGCCAGTCCGCACGCACCCGCATGTACACGCCATTGAGGCTGCTCTTGTCGACGACGGCCAGGCGCCCCTTCTCGAAGATGAACACGCAGTGCGTGGGAGAGACGTAGGGATCGTCGAAGAACAGGATGGTGCCGTTGGTGCGACCGCAGACGGTCTCCTTGGCACTGAGGTTGAAGGTCATCCCCTCCTTGCCATGCTGGTCGATGGTGATGAGGCGTGCCTTGGGCTGGGACAGCGCGCTCATGTCCGCGGCGTGCATGAACATGGTCTTGCCGCCACCCGCCGCCTCGGTGGTGCCTGTCGGCGCCGAACCATCCAGCCTGTGCCCGCAGTTGCCGCAGAACTTCATGCCTGCGGCGTTGGGCGTGGAGCACTTGGGGCAAGGGCTGGCGCCAGCAGCAGCGCCCATCTGACCCGTGGCGCCTGCCGCCGTGGGCCCAGGAGGCGCGGCCACGGCGGGCTTCGATGGCGCCGCCGCGGCGGGGACCATGGGGCCGGTCGGAGCAGACGGCGGAACGGGTGCTGGAGCCGGTCGCGACGCCGTCGGCGATGGACTGGCGGCGGGTGCCACGGGCGCTTTGCTCGCGGCCGGGGGAGGTGCGGCCGGTGGGGGCGCAGCCGGAGGAGGCGTCGCAGCCGCACCGAGCTCGGTCCCGCAGTCCAGGCAGAAGTTGAAGTTGTCAGCGTTCTCGCGGCCACAGTTCGGGCACGTGATCATGGTCGTCCTCGTCGCGGATGATTAGGACCTGGCTGCTTGTAGCTCGCGTGTCGAAGCCGTGTCAACCACCGCCCTGGGGTGCAAAGGGCGCACTCGCCGGTGCGGCTGGCGCTGCTGGCGCGACGTGGCGACGGGTCTGGTAGGCAGGCTTCTGGCTCTGGGTCCCCAGCGCCTTGAACAGGTTCGGGATGGCCTGGGTGTTGGCCTGGTTGGCAACCCACGAGGGAATCATGCCCCCGGGGTCGGTGAAGACATAATACGTCGCCCGCGTGCGCGTGCCTCCGTCGATGGGGTCGAAGCGCCAGAAACCATCATTGACCTCGACGCGTTCGACGCCATCCCTGGGCTTCGGTCCGCGCGCATTGGCCTGGGTCCAGGTCTTCTTGTAGTAGGCCGGCTCTTGCCCGGGTGCGGCCTGTGGCGTCACATCCACGACCTTCAGCGTGTAATCCCGGTCGCTGATGAGCGGGAGTGCCAGGTGCTGGTAGCTGTAAAGCACGCGCTCGCCCTCCTGGCCGACGATATCGCTTCGCTTGGTGTAAGGCATGAAGTCCTTGAAATGAGCCATGTCGAGGACGACGTTGAAGCAGGCGTGGGGCGGTGCGTTGATGACGCCAATGGCCTTGACCTCCTTGATGGCCGAGCCGGTCTTCTCGCGGTTGTAGATGGTGACACCCCCCTCATCGCTCTGCTTGATCCAACCCTCCTCGGCACCTCGGGCACTGGTGACGAGGAGAATGGAAGCGAGACTGCCAAGTAGGATCCTGCGCATGGCATGTCCTCAGCCGGGATCTTGCGACCCCTCGGTCTTGGAGGGCACCGGCCACGCCGGCCGCACTCCGTTGTCATCCAGCACCTGGCGCAGCTGCTCGGCCAGGCTGCGCAGGGGAATCTGCTGCGGGCATTCCTGCTCGCACTGCCTGCACGCCCCGCAGCGGCTGAACACGTCGAGGTAGCGCCGAGCGGGCGCCAGGTTCTGCCCGCGCCGCCCCCAGCGCAGCGCCAGGTCCATGGGCCCACCAAAGGTCACCAGAGACGAACTCGCCAGCAGCGGGCACACGGTATTGCAAGCCTCGCAGGCGGTGCAGCGCTCGAACTGGGCGAGCTTGTCGGCCACATCCAAAGGGAGAGCCAGCCAGCCCTGGGGCCCGAGCCAGGTGGCCAGGGCCTGGCGCCCCTCGGTACCCTCGCGCAGCTGGGCGCCAACGCTCAGCACGAGAGCTTCGACCCAGCCCCGCATGTCCGACAGCACACGCATCGCGCACATCCTAGTACAAGGCCTGCGAGCCTGACCGCTGTTTTCCTCCACATTCGAGACGCGGCGCGCAGGGCATTATTCGACCACCAGCGCTGCTCACAAGCTGCGCTTTCGAGCCCGCGTGTTATATGGGCGGCATCTGTTGCATATTCGCCACAGTCCTTGACAGAGGCGCCCGGAGTCAGCCCGGGCTCTCGCCCGGCGAGGGAAGAAATAGCCTTTCAGGTCGGGCTCTCACGCCACCTCGCGGCACAGGAACGGGTATTGCACAGTCCCCACATTGGACCCAACAGGACTTTACAAGGGGACAGACTTGCGTATAGCGTGGCGCCGTTTCTGGCTCCAGGTTGAACGGAAACCCACCCTAACAGAGCATGAAGCTCAAAAAATAGGAGGGCATCGAATGTCGACGCGTAAACTTCTTCTCAGTGTCTTTGGAACCGCCCTGCTGACCTTGCCCTTGATGGCCGGCAACTGCACGCCTCCGGCGGGCAACGACTGCAGCGCCGAGACCGACTGCACCACCGACGAGCATTGCCACCCGACCCTCAAGGTCTGCGTGCCCAACTGCAAGAAGGTGGACGGCGCCTGCGACACCGAGACCGGAACCTCCTGCTCCGAGAACGACATCGACGGCCTGCTCTTCAACGGCGTGTGCATCTGCGACCCCGCCAACGACACCTGCCCCGAGGGTGAGAAGTGCAACCCCTACGACCGCGCCTGCGACGTGCCCTGCACGGGTGACACGGACTGCTCCGAGTACCCCTCGGATCAGAACCGGACCTGCCAGGACTCGACCGGCACCATGTTCTGCCTGCTGCCCGCCGACGACTGCCGGCCCACCCCCGCCAACTGCACGGGCACCACGGTGTGCGACGATCGCACGGGCTCGGCCACGGCCGGTACCTGCATCGAGAAGTGCACCGCCGGCTCCTGCGGCACCCAGGTGTGCAACACCTCGAGTGGCTTCTGCGTCGACCGCTGCACCGCCGGTGGCTGCACCACGGGCAACTACTGCGACGACGCGCGCTTCGCCGACACCGGCCTGTGCCTGGCCAACCCCGGCAGCTGCCTCAACGACGACTGCCTGGCCGACAGCATGCTGTGCGACCTGGCCACCGGCGAGACGCTCAACCTGTGCGTCGATCCTGACGATGCTACCAACACCTGCGGCGCCCCGGGCACCATGACCACCAGCGGCGCGATCATCTACGTCGATGACCCCTCGGTGGACATCGAGGAGCTGACCACCGGTGACCCGGGCAGCTGCATCAGCGACGGCGACACCTTGATGGAGGTCACGCTGACTGCCGATGGCACCGTGAACAGCTCCCCCTACAACAACACCTATTTCCTCAACAGCAGCAACGCCTGGGCCAAGACCTACTACGTCACCAGCACGTCCTCGGGCGGTTACACCTTCATCTTCACTGATCTGTGCTTCCAGAGCTCGGGCACCCTCACCCGCGCATTCACGCACGACAACGACGGTTCGAGCAACGCGACCGACAACCATCCGCCTGCGGGTGATGGCCAGTCCAACCGTGTGTGCGTCGACATCGACGTTCCGTGATCTGACTCCCCGGTTCTGAATTGAGCCCGCGAAGGCCCCCCTGGTGGGGGCCTTCGTTTTTTTGGGTGGCCAGGGGACTCTGTCGCGGCTCGGGTGCACCGGCGACCGCTTGCCACCAGGATGGGTCCTCAACCGAGAACTGGGAACTCGGAACCGGGAACCCGGAACGCTCACTCTGTCTCGAGCGGCTTCTCCGAATATTCCTTGCCATCAAAGCGCAGCAGCACGGGCTTGCCCTCGACCAGGGTGCGGATGTTGACCGGTCGGCTCCACAGCGTGAGCAGGTTCTTCAGGGTCTCGGTGGCGTAGTTGGGATCGAGGTCAGCGCCCTCGTGGCGGTGCAAGAGCAGCAGCTCGGCGCGGTTCTCGAAGTTGGCGTCCTCGACGGCAATGTAGGGTTGCCCGAGGTTGGTCAGCGAGTTGAGCAGCTGCGTCTTGATCGCCTCGAACTTGCGGCTCTCGATCTCCCAGCGGTTGTGCTTGGGGTTGTAACCAAACGAGAACAGCTTGTGCTCGCGGCAGAAATCCAGGGTCAAGAACTCGTCGATGAAGGTGATGTCGTTGTAGATCTTGCGCACCTGGAAGATCTTCTCGCGGCCGAGTCCCGCACCGGTGTCCCAGCGCCGGCGCTCGGCGAGGTCCTCGCAGTCATCGTACTCCTTGCCGAAGCGGCCGCGGTTCCAGCGGTCCTCGATGTCGCGGTACAGCTCGATGCCCAGCTTGTAGGGATTGAGCCTCATGCCGCTGGTGGCCACCACGCCCGAGTGGTGATCCGCGAAGTCGATGAACTCGGACGGGCCCAGGGCGCGCTCGGTCATGATCTTGGAGTGCCAGTAGCTGGCCCAGCCCTCGTTCATGATCTTGGTCATGCCCTGGGGTGCAAAGTAGTAGGCCTCCTCGCGCAGCATGCCCAGGATGTCGTGCTGCCAGCGCTGCAGCGGCGCGTGCTCGAGCAAGAAGCCCATGACGTCGCGCTCGGGCTCGGGAGGCGTCTTGCGGCGTTCCTTGGCCTTCTCGCGCGCCCGCTGGCGCTGCTCCTCGATGTAGGCCGGCGGGTTGATGTAGGACTCCATGTACTCGCGGTGCGTGGGCAGCCGGTGCACCTCGCCGCGCACGCCATCGTAGGCGCTGTTCGAGGAGTCGCTCTCACCATCCCTGTCGTTGTGCGCCAGTTCGAGGACCCGCTCCTTGTCCTGCTCGGCCAGCTCCTGCTCTCGGGTGCGCCGCCGTTCTCCGGAGGGTGTCGGCGCTGCTTTGCGGGCAATGTAGGGCGAGTAGTAGTCGATGAGATTGTCGAGGGACAGGCAGCAGTCGATGAAAGCCTCGACGCGCTCCACACCCAGCCGGTCGATGTAGCGACGGATGCGGGTGGCATGGTTGGCCATCTCGTCCATCATCTTGCGATTGGTGTGGGCAAAGGTGAAGTTATTCTTGAAGAAGTCGCAGTGCGCGTAGACGTGCGCCATCACGATCTTCTGGTCGACGAAGGTGTTGGACTCGAGCAGGTAGGCGTAGCAGGGGTCGTTGTTGATGACCATCTCGTAGATGCGGTGCAGGCCGTAGGTGTACGACTTCTGCATGCGCTCGTACTCCATGCCCCACTTCCAGTGCGGGTAGCGCACCGGAAAGCCTCCGTACGAGGCGACCATGTTGATCTCCTCGTAGTCGAGCACCTCGAACATGACGTCGAAGAAATCGAGCTTGAACTCGCGGGCGTAGCCCACGATCTCCTGCTGCAGATCGCTGAGCTCGCGCGAGAGATGGCGTCGGCTTGGTTGCACCTGGGATGCCTCGCTACTTCCCGTGGCTCAGGAAGTCCTTGATCGAGCCGTAGATGCCTTCCTTGTCCTTGATCTCGGACAGCACCACACTCTCGGTTTCGTGAAAGGCCTCGCGCAGGTCCTTGATGAACTGCCCCGAGCCATACGGGCTCTCGACCTGGCCGTAGGAGAACTGGTTGCTCACCGGCAGCAGCTGATCCCGCATCAGCTCCAGGCACTGCCGCGTGTCGTCGGCGCTCCAGTTGTCGCCATCGGAGAAGTGGAAAGGATAGATGTTCCACTCGCTCGACGGGTACTCGGACGCGATGATGTCCGCGCACAGCTTGTAGGCGCTGGAGATCATGGTGCCACCCGATTCTCGCGTGTGAAAGAAGGTCTCGCGGTCGACCTCGCGGGCCGTGGCGTCGTGGATGATGTAGCGATTCTCGATGCCCTTGTAGTTGCGCCGGAGCCAGGTATCGATCCAGAAGCTCTCGATGCGCACGATCTCCTTTTGCTCCTCCCCCATCGAACCGGACACGTCCATCATGTACACGATGACCGCGTTGGACTCGGGGTGCTGCTCCTGCTTCCAGGTGCGATAGCGCTTGTCCTCGCGCACCGGCACCACGATGGGCCGCTTGGGGTCGTAGATCCCGCTGGCGATGCTGCGCCGCAGGGCTTGCTTGTAGGTTCGCTTGAAGTGGCGAAGCGACTCGGGACCGGTCGGGGAAACGCCGATGTAGCGGATGCGATCCGACACCAGCTTGTGGCCGCGGGGCTCGATGCGAGGCAGCTCGAGTTCCTCGCCCAGCATGTCGGCGAGCTCGTCGAGGGTGACCTCGGTCTCGAGGATGTGCTTGCCTTCCTGATCGCCGGCCTTGCCCTGGCCCTGCTCGTCGCCATCCTCGGGGGAGAGGGCCTGCCCCTCCTCGCCCTCGCCCTGCCCCACCCCGCCCTTCTGGCGCTCACCGAAGCGGAAGTTGGGGATGTCGATGTGCGGCACCGGGATGGTGATGGTGTCCTTGCCGCGACGGCCGATCAGTTCACCCTTCTGGATGTACTTCTTGAGGTTCTGCTTGATGCGCCCGCGCACGATGTCCTTGAAGCGGGCGTGGTCGGCGTCAATACGCTGGGCCATGAATGTGCCTCGTCGACGCCGGCAACAGCGACGTCGTGCTCGGTTCGGGCCCTACTCCTTGGTATCGCCGCGCGCGAAGATCGAGGCCACGAAGTTGAGCACGTCGGTGGCGCTCTCCTCGTTGTAGCCGTAGTTGCGAATCAGGCGCTGCTTGACGATGTCGATCTTCTCCTGGGTGTCCTTGTCGATGACGTTGGACACCATGGTGGTGAGCTTGATGGTGTCCTTCTGGTCCTCGAACAGCTTGAGCTCGAGGGCCTTGTGCAGACGCTCGTTGGTCCGGTAATCGAACTTCTTGCCGTCGACGGCGAGGGCGCCGATGTAGTTCATGATCTCGCGCCGGAAGTCATCCTTGCGGCTCTCGGGGATGTCGATCTTCTCCTCGATGGACTTCATCAGCCGCTCGTCAGGCTCCTCGTCCTGGCCGGTGTACTTGTTGCGCACCTTCTCCTTCTGGGTGTAGGCCTTGACGTTGTCGATGTAGTTGGCGCACAGCTTGGAGATGGCGTCCTCGTCGGCACTGATGGCGCGCTGCACCTCGTTCTTGACGATGTCCTCGTACTCCTGCTTGACCAGGGTGATCAGCTCGCCGTAGCGCTTGCGCTCGTCCTCGCTGCTGATCAGCGAGTGGGTCTTGAGCCCGGCCTCGAGCTCGTTGAGAAGCAAGAAGGGGTTGATGCTGCTCTCGCTCTTCTCACTCACCAGGGAACTCGAGATCTTGTCCTGGATGAAGCGCGGGCTGATGCCGCTCATGCCCTCGCGGCCGGACTCCTTGCGCAGCTCCTTGATGCTGTCCTCGGTGAAGCCCGGCAGGGTCTTGCCGTTGTACAGCTTGAGCTTCTGCATCATCGTGATGTTGTGCTTCTTGGGCTCCTCGAGGCGCGTACACACGGCCCACATGGCTGCCATCTCGACGGTGTGCGGGGCGATGTGCTTGCCGCGGATCTTCTTGTTGTTGTAGTCCTTGTCGTAGATCCGCATCTCCTCGCTGAGCTTGCTGATGTAGGGGATGTCGATCTTGACGGTGCGATCGCGCAGCGCCTCCATGAACTCGTTGCCCAGCAGCTTGCGATACTCGGCCTCGTTGGTGTGGCCGATGATGACCTCGTCGATATCGGTCTGCGGGAACTTCTTGGGCTTGATCTTGTGCTCCTGGGTGGCGCCCAGCAGGTCATACAGGAAGGCCACGTCGAGCTTGAGGATCTCGATGAACTCGATGATGCCGCGGTTGGCGATGTTGAACTCGCCGTCGAAGTTGAACGCGCGCGGATCCGAGTCCGAGCCGTACTCGGCGATCTTGCGGTAGTTGATGTCGCCGGTGAGCTCGGTCGAGTCCTGGTTCTTCTCGTCCTTGGGCTGGAAGGTGCCAATGCCCACGCGGTCCTTCTCACTGAGCACCAGGCGCTTGACCTTGATGTGGCTGACGACCTTGCCCCAGTCGCCCTTGTATTCCTCGAGCAGCTGGTTGAACACGTAGCGGCAGGCCGGGCACAGGTCGCCATGGGTTGGCACCTGGTACTCGTCATTGCCCAGGCTGAGCTTGCCCAGGACCTGGGTGCGCATCTCCAGGGGTATCAGGTGCAGGGGTTCCTCGTGCATGGGGCACGGCATGATCTCCTGCTGCTTGAGTCCCTCGGAGTTCATGCGGTCGAAGTACCAGGTGTAGGTGTACAGCGCGCCCTCGGCGGTCCGGCTGTAGCGCTCGAGCCCCTTCTTGAGCAGGCGAGCGATGGTGGACTTGCTGGAGCCCACGGGGCCATGCAGCAGGATGACGCGGCGCTCGGTGCCGTAGTTCATGGCCGCGCTCTTGAACACGCTCACCAGGCGCATCAGCGGGATATCGAGGCCGTAGATGGCGTCCTTGCCACCATTCTCCTCGTCGCGGAAGAAGGGATAGCGCACCAGCTTCTTCTTGCTGTCCATGTACTCCTCTCGCCCGTGGGAGAGGATCATGTCGTAGACGCGCTGGAACGAGCTGCGCGTGATCTTGGGGTTGTCCTTGATGATGCGCAGGTATTCCTCGAAGGTGCCTTCCCAGTGCAGGTCCAGGTACTCCTTCTTGTCGAACAGCGATGAGATGTAGCTGACCATGCTATCGGGGCTGCTCATGGGATGGCTCCCTCCGGTTGGGCCGCTCGGACCGCGCGCGGCACGGTCTTCGGCTCGGTGTGGTCGGACGCGTGTCGTCGAACGAAGCGCCTGGACGCTAGCACGCACCCGCAGGCCGGGCAATCGCAGCGCACCCCCGCGAGAGACGGGGACAGAGTCGCGCTTGTCGTCGACCTCGGGCCCGTGCTACGCAGCGGAACCATGAACACGTCTGCTGTGCTGGGCTTCGGCCTCCTGCTCGCCACTGCCTCGGGACCCGCCACTCCTGCCATCGATGGAGGTGCCGAGGACGCGACCACCGAGGTCGTGGCTCGGGTCGAGCATTTCTACTGGAGCAGTGCCGGGCTCGACGCCGAGCTTTTGGTGTTCACCAGTAACCGTGACCAGGCGGTGACCGCGGCCCAGAGGGCGCGGGAGGCCATGACCCGCACCCTGCAACGCCTCGACGAGAACAGCGCGGGGAGCGAGCTGTATCGCCTGTCGCACTCGGACGGCAAGCCCGTGGTGCTGTCCCCTGACGTGTTCGACAGCCTGGCCGAGGCCTTGCGCGTGGCTCGCCTGTCCAGTGGCGCCTACGACCCGACGGCGGCGTCCGTGGTCGAGCTGTGGGGTTTCGGGAGCGGCGGGCTGGTGCCGGATCCCGTGGCCGTCAAGACGGCCCTCGACCAGGTGGACTACCGCGCTCTCAAGCTCGACGCCGTGCAGCACATCGCGACCCTCGCCCCGGGCAAGCGGATAGGACTTGGCTCGCTGCGTCGCGGGGCAGCCCTCGAGCGCGCGACCCAGGCTCTGCTCGACGCCGGCCTCGACAGCTTCGTGCTGCGCAGCGGAGGCGACCTGGTGGTGCGCGGACAGAAGGCGGAGCAGCCGTGGATGGTCGGGGTGCAGGATCCGCGCGCCGCTGGCTACTTCGCCGCCTTCTCCGCCAGCGACGGCGCCGTGGCCACAGCCTCGGACTACGAGCGCTTCTTCTTCCGCGCCGGCGTGCGCTTTCACGGTGTGATCGATCCCCGCAGCGGCGTGCCTGCACGCTCCACCCGGAGCGCCACGGTGGTGGCCAGCAACGCCGAGCTGGCTTCGGCCCTGGCCCATGCGGTGTTTGTGCTGGGGCCAGAGGCTGGCCTCGAGCTGGTCGGGCGCCTCAGTGGCATCGAGGCCATCGTGGTCGATGACCAGAACCGGGTGCAGCTGTCGCCTGGCCTCGTCGACCAGGTGCGGTTTCGGCCGCCGACGGATGGGCCCTGATTCTGGTTCCCTGTTCCCGGTTCCCTGTTCCCCGTTCCCGGTTCCTGCAAAGAGCAAACGGGCGGCGCGCGGAATCGCGGTCGTCACAGCGTGCGATCGATCACACTTGATGTCGCTTGCAGCCGGCACAGGCTCGATGCAAGGCTGCTAACACATCTGTATTATTTGTATTTTTCGCATCAGCCTATCGACCGATGGGGCTTGTCGCACCTTGTGCGCACGGGACCCGATACCCGGGTACGACATCACCGCACCCCGGAGGGCTGTTCATGCCACCACTCCATGCCACCGCCGTTCGAACCAGCACCAGCCCCGTCCGCGCCAGCACAGGCCAGGAGCACAGGGTGCAGCGAGGCGAGACCCTGAGCGCGATCGCCCGGCAGCATGGCGTGAGCGTGGGCGAGATGATGGCGGCCAACCCGCAGCTTCGCGATCCCAATCGCATCGTCGCCGGACAGGTCCTCGAGGTGCCTGCACGCAGCGCCGCGCAGCCGCGCCTGGAGCTGGTCGAGGGTGGCCAGAACCCGACCTTGCGTGACGACGCGAGACCGGCGGTGAGCAGCGGCGAGCGCGTGCCCGTGGGAAGCAACGGTGGTCTGAGCTCGGACACCATCCGCTCGCGGATCGAGTCTGCTGCCCCCGCCGTGGCCTCGACCCAGGCGTCCACTGCATCGCAGCCGACGCTGCGCCAGGGTGCCAAGGGTGCCGCGGTCAAGACCCTGCAGCAGAAGCTCAAGAACGCCGGCTTCAACCCCGGCGCCGTCGACGGTGACTTCGGTCCTCGCACCCGCGCTGCGGTGCTCGCCTTCCAGCGCTCGCGCGGCATCAGCGCAGACGGCGTGGTCGGCCCGCAGACCTGGGGCAAGCTCAACGGCACAAGCGGCAGCAGCGGCACCTCGGGCAGCACCAGCACCGGCGGCTCGGGCCCGGTGATGCGCCAGGGCGCGCGCGGCGAGCCCGTGCGCAAGCTGCAGCAGCGGCTCAAGGACCTGGGATTCAACCCGGGCGGCGTCGATGGCGACTTCGGCCCCAACACGCGCGCCGCGGTGGTGGCCTTCCAGCGCTCGCGCGGCATCTCCGCCGACGGTGTGGTGGGACCACAGACCTGGAACAAGCTGGGCATCCATGTCAGTGGTTCGGTGGGCGGCACCACCGGTCCCACGGGAGTGCCGGGCGCGGGCGCCAGCAACGCGGCCAAGCTCGATTACGCCAAGCGCCGGGCCGTGCAGATGGGTCTGCGCATCACCTCGACCACGGGCGGCACCCACGCGCCAGGTTCCTACCACTACAGTGGCCGCGCGGTGGACGTGGCAGGCTCGCCCAGTCAGATGGCAGCGTTCTATCGCGAGATGCGCTCGATGAACCCGACCGAGATGTTCTACGACCCGCTCGGTGGCGTGAAGTACGGCCGAGACATCGGCGCCATCGGCGGCCACCGCGACCACGTGCACATCGCGTTCTGAGGACTGTCTTCGGGACGACCTACAAGCCTCGCCCGCCGCTCACTCGACGACGCGCATGCTGGGATCGCCAAGCAGGTTGAAGGTGTGCCTCACGTCGGGATCACCCACCAGTGACGTCGACAGCATCACGGCCTCACCCAGGGTCATCTCAGGCTGGGTCGCCAGCAGCGCGGCCAGCTCGCGATTCACGACCTGCTGCGCCACCGGCTCGGTCAGTCCGGACGAGGCCCAGACGGCCACGGCACCACCGTCTGGGGCCCGCAGCAGCGCCTCGCCCAGGCTCTCGGTGTACAGGTCGTGGAAGAAGCCATTGAAGCAGGTCATGGTGAGCAGCACGGGCTGTCGCTCGCCGTTGCTCAGGGCCCGCGCGTCCTGGCTGGTGAACAGCGAGGTGCGGGACCAGATCTCGACCGAACCATGGCCGAGGTAGTCGACCAGGCCTGCGCCCTGGTTGAGGGCGCTCAGCAACTGGCCGCGCACGGGCACCGGATCTGCCGGATCGAGCACCAGCTGCTGCACGTCGAAGCCTGCATTGAGCTCGGTGGCAACGCGGGCAGCGCCTGCTGCAAAGTCGTGCCGCGGGTCGACGTCGGCAACCAGCAGCGCTTGCCGCGCCCAGTCGGCTCCCGCAGTGGACGCGTGCTGCAGGAGCTTGTCGACCAGCAGCGTGGCCTCGGTGGCATTGCGAGCGGGGAGCCGGCCAATGGCCAGGGCGGGGATGCCGCTGCCGTCGAGGTCGACGAACCAGGTATCGCTTGCGGTCTCGAGCTGCCGGGTGTCGACGAGCTTGGTAGGCAGCAGGTCGCGATCGCCGAAGCCCAGGTGGTCGCGGGGATCGAAGCTGGCATCGCCCACCATCAGGGCGAAGCGTGGAGGAATCTGCCAGGTCCGCGTGGCGTGTGCCAAAAAGTCGCGGATGGCCTGCGGGCTCTTGTGACCGAAATTGAACTCGTCGTACAGGTCCTGCACGTCGATGAGGGCCACGGACAGGCCCTGCCACTCGCGCAGGTCGACCAGGGGCTGCATGGCGTCGAGCAGGCTGGCGTGGGCGATCACCACCATGTCCGCGCCCGGATCCAGGGCGTTCCACGACGAGGGTTGGCCTGGCAGCACGGAGACAGGCGCGCGCACAGCGGATGCCGCGAAGGCGTAGATCTGGTGCTGTTGGTTGTCCGGTACTCGAGCCAGCAGCTCCCCGCTGGAACCGCCCACGGTTGTGACCGTGAGCTCCTGGATCGCGCCGTCGTCGTCGAGATCGAGCACGCGGACGCTTGCGGCTCCGAAGCCTGCGAGCCGCGCCTGACGCGCCCCGTCGACGAAGAAGGTGAGTTCACTGGAATCGGCGCGCAACAGGCGCTGGTAGTCGACGCGGATGCTCGCCACCAGGCTGATGTCCGAGTCCCCGGCGCTGGAACTCAGGTGCAGCAGGTTGTCGCCGTCGAGCAGCCAGCTCTGGGGTAGCTCGACCTCGTAGGTGGCCAGCGCACGTCCTGCGAATACGATCTCACCCAGGGCCTGTTCATTGAGCAGCAGCGGGATGCGGTGCGCCTGCTCGGTGACACCCTGCACGACCACCTGCAGGTGCGCGGTGCCGGTGAAGGCCGGGTCCACCGCTGGCAGGGCGATCACCTGGTCAACACCACTTGCTGTCACCGGCGCACCGAAGAAGTTGTCGGCGTCGCCGTTGAGCAAGGCCGAGAAGTAGATCTGCTTGTCGCTCTGCTTCACCGTGAAGGGCACGCTGCTCGCCTGGCGGCCACCGTTGCCGGAGCCGCGCGGATCACGGACGCGGAGGCCAGGATCCGATCCCTCGACGAGAAACGACGTGCGCTGACCCGCCCACGGGGTGTCGAGGGCACGTGCGTAAAATCCAATGCGGGACGAGGGCTGCAGGTGTCCGCCGACGAGGTTGCGGATCTCGATGGCCTGCTGCTGGCCCTCGGTGAAGAGCTGCAGCCGCCGCGGATCGACGGTGGGGTCCAGCCCCGCGGCCAGGAGCTGGGCGCCGCTGACCTCGTACCAGCCGGCCGATTCGGTCACGATGCGGACCGAGGGCTGGCTCGCGCCGGGCCATGGTGAGAGGAGCAGATCGTCGTCGCCCTGGTGATTCGGACCCCGGGCGTGAACCTGCGTCCGGCCCTTCCCGGAACTGCCCCTGTGGCTTCGACCACTGTCACGCAAGGCCCCACGAACCGAGGTCGCGCGCGCCTGCCGCGCCTGCGCCTGGCGGGAACGCTGATCGACCTCGCCAAGCGTGGCCGAGTCCTCGCCCAGCTCCTCGTCGTTGTCACCTGCGGACAGTGCCACCGGGCCGTGCCAGGTGCGCTGGCCATCCAGGGCGATGTCCTCGAGCCAGTAGCGCACGTGTGCGTTCGTGCTGTCGGGTTCATCCCACCAGCGATAGCCGCGACCGGTCGCGAAGGCTGGGCCAGCGCTGCTCCACAGGGCAGAGCCCGCGACCAGCCAGGGTGTGAGCTGAACCAGGCCGGTGGCGTCCTCGCGGTAGACGTGAAATCCCAGGTTGTCCACCTCGCGCCCGGTGCGCCAGGTCAGGGCCACGCGCGGTCCGACCTGCCGGGCGTCGAAGGAGATGAGTTCGACTTCGGTGAGCAGGGCACTGTAGGCGTCGACGATGCCGACACCGGAGTCGCGATCGATGCCGGGCGCCTCGATGTCGATGGCCGAGGCCAGCAAGCGCGCCCTGATCTCCTCGTTGCTGGCGGTGGGAAACAGGGACCAAAGCAGTGCCGCGACGGCGCCTGCGTGAGGCGCGGCGGCGGAGGTGCCGTAGAAGGGGTCGAAGCCTGTGGTCGCGCAGGCCACTCCGTCGGCTGCAGCGAGGTCAGGTTTCTGTCTGACCACGCCGCCTGTCGACGAAAAATTGCCAGGCGTGAGCGCATTTCCCGCAGCGTCAAAGAAGATGCGGCGCAGGCCATCTGAGCTGAAGTACTCCACCGGAGGCGCTGGGCTGGCATCGAAGAAGGCACCCGTCGAAGGATCCGCCTCGGCAGCGTCGACGGCCGCCACGCTGAAGGCACCGGCTGCTGAGCTGTGGCCGCTGGTCTGCCCTGATGTGCCCACGCCAAGTCGACCTCGGTGCGTGCTCAGATGCAGAAAGCGATCCGCTCCCGAGTACTTGACGATGACCAGGTAGTCTCCGGCTCGCCATTGACTGGTTCGTGCGAGCTGCTCGTATGGGTTGTCATTGCCATCCTGCGTACCGGTCGACGAGGAGCGAACGGCGCCGGTGTTACGATTGATGAGGTAAATGTCGTAGTCGTTGGCTGAGGCGCCCCAGGGGTCTGACCACTGCAGGGTGACGACGGAAGAAGGAAGAACTGTGAGAACATCGCCGTTGCTGCCGCCCCCAAAGTCGTGGGTGATCGTGCCGTCACCGAGCACAAACGGCACAAAATCGCCCTCCCACACACCCGACTCGCCGTCATTCAGGTTGCCGGAGTTGCCGGCGGACGAGAAGTACAGCGCACCGTCTGCCACCACCTGGTCCACGGCCTGGGCGATGATCCCGTCCTGAAACACCGGTTCGGCGAAGTAACTGACGTCGTCGATGATAATGTCGCAGCCGGCCGCGCGCAGATCCAGGATGTTCTGGGCAAATGAGGCATCGCCGTTGAATGCGGTGGCGAAGTAGAGTGACGCACCAGGCGCGAGGTCGTAGACGATCTCGAGCATCGCCGTGCCCTCGCCACTACCGGGGACACCGCTCTGGCCGCTGAGCACCGTCACCGTGGCCGGCAGGTCTCCGCTGGTTTGGACTGTGGAGAGATAGTCGACCGAATCTGACAGTACCCCCACCGCGACACCGCTGCCGTTGACGGACCAGCCTGCGCGCGCCAGGTCTGCGCGATGGGCAGCGTCGCCCTCTGAGGTGTTGTCCTTGTTGAGCATGGGTGGAAGCGCCTCGTGCACGCCAACGACCTCGACCAAGTCCGCAATGAGCTCGACCGACTGCAAGGGCAATTTCACGCGAGCGGACCGAAACTGCGGGTATGAGCCTAGAACCTGCCCACCCTCACGTTGCACGGCGGCCAGTAGCTCGGGAGTGATTTCGGCGTCGAGGTCGACGGTCACCTGGCCACGAGTATCCAGCGTGACACCGCCTCGCAGGGTTTCGAGTCCGAGGCCCAAGGACTGTCCCCGCTGCCGCTTGGCCTCGTGCACCAGGTGCGAGGACATCTTGCGCTGAGCCTGGGTTCGCGAGGCCTTCTCGAGTTCAAGCTGGTGTATCTGCTCCAGAGCTTGTGCAGGCAGCTCCATGGTGGGCGGAGGCGTTGTCGGAGCAACCAGGGTCAGGGCTGAAACCACACTCGCAAGCACACTCATTACATGGCCCCCGGTCGCTGACGCTCGCCAGAATGGGATTCCTGGCGGGCTGGATCATCTTTATGTAGCCGCCAGCCATACATTTTGGGCCGGGAGGCGCGGCTGGCCAGAGCGGCGCGAACGCCCCCCAGACCCGCGCGCAGAGGCCCGGTCAGCCAGCGCGGAGTCCGCTGCAGCCCCTGGCGTGCCACCTGGCGGAGCGAATCCGGGAGGTTCCGGCGAACGATGCGGCTCAACACGGCCAGGACCTGCGAGTGGTCGAGCTGAGGGTCCTGGGCGCTGCTGGCATCACCACGCAGCACCACGCCGGCACCTGCGCCGGTGTGGACGACGTCGACGACGCGGTGCAGGAACACGCGGGTCGCTACCCTGGCCAGGACGATGGAGCCGATGCGGGGGACCGCGTCGGGACAAGGGCCCACCTCGACCAGGTCGCCGCCGAGGATGGCCGGGCGCATGCTGCGGCCCTCGGCCACGAAGCGCACCCTGTCCCCGCGCGCCAGAACCTGCTGCACCACGGCCACGAACAGGGGCGTATCACGGCGCAGCGTCATGCCTGGCTACCCGATACCCGCCCCAGATCGTCGTCGACCAGCTGCCACGCGCTCGCCGAGGGCGTGAAGCGAAGCACCTGGCACCTCCGCTGGCGGGCCACCACGGCCGCCAGGTCCGCACAGGCCCCCAGATCCTCGGCGCTGAAGAAGGGCAAGAAGCTCAGGGCCAGCAAGCGCGCCATGGCCTGGGCCGCGGACAGCTCGACCAGCTCATCGCGGTCCGCCTGCTCGATGAAATACACGCGCGCCAGAGGTGCCGACTGCGCACTGGCCAGTTCATCCTCGCCGTGCCAGGGCGTGCCGTGAATCCACGGTCTTCCGTCGACGAGCCGCACGATCACCCGGTCATCGCTGAGCACGGTCGCAGGGTGCTGGGGATTCCACAGACGGGCCAGGGTGGACTTTCCAGCGCCGGACACACCCGCGCAGACAAAGCCTTGCCCCCGGGCATCCACGCCGCCGAGCGCGTGCAGCAGCAGACCCTGGTGGCGAGCCAGCAGTAGGACCCACAGCAGCTCATCCAGCGGGTACTCGAGGACCCGGAGTGCGCCGTTGAGGCCGATCCTGGAGCGAGCCACCTGCAGGGTGCCCGTGCGGCGACCTTGATCCAGCCTCAGAACCGCGTGCGGGAGCCCTGCATCCCCGGGCAGGCCAAGCCGGATGACCCGCTCACCGTCGTCCTCGAGCAGCCTCCAGGTCGCGCCCGAGTCAAAGCGCACGACGCCCTGCGGTTCATCCACAACATCGGTCAGCTGCAGGTCAACATCGAGGTCCGGTGGCGCGTCCGAGGGCGCGAAGGCGCGGGCAGCACCGCCAAAATCGATGCCGCAGGAGGGATCGTGGTGAATCGCGACCTGAAGTCCGCCGATGTTCAGTCCCGAGCAGGCTAGGTCCCCTCGGAATGCCATGAGTTGCTGCCCCCTCTGCATCAGGATCCCGACGTGATGCAGGCATCAGGGAACGCGCAGGTGGGCTGAGCTGGCCCGGCCGCCGACGCGGTCTTGCACCCGCCGAGCACGGCCTCTTCGGGCCTCAGCTTCACCTTGCTCAGGCGTGGCGCCTCGTAAGGGAGACGCGGCTCCGGCTGTTTCGAGCCGTCGTGCTTGCTCGTCATGCGACCGCACTCCTGGACTTTCGAACGCCACCATCGTCGGGTGGGCAATGAGAACAGGGACCGTGACCCTCGACCGCCAGGTCGAGCCCTCGCGCCCGCCCGTGCGCGACGCTGCAGTGAAACTCGGAACGAACGCGGGCCTCGCCGTGCTCGAGCTCGGCCACCGCCGGGCAGCTCTCGCACATGGAGCGTAGCGAACAAGCCGTGCACATCGCACCCTCGACAGCGGGCTGCTGGCGCAGGTTCACCAGGGCCTTCCAGCCATCGGCAAAGGAGCCCTGGTGCAGGTCGTAGCAGGCCTGCCGGGACAGGGTGCAGAGCTTGAGCCCTCCCCAGGGGTCGATGGCGAAGCTGTGCACGCCGGCGCCGCAGCCGTACAAGGTCCCACTCGAAGTCCCCGCATGTTCGGCACCAAGGTAGCGAGCTGCGAAGTCCACCCACTCGCCCCGGCGGCGCTCGTCTCCGACGTCGAGCGCCACTACCTCGTCCTCGCGCAGGCGCAGCTCCAGCGGCGCGCCCGCGACGTCGAGGCGTCCATTCAGCATGGCATCGAAGCGGTGCGGCAGGCCCAGGGTCTGCTCGGCCAGCACCTGTATCGCAGGCAGGTCCTCGACGTTGTCCCGGGTCACGGTCGTCTTCAGAACCAGGGGGAGATCACGCGCCTTGAGCAGGTGGATGCCGCGCAGGCATCGCTCGAAGGATCCCGCCACGCCCGTGACTTTCTCGTGAACCTCGGGGTTCGAACCGCTCAGCGTGATCTCGATACGCAGGGGTCGATGCCGAACGAGCGTGTCAGCGATCTCATCGGTGATCAGCACCCCGCTGGTAAACAGAGTGATGAGCAGTCCACGACGACGCGCATGCAGGTAGAAGTCCATGAAGTCGGGCCGGGAGAAGATCTCGCCACCCGTGAACAGCAGCCACAGGCAACCCGCGTCGACCAGCTCGTCGACGATGCGGCACTGCTGGGCCAGGGACAGGCTGGGCTCGTCGCGCTCGCGCGCGGTCAGGGGCTCGCGGTTGTAGCAGTGGCCGCAGCGCAGCGGGCAGCGCCCGGTGACCTCGAAGGTGCCACCGAGTGGGATGCGTTTCGTGTTGAGTAACGCGCGCATGCGCGCCCCGAACGCGCCGTAGTCAAGCAGGTCCATCGCGCCCCACAGCCCCCCGTTCACAAGCCAGGCCTTCGCGCAGCATGTCGTCGAGGAAGGCCTCGACATCCTGCCGAGCGAGCGCGGCTTCCACCTCGAAGCGTGCGACCACCTCGTCGACGATCTGCGACACAGTGCGCGAGCCATCGAGGCACTCCCACACCACGGTGCCCACTGCGTTGAGGGTGTAGATGGCCTCGAGGTCGGCAACGCCAGCGCACACCGGCACCAGCACGGTCTCCTGCTCGATGTGCCGGGTCACGAGATCGCGCTGCTGCACCAGGCGGTCAGCGTCCTGCATCCGCTCTCCTCCAGGTCGCGTGGAGTGGCCAATATAGCGAGCCAACACGGGTCTGTGGACAAAACCTGACCTCTCTGACAATCCCGGCAGGATCACGATCAAGGCCTGTCCCCTGTGTGTGCGCAAAGACCACTCGGTTGGTGGCCTGATAGTCTTGTTGTGCGATCATGTGCAGGGAGGTCCCGTGGCCAGCATCGACCAGGAAGCGATGGATCAGTTGCTGGCGCAGCACGCAGTCCCCGACCATCGCTGGCTACACCCATCGGACATCACCACGGCGCAGTGGGTGCGCATGAAATGCATGTATGGCTGTCCGGAATACGGACACCGGGCCTGCTGCCCGCCCAGTACCCCGTCGGTGGCCGAGTGCCGCGCCTTTCTGGACGATTACAGCAACGCGCTGATCCTGCACTTCGCACGAAAGGTCGACCATCCACGAGACCGCCACGCCTGGACTCGCGAGGTCAACACCGGGCTGCTGGCTCTCGAGCGCGACGTGTTCCTGGCAGGGTTTCCCAAAGCCTTCCTGCTGTTCCTGGACAGCTGCAACCTGTGCCAGGACTGCGCTCCGCGCCGCGGGGGCTGCACGGATCCCCAGCGCATGAGGCCCAGCCCGGAGGCCATGGCCATCGACGTGTTTGGCACCGCGCGGCGGGCGGGCCTGCCCATCGAAGTGCTGCGCACCACCAGCGACGAGATGAACCGCTACGCCTTCTTGCTGGTGGACTGACCGAGGCCACCTGCAACCCGCGCTGCGCTGCGTTTTCGCGGGAATCAAGACACCCGGAGTGGTAAGGTTCTCACCACCTGTTCTTCAACCATTCCGACTTCGTTCGGGGGAAATCATGCGTACCCGCCCGCTGAGAATCAGCTTCGTCACCCTGCTGTGCTGCGTCGGTGCCTGCCAGTGTGGCCCCGAGCCCGCGGGTGACGACGGAGGGAGCAGTGGCCGCGACCGCTCGACCATCACCGGCGATGCCAGCTCGCTGGACGCCCTGGCTGCGGACGTGACGGGCACGGACATCGCGACGACCGACACTGCCGCGATGCAGGACGCAGCCAGCGCGGACCAGAACGCTCCCCTCGATGCTGCGGCCACAGATCTCCAGACCGCGGACCAGGTCGCGGCCAGTGACCTCGGAGCCACGGACATCATCGCCACGGACGCGTTCGTTGCGGACGCCACCGTCCCCGACACAGCGGTTGCCGACAGTGCGGCGCCCGAGTGCACCCCGACCGGCAACGAGTGCAATGACAACGTGGCCTGCACGCTCGACTATTGTGAAGACGGCCACTGCGTGTTCGCCACCAGCAACACGGCCTGCGATGACAGCGTCGACTGCACCGATGATGTGTGCACGGCGACGGGCTGCGTGTTCACTCCCAACAACGCCAACTGCAATGACGACGTCGATTGCACGGCAGACACCTGCCACTCCACCCTCGACTGCCAGTTCACGCCGATTCACAGCCAGTGCAGCGACGGCGTTGACTGCACCGATGACACCTGTGACGCAGTGCTGGGCTGTCAGTTCACCGCCAACGACGCCAACTGCCAGCCCGCCCCGCAGTGCAAGACCGGAGGCACCTGCCACGCCACCCTGGACTGCCGCTATTCCACCGGACCGGACTTCGAGACCTGTGATCTGGGGGGCGCGGTCTCCCTGCCCAACTTCTGCCTGGCTGGCACGTGCGTGGGCAAGACCAGTAGCACCCTTGACCTGGACTGCGGGGACTGTGGCTGCGACGCCTGGTCCGTGGACCCCCCGGCCGCCGACTTCGAGAATCGCAGCGGCAAGTACCTGGCCCTGGCCAACTGGCACCAGGATGCGTCGTCGGGGAGGGTCACCTGCCTGGCCCTCGACGTCACCGGCGTGTTCGAGGTCGGTGCCAGCGACACCACTCGCTGGGGGCCGGTCCAGATCGGCGAGGGGACCACGATGGGCGGAGGACTCGCCGCGGCGACCGCCTCAGCGGGACCTGTTCTCGGCGTGATCGATACCTCGACCGGGACCGTCGACTGGTCCACCGGCAACTGGATCAACTCCGTGGTCGCCAGTGCCGAACTCAGCTCCATCGCATCGATCCAGACCCTCACCGAGGGACAGTTCTACACCGGCTCGAACTACTGGTTGGCCGGTCAGGACGCCACCACGCCCACCACAGGGCGCCTGTCGCGATGCTTCAACTCCGTACAGTTCGCGGACTCGTGCACGGTTGGACTCAACACCGCCCACGACACCCTGACGCAAACCCAGGCCGCGATGACGGCGGTGCTGCCTTATTCCTACAGCCAGTGTGCGCCCGCCCCCTGTATTCCCACGCGCTACTACGCGGGCATGCTCCTGGCCCGAAAACGTACCGTGGCGACGATGTACAAGCGGCTGCACGACGACGCGAATCAGGACAGGCTGCCGGAACGAGAGGTGAGCACGGTGACCGCGGACGCCGAGTGGCGTGGCATCCTGCCCTGGGGCATAGGAGGTATCGCCTACGGCACGGGATCGGTGAACGCGATGTGGTGCGACGACGCCGACCACGACGGCGCCACGGACTGCCTGGACATCACGGGCCAGGTTGGCGCGGCGAGCTACCAGATCATCGACGGCACGGTGACCGCCAGAGGCGATCTGGTGCTGCTGAGCACCGGCCTGGAGTCCTACGCGCTCCACATGATCGCCGCTGGTGATGCGCCGGACGACGTGGATAGCTGGCACCACGTCACGATCGCGACCAGCCGTGGTGGGTCGATCAGATCGTTCCCGATCCTGGTCGCGGGGGGCAGCGACTCGATCTATGTGCTCATGAAGGACAGGCCCACGAGCACGGTCACAGGCCTCAGCGTGATGCGCTTCGAACCCTGACCCGGGCTCAGCGCGAGGCCAGAAAATCCCGCAGCAGCACCCCCGCCGCGAGATCGTCGATGGGCTCACGTGAGCTGCGGCCAGCGCCGCGCGCCAGCTCCAGGGCCTCGAAACTGCTCAGGGTCTCGTCCTGCAGGTGCACCGGTCGCCCGGTGGCCCGCGCGAGGGTCCTGGCAAAGGCCCGGGCGTTTTTGCTCACACGCTGCTCTTCACCCTCGAGGCTCAGGGGCAGGCCCACCACGAACTCGGCATCGCGCTCCGCGGCCAGCACGGCGAGTCGATCGATGAGCACGCGGCGGTCGCGTCCATCAAGGACCTCGAGGGGCGTGACCACGCGCTCCACGTCGTCAGCGCTGGCCAGGCCCACTCGGAGCTTGCCAAGGTCGATGGCCAGGTAGCAGGTCACGCGCCGCCTTCCGAACCGGTGGCCGGACCGCTGGCAGGTGCGCTGTCAGCGTCGGCGGCCTGGAACAGCTCCTCGTCCTGCTGCAGCAGGGAGCGCAGCCGCTCCAGGCTGGTCTCGGTGCGGCGCACCCACTCGTTGTCCGAGCCCGTGCGGTTGGCCATGTCCAGCGAGCGCTCCCAGACCAGGATGGCCTTCTTGACCAGCACATGGACCCGTTTCTTGAGCTCGACGAGGTAGAGCTGCGCCTGCTCACTGTCCAGGTCATCGGGCACCGGCAGGTTCACCATGTCGTCGTAGAGTTCCTCGTACAGCGTGCCGATCTTGTAGCCCGCCGCGGTGGCCCAGCCGGAATTGCCGATCTTGATGGCCCGGATGTACGCGTACTGGGCGCTGAGCAGGCGCTGGCACTTGTCCTCGAGCTGGCTGGCCATCTGCTCCTTCTGGTCTTCGCCCGGCGGCGGCAGGGTCAACTTGAGCCGCGAGAACTCGGCGCGATAGATCTCACCGATGTAAAAATGCGCCTGGGCAATGTGGTAGTCCGACTCCAGACGCTGCAGGCGTTCAGCATTGCGATGCAGGCGGATGGCGTCGCGCATGCGGTACTCGGCGGTGACGGGATCACCGAGCATGAAGTGGCCGATGCCCGAGTCGACCAGCGCCTCGACGCGATCCGCATCCCTGAGCTGTTCCTCGACCAGCATCAGATCGTACTGCTCGGCCACCTCCTGGTAGCGGCCCAGCTCGGCCAGGCACACACCTTTCTTGAAGCGCGCGTCGACCGAATCCTGGTACTCGCTGCCCTCGTCGAGAATGCCCAGGTAGATGTCGAATTTCTCCAGCGCTTCCTCGCACCGGTGCAGGTTCGAGAGTGCCACGCCCAGGTTGTAGTAGCTGGGCTTGACGAAGCTGCTCTCGGGGAACTGCACCACCAGGCGACCGAAGTACAGCAGGGCTTCCTCGTTGGCCGAGGCATCGAGGAACTCGACCCCGCGCTCGAACAGGGTCTTGTCGTCATAGCTATCCAGGGCATCCGGCAGCTGGGGTCCAGCCACCACGTGCATGGGCGGGAAGCGAAGCTCGCGTGTGGTCCCCGTTGTGGTGGCGCAACCGACGGTCGCGACCAGCAACAGGCACAGGTTCAGATGTCGAGCGTGCCGCATCCTGTCACCCCACCACGGTCACGATCACGGTCCGGCTGCGGGGACCGTCAAACTCCCCAAAATAGATATCCTGCCAGGTCCCGAGCATCAGCCGGCCACCCTGCAACGGCAGGGTCGCACTGGCACCACACATGATGCTCTTGAGGTGTGCATCGGCGTTGCCCTCGCGGTGACGCCAGCCCTCCCGTGGCACCAACCGCGCCAGTGCTTCCAGGATGTCCTCCTTGAGATCTGGATCCGAGTTCTCCTGGATCAGAATCCCCGCCGTGGTGTGAGGACAGTAGATGTGCACGATGCCGTCAGCGACACCGAGTTCGCGCACCACCTGCCGCACGCGGTCCGTGACATCGACGATCTGTTCTCGCTGCGAGGTGCGGATGCTGAACTCTCTGGTCCCTGTCATGCGTTCCCCTGGATGGTCGGCGTGAGGACTGGACAGAGCTGGTCGGCCATCTCGACCAGCGCCTTCATGTCATGGACGTCGTGACCGAGTCGAGGGACCAGCACGCGCGGGACCGCGAGCGCCTCGCCGAGGCTGCGCGCGATACCCAGCGCCTCCACCTCGACCTCGCGGTTGTGCCGTCGCGCTGCTTGCAGGACCACGCCAGCCAGGCGTCCGCGCGCTGCCGCGTCCAGCGCGGGCGGCAAGACACTGGCGACGGCCTGCGCATCGACCTCGACCGCGACCGGCAGGTGAATCTGGTTGAGCACCACGGCGCCGAGGGGCAAGCCGTCGTGAGCCAGCCGCTCGCCCAGCGCCACAGCCTCGGCCAGCGCTTGCTGCGCCGGGGTGGCCACCACGACGAAGGCCGTGTCGGGCGAGGTGAAGATGTCGCGAAAGCCCAGAGTGCGCTCCTTGAGGGCTCCGTACATGCCCTCAAAGGCGAGCAGGAAGTCGGCGATGGCCTGGAGCATCTCGACCCCGGCCATCTTGGTCAAGGACCGCGCCACGTAGCGGCTGCCCAAGTCGAGCAGGCGCAGCGAGGCGCGGCCCGCGGCCAGCGAGGGGGTGACGACCAGGCGCAAGGCCTCGTTTTCCAGCACATCGAGAATGCGTCCCGGGGCCTCGAGGAAGTCGATGGCGTGGGCCGAGGGCGGCGTGTCAAGGACGATCAGGTCATAGTCGCGCTCCGCGCACAGCGTGTAGAGCTGCTCGCAGGCGATGTATTCCTGGGCACCGGCCAGGGAGGTCGACAGGTAGTGATAGAAGCGATTGCCGAGGATGCGCTCCTGCTGGGCCTTGTCCCGGGACAGGCGACGGACCATGTCATCCCAGGCCAGCTTGAGATCCAGCATCATGGCGTGCAGCGTCACATGCGTGCCATCCGCCATGGGTACGCGCACCTCGCGCTCGACCTGGGCCAGCTCGGCCAACCCCATGGCAGTGGCCAGCCGGCGCGCAGGATCGATGGTGATGATCAGGCTGCGTCGCCCTGCCCGCGCCGCGCACACGCCCAACGCTGCCGCGGTGGTGGTCTTGCCCACACCACCGGGCCCCACCACACAGATCACGTGGCGCTCCCGCACCAGGGTTTCAAGCGGGGTCATGCGACGCCACCGTGTTGTGCGATCCGGGAGCCGGCGCAGCAGAATTCAAGGTCTCGGCCTGGGTGAACAGGTGATCGCCGATGGCCGCCACGCTCGCCAGATCGTGCACTGGCTCGATGCGGTCCGACACTTCGATCAGGGGCATGCCCAGCCCCTGACGCAGCAGCGCGGCCAGGCGCATCTCCTCGCTCTCGCGGTCAGCCCGCAGCCGGGCGCGCTCGATCACCGACCGCGTCCCATCCTGCGCCGTCACCTGCGCAAGGAACTCCGCGTCACCGGGTGCGAAAAGGTGCGCACCGAAGCGATTGAGCACCGCGATGCCCAGGGGGGCGGCACGCAGGCGGCGCAGACTCGCGGTCAGTTCCAGGGTTTCCTCCACCGGCATCAGTTCCGGAAGACAGACAACGTGGACCGCGGTGAGTTCCGGGTCCTCGATGGTGCGCGCCATGTCCTCGGCCTGGGTCTTGAGCGGACCCGGCACCGCTCCATCCGCCACCACCCGCGCCACGCGCACGAAGGCCAGGCCATGCCCCGTGGCTGGAGCATCGACGATGACGTGGTCGAACACTGGCTCGTGCCCGCGGCCCTGATCCACGTGGTACCAGGCCTTGCCCAGCATGTTCACCTCGGCCAGCGAGGGAATGAAGCGCAGCAGGTACTTGACCAGTCGATTCTCGAACACGGCGTTGTAAACCGTGCGAAAGCGCAGCACCAGCAGGCCGTACTCGCGCAGGGCGTCAGCCGGGGTGGTGTTGACGGCGTAGAGGTAGGGGTGGACCTGGCGCAGCTCGGGGGTGATGGGCGCCACCTCGAGCATGCGAGAATGGGCGTCGGTAGCATGAACCTGGAACAGCAGCGTACGGCGGCCTTCGCGGGCCAGGCGCCAGGCGATGGCCGCAGACATCACACTCTTGCCCACACCGCCCTTGCCGGTGACCAGCTGCAAGGGCCGTCGCAGGGGATGCGTCACTGGGACTCCATCTGGTGCGCGTGGCACGAGCCTGGTCCCTAACCCGGCGGCGCCGTGCTTGTCCACGAGGATTCGCGCCTTCGGGGCGCCCGCTGCCTTGACAGTGTTGAGATCGCCGACTGATGATGCGAGCTCCGTCGGCGGGAAGCATCGGCGGGGGAGGCATTCATGGCCGAGGCTGCATCACTCTTGAGGCGTCTGCTGTCCCTGAGCGAGGAGCGCTTCGGCGTTGCCCTGGGAGAGATGCTGTCGTCAGAACGTTTCATCCACTCGGTGGAGAAGGCCGTGACGTCCGGGGCCACCGCGCGCAATGGCATCGAGAAGGGCCTGGCCCGGATGCTGCAGCTATTCAACGTGCCGACGCTTGAGGACGTGGCGCAGCTTGAGGCCAAGCTCGAAGAACTCGAGTCCTTGATCGCGGAGCTGTCCACCGAGGTGAAGCTGGTCGAGGGGCTGCTGCGAAGCAAACCCAAACCCACCCGACGCCCTCGCGCAACGACCCCCACCACAGCAGCGGACGAGGACAACGCGCCATGAGTGCGAGGCGCATCGCCTTCATCAACGAGAAGGGCGGCTCCTGCAAGACCACACTGGCGGTTAACATCGCGGCCTACCTGGCCACCGAGGCCAGGCAGCGCGTGTTGCTGGTGGACCTCGACCCTCAGGGCCAGGCCGGCAAGGCACTGGGTCTTGATGTGCGGCGCCTCGACGCCACGATGCGCGAACTGCTGGTGAACGACACCCTGGCCCCCGGTCAGGTGGTGCAGCGGACACGCCTTCCGGATCTCGACGTGGTGGCCAGCAACAAAAGGCTCGCCGACTGGCCTTTGGAGGCGGCAGCTCAACCACGCCGGGAGCTGCTGGTGCGCGATCGACTGCGGCCCCTGTTCAGGTCCTACGACACCGTGATCTTCGACTCGCCGCCCTCCCTGGGCCTGTTCTCGCTCGGGGTCATGCTGGCTGCCGAGGAGATCGTGATCCCGGTGCCCATGACCTACCTGGGTCTCGACGGCTGCGCCGAGATCGTCGACACCGTGCAGCAGGTCCGCGACCGCTACCAGCACACCGGCCTGCGGGTGAGCCTGGTGGTGCCGACCCTGTATCGCCCGACCCGCCTCGCCGACGAGATCCTGACCAAGCTACGCGGCCACTTCGGCGATCGCGTCTCGCGCACCGTCATGAGCTACAACGTGCGCATCGATGAGGCTCAGAGCCACGGCAAGAGCATCTGGGAGTATGCACCACGGTGCTCCGGTGCGGTCACCCTGCGCGCCCTGTGCGAGGAGATCGTCGCCCTGCAGCCCGACGCTAGTCCCCGGGCCAGCGCCCCGCCTGCCCAGGCCACCGCCTGACCGGTCCAGGTCTGGCCCCTGCACAGGATGTCCAGAGCGTCCCCGTGGACGGGGCGCGCTGAAGAGGTGTGCTCGTGGTCGGGAAGGTGGGCTAGCGCTCGAGCCGGGACAGGGTCTCCTCGAGCTCGCTGACGCGACTGCGCAGGGCCTGAAGCTCGCTGCCGAGGGTCGACAGGTTGGTCATGGTGGACATGGCCCGGTGCACCTGGTCGTCCACGCGCTTCTGCCAGTCCTCGAAGGTGTGGCTC
>JBDRCO010000002.1:0-74832 GCA_043821645.1 Pseudomonadota bacterium | reverse complement strand
CCGGACGAGATGTCAGCGCCGCCACCGACCCGCCCGGCCCAGTCCCCGGCACGGCTGGCGCCTCGCGAGGTCACCATGCCGGGCCTGTCCCAGCAGAAGGTGCAGATCGCCGGTGCAGATCTGATGAACCCGGTGCCGCAGGCTCTCGCCCCGGATCCTCGACACCTGTCCGCCCTGCGCGACATCCACGACGAGCTCACCAACCTGGCTGACGAGCGGCATCGCCCGCAACCTGCAGGCGCGATCCCGCGTCCCGGCGAGGACGATGAGGACGACGAGGAGCTGGAAATCTTCGAGCGTTCTGGACTACCTCCCGAGCCCGCCGCCCGGGCCGACATCGAGTTCGCGTTGCCTGCGGACGGTCTGCAGACGCTCAACATGCGCCGGGGTGACGACGGGGCGATGCAGGAGATCAGCGATCCTGGGGCCCGGGCACCCCATGGCGAGATCGATCCCTTTGCGCCTGACGAACGAGCCAGCGACGACGAATCCACGATGGTCTCCCCCGAGCCCACGCCCGAGTCGTTCGAGGATCCGGCCACCGAGGCGGTGCACGGCTACGACGCTGCCGCCCTGTACCAGCAAGCGCTGGCGAACGAGGACCCGGGGGCTCCGGAGGCGTCGGCCGAGCCCTTCGAGGACGAGCGACCGACCCGCGCGGTGGATGCCTACGATCTGCCCGCCGCGGAGCTGCGGACTGGTGACGAGGGGGAGGTCCCGGGTTTCGAGGATGCTCTCGATGAGGACGCCCCGGGTGAGGACGCCACCGCGCAGGCGCTGGATGTGCTCGCCCGGGTGGACGACGACGAACTTGCCCTGGACCTCGACGATGCCTTCATCCAGCAGTTGCCCAGGCCTCCCGGCATGGTGGATGCGCACAGCGCTGGCATGCCCGAGGGGTCGACGCCCTTCGCGTCGCTGCTCTCGGGCGACATGGTGGTCTCGGCCGAGCGCGCACTGCCCGCCAGGATGCTGGTCTCGGGCAGCTACGATGCCGCGGGAGAGATGATCGTGTCGGACGCGCAGGCGCCGGCGGTCGAGGAGGACGAGAGCGAGTACCTCGCCGACGACGACGAGCTGTCCGAGGTGTCGGACCGCCTGCGATCCCCCGACACCGCGGCGGCGGAGGGCGACTGGGTGGTGTCCGTGCCCAGGACACCGCCACCGCTCCGGCGCACGGAGGACACGAACAGGGCCGAGGTGCAGGACGACGTGGCCGGGTTGCAGATGCCGGCTCTCGAGCTGCCGGCGGACCGGGTCGAAGAGAAGGCTCCACCTCCACCCACGGAGCTCAAGCGCAAGGCTCTGCGAAAACCCAGCGCGGGTGCCCGCACCGATGCTCCGGGCGCGCCCCGCTTCTTCAGCGGTACCGTGTTCTTCGTGGTGCTGCTGGTCGCCCTGGCAACCCTGGCTGCCGGTGCCGGTGCCGGCTTCGCCCTGGTCAATGCCCAGAAGAAGGCCGCGCCCTTGACGGGTCCTGGCAAGGCCAAGCAGTTGCTTGGCGATGCGCACCGCCTGCTTCACGAGGACCGTCCTCGCGAGGCCCTCGACGTCCTCAAGCGTGCCGCCATCGACGACCCGACCCTGGCGGAGATCCAGCGCGCCCTGGGCACCACCCATGCCAAGCTGGGCAACGAGGAAGAGGCCGCGCGGGCCTATGGCTATTATGTCCGCCTGGCCCCCAATGCCCCCGACGCCGAGGCCATCCGCCTGATGCTGGCGCGCCATCGCGGCGAGGAACCGTAGCGTCGACGGACCACGGTTTGCGACCCGTCGCCCCACTGCTATAAGCAGACACACGTGCGAGGTGGTGGATGAAGAACTGGCAGGCAGGGAAGGTCACGCTGTGCGCGGTGCTGCTGGCAAGCAGCGGGTGCCTGCGCCAGTACGTCATCGACAGTGCGGCCCAGGCCCTGTCGGCCAGCACCGGGGGTGGCGCCTTCGCCCGGGACGACGATCCCGAGCTGGTGGCCGAGTCCCTGCCTTTTGCCCTCAAGGTCATGGAGTCGCTGCTCGAGGAGACACCGGAGAATCGCGGATTGCTCACGGCCCTGGCGGCGGGGTTCACGCAGTACGCCCAGGGCTTCGTGCTGCCCCGGGCCGATGACGCACAGCTCCGCGAGGCCGACCTGATCCAGCAGCGGGTCAAGCGTCTGCACCTGCGTGCTCATCGCTACGGCCTGCGCGCCCTCGAGGTGCGGCATCCGGGATTCACCGCAGCGCTTGTCAAGGACGCCGGTTCCGCGGTGTCCGAGCTTGATCGTGAGGACGTCGAGGCCATGTACTGGACGGGAGCCTCCCTCATGGCGGCCATTGCCATCAGTGCCGACGACATGAGCGTGGTGGCCGAGCTGCCCCGGGGCGAGGCGCTGATGAACCGCGCCCTGGAGCTGGATCCGGACTGGGGGCTGGGTGCGCTGCACGAGTTCTTCATCGCCTACGAGGGGCGATCCGAGGCCATGGGTGGCTCGCCGCAACGCGCCCAGGAGCATTTTGTCCAGGCCGTGGAGCTGCAGGGTGGCACCAAGGCGTCGCCCTACGTGGCCCTGGCCGAGGCGGTGGCGGTCAAGCAGCAGGACCGCGAGCTGTTCGAACGCCTCCTGACCCAGGCACTGGCCGTGGATCCGGACGCGGCGCCCGAGCATCGCCTGGCCAACACCATCGCCCAGCGTCGGGCCCGCTGGTTGCGTGCCCACGTCGAGGATCTCATCCTGTGACGCCGGGTCAGGCAAGGATGTGGTGATGCGAACTGGACGCTGCGCGATCACGTCGATGCTGGTGGTGCTGGCCCTGGGCATCGCGTCCGGGGCACGGGCGCGCGCGCGGGTTCTCAAGATCGGTACCGCCGCCCCACGCGGCACGCCCTGGGCCAAAGCTGCCGAGGAGATGGGCGCGCGCTTCGCCGAGATCAGCCACGGCCGCGTCGAGCTCAAGGTCTATCCCGGGGTGGTCGGGGACGAGCCCACCATCCTGCGCAAGATGCGCGTGGGACAGCTGCAGGGTGCTCTGTTCACCTCGACGGGTCTGTCTCTCATTTCGCGTGAGCCGATGGCGCTGCAGTTGCCCATGGTGTTCGACTCCTACGAGGAGCTGGACGCCGTGCGCCAGGCCCTGGAGCCCGAGCTGGCGGCGATCTTCGAGAAGCAGGGTTTCGTACTCCTGACCTGGGGTGACGCGGGCTGGCTGTACTTCTTTACCAAGAAGCCTGCGCGCAGTCTGGACGACGTGAAGGGCCTCAAGACCTGGATGTGGGCCAACGATCCCCATGGGGTCAAGATGTTCGAGGCCATCGGCTTCACGCCAGTGGTCCTGTCGTCGGTGGACCTGGTGCCCTCGTTGCAGACCGGCATGATCGAGGCCTTCCCGTCGACGCCCATGGTGGCCCTGGCCACCCAGGCCTACAGCTATGCACCCAACGTCGTCGACGTGCCCTGGGCGCCTGTCATCGGTGCCATCCTGGTCACCAAGGAGAGCTGGGATCAGGTGCCGGACGAACTCAAACCCGAGCTGCGCAAGGCCTGCGACGCCATCGGCAGCCGCCTGCGCAGCGAGGTTCGAGCGCAGAGCGAGGAGGCCATGGCTCTGATGCAGAAGAACGGCCTGAGGCGGCACGCACCGAGCGCCGAGCAGTTGACCGCCTGGCGTCGGACGGCCGAGCAGCTCAATGCCACCACCCGCGGTCAGGCCCTCGACGCGGCCCTGGTGGACCGCGTGATGGCGCTGCGCGATCAGCGCCGCCAGCGCAAGGCCAAGTGACGACGTGAGCAACTACGAGCCGCTTCGCACCTTGTTCCCTCCCCCCGGCGAGCAGAGCCGCCTGCTCGAGCTGTGGAACCGGGGGATCAAGACCATCGAGGGTGTGCTGGCCCTCACCGCTCTGGGCCTGATGACCCTGCTCCCTATCATCAACGGCGTGGCGCGCTGGGTGCAGGGCAGCGGCTTCCCCGACAGCATCGTCTATGCCCAGCACCTGACCTTGGTGGTGGCCTTCGTGGGGGCGGTGATCGCGTCCCGACGTCGCGAGCACCTGTCGCTGTCGGCGGCTGCCGAGCTCCTGCCGCGCTCGATCAACCGCTGGACAGGTGTGTTCGCGTCGGCGACGGGTGCCACCGTGACCCTCGTCCTGGCCTATGCCGGGGTGGTGTTCGTCCAGGCCGAGAGCGAGGGTATCCTCAAGCTGGCCATCGGCTTGCCGGTGTGGGTGATCGAGCTGGTGATACCCATCGGCTTCTCCATCGTCGCCCTGCGCTTGATGTGGGGACGCCAACCGCGCTGGGCCACGATCTTGCTCACGCTGGCGTTCACCGGTCTGCTGACCGGCATCGGCATGCTCGGCTGGGATCCTCCAGGCTTCTTCTGGGTCGCCCTGGTGGTCCTGTTCGCGGCGACCCTGCTTGGCAGCCCCCTGTTCGTGACCATCGGCGGTCTGTCGCTGTTGCTGTTCTGGAACCAGTTCACACCCGTGTCCGCGGTCGTCGTCGAGAGTTACCGCCTGGTGTCGTCGCCGTCGCTGCCGGCCATCCCGCTGTTCACCCTGGCGGGCTACCTGCTCGCGGGAGGTGGGGCGTCGCGGAGGCTGGTGGAGGTCTTCGAGGCCAGCTTTGGCTGGGCCCCGGGTGGCATGGCCGTGGCGGCAGCCCTGGTCTGCGCCTTCTTCACCACCTTCACCGGCGCCAGCGGCGTGACCATCCTGGCCCTCGGCGGCCTGTTGTTGCCCGCCCTGATCCAGAGCGGCCACGGTGAGAAGTTCTCGCTGGGCCTGATCACGGCCTCGGGCTCGCTGGGATTGCTGTTCTTCCCGTCGCTGCCGGTCATCCTGTACGCGGTGGTGGCCGAGGTGGACATCCTGCAGATGTTCGCGGGCGCCGTGATGCCGGGGCTGGTGGTGATCGCCTCCGTCGTCATCCTGGGGATACACCACGGGCTGCGCCACAAGGACAGGATCCAGGTTCCGTTCTCGCGCGAACGTGCTCTGCGTGCGGTGTGGCGCGCCAAGTGGGAACTCGGACTGCCGGTGGTGGTGCTGGTGGGTTTCCTCAGCGGGCTGTTCACCTTCGTCGAGAGTGCGGCGGTGGCAGCGGCCTACGCCTTCGTGGTCGAGGCGTTTGTGTACCGGGACCTGGATCTCCGCAAGGGTGTCCTGGACAGCACCGTGGCCTGCGCCTCGCTGGTGGGGGCCGTGCTGACGATTCTTGGGGTGGCCCTGGGGCTGACCAGCTACCTCATCGACGCCGAGATCCCGAGCGCCGTGGTGCAGTGGACCCAGCAGAACATCGAGTCGCGTCTGGTGTTCTTGCTGGTGCTCAACGGCGTGCTTCTCGTCGTGGGCTGTCTGATGGACATCTTCAGCGCCATCGTGGTGGTGGCCCCCCTGGTGGCGCCGGTGGGCGCGGCCTTTGGAGTGGATCCCATACACCTCGGCGTCATCTTCCTGGCCAACCTCGAGCTCGGCTTCATCACCCCCCCCATCGGCATGAATCTCTTCCTGTCGTCGATGCGCTTCAAGAAACCCCTGGGCCAGGTGTTCCGCTCCACCGTGCCCTTCTTCTTCCTGCGCGCCGCGGCCATCTTGCTCATCACCTACATCCCCTGGCTGACCACGGCGGTGGCGAGCCTGTTCGACAAGGGAGGTCGCTGAAGTCATGTCGAGGACGGACCGGAACGAGGTGAGGGCTCGGTCCGGCGCTGGTGGGACGCCCTACCGGCTGCTGGGGTTCCTCGTGACCGCGGCACTCGCCGCCTGCGGTCCCGCTTCCCTTGGCGATCCCTGCGGGCTTGGCACGAGGCTGCCTGATCTCGCCGCCGGCCACGCCAGCTACTCCCGAGATGGTGTGGTGCACCAGAGTGACGAGGGTGGCTACAAGCTCGACTTCCCGCACGACCTGGTGATGGGGCGCCTCACCTTGAATGCCAAGCTCGATGACGAGGGCCAGCCCGTCAAGGCCAGGATCGAGAGCGGCAGCTTTCCGATCTGCGTGCCCCTCGATGACCAGGGGGACGGAAGCGGCTATGCCCTGCTCGAGGATGGCAGTGTCTCGTTCTCGACGACGGCACAACACAGCGGGACCCTGTCGCTGCTCGCCCTCGACGGAGACCTGCTGCTCGGCCGCTTCGCCTTCGACGCCGTGCAGAACGCCGGCAGCACCACCATCCAGATCACCGATGGTGCGTTTCGCCTGAAACCTCGATGATGACCTCGAAGCGCATTCCCGTTCTTCTCGTCGTCCCGTTGCTGGCGTGCACCCCGGCACTGTCCCCGAACGTGGCCCGCGACTACCTGACCCCCGCGACGCCTGTTGCGGCGGGCACTCCGGGGAGCCGCCTGGGGCAGGATGTCTGGCAGCAGCTGCTGGGACGGGTGCAGGTCGCCCGTCCGCTGTGCGCGGACCTGCCGTGCCGACGCCGCGAGCTCTTCGGTGCGCTGCAGCGGGCAGCCGAGGCGGGTGTGAGAGGCGCGCTGATTCCTCCCGAAGACAGTGACCTCATCGACGATCAGGCGGCGGCAGAACTGGGCGTGAGGCTGGGCCTGGCCGTATTGCCCGGGGAGCGGGTGCCCGACCTCGAGGTGCCGGCGATCGCAGTGGTGGGCTTTGATGGCAGAACCCTGGCTGGCACCACCGGGAGCTGGCGAGAGCGCTTGCAGCAGGCCTCGGACGAAGGTGCCGCGCTGATCCTGCGGCATCCCTGTGCGCAGTCCGAGGCGCAGCGCGCGCTGCTGGCCGACCCGGGTTTGCTCGAGCTCCTCGACGCGGTGGAGGTCGACGGCCCGCGGCAGGTGGACCCCGCCTGTGCCCGGTCGCTGTGGCAAGGCTGGCTGCGCCAGGGTCATGCGCTGGTGGGGCTCGCGGCGGGCGAGGCCTGGCTGGGTTTCGACGACGAGGTCCTGGGACATGTCAACCTGGTGCGCACCGCAGACACCAGTGCCCCGGGGCTGTTGCGTGCCCTGCTCGCCGGCCGGGTGCAGATCGTTCGTTCGATGGCCAGGCGACCGCGCCTGCTCCTGGGCGCGGACCTCGACGGGGATGGCCGCATCGACGAGGCCAGGCAAGGCGACCGCCTGACCCTGCTCGACGACGCCGTGGTGATCCAGATCCGGGTCGTGGGAGGTCGCGGCAGCGAGGTCGTGCTGTACACCGAAGTGGCGGACGGCCCGGTCGAGCGCCTGGGTGTGCGTGAGAGCGATCAGGTCCTGGCCGTGCGCTATCCGGTGCCGGCGCAGGGCAGTGGCTTCATCCGTGCCGAGTTGTACCGTGATGGCGATCTGCTGGTGATCTCCAACCCCCTGTTTGTCACGCGCGCCAGGCTGCGCGCACCAGGACCCTGACATGGCACGCTACGACGACGTCGACACCATTCACATCACCGGCATTGGCGGCACCGCCATGGGCACCTTCGCGGCCCTGCTCAAGTCCGCGGGCTACCAGGTGCGGGGCTCGGACCAGAACGTGTACCCCCCCATGAGCGACAAGCTCCGGGAGTGGGGCATCCCCTACGTCGAGGGCTATGCCCCGACCAACCTGGATCCGCTGCCCGATCTCGTCGTCATCGGCAACGCCATCCGCGCTGGCAATTCCGAGGCGACCCGCGCCCGCGACGAGGGCCTCAACCAGGCGAGCTTCCCGGAGACCCTGGGTGCCTTGTTCCTGGACCAACGACACAGCGTGGTGGTGGCAGGCACCCACGGCAAGACCACCACCTCGACCCTCATCGCACACACCCTGCAGCATGCGGGACGCGACCCCAGCTTTCTCATCGGTGGCGTGCCCCAGGGCGGTGGCGAGCCATTCCGGCTTGGGCAGGGCGCGCACTTCGTGATCGAGGGCGATGAGTACGACACGGTGTACTGGGACAAGGTGCCCAAGTTCGTGCACTACCGCCCGCGCACCGCGGTGCTGACCAGCGTCGAGTTCGACCATGCGGACATCTACCCGGACCTCGCGGCGGTGGAGGCGGCCTTCGCCCGTCTGGTCGCCCTGGTGCCGGCCGACGGCACCCTGGTCTACGCCGGCGCGCACCCTGCGGTGCGAGCGCTGATCGGGCCGTGTCGGGGGGCCACCGTGAGCTACGGTGAAGACTGTGCCTGCGCGGCCCACGACGTCGAGGAGGACCGCGTCGGCCTGCAGTTCCACGTGTCGTGGCAGGGTGTGGATCAGGGGCCGGTCCGGGTGGCGCTGTCCGGTCCGCATGGCGTCGAAAACACGCTGGCCTGCTACGCGGTATGCCGCGGGCTGGGGCTCGAACACCGCGATATCGCGCACGGCCTGGCCAACGTCCCCGGGGTGCGGCGACGCCTCGAGGTGCGCGGTGAGGCCGCGCACGTGATGGTGCTCGACGACTTCGCGCACCATCCCACGGCCGTGCGGGTGACCCTCGAGGGTGCTCGCCGGCGCTACGCTGGCCGCCGCCTGTGGGCCCTGTTCGAACCCCGCTCGGCCTCGTCGGCGCGTCGGGTGTTCCAGGACGACTACGCTCGCGCCTTCGACAACGCCGACCGCGTGCTGATCTCCACGTCTGGCCGCAAGGGTCAGCTGGCACCGGAGCTCTCCCTCGACGAGGATGCCCTGGCCCAGGCCATCGCGGCGCGGGGCGTCCAGGCACGGCACATCGCCGGCATCGACGCCATGGTGACGGTGGTGCTCGACGAGGTGCAGCCCGGTGACGTGGTGTTGTGCATGTCCAACGGCGCCTTCGGCGGCATTCACCAGATGCTACTCGATGGATTGACTCAGCGCGCCAGCACGAAGCCCAGCGCATAGGACAGCCCCAGGCCGGAAACCACGAGCGCCAGCAGGCTCTCGATGGCGCGGGCCGGGATCCAGCGCTGCAGCCGCGCACCGGTGTAGGTGCCGAGCAGACCGCCCACGCCGAAGCTCAGGCCAAGCGCCCAGTCCGGCATGGCCGAGGCCACACCGAACGCCACGCTCAGTACCCAGAAGAATGCCACGCCCACCGTCGAGGTCACGAAGGTGCCAAACAGACAGGCTCCCGCGATGGTGTGTACGGGCAGGCCCCACACCGAGACAAGAACCGGCGCGATGATGGCGCCACCGCCGATGCCGTAGGCGCCGCCGATCACGCCTATGACGGCGGTGAGCAGCGCCAGCCGGGGCACGCTCACACCGTGGACCGTGTCCTGGAACCGGTACTCGAGCTTCTGCAGATCGAAGCGCGTGACCTCGACCACGAAGCGCCCGGCCGGAGCCGTGACCTGGGCGGGGGGTCTGAGCACCTTGGCCGCCACCCGGCTACCGATGAACAGCAGCACGCACCCCACGAACAGCTTGAAGTGGCGAGGGTCGGGAAGCAGCCACAGGCGCAGCAGCGACCCCGCGATCACGCCCGGCACGGTTCCCATCACGATGATCGTGGTGAGGGGCCACAGCATGCGGCCCTCGCGCAGGTAGCGCCACACACCCGAAGGAATAGCCACCACGTTGTAAAGGTGATTGGTCGGCGTCACCGCCGGACCGGTGAACCCGAGCACGCTGACCTGGAACGGCAACAGCAAGAAGGCGCCCGAGATCCCGCCCACCGACATGATCGAGGAGATGCCGAAGGCGATGAGCGCGGCAAGGAGGGGGGAAAACTCCACGGTGAGCTCCGGCGTTGTGCCGCCATGGTGCACCCGGCCGGCGAGGCGCACCATCGCAAAAACGACCAGAACGGCACGCGACCTTGCACCAGTGCGTCGGGACTGGCATGAAAGAGGGCCGCTGGCTCGAGGTGCAGATGCTGCGTAAAACGATGGTCGCCGTCGGGGTGTTTATCCTGGGTTCGGCCTGTTGCCCGCCCGGGGTCCTGCCCAGTGTGCCCCAGCGCGAGGGCCCGGCGCCTGAACCTCAGCTGGCGCGCCTATTCCGTCTCGACGGCAGCGAGACCACACTGGCGGCGTATCAGGGCAAGGTCGTGCTGCTGGATTTCTGGGCCTCGTGGTGCGCGCCCTGTCGCCAGGCCTTCCCCTACTATGCGGACCTGCATGCCCGACACGTCCACGACGGGCTGGCCGTGGTGGCCGTGAGCATCGACGACGAGCGCGACGTGGCGACGAAGTTCGCCCGGCGCTGGGGTCTGCCCTTCGACGTCCTGCACGACGGCTTGCACGAAGGCGCCGCCGCGTTCTCGGTGATGCAGATTCCCGCCACGTTCATTCTCGATCGCCAGGGCCGGGTGCGCTTCATCCACCGCGGTTTCGACCCCGTCCGCGCAGGCCGCTACGAGGAAGAAGTGCGCTTCTTGCTCGGAGAGTCGTCCGACACCTGAACCCGGCGTGTCGTGGCGCACTGCGCCATGAGCTGGCGCGCACGCGTGGTCATGGCCCGTGGCAGTCTGCTATCCTCCGCCCGCGCCAATGGCTTCGACGCTCGCCCCGGGGTGTGGCGGTCGAGCCAGGCAGTAGCCCATGGAGGTCAGCGATGCAGTGGAGACGCGGCACAGCACTGGTGAGCCTGCTCACGATACTCGGACTGGCGCGCTGCGATTGTGGCACCGAGCTCACCGAGATCCCCACCCCGGATATCGAGGTGATGGACCCCGAGACGGGCACCCGCAATGACCAGTCTCCCGTCTTCATCACCTTCGGCGATGTGCAGCCCGGCGCGACCCTGACCAAGAAGGTGCAGATTCGCAATGCCGGCACCGCGCCCCTGGTCATCCAGGGCTACGGCCTGCTCGTCGATTCGGGCGATAGCCACTGCCCCGCGCCGTCGGCCGAGTTCGAGCTGCAGCCCGCGCCCCAGCAGTTCAATCCCGAGGAGCAGAAGCAGCTCAACATCGTCTATGTGCCGCGCGACGGAGGCGAGGACTGCGCCATCCTGCGCATCGCCAGCAATGACCCCGACGAGGCCGAGGTCCGGGTCTACCTGACCGGCCGCGGTGCCGCTCCCAAGCTCTGCGTGTCGACCTCGCAGGTGGACTTCGGCGAGGTGAACATCAACACCCACGAGACCCGCGACGTCACCCTGAGCAACTGTGGCACCCAGCCCCTGACCCTGCAGACCCTGACGCCGCAGCGCTCGTTCCCGCCCTTCTCCATCGATACCGCTCCCACGCTGCCGCACGGCCCCCTGGCGCCGGGGGACACGGTGATCGTGACCTTTGGCTTCGAGTCGGCCACCACCGGTGATTTCTCGGATCCCTCGTCGAGCGCAGGCTTCTTGCAGATCGACGCCGTGGGTCCGATCAACCCGACCTCGTTCCTGGTGCTCACGGCCGTGGCCATCACCCCGCCAGCCTGTGACCTCGACGCTGTGCCGCGCAGCGTGCAGCTTGGCCACGTGCGCCCGGGCCAGAGTCGCAGCTACGACGTGGCCCTGATCAACCGCGGCCGCCTCGAGTGCAGCCTGCAGTCCATCACCCGCACCGCCGGCTCCACGGACTTCACCATCACCGCGGGCGGCGCACCGCCAGCACGCACCATTGCCGCGGGAGGGCAGAGCACTGTCACCTTCCAGTTCGCGCCGAGCCAGAGCGCCCTGGCCAACGCCACCTTCACCGTGGCCAGCGACGATCCTGCGGAGGCCACATTCGATATCCAGCTCGAGGGCGACGGCACCATCCCGTCGGGCTGCTTCATCGAACCGGACCCGCTCTCGCTCAACTTCGGCACCGCCTCGACCTCGCAGACCACCAACCTGAGCGTGGTGCTCAACAACATCGGTGACGAGGTCTGCCTGGTGCGCAAGGCCGAGATCAGCCAGGGCGCGCCGGACTTCTTCGTCGGCAACATCGGTTTCCCCATCATCGGCGCCATCGTGCCTGCGGGGGACTCGCTCAGCGTGCCGGTGAGCTTCAAGCCCGTGAGCGAGGGCCCCAAGACCGGCCGCCTGCGCATCGAGTTCAAGGAGCAGGGCTTTGGCACGCCCACCCAGAACGCTTACGTGGACCTCGTGGGGAACGGCTCGGCGCCCCAGATCTGCGTCGACCCGAGCCTGCTGGACTTCGGGACCGTCAACACCGGGCAGCGTCCATGCGCGCCCGTTGCCGTGTCCAACTGCGGCCAGACCGAGCTCAACCTGCGCGGGGTGGTGCTGCAGTCGGGCAGCTCCCAGGCCTTCGAGGTGACACCGCCCGCTGGCTTGCCCGGCGCGCTGCAGCCAGGCCAGAGCATCAACGTACAGGTCTGCTACCGCCCCGACGACATGGGAGGTGACCTGGGCGCGATCGAGATCATCAGCGACGACCCCGATGACAACACCACGGTGGTCCTGCTGCGCGGCAATGCCAGCGGCCTGTGCCCACCCTTCCTGGCCTGCGAGCCCGACACCCTGGACATGGGGGATATCCCGAGCGACCAGCCCGCCACCCGCACCGTGATCTGCACCAACTACGGCACCGAGGTCGTCTCCATCTCGAGCGTGGCGGTGAGCCCCGCGCCTCCCTTCGCGGTGAGCGCGGTGCAGCCCGCGGTACTGGGGCCTGGCGACCAGCTCGCGGTTCAGGTCACCTTCGGACCGGGCTATGTGGGAGCCTTCACGGCCCAGGTCTCCATCCACTCCAACGCCTGTCACCCGATCATCAACGTCGACGTCACCGTGGCCGGCGTCGAGCCCAACCTGCCACCGTGCATCCCACCGCGCACCTTCTCGCCGCAGACCCTGTGGCGCTGGGACGGCTCCGCGGTCGAGTCCGCGGCGGACCAGGTGTGGGTCACGCCGATGGTGGCCAACATGAACGATGACAACGGCGACGGCCTGGTCGACGTCAACGACATCCCCGACGTGATCTTCAACTCCTTCGATGGCGCCGAGTTCCGCAGCAACACCAACCTGCAGAACGACAACGGTGACCACATGAACGACCCCATCCGGTCCTACCTGCGCATCGTGTCCGGCGACGATGGCCACGAGATCGTGTCCGTGGGCGGTGAGCAGTACGCCATGGACAGCGAGGTCAACATGGCCGTGGCGGACATCGATGGTGACAACCTGCCCGAGGTGGTGGGTGGCAAGTGGCTGGTGCTCGAGGGGACCGAGATCCTGTCCGGAGGTCCCAAACTCAATGGCAAGTTCAAGTACGGCTACCTCATCGCCTTCGAGCATGACGGCACCTTCAAGTGGGTCAGCGAGGAGTGGCGTGGCAGCGAGGATGACATGGAGAACTCGGGCGCCGTCAGCATCGCTGACGTCGACAAGGACGGGTTCCCCGAGATCCTGTTTGGCCACAACCTGTTCGACCGCAACGGCCACCTGCTGTGGACGGGCACCGAGGGCTCGGCCAACTCGGGGCACGGGCCGCAGACCTTCGCGGTCAACCTCGACGGGCAGGGACCGATGGAGATCGTGGCGGGCCGCACCGTGTACCGCAGCGACGGCTCTGTGCTGTGGAACCGCGATGATATCTACGATGGCAATCCCATCGTCATCGACGTCGACGTCAATGGAACGCCCGAGCTGGTGCTGCGCAACGACCAGCTGCACATCCTCAATGCCCTCACCGGCGCCACCGTGGCCGGGCCCTTTGACATCCCCAACCCCAACCCGGAAACCGATGAGAACGGCAATGCCAGCGGCGTGATCCCCACCATCCCAGCCGCGGCGGACTTCGATGGCGACGGCCGGCCCGAGATCGTGGTGGCCAATCAGAGTGCCGTAGTGGTGTTCGAAGCCGACGGCACGGTGCTGTGGATGGCCGACATCTACGACGGCAGCGGCATGGCGGGTCCCTCGGCCTTCGACTTCGAGGGCGATGGCCACTACGAGGTGGTGTACGCCGACGAGAGCAAGGCCTGGGCCTTCAGCACCGTGGGCGGATCGCCGGGCTTTCTGAAGATCTACGAGGCCGACCGCTCGAGCCGCACCATCGCCGAGATCGCCACCGTGGCCGACATCAACAACGACGGCCGGGCCGAGATGGTGGTGGTGTTCAACGAACCCATGCTGCACTCGGCCAAGGGCGTGACCGCCTTCACCAACAGCGAGGGCGCGTGGATAGGAACTCGCCGCGTTTACAACCAGCAGGCCTATCACGTGACCAACATCGACGAGTCCGGCGTGGTGCCGCGCGACGAGCCCCGGCACTGGACGCAGGGCGTCGACAGCAACAGCTTCCACGCCAACGTGCCGCGGTGCGCGCCGTAATTCTCGAGGAGCTTCGGCAGCCCCCTCCCCCGTCGAAGTGAATTCGACGGGGCCCCCACGCCGGCAGCGCTGTCAAGGACACCTCGCTCCCTGAGGTCGCTCGGTGACGTCGGAAATTTTGGCGTCCATCTTGCGGGAGCTTGTGCATAGACCAAGCGAAGCGAGCCGACCGAGCATTCCGGGTGATCGCTGGTCGTTTTTTTGGCAGCCGGAACCCTGCGGAGTATGCTGCCTCCATGTGGCGCCGTCTGACGTTGTTGTGGGTGTTGTCGGGTCTGACCGTCCCCGGAATCCTGGCCGCCCAGGACTTGCGTGGCGCGCGTCCCATGGGGATGGGCCACGCTTACCGCTCGGTGGCGCCGGGCAACGACGCCATCTACTACAATCCTGCAGGCATGACCGCGGTACCCAAGTACTCACCAGAGTTTTATGGCCAGTACAATCCGGACCGCAACCTGTTCGAGCTCGACCTCACGGTCGTCGACAGCCTGACCAACCAGGTGGGCGTGGGCCTGGGCTACACCTTCACCAACCGCGAACCCGGTGACGAGGCCGTGCGGGGGCATCGCGCGACCGCGGCCGTGTCCTATCCCATCGTGCCCGGTGTCTTCAACGTCGGCCTCAGCTTCAAGTATCTCAACATCAGCCAGGCCCTGGCAGGCACCTTCGTCAATGCCTTGACCGCCGACGCGGGCCTGCTGGTCACGCCCGGACTTGGCCTGGCCTTCGCCGTGGTCGGCTACAACGTCATCCCCATCACCACCAACGAGGCGCCCATGGGCATGGCCGCTGCGGCCTCGTGGAGCATCGAGGGGCTGACCCTGGCCTTTGACTGGGGCCTCGACTTCGAGTCGTCGTGGCCGCCCGGCATGCAGTTCCACGCCGGCGCCGAGTACTACCTGCTCGACATGTTCCCGCTGCGCGTGGGCTACGAGAACGACCAGGTCACGGGTCTGAGCGCCGTGACCTTCGGCCTCGGCTTCGCGTACGACGTGTTCGGCATCGATCTCGGCTACCAGCAGGGTCTCGAACGCTTCGACGATCGCACCATCGGCGTGGCGCTCAAGTTCTTCCTGTTCGCGCCCCCCCCGCCCTCGGCCGTGGCGGGCACCTACAATGCGGGTCCCCGCGGCGGTCTGCCAGCCTACCAGCAGCCCATGTCCATCTCGCAGTAGCCAGGGGTGCGTGCGCGCGCAAAAGCTGCTAGGCAATCGGGGCACCGGAGGACCTTCGCATGCGCCGTGGACTGATCGCCCTTGCCGCGGGACTGCTGGTGACCAGCCTGGCCCAGGCCTACATCGCGCCCACCACCTTCTTGCTGCTGCACTGGATACAGATTCGCGTCGAGCGCAAGATCTTCAGCCTGCAGGTGGTCATGCAGACCACCACCCACGGCGCCGCACGGACCACCGAACGCGAGACCGTGACCTTCCTCTCGCCCTGGCGCGTGCGCGCAGAGCGCGAGGTCGAAGGCGGGAAGGTCCTGCGCATTCGCGACGGTGAGCGCGAGTGGGTCGAGGCCCCGGGTCAGAAGGGCACCCGGCGTCAGGCCGAGATCGATCTGCTGTGGGATCTGTTCAGCTGCGCCGAGGAGAGCGAGGACAGCGCGCAGAAGGCCCGGGACCGCTTGCTGGGCACCCTCAAGCGCCTGGGCATCGACGGCAGCAAGACCTCGCTGACCCGCTTTGACGGCCGCATCGCCATCGTCATCGGCGCCGACCCCTGGGATCGGGTGACACCTCAGCTCTGGCTCGACAAGGACGGGCTGTATCCACTGCGCCTGATCGCCCGCGAGAATGGAGATGCCCGCCGTCCGCTGCTCGACGTGCGGCTGCGGGGCTACGGTGGCAGCAAGACCAGCCTGATCTTCCCCGAGGTCATCGAGGTGTACCGCGACGGCGCCCTGTGGCGGCGTTCCGAGGTCGAAGAAGTGACCGTCGCACCCAAGCTCACCCCCGCACAGTTCAAGATTCCGTAGGCCGGCACGTGACCACAGCACCGACCACCCAGGTCCTGCGCGTGGCGGTGGATGCGCCGGTGATGCACGCCCTGAGCTACCTCGCCCCCGACACGCAGCACCTGGCGGCCGGGACACGCGTGCGCGTTCCCCTTGGGAGGCGCCTGGTGAATGGTGTGGTCCTCGGAGAGGAGCCGGCACCACCCAGGGAACTCAAGACCATCGCGCAGGTGCTCGACGACGAGGCGGCGCTGCCCGCCGAGGTGCTGGCCCTGTGCGAGTTTGCGGCAAGCTATTACCGCGCTCCCCCGGGGGAGCTGATGCGCGCGGCCTTGCCTCCAGGCCTGGGTCATGGCGCCGGACCCCGGCTGGGCCTGACCCGGGCCGGCCGTGCCCTGCTGCGCTCGGCCCTGCTCAGTGGTCTCGACGACAGGTCCCTCGCCGTGCTGCGCAGCGTGCAGCGTGGCCCGCGAGCACGGCGCCAGCTCGAGCGCACAGGCACCTCCCCGGCGAGTATCGAGCGGCTGCTGGCCGAGGGTCTGATCGACCAGCGAACACCCCAGGCCGCCCAGGCCGAGGCCGACGAGGAGGTGTTCGGGATGGTCGCCAGCACCGAGCCACCGACGCTGCCTCCGCAGGCTCGGGCCATGCGAGCGGTCTGCGTGTTGCTCGCCGATGGCCGACCGCGCTCGCGTGGCGAGATCGAGGATGCGGTGCCCGGGGGTCGCGACGCACTGCCGCGCCTGCTGCGCCGCGGTCTGGTGCAGCGCGGGAGCCGCCAGAAATTCTTGCCGCAACCCGAGGCCTTGCACCTGGACGAGGTGCTCAGGCCTCAGCTCACCCCGGCCCAGGACGAGGTCGTCGGCATCCTGCGCACTGCCATCGATGCGAGGCAGCACGAGGCCTTTCTGCTGCATGGGGTGACCTCGTCGGGCAAGACCGAGGTCTACCTCGCAGCGGCGGAGCACGTGCTGGCCCAGGGGCGCAGCGTGCTGGTGCTGGTGCCCGAGATCGCGCTCACACCGCAGCTGGTGGGCCGCTTCGTCCGGCGCCTGGATGCACCGGTCGAGGTGCTGCACTCGGCCTTGCCCGAGGCACAACGCCGGCAGCGCTGGGCTCGTGTGCGGTCGGGGCGAGCGCGCTGTGTGGTGGGCGCGCGTTCCGCGGTGTTTGCCCCGATGCAGGACCTGGGGCTGATCGTCGTCGATGAGGAGCACGACCAGAGCTACAAGCAGGACGATTCGCCCCGCTACCACGGGCGCGACCTGGCGCTGTGGCGCGCGCATCACCTCGGCATCCCGGTGCTGCTGGGCTCGGCCACACCCAGTCTCGAGAGCTACCAGCGCACGCGCCAGGGGTCCTTGCACCTGCTCGAGTTGCCGCAGCGCGTGGGCGGAGCTGTGCTGCCGGAGGTGCGGGTGGTGGCCCTGACGCCCGAGCGCAGCCGGGGCGCTGACGACGGGATCGAGATCCTCACGCCGGCGCTGGGCGAGGCGCTGGAACAGGCCCTGGGACGGGGCGAGCAGGCCATCTTGTTTCTCAACCGGCGCGGCTTCGCCAACTTCGTGCTGTGCCTGGACTGCGGCGAGATCGTGGGTTGTCCGCACTGCAGCGTGTCCTTGACCCACCACCGCGCGCGTCGCCTGCTGCTATGCCACTATTGTGGCCACCACGCGCCGGTGCCTGAACAGTGCGGGCGTTGCCAGGGGGTGCGGGTGGTACCGCTGGGCCTGGGCACCGAGCGGGTCGAGGATGCGGTGCGCTCGCGTTTTCCTGGCGTGCGCATCGCGCGCATCGATCGCGATACCACCCGTCGGCGCGGCGCCCTGCTGGACGTGCTCGAACGGTTTTCGGCGCGCGAGATCGACGTCCTGGTCGGAACCCAGATGCTGGCCAAGGGTCATGATTTCCCCAACGTCACGGTGGTCGGTGTGGTGATCGCCGATGTGGGCCTCGCGGTGGCTGATTTCCGCGCTTCCGAGCGCACCTTCCAGTTGCTGAGCCAGGTGGCGGGACGCGCGGGCCGTGGGCGCAAGCCCGGCCTCGTCGTGGTGCAGGCCTTTGATGCCGGACATCCCGCGATACAGGCCGCGGCGGCGCACGACTACCCCGCCTTTGCCGAGGCCGAGCTGGAGCAGCGCCGCTTGTTGCGCTACCCACCCTTTGGTCGCCTGGCCGTGGTGCGGCTCGAGCATCGCGACGAGAGCGACGCGATGCAGGAAGCCCGCGCGATGGTTCGCGCTGCCAAGGCCGCCCTTCCAGGTGACGCGGAGTTGCTGGGACCCGCTCCGGCACCTCTGTCGCGACTCCGCGACGTGTCGCGAGTACAGATCCTGGTCAAGGCACCAGGCCCCTCAGCCATGCAGCGCGCTCTTCAGGCCCTGCGTTCAGCACACGAGCGAGGTGCTGGCCGCGCGCGCCTGGTTTTTGATGTGGATCCAGCTTTGGTGCTATGAACGAGACTGGCCAGCGGGCCTGATCCGTCGTGGATAAGGTGTGCCGGTGGCCCCGGGCGAGCAGCATGGCAGCGCGCCACATCCTGGTCGTGAGTTCCGACGTCGAGGTGGCTCGCCGCTGTGGCGAGTTCCTCGTTTTCGAGGATATGGAAACAGCGGTCGTGCAGAGCACGGACGCGGCCCGGGCGTGTTTCGGGGGTGATACCGAGCTGATCCTCATCGATCTGGCGAGCCTCGGCGAAGACGGCGTGAAGCTTCTGGCTGATCTGCGCGAGCGTGTGGGGAGCCGGATTGTTCCCGTGCTGTTTCTGGGCAGTGGTCTGGAGAGCATCACCAGCAACGAGGATGCCCTGGAAGCGGGTGGGGATGGCTACTTCAGGCGCCCCGTGGCTGCTGCCAAGCTTGCCGCCAAGATCGCAGCCTACCTCGGCCGGCCAACGCACCAGGCCATCGAGGCCGAGGCCATGATAGACAGCGCGGACGACCAGGCGCCTGCCACATCGACGGTGGTGCAACCCGATAGCCAGGCCATCGATGACGCCATCGAGGATGCCCTCAACGACGCCCTCGACCAGTTACCGAGCCGGGTGGATAGGCCCGCGGAGGATCGCGAACCCACCCGCGTGGCGCCGCCCCCACAGTTTGATGAGATCGAGCCCGGCGAGGACACGAGTGAGCTCATCGCGCGCCTGCGCAGACTGCAGCAGGCTTCCCAGCTCTCGCAGCAGATGGACCACGACGAGGACTCCACCCCTTGGTCCGCACCCACGAGCGCCGACGTCGCCCCGCCTGTGTCCGCTCCACCCGCAGGCCAGACCGAGGCAGATCTCGGCGAGGCCGCCGACGACGAGGAGCCTGCACCCGATGCCACTGGGGCCGGCAGCGCTCCACCGGACCCAGACGGTGACCTGAACTTCCAGGGCCTGCTCGACGACGAGTCCGCGGCGGACGATGCCTCAGCCCACGCCCCGGGAGCCGGATCCCGTTCTGCAACGGAGACGGCGACCGGACCCGACGACAGTGCGCGGGCCCAGGCCGAGGCGGAGGCGCAGCGCATCGAGAGCGAGGCCATGGCCGAGGCCGAGATCGAGGCCGCGCGAGCCCAGGACCTGGCCCGGGACAGGGCGGCGGCCGAGGCGCGACGGATCGAGGCGGAGGCGCGCGAGAAGGCACAGGCCGAAGCAAGGCGTATCGCCCAGGACGCTCGGGAGAAGGCAGAGGCTGAAGCGCGCCGTGTCGCCCAGGAGGCCAAGGAGCGTGCCGAGACCGAGGCGCGGCGCGTTGCGCAGGACGCACGGGAGAAGGCCGAGAGCGAGGCACGTCGTGTCGAGCAGGAGGCGCGCGAGAAGGCGGCAGCCGAGGCGCGTCGGGTCGAGCAAGAAGCGCGCGAGCGAGCGCAGGCCGAGGCGCGCAGGCTCGAGGAAGAGGCCATCGAGCGGGCCCAGGCCGAGGCGCAGAAGTTCGAGGCCACCGCACGCGCCCAGGCCGAGCAGAGGGCGAGCGCGCTGGCAAAAAAGATCGCCCAGGAGGCGAAGGAGCGGTCCGAGCACGAGGCCCGGCGCCTGGAGCAGGACGCCAGGCAGCACGCCGAAGAGAATGCGCGTCAGCTGTCGGAGCAGGCGCGCGAACGGGCCACGGCCAGGGCCCAGGAACTGTCCGCGCAGGCGCACCAGCAGGCTGCAAAGGAAGCGCGCGCCCTCGAGGAGGAACTCGCTCGCCAGGCCGAGACCGAGGCCACGAACGCCCGCGAGCTCGCCCGCCAGAAGGCCGAGAAACGTGCAGCCAAGCTGGTGGCCGCAGCCCGGCAGAAGGCCGAGATCGAGGCCAGACGTCTGGAGCAGGAGGCCCAGAGCAAGGCCGAGACCGAGATCCAGAAGCAGCACGAGGAGGCGCTGCAACGAGCCGAGGGCCGCGCGCGCCAGATTGAACAGGAGGCCCGGCAAAAGGCCGAGGGCAGTGCCCGCGAGCTCGAGGACGCCGCCCAGAAGCGCGCCCACGCCGAACGTGAGCGTCTGGAAGCCGAGGCACGGACGCACGCCGAGGAGTCTGCAAAGCAGATCCTGGAGCAGGCCCGCCAGCGCGCCGCCGTAATGGCGCGGGAACTGGAGGCCGAGGCCCGCGCCCAGGCCGAGGCAGAGGCTCGGGTCTTCGAGGAGCAGGAGCTCCAGCGCCTGGAGGTCGAGTCCCGCCGCCTGCGTGAGGACGCCCGCACCAAGGCCCAGCTGCGGGCCCGCGCGCTCGACGAGGAAGCCCGTCAGCAAGCGGAGCGAGAGGCCGAGGAGCTGGAGAGCAGTGCCCGCGCTGAGGCGGAGCTGCGGGCCCGCGAGCTTGCACAGCAGGCCCGCCAGAGGTCCATCGAGGAGGTCGCCCGCATCGAGGCCGAAGCCCGGGCACAGGCCGCCGCCGAGGAGCAGCGCGTGGCGAGCGAGACCCAGCGAGTCGGTGAGCAGCTCGAGCAGCGTCTGCAGCAGGCCCGCGCTCGCGAGCAGCAGCTGCGCCAGCTCGAGGAGGATGCCGCGCGACGCGAGGAGGGTATCCGCCAGCTCGAGGAAGCAGCTCGTCGACACGAGGAGGAGCTGCGCCAGCTCGAAGCGGAGGCACGGCGCCGGGCCGAGGAGGCCGAGCGGCGGCGCGAAGAGGGGGCGCAGCGTCTGCAAGCGGGCCTGGTGGACCGGGAGCAACGACGGGAACGTGCGCGGGGCTGGCTCGAAGGCCTGCGCTCCGAACGCACGGAGGTCGGTGCCAGGGTGTCAGGGGCTCCTGCGGCGGCAGCTGCTTCCGACGCGGAGGTCACCCGCAACGAGCATGCGGCGCCTCACCTCGAGGAGATGCGCCCCCCCGAGGTGGAGCGCACGGCGGTCACTCTTCCCATCCAGCCTGTGGTCCAGGCGCGCCCGCGACCCCTGGACTCCGCCGTCCTGCATGACACCGAGCCCGGCCGGCCGCATCCACGCATGGATCAGCCGCCCTCGCCCCTGAGCCCGGAGCAGGGCGGTTTCGACGACGCGCAGCTGCCGGCGGTCCTGGCAGAAGTGGTGTACCAGCAGGTCACCGGCCGCATCGACTTCTCGCTCGAGGGAGGCGCGGCCCAGCGCAGCCTTTATCTCGAGCAGGGCGCTCCGGTGTTGCTTCGCTCGACGCTGCGACGCGATCAGTTCGAGGAATTCCTGCTGCGGCGTGGCCTGCTCACCCGCGAGCAGCATGCCCTGGCCCGGGCCAAAAACTTGCCCACGGCGCGGCAGCTCGCCGCCAGCATGCTCGAGGAGGGCGTGCTCAAGACGCGCGAGCTGTTCGATGCGGTTCGCGCGCACCTGGCGGACTGCTACCTGTCCCTTTTCGAGTGGCCGCGGGGCAGCTACAGCTACGTCCCGGACAAGGCGGATGAGGGCGAACGGGTGACCCTGGCCCAGACCCCCTTGCAGCTGGTGGCAGAGGGTGTTCGCCGCAAGTATGACGTCGAGCGTCTGCTGCGCGCGGTGGGCGGGCCCTCGACCTTGCTGCGACCGGTGGTCACGGCCCGGCTCGATGCCATGGGCCTGACCGGCGCGGAACAGCACGCGGCGAACCTGCTCGATGGCGTGCGGACCCTCGAGGATCTGATCCTGGCCGCAGGTGTCGACGAGGTGGTCGCGTATCGCACGGCGCTCATCGCCATCGCTTCGGGGAGCCACCAGGTGGTGGCGCGGGGCATCGATGCCCTGGACGCGGAGCGCGAGCTGGTGCAGGCGCACGAGCAGGCCATCGATCGCGCGCGGGTGATGGAGAAGTGGCAGCAGGCGCGGGAGCAGGACTACTTCGCGTTCCTGGGCCTGGCGCGCGAGGCCACAGGCTACGAGGTGGAGCAGGCCGTTGGTCACCTCCTCGAGGAGCTGGAGACCCTGCGTTTCGGCGGCTCCGACGACCGCGAACTCAAGGGCGCCATTGCCGAGATCTGGCAGGTGGCGCAGGACGCCCTGAGCGTGCTCCGCGATGAGCGCAGCCGCACTCGCTACCGTCGACACCTCAAGAGCTGAAGAAGGACCGTACCTCGTCGATGTGGCGCAGCACCGGGGCCTTGGGCAGCGCGCGCAGGAAACGATGGCCGTAGCTCTTGCTGCGCAGCCGGCCATCCAGCAGCGCGATGACCCCGCCATCCGTGGACGAGCGCACCAGCCGGCCCACCCCCTGCTTCAGGTCCAGGATGGCCTGGGGCAGGGTCAAGGTCGTGAAGGGGCGCTCGCCGCGCTCCTCGAGCAGACGGCTGCGCGCCGCGTGCAGGGGGTCTGCGGGCGAGGCGAAGGGCAGGCGGTCGATGGCGACCAGGCGCAGGGCCGCCCCGCGCACATCGATGCCCTGCCAGAAGCTGTGGGTGCCGAAGAGCACGGCATTGCCATCGTCACGAAAGCGTTGCACCAGGGTGTGTCGAGGAGCGTCGCCTTGGCGCAGCACCGTACCGGTCAGCACCGGGCCGAGCCGACGGTGGGTTTCCTCGAGCACACGGTAGCTGGTGAACAGCAAGAAGGCACCGCCACCGGACGCCTCGCACAGCAGGCGAATCTCCGATGCCAGGCGTTCCAGGTGGTCGCCGCTGTCCGGGATGATGGGGGGCTCGGGCAGGTAGTAGCGCACGAGCGAGGCATAGTCGAAAGGCGAGGGCAGGATGCACTCGACCACCGCGGGATCGTCCTTCAGGCCGACCAGGCGGCGGAAGGACCCGAAGCCCTGGTCCGTGGCCAGGGTGGCCGAGGTCAGCACCACGGTGCGCGCGGGGAGGAACAGCGACTCGGCCAGCGGTCGCGCCACGTCGACGGGAGCGGCCACGGCACGCACGTGACGGCGGCGCTGCTCCGTGTAGTAAACGTAGGTGGGATCTCCTGCGGTGGCCACGAACTCGAGAGAGCGCGCCAGGCGCTGCGCGCGCAGGCACAGACCCTGGGCCACCGGGTCCTCGTCGGCGGCGTCTGCCAGGGTCGCGCTCAAGGTCGCCAGGCCATCGAGGCCACGTTGCAGGTCGGCACCGGTGGTGGGGCCCAGACTCTCCGGACCCAGCACGCGCCTGTCCTCCCCACCGCCCAGATCCCGGAGCAGCTGGCGCAGGCGCTGTTCCACGCGGTCGATCTCGGGTGCCAGGGTGCGCTGGCTGTCCTGGGCTTGACCGGTGAGCCACTGCCGCAGATCGCGCGCCAGGTGCTCGATGGCCGCGGTGGACACGCTGGCCCCGAAGGCGTCGGTGGCCACCTCCGGGATGCCGTGGGCCTCGTCGACGATCAGCGCCTCGTGGCCAGGAAGCAGCTCCGCCGAATCCGGCACCTCGCCAAAGCGCTGGCTCAGCCGCAGCGCCGCGTCGGCGAGCAGCAGGTGGTGGTTGGTGATGATCAGCTGCGCCTCGCGGGCGCGGGCACGCAGCCGCGTGACGAAGCAGGGTGCGTGGTGCGGGCACTTCTTGCCGACACAGGTGTCGGCGCCGGCGTCGAGCTCGTGCCAGGGCTCCCAGCTCTCGGGGAGCCCGTCCAGCTCCGCGCGATCGCCGGTGACGGTGCTGGTACTCCAGCGCGCGATGCCCTCGATCCAGTCGTCGTCGACGGAGAGTGGCAAGGTGCCCTGGACCATGGCGCGTTCCATCCGCAGCAGGCACAGGTAGTTCTGGCGGCCCTTGACGACTTCGATCCGCGGCTCGGGCACGCCGGCGTCGACCAGGGCGGCGGCCACCAGGGGCGCATCCCGGGTGGCGAGCTGGTCCTGCAGCGCCTTGGTGCCGGTGGCCACGACCACCGTGGCCCCGCTGGCCAGGGCCGGGGCCAGGTAGGCCAGACTCTTGCCGACGCCCGTGCCTGCCTCGACCAGCAAGCGTTGCCCGGGCTCGCGGAGCGCGGCCTCGACCGCCCGCGCCATCTCGAGCTGGGACGGTCTGGCCTCGTAGCCGTCCAGAAGGCGGGCCAGGCCTCCATTCTGGACCAGGAGTTCCACACCTGACATGGCTGGCCTTGTAAAGGAGGCACCGGTCCCGAGCAAGCTGCGACCGCGTCAGGAGCTCTCACAACCACGTTGACGCCCCAGGGCGGGCGTGGGTATACAGCCCGCCATGGGACTGCTGGGATTTCTGGGCATAGGCGGCACGCCTGAGGAGCAGATCGAGCGCCACCTCAAGAAGGTGAAGCAGGTCTACGCCCAGCCCGAGTACCGCCGCGACGCCATGGACGGCCTGCTCAAGATGGCCACCCCCGAGTCGCTGGGCGCCCTGTGCAAGCGCTTCGGCGTGGTGTGCAACAGCGCGTACTGGGACGAGGAAGAGAAGAAGTGGCTGGTCGACACCTTCGTCGAGCTCGGGCAGACCGCGGTGCCGTCGCTCCAGAAGTACGTGCGCGACGAGGAACACGTCAATTATCCCATCCGAGCTCTGGCGCGCATCCTGTCTGACGAGGACCTCACCGCTTTCCTGCTCGAGGCTTTGCAGGGGCGCAAGCCCGAGGACCACCGCTCGAGTCGCGGCAAGATGGAGATCATTGACCACCTGGGCCACCGTCCGGCCACGGACGCGCTGGTGCAGATCATCTTGCCCTATCTCCGGGACCACTCCGATGACGTCATCCACAAGAGCATCGAGGTGCTGCAGGACTGGCGGCGCCACGACGTGGCGGGCCCCCTGTTCGCGCTGGTCTACGACGAAGGCATGAGCGCTCGCATACAACGGCGGGCTGCCGAGGCCGTGGTGAGCCTGGACCTTTCTTCCGACGAGGATCTGCCGTCACTGCCCGACGCGGTGGCCGAGGACTATTCCATCGAGGGGCGTACGCTGGTTCGCAATCGGCCCGCCCGGAGCGACGCATGAGCGACGACATCCAGGACCCGGTCGAGCCCCAGGACGCTGCCCCGACCCCGAGCGACGACGACAAAGAGACCGCACTCGCGGCGAAGGGTGAGGCCACCGTCGATGACGACGACGAGGCGGCTCCTCCGGTGCAGGCGCGCGCGCCCGCCGTCGACGTGCCCTATGACGTGGCGTTTCGGCTCAGCGTGTACTGGGACATCGCCAAGGGCCAGTATGGCGTGCGCTGTGACGAGCTGGGCAACCTCCAGGTGTGGGCCGAGACCCGGGCCCAGGCGCTGCAGGCCGGCGAGGCGGCCCTCGAGGATCGCGTGGGTGCTTACGCGGTGCGCGGCGAGGCGCTGCCGCGTCCCTTTGACCTCGACAGGCCCCAGGACTTCAGTGGCCAGCTCGAACTGCGCGTGTCCAAAGGTCTGCATCGCGACCTGGTTCACCTGGCCCGGCGAGAGCGCTGCAGCGTCGAGCAACTGACCAGCGAGTTGCTGGCCCAGGGGCTGGCCGAGCGCCGCAACGAGGGGAGACCGCGGGAAACACAGGGGCGTGATCGACCTGGCGATCGGCACGACGCTCGTCGTGACGACCGAGGGGATCGGGACCGCAACCGCCGCGGTATGAGCCGCGACCGCTACTCCCAGGTCATGGAAGACAAGGCCTCCTTCATGGAATATGTGCGCGGTCTGGACCAGGGCGGCGGCGGCCCCGGGGGCGGTGGTCGTGGCCGCCGTGGACGCTGACCAAGAAGCCCCGAATCTGCTCCACGCAGAGCCCTTCGAGTTTAGTTAAACCATTGTAGATAAAAGACAAATCCGGCTTGTCGCGGGATCTCCCGCGTGCTACATCAAAGGCAGAGTTTTTCACCGTGGCGCAGCCGTGCCGGGCTCGAGCATTCGCAGCCGAAACAACCGGTCCGCAGGCGTCGGTGGCGACGGAAATGTGGTCGTGACATCGCGAGTTCGTCGGCGATGAGCCATCGGGCCGCGACCCTGGCGAGCGCAGCGCTCGTCCCCCGCAAAGGATAGCCAAGTGTCCAATCCGACCGAGACCATTGCCCCCCATGCCTATGACGCCAGTTCCATCAAGGTGCTGGAGGGCCTGGATGCGGTGCGAAAGCGTCCGGGCATGTACATCGGCGACACCGACGACGGCTCGGGTCTGCATCACATGGTGTACGAGGTCGTGGACAATGCAGTGGATGAGGCCCTGGGCGGACACTGCAACCTGGTCACGGTGACCCTTCACGTCGATGGGAGCTGCACGGTCACCGACAACGGGCGCGGCATTCCTTGCGACATGCACGAGAAGGGCGTGAGCGCTGCCGAGGTCATCATGACCTCGCTGCACTCGGGCGGAAAGTTCGACAGCTCGAGCTACAAGGTGTCCGGTGGCCTGCACGGCGTGGGTGTGTCCGTCGTCAATGGCCTGAGCGAGAAGCTGACTCTCGAGATCCAGCGCGAAGGCAAGATTCACCGCCAGACCTACGTGCGCGGAGATCCGAACTCCGCCCTCGAGGTGGTGGGCGAGACCTCCGGTCGCGGCACCAGCGTGCGCTTCAAGCCCGACGCGGCCATCTTCAGCGATACCGACTTCAAATACGATGTGCTCTCTGGCCGGCTGCGCGAGCAGGCCTTCCTGAACAAGGGCCTGCACATCGAGCTCAGTGACGAGCGAAGCGACAAGAACCACCACTTTCACTACGAGGATGGTATCCGCGAATTCGTGGCCCACCTCAATCGCAGCAAGGTGGTCCTTCATCCGCAGCCCATCTACTTCGGGGGCACCCGGTCGCTGTTCGAGGGCGGGCCCGAGTGCGAGGTCGAGGTCGCGCTGCAGTGGAACGACAGCTACCAGGAGCAGGTGTTCTGCTTCACCAACAACATCAAGAACACCGACGGAGGTACACACCTCGCCGGCTTCCGGGCTGCGCTCACGCGCACCATCAACGCCTACATCACGTCGCAGAACCTGGCCAAGAACGCCAAGGTCAGCCTCGCCGGCGAGGACGCGCGCGAGGGCCTGACCGCTGTGGTCAGCGTCAAGATGCCGGACCCCAAGTTCAACTCACAGACCAAAGAAAAGCTGGTTTCCTCCGACGTCAAGGGCGTGGTCGAGGGCATCGTCGGCGACGCTCTGGGGACCCACTTCGAGGAGCACCCGTCCACGGGAAAGGCCATCGCCCAGAAGGTGGTGGACGCGGCGCGAGCGCGGGAAGCGGCTCGCAAGGCGAGGGAGCTGACCCGGCGCAAGGGGGCCCTGGAGGGCGCGCAGTTGCCGGGCAAGCTGGCCGACTGCCAGGAGCGCGATCCGGCCCTGAGTGAGCTGTTCATCGTCGAGGGAGACTCGGCCGGTGGTTCGGCCAAGAGCGGTCGCGACCGTCACTACCAGGCGATCTTGCCGCTGCGTGGCAAGATCCTCAACGTCGAGAAAGCCCGCTTCGACAAGATGCTGTCGAGCCAGGAGATCATCGTCCTGATCACCGCGCTCGGTACCGGCATCGGTCCCGATGAGTTCGATCCCCAGAAGGCGCGCTACCACAAGATCATCATCATGACCGACGCTGACGTCGACGGCAGCCACATCCGCACGCTGCTGTTGACCTTCTTCTACCGGCAGATGCGTGGCCTGGTGGAGCGCGGCTACCTCTACATTGCCCAGCCGCCGCTGTACAAGGCGAGCAAGAGCAAGAAGGACAACTACCTCAAGGACGACGCGTCCCTGAACAGCTACCTGCTCGACCTGGCCACGCGTTCGGTCGAGGTCAAGCCTTCGGACCACAATGGACATACCGAGCCGCTCAACGCGGCCACGGTCAAGAATGCCGCCCTGGCCTTCCTGTCCTACCAGAAGCTCCTCGAGCGCATGCGCAAGCGTCGCGATCCGCGGGTGGTCGACGCCCTGGTGCGTGGTGCCGAGATGTCGCCCGAGATCCTGCGCGACGGCGATGCGCTCAAGCAGGCCATCGAGAGTACCCAGGACTTCCTCGAGCAACACCACCCGGAGGTGCTGCCCGTCGAGGGTGCTCTGCGACCCGACACCGAGCACGATGGCTTCTTCGTGGTGCTGACCACGCGCCACAATGGCGCGCCGGTCGAGACCGTGATCAACCAGCGTCTGGTCGACTCACCCGAGATGAGCGAGCTCAAGCACCTGCACGAGCGCATGCGCGTGCTGGGCAAGGCGCCCTACACGGTGGTGCACGAGAAAGGCGATACCACCGAGCACGCTACCGTCGACCAGCTGGTGCTGAGCCTGCTCGCCGGTGCACGCAAGGGCCAGACAATCCAGCGCTACAAAGGTCTGGGCGAGATGAACCCGAACCAGCTGTGGGAGACCACCATGGATCCCACCACGCGCACCTTGCTCCAGGTGCGTGTCGACGATGCGGTCGAGGCAGACGAGATTTTCACGGTGCTCATGGGTGACCAGGTCGAGCCGCGTCGCGAGTTCATCGAGAAGAACGCTCTGGACGCGGTCAACCTGGACATCTAGTTCTTCTAGGGGGGCGTCGGGCGCCCCCCTCTGCCGTCGAAGTGAATTCGACGGCATTCACCCCTGCCAGCACAGACACATCTCTTGAGGGGCGGTCGGGGCGCCCCCCTCTGCCGACGTGCTGGTTGGGTGAATGGCGGCCGGACCAGTGCCGGCCGACAGAGGGGCTGCCCGACAGCCCCTCGAGAAGAGCAGCATTCGACGGCATTCACCCCTGCCAGCACAGGCACATTCTGTAAAAAGGCGGTCGGGCGCCCCCCGGGGCCAGGCAGGGACCGAGGGCCTTGGTGCGCCGCGGCGGACCGTCAGCTTGACGCGCCAGGCGGTGCCCGCTACCGTCGACGAAGAACCCTGGGCGCGGCGGCGACCTCCGTCGACGAAGCCACCGCGCAGCGGAGCACATGTCGAGCAGCGATACCCGTCCGGCGGTCTGTCCAGAGTGTGGCGCGGCGGTGCCCAGCGGGGCCCGGGTGTGCCCGCAGTGCCGTATCCGTCTCGACGACGATCCCGTCACGTCGCGCAGTGACACCGTGGTCGAGAGTTCCATGCTTCAGCAACTGGATTCAGCGCGGGGTCGCCAGGGAGTGGGGCCGCAGGCGCGCAAGGCCAACGCCCGACAGGACCCACCCAAGCGAACCTTCGAGCGCAAGTACGGCGCCGGGACACAGCGCCGCCGTGACGAGAAGGCCAGGCTCGAGGCCAAAGACGATCCGATGGTGGATCCCGGCGAGCCCGGGCGCGGTTCCCCGGCCTTCTCGGCAGCCTCCACCGACCGCGTCGAGCGACAGGCGCAGGCCGCACGCGACCTCGGGGCGGATCGCATGGACGCCGATGACGTCGCGGTCCGGCCCGCACGCCGGGGCCTTGATCGGGTCGAGAGGCCAGCACCGGTGACGCGGGACCTGGGTGCGGACAGACTGGAGCGCAAGATCTCGTCGCCGCGCGAGCCCGCGCTGCCCGCCGAGCCCGAGTTCCCGGCCGGTGTCGAGCGCGATGACCGCATGGACCGTGAGCGTGCGCCCCGGCGCGGCGAGGACAGATTCGAGGACAGGGCGCTCCCTGTCGCGGGCGACGATTCTCTCGACGGAGTCCCGCTGGCCGGGCCAGCTCCGCGCACCGTGGCGCTGGTGGCGAGCGAGCTCGAGGATGCGCTCGAGGGTGGGTTGCGTTTCGGCCACGACATCGACCTGGCCGACAAGTTGACCCTGTTCTCGACGGTGGCCCTGGTGATCTGCACCATGCTGCCCTGGACAGGGACCCAGATGGGAATCCTGGTGGGTGCTGGCCCGGTGTGGTTGCTCGCCGCCGCCACGGTGGCTCTGGTGATCCTTCGCCAGCGCCTGCGAGCCCATGCCGCGGAGGGTCTGCTGGACGGGGAAGAGGATCCGGGATCCGAGACGGCGCGGGGCGACCCTGCGGCGGTGCGTCGCCTCAACCTGCTACAGATCTTCACCGGCGTCGGGGCCGTGGCCTACCTGGTGGTGGTGGCCCTGGGTATCTATCTCGTCGACACCAAGCGCTTCGACATTCGCTTCGGCTGGTTCGTGGCCCTGTTCTTTGCCATGGGACTGTCCTACAGCGGCATCGCCCGCTTTGTCCGGGACGCGTTCCACAAGTAGTCAGCTCCGAGCGCCCTGCTGCTGTGGCCACCGCGTCGGGCCCTCGACCACGGAACCGTGGCGACCTCCTTGACGCTCCAGGACCCGGCCCCTATGGTTCGCGCTACATCGTGCCACCGACGAGAAGCACGTCACGAGGCCCCCCATGGGCGACCAGATCGACTACAAGAGCACCATCGCGCTACCCAAGACCGACTTCCCCATGAAGGCCAACCTCGCCGAGCGTGAGCCGGTGATGCTGGAGCGCTGGAAGCGCGATGACCTGTACCACCGCATCGTCGAGAGAAACCGCGAGCGTCCCCCCTTCGTGCTTCACGACGGACCGCCCTATGCCAACGGGCACATCCACCACGGCCACATCCTGAACAAGGTCCTCAAGGACATCGTGGTCAAGGTGCACAACATGTCGGGCCATTGCTCGGAATTCATTCCGGGCTGGGACTGCCATGGGCTTCCCATCGAGCACCAGGTCGACAAGGAGCTGGGCCCCAAGAAGAAGGACATGTCGGTCCTCGAGGTGCGCGCCGCTTGCAGCACCTACGCCCAGCGTTTTGTCGACGTGCAGCGGGCCGAGTTCGAGCGCCTGGGCGTCCTCGCCGACTGGGATCATCCCTACCTGACCCTGCAGAAGCCCTACGAGGCGCAGATCGTGCGTGAGCTCGCCCGCTTCGTTGGCCAGGGCCTGTACAAGGGGACCAAGCCCGTGCACTGGTGCTGGTCCTGCCGCACCGCCCTCGCCGAGGCCGAGGTCGAGTACGGGAGCCACCGCTCGCCGTCGATCTACGTGCGCTTCGACGTGGTCGAGGGCGCCCAGGCCGTCGCCACCGGCGGCAAGCCGGTGCAGGTTCTGATCTGGACCACCACGCCGTGGACCCTGCCGGCCAACCGTGCCATCGCCTACGGCCCGCACATGCTCTACAAGGCCTACCCCCACGACGGCGCCTACCTCATCGTGGCGGTGGATCTGCGCGAGGCCGTGGCCCGCGAGTGTGGCGTCGAGCTCGACGACACCAAGGCGCTTCCGGTGCCTACCGAGGTCCTGCGCCAGATGGTGTGCGCGCATCCATTTTTGGACGCCGTGCGCAGCCCACTGCTGCCCGCCGACTATGTGCGCGCCGAGTCCGGCACAGGTCTGGTGCACACAGCGCCCGGCCACGGCCCCGACGACTTCAACCTGGGCAGCCGGCACGGCCTGCCCATCGTGTCGCCGGTGGATGCAGGTGGACGCTTCACCGACGAGGCAGGCGTGCAGCCCGGTGTGCACGTGTTCGACGCCAACGCACCCATCCTTGACCTGCTGGTCGAGAAGGGGCGGCTGCTGTCGCCCCGCAACCTGACCGTGGAGCACGACTACGCCCACTGCTGGCGCTGCAAGAAGCCCGTGATCTTCCGCGCCACCGCACAGTGGTTCGTCTCGATGAGTGAGCACAACCTGCGCGCCCGCGCCCTCGAGGCTGTGGACGACGTGACCTGGATCCCGAGCTGGGGCCGCGAGCGCATCCACGGCATGCTCAGCGCCCGCCCCGACTGGTGCCTGAGCAGGCAGCGCAGCTGGGGCGTACCGATACCGGCCTTCTACTGCGAGAGCTGCGACACCGCGATCCTGGAGCGTGAGCTGTGCGAGCGGGTGGCGGACCTTTTTGCCGACGAGGGCGCCGACGCCTGGTACGCGCGCGAGGCCAGCGCGCTGCTGCCTCCGGGCTACGTCTGCCCGAGCTGCGGTGGCAACGCGTTCCGCAAGGAAAGCGACATCGTCGATGTCTGGTTCGAGTCCGGGGTGTCCTACGCCGCGGTGTGCGAACAACGCGCGGGCTACAGCTTGCCCGTGGATCTCTATCTCGAAGGCAGCGACCAGCACCGTGGCTGGTTTCACTCGTCCTTGTTGGCGGCGGTGGGTACCCGGGGTGCACCACCCTACAAGACCGTGCTCACCCATGGCTTCGTCGTCGACGGCCAGGGTCGCAAGTACAGCAAGTCCTCACCCAACTACTCGAGCCCGGACAAGGTGATCAAGAAGTACGGTGCCGAGGTCTTCAGGCTCTGGGTCTGCGCCACTGACTTTGGCGGTGACCTGCATTTCTCTGACGAGATCCTCACCCGCCTGGTCGAGGCCTACCGCAAGGTGCGCAACACCGTGCGCTTCATGCTGGGCAACCTCAGCGACTTCGATCCGCGCGCGCACGCCGTCGCCGACGGTGACCTGCGCGAGGTGGATCGGTACATGCTGGCGCGCTTCGGGCGACTGGTGGAGCAGGTGCGCCGGGCCTACGAGAGCTACGACTTCCACGTCGTGTACCAGCGGGTGGTCGAGTTCGCCATCGTCGACCTGTCGGCCTTTTACTTCGACCTGCTCAAGGACTGGCTGTACTGCGACCCGGTGGATGCCGTGCGTCGGCGCAGCGCTCAGACCGCCCTGTATCGGATCTGCAAGGACTTCCTGGCCCTGGTCGCGCCCGTGCTCAGCTTCACCGCCGAGGAGGCCCACGACCACCTGGCGAACGACGGCACGCGCCAGTCTTCGGTGCACCTCGAAGCGCTGCCCGAGGCCGCGCCTTACCTTGCTTTCGACCAGGACGGTTCGAGGGACCGTTTTGATCGGCTGCGCCAGTTCCGGGACCACGTGCTCGGTTTGCTCGAGCCCTTCCGGGCTCAGAAGCACCATCCCCTCGAGGCCAGGGTTCTGGTTCGCGGCTCCTTCGAGGTGCGTGATTTCCTGCAGAGCTTCGAGGACCTGCCAGCCTTCTTCGGGGTGTCCCAGATCGAGATGATCGATGGGCAGGCACACGAGGGCTTCAGCGACGCGCCCCAGCTCGGCGACTTCGGCGCCATGGTGATCACGGCTCAGGGTCAGAAGTGCGCCCGCTGCTGGACCTGGAGCCCCGACGTCGGCAAGGGCCGGCACCCCGATGTGTGCCCGCGCTGCGACGCTGCGCTGGGTTGATCCGCGACCGAAGACCTCTTTGATACGTGAACCAGAGTCGCTGCCAGGGTTGAATGACGACGGATTCACTCCGTCGGCAGAGGGGGCGTGCCGAACGCCCCCTGAAAACAGAAACCCTAAAACTCCAGGATCTCTTTTTCCTTGGTCGCCAGGACCTCGTCGACCTTCTTGATGTAGGCGTCGGTCTCGTCCTGGATCCTCTTGGTCGCCTTCTTGGCATCGTCCTCGGGGATCTCGCCGTCCTTTTGCAGATCCTTGATCATGTCGTTGGCGTCCCGCCGCGCATTGCGGATGGCGACCTTGGCGTCCTCGGCCTTGGTCTTGGCGCCCTTGACCAGGTCGCGGCGCCGCTCCTCGGTCAGGGGTGGGATGGGCAGGCGCACGATCTCGCCATCGGACTGCGGCTGCATGCCGAGGTCCGAGTTGCGAATGGTCTTCTCGATCTCGGCGATCATGTTCTTTTCCCACGGCTTGATGGTGATGAGCCGCGGGTCCGGGACCGCCAGGGCCGCAACCTGGTTGAGCGGCGTGGGGGTGCCGTAGTAGTCCACGCGCACGCTGTCGAGGACGGACAGGTTGGCGCGGCCGGTCCGGATCTTGCCGAGGGCGCGCTTGTAAGAATCGATGGCGTCGTTCATCTCGTCGGTGCAGCTCGAAATCACATCGTCGATCATCTGTGCTCTCCTTGGCCGCGAGGTCCTGGGGCGGGGCCCGAGGGTGCGTGGTCCTCAGCGTTGGCGGGCCGTGCGCCCTGGGGTCGAGGCTGCGCGGCGGCTCCGCGTTCGTGGTGGTGTCGAGGGGGCCGGGGGCGCTGCGGTGATCAGCGAACCCACGCGCTTGCCGGCGACCGCGCGCTGGATATTGCCGCTGCGCTGCATGTTGAACACGATGAGAGGCAGGGCGTTGTCCATGCACAGCGACACCGCCGTGGCGTCCATGACCTTGAGTCCCTCGCTGAGCACGTCGAGATAGCTCAGCTGCGGGTAAAAGGTGGCGTCGGGGTTGTGCTCCGGATCGGCCGAGTACACGCCGTCAACCTTGGTGGCCTTGAGCACGACCTGGGCGCCGATCTCGAGGGCGCGCAGGGCTGCGGCGGTATCGGTGGTGACGTAGGGATTGCCGGTGCCGGCGCCGAACAGCACCACGCGCCCCTTCTCGAGGTGGCGCACGGCGCGACGCTGGATGAAGGGCTCGGCCACCTCGTTCATGGCGATGGCGCTGAGCACGCGCGTGGGCACGCCGGCGCGCTCCAGGGCATCCTGCAGCGCCAGGCAGTTCATCACCGTGGCCAGCATGCCCATGTAGTCAGCGCTGGCGCGGTTCATGCCGGCGGCGCTGGCCTTGAGTCCCCTGAAGATGTTGCCACCACCGATGACCACGCCAAGTTGCACGCCCAGGGCATGCACCGAGCGGATCTCGTCGGCGATCTGGGCCAGCACCGCGGGGCTGACGCCGTGGCCCTGCTCGCCTTGCAGGGCTTCACCGGAGAGCTTGAGCAGCACGCGCTGGTAGCTGAGGCGGGAGCGGCGGGCGCGCGTGGGAGGTTCACCGTCGTCCATGCTGACCTCGTTGCCGGGAGACCGGCACGATGGCGCTCTTTCTACGACGCCGGGGTGAGGGGGGTCAAGCGAGGCCACGGCGGCTGTTGCCGACGACCCTGGCACGACCTGGTGGGAAAACTGAGCTAGAGTGCCAGGCAGCGACGATGGTGGAGCACGAGATGGCGATCGCACGCGGTTCAGGACGAGGGGCCCCTCGCATCGAGGGCGAGCCCTACCGCGTGCGCCAGGGCGACACCTGGTCGTCCATCGCCATGAAGCACTACGGCGACGCCATGCTGGGCCGCGTGCTGGCCGAGGCCAACCGCGCGGCTCCGGGTGCCAAGCCGGCCAGCGGTGTCGAGATCGTGCTGCCGTCCCCCGACGTGCTCAACCGTGGCATCTCCGCCCAGGATCCCGAGCACAACCCCTACGGCGCATCGCGGGGGCGGCACATGCTGCCCCTGCGTGACGACGAGGTCGAGGAGAACTCGGTGGCGCGCGACGCCCGGGCGCGCCTGGCGCGGGCGCGGGTCGGCATGGCCATGCACGCTAAGGGGGGTGGGTGGCGCCCGGTCGAGCTCAACAAGGAAGACCAGGCCAAGAAACCCAAGAAGAAGCAGCGCCCCGAGCCCGAGCTCGAAGATCGCTGGCTGCGTCGCCTGGCGCGGCTGAGCCCGGCCTCGGCCATGAAGGTCGCCAGCAAGTGTGGCCACAGTGTGGGGACCGGACCGACCCTGACCTTGCTGGGGAACCTGCGCGAGGCCGAGCATAGCGACGAGCGCCTCAAGCTGGTCGAGCGCTTCTTGCAGGCCTATGGCTCCGACGCCCACGACACGGTCAAGATGCTGCTGCGTGCAGCGGCATGGACCAGCGCCGCGAGCTGATCGCTCGCGAGGTTAGCGAGGGGTCGGGCGTTTGCCGCCGGCCAGGGCGGCGTGGGCCACCGATCCGGTGCCGCGTCCCACCGGGTGATCCACACCCAGGGCGCGATCCAGCCTGGTCCGGGCGTCGATGACCGCCGCGCGCACTTCCAGGCCCCGGGCCAGGTTCGCCGCGATGCACGTCGACAGGGCACAGCCCGTACCGTGGGTCCGCGCGGAGCGCCGCCGCGGTGCAGACAGCAACACCAGCCCCCCCTCGTCGGCCAGCACGTCGATGGCCTCACGGTGCCGCAGGTGTCCCCCCTTGACCAGCACGGCCCCGGCACCCAGCTGCCGCAGGGCGCTGGCAGCGGCGATCATGGTCTCGACATCGTCGATGGCATGACCACACAGCGCGGCAGTCTCGTCGAGGTTGGGGGTCGCGAGGCGGAGCCGAGGCCACAGCTCGTCGAGCAGGGCGCCAGCGAGGTTGCGGGTCGACAAGCTGCGTCCGCGGGTCGGCCGCAGCACGGGATCCAGCACCACCGGTCCCTCGAAACCTCGCAGGGCTCTCGTCACGGCGCGCACCGTCGCTGCGTCGTGCAGCATGCCGATCTTGATCGCGTCGACGGCAAGACTGCGCAGCAGCTCGGTCAGGGTCTGCGCGATGAGCGACGCCGCGACCGGGGCCACCGTGCGCACTCCCGACGGTGCCTGCACCGTCAGCGCGGTGGGCACGGCCATGCCGTAGCAGCCCAGCGCTGCCAGGGTGGCGAGGTCCCCCTGCAGTCCGGCACCCCCACCCGGATCGGAGCCCGCGATCACCAGCACGGCGGGCGCACGTGCGGTCCGCGGGCGCCGCTGCGGTGGCCTCATGACGGCAGGAGTTCCAGGATCTCACGTCGCTGTCGGCGCTGTTCCTCGTCGGCCATGGCCTCGGCCACGCTGCTGGCGGTGGTCCGCGCCCCCCCGGCACGCAGCTCGGCCAGGGTGGCCGTGGCATTGCGCAGCAGCAGGGCCGCCTCGAGGCTTGCCCCCTCGTCGCCAAGGTGATCGAGCAGACCCGACAGATCCTCGAGCAGCACCACGTAGGCCGACCACATGGTCACCTGGTCAGGCCCCAGGCTCTGCATCACCTGCTGCCAGTTCTCGATCCGGGCGTGGGCAGCGTCGATGCTCGCCTGCCAGCCCTCCGCGGCCTGTTCCACCACCGCGAACAGGGTGTCGACGGCCAGTTGCAGGTCCTCCGCGGTGGTCACCGTGGGCAGGGCGCGCAGGCGGCTCGCGCCCTCCTCGCTGTCGGCCAGGACCAGCAAGGACACTCCGACCTCGTGGACGGCGCGGTTTGCCCAGCGGTACAGCAACTGGCTCCGGGCCTCGCTGTCCAGCTTGCGCAGCAGGATGTCGTCGCTGGCGGCTGTCATGACACGCTGTCCGGGCGGCCCATCATTTCGGTGGCTCGGCCGCGGCCACCAGGATGACCACCCACCACTGATCGCCCTTCTTGCGTGCAGCGCCGACCCCGACCAGGGTGAAGCGCCTGTCGATGGGCGTGGCTCCCGGAGTCACTTCCTCGGCGCCGCTGACCTTGAACATCTCGCTGCCCGCGTACTGCAGACCGGTGATGTCGCCGAGGATGGCGTCGGAGAGGGTGCGCTGCATCTCGTCCTTCTCGAAGAAAGTGTTCCGCTTCATGCACCAGTCCGCGATCTTGGCGGCGTAGGCGGTCAGCGGCTTGTGCACGGTGAGTGGCGCTGCACCCTGCCTGGACCGCGCCAGGTTGATGCGGTCGACGATGGCCTCGCGCAGCTGGTTCGGGTTCTCGGGGTCGTAGGATCGGCCCAGTACCTCGACCAGGAAGATGCGTCCATCGGCGCTGCGTGCCACCCCCACAGCACCCGAGGTCAGCACGGGGTCCAGGTGGGTGCGCCGCCGGGACGGGCTCTGGTTGATCTCGCCAAACAGGGACCCCATGGCCACGCCGTCGACGATGGTCTCGCTGTAGCGCGACAGCGCGCGATTGCCCTCGATGAGCAGCTTGGCCAGCTTCTCCTGGTCCGGCGGCGACAGCGCGCCCACGCTGGCGTAGTCCTTGGCGCGCTGGTTGGCCACCTCGGCCAGCTTGGCCGACCAGCTGATCGGGCTGGCCTGCACGGCGGCGCGATCCTGGTTGAGCCTCTCGAAGGCCTGCTTGACCAGCTCCGTCTCCTTGGTCTCCGCCGGCTCGGGGGTACCGGTGGTGGCTTGTGGCAGGCTGGCCGAACCCACGCGGAGCCACCAGCGCGCCGCCGGTTCGATGCCGCGCCCGGTGCGCGCCAGCACCTCGATCGTGTACAGGCCAGCCCCGCGGTCGGTGGCAAAGGTGGCGTCGAAGGTGCGCTCGCTCTTGGTCATGGTGGCGGGGTAGAACTCGCCACCCGGCGCCATGACGAGCAGCTCCTCGATGCGCGCGGTGCCCTGGGCTGTCCCTTGCACGCGATGGCTGCCGCCCTCGCTTCCGCTCACCGGCACCGAGTTGAACTCGACCACCGCCCGGGCACAGATCGCGGTCTCGGTGGGCAGGTCGACCAGGCCACAGCTGGCCGGGCTCAGACGCCGGAGCTCCTTGAGCAGGACATCCAGGTCACCGCCTTCGGAGCGGTACACCACCCACTGGGCATAGGGCACGCCCTGCGTGGCCATCTTCTCGGCAATGGCCACGTCGTCCTTGAGCTCGCCCAGGGCGATGCCCTGGGCCACCTCGGCCAGGCGGTGGTCCCGCAGGTTCACGCTGAGCGCCACGATCTTCTTGTCGAGCTTGTGCCGCAGCTCCACCGACGAGGCTGGCAGGCGCTTGGGGGCGCAGAAGAAACCGGAGCTGCCGAGCACACAGAGCCCGGCCGCCAGGAGCAGGTGGGTGGTTTTCATGAGCCGATCCTAGTCCTGTCACACCCTGGGTCAAGGCAGGGACGTGTCGCCGCCGGCCGACACTGTCTGCGCCCCGATGTTGTGGACGGCCGACGATCGTGGGGCCTCGGCCGCAACGAGGGCCGCCCCGGAGATCGGGCGATATCTGTAACTTTATGAGATCGCTTAAAATAATTCCATGCATCGCAAGCCGTCGCGTGGTCGCACGGGCTGGCACGCGACGTGAAAAAGGAGGCTGCAGAGCCAACGGAGGACACCATGACCGCCAAGAAGATCCTCGCAGCCACCCCCAAGCGCCTGACCTGGAACTTCCCCTGGCTGTTCGCCGCCGGCTACGCCGCCGCCCTGGTCCTCGGAGTCTTCTGAGCCCTGCCCGGCGCCTCCGCGCCGACCGTTCCTCCCTCTTTGACACCCCTGCCCGTAGACCGCCCACCTTGCGCTCGCAAGGGTCTCGACTATCATGCAGCGGCGCGCCAAGCCGGACCTCCGCGTGGGCACGCGACAGGAGCTGCCGTGAACGAACCGCTGACCCTGACCTTTCAGGACTTCTGGACCTGGCTGCTGGCGCACCCCAATTGCATCGTGCGCGCCGGCACCCCCGACGCCGTGGTCTACGACGACGAGGATCTGCACTGGCACTTCGCCATGGAGGATCCCGAGCACCTGCTGGTACAGGTCCTTCGCGGCAAGCGCATGGTCGGCGAGATCTGGGTGCTTGCCGAGGCGGTGACCTACGTGCAGGCGCTGGAGGGTGAGCAGGAGGAGGAGCATCTGTTCGAGCTGGTTGCCGAGAGCAGCGCCCAGCGCAGCGTGCCTTACTACTTCGTCATGGCGCACAGCTACGACGGTGAAGCGCCGGTCGCACCCGGTCGCATGCACTGAGCGCAGCGCCATGCCCGCAACACCTTGGCGCCCCAGACTTCAGGCTCTGCTCCTCGACATGGATGGCCTGCTGATCGACAGCGAGACCCTGTACTGGCGCGCCGAGCGCGAGATCGCGCGCGCCCATGGCACCCAGGTCGAGGACAGCACCCTGCGCCGCATGATGGGGCGACGGCCCATCGAGTCCATGGAGCTGTTTCGCCAGGACCTGGGGCTGGCGCCGGATGCAGCCACCCTGCTCGCCGAGCGCGACGTGATCATGCTCGAGCTGCTGGCCAGCGAGGTGCAGGCCAAGGCCGGGCTGGACGCGCTGCTGGCGGCCTTTCGCGGTCGCGCCCTGTACGCGGTGGTCACCGGCGCACCGCGGCGGATGGTCGACGTGGTGCTGCAGCGTCTGAACCTGGTCACGCGCTTTGACTTCATCCAGACCTCCGATCACATCCGTCGTGGCAAGCCGGACCCCGAGATCTACCTGACGGCCATGAGTGCCCTGGGCTTGGATGCAGCGAGCTGCGCCGTGCTCGAGGATTCGCTCAACGGGGTGCGCGCGGGCAAGGCCGCCGGTGCCCACGTGGTGGCCGTGCCCGACGTGTACAGCGCGGGCGACGACTTCTCCGTCGCCGATCACGTGGCGTCGGACCTGGCCGCGGCTGCCGAGCATCTTCGAGACCACTTCGCCGCGTGACTCCCATCACTGACAGCGTGCGACAGACGTGACAGGACGGCGTCTCCTGGAGTGCACACGAGGACCTGCCATGCGAGCTGCGATTGTGAGCCTGACGGCGCTGATCGGTATCACGGGCTGCCCCTTTCACCCCGTCGGTCCCGACGAGGTGCCACCGACGCCGCGGCGTGCGGTGTGCGGCAACGAGCGCCAGGAGCGCGACGAGCTGTGCGACGGTGCGGACCTGGACGGTCAGAGCTGCGACAGCCTGGGCTTTGGCTCCGGCACCCTGGCCTGCGCCGAGAACTGTCTGGACTTCGATCGCCAGGGCTGCGCCGCGCCCAGCGGCTGCGGCGACAACCAGCGCGCCGGAGTCGAGGTTTGCGACGGCAGCGACCTGGGTGGCGCCAGCTGCGAATCCCTGGGCCACGGTCCGGGCAGCCTGAGCTGCCAGGCCAACTGCGGCGGCTACGCGCTGACCGGCTGCGGGCCCCTGCCGAGCTGTGGCAACGACCACATCGAGGGCATCGAGCGCTGCGACGGCCCGGACTTCGACAGCCTGACCTGCCGCGAACTGGGCTTTGACAGCGGCGAGCTGCGCTGTGCCAGCGATTGCCTGTCCATCGATCGCTCGGGCTGTGTGGCAGCCTGCGTGCCCGACTGCAGCGGCCGCGTGTGTGGCAACGATCCGGTGTGTGGGCGCTCCTGTGGCACCTGCTCGGTCGGGACCTGCAGCGATGGGCAATGCCTGATCCCCGATGGCGGCGTGCCCGACACTGGCCGTGATGCGGCGGCGACCGATCGAGGTGGCGTCGACAGCTCCCAGGACGCGGCGGCGCCGGATCAAGGACAGCCGGACAGCGGCAGCATCGACGTGGTCTACACCGACGCCGCGGGCCAGGATGCGGCGGGCGCGTTTCCGTCGTGGAGCATCCAGAACTACTGCAGCAACTGGGCGACCATCAGCTGCGAGATCAGCCAGCGCTGCAATGCCTACGTCATGCCGCCCAGCAGCATCGCACCCTGCATCACCGGCGAACGCCAGGTCTGCGACGACTACGACCTGCCCGGCATGGTGGCGCGCGGCGAGTTCATCTACGACGCCGCCGACGCCAGGACCTGCTGGGAGACCCTGTACGGCGCGAGCTGCGCGGCCTACAGCGACCTGCGGGTGAGCCAGCCCTGCCGCGACATGTTCATCGGTGCGACCCCGGCGGGCAGCGCCTGCGACATCGGCAGTCTCGATACCTGCGACGACAGCTCGCGCTGCGAGTGGAGCCTGTTCTCCGAGTGCAACCACGACCAGTGTCGGCGCTACGCCCTCGTCAACGAGAGCTGCGCAGACCGCAGCTGCATTGCAGGCACCTACTGTGATGCCTCCGACCTCTGCCGCGCCGACCTGGCCATGAACGCCTCCTGTGCCACGTCCGGTGTGGGCTCCTGCCAGCTCGGCCTGTACTGCGTCAGCGGCGGCGCCCAGGCCAGCACCTGCCAGCCCTACCGGGCCGAGGGCCAGTCCTGCGAAGACAACGCGCTGTGCAGCTCCTCGCTGGTGTGCGTGCGCGGGCAGTGTCGCGATCGCGTGATGGCTGGTGAGGAGTGCGCCGGCGACTGGCAGTGCCCGGTGGGCACGGGCTGTCTGATGGTCGACCTCGCGACCTGGAGCTTTGCCTGCGCTCAGCGCCGCGCCAACAATGAGCCCTGCCGATCCGACGAGGTTTGCCTCAGCGACTACTGCCACCGCCCTTCCACCGACGTGGCCGGAACCTGCCAGAACCTGCCCGGTCTGGGCCTACCCTGCTACGACCAGTGCAGCGAAGGCACCTGGTGTCCGGATGGCACGGGCTCGACCTGCCAGCTGCCCAGCGCTCTGGGCGGGCCCTGCAACATCCTGGACTCCGAATGCCTAAGCGGGCTGTGGTGCGATTATGGTCTCAGCCAGTGCCGGACGCTGTCCAGCGCTGGCCAGACTTGCACCGATGGCGCCACCTCGCAGTGCCACGAAGATCTGATCTGCGACAGCGCCAGCCAGGTGTGCTGGAACATCTCCGGCCAGGACGGGCCCTGCGACCCCCTGGATCACATGACCTGTGACGGCGTCCTGTTCTGCCGCTCGTCGGACAGCACCTGCCAGCCGCCCAAGCCCGACGGCCAGGGCTGCGCCGATGCGGTCGAGTGCCAGTCGGGCTATTGCGACCAGACCCTGTGCAAGCCCAACCCCGGCTGCGCGCCGTGAGGCGCTGAGATCGCGCGGCACGCGAGGAGACCCGGGGTCAGGGGCCCCCCACGGAATCACGGAACGGTGAAAGCGGTCTAGATGTCGCAGCTCACACGGTAGCTGTCGTCGAGCTCCCAGGGCAGGATCAAGGTGCGGATGTTCTCGCCGAGGGCCTGCGGGCACAGGGAGGTTGCCTTCGTGTTCGCCTCCGCTTCGGTCTGGGTGTACTCGGCGTTGAAGATGGGCTTGCCGGCGTCGAGAAAGGGCTGCAGCTGCCCGCATTCATTCATCTCGTGGCACTGCTCGTTGAGGCTGATGTCGTAGTAGGCGACGAGGTCCGTGGCCTGGTCGCCGTCGTTCTTCAGGCACACCGTGAGCCCGCGCTTGTGCGCCTCGTTGGCCAGATTGCGGTTGAAGGCCAGCTGGTCCTCGCTGGCCAGATCGAAGCCGGTGTCGTTGGCGAAGCCATCGACGTTGTCCGGCTCGACACCATCGCAGCCCTTGCTCACCGCGAGGTCGAGGCGAGCGAGCATGATCGTCCACACGTTGGTGGAGCGGACATCGAGCCAGCGCTCGCCCTCCCACTCATCCAGGTTCTTGCCCATGTCCTCGGCCTCGAAGCTCGAGAAATCCTCGCGCCAGTCCTCCGAGGAGCCCGCGGAGAAGTAGCAGATCACCTTGCGGTTCAGCGCCTGCAGGGCGGCGATGGTCTGGGGCGTGTTGTCGAACAGGTCGATGTCGTAGACCGCCACGTCGTACCCGGTCTGGACGGTCTCCTTGAGCTGCCACTGCCAGGTGGCCGTCACGCCAGGGCGGTACCAGTCACCCTCGGTGACCGGGGGCACCTCGGGATCGAGCCCGTCAGGCTCTTCGCAGGCTGCACCGATGAGGCACAGCGGGCACAGGAGGATGCAGAGAAAGAGCCTCTGCGGCCAGGAGCAGCAGGGTTGCCAGGGCATGGGGCGTCTCCTCGGTGGGTGGTGTGCGTGCCGGGGCTTCGAATCCGCCGCGTTGCGGTTGTCAGCGGACGACGTCACTCCATGAACCCGTAGCACTTGACCGAGGTGGCCTGGTCGACCAGGACGGTGCGGGCAGTGCCGACCTCGACCTCGCTGCCGTTCTTCATGAACCGGGTATTGAGTTCGTGCTCGCCGGACGAGACCGTGAAGGTGCGGGAGTTGGTGGGTTCGATCATCTCCTGCTCCTCACCGTCGATGATGGGGATGCACTGGTATTCGTAGCTCGGATTCTCGAAGCTCAGGGATTGCGTGAGCACGCCCATGCCGCTGGCCATGGCCAGGGCCAGTCCGGCCACGAGAAGACCGAGCGTGATGAAACGACCGATCATGCTGGACCCCCTTTGTGTGCTGGCGCCTGCGGCGTCAGGGCCAGGAAAGAGACTGTGAGTGGGCACCTTCTGGATGCCATTTCTTGGTGGAACGCTCGATGTGTCCACGCTGGCGTGGCTGTGACCCGACGTCCGCATGAGCGTGCCCCCCGCTGGCACTGACAATCCCCGCATCAGAGCACAGCGCCGGACAATCCAAAATGCCACACCGCAGTAAGACTATCTGAGTGCAGGATCCTCGTCGGCCAGGGCGATGATCGCGGCCTGGGCCGGCAGCAGGCGACGCGAAGGTGCCAGGGTGTCATTGAAGCGGGCCAGCGCGGTGGCCAGCGTGCTCGCGCCCGTGACGACGATGCTCGGGTAGGGCGCGATGCAGCAGCGGGGTCAGGCCCGAATAGGTGCCCGAATAGGTGCCAACAAAATATCCCCCAAGCAAAAGCATAAACTTACACCGCCTCTCCACCCCCCCATCCCATTTTTCGGTTGATCCGCTAGCACGCCGATCGTAGGCAAACACCCACTCTGGAGATCACCTGACCGCCAGGGCAGGGGGACGGGCTAGTGGGGGGTCTGGGCGCAGGCATTTCCTTGTCTTTTAAGGACCTTGCGACATGGCAGGGGAGGCCTGCGTGCGGCCGGGGGAGACCCCACGGAGTCACCTGGTGACCCCACGGACGCACCTGGCGACCCCAAAAAGCGGCCTGTCGACCCCGCGGAGCCACCCGGCGACCCCATTTCGGCGACCCGGTACCCACCGAGGCAGTCCCTGGACCCCGCGGAGCCGACCCGGGAGGCCACGCAGCCACTGCCAGACCCTGAGCGGGGCACCTGGCGACCCCAAGCGAGGCACCCTGCGACAAGTGCCAGGCACCTGTTCGGGCTGGCGAGTCTTTTTGTCCTCGCACGCTCGGAAAAAAGCCTCACCTGGGCCCCCCACATCAAGTTCAATCAAAGCGATTCGGTATGAGCGGGCAGCGCTCCGCCCGCCTGCGGATCCACCCCGGATCCGCTCGTCTCACCCTGATCTCCTTGTTTTTAAGACATACGTCTGCAAAATAGGAGAACAGGAGGCTGCCCCATGGGTCGTACGCCAAAAGGTGCAACCAGGCAAAAAGTCTACAGTTTCATGCGCCAGAGGCTGCTCGCCGGGCAACCGCCCACGGTGCGCGAGGTGCAGCAGGCGCTGGGCTTCAAGGCGGTGCAGACCGCGCGCAGCCACCTCGAGGCCCTGGTGCGCGACGGCCTGCTGGGCAAGGCCCCGGGCCTGGCGCGGGGCTACAGCCTGGGCCGCGGCGAGCGCGTCCTGCCCACCCAGATGGTGCCCCTGCTGGGCCGGGTGCAGGCCGGCGCCCTGACCACCGCGCTCGAGGAACCCGAGGGCTTCGTGCCCGTGGCCAGCACGCGCCCGCGCGAGGGTCTGTTCGCCCTGCGCGTGCGCGGCGAGAGCATGCGCGACGCTGGCATCCTGGATGGCGACATCGTGGTGGTGCGGCAACAGCCCACCGCGGATCCGGGCGACATCGTGGTGGCCCTGGTGGGTGACGAGGCCACGGTGAAGCGGTTGCGGATGGGATCCGGCGCCATCGAGCTGTGGCCCGACAACCCGGCCTTCGAGCCCATCCGCGTGCCGCCCGGGGAGCTGCAGCTGCTGGGCAAGGTGATCGAGCTGCGGCGCCTGCTGGAGCCTGGCCGGGACCTTGTCGAGGCGGCGCGATGAGCCAGGCCCTGGCCCTGCGCCTGGTCGACGCGACCCGTCTGGTGCCAGCGAGCGCGCCGCGCTTTGCCCTGGACGAGCTGTGCGGCCGCGCCGTGGAGATCGTGGCCAAAGCGGCCAGCGCGCCCCTGACCCAGGCCCTGGCCCTGGTGCGCGAGGCCCAGCTGGCGGGGGAGCCCGCGGCCTGGGTGACCCTGCAGCAGCAGGCCTTCTTCGCGCCGGATGCGGCGGCCGGCGGCGTGGACCTGCGGGCTCTTCCCGTGGTGCGCGTGCGCAGCGCGCAGCAGGCCGGGCGCGCCGCGGACAAGCTGCTGCGCTCGGGCGCCTTTGGCCTGGTGGTGGTGGATCTGGCCGGCGTGGGCGGCGGCGACGGCGAGGCGAGTGGATCGGCGAGCCGCGAGCGCCTGCGCCTGGATACGCCCCTGCTGGCGCGGCTGACAGGTCTGGCGCGCGCGCACCACAGTGCCCTGCTGTTCGTGACCGCGGCCGGTCCCGGCCTGGGCTCGCTCATCGCCCTGCGCGCCGAGTCCCTGCGCTGGAGTGGCGAGCACGGACCCGTGGCCGAGCTGCGCGTGACCAAGGACCGTCGTCATGGCCCGGGCTGGCAGCACCGGCTGCCCTGCCTGGCGCCGCCGGGTCTGCGCTGAGCAGCGCCGATCGCGCGTTCAGCGGGAGTCCTGAGCGGGCGCGTGCGGGCTGCGGTCGAGCAAGCTGCGAAGCTCTGCCATGGCGAGTTGGAGCTCCTGCACCAGCGGCGCCAGGGCTGCGCGATCGCCCGCGCGGGCATGGTGATCGAGCCGGGTTGCCAGGCCAAACAGGCGCGCGGCGCCGACGTTGCCCGCGGAGCCCTTGAGGGTGTGCGCGCTGCGCTGGAGCGCGGCACGATCAGCATCCCCGGCCGTGGCGGCGATGGTCTCGACCAGGGCCTGCGCGTCGTCGGCGAAGCTGCGCGCGATCTCGAGCGCGATGTCGTGATCACCCAGGCGCTGGCCGAGGGCCTCGAGATCCAGTGCCACGGTGGTGCTCGACGGGGCTGCCACGGGGACAGCGGGCAAGGCCTCCACGGCGTGACCGGTGGCGCGAACCAGTGCCTGCAGCAGTTCTTGTGAGCGCACGGGCTTGGTGACGACGTCGTTCATGCCCGCGGCCAGAAAGCGCTGTCGATCCTCCGCCAGGGCGTGGGCGGTGAGGGCGATGATGGGGACCTGCATATCCAGGACCCGGGTCTGGGCGCTGCGGATCATGCGCGTGGCCGCCACGCCGTCGAGCACGGGCATCTGCACATCCATCAGCACGGCATCGAAGCGATACAGGGTGAGCTGCTTGAGGGCCTCGATACCGTTGTCGACCAGCACACTGCGGCAGCCGACCCGTTCGAGCAGGCGACTGGCCAGCATCCTGTTGGTGGCATTGTCCTCGGCCACCAGCACGCGTGGTCCAGGAGCGACGAAGCGCGCCAGTGGGCCCCGGGTGGGTGCCGACTGCGGTCCGGGCCGTGGCAGGGATGCGCTGGCGGGCCCAAAGCGCAGGGGCAGGACCAGCCAGAAGGTGGAGCCCTGGTCCTGGACGCTGTGCATGCCGATCTCGCCGCCCATCAGCTCGACCAGCTTGCGCGAGATGGACAGGCCGAGACCCGTGCCGCCGTACGCTCGGGTGATCGAGGCGTCGGCCTGGCTGAAGGGCTGGAACAGCCGAGACAGCTGGTTCGCCGGAACGCCGATGCCAGTGTCCCGCACCTCGATGCGCAGCACGGCGTCCTTGCCCAGGCGGTGCTGCACCGTCACCTCGACGTCAATGTGCCCCTTGTGTGTGAACTTGACCGCGTTGGAGAGCAGGTTGACAAGGACCTGATTGAGACGCAGGGGGTCACCGCGAAGCTCGGCGGGCACGTCCTCACCCAGCCGCAGGTCGACCTGAAGGCCCTTGTCCCGGGCGCGCGTGGCCGGGCCGTGCATCGCCTCGTCGAGCACCGGCCGCAGTGCAAAGACCACGTCTTCGAGGGACAGGGAGCCGGCCTCGACGCGCGACAAATCCAGCAGATCGTCGACGATGTGCAACAGGTTCTCGGCGTTCACCTGCAAGGTTTCGAGCAACTGCCGCTGGTCGTCGTCGAGCGCGCTGTCCCCGAGCACGTGGGCCGTGCCCAGGATGGCGTGCAGGGGTGTGCGCACCTCGTGGCTCATGTGGGCCAGGAACTGGCTCTTGGCGGCATTGGCACGCCCGGCCTCCTCGGCCATGCGGGTGGCAATCTCCACCGCCTGTTCGAGCTTGGAGCGGGCGCGCTCGGCATCGTCGCGCGCCTGCAGCAGGGCGTGCTCGGCCAGCTTGCGGTCGGTGATGTCGCGGAAGATGCCAAAGGTGTGGATCAGGGCGCCGTTGTCGTCGACGTGCGGTGTGGCCGTCACCAGGATGGTGCGCTGTTCTCCATCGCCACGTCGAATGGTCAGCTCGTAGGTCGAGCGCTCGCCCTGGCGCCGCCGGTCGGTCTCCTTCTGCATGCGCCCGTAGTCTTCGGCATCGAGGAACGACAGCAGGCTGCGCCCCACCAGGGTGCCCCGAGGTACGCCGAAGACCTGCTCCGCCGCCGGGTTGGCAAAGGTGAACACCTCGGCCGTGTTCACCATGCCCAGGCCCTCGCCCTGGCTCTCGACCAGCACGCTCAGCAGGGCCTCGCGTTCCTGCAGGGTGCGCAGGTTCTGCTGCAGCAGCTGCGCGGTCTCGGTCGATCCTGGCTCGTCGTCACCCGGGGACCGGAAGCCCGAGGGAGAGCTGGGCTTCTGCGCCGTGGGGCGAGCTGCCGACGAGGCGAGACCTTGTTTTTTCTTCCTGGTGGCCATGCCGGGTCCGGCGGAGTTGCCCGCAGGGATCGAGGCTATCAGTGTCGGGGAGTGCTGTCGTCTCCGGGCGGGCGGCCCTGCAGGGCTCGGGTGAACACGCTGCGGGCAAAAGGCAGCATGCCCGGCTGCAGGGTCTGCTGCACCAGAGCGTCATAAGCCTCGCTGATGTCCTGGGTGCTCAGGATGTCGAGCACCTGCTCGGGCGCCCGGGGGTCCACCACCAGCAAGCTCTGATGGCCACTCGCGGTCAGGCGGTGCAGGGCCTGCTGCAGGCTCTCGTCCGCCGTCACGGTCACCGCAGGCTCGGCCAGGTCCTCGGCGATGAGCAAGGGATCCAAGGTGGACTCATCCCCCAGGGTCTTCTGCACCGCATCCAGGTGCACGGTGCCGGTCAGGCGCCCCGTGTCGTCGACGACAGGGAGGCACTGGCAGTCGCTGTCGGCGAACAGGTGCAGCACGCTGTGCAAGGGAGTGCGGTGTGCCACCGCCGGCGGGCATGTGTGCTGGCGGCGCTGCAACACATCGCCCACGCGCAGGCGCTCGAGCAGGGCGCGGGTCATCTCCCGCAGGTGGTGCGGGGCGTCGGCGCGCGTCGCCACCTGCTTGTCGTAGATCGAGGTGCGGCGCACCAGCAAGAAGGCGATGGTGCACACCCACATCGAGGGCACCAGCAGGTGGTAGTTGCCTGTCATCTCGCTGACCATGATCACCGTCGAGATGGGTGTGTTGGCGACGGCGGTAAAGAAACCGGCCATGCCGACCATGGCGTAGGAGCCGGGATTGGCCACCAGCTGCGGCATCATGCTGTGGAGCCACAGCCCCACCCCGCCCCCCAGGGCGCCGCCGATGACGACCGAGGGCCCGAACACGCCGCCGGAGCCTCCCGAGCCGATGGTGAACGAGGTGGTCAGGATCTTGGCCAGGGCCACGGCGAGCAGCAGGCCTATGGCCGCCTGGTCGAGGATGGCACCCTGCACCACGCCGTAGCCAGAGGCCAGGGCTTCGGGAACCGCCAGGCCGATGACGCCGACCACCAGCCCGCCGAGGGCGGGCCTGTACATGCGCGGCAGGCGCAGGCCGGCGAACAGCCTGTTCACCCTGTAGAAGATCATCACGAACAGGGCGCCGCCCGCGGACACGGCCAGGGCCAGCACGGTGTAGGGCAGGAGCTCGGCGGGGTTGTGGAACACGAAGGCGGGGGTGTGAAACAGCGGCTCCCAGCCGAAGATCAGCGAGAACACGCTGTACGCGACGATGGAGGCCAGAATGGACGGGGTGATGACCTCGTACTCGAGGTCCATCTCCCGATACAGCACCTCGGCCGAGAACAAGGCTCCGGCCAGGGGAGCATGAAAGATGGCGCCGACGCCAGCGCCCATGCCCGCCGCCATCATGATGCGCTTTTCGTGCGGATCCAGGTCGAGCCAGCGCCCCAGCATGGAACCGAAGCCGGCACCGATCTGGGCGATGGGGCCCTCGCGTCCGGCCGAGCCCCCGGTGCCAATGGTGATGGCCGAGGCGATGGTCTTGACCAGGGGCACCCGTGAGCGGATGAAGCCGGCCTTGTGGTGGTAAGCGTCGATGGCCGCGTCGGTGCCATGCCCCTCGGCCTCTGGCGCAAAGGTGTAGACCAGCCAGCCGCTGACCAGACCCCCCAGGGCGGGCAGGGCGAACAACCACCAGCGGTTGAAGGGTGATTCCGAGTGCAGGAACAGCGGGGTCTCGCCCCCGGGATGCTGAGGCCGGTAGCCGGCAATGCCGTCGAGAAAAAGGCGCGAGCTCCCCTCGAGCAGATAAAAGAACACCGCCGCGCCCAGGCCCGCGACCACCCCGACCAGGGCGCACAGCAAAAACAGTCGCCACAGGGTACGGGCGTGGTGCCAGCCCAGCAGCTCGCTCAGGGCCGAGCGCATGCTGGCCTGGCCGCGCGGTGTCGACGGTGGATCGGTGCTTGTGGAGTCGTCGGTCATGCTGGCCCTGGTCCTGCCCGGCGTCATACCACGCAGGTGTGTCGAGGCAACGACTTCATCCAGGGCCGTGTGGCTGTGGGCCGGGTCGCGCAGAGGGGAGGCGGGCCGAGGCGGGTGGTTCAGTCACTGTAAAACTGCACCGTCATGGTCAGGTCGAGGTCGGCCTTGACGGTCACCGAGCGCCGGTACTGCACGCCGGTGCCGGCTTGCTTGACCAGCACCTTGTGCTTGCCCGCGGTGAGCTCCAGGGGTGGCAGCGGGGCTGTCCCTGCGCGCTTGCCGTCGATGAGGATCTCGCTGCCGGAGGGCGCTTCGATGATGAGGTTGCCCGTGCCCCCCCGCGGAGCCGGGGCCACCGGGTCGCCGGGAATGTCGGCCGGAGGGCGTCGAGGTGGCTTGCGCACGGGCTTGCTGACGACGGGTCGGGGCGGCGGATCGGGAGGCGGTGGGACGATCGGACGCGCGGCCGCTGCCACCGCGGCGTCGGGGACTGCAGGGTCCGCTGCCACGGGCGGCGCCACCGGAGGTGCGACCACCACCGGTGCAGGCGTGGTCGGAGGTCGCAGCGCGAAGATCGCCACCAGCACCAGCACGGCTCCACCAAGCAGGCCAGCCACCGCGTAGATGGCAGGGTGCGTGCGGTACACCACACGCTCCTGGTGAACCTCGCGGACCTCGCGCACGACGGCTGGCGCAGGCGCCGGTGTTGCAGGCGGTGGTGCGGGTGCCGCTGCTGTGGGCGGTGGCGCAGGGACCGGGGCCGCGACCGCGGGCCGGGGTGTAGGTGCCGGCGCGGTCGCGGGTGCCCGGAGCACGGGCTGCGGTGGCGGCGTTTCACTCACGGCCGGGAAAGCAGGTGAGGTGGGCTCGCTGTCGTCCGCGCGCAGCTGCGTGGACTGGGCGTCGGTCTCATCCCTGCCCTTGTCGAGGAGTTCGCGGCGTGCCTGACGCTGCGGGGTGTCTGCCGGGAACAGCCACTCCATGAAGCTCGCCACCTCGGCCTCGGTGGCCATGGCCGGCTGCTGCTGCAGGGCCTCGCGCATCTCGAGAGCGCTGGTGAAGCGATCCGGGGCCTGCTTGGCCATGGCGCGCAGCACGATGCTGGCGAGCTGCGGAGGCACATCCTGCAGCAGCTGCTCCGACGGTGCGGCCGAGGTGATGGCCTGGGCCAGCGAGGCATCCTGCCCGAAGGGCGGCTTGCCGCTCAGCGCCTCGTACAGCACCGCTCCCAGGCCATACACGTCGGTCTGCAGCGTGGCCGCCTTGCGGCCGCCGAAGATCTGCTCGGGGGCGGTGTAGGGATCGCGGATCGAGCTCTCGGCACCCTGGGCCCTGGCCAGCCCCTCGGCGATGAGCGCGGCGCCAAAGCCCGTGACCTTGGCAGTGCCCGAAAAGCCGACCAGCAGGGTCTCGGGTCGCAGCCCGCCGTGGGTCATGGGCTTGCCGGTCATCGAGATGCCAAGCTCGTGCGCGTAGTGCACACCCATGCAGGCCTGGGCCAGGATGGCGGTGGCAATGGGCGGTGGCAGGCGGCGGCCCTGGGTCTTGAGCTTCTTGTAGATCGAGCGCAGCGACTCGGCGTCGGCGAACTCGACGATGCGGGCGTAGCCCTCCTCGAGCTTGGCCAGCCCGTGCAGACCGATCACGTTGCGGTGATCGATGCGCACGGCCACCTTGGTCTCCTCGAGGATGCGCTCGAACAGTTCGCGGTTGTCGACCACCTCGTCGGGCAGGAACACCATCACCACGGGCCGGATGGGCCCCTGGGGCCCGACCTCCTGGCCGAGGAATGCCTGCGAGCCCTGGCCACCCATCAGGGGTCCGAGGACGGTGAAGCGAGCGGTTCTCACGGCGACGATTAAAGCGTTTGCAGCGAGTCGTCGTCAACGTGTGCGTGGCCCAGGGCGTCTTCTCAGGCTTCGAAGTTCGCACCCGCGCGCCGCATCCAGTGATCCAGGACCAGCAGCGACCACAGTGGTTTGGCAAAATCCTCGCGCCGGGCGAGGTGGTTGGTGGTGCGCCGTTGAACCTGCGCCTGGTCGAGGCCGCCGGCCTGCCATAGCGGCGAGTCGTGCAGCATGGCGTCGATGCGAGGACGCAGCGGACCGCGGGTCCAGGCCGCGACCGGGACCGAGAAGCCGTGCTTGGGTCTGTCCCAGGCGTCGACGGCAAGCGAGCGCCGCAGCATCTGGCGCAGCGGGGCCTTGCCCCGCGAACCCTCGAACTTGAGGCGCGCAGGCGTGGCCAGGGCGAGCTCGATCATGGCATTGCCCAGGAACACCGGGCGCACCTCGAGGCCATGCGCCATGGCCGCACGATCGACCTTGGCCAGCACGGACCCGGGCAGGTAGGTCTGCAGATCCAGGCGCAGGGCCAGGTCCAGGTCCGGCACAGGCTCGGCGTGGAGACCGGCCACCGTGGCGGGGACCATCCCCTGACCCGCGGGATAGACGGCCCCGATCTGGTCGAGATCCAGGCTGCTCATCCACCGCAGGTGCCTGCGCCCGGGCACAGCGTCAAAGCGATCGACGAAGCGGCGAAGCTTCCAGGCCAGGTCCTGGTAGGCATCCGAGTGCGGGAGCAGCTGCAGCGAATGTCCGAGGAGACGCCGCAGGGGGGGAGGCACGAGACCGTAGGCGCCGGCCAGACGGTGGGCGAGGTAGGTCGGATAGCCGCCCCACAGCTCATCGGCACCGTCGCCACTGAGCACCACCTTGACCTGGCGCGCGGCGAGGCGGCACAACATGTAGGTGGGCACGATGGAGTGGTCGGCCAGGGGCTCGTCCAGGCAGTCCAGCGCCCGGTCCACGGCGTCGAGGGCGTCGCCGTCGTCGAGCATCTCGAGCTGGTGGGCAGTGCCCAGGGCGCTGGCCACGACCCCGGCTGCGCCCGACTCATCGAAGTCGGCGCGTCTGAAGCCCACGCAGAAGCTCGCGAGGCGCCGCGCACTGGCGCGGCTGGCGCAGCTGGCCACCGCGGTGGAGTCCATGCCGCCGCTGAGCAGGACTCCCACCGGCACGTCCGACACCAGTTGAGCCTCGGTCATCTGCTGCAGCACTTCGCCCAGCCGGAACGAGAGCGAGGCGGCGTCTCCGTCCTCGGGGAGGCGCAGCTGCCAGTAGCGCTGGGCCGTACCGGTCTGGCCGTCGCGCCACTGCAGGTGGCAGGCCGGTGGCAGCTTGAACACGCCATCGACCATGCTGGCGGGAGGAGCCACGGAGTCCGAGAACAGGTAGCTGATCAGGGCTGCGGGTGCCAGGGTCCGGCCAACTGCCGGGTGCTCCAGCACAGCGGTCAGCTCGCTGCCAAACACCAGTCCTCCGTCGGGCAGCGGCGCGTAGTAGAGCGGCTTGATGCCGAGCCGGTCGCGCACCAGCAGCAAGCCATGCCGGGGCTGATCCCACAGCGCCAGGGCGAACATGCCGTCGAGGGCGGGCACGGCTGCGGCGCCGTTTTGGAGCAGACTGCGCAGCACCACCTCGGTATCGCTCCGCGTGCGCAGGGCTGGACCGCGCGCTTGCAGGGCCGGCGCCAGCTCGGTGAAGTTGTACACCTCCCCGTTGTAGGTGATGGCGCTGCGCCCATCGTCACCGAGCATGGGCTGGGCGCCACCGTCGACATCGATGATGGCCAGGCGGCGGTGTCCCAGGTGCAAATGCCAGCCTCTGTCCTCGAGCAGATGCATCCCCTCGCCGTCGGGGCCGCGGTGACGCAGCCGACCCAGCATGCGGCGCAGAACCTCCGGCGCCGGGGACCGCTGCACGAAACCCGCGATGCCGCACATGTCAGCCCAGCCCGCGGCTGTCGTCGAAGCCGATGGTCTCGGCGATGTGGTAGGTGGGTTTGCCCTGCGATTCGAAGTAGGTGCGGATGCTGACCTCAGCCAGCAGGCCCGCACCCAGGGCCTGCATGCCCATGAGCGCGAACATGACGGCGAGGATGAACAGCGGGTTCTTGTGCACCCAGGCCCCGAGAAAATATTTCTGGTACAGCACGTAGGCCGACACCAGGGCGCTGAGCGCGAACAGGCCGAGGCCTGTGCCGCCAAACAGGTAGATGGGATTGGTCTGGTAGCCGCGCATGAACCAGACCGTGAGCAGGTCGAGCAGCACCTTCAAGGTGCGGCCTATCCCGTACTTGCTGCGGCCAGATCGGCGCGGTCGGTGGTTCACCTCGAGCTCGGAGATGCGCGCGCCCATGCTGTCGGCGAGCGGCGCGATGAAGCGATGCATCTCGCCGTACAGCCGGAGCTCCTGCACGATCTCGCGGCGGTACACGCGCAGGCTGCAGCCCAGGTCGTGCACCGGCGCGCGGGTGATGCGGCGGATCAGGGCGTTGGCGAGGCGCGACGGAAGCCGACGCAGGAACCAGCCATCCCGTCGATGTCGGCGCCAGCCACTGACCATGTCACAGCCTCGGTGCAGCTCGGCCACCATGCGCGGAATGTCCGCAGGGTCGTTCTGTCCGTCGGCGTCCAGAGTCACCACCAGGCTGCCGCGAGCGTGGCGAAAACCCGCATCGAAGGCCGCGGTTTGCCCGCTCTGACGGCGGAACCGGATCACCCGGAGCGCGGGTCGTTGCGCGCAGGCCTCGCGCAGCAATTCGCTGCTGCCGTCGGTGCTGGCGTCGTCGACTGCGATGATCTCGTAGCGGCCTGCGCCATCGAGCGCCTGGGCGATCTCATCGAACAGGGGGAGCAGGTTTTCGCGCTCGTCGTGCACCGGCAGGATCACGCTGAGCTCGATGCCGTCCCGGGCACCGGTCGTGGCCGTCGAGGTCGCAGGCACAGCCAACTCGGACACGCTCACCTCGTCACGTCGGGCACACCGCGGACACATTGTAGCATCGAGGTCTCAGGGCGCGAATTCCTCGACCACCGCGACATCGAGGCGCTGTGCGAGGTCTGGACCACCGCCGACCTGTGCGTGCAGGACCAGCCGAACCAGGCGCGGCGGCCCCGGGGACGGGCGGAGTTCCACCTGGGCGCTGCCGTCGGACCGTTCGACCAGCAGGGCACCGCTTGCGCCGCCCGTCTCCAGCCTGTAGCGAACCCGGGAACCGTCGTCGGCCACGGCCAGTGCCTCGTAGTTCCAGACCTCCGCCGGCCCCACCGTCGTCCCGGGTGGCCTCGTGACCCAGAACAGGCGCGGCTCTCGCGCGGGAGCAAACACCCCCAGGGCGTTGGCCACCGGTCGCTCACCCGCGTGGTCGGCCAGCCCATTGTCGCTGGGATGGTTGATCACGCCTCCCCCGGGCTCGCCGCGCACCCACAGGGTGGTGGAGCCTCCGCCATCGAGGTTGAGCGCATCGACCGCGCCTTGCACGACGAGAAAGCGGGCCAGCTCGTCGAGAGTCATACCCCCCCCCGCCTCGGTGCGACCGTCCACGGCCAGCAGCAGTGCACCGTGTGGAGTGACGGCCACGGCGCTGCGGGGGTGCGCGCCCTGGGCAAAATCCTGGCGCGCGGCCTCCTCTCGCCAGCTCACCCCGGCCTGGCCCGCCTTCACCAGCTGCGGCACACCGCCGAGGGCATGGCGCATCTCGGGCCAGCCGAGGCGCGGGGCGATGCGCGCGATGTGTAGGGCACCGGCCGAGTCCACGCCCAGGGCTGCCCGGGGGCGACTGTTGAAGGCGAGCAGATCCCCGTCGATCTGCAGCAAAGAGACCGAACGGCAGCGCGGTCCCCCGAAGAAACCGCCATTGAGAGCGGCCACGGCGCCGGCGTCGCGGCCGAGCTGCGAGGTCAGAACACAGCCCCGGGCTTGCAGGGGACGCAGGGATACTCCAGGGACCCGCGTGTCCACGTCGAGCAGAGCCACGAAGCGGGGTTCGCCCTGGTCGTCCTCACCGCGCCAGGTGCGCAGGGTGACCCCGGGCGCGACGGAGCGCTGGGACCAGGTGTTGAGCGGCTCCAGGTCGACGCGCAGCAGGATCTCGCAGCCTGCGGGTGTGGTGGGTTGCTCGATCAGGATGTGAAAGCGATCTGCCTCGACGGGCAGGGCAAGCGCACGTGAGGCCCTGGCTCGGCAGTCCAGGACATGTCCCGTCGGACTCAGATCGCGGCGTCCGAGCACGGTGACGGCTGCGGTGCAGTCGGGGACCGCGGTCCACTCGACGCGAAGCAAAGATGGCGTGGTCACCTCGATCGCCAACACATGCTCCACGCCGTCGACACGGTCGTCCTCGGGGCAGGACGCGCCATGCACCAGGTCCAGGCGATCGGCCGGGCTCGCGCGGTGCCAAAAGGGGGTGCTGTCCACCGCGATGGGCTCGACCCAGTCACCGGGGCGAGCCAGGGCCTGGGACGCCAGGGTCAGGGTCGTCGTGAGCAGCAACAGACGCCGGGTCACGGTGTGGTGGAGCCGGGGCCAGCGCATGGGACCGCGCTCAGCGCGAACCAGCGAACCGCGGGCTGATCTTGATCTCGACGCCGCCGAGCACACGAAACTCATGGGCGGTGTGCGTCGGGGTCCCGGGGCCCTTGCGCACGGCCGCCCCGAGGATTGCCACGACATTCTGAGAGCAGCGCTCGCTGACCAGATCCACCGCCTGCTCGAGGCTGCGTTGCAAGGAGACCAGGTTGGGGGCGGTGACCATGGGCTCAGGCATCCTCAACGGCGCCGTCCTCGGGTCCGGAATCATCGACCAAGGCGTCCTCGGCGCTGCCATCGTCACTCGCCGCGTCGACGGAGATGCCATCTTCCATCGCCCGGTCCGTCGGGACGGTGTCTTCCGGTCCGGCATCTTCGAAGGCTGCATCGCTGGCGCCGTCTTCGGCCGTCGCATCGAGGACAGCCTGGTCCGTGGACGCCACGTCCTGGGCGCTGGCGTCGGGCGCACTGTCCGCCACGCCCTGGTCCGGCCAGCCCGCATCGGGTGGCAGTTCCCGGCAATAGAAGTCGATGCAGTACAGACCCGGCGGGCATTCGTGGCTGCTCGCACAGGGGCTGCGACTGGCGTCGAAGCTGGGATTGGGCTCGGGCGAATTCGGGCAGCCCAGGACAGCGCTCCCCAGAAGGGCCGCGAGCACGACGTGCCAGGAGGATGTTCGCATGGGTGGACCTTAGCAGCCCGCGAGCACCGGTCTCAAGCCTGGTGCTCCGGGCTCTTCGTCGGGTAGTGACGGCCTTTCCAGGATCTCGGGCTCGACGACCACGCAGCGCGCAGCAGGGTGCCTGCAACGATCAGCGAGGCCAGCGGGGCCACAGGCGCGTACAGGGGGGCCGCGTGGCCGAGGCCGCGAAGCGCGATCTGGGCCGTCACGGGCAGCAGATATCCCGCGCCAGCCAGGGCGGCTCTCGCCGGCTCGCCCGCACCCCAGGCGATGAGCGCGGCGATCAAGCAGGCCAGGGGAAGCCAGGACATCAGGGTCACGAACAGCGCCACGAAAAGAGCGCGCGAACGCCGGCTACCGAGCAGGGCAAAGATGTTCTTGCTCCAGCCCTCGACGTGTTCCCGCAGGGTGCGGTACATGCGCGTGCGCACCAGCCCCTGGCCGTTGACGACGCGCAACCTGCCGCCCCGAGCCTTGATCCGGCGCGCCAGCGCCACGTCTTCGAGAACCTCGTCACGCACCGCCGCAAAGCCCCCGGAGTCCACGAAGACCTCGCGTCGGACCAGCAGGATCTGGCCGTTGAAGAACGCTGTTGGATCCGCCGGGTCGTTCACCCGGGGTGGTGGATAGTCCAGAAAGGCCACGGCCGCGAAGTTGGGCCCCAGCACCCGGGCCCAGAAGGTCTCCAGCGTCAGGGTGGGCAGCGGTGAGACCAGGTCCACCCGCTGCTGCTCCAGCTCCGTGACGAGGGAAATCAGGGTCGCGGGATCCAGCTCCACGTCGGCGTCGACGAACAACCACAGCGAGGCGTCGCCGCCGTAGGCTTCGACGGCGCGGGTCAAGGCATGGGTCTTGCCACACCAGCCTGCAGGTGGGTCGGCTTCGCCATGGAGCACCTGGAGCGCTCCGTCGCTGCGTGCCTGCTCATCGAGCCAGGCCGAGGTGCCGTCGGTGGATCCGTCGTCGAACACCACCACGTCAAGGCGCACATCGCGTTGCGCGTGCAGCGAGGCCAGCAGCCGCGGCAGATCTTCCCGCTCGTCGCGGACCGGGATGAACACGGCGAGGTGGGCAGGCTCCCTGCGGGTCTGCGCAGGACGCAGCACGGGCGTGCGCCGCACCGCCCTCACCGCGCGCAGCGTGGTGAGCGCCCACAGCAGCAGGGTGACGCCGACGAGGACCAGAGACATCGAGGCTCAGATCAGGGCGTGCCGTCGAAGTAGAGCTCGACGAACTCGTAGTTGAAGTTGCCGGTGCCCGTGGCGTCGCAGAACTCACTGATGTAGACCCCGCTCGGGCTTGCACCAGGGGTCTGGCCACTGCCGGGGTTGCCGCTGGCCTCGGCGACCACGGTCCAGGAGTCGCTGCCACTGGCGGCCTGGACGGGCACCTTGCGCTGGTGACACTTGCCCGTCGCGGCGAGCGCTACGCTGGGGCCATCGACGACGGGGATGGAACCGCTGTCGAGCAGGGTGAAGGTCTCGCCGCCGTTGATCTGAGGGATGGCACCACCCGAGTCCACGTAGGTCACATCGTCACCCAGGGTGACACCCCAGAAGGTCTCGAAATCCGTCTTGGTCGAGTTCCGGGCAATGATCACGTAGCCGTTGACGTGGATCCAGGTGCCGGAGGGCAGGGTAAAGCTCTGGGTGCTGTTGGCCTGGTTGAGGCGCCAGTCCGTGAGGTCCAGGGACAGGGTGGTGGGGTCGATGACGGTGATGTGCGCGGTCACCGCTGAGGCGGCGCCCAGGCTCGCGGTGACCCATCCGCTCGCCGGCTCGGCCCCGGCGTGGAAAGTGAAGAGACTGCTCATGGCGTTGAAGGGCACGGTGACACTGGCCGCGACAGTGCCCGGACTCACGACATCGTCAGGAACCACGGCCAGGTCCACGACACTACCGCCCGTGGGGGCCGGGAGGTCCAGGTAGACCGTGAAGTCCCCGCTGCCGTCGACAGGGAGCGTGGTCTGGCCTGGCTCGAGGGCGACCACCTGGGCCGGTGCGTCGTCGGCGAGGACGATCACGTCGGTCTGGGCGCTGTCCGTGTCGAGAGAGGCCGTCAGGTGTGCGGCGGTGCTCGACGCTGCCAGGCCGCGCACCTGCACCTCGACGCGGTCGCTGCCGGTGGGGATGGTGACCTGGGCTGGCACCTCGATCAAGCCCGCGGGCAGGGCTGCCAGGGTGATGGCGGTGTCGCTCTCCACGGCACGGGTCATCTCGACGTAGAGCGCCTCGGGGAGGGTCGTGGCCGGGGCACCCGTGATCCGCTGGTACACGCTGCCGGCACTGAAGCTGCGCAGCTTGGGCGGTCCCGTCTGCAGGTCGCTGTCGCGGCGTGGCAAGATCTTGGTATTGCTGAAGCTGTAGAACAGCGGCCCGACGACGGCGCTGAAATTGGTGCCCACGGCAAAGGTGTTGTCCAGGGCGTCGTAGAGCAGATCGTCGACGCGCAGGCCATCGGTGAGCGCGAACTCATCATAGTCGGGGGTGTTGCTGCCGTCGGGGCTATCGTCTGCATTGAAGTCCGTGACCGAGACGCCGGTCACGCGCACCAGCACGCCCTCGTAGCTCTCGGCCAGGCTCCCACCGGTGGCAAGATCCGCGGCCGGCGCCGTGAAGGGCTGCACCGCACCGCCATTGGCGACGAAGCTCAGGGTGGGAGCAGTCAGCTCGCACATGCCGTAGTAATCGGTGTAGGTGCCATCGACATCGACGTCGTCGCCCTCGGCCAGGGCCCGTGACTCCACCTCGGGTGGTGCATTGGTGAAGACGTACAGGCCGCTGTTGGGGCCGCCGGCGCGGGTCTGGCAGAAGAAGCCCTTGCTGCCGATGCCGCTGACCGCGCAGCTCACGCGAACCCGGGAGCCCACAGGCACGGTGTCCGTCTGCAATTCGACGACGGTGACCGGACAGCCCGCGGTGCCAGGGTTGGCAGCGTTGGGGCAGAGATCACAGGCATCGCCCTTGCCGTCGCTGTCCGAATCGACCTGGGGAGCCGGGTTGGGCACGCCCGGGCAGTTGTCCACCAGGTCGTTCACGCCGTCCCTGTCCAGATCGTCGGGGTTGAAGGGCGAGCAGGCACTGGTGTTGGCGTCAAAGGGGCAGGGATCGCAGACATCGCCCACGCCGTCGGTGTCGACGTCGCCCTGGGCCTGGCTGTCGATGGGGCGAATCGGGTTGAACACGTGCGGGCAGTTGTCCTGGCTGTTGGCGATGCCGTCGCCATCGTCGTCGACGCCCGCCACCGGACCCTGGTCGTAGGTGCTGGAGCCGGCCTCGGACTCGCTGCTGCCGCGGTAGGGCACGCAGCTGGGCTCGGCATCGGGGTCGCTGCAGAAGAACAGCGGGTAGCGCGCATTGGCCGCTGTTTGCAGCTGGGCGTAGGTCTTGCTGACCTCGCGCTGCAGGCAGACCCGCTGGTTGACACCACAGACGTCGATCTCGTCGCAGTTGGCTTCCAGCGAGGCCACCACCGAGGATCGCCCGGCCAGCACCTGGCCGCCGCGCAGCACCAGCAGCATGTCGTCGACCTCGGCCTTGACCACGGACTCGAAGGGGTCATTGGCGAAGTCGCGGAAGATCGCGATGTCACCCACGTGGCTTGCCGCCAGCAGGCCGAGCTTGTCGCCCAAGCCCAGGCTGCGTGCCGCGTCGTAGGTGACCATGCGCCACAGCTGCTCGAACGAGAAGTAGCTGCCGAAGTGCACGCGGTTGAGGTACTCGGCGCAGGCGAGCTCGCGCAGCATGCTCATCGATCCCGAGGGGATCCAGTCGGTGCCCAGGCCGACGATGCCGCCCAGGCGATGCCACAGCGTGACCTGGGCGGTCTCGCCGTACAGGGTCACGTTGGAGCGCGGCGACCAGATCAGCTTGACCCCGTCGCCGATCAGGGACTCGACGTCACTGGCCTTGAGGCCGATGCCGTGGATGATGGCGGCATTGGCGTTGAGCAGGTCGTGGCCGCCGTTGGCGGTGCTGGTCAGGCACTGCTCCTCGTTGCGTGCGTAGGCGTTGATGCCCTCGGACACGTGCGGGGTGTAGGCGTTGGCCGCCGCCACCGTGGTCTCGCTGTCAAAAGAGGGGTAGCCACAGCCCGACGACAGCGTGGTGCCGTTGCTGTCGCCCAGGGGGAAGGTCGAGTAGAACACCGGAGAAGCACTGAGCCCCTCAAGACCGCTTGCCTTGTCCAGGTTGCGCATCAGCCCCGGGGCCGTGCCCGAGCCGTTGACGCTGGTGGCGCCGCCCAGGATGAAGCGCAGCTCGCCCCAGGCCTTCATGTCGTTGGTGGCGCCGCCGTTGGTGGTGATCTTGCCCTCGCCATCGGCCGAATCGCCGGTGCGCCAGTCGTGGCGGTGCTCGTAGCGCACCGAGGCATTGGGCATGTTGGGATGAGGCGAATCGCCCATCCAGCCGATGTGGTCGTGGGTGTTGATCAGGCCCGGTGTGATCACCGCGCCGTTGCACACCACCTTGCGCGCGCTGGCGCCCTGGGTAAAACAGTCACAGCCCGCGCAGGTGATGGTGCCGCTGGCGTTGAGCAGCACGCCGCCCGGCTCGTACACGTGCCCTGGCGTCAACACGGTGCCCACCAGCAGCAGACCTGTGCCGCTGGCGTTCTGCACCTCGCAGGAGCCCGCGGTGGCCGTGGTGGTGGGGGCGCCGGAGCAGGCCTCGGTCACGGTGACCTGGCCACCCCCGTCGTTCCCCGTGCCGCCGTCGCCGGTGGCCGCGTCCGTGCCTGTGGCGTCGGTGCCTGCGGCATCGGTGCCCGCGGCATCGGTGCTGACCACAACGTCCTGTCCCGGCCCGGCATCAAAGACCGCCAGATCCATCCCGACCAGGTCGCGTCCCGTGAGATCCGGACTGCTGGTGTCGTGGCGCCCGGCGTCATACCGCGCGCTGTCCGCACCCCCCGCATCGTCGCTGCCTCCGTTGCAGTCGCAGCGCGCTGCGCCCAGGCTGAGCCCCAACGCACACAGGATTCCCACAAGACGCCGAGTTTTCATGACACACCTATCCCACCTAAATGCGGTCACGGTGATCGCCGCCGGGACTCTTTCCTGACGGCTCCCATGCACGGTCCATGCGACTCCCTGTTCGTCGCGGGCGGCACTCTAGCAGCTTGTCTCGCGCAAGGCGACGGCGTGCGCGCCCCCCGCGCAGGTGCGGGGCTTTTCTTTCGATGACAAATCGATACAGTCGCGGGCCCGGAGGGGAACAGCCGCCCCTTCGACGCAGGGAGGCCACGATGCATGCGCTCAGGATCGCTCATCCTTCGATGACAGGACCCGTGCTGCTGATCGGGATTGCACTGCTGAGCGCGAGCTGCGCGACCACCAAGGCTCAGCCCTTGCCGCCCCTGCCCAAGGACTCCAGCCCCGAGCTCCAGGGGGCTTACCAGGGTGTGCGAACGTCCTACGAGAAGTGCAACGAGCGCTATCTCGAAGCCCAGGCGCCCTGGCAGCTCTACCCGGCGGTGGGTGGTGGGGTGGTGGCCGTGGCCTCGGTGGGGACTGCGGCCGGCCTGATGACCGTGCAGAGCTTCGATGCCGGCACCCGCGCTGGCGTCGTCGGCGGTCTGGGGGCGCTGGGCTTGCTGGGCGCGGGGGTGGCCAGCCTGATGACGGATTCGACCTTTGGCCAGTGGGACAGGGCCGACGCCTACCAGCGCAGCTTGCAGCTCGCCAACGACCGGGTGGGCGAGGCCATCGCAGCCAGCAATGCCCTGGCCCTGACCGAGCTCACCCGCATCCTCAACGAGGACTGCCGGGTGGTGGACCTCACCACCGGCGAGGTCGCCGCGGCCACCGTGATCAAGGACATGGACCGCTGGCGCGATCACGTCGCCAAGATCGAGGCACAGCGCACCTCGCTGGGCGAGGAGCTGGCCACCAGCCGCGAGGGTCTGTTCCAGGCCGAGAGCGGGCGGGGCAAGGCGGAGCAACGGCTGGCACAACTCGAAGGTGCGATGGCCCAGCAGGAGAGCCAGAACGCCAGCCTGCGCGGCGAGCTCCGCAGGCTCGAGGAGGAGCAGGCCTTGCTGTCCAAGGCCAAGCAGAAGCTGCTCGATGACAAGCGCAAGCTCGAGGAGAAGAACAACCACTACGAGGAGCTGGCCAAGGCCCTGGAAACCGAGGTCAAGGATGGGCGCGTGGCCCTCAGGCGCCTGCGCGACGGCGTCATCGTCGAGATGCCCAACAAGGTGCTGTTCCCGTCGGGCTCGGCCGAGCTCAACGAGATGGGACAGAAGACCCTGGCCGCGGTGGGCGGCGCCATCAAGGAGATCAAGGACAGACGCATCCGCATCGAGGGCCACACCGACAACGTGCCCACCGGCAAGAACGTGAGCTACGCCAGCAACTGGGAGCTCAGTGCGGCCCGCGCCATCACCGTGACCAAGTTCTTGCAGGAGCAGGGGGTCACCCCCTCGCTCATGAGCGCCGAGGCGCGCAGCGAGTACGCGCCCATCGCCAAGAACAGCTCGGCCACCGGCCGCGCCCGCAACCGCCGCATCGAGATCTACCTGGTGCCCAAACCGGTGGGTGACAAGGAAGCCGTGGACCTGGGCGTCGACGACAAGGCGGAGTAGCACAACAGATCCAACCGAGGAGACCACCGTGCGCAGTGCAGAATATCGTGAGCGTCATCATGGCAAGACCCTGGGCATCCTGGTCGGCGGCGGGCCCGCGCCGGGCATCAACGGCGTCATCCGCGCCGCCACCATCGAGGCCAAGGAGGCCGGCCTGCGCGTGGTGGGCATCAAGGAAGGCAGTCGCTGGCTGAGCGCGGGCGACACCAAGCACGTGGTCGAGCTCGATATCGACGACGTGTCGCGTATCCACTATCTGGGCGGCTCCATCCTCGGCACCTCGCGGGTCAACCCGACCAAGAGCGAGGAGATGATGAAGAACACCATCGGCGCCCTGACCGAGATAGGCGTCGACTTTTTGGTGACCATAGGCGGCGACGACACCGCCTTCACCGCCCAGACCATCGATCGCCTCACCGGCACCCAGATCGAGGTCGCCCACGTCCCGAAGACCATCGACAACGACCTGCCGCTGCCGGGCTCCATGCCCACCTTCGGCTACCAGACCGCACGCCACCTGGGCACGGCCCTGGTGCAGAACCTCATGGAGGACGCGGTCACCACCCAGCGCTGGTACTACGTCGTGGCCATGGGACGCTCGGCGGGCCACCTGGCCCTGGGCATCAGCAAGGCTGCCAGCGCCACCCTCGCCGTCATCCCCGAGGAGTTCCGGGGCAAGCCCATCCGCTTCAAGCACCTGGCCGACATCCTCGAGGGCTCGGTGCTCAAGCGTCGCATGATGGGTCGCGTCCACGGTGTGGCCATTTTGGCCGAGGGCCTGGCCGAGCACATCCCCGCCGAGGATCTGGCGCAGCTCGACGACATCGAGCGCGACGCCCACGGCAACATCCGCTTCTCGGAGATCGAACTCGGCACCCTGCTCAAGAAGGAGGTGCGCCGGCGCCTCAAGGCGCGGGGTGTCGACATCACCATCGTCGAGAAGAACATAGGCTACGAGCTGCGCTGTACCCCGCCCATCCCCTTCGACATGGAGTACACCCAGGACCTGGGCTTCGGGGCGGTGCGCTACCTGCTCGACGGCAACACCGGCGCCCTGATCTGCATGATCGAGGGCAAGCTGGTGCCCATCAAGTTCGAGGACATGCTGGACCCGGCCACCGGCAAGACCCGCATCCGTCGCGTCGACGTCGACAGCGACAACTTCAAGGTGGCCCGCGAGTACATGGTGCGCCTGGACAAGAACGACTTCGAGGACCAGAAGCAGCTGGCCCGCCTGGCCCGCGCCGCCAATGTTGACGGCTCGACCTTCATGGACGAGTTCGGGTATCTCGGGGGCGATCAGTAAACAAGGGTTCCCTGTTCCCGGTTCAAGGTTCCCGGTCATCGGGACAGGAGTCCGTCCCCCTGCCGTTCCCAGGCCTGTGGTGATATACAGAACCGGCGGCGGAGAAACCACGCCGGGGACTCAGCCATGATCGAGGTCGTCGACATCGCGCGCAGCGTTCAGCTGTCCGACTACGAGGTGGTGCCGGGGCTGGGCCCCACCCTCACCGAGGTGGGCAACGAGGCCAGGCAGGCCAAGAAGCGCCTGCGCGCGCGGCGGGTGTGGCTGCTCAGCGGCGACGACGCCCGGGGTGTCCTGGTCGAGAACATCCCGGCCCTGGTAGCCCTGCTGCGGGCCTGCGGGCTCGATGCGCGCTGGGTCAAGATCATGCACTCGGTGCCCCAGGCGGCCCTGCACCGGCGCCTCAAACGCCTGCTGCTCGGCGACAGCACGCTGGCCGCCTCGTTCGACGATTCCGAGGTGCGGGGTTACTCCGAGGCCGGGGAGCGCACCGCGCAGGAGCTGGCGCCGCTGATAGACCGCCGCGACCTGGTCATCGCCCACGGCCTGGGCTGCGCTGCCTCCGGTGCCGCGCTCAAGCGCCGCTGTGGCATGACCGCGCTGTGGCGCAACCAGTCCGGTCTCGATGACCGCACCCCGACCACCCGTGCGGCCTGGAGCTTCTTGAAGGAGCACCTGACGCCTTACGACAGGGGCCTGTTCACCTGCGCCGAGTACATCCCGCAGTACTTCACCAACCGCGCCTCGCTGCTGCCGCCGTCCATCGATCCGCTGGCGGATCGCAACCGGACCCTGTCGTTGCACCAGGTGGTGGGCACCCTGGCCTCGGCCGGTCTCGTCGAGAGTGACCAGCCCAGCCTGGCGCGTGCCTTTGCTGAGCCTGTGCGCCGCCTCAACCAGCGCGGCGAGTTGCGCACGGCCGGCGAGTTCGGCCTGTTGCACCGGCCCGTGGTCACCCAGATCTCGCGCTGGGATCGCCTCAACGGCATGCTGCCGCTGCTCGAGGGCTTTGCCCGGCTCAAGCGCGGCCAGGTCCAGATCGACGGCGCCGATCTCGACGGGCGGCAGCGCCGGCGCGTGCAGATTGTCAGGCTGGTGATGGCGGGGCCCGCTCCGGACGGTTTTGACGACGACACCGAGCTCAATCGCGACTGGAACGCCGTGGTCGAAGCCTACTGCGCCCTGCCCGCGGAGATCGCGGCGGATGTGGCGGTGCTAGCCTTGCCCATGGCTTCACCGGTTGAGCACGGGCTGATCATCAATGCATTGCAGCGGGTGTCGACCCTGGTGGTGCAGAACTCCCTGAGCGAGGCCTTTGGCCTGGGGGTGGCCGAGGCCGCTTACAAGGGCGTGCCCGTGCTGGGCACCATGGCCAGCGGGATAAGGCTCCAGATCCGTCATGAAATCGATGGCTTGCTCTGTGACGCTCCCGACGATCCGGAGGCAGTGGCACACAGCCTGAACACCCTGCTCGGCGACGAGGAGGCGCGGCCACGTTATGCCCAGAGTGCGCAGCACCGCGTACTGAGCGAGTTCCTGATCACCGGCGAACTGCGTCGCCTGCTCCGGCTCCTCACCGAGCTGGCCTGAGCACTCCACGCGTGAACTTTTAACATCTTCAAAGTGGGTCAAAATGCTCTTCGGGATGCCCATAAAGATGGCGTGCGTCCGATCGCAAGACTCTGTGGCGGTGACCTGGACCCGATGTTGAGCCGGAACCCATGGACATTAATAAGGAAATAAAAAATTGCTCCGCTCACTTTTTTTCTTGGCCATCCCCGCTATCATATGATTTACGTCCCGGCGATGTGAACACAGGGTTCACCCCGTCTGGGCGTCCCTTTATTTGGAGGATGAGATGAAGAAGATTCTGGGTCTGAGCTTCTCGATGTTGCTGGCAGCCATGCCGCTGACAGCCATGGCACAGGATGCGGGCGAGGACGGCGGCCTGATCGAGGACGCTGCGGTCGCCGAGGACGCTACTGTCGCCACTGACGCCACCGTCGCCACCGACGCCACCGTCGCCACCGACGCCACCGTCGCTACTGACGCCACCGTCGCTACTGACGCCACCGTCGCCACCGACGCCGCAACCAGCCCCGATGCGACGACGGGCTGCGGCAACGTCACCTACTTCGGTACCTGCAACGGCCAGGTCCTGTCCTACTGCGATGGTGACACGATCGTCACCAGCACCTGCGCGACCGGCGAGACCTGCGGTCTGTGGGATTGTACCGAAGGCATCCAGTGCCTGGACTACACGGCCTCGGGCGCCTGCACGGCCGACACCGAGTGCGGCTGGTCAGAGACCTACGGCTACTGCTACCCGAAGTGCTGGGGCTACGAGTGCCTGGCGCAGCCCGGTGACGACTGCACCACTGGCGATCTCCCCCCCTGCCAGTCCTCGGCGGGCTACGGCTGCCTCAATGGTGTGTGCGCCACGAGCACGACCTGCACCGAGAATGATGCTGTGACCTGCACCGGCTCGGTCGTCGGCTCCTGCTATCGCGGCACCATCAGCAACAGCGACTGTGGCGAGGGCGGCGAGCCCTACACCTGCGCCGTGCCTGCCAATGACACCACCTCGCCCTGCGTGGGCCTCGAGGGTGGCGAGTGCGGGACCTACAGTGGCACCGACTTCCTGTGCGCCACGGGCCTGACCTGCACCGGCGGCATCTGCACCACGGGCAGCGGCACCGACGCTGGCAGCACTGATTCTGCTCGCCGCGACACCGGCAGCAGCTCCACGGATTCGGCGGGTGACGACGACGACGACGCCGCCACCGGCTGTGGCTGCACCGCGACCCGCGCGGGTTCGTCGGCAGCTCTGATCCTGGCTGGCCTGTTCGGCCTGGCCCTGGTTCGCCGCCGCCGCTAAGGCGTCTCGGTTTCTGTTCGCTTGAAAAGGCCTCCCTTCGGGGGGGCCTTTTTTTTGGCCCGCCACAGATCCCCTCGCTGGTCGCCGACCTTGCGAAAGCGGATCCCTGGACTAGGATGGCGCTGCTTCCCCGACCAAGAACCTGCCGCGGCAGTCCCCGGTGACAGGTGCGGGGCGCCCAAGGGAGGTGCACATGTGCACGATGCTGCGATCGTTCCTGGTGACCACGCTGGTGCTCTCTCCGCTGCTGGCCCGAGCCCAGGAAGACGCCGGGGAGGACGCGGCCCTGTCCGCGGAGGATGGCGCGGTGGCGCTCGATGTCACCTCCGTCGAGGACGCGGCACGCAGTCCGGACGCGGTCTTCGCCGAGGATGCGGCCGCGGGGGAGGACGCGACGCCCGCCGAGGATGCGGCCGCGGCGCTCGATGCGTCGACGGCAGACGCCAGCCCCGGTTGTGGCACCGTGGCGGTGACCGGGGCGTGCGACGGCGACACCCTGCGCTACTGCGAGAGCGGCACGCTGGTCGAAATCGACTGCCCCAGCAATCTCGACATCGGAGGCCCGACCACAACCTGCGGGCTCGTGGACTGCGACGACCAGCCCTACCCGGCGTGCTTCGGCTACTGGTGCGTGGCCCGGCTGGGTGCCGACTGTCAAGACCGGCCCTGCGACGTCAACCTGGGGCACGGCTGCCTTGGAGGCGTCTGCGCGATATCGACCAGCTGTGATCCCGACACCTACATGCCGACCTGCACAGGCACCCTGGCGACATCCTGCAACTACACGGTCAACAACACCGACTGCGCCGCCGGCGGCGAGGCCAGCACCTGTGCTCCCCCCCCCAACCTCCATACCTCGGCCTGTGTCGGGCTCGAGGGCGCCGCGTGTCGTAGCTGGGCTGGCGTGGACTATGTCTGCGCGGCGGGTCTGACCTGCTCCGGTGGGATCTGCACCGCAGCCACGGCTAGCGATGCTGGCACTGGAACCGACGCCAGTCCCCGGGACATCGGCGCCACCCCCGGTGACGCCAGCGCCGACGATGACGACGACAGCACCGGTGGCGGCTGCGGCTGTTCCGCGACCCGAACCGGTTCGTCGGTGGTGTTGATCCTGGCGGGGATTCTGGGACTCGCCATGGCGGCCCGTCGTCGCCAACCGCGACGCCCTGGCGCGCGCACCAGGCACCCGTAAGACGCCTCTGCACAGGACTCGAGCAGCCGCCGTCGCGCTTCCCAGGAACTCAATTCAGTTGCACCCGAGGGCAGGGCGCGGCGAAGCTATGTTCACCGCCCGACATCCTGGGCACCCACGACCGGTCCTCGGGTGACGCTCGAGCACGGGTGGTGTCCGGGCCAGGATCGCGGGGACAGGAGGACAGGATGAGGACGCTGCTGGCTGTTGCACTCACGGTTCAACTGGCAGGACTCCCGCTGGCGGCGTGGGCGCAGGAGGACGGCGGACTCGAGGATGTCGTGGTGGTCGAGGACGCCAGCGCAGCGGAGGATGCGGCTGCAGGAGAGGACTCGGCTTCGGCCGAAGACGCCACCACCACTCCGGATGCGGACAGCGTCGATGCCTCGCCCGGTTGTGGCAATGTGCCGGTCACCGGCGAATGCGATGGCGACCTCATGCGAGCCTGCGAGGGCGGTGAGATCATCGAGGTGAACTGCCCCACCAACACCGACATCGGCGGTCCCACCACGACCTGTGGCCTCGTGGACTGCGACGACCAGCCCTACCCGGCCTGCTTCGGCTACTGGTGCGTGGCGAGGGCCGGGGAGTCGTGTGCGGAGCTTCCCTGCGACGTCGAGCTCTCGCACGGCTGTGTGAACGGTGTGTGCACCGTCTCGACCGCCTGTGATCCCGCCACCTATCTGGCGACCTGCAACGGCAGCGTCACGACCTTCTGTGGATTCGGCATGGTCAGCACCTACGACTGCGCCGCCAACGGCGAGCCCTTCGACTGCGCAGCTCCCCCCAATGTGAGTACCTCGTCGTGCATCGGCCTCGAGGGGGGGGAATGCGGGACCTACGGCGGCACGGATTTCTTGTGTGCCGAGGGGCTCACCTGCAGCGGTGGCATCTGCACCGCCAGCAGTGTCACCGACGCGGGCTCTGGCACCGACGCCACGCGCCGCGATACCGGTGCCAGCAGCGGAGATGACGATGACGATAGCTCCGGCGGTTCCTGCGGCTGCACCGCGAGCCGCGCGGCTCCACCGGCGCTGCTGATCCTGGCCAGCCTCGCGGGCCTGGCCATTGTTCGTCGTCGTCGCTGATTCTTCTGGGATGGCGAGCGACGGGAGCAGCGCCCCACGCCGAACACTGAGGACGCTGCAAAGTGCCGGCATCGAGTCCGACGGTGCTCGACGGATTTCCCGCGCCAGGAACAGCTGGCTGCGGGTTTCTGCGTCCCGCACGCATCGATCTCTGCGGCAGAAACCGGGTCAGCTCATCTGTGCCGCGGCCGCCAGCACGACCTGCTCGGGCTCCGCCGCCTCGAGCAGATGGGATAGGGCTTGCTCGGTTGCCGCCCCGCTGCGCAGGGTGTCGACGATCAGTGGCACGTAGCGATCGAAGTGCTGCCAGCAGCCCAGGTGCACCGCGGTCTCGACGATGCGCGTGCGTCGGCGCAGAGCTGCCATGAGCAGGTTGGGGACAAAGTGGCGGCGATAGCGGGCATCTCGATTGGCGGTGAAGCGCCACACAGCCCTGAAGAAGTCCTGCAATTCTGGAAGGTTCGGGAAGCGCGACGAGGATACGCCGGGCAGCGGTGGGCCCATGCGCATCACGTTGGTCATCAGGCGCCGGGCAAAGTTCTGCTGCGCATACAGGTGCTCGAGCAGATCGGCGTAGCCCCCGAGCAGCTGGGCCCGGCTCATGCGCAGTGGCACGATGTTGGTCCAGGTGCAGTTGTCACCAGAATGTTCCGTCGTCACCAGGCGCCTTTCGCGCTTGAGCCTGTCGTACAGTGGCGTCTTGGGCATGGCGTTGAGCAGGCCGACCATGGCCATGGCGATGCCGGCCTCGTCGAGAAAACGCGCCTGCTCCTCGAAGATGGACACGTCGTCGTGGTCGAAGCCCACGATCATGCCTGCCCAGGTCACGATCCCAGCCCGCTGCAGCTTGGAGACGCGCTCGACCAGGTTGCCACGGGCGTTCTGCCGCTTGCCGGCCTCAAGCAGCGAGTCCTGGCGTGGGGTTTCGATGCCGAGGAACAGGCGCGTGAAGCCAGCGCGCACCATCAGCTCCAGCAGTTCGTCCTGCTCGGCCAGGGAGATGGAGGCCTGGGTGAAAAGCAAGGGCGCATAGCCGCTGTGCTGGCGATGCTCGATCAGGGCCCGGCACAGGGCACGCGTGTACTTGAGGTTGCCGTTGAAGTTGTCGTCGGTGAAGAAGATGCTGTCGTGCCCGGTGTAACGCTGCACCGCCTCGACCTCGGCCAGCACCTGCGGCACCGGCTTGGTGCGCACCCGCCTGCCCATCATCACGATGATGTCGCAGAACTCGCAGCTGTGCGGGCAGCCGCGGGTGGTCTGGATGGGGATGGACGCGTAGGTGCCACGGGTGAGCAGGTCGTAGCGCGGCACCGGGCTCAGGCTCAGGTCCACCGCCTCGCGCTCGATGTAGGTCGGCGCGAAGGCTCCACTGGAATAATCCTCGCAGAAACGCGGCCAGGTGCGCTCCGCCTCGCCCACCACCACCACATCCGCGTGGCGCGCGGCGCGCTCGGGTTCCATGAAGGCCAGCGGGCCGCCGATGACCACGGTCCGGCCGCGTGCCCTGAAGGCGTCCGCCAGCTCGTAGGCGCGCTCCGCCTGGATGTTCATGGCGCCAATGCCCACCACATCGCAGGTCTGGTCCAGATCCTCGAGCGGCGTCACGTTCTCGTCGACGAGGGTGACCTCCCAGCCCGGTGGCGTGAGGGCGGCGATGGTGAGCAGACCCAGTGGTGCGTTGGAAGCGAGTAGCTTCTGCGACAGCTCCAGCGAGTATTCCAGCCCCCAGAACGACGGTGGTGTGCGTGGATAGATGAGCAGCAGGCGGGTGCCAGCCATGGGTACTCCAGTTCTGTCGAGGCGCGCCCCCCCCAAGGGAGCGGTGCTCGAGAAGGCAGTGGCCATCTTCGGGCTTCAACACCGTAGCCTCCACCGCCTGTCACCTGCGTGTTTTTTTTGTCAAAGATGCCACCGTCCTGGCTGGTCTTTCTCGTCGCGACGCGCTAACCAACACGGACGAGAGGATCGAGGTTCTCGACGATGGACCTGAACCTGTGGATTCCACTGCCTCAGCTGGACGTCGGCGCCCGGCCCCTGCCGCTGGGTTCCGATGACAGGGCCGTGCTGGATCGCGTGGATGGCACCCGGAGTGTGCAGGACCTGGTCCTGGCGACGGGACTGGAACTCGAGTGCGTGCTGGCAGCCCTGGTCAAGCTGCACGATCTCGCGGCGTTGCAGGCCGCGCCGATAGAGGTCACCGCGGCCCTGGCAAGCTATCGTGATCACGACGGAAGCAGCGTACCGGCGCCGATCATGCTCGACCCTTCCCTCGATGATCATGGTACGGAGATCCCGCCCCTGGTTCCCCGTTCTTCCTCGATCACGCTCACCGGAGGGCAGGTCTCCGCCTTCCTCAGCGTGCCCACCGAGACCGAGACCCTGACCACGGCCGACTTCGTGGCCCCGGACAAGACCCAGAACGATCCCGACAGCCCCGAGCTGCATCAGTTCGTGGATAGCCAGTTGACCGACCTCGAGCCCGAGGCAGAGCCGGCCTTCGCCTCCGATGCCGACCATGATCCCGAACCCGAGTCCGCAGAGCCGACCGTGGTCGACGCTCGGGTCTTGCCTGATGAGCCGGATCCTGACGAGTGGGGGGATGAGCCCGGCACCATCCAGGACGGGGAATCGCACGACTAGCATGGCCCCCCGGTCCGTTGACCGATGCGAGCCCGGATTACCTCCTCGCACCTTCTCGCACCTGGACCTGGCACCTGGCAGCTTTGCCTGGTGCGGTCAGGTCCCTGGGCAAGCCTCAATAAATTCAGCTCACTGCGTCGAGATGCGGACATCGCCCGGAGGTGGGCAGGTGTGTCCGATTATCGGACAAGGTGCGTGCTGTAAGCGTATGTACCGACAGGTCGCCTCGTCCACCCGTCGGATGTGACGACGTGCACCAAGTCCCTACCCTCGTCCTCGTTGCCACCTGGGGGTCGAGAGAGGGACACCGATGCCGCGCACCAGTAAAAACTCGCGCCTGGTTCTTATCGGCCTGCTCGCCGCTGTTGTTGCCTGCGAGCCCCAGAGTTTTGCACGCCCGCAGCGGGACCAGGCTCCCCTCAAGCCGCCGTCCAAGATCGGGGACCTCGATACCAGCCTCAACAAGAACGTGTGCGAGCAGCCGCGCAAGCGCGCCGCTGGCAGCTCGGTCTACATCGTCAACGGCACCCGGGAGCCGACCCTGATCCCGCTGGCCCCGGCGCAGAAGCTGGCCGTGGTGTCCCTGGCCGATCGCTGGGGCTCGTCCTTTTGCAGCGGCACCCTGGTCAGTGGCCGCTTCGTGTTCACCGCCAAGCACTGCACCACGGGCGAGACCGCGCGCAACATCCAGGTGCAGTTCAGCCAGGACGGGCGCGCCATCGTGTGGACCACGGACGTGGAGCAGATCTACGAGCACAGCACCGCCGACCTCGCGATTCTCAAGCTGTCCGCCGACGCCACCCAGCACCTCAGTGTGGTGCCGGTGCCGGTGAACCCCCAGGCCCTCGACAGCTCGTGGGTCGGGGTGCGTGTTGAATCCAGCGGCTTTGGCGTGACCTCGCCCTCGGGCAGCGCCGACGGCCGATACTTCGTGGCCCTGCCCGTGGACCAGGTGAGCCGCAGCATGCTCACGGTCTATGGCGAGGGCTACCATGGCGTGTGCTTCGGCGACTCGGGCGGGCCGGTGTTCGGCCTGGTCGATGGATCGATCCGCGCACTCGGTGCGCTGTCCAACGGCGACTCCTCGTGTACCGGCCGCGACAACTACACCCGTGCGGATGTCTACCTGTCGTGGATCGAAGGCATCGTCGGCACCACGCCGCCCCTCGAGGCCAGCGGCTGTGGCTCGGTCAGCAGCGAGGGACGCTGCGAGGCCGAGGGTGGACGGGCGGTGTACTGCGACAGCGGAACCCTGCGCGAGGACCGCTGCGATCAGGGGGGCCAGACCTGCGGCTACGACGCCGACGCGAGCGGCTATCGCTGCGTCGACGTGCAGAGCGACCCCTGCCAGGGTCTCGACACCCTGGGCAGCTGCCAGGGCGACACCGCGGTGTGGTGCGCGAGCGGTGAGATACGTCGCTTCAACTGCGGTCAGTGCGGCTGGACCTGCGGCTGGGCCAGCGACGCCACGGGCTTTGACTGCGTGCAGCGCGTGGATTCGACACCGCCCGCCGTGGATCCCTGCGAAAACCTGGACTACCTGGGGCGCTGCGACGGCAACACGGCCCAGTGGTGCAATGGTGGCGAATACCACAGCGTGGATTGTGGCGATCACGACGCCACCTGCCGCTACATCGATGGCAACTATGGCTACTACTGCGCCCAGGACGCTCCGGCACCGGCCGCCGATCCCTGCGACGGACTCAGCTACCTGGGGCGTTGTGATGGCAACACCGCCGAGTGGTGCGACGGTGGCGAGTACCACAGCGTGGATTGCGCCGACTACAGTGCGCGCTGCGGCTACAT
>JBDRCO010000001.1:0-91289 GCA_043821645.1 Pseudomonadota bacterium | reverse complement strand
CACGGGCCAGCCCGCCGAGGGTGGCTTCGCCCTGATCGACGAGAACACGCGCATCAAGTTCTTCGGCACCTGGGTGCCGCAGCCCGGCGACGAGATCCAGGTGCTGTTCCTGGGCGACTGAGCCTCGCTCCCCACCTCCAGCTCGATGCGCCTGTCAGCGCCGCGGACTCGCCGCGCGTCCTCGCTGCCTTGCCGACGCTTCGACGCGGGCTTGCTACTGCAGCGCCATCCACAGCCCACGCCTGAGCACGTCGTGGTAGCTGGGCTGGCACAGGGTGGCGTACAGGTGCCGGGGCAGCGCGGCGGCGACCTCGAGGTAGCGATGCGCGGCGTCCGCCTCGCAGCACTGGGTGGCGGCGTGCGCCACGCCCTGGCACTGGGCGGCATCGATGGCCGGGTGGCAAGCGCAGACGGGCGTGCCGTTGACGCAGTTATCGCAGGTGGCGACGCTGTTGCCAAAGGCAGGATCGCAGGCTGTGCTGGTCGCACCCTCGCGCAGCGCGCAGCCCGAGGCCAGGGCCGTGTCGCCCTCCTCGACCAGGCCGCTGATGAGCACCAAGGTGACAAGCTGGGGAGAGCTCTTCAGGCCCCGCAGCAGATCGGAATAGCGGGCGGTCGAGGTCAGCAGGTCAGGCTGTGAGTAGCACAGGTCGGTGGACCCGGGCTGCTGCTCGTCTATGGTGCTGTCGTTGGAGCAGTCGTCCTCGTCGCTGAGCAGGACCACCAGCAAGGGCACCTCTTTGGGGTTGCCCAGCTCGTCGTCCACCTGGGTACGAAGAAAGTCTCTCAGGTCACCCGAGCAGTCGCGCGCCAGCGCGCAGGTCCCCGGCGACGGAACGCTGTGGCCTGGGGTCACGAAGTGCTCGAGCGCCGCCAGGCCCTGCTCCCAGGCCGAGCCCCAGAGGCCGACGGTGCGCACGATGTCCTGCATGCGTTCGATGCGCTGCGGTGTGGAGCGCTGGACGACCGCGGTGCCTGCATCACTGGCAGAGGTCTGCAGGCAGCCGCGCTGGGGTACGGACGCGCGGGGTGCGCCACCATAAGGGGCGTCGCAGTCGTGCATGTCGGTGGTGAGGATCCCGGCGTGGAAGTCGATGTTCATCAACTCGAGGAGATCCGTCATCGAACAGGCCTCAAACCAGCTCAGATAGGGTTCGGGCCACTGCTCCGGCGGCACGCTTTCGTGTTCCTTGAGGAACGCGCGCAGGGCGGCGATGTTGCTGCTGTTGCACAGCGAACTCTCGTCATGGGCGGCGGTCAGTGCGTCCGCCAGCCGCTGCTGTTCCTCGGCCATGCTGCCCGAGTTGTCGATGACGAAGAGGATGTCGATGGGGGCACTTGGCCAGCGCCAGGGCGGAGGCGGCACGCTGGCATCTACCGCGGGCTCCTCCCCCACCTGGGTGCTCAGCACACAGGCCGCCGGTGCTGCCACCGTCACCGTCAGCAGCAGCGCAGCGACGGGACTCTTCATGGTGTGCCCTGGCAGCGCGCGAGGGCGTTCTCGATGTCGGCAGGGCTCAGGCCAGAGCCGTTGAGCGTGATCGCGCGGTGGTAAACCTCGCGGGCCTCGGGGCAGCGCCCCTGTTGCACCAGGAGGTCGGCCTGCACCCGCAGCAGCTCGCCACGGCGCGCGACGTACGCAGGGTCTGCCGCCAGGCCCGAGGCCAGGGTGGCTGCGCGATCGCGCTCACCGGCGCGCAGCAGGGCCTCGAGCAGCGACAGGTTGGCCTCGATGCGCAGCTCGCCGTCGGGGTAATCGCGCAGGTAGGTGTCGAAGGTGGCGACGGCCTGGCGTGGGGTCCCGGCCTTGAGTTGCTGCACCCCCAGGCGGTATCGCCGCAGCTGCTCGGACAGCTCCGAGGCATGCGTCTCGTCGGCAGCCGGGGTTCCGGCGAGGCTCGGGTTGACCACGGGAGGGGCTGCCGCGGTCGCGGGTGGATCGCTCGGGCGCGGTGGACGTCGGCGCCGCGGGGTCTCGGTCGCCGCAGCCGGCTCCTGGTCGTCGGATCTCGCCTCGTCTTCCGCAGGCGGCTGAGCCTCTGCAGCAGGTTCGGGGGCGTCGAACGGGACCTCGATCTGCAGCGCAGGCAGCACGTCCGCTTCGGGAGTGGGAGCTGCAACAGGGGCCGCATTCAGCGCCGAGGGTGCCGTGGCCGCGCCCTCCGGTCGCAGCGCAACATAGCCTGCGCCGACCACGATGGCCGTCGTCAGGACCACGCCGGCAAGGATCTGCGAGGTCGCGCCCCAGCCGCTGGCCGCGCCCACCGCGCCCGCCGTGGTCGCCGCGCCCGCCTGCTGCAGCAGCGCCGCGCGCAGGGCTCCGCGATCGGCCAGGGTGGGCAGCCCGAGCTCCGCCTGCAGAGCCTGGCGAAGGGGTCCGGGTGTTCCGGGATCGTCGACGAGCCGGATGGGGTTCGTCATGGGTTTCTCCCCTCGGCGCGGGCGTGTTCCCACAGCTCGCGAAAGCGTTTGCGCCCGAGGTGCAGGCGGCTCCATACCGTGTTCTCGGGGATCTCGAGCAGCCGCGCGATGTCGGCGCCCGCCAGGCCCTCGAGCTCGAACAGCGCGAACACCTCGCGCTGGGACATCGGAAGTTGCGCTGCGCAGTGCCTCACCAGGCGTGCCTGCTCCTGCTTGTGCAGGGTCTCGTCGGCACGCTCGCTGCCCGGCACCGGCTCGCTGGCCAGCCGCCGCTCGGCACTCAGGCGCCGCGCCAGGCCGCGCCTGTGGTGCCACACCACGTGCACGGCGGTGCGGTACAGCCAGCCGCGCGCCGGCACCTCGGGCCCGATCTGATTGCGCTTGCGCAGGGCGATGATGAAGACCTCCTGCACCAGGTCGTCGACGGGGCTGCAAAGTCCGCTCAGGCGTTGCACCGTGCGCGCCACGAACTCGGCATGGGCCTCGAACCAGGCCGCCACGTCCACGCCACCCGCGACCTGCCCCTCGCTGCCCAGGGTGTCGGGCGGAAGCCCAGCGGCCAGGGTCGTCTGAGCTTCGGGGGCCTGGATCATGCTTCGCTCGCTGCCAGGGTTCGCGTCCTGCTGTGAGGATCCTTCCCGCTGCCGGGCGAGATCTTCAGTGGGGCCAGATCTCATGGGCCTACCACATCCAGCATGATGCCCAGGCTCGCCACCACCCTGAGCCAGGGTTCCTGGTAGCCGGTGTCGAGGTTCAGCACCCGGTAGCGCGTGTTCACGAGAGGAATCTCCAGCCCCAGGCTGGCATACAGGCCGCGATGGGTGTGCACCAGCAGTGCCGGCGACAGCAACAACAAGGGCAGAACGCTGGTCTGGTTGCGCGCAAAGCCCGTGCCCGAGGCCACAGAGCAGCCCGCCACCAGCAACAGCCGCGGCGACAGGGTGATGGTCGCCAGAGGCAGGTCCCAGGCCGGACCCGCGCCCACGCGCAGCGTCAGCACCTGCACCTCGCCGGGCCCCAGGGGATACCAGCCCGCAGTGCCCGCGAGCACGGTGGCCAGGCGCCAGTCCGAGAGCAGCCCCACATCGTCGAGCAGTTGAAGCTGCACCGCACCGGCGGGGGCTGCCACCCCCAGACCCGCGCCCAGGCCGAGCCCACTGCGCAGCTGCCAGGTGGATGCTGTCGTCGAACCTGGCCGCGTGCGCGCCGAGGCAGGGGCGGCGGGCGCTACCGGGCGACGCCGGCTCCAGCGCTCGCGGGGCAGTTGCGCCAGCTGGCGGGCGACCACCGTGGCCACCAGGGTCGGCAGCTCGGGGCAATCGGCGCGGCGGGCGCGCAGGGATCGGCTCAGCAGCAGCTCGCCATCGTCCTGGCGCAGCTCGAGGTTCAGCAGCAGGATGTCGGCGTCGGGACCAGGGTGCTCGTCCAGGTGCAGCTCGAGCAGCTCGAGGGCCGGGTCCGTGCTGTCGAGCTGTTCGCCGAGCGCTTGCAGCAGCCCGGCCTGGTCGACGCAGGTGGCACCGGGCTCCACGACGATGCGCGGCAGGGACGCCAGCAGCACGAGATGCAGCGCGGTGAACATGGGCCTATTGTCGGCGCTGTCGCCCCAGCATGGCCAGTGCAAGCAGCAGTAAAAGCGCAGTGCCAGGGACCGCGCCAGCAGCTGCGCAGCCACAGCCACTGCCGACGGTCGTGGCACCGGCGTCCGCGCCCACGACGAGGTCCCTGCCGCTGACGTCGGCGGCCAGGATGTCGATGGCGACCCTGTCCACGGCGGCTCCATCTGCCGAGGTCGCGTCTGCAGCCGCCAGGTCCAGGCTCGGGGTGTCGCGCGCGCCGGCATCCGCGCTGCCTGCGCGATCCGGTGTGGTCCCATCGGCGGCGCCCGGCGTGTCGCTCCGCGCAGCGTCGGCGAACAGGGTATCGGTCCTGGTCGCGTCGGACGGGGTCACATCTGGCATGGCCGAGTCGCTCGTGCTTGTGTCGACGACCGGCACATCGGTCGCCGCGGCATCGGCGTGTGCGGCATCGGCCAGCAGGCCATCGCCCGCTGCCGCGTCATCGGCCGCCGTGTCGACACCACCCCGATCGGCAGCACCCGCGTCGGGCCTGGCGCAGCTCCCGCTGGCACAGCGCTCGAAGGCGCCGATGTCGATGACGCCAGAAAAGGGCCTGACCTCGCCGGCCTGGTGCCGCAGGTACTGCATGACCACGTCGTGGGTGGGGAGCACCTCGGCGTGCAAGGCACCGCCGGCGTTGACGCAGCTCGCCCCGTCCGCCAGCGCGAAGTCCTGCCCGCCCTCGTCGACGAAGCCAGGATCCGTGCCCACCAGGTTGGTGCCGTCGTCGAGCACGGTGCCGTCAAACAGGCTGCCCTCGTGGCTGCTGACGTAGCCCTGGCGCAGCCAGTTGTGGCGCAGGATCAGGTTGCCGTGGGCCTCGAGCAGGGCCAGCCGGCCCGCGCCGGCACTGGTGTAGACGAGGTTGTTGCGCAGCTCGGCGCTCTCCTCGGCGGTGGACAGGCGCAGCAGGGTGGTGTTGGTGCTGCGGGTCGACACCACGGTGTTGTTGAAGAAGTGCAGCACGCCCTTGCGGTAGTCGGCCTCGGTGCCACTGTCGCCGCCGTAGTGCACGATCTGCGAGTTGCCCGCGCCGTCGGGCTCGATGAGCACGTTGCCGTAGACATAGGTGCGGTGGTAGCTGGGGTGATTGACGACGTTGGGGCTGTCCTCGCCGTCGACCAGGTCGAGCTGGCGGTTGCCGCTCTCTATCCAGTTGTAGCGCACCACCAGGCCGGCCGAGCGGTCCTTGAGGTTGTTGCCATTGCAGCCTGGCCGCAGCGCGCCGTAGCGGTTGAACTGAAAAGTGATGCCTATGGCCGCGGTGTAGCTGTTGTGCTCGAAGGCGCGGCCCTCGATGCCGTTGTCGTGGATGACGTTGCCCTCGACCAGGATGTCCTGGGTGGCGCCGTCGAACACGCCGATGAACAGGCCATTGCCCGAGTCGCTCAGCTCGTTGTCGCGCAGCACCAGGTGCTCGGCCTTCTCCACGTACAGGGCGGCGGCGTTGGTGACGTATTCCTGTGCCTGCCCGGCGTCGTCGGTAAAGAAGTAGCCCGGTCGCGCGCTGCGCAGGTGCAGGCCCTCGACCACGATGTGGGCGGGCAGGGTGTCGGAGGGGGTGCTGGCACTGCCGATCTTGAGCACCCCGCGCGCCTCGTTGCTGAAGGACAGTTGCTGCCGCGTGGTGGCGCCATCGCCAGTGATCACCGGGCGCTCCCCACCGGGTCCGCGCAGACCCTGGATCACGATGGGCTGGGTCTGGGTCCCCCTCCGGCACAGCACCCATTTCGAGGCATAGGGCGTGGCTCGCCAAAAAATCTGGACAAGGTCTCCTGGTTGCAGGCTCTCCCAGGGGACCTCGTCGGGCGTCGCGTATTGCTGGCTTGGACCCACGGTGTAGGTCTCGGCGCGGACGGGTGCTGAAAGTACCAACAAATATGAGACCTCAAGCGCGAAAAGCAAGGAGGACGCCCGCCTTGAGACATTTTTCGACGCCTTGTGTCTGCCCATGACGGACCTCGAGATATTCAAAAATTATTCAATATTACCAGATTTTATCGAGATCCAGCAAGGCGCCACAACGAGACTCCTGTGTGCCGAGACAGCATGTGTCTCATTTAATCCATTGTGACTCACAATGTCTCACTGGCTGAGACATGCTGGATCAACTGAAACACTAGACAGGATGTGGACATTTTTCCAAGGCCTCGAAAATAGGCATGAAGACAAACACTGAGCGGACGGCATGGGGATTGCTCTATGGGGGGGCAACATACCACCTGCCCTGGCGGCAGCCGCATAAAGAGGCATCACCATGTGGAATCGCAAGAGCAAGCCCCAAAACTCGCAGCACCTGGGTCTCGACCGCGAGACCGAAGCCCAGCTTGCCATCCGGGCCCGGGACCATGGCGACGATCAAGCCCGCAACCGCCTGGTCGAGAGCCACCTGGGCCTGGTCAAGCGCATGGCCTCGGCCTTTGCCCGGCGCGGCGCCAACTTCGACGACCTGGTGCAGGAAGGCAACCTGGCACTGATGCGCGCGGCCCAGACCTTTGAGCCCGAGCGCAACATCCGCTTTGCCACCTACGCCGCGTTCTGGATCCGTTCGCACATGCAGCGCTCTTTGGCCTCCCTGCGCTCGCACCAGTACGGCGCGCCGGCCTCGGTGGCCTACTCCGGCGGCATGAGCCGCGGCGGGCAGGGTCGCCGTCGTCTGGTGCGCACCGCCTCGCTGGACGCACCCATGAACGCTGATACCAACCAGAGCCTGGTCGACACCCTGGCCTCGGACATGGCCACTCCCGAGGAAGACGTGGCCCGCTCCGAGTCCCGCAAGCGGGTGCGTGACGCCCTGGCCAGGGCCTACGACGAGCTCGACGACAAGCGCGCCGCCATCGTCATCGAGCGCCGCCTGCTGGCCGACGACCCGCAGACGCTGGCCGAGATCGGCGACGAGCTGCACCTCAGCCGCGAGGGCGCGCGTCTGCTCGAGCTGCGCCTGATCAAGCGCGTCAAGTCTGCCTTTGCCGAGGCCGCGGCCTAGTCCTCGCTGCTGTCCTCTCCCACGCGCAGCCACGGCAAGTCCTTGACCCGAGGCCATCGCGTTGCCCGTGCTTCCCTCGAATACGGATCTTGAAGGCACTCGAAGGGTGTCCTGGTGGGGAGCAGGGCTTCGCCGACACCCTCGCGCACGAAGAAGGCATTGAAGCCGTAGCGATGGGTGCCGACCAGCCGGTATCCCTTGTTCTTTGCCAGAGCACACATCGCCGCGAGGGAGGCGCTGTGGTGGTCAGGTGTGACGATCTTGAAGGCGGGATCGTAGGGCACGGTGAGTGCGTCCTCGGGACCGATGACGTTGTGTGTCTCGCACACCACCACACGCGGCTGGATCACGTCGATGGCCTTGAACACCCAGTAGTCCATGCCGTCGATGTCCAGCGACAGGAGATCGATCTCTCCCGTCGCGCCGGATTTTTCGAGCAGAGAGTTGACGTTTTCAGCCGTGACCCAGGCCTGGGTGAAGCGCGGCGGGTACAGCCAGGTGGCCCTGGCCTCGCGGTAGAACGCGGTTCCTGCTGCCACATGAGCGGCATCGCCGTCGAACAGGTGGCCCCACCATCCGTGATTCAAGATGAGGTTGGCGGTGTTGCACTCGATGCCGTTCCCGGCACAGATCTCCGCGCACACACGATTGGTGGTACCGATCAGCGCAAAGATGTAGAGCAGGATTCCATCTTCTTCGAACTGTGAGTGACAACGGAAACCAACCTCGGTCAGGGGTGGTAGCTCGCGATCTTTCTGGGCCGCCATCTCTCGATACATGTGAAAGAGCATGAGCTGGGTCTGGGCGCTCGTGGTAGTGCGGAGGGTCTTCGCGAGGTCCTCGAACATCCATCCAACCGTCGCGTTCCCGAACCTGCGACCGAATTTCTTCATCAGGGTTTTCATGAACCGTCCTTGTCGATGGCAGGTTTCTCGTCGTCGCCATCGCCCTCCAGAGTGCCGCGGGGCGTGCTCCGAGCAGAGATGAATAACTCACGTTTCCGCAGGTGCTTCAAGGTGACGCCACCATGCGCCGGTGCCACCGCAACATGGCGAAGAATTCCTGTTTGGTCTCGGCGACATCGTTCCCGCCCGGCGCTTGAATGAAGGATGGCTGAGATGTGCAGGATGTTCGTCGAGGACTGAACGCGCCCCCGACAGTGCCAGTCACAGCACTGTCACAGGAAAGCCCTGCTGACCGCACAGCGATAAAAGCGTCTTGAGCGCTGCCTCCACTTGTTTAATATGGCGGCACTTCTACCGACCCGCCTCGACGCCACACGACTTGCTGCGACGCCAGGGCGCGAGGGACCCGACATGCAACGCCTGCGCTTCATCCTCACGTCTTCGATTGGCAAGAAGGAGCTGATGGCCCTGACCGGTCTGGCCTTCATCGCCTTCCTGGTCATCCACCTCGTCGGCAACCTGACCATCTACGCCGGCAGCGACACCTTCAATGCCTACGCCGCCACGCTGCACAGCCTGGGCCCCCTGGTCGAGGCCTTCGAGATCGGCCTGCTGACCATAGGCAGCATCCACATCGTGTTCGCCATGATCCTGATCTTTCAGAACCAGGCGGCGCGGCCCGTGGACTACGCGGGCAAGCGCAGCGAGGGCGGCCGCTCCCTGGGTTCGCGCACCATGATCTTCAGCGGTCCCTACATCCTGCTGTTCGTGGTGTTCCACCTGATCCACTTCACCCTCATCGACAAGACCGGCACCACCATCGCCGCCATCGTGGGCGAGCGCTTTCACGATCCGCTGTGGGTGGCTTTTTACAGTTTCTCCATGCTGGTCGTGGGCACGCACGTCAGCCACGGGTTCTGGAGCGGCTTTCAGTCGATCGGCCTTGACACCCTGCGTACAGGTGCTCTGCGCCGCTTCTCGACGGTGCTCAGCGTGATCTTCGCCCTGGGCTTCGGGCTCATCCCGGTCGTGGTGTACTTCGCGGCCGAGAAGATCAAGTTCAATTGAACCCCACGACGTCGCCCGGTCGACGAGGACAGTCGTCATGACAGCACTCGACTCCAAAGTTCCCTCGGGACCCCTGGCCGAGAAGTGGGACAAGCACCGCTTCGATCTCAAGCTGGTCAACCCGGCCAACAAGCGCAAGTACGAGATCATCGTCGTGGGTACGGGCCTGGCCGGCTCCTCGGCCGCGGCCACCCTGGCCGAGCTGGGCTACAAGGTGAAGTGCTTCGGCATTCACGACAGCCCGCGTCGCGCGCACTCCATCGCGGCCCAGGGCGGCATCAACGCCGCCAAGAACTACCCCGGCGACGGCGACAGCATCTGGCGGCTGTTCTACGACACGGTCAAGGGTGGCGACTACCGCTCCCGCGAGGCCAACGTCTACCGCCTGGCCCAGGTGTCCAACAACATCATCGACCAGTGCGTGGCCCAGGGCGTGCCCTTTGCCCGCGAGTACGGCGGCACCCTGGACAACCGCAGCTTCGGCGGCGCCCAGGTGTCGCGCACCTTCTACGCCCGCGGCCAGACCGGCCAGCAGCTGCTGCTCGGCGCCTATTCGGCCCTGATGCGCCAGGTCGGCCTGGGCCAGGTCGAGATGTTCACCCGCCGCGAGCTCAAGGAGCTGGTTGTCGTCGACGGCAAGGCGCGCGGCATCGTGGTGCGCAACCTGGTCAGCGGCAAGTTCGAGAGCCACGCGGCCCACGCCGTGGTGCTCTGCACCGGCGGCTACGGTAACACGTTCTTCCTGTCGACCAACGCCCAGGCCAGCAACGGCTCGGCGGCCTGGCGTGCGTACAAGAAGGGCGCGGCCTTTGCCAACCCCTGCTACGCCCAGATCCACCCCACCTGCATCCCGGTGCACGGCGACAAGCAGAGCAAGCTCACCCTGATGAGCGAGTCGCTGCGCAACGACGGCCGGGTGTGGGTGCCCAAGAAGCAGGGCGATACGCGCAAGCCCAAGGACATCCCCGAGGCCGAGCGCGACTACTACCTCGAGCGCCGGTACCCGAGCTTCGGCAACCTGGTGCCGCGCGACGTGGCCAGCCGCAATGCTAAGGACGTGTGCGACGAGGGCCGCGGCGTCGGCAGCACCAAGCTGGCCGTGTACCTGGACTTCGAGGACGCCCTCAAGCGCCTCGGTCGCGAGGTGATCGAGAAGCGCTACGGCAACCTGTTCGAGATGTACGAGCGCATCACCGCCGAGGATCCCTACACCTCGCCGATGATGATCTACCCGGCCATCCACTACACGATGGGCGGGCTGTGGGTGGACTACAACCTGATGTCGACCATCCCCGGCCTGTTCGTGCTAGGCGAGGCCAACTTCTCGGACCACGGCGCCAACCGCCTGGGCGCCAGCGCCCTGATGCAGGGCCTGGCCGATGGCTACTTCATCATCCCCTACACCCTGGGCGGCTATCTGGCCTCCGGTGGCCTCGGCGCTGTCGACACGGGGCACGCGGCCTTCCGGGAGGCGGAGGAGGCGGCCCTGGGTCACATCCGCAAGCTCATGGCGGTCAACGGCAAGCGCACCGTGCTCGACATCCACCGCGAGCTCGGTCTGTTGATGTGGGACCGCTGTGGCATGGCCCGCGACGAGAAGGGCCTGACCTACGCGCTGCAGAAGATCCCCGAAATCCGTGAGGAGTTCTGGAAGAACGTCAAGGTGCCGGGCTCGGGCGACGACCTCAACCAATCGCTGGAGCGCGCCAGCCGGGTGGCCGATTACCTCGAGTTCTCCGAGCTCATGGTGCGCGATGCCCTAGAGCGCAAGGAGAGCTGCGGTGGCCACTTCCGTCTGGAGAGCCAGACCGACGAGGGCGAGGCCAAGCGTGACGACGAGAATTTCACGCACGTCACGGCCTGGTCCTGGACCGGAACGGACAAGGAGCCGGACAAGATCATCGAGCCCCTGGTGTTCGAGAACGTCAAGCTGACCCAGCGCAGCTACAAGTAGGGGCCGCGCAGGACCTGTTTTCTCGACGACACGAGACCTCAAGGTCCAGGGTGACCGCGAAAGGGTGAAGCCATGAAGTTGACCTTGCGAGTCTGGCGCCAGCCGAGCAGCAGCGTTCCCGGTGCCTTCGAGACCTACGCCGCCAAGGACATCTCGCCGGACATGTCCTTCTTGGAGATGCTGGACTTCGTCAACGAGGACCTGACCCTGGCCGGCAAGGACCCCATCGCCTTCGAGCACGACTGTCGCGAGGGCATCTGCGGCGCTTGCGGCTGCGTGGTCAATGGCCTGGCCCACGGTGGCCAGGACGGCACCACATTGTGCCAGCTGCACATGCGCCTGTTCGCCGATGGCAGCACCATCACCATCGAACCCTGGCGCGCCAGGCCATTCAAGGTGCTCAAGGACCTCATCGTCGACCGCACGGCCCTGGACACCATCCAGCAGGCCGGCGGCTTCGTGTCCGTGCGCACCGGCAGCGCCGGCGAGGCCAACGCCATCCTGATCCGCCCCGAGAACGCCGAGCTGGCCATGGACGCGGCCCAGTGCATCGGCTGCGGCGCCTGCGTGGCGGCCTGCCCCAACGCCAGCGCCATGCTCTTCGTCGGCGCCAAGGTGTCGCAGTACGCGCTGTTGCCCCAGGGCCAGGTCGAGGCCAAGGAGCGCGTGCGCGCCATGGTCAAGAAGATGGACGCCCTGGGCTTTGGCAACTGCTCCAACGAGGCCGAGTGCGAGAAGGCCTGCCCCAAGCGCATCAGCATCACCAACATCGCGCGCATGAACCGCGAGTACCTCACGTCGAGCTGGTTCGGTCGCTGAGCTCGATCCGCTCCGCCAACCGATTCTCCTCGCTCGCGGACCACTCTTATTCACGCCTCGCCACGACGACACCTGCATGAGTGGGGCGCCGGAGGTCCGGCTGCCCCCTGCGCATTGTCTCCAGTGTCTATGCTATTCTGCGGCCATGAACCCAGGGCGACGACAGCTCCGCCTGAGCATCCTGGGCCTCTGTGCCTGGGTCTGCGCGTGCCCGGTGCCCCTGGCCGGCCCCGCCGCCCTGGCCTTCGAGTGCAGCACAGACAACGATTGTCTGCGCGACTTCATCTGTGATCTCCAGCGACAGGTGTGCGTCCCCGGAAAAACCTCCTCCGTCGATGCGGCCACGGTTCTTGGCGACGCGGCAGCGGTGGACCGCGGGCTCGTGCATCTGGACGCGGCGGGACTTGAGCACGGGGCCGATGCGCACTGCGATGGTGGGTCTGACGCCGCCGGGGACGCAGCCGCTGCGGACCGCCCCGCTGATCTCGATGGGGCCGGGGTGGATCTGACGCTGCCCGCGGATGCCAGCGCGTCCCGCGATGCCGCAGGACTCGATGCTGTCGAGTTGGATGCCGCAGCGGACGCGGCGCAGGCCCAGGACGCCGCGGCGGCTCTGGACACGACCCCGGCCACGGACTCGGCCCCCGGCGACACCCTTCAGGCGACGGATAGCGGGGCGGATGCCGCGTCGTCGGATGCGGCGACAGGGCAGGATCAGAGCACCATGGACCAGGACAGCGGCGCGGTCGACGTGGCGCTGGCAGATACCTCCGTCGCGGATGCGGTTGAGGCTGACGCGGCGGTCGCCGACACCGCGGTCGCCGATGCCGCGCTGTGTGCAGAGCCCACGCCTGACGAGTGCGCGGGAACTTGTGTCGATCTCGACACCGATCTTTCCCACTGCGGGACCTGTGAGCTGAGCTGCTCGGGCGTGTCGCCTGCCTGCTGTGGCCGTGGCTGCGTCGACACGGACAGCGATCCCGCGCACTGCGGGAACTGCACAACGTCCTGCCACCCTGGCATTTCCTGTGTGGGAGGTCAGTGTGTGGATGCCTGCGCCGATGGCAGCGTCGAACAGGTCTTCGACAGCCGCATGGCGGGCTGTGCGGGCAGCGTGACCTATGCCAACCGCGACACCCTGTGTGCAGCGGGCTGGAGCGCGTGCGGGGCGCAGATCTGGGTGGACGAGAGGGCGGGCGTTGCCCCGAGCCACAACTACTGGACCTCCGACGCCCTGAACTGGAACGGCGCAGGCAGCGGCGCCTGCCGCGCCCTGTTCAGCGGAGGCAACACCTGCTATCCGGCGAGCGCACCCATGCGCGTCTGCGGGGCGCGTCGCGATTCCGAGAACAACGAGTGCAACTGGATCAACTGCGGGCTGGGCAGCAACGTCCCCAACGAGTACTTCGGGGGCTGTGACGGCAACACCTATGCCGGTACCCTGTGCTGCCGACAGTGAGGTGATCTTTTCGGGCTGTGTTCCGGGGCGACGCGTCCTGGCACTCCGGGTAATAACTTAGTTATACTGTAAGGATTAAACTTCCCAGGAGGTCCTGGCTCCGCTATCGGTGTCTCCCAACACGTCCTCAGCACCGGAGCCTGTCATGACACGCCGCCTTCCCCTGGCCTTGTTCGCCGCCCTGTCGCTCACCTGCCTGCTCGGCATGCCCTGCATGGCACCTGCGTCCGACGACGACGACGGCGAGCAGCTCGACGCGGGCTCGGTGGATACCTTCACCCTGCCGCCCTGCGAGGACCCGGCGCAGCTGAGGCAGGATGCCCTCGACAACGGTACGCAGATCCTCAATGGCATCACCCTGACCAGCAGCGTCTCCATCGGCGACATCGCTGCGGATCCCACGAGCCATGACGGGCAGCTGGTGCAGATCGAGGGCTTCGTCACCGCCGTGTGCCAGAGCGCGGGATGCTGGGCCAACCTCCACGACGCCAGTGGCTACGAGCTGTGGCTCAAGGTCACCGACGGCACCCTCGACTTCCGCAACGTCGTGCAGCCGGATCAGTACGTGGTGGGCGAGGGCGTGTTCATGGTCAACGGCGAGCACGGCGCCCAGGTGCTCATCGACGGGCACGGCGCGATGGCGGGTACGATTCTCTGTCCCTGATCGCGAACCGCATTCCCGGGCACACCTGCTCGCTCCTCGACGACCCAGCCCTGCGCGCTTTTCGCTTCGAGCGCTGCGCGCTCAGGGGCAGCCGACCTCGTCCAGGCCATCCACGCTGACCACGGGCTCGGGGTTGACCAGGGCGCGCACCACGATGTCGTCCCAGCGCACCGTGCCCTGGGTGTAGCCGTAGCACAGGCCCACGCGGCCGTTTGCCGGGACTCCGGCGCTGGGCGTGCTCAGCACCGAGCTGCCGTCGAGGAAGTGCTCGAGGCGGTCGCCGCGGACGTGCGCCTCCTCTTCGTGCCAGGTTTTCGCGCGGGTCACCGAGGTGGTGCCCGTGCGCACCGACGCCGGACTGGTGTCGAGCCCGGTGGCCGTGGCCGAGGACAGGTGGCAGCGGTAGTGCTCGACGGTGGTCGGGTCGAAGTAGCCGCTGTACGCGGCCCAGAAGTTGGTGGCCGTGGGCGCTCGCAGCCAGAAGCCGACGTAGCTGGCGTCCTTGCCCTGCGCCTTCACCATGTTCAGCCGGCCGCGGATGGCGATGTCGGTCCAGCTGTAGCTGCCCGCGAAGAGATAGCCCGCGACGCTGGGCGGGTTGCTGGCGAGCTCGAGGATCTGGTTGCTGGCGTCGTCGGGATCCACCACCACGCGATAGGCGGTCGAGCCCTCCCAGGCGCTCTGCGCGGCGAGGCCGCCCAGGGAATAGGACTCGAAGTCGTCGGCGGCCAGGTACACAGCCGAAGTCCCCGCCATGCCGTCGACCCAGGACGCCGGGGGCAGACCAGCGCCCGGGTTGTCCAGGTACAGCCAGGTGCTGACGTCGCTGCCGGTGATGGACGCAGGGGTCTTGAACCAGATCTCTGTCGTCGTGCTGTCCATCTGCCGCAGGTGGCGGTCCAGCTCGGTCCAGGTCGCGCCGTCCCAACGCACCACCCGCACATCGTCGCCAGTGGGCAGGCAGCGGGCGGCGTTGACGTCGAGGCTGGAGTCGTAGCGCAGCACCACCGAGTAGCCCGTGGCCAGGGAGCCCGCGATGTTCTCGGTGATGCGCAGGGGGCGACGAAGGGAGTAGTCCGGGTTCCACCACGGCGGCGTGCGCGCGCATCCTCCCGCGTCCTGGGCGCTGGCCGCGTCGAGACTGGCATCACCGGCTGCCGCACTGTCCGCAATGGTCGCATCGGGAAGGCTGCTGTCCGCGACCGCCGTGTCAGGCTGGATGCTGTCCGCGACGCTGCTGTCTGGTAACGCGCTGTCCGCGATCGCCGCGTCCGGCTGGGTACTGTCCATGGCGTTGGTGTCTGGCAACGCGCTGTCTGCGATCGCCGAATCCGGGGCGGTGCTGTCAGCGCTGGTCTGGTCCAGGGTGGTCACATCTGCAACAGCGGCGTCGACGCCGTTGCTATCGGCCCGGGCAGCATCGCTGGATCCATCCAGGCCCTGACTGTCGCGGGTGGTCGCGTCCAGAGCGAGGGATGCGTCCACGTCCCGGTCAGCCGTGGCAGCGTCGAGGGAGCGAGTGTCCGAGGCAGGAACATCCGGTCTCCACCCATCGCTGGCCGTGGCGTCGACGCAAGAATCCTGCGGTGGGACGTCCAGCGCCGGGGCATCGGTTCGCCCCGCATCGACGACGAGGGAACCGCTGTCCCGCGGTGGCTGCTGGAAGCCCGTGCGCGCGCAGCCGACGAGGACAAACCAGAGTGCGAAAAAAGCATGCCCGGTCAGGCGGGCCTGTAACAAGGTGGGGATCCCCTTCGCTGTGGCTGCGCGGCTCAAACCACCGGACCTCACACCCCCCGAAACGCTGATCACAATGCGTGATTATAAAGCATAGCAGCTCGAGGGCGATCTTTCTGACTGTGGCGGGCCCGCTGCAGGCGGGGCGTCAGTCAGAGGGGGGCTGTGACTGGCGGTAAAAGCGCCCGTTCAATCTGGCAGTGCCTGGTCCAGGTGCCGCGCCACGGTGCGATCGTGGTTGCCGTCGCTGGTGGTGCGGAAGCGATCGCCGAAGGCGCGCTGCAGGCCCTGGCTCAGGCCGCGAGGGTTGTCGTTGGTGCCGTGAAAGTACTCGACGCGAGACGCCTGGCGGCCGTTGGCGGTACCGGCCCAGCTGCGCACGGCCTGGTCCCAGTCGCCATAGAAGCAGTCAAAGAGTTGCAGCCTGTCGGCGCGAAGGCCCGAGCCATCGGGGTGTGCAGCCATGGCAAAGTGCAGGGCCTTGCCGCCGGCCGAATGGGCGCTGACCACATGCTCGCGCGCCTGCTCGGGGCGTACGCCCGCGGCACGCAGGGCATCGTCCGTGGTCCGCGCCTGGTCGGAGACGTTGCTCCAGGCCGCCTTGTAGCTCTGGCCCGCGCCCCGGGTGGGTGCGTTGCTGCACTCCGGCAACACAAACAGGGTCTGCGGATCGCGGCGCTGGATGTCCTGCATGTTCTCGGTGCGGCGCGTGCCGTGGCCCGGCGCGTCCGCCACCGTGCTGTTCCAGCCGTGGTAGTGGGTGTGCACGCGCGCTGGCTTGCTGGGGTCGAAGCCCGGCGGCACCAGGGTGAGCACGGGCTGGCCGCCGTTGGCCGGGCTCTGGCTCACCACCACGCGGCCACCCTGGGCCAGGGTGTCGGCGTAGGCGCGGCGCGCATTGACGATGGTGTTGGCCAGGCGCTGATCCCGGGGATCGCGGCTGGCGCGCAGCCTGCCCAGCTCGGCCTCGCTGGTACTGGCCACGTCGTGACCGGTGACGGGCAACGCGGCCCGACCCCCGGTCGTCGTCGCGGCCAGGTGACCTGTGGCGAGAAATCCCAGCAGGCCGGGGCCCACGCCTGGCTGTGGGGGCGAGGGCAGGGGGTTGTCATGACCGAGCAGCCCGTCGCTGGCGCGATGGCCCGCGTCGAGGCCATCTCCAGGTGGGCCCAGGGCCGTGGTCACCGGGGTCCCGGTCGTGGGGGTCGGCGAGCTCGCCGCGCCATGGGCATTCACCGCGGCGCGGTGGGTCGAGGGGTGGCGGCGATCGATGGTGGTCACGACGGGGTCATCCTCGAGCAGTGGCGCTGAGATATCCTAGCATGACGGCACGCGATCTGGCGCTCGCGCGGGGCGGGGAGGCCGGACGCCGAAACGACCGGGCATGGAATATAGTGTGCGTGGGGTTGGGGAGCGCGCGAATCGCGGTTCCCCCGAGGACCCGGAGATCAGCATGCCCAGCGTCGAAGCCCATCGCTTCACAGCGCTCTTCCGCAAGACTTTTGCTGAGGGCGGGCGTGTGGACGGCGCAGCCATCTCGCGCCTGCAGCAGTCGGCGCGCAGCATCGATGATCCCGGGGATCGCGCCCAGGCCGAGTCCCTGCTCAAGCTGGTCCAGTATGACCGCGAGCTCGACGACTACGAGACGGCGCCCGCGCGCAAGGCCATGGCCTCGCTGCTCGGGGTGACAGCCCAACTCCTTCCCGCCGAGCTGGAGCAGGTGCTGGCGCACGCAGTGCCATCGGCCAACGTGACCGCGCGCCACTACGAGCTGAACTTCGACTTCTCGGCTGACGGCGACAGCTTTCCGGCGCGGGCGCGCATCGACCTCGACAAACCCGTCGACGGTACCGCCATCCTGGAGGTTGACAGCGAACGCCTGGCCATAGCCTCGGTGCTCGTCGACGGCAAGGGTGTGCCCTACAGCGTCGCCGACAACAGACTGCACGTCGAGGCACCGGGCGCCAGCAGCATCGAGGTGCGCTACGCCGTCACCCCGACCACCGACACCAACGGCTACGGCCTGATCCGCGATCGCTACACCGGCGCCTGCTGGACCCTGCTGTGGCCCGACCACACGGGCGCCCTGTTCCCGAGCAACGCCTCGCCCGCGGACGGCGCCACCGCCACCGTGACCGTACGCGTCGGCCCCGATCGCACCGCCATCGGGCCGGGCGCGGTCGACAGCGAGCGCTTTCACCTCGACCGCGAGGTGCCGGCTTACGCCGTTGCGCTCTACACGGGCAAGAAGGGTGGACGCGCCACTGCCACCAGTGAAAGCGGCGTCACCGTCACCGGCGCCGAGCTGTCCAGCGGCATCCCGGATCACGTACGCGAGGCCTACGTCAAGAGCGCGGCCGAGGCCGTGGACTACTTCTCGTCGTGGCTTGGCCCCTACGCCTTCGGCGACACCCTCAACCTGATCGAGGTCAAGGGCGACTTCGGGGGCATGGAGAACGCCGGCGCCATCTCGATGATGGTGGGCTCCAACAGCAACCTGGCCTTTGCCAAGCGCTGCGCCATCCACGAGACCGCGCACCACTGGTTCGGCGACAACGTGCGCGTCGCCAGCTACGGCGATCTGTGGATCAGCGAGGGCTTTGCCGACTACATCGAGGCGCGCTGCGTGGGCCACCTGCAGGGCGAGGGGCGCTTTCAAACCGTGATGGACGAGGCCACGCGCAAGATCCGCTCGGCCTTTCGCGAGGGCGCGCGGGGACTGGCCCTGCCCCCGACCAGCGACCCGCTGGAGGTGTGGACCTCGCTGCCCTACAGCCTGGGCTGCTGGATGCTGCGCAGCATGGAATCCAGGCTCGGGCGTGACGTCTTCGACCCGGTGCTGCGCGAGTGGTACGCGACGCACAAGGGCAAGGCCGCATCCAGCGACGATCTCATGAAGTTCGTCGAGGGCAGAACCGGCCACGACTTTGCACCCCTGCTGAAGGCCTTCAACGGCCTCGGGGACATCCCGCGCCTGGGTGATCGCAGCCGCGTCGAGGGCCAGCGCCTGCTGCTGCGCCTCGATGTCGACAAGCCTGTGCCCGACGGTCTGGAGATCCCGGTCGAGCTGCGCGGTCGCGACGGCGAGAAGAAGCTCGTGTGGGTCGATCCCAATCATCCCGAGCCCGTGGACGCTGGTTTTGCGATCACGGGTTACACCCTCAATCCCGACAACATGGCCCTGTGCGAGGTGCGCTGAGCGGCACCCGCCGAGCCGTGCCCCTGCGGCGAACATCGACCTTCGCAGGACCCGGGGGCGCGTGACATACTCGTCGTCACGCAGCTTATGCGACCTGGTGACATGGCACCGAAGACCCGAAGCTCGAAGCGCGCGCGCCGCGCCTGGATCCGCTGGCCCGTCGAGCGTCTGCTCGATACGCGGGTCTGCGACCTGGACCTGCGCATCGAGGGCACGCCGCTCGAGGCGCGAATCGCCCAGCTGCGCGAGGAGCTGGCTGCACGTGATCTTCAGCTCCCCGTGTACTTCTGGCTCAGCGACGAGTGGTTCACACCCGCACGCATGATAGGCACGGCGATCCCGTTTTACCTGGCGCACCCGCGCCTGATTCGTCTGCAGCGCAGCATGGGCGGCGAGGTCGAGGGAGCGGCGCACGACTGGTGCATGAAGATTCTGCGCCACGAGGCCGGCCACGTGGTCGATCACGCCTTCCGCCTGCACCTGAAGCGCGGCAAGCAGCAATTGTTCGGCCTGTCGAGCAAGAACTACCCCCTGAGCTACCGTCCCAACCCCTACAGCAAGCGCCACGTGCAGCACCTGTATTACTGGTACGCCCAGGCCCACCCCGACGAGGACTTTGCCGAGACCTTTGCGGTGTGGCTGGCGCCGCGCTCGAACTGGCGGCAGCGCTACCAGGGCTGGCCCGCGCTCAAGAAGCTCGAGTACGTCGACGCGCTCATGGACGAACTTGCGGGACGCACCCCGCTGGTGCGCTCGCGGGCGCGTTACGAACCTGTGGAAAGCCTGGAGCTGACCTTGCGCGAGTATTTCGAGCATCAGCGCGGAGGTCCTACCAGCCTGTATCCCGGCCTGTACGACCGCGATCTCTACGAGGTGTTCACACCTCAGCGGGGCCGCGATCGCGAGCGGGCCACCGTGTTCGTGCGCCGGGTTCGAGGTGAGGTGATCCAGGAGCTCGACCGCTGGCTGGGCGAGCACCGCTACCAGCTGGAGCATGTGCTGCAGGATGTGATCGTGCGCTGTCGCGAGCTGGGGCTGTACGTGAAGTCGTCGCCGCGTCAGGCACGCAGCGACCTCGTGGTGATGCTGACCAAGCACACCATGACCTCGCTGTACCGCCAGCGTCGCTGGGTGCAGATGTGACCAACAAGGTGCAGCAGAACGGGAAAGCACGGCGCCGCAAGGCCGTGAAGCCGCGCCGGGTGCTGGTGTTGATTCGCGAGGGCCTGGAGCCCCCGGACGACGTCTCGGGTCTGGACGAGGATGGCCTCAAGGTCGCGCCCTGGAAGACCGAGCGGGATGTCATCGAGACCCTGAAACAGCTCGGTCACATCGTGCAGTCGGTGAGCGTGCACGATGACCTGCGCGTCATCCGCGACGTTATTGACGTCTTCAAGCCTCACGTGGCCTTCAACCTGCTCGAGGAATTCGCCGGGCACGTGCTGTTTGACCAGAACGTGGTGACCTTTCTCGAGCTGCTCAATGTGCCGTACACGGGCTGCAACCCGCGCGGCCTCGTGCTGTCCCGGGACAAGGCGGTCACCAAGAAGCTGCTCAGCTATCACCGCATCCGCGTACCCGCGTTCACCGTGTTCGAGCGCGGCCGCCGGGTCAAGCGTCCGCGTGGGCTCGAGTTCCCACTCTTCGTCAAGTCCGTCACCGAGGACGCCAGCCTGGCCATCGCCCAGGCCTCGCTGGTCAAGGACGACGAGGCCCTGGCCGCTCGCGTGGCCTTCGTGCACGAGCACGCCCAGACCGCGGCCATGGCGGAAGAATTTGTCGACGGGCGTGAGCTGTACGTCGGAGCGCTCGGGAACCAGCGGCTGCAGCTGCTGCCGGTGTGGGAGTTGCTGTTCACCAACAAGCCCGAGGGCGTCCCCCTCATCGCCACCGCGCGTGCCAAGTGGAGTGCCAGTTATCAGAAGAAGTGGGGAGTGATCAGCGAGGCGGCGCAGGACTTGCCCGAAGACGTCGAGCGCGTGCTTGGCCGCCAGTGCAAGCGCATCTACCGCATCCTGGGCATGTCGGGATACGCGCGTCTGGATTTTCGTCTGCGCGAGGACGGCACCCTGTTCTTTCTCGAGGCCAATGCCAACCCGCAGATCGCCCGCGACGAGGACTTTGCACAGGCTGCACTGACCGCCGGCATCGAGTATCCTGAGCTCCTCGAGCGGCTGCTGCGGCTGGGCATGGCGAGGCGGCCGTGGGACTGAGGCATTGGCAAGCTCTGTTCGAGACCTGGTGAGAAGGTGCTGCCGCGATGGGTTCACGCTGGGTCGGTGTAGATTCGGGGGGATGCACATGCAACGACGCGTGCTGATGGTGATGGTCGTGCTGGGTCTGGGTCTGCCCGTGCACGCCGACGAGGGCCCCGCCGCCGTCCTCACCAGCCTGCTCACCGCCGAGCTGGACTCGCGCGAGGCACTCAGCGTGCTCTCGAGCGCGGACGTCCGCCAGGCGCTGGCGCTCGAGGCACAGAAGCAGTCGATGGGCTGCGACAGCGAGTCCTGTCTGGCCGAGATCGCCGGGGCCATGGGCGTGGATTACGTGGTGCACGGCCAGCTCGGGCGGCTCGAGCGCAGCCAGGTGCTCACCCTGACCCTGTTCGATGCCCGCAGCGCGTCCTCGGCGGCGCGCACCGTGCTCCGTGGCGAGAGCGTGGATGCCCTGGCGTCTCAGCTTCCCCAGGCCGTGGATCGCTTCGTTGCTGCCATGCCCGGCCTCTCGGCCGCATCCGATCGCAAGGTCCTGGTGATGGACCTGCGCGCCGCCGGCGTGACCGCACCCGAGGTGGCGTCGGCCCGGTCCGAGACGGACGCCGCCGCGGATTTCCCCCTGCTCCCGGTGCTGGGTGGTGGTGTGCTGGCCCTGGGCGCGCTCACCGCCCTGGGTGGTGGTGTGTTCGGGGTGCTGGCCATGCAGGCCCATGCTCGGGCCGAGGCCGCGGATACCCTGCAGGTCGACGCCGCGACCCAGTACGATGCGCGCGATCTGCAGGCCCAGATCGCCAATATCCTGTACGGCACCGGAGGCGTGGTGGCGGCGGTCGGTGCCGGGGTGTTGATCTTCGGCCTGGCGGGGGGCGAGTGATGCGACGCGCGATATTCGTGGTCAGCAATGCGCTCCTCATCCTGGGCCTGGTGGGCTGCATCTACCCCAAGCGCAACCTTGAGAGCCGGCTTTGCGAGACGGATGAGGACTGCATCGAGGGGTATCGCTGCGACCTGGCGGCGAAGATCTGCGTCGACAAGGGGACACCGAGGGATGCTGGCCCCGGTGAGCGCAGCGTCGTGGATGGGCCCGCCCGCGACGGCAGCGCGGGACCCGACCAGGCCCCCGGTGACGCGGTGAGCGAGGATGTCCCCGTGAGCGTGTGTGGCGACAGCACCATCAGCGGGCTGGAGCTGTGCGACGGCACGATGTTCGGGGTACGGACCTGCCAGAGCGAGGGTTTCGCTGGTGGAGACCTCGTGTGCGTGAACTGTGACACGCTCGACACCTCGGGCTGCTTCCACCTCCCGGACTGTGGCACCAGCTGCACGGACGCGGCGAGTGTGGACGCCGAGGCCGCGGACGCCGCTGCTGTCGACGCGGATCCCGCCGAGACCGGCGCGGGTGATGTACCCGGTGGTGCCGATAGCGGGGATTCGCTGTGCCTCGGTGTCGTCTGTGACGTGGCACCGGGGTCCAGCTGTTCCGGAACCGTGCTCACCCAGTACGCGGCGCCTGGTACCTGTGTCGACGGGAGCTGTCACTACTCGAGCAGCACCTCCGACTGTGGCGGCCCCTGTGCGACCGACCACTGCGTGGTGTGCGGCGATGGAGACCCCGAGACCGGAGAGGAGTGCGACACCGGAAGCGAGGACTCGGCAACCTGCGACTACGCGGGAGGGAGCGGCGCCGAGGCCTGCACCCTTGCTCGCTGCGGCGACGGTTACCTCAACACCGCGGCGGGCGAGGTCTGCGACGAGGGAGAGGCCGACTCCAGCGGTTGCGACTATGCCGGCGGCAGCGATCCGCAATCGTGCACCCCCGTCGAGTGCGGCGACGGCTACGTGAATTCTTCACTCGCGGAGGAGTGCGAAGACGCAAACCTCACGAACGGAGATGGCTGCTCGTCGACCTGTGGCATCGAATTTGGCTACGAGTGCCAGGGCCGCCCGTCGGTGTGCACGCCCGTCTGCGGGGACGGCAACAGGGTCGGCAGCGAAGTGTGCGACGACAACTACAAGGACGTGTGTGGCAGCTGCAATGCAGACTGCTCGGCTGCGGGCCAGGGCGCTGTGTGCGGGGACGGGGTGGTCTGTCCCGAGTTCGAGGTCTGCGACGACTCAAACACGCTGGCCTGCGGCACCTGCTCGGTCGACTGTTTGACGACGCAGGCAGGGGGCGACTGCCTGGCGGGGGATGGCTGCGTGAGTGCGGTCGACTGCGCGAGCAACACCTGCACGTCCAACCAGTGCCAGTGACGGGGCTGCGTCGGGTCCGTCGCTCAGGAGCCTGAGCGGCTCGTCGAAGACTGCAGCGAGGCGGGCACCTCGAGGCCGTGGGCGTCCATGAGCTCCGCGTCACTCAGGATGGCGTCCGTGGTGCCGTCCGCGACCACGCGTCCCGCGTCGAGCACCACGCAGCGACCGCAGGTCTGGCGGATCAGCTCGAGGTCGTGCGAGGCGACGAGGCGTGTGCCCGCGTGTCGGCTCAGGATCTGCAGTAGCTGGCGGCGGCCGCGGGGGTCCAGGCCGGCCGAGGGCTCGTCGAGCACCAGGATCGCGGGCTGCATGGAGAACACGGTGGCCAGGGCCACGGCGCGCTTCTCGCCACCGCTCAGGTGGTGTGGGGCGCGGTCCTCGTAGCCGTCGAGCCCCACCGCGGTCAGGGCCTCGCGTACCCGGGCCGCGATGGCCTCGGCAGACAGGTCCAGGTGCGCCGGTCCAAAAGCCACATCCTCGAGCACCGTGGGCATGAACAGCTGATCGTCCGGATCCTGGAACACCAGGCCGACCCGGCGCCGCACCTGCTGCAGCGTGGAGGACGATACGGGCAGGCCCTGGATCTCGACCACGCCCTGGCCGCGCAGCGTGCCATTCAGGTGCAGCACCAGGGTTGACTTGCCTGCGCCGTTGGGACCGATCAGGCCCAGGGTCTCGCCCTCGGCCACGGTGAGGTCGACGCCGTCGAGGGCAGGACGGGGCGACGCGGCGAAGGCGTAGCGGAGTCCCTGCAGGCGGAGGGCGGGAGCGCTCATGACGGCCACCTCGACAGCGGAAGCAGGAGCACGACGAGCAGGCCTGCCAGGCCAAGGCCCAGGGCCATCCAGTCGCGGCCGTGCAGATGCAGTGGCTGGGGCAGGGGCAGCTCACCGTCGAAGCCGCGCGCCAGCATGGCCTGGTAGACCCGCTCGGCGCGCTCGTAGGCGCGTACGAAGAGCAGGCCAATGGTGCTGCCCGCCGCGCCCAGGCGCAGCCTCAACCGCGACCGGCCAACGGCCCTGGCCTCCCGCGCACGCCGCATGCGCAGGGCCTCGCCGGTGACGACGAACAGGTAGCGATACAGAAAGCCGAGCACCATCACCAGCAGGCGCGGCATGCCCAGGCTGCGCAGCGCTGCCAACAACAGGTGAAAGCGCGTCGTCGACACCAGCACCAGCACCACCCAGATGGCCAGGTAACTACGCGCGGCCACGGTCCCCAGGCGGTGCAGTCCGGTCTCGCGAAGGGCCAGCTCGAACCCTCCGACCTGGAGCGACCAGGCCACGGCCCCTTCGCCTTGAAAGGGCAACAGGACGGCCACCGCCAGCACGAAGGGCACCACCAGCAAGCTGCGCCGCAGCAGACCGACCAGGGGCAGGCGGGCCCAGAGCGCGCATAGCAGCGTGCCGCCGGCCAGCGGAAGCAGGCGCCACAACCCGTCGTCACCAACCCCGGTGCCGACCAGGATCGCGAGCAGCGCCAGGCTCAGCTTGACCCGGGGATCCAGCCGATGCACGGGACTCGATGCGTAGGCGAGCCGATCGAAGTAGTGGTGGTGCACGTCAGCCACCCCGGACCGTCGGCGGCGGCGTGTCGTCAGGGGGCTCGGTGCGGGCGGCTCCCGTGGATGCCTCGCGTTGCCAGCGCCGCAGTCCAGCGCCCAGGGCGAGTCCCGCAACCAGTGTGACCAGCACACCGACAAGGCCCGCCAGGCTCTTGCCCAGCCAGGACGACTCCAGTCCGAGCACAGTATAGTCCGGCATCACCTGCACCTTGTCTGGCGCCGGCTGCTCCCGCCCTGCAAAGCCCAGGTCCTCGGCCACACGCTCCAGCCCGTCGGGTGCAGGCGACGCCAGGTGCACGACGAGCCCGGCGATCAACAGCGCCAGCAGGGCGATCCCGACGAGCAGGTACCGGTGCGTCATGCGCCCGCCCATCCCGGCACCAGCCCGGGTCGGAGCTTGTGCAGCGCGCTCAGCACGGCCAGGGTCAAGGCCGCTTCGCCCACACCGATGACCGCGTGCACGCCACCCATGGCCACGAGGGCAGGGCGCAGCTCCACCACTCCCGAGAGCGCCAGCTCCACCGCGACCAGCAGGGAGGCCAGCACCACGCTCGCCCAGCAGCCCAGGGCCACGCCGACGCGCGCTCCCCAGGCGCCGGGCAGCAGGCGCCGACCCAGCGTCGTCGCCGCGTAGCCACCGTAGGCGCCCACGAAGCCCATGTGCAGGATATTGGCACCCAGAGCGGTCAGACCACCGTCCTGGAACAGCAGGCACTGCACGATGAGCACCGCCGCCATCACCGTGGCGGCGAGGTGTGGCCCGAGCAACACGCTGAGCAACACCGCGCCGGTCAGGTGGCCACTGGTGCCGCTGGCCACGGGCACGTTGATCATCTGCGCCGCGAACACGAAGGCGCCCATCACGCCCATCAGCGGAACCTTCTCCGGCTCCAGCTCGGGAGCAGCGCGCCGGGCCGCCAGCCACAGCGCCCCGGCAGCCGTCAGGTCCAGCGGGATCCACAACTCGGGGCTCAAGAATCCGTCCGGGAGATGCATGGGTTCCCTCAACCTCCCAGCAACGGGGCACCCGCTCGCAGGCTCTGCACCAACAGCAACACGCCAAGCGCGGTGATCACCAGGGCGCTCACCACGGGCAGGGGCGCCAGCCAGCGCGCGCCCAGGTTCATGTGTTCCAGCACACGCTGCGCCTTGACGACGAGGATACCGATGGTGATGAGCACCAGCGCCAGCCCCAGGCTGAACACCGCGATGAGCAGCAGGCCGAAGGCGATGCGCTGCAGAGCCACGGCCGTGAGCAGCACCACCAGGGCGGACGGGCAGGGCACCATGCCGCCGGTGATCCCCAGCACCAGCAGCTCCCAGTAGCCCACGGGCTGGCCGCCGTCACGCTGGATGACGTGGCTGTGGTCATGTGCGTGGTCGTGCCCGTGAGCGTGCGCGCGGCCGTGGGCGTGGTCGTGTGTGTGGTCGTGTGCATGGTCGTGTGTGTGGTCGTGCGCGTGGTCGTGCGTGTGCTCGTGCCCGTGGCTCCCAGCCGACATCAGGCGGCGCCAGTCGCGCCAGCGCAGAACCAGCATCCACAGGCCCATGCCCAGGATCAGCAAACCCGAGGCCAGCTCCAGCCAGGGCAGCAGTCGCTCGGGCAGGATGCGCGAGGACAGCCACAGCGTGATCACCCCGAGCACCACCACCGACGCGATGTGGGTCGCGGTGACGACGAGCCCGAGCACGGCTGCATGGCCCACCGTGCCGCGGCGGCCCACCAGGTAGGCGGCCACCAGGGTCTTGCCGTGGCCAGGCGCCAGGGCGTGCAGCGCCCCCAGTGCCAGGGCCAGCAGTAGCGCCAGGAACACCACGCCCGGGCCCAGCTCGCGCCGGGACACCAGACGCAGCAGGCTGTCCTCGGAGGTCGCAGTCCGCGCCGGCGCATCCGTGGAGCCCGCGTTCAGGGCCTGCGCACGCTCGGGATCCATCGTGTCCTGCCAGCCCAGGGCCAGGGAGTAGGGCTTCTCGGCCTGCAGCCGTGTGAAGTGGATCAGCTGCCGCAGCAGGCGCGGTCCGTCGTCGAGCTGCGACCACAGCAGCTGGGTGCCCCCCTGCTCGGCGATGTCGATGCTGGTGTCGTACACCGCCGGGACCGCGCTGCGATCCTCGAACCGGAGCCGGTGCCGGTGCGTGGGCGTGGCGGTCAGGGGGGCACTCCACTCCAGCTCCAGATCGACCACGCCTGGGATCACACGATCGTCCTCGAGCAGGACGCGCGGCGGGTCGAAGCGCAGGTCCTGGACCGTGCCGTCCAGGGCGAGGTGAAGACCCTGCTGCAGCACAGCCGCCATCTCCCGGCCAAAGCGCTGCTGCTCCACGCTGCTGATCACGCCATCGCTGTCGCTATCCATGCTCTGGCGCAGGGTATGACCCAGGGCCTGGCCTGCGGCGAGGGCGTAGCGCAGGCGCACCAGGTCGGGCTGCAGGTCTATCTCGACCAGGCGGGTCCACTGATAGAGCTGGGTCGGGCTGTGGGCGCTCGCGGGCGCGCTGACGAGCACACCCAGCAACGGCACGACACAGGGCAGGAGACGGAGGTCCGACATGGGACCTCTGCTCGCACGCGGCGCCCCGCGCGTCAAGCGGACCGTCTCAGCCCTGGGCGTGCAGTCGCGTGTACTCGTGGTGGGGCACGATCTTGTAGCTGATGCAATTTTCGACCGGGCAGATGTGCTTGCACATCAGGCAGCCGAAGCAGGTGTCCTCGTTGACCACCGGCTTGCGGTCCTCACCGAACGAGATGGCCTGGGCCGCGCCGTCGCGGCAGCTCAGGAAGCACTGGCCACAGCCGATGCAGCGCTGCTGGTCGATGACCGACACCGCCTGGGTCTCGTGGCTCAAATCCGAGGGATCGACCACCGCCGGCAGGGCTTTGCCCACCAGCTCCATCACCGAGCTCAGGCCGCGGTCCGCCAGGTAGTCCTGCAGGCCCTCGGTCATGTCCTCGACGATGCGGTAGCCGTGCTGCAGGATGGCCGTCGTCACCTGCAGGGTGGTGGCGCCCAGCACCAGGTACTCGGCGGCGTCCATCCAGGTGTAGATGCCGCCCATGCCGCTCAGGGGCAGCTGCAGCCGCGGATCCCGGGCCATGTCCGAGATGAAGCGCAGGCCTATGGGCTTGACCGCGGTACCCGAGTAGCCCGACGACGACGAGCGGCCGCCCACGTTGGGCAGGGGCACCCACTTGTCCAGGTCAACCTGGCTGATGGCCTTGACCGTGTTGATGGCACTGATGGCGTCGGCACCGCCGTTCTTGGCGGCCAGGGCCAGGGGCAGCATGTCGGCGACGTTGGGGGTCATCTTGGCCATGACCGGGATGGTGCAGGCCTTCTTGGTGATCTCGGTCAGCTTCTCGACGACGGCGGTGTCCTGGCCGGCCTTGTGGCCGGTGCCCTCGACGGTCATCTGCGGGCACGAGAAGTTGCACTCGATGAGGTCGGCGCCGGCGTCCTGGGCGCGCTTGGCCAGCTCGGCCCAGTCGTTGGCATGGGTCAGGCCCATGACGCTGGCCACGATCATGCGGTCCGGGTAGTTCTTCTTGAGCCGGGCCAGGTCCTCGAAGTTGTCCTTGGTTGGCCGGTCCGAGATCTGCTCGACATTCTGCAGGCCGACCACGCGCTGGCTGCCCCGGTTCAGGACATTGAGCCGCGGTGACGGGTGGGTGATGTGCACCTCGTAGTCGAGGCCAATGGTCTTGTACACCACGCCGCCCCAGCCCAGGTCCATGGAGCGGGCGCACATGTCATAGGTGTTGCCCACCGGTGACGACGACAGCAAGAAGGGATTGGGCGCGGTGGCGCCGCAGAAGTCGACCTTGAGGCTCGGTGTCTTGGGGCTCATGCCGACACCTCCTTGCCGCCGAGAAGGCGAGCGATGGCCAGGGCCGCGCGCTTGCCGTCACCCACGGCCGCCACCACAGTGCTGGGGCCGCGGCTGATGTCGCCGCCGGCGAAGATCTTGTCGACCGAGGTGGCCTGGCTGGTCGCGTCGACCTTGAGCTTGTTGCCGTCGCGGGCGGCGGTGAGGATGCGACCGGCGCTCTCGGTCGGGCGCTGGCCGATGGCCTGCACCACCACGTCGACCTGGAGGGCAAAGTGGGTTCCCTCGACAGGTCGGGCGTTCTGCGGCACGAAGCGGCCGGGTTCGATCCACTCGATCTCGCGGCCCTCGACGCCCTTCACGGCGTCCTTGTCTCCGAGGATGCTGGTGATCTGGGCGTGGGTCACGAAGTGCACGCCCTCGCGCATGGCCTGGGCCAGCTCATCGGGCGCGGCCGGGAGCTCGTTCATGCCCTCGAGGGCCACCGCGTACACCCGGCGCGCGCCCAGGGCGTGCGCCGTGGAGCAGGCGTCCATGGCGACGGAGCCGCCGCCGATGACACACACGCTCTTGCCCTTGACCAGGGCTGCCGCGGTCCCCTTGTCGCTGCGCGCCTGGTCCAGGAAGGCCACCGCGTTGGTGACGCCCTTCAGATCGGCGCCCGGGAGGTTCAGGGTGACGCCCTGCCACAGGCCCGGCGCCACGAACACCGCCGCGTAGCCGTCGGCCAGCAGCTTCTGGGCACCGCCATCCCTGTCGATGGTGACGCCGGTCTTGAACTCGACGCCGAGGGTGCGAATGTCCTCGAGGTCGGCATCCAGCAGGGCGTCGGAGAGCCGCGCCTCGGGCACGCCGTAGCGCAGCATGCCGCCCAGCTTGTCCCGGGCCTCGAACACCGTGACTGGGTAGCCGCGGCGCGCCAGCATGGCAGCGGCGCTGAGGCCCGCCGGACCGGCGCCGATCACAGCCACGCGCTGCTCGTGCGCCGGCGCGCGCTGGTCAAAGCGCACCCCGTGCTCGCGGCCGTACTGCGCCGCAAAGGCCTGCAGCCCGTCGATGTCGATGGGTCTATCCAGGGCCTCGCGGGTGCAGGCCAGGCGGCAGGTGTCCTCGGTGGGGCAGACGTAGGCGCAGGCGCCACCCAGCGGGTTGTTGCCCAGCACCGTGCGCGCCGCGCCCTTGAAGTTGTAAAAGCGGATCTGGCGGATGAAGGTGCCGGGATCCGTGCCGCCGGGGCAGCCCTTGCTGCAGGGCGCGTCGTGGCATAGCAGGCAGCGCTGCGCCTCATCGACGGCCTGCTGCAGGGTCAGTGCCTTGCGGCCCTGCGTGGTGGTGGTGGCCTGCATCGTCCGATTCTCCCCTCCGCGTGCTGTGGGACTCGACCGCCCTTTGCGAGCCGAGTGGCGACGCGGAAAGGGCCAAGACTACTCTCGCGCCCGCGGGCCGCGCAAGCGGGCCAGACAGGCCGATGACAGAGCCGACGCGAGGTGTGTGTGAGGTGCTGTCAGGGTGAGATCGCCAGCCCCTCGACCGAGTTCTCGATGCCGCTGCCCAGATCCACGGTGCCGCGCTTGTAGGCGGTGCCCGCGGCATCGAGCTGCACCATGACCACCGCGGTCAACGCGGACACTGCGATCAGGCCGCGCTGGCTGCCCCGGGTCACGATGTCCATCTCGGCGGCCAGGGACAGGCCCCCCGAGACCTTGCTGCCCGCGCTGAGCTGGCCGCTGCTGCTGATGGCGTAGGGCACCACGCTGTTGCCGTTGAGCGTGCTCACGGCCAGGGCGCTGCTGTCCGGGTGAAAGATCCCCTCAACCACCGCGGTCAGGTTGCTCACTGTGGCCACCACTGTTGGCGCCGTGGCGTCGGAGACATCGAACAGGGCCACCTGGGTGCTGCCCAGCTGGTCGGCGCTCACCGCCCAGTGTGCGTCCAGGGACACGCGCAGCCCCGAGCACAGCAACGCGTCGTACTCGACGGCGCCCACCAGGCTCAGGTCGCGGCGGTCGTAGATCTCGAACCAGCGACCGTTCGGACTGCCGCGCCCCACCGCGATGAGGTCGCCGCGCGGGAACACGGCGAGGCACTGGGCCACGGATCCCAGATCCAGGCTGCGCATCTCGACCGGTGTGCCACTGCTCAGGTCGTACTCGAACAGGGCGTTCTCAGGTCCGGTGCCCGCGACCACGAATAGCGAGGTACCGTCCGGGGCTACGGCCAGGTCGTAGAAGCTGTAGGGGCTCAGATCCAGAGCGCCAGTGCGGCGGGTGATGCCGCTCGCGGTGACGTCGAGCACGGTCACCGTGGAATCGCGCCCGTTGAGGGTGAAGGCCAGGGTGCCGTCGGGGGTGAACAGGGCCTTGCTGGGGCCCGTGCCGACCGTGAGGTCGGTGCCGGTGTCGGCGATGCCACCGTGCGCATCCAGGGTCAGCACGGAGACCTGATCGTTGACGTTGGACGAGCCGCCCGAGGGCAGCATGCCCGAGGGGTGTGGGGCCAGCACCCAGCGCGTGGTATCGGGATCGTTGTTCACCTGCACCGTGGTCGCCGGCTCCAGCACTCCGCTGTCGCCCCCGGCGCTCCAGCGCGCGCGCAGCTGCACCGGGGCGTCGCCGTCGACGTCGCTGACACTGTCCCAGATCAGCGTGACCTCGATGCGGCCTGCGCTGGGATCGGGTGTGGGCAGGTCCGAGGCAGCCTCGAACAGGGTGGCCGGGCCAGAACCCGAGCCGCTGTCCACGTCGAGGCCCAGGCTCAGGGCCCGGGTCGTCTCCACGATCAGGTGCACTCGCAGTGGACCGCGCGCCGGACTGGGCGCCTCGAGCAGCACCAGAGTGGGGCCGGTGCCCGCGTCGACGTCGAGGCCGGGGTCGGGGCAGGCGACGAGGAGCAGCGCGAGGCCGACCGCGACGAGAAACCTGGGCATGACGGGCTCCTACTGCACCTGGAACTGAAGAGGCACGGTGACGCTCATCTCGGCGTCCTTGTGCGCCGGGAAGCGCATGCGGGCCACAACCTTGCTCAGGCAGCGGTCCAGGCCCGTGCCCTGGATGGACGTCGGAGCCAGCACGGCCTTGGTCACGTTGCCATCGGACTGGATCACAAGGGCCACCTTGACCCCGCCCGGAGGCAGCACGGACCGGTGCTGGGCTCCGCAGGCGTTGAGCGCGCCCATGTGCTTGTTGAAGGTGCGCTCGATGTCGCGCACCGTGAGCTTGCGCGGCTTGGGCCTGGCTCTCGCATCGACGGTGGCGGCGATCCCCGCGTCCGGTGCTGTGGGTGTGTGGCCGGCATCCACGGAGACGGCCACCGTGTTCACCGTGTCCGGCGCCGTTGCAGCGTCACGGAGGCTCCAGGCTGCGTCGGAACCCGCCGACGTGGGGGTACCACCGAGCCACAGCACGCCACCCACCACGCTCGCCAGCACCATTCCTGCAATGCCCGCGGGCAGGAGCCAGCGCGACTGCTTGCGGTCCTTCATGTCGACGTCGACAAAGTCAGGCAGGATGGCCGGCTGCGAGCCATCCTGTGCGGGTGACTGCACCGGGGTCTTCCGCCGGCCCTTCATCGGCGCATCGTTCACAGGGTCCAGAGGTTCGCCGGGGAGTCCCACGATGTCGTAAAACTCGGCGATGTACTTCTCGCTCTGCACCAGTCCCGATTCGAGCATGCCGGCGGGAACAGCTTGCAGGAAGTGATCGCGCAGCGCGCGGGCGTCGGGATAGCGCTGGGTGGGATCGCGCGACAGCGCCCCGAGGATCACCTGCTCGATGGGCCGCGGCACGTCGGAGCGATAGCGCGCCAGCGGTGGGATCTCACCGCGTAGCACGGTCGAGATCAGTGCGGCCTCGGTTTCCGCCCTGAACAGCCGCCGGCTCGAGAAGGCCTCGTGCAGCAACACGCCCATGGCGAACACGTCAACGCGCTGGGTGGCGCGCTGGCCGCTCAGGAGCTCGGGGGCCATGTAGGCGAGCTTGCCCTTCACCGTGCCGATCCGGCTCACTGTCGACGAGGCCATGGCCTTGGCGATGCCAAAGTCGGTCAGCTTCACGCGTCCATCACGGCCGATCATGATGTTCTGAGGCGACACGTCACGGTGGATGATGGCCTCGGTGCTGCCACCGCGACCGCTCCCGTGAGCGTGAGCCAGACCCTTGAGCGCCTCGGCGACGATGTACAGCACCAGTGGCACCGGTAGCAGTCGTCGGGTCGCGGCGCTGAACCGCAGCATGGTGGCCATGGTGCCGCCGGCCACGTACTCCATCGCCATGTAGAACTCGCGATCGACTTGATCGAGCTCGAACACCTGCACGATGTTGGGGTGCTCGAGCTGGGCGCAGATCTTGGCCTCGTCCACGATCATGTCGACGAAGTCCCGGTCCGAACTCAGGGCCGGCAGCAGGCGCTTGACCGCAAAGGCTTTCTCGAAGCCTTGCACGGTCTTGCGCTGGGCCTCGTACACCACACCCATGCCACCGGCCGCGATGCGGCGCACCAGCGTGTAGGGACCGAACTCGATGGGTCTGCCGTGCGGCGGCTGCTGGGCCCAGGGCACCAGGGCGCCACAGCGCTTGCAGCGCCAAGGCTTGTCGTGGCTTGGATCGCGCGCCGATCCACAGTAGGTGCAGTGTTCGTCCACGTATTCTCGCGATGGCCAGGGCAGGCCGATCAGCCCCAGATGATAGGCGGCACGCGCAGTGACGTCCACCTCCGGGAACCGGCACTCCACCCATGAAAAATATGACGGCATGTGGGGCATCGAGTATGATCACCCAGCCGACAAGGGGACCTTGCCATGACGTGGCTCCTGCGGAATCTGTGGATTGCGGTCGTGGTTCTGGGATCTCTCCAGGATCCTGGCGTGGCTCGAGCCGACGAGGGTTCTCCATCGAGCCTGACCTATGTCCGGGTGCTCGACGGCCGCGGGCTTTCTCAAGGTAGCTTCGCTCTGACCACGACGGGTTCCTACAGCTACACCGAGGATCTGTTCGGAGATGGCTCCAAGGATTCCCAGTTCGGCGCGCGCGTGGCTGTGCTCGGTGCTCCGCTGGATAACCTGATGCTCGGTGTCGGTTTCGGCACCCTGGCCAACCACCACGAGCTTCGAACTCCGCAGGTCAGCCAGACCGTCGGCGATCCCTCGCTCATCCTGCGCGGCGGGGCACTGCTCATGCCCTGGTTGTCCCTGGGTGGGCAGCTCGAGGTGCTGTTTCCCACCGACGGCAGCGGCTTCGGTCTGGCCTGGCAGGCCGTGAGCCCCGAACTTACGCTGGCCGCCGGCTACCATGCACCCTTCGGGCTCAATGCCAGCCTCAACCTGGGTGCGCGCTGGCGGCGCTCCGAACTCGCCTTCACGGAGCCGCTGGAACCGGTGCTGCGCTACAGTGCCCAGGTCGCCAATACTCCCTCGGTCGACGTCGGGCTGGGCGTGGACTACCGCATTGCCGTGCTCGAGATCCTGTCGCTGGCACCCTTCGTCGAGACCACCTTCGACGCGCCGGTGGTCGGCGTGGATACTTCCAAGGCTCTCGCTGGCTACCTGGGCGCGGGCCTGCGCGTTGGCCTCGGACGCGAGGACATGCTGCTGCTGACAGCGGCCGGCGAACTGGCCTATTTGAGGCCCGATCCCATCGCCGTGGATGTCCCGGCCGTTCCCCCCTGGGCGGTCAACCTGGGCGTGGCTTACCGCTTTGATCCCTTCGCCCGCCCCGGCGAGGCCGTGACGTCGCCGCCGCCCCCACTCGACGACAAGCCCAAAGAGGTGATCAAGGAGGTTGTCAAGGAGGTGGCTCCGCCCACCGGCCGCATCCAGGGTACCGTGGTGGATGTGGCGAGCAGGAGTCCGGTGGTGGATGCCGTGGTCGAGGTGGTGGGAGCCGAGTCCAGCCCGCTCACGGTCAATGGCGCCGACGGCACCTTCGTGACCTTCCCCCTGGCGGCCAATCGCCCGGTCAAGCTCAAGGCGGTGGCGGCCGGATACGATGTGGGCGAGGCCAACGCCATGGTCGGAGCCGATGCGGTGCGCACGATCGAGATCAGCCTCACCAAGACCGGGGCCGCGCAGTTCGGCGAGATCCGCGGCAACATCAAGGGTGCCGACGGCGGGCCGCTCGAGGCCAGCATCGTGATCACCGGTCTCAAGGACGGTCGCTTCAAGACCGACAAGGCGACCGGCGCGTTCAGCTTCCAGGTCCCCGTGGGTGACCACTCGGTGGCCGTGGGAGCAGCCGGCTACCGAACCCAGAAAAAGAAAATTCGCATTCGTCCGGGCGACGTCGTTATCCTCAACGTGGATCTGGCCAAGTGATTCGCGCTGCGACTCGCGGCGCCGAGCGAGCCAGCCATGGCAACGTGGGGTATGACACAATCTGAGCGCTCGCCGCCGATCGGGTCGCGGACCCTGCTGTCCGGGCTACTGATCGTGCTGGCAAGCTGTGACCGATGCCAGCCAGCACCGGCTGGCGTGCTGCAGGAAGTCTCGCCACTGGTCCAGGTCAGCCACGGCAGTGCCACCGCCTTCGCGGCGGGCAACGGAACCGAGGTGCGGCCTGGTGACACGGTCAGCTCCGATGAGCAAGGCAGTGCAACGCTGCGGTTTCCCGACGGCAGCAGCGTGACCCTGGGACCCTCGAGCTCCCTGGTGGTCGAGGCTGGCCCCGAGGGGATGCTGGCGCGCCAGGTGCGCTTGCTGTTCGGTACCATCGAAGCCGAGGGCACCGCCGCGGGTCTGGTGGTGATGACCTCGCTTGGGCCCATCCAGTTCGGGGCGGATCCCTCTCGCATCGCCGTGACCTCGGGTGACGACGGGCTCAGCGTGCGCACCTTGCTCGGTCAGGTGCAGCTCGGGCAGAACACCATCACCCAGGGCATCACCGTGCGCCTGGACAAGAGCGGCATCGTGTTCGGCGAACCCGTGGATGCCGGGACCGCGGATGCGGGCACCACCCCGGACCTGGGTGAGACCTCGCCCATCGTGGTCACACTCAAGGCTGGACGCGGCGTGTATCGCCAGGCGGGTGGCCAGGGCCGCTTTCGAGTGGCCAGTGCCGGTGACGCGCTTGAAGTGGGCGACGTGGTCGAGGCGCGCTCGGGCCAGGCCACCCTGGGGCTCGGTGACGCCGGCGAGGCCCGCGTCGATCGCCGGAGTCAGCTCGAGGTCGGCGCTGGCGGGGCGAGCTTCATGCTGCGCCGTGGTGGCAGCCAGGTCCTGCTTGTGGCCAACCAGCGACAGGTGGTGGCCCTGGGCGGGGTGCAGGCCACCATCATCGCGTCGGGCCACGGAGCCGACGTCGAGGTCAGCGGCGACGCGCGGGGTGGACGGATCCGGGTGGTCGAGGGTCGGGCGTCGGTGCGGGCCGCGGATGGCAGCACGGCCGAGGTCCTGGCCAACCAGGAAGCCCTCATCGATCGCAATGGCGCCGCCAGCGTGCGCGCGGTCGGGCGCAGCGCCCTGCAGATCAACACCGGCGTGCGGCGGGTGTATGCCGCGGGGAGCCTGCCCGCTCTGACCTTTGTCTGGTCCGAGCTCGAGGGACAGGGCCCCTACACGATCGAGATCGCCAAGGATCCCGAGTTCAAGAACCTGATCACCGTAGCCACGGTCCCCGACACCACTTACACCACCGACCGCCTTGGTTTTGGTGGCTACCACTGGCGGGTGCGCAACGCCCAGCAGAGCGCTCCGGCGCAGCGCCTGATCCTGGCGCGGGACCAGGACGCCTCGGGAGGGGACGCGCGCAAGAACATCGTGCGGGCCTCCGGCGAGCGTACCGTCGTCGTGTACCAGCAATGGCAGACGCCGCAGCTCACCTTTCGATGGACCGAGCGGCCAGGCACCCCGCAATACCGCGTGGCCATTTACGCTGACGGCTCGTTTGACAAGCCGCTGGTTGAGCAGGTGACCACCGAGGCCAAGCTCCGGTTGGCTCCCGGGACCCTGAAGGACGGCAAGTACGTGTGGGCCTACAGTGCGCTGGATGCCGCAGGAAAAAACCTGTCGACGTCGGACATGTATGACCTCGAGGTCAAGTTCGATTCGAACGACATGTTGCTGCGCATCCTGACGCCCCGGCCCAACGCCCGCATCAGCGGCGGCAGCATCGAGACCCGCGGCATGGTGGCGCCAGGGAGCAACGTGTCAGCAAATGGTAAGAACCTGTCCCCTGACAAAGCCGGCCGATTCAGTGACAAGGTGCCGGTGCCGCGTGACAGCCCCTTCCTGATCTTCAAGGTCGGCAGCAACCTGTTCGTGCGCCGCCTCAAGCGTTGACGACGGTGGGTGATGGTGCCGGTGCCGATGTGGTGCACACGGCTTTCATGGCGCGAGCCCTGGCCGAGGCCAGGCTGGCGCTGGATCACGACGATGTCCCCGTGGGAGCGGTGGTCGTGCTCGACGGGCAGGTGGTGGCCACGGGCCACAACCGGCGGGAGGTGGATCGCGATCCCCTGGCTCACGCTGAGATCCTGGCGCTGCGCGAGGCCTCTCGCGTGCTCGGGCGCTGGCGCCTGACCGGCTGCGCACTCTACGTCACACTCGAACCCTGTCCCATGTGCGCCGGCGCACTCGTTCACGCTCGAGTCGACCGCCTGGTGTACGCGACGCCGGACCCGCGCACGGGAGCTTGTGGTTCGCTCATGGACCTGGTGCGAGATCCGCGGCTCAACCATCGCCTCGACGTGTTGAGCGGGATAGAGGCCGAGGCGGCGGCGCGGATGCTCCGAGTTTTTTTTCGCGACAGGCGCAGGCCCTAGATCGCGCCTATCTTCTGCAACACCCACAAGGTCGCGGCCTCGTTGTCCGGGCACTCGAAGGTGCGCTGGGCCTCGGACACGGTGCCCCAGGACGAGCCACTCTTGTAGATCTTGCCGTTCTCGATGGTGGCCTTGGTGCTGCCGGACACCTCGATCACGTACTTGCTGCCGCTCTTCTTGCATTTGCCCTTGGTGCTGCCCGACTTCTCGACGGTGAAGTCCGTGCCCGAGCGGCGGATCTTGAACTGCGTGCTGCCGCTCTTGTCGACGCTGTCGCCCTTGCACTTGTACTCGGCGGCCAGGGCAGGGCGGGCCAGGCAGACGCAGGTAACCAGGGCGAGGGCGACAAGAAAGGTCTTCATGGTCTTCTCCTGAGCTTCTGGGGATCGAACGGACTCCCATCAAGCGCCTTTGGCCGGTCGCGCGCAAGCCGTGAGCAGGGTGACCGAGTTGGTAAAAGGGGGGAGCCGCGCATGCCCGACGACAGTCCCTTCTGGCGCCTGCTGGCCAGCCCGCTGCGCGTGACCGCTGCCCCGGGTCTGACGCGCACCTGTATGCGGTCATACTTCGGCCGTTGCTGGATGTCTCAAGTTTGCAGGACCACCACGTCGTCGCAGGACAGGCATCGGCGCAGGGTGCTCACCTTGTTCTCGCCTATCCAGGCGATGACCCGCGTGCCACAGTTCGCGCAGGTCAGCGCGTCTCCCGCGACCTGCTCTGGCTTCTCCTCGCCCAGCCAGGTCACGGCACCACAGGTCGGGCAGTCATCCACCTCACCCTGTCCCGTCACTTCCAGTTTCAGGTGGTCGCAGTCGCAGCTGTCGGAGTGATGCATGGGTGTGTCCCTCCAGTGGCTATGTCGCTATCGCGTGGCCCTGCGCTGGTGCGCAGGAGCATGCAGGTCCTTGTTGTGACGCAGCGTGAGGGGAACCAGGTCGACGAGTGTCGATGTAGGCCGCGGTGGCGACGGCAACCAGGGGGGCGCATCGGCGAGGCGGGGTCTCGCGAGCAGGCCGACGTCAGCGCGCGCGCTTGCTCTCGATGGCGCGGCCGCCCTGGATACGGGCAGCGGCGATGCGCTCGCTGACGTGGGCGCTGATGCTCTTGCCCTCGAAGGTCTGGATCACCGTGCGGCCGTCCTGCTTGGTGAAGGTGTCGAGTCGGAGCGACACCGCGGTGTTGGCCTCCAGCGCCTGCATCAGGTCCAGGTCATGGGACGACAGCAGCACGCCTCCTCCGCGGTTCGCGAAGTCGACCAGGGCGCGGGTGATGAGCTGGCGCATGCCATCGTCCATGTGGTTGGTGGGCTCGTCGGCCATGATCACGTCGACGGCCGGGATGCTGCTGACGGCGACGAACCAGGTCAGGCGCTGCTCGCCGCCGCTGAGATCGAAGAAGCGGCGATGCCTGCCGTCGAGCGAGGTGCCCTGCAGCTTCTGCAGAAAGCGATTGCGGGCCACGCTCAGGGCGTGGGCGTCGCAGGACGCCAGGGTCTGCTCGACGACCTGATCGAAGAAGCGCTCGGTGGTGGGACGGCTAGCCACGAAGTCCTCGGGCCAGAACTGCGGCAGGTAGGCCACGTTGCCCAGGCGCACCTCGACATGGCGCGCGTAGTACTCCAGCAGCGTGGTCTTGCCGCTGCCGTTGTCGCCGATCAGCAGGCGCACCTCGCCCGGCACCAGCGAGCCGAAGTGCACCTGCTGCAAGGGCGAATCGGGGATGCTGCAGTCGCGCAGTCCCTCGAGCAGCACGCCGCTGCTGGGGCGTCCGTCGGCGCACCAGACGATGCCCTCGACGCGGGTGGGCGACAGCTGCAGGTGGCGCCCCACCCGGGCAAAGGGCGAGCGGTAGGACTGCAGCACCGCGCCGTCGATCTGCAAGGTGCGGTGGGTGCCGGCGAGCTTGAGAAACCAGCCCACGTGGCTGACGTTGACGACGGTGACGCCCGCGCGCTGCAGCTTGTCAAAGATGCCGAGCAGCTTGGCGATGGTCACCAGGTCGAGGTGGTTGGTGGGCTCGTCGAACAGGGCGACGTCGGCATCGCTCATCATGACCAGCATGAGCGACAGCTTGGTGCGCTCGCCGCCGCTGAGCTGGCGCACCCGCACGCGGGCGCACTCGTCCATGCGAAAGAGGTTGAACAGGGCCGAGGTGATCTCGGTGATGCGCAGCTGCGCCTCCTGGCTGGCCAGGTTGTCGTCGTAACCGTCGGGCTCGGCCCAGCGCGCGTCGTCGACCGGGAACTGGTCGAGAAAGAAGCGCAGGCCCTGGCGCAGGGTGTCCAGGGCGCTGAGCCCGGCGATGGGCCCCAGGATCTCCTCCTGGTCCAGGCGGGCCAGGCGGGTGCGCCCCTGGCGCTTGCGGTGCAGGTTGTTGGAGGTGCCCACCACCAGGGTGCCGGAGCCCTCGCGCAGGTCGAGGGTCACGCTGTCGTCATCCATCAGGGCGTCAAAGAAGGTACTCTTGCCCGAACCGTTGGGCCCAACCAGCACGCACATGGAACCGCGCATGAGGTCGACCAGCGGAACACCCAGAGCGCAGGAGCCGCGGCTGACCACAGCGTCCTTGAGCCCGAGCGAGCTGCCCAGACCGTGATCCCGGCGGCCGAAGACACCGGTCTCGCGGTCGCGCACGTGCTCGGACAGTACGCGCTGCACCTCGGGACTGACCACCACGTCGTCGAGGCCGTCGAGGAGCTGGTGCACGGCGCGCGAGCTTGCATCGCTGTCGCGGGCCTGTTGCTCTGGTGCTCTGGCCATGGGCCGGTTCCTGTGCTGCGCCCCCGGGCCAGTGCTTGCCCCATCGCCGCGCCGACCGCAAGCGTCCGGCGTAACCACGCCGGGTTGCTGGGGAGGTACCGCTGCCTCCGGCGCTGTCGCCGGGCCGTGATCTCCGGGGCGCGGCGCCGGCCTCGCGACGACGACAGGCGGTCGGGCGTCGTCGCTCAGGGCTCGCGGATCATGCCCTTGACCATCCTGGTCAGCTGGTTGGCCGAGAAGGGCTTGCGCAGGAACAGGGTGCCGCCGGCGCGGAAGCCCTCGGTGATGGCCTGGGTGTCTTCCCGGGACGAGATGAAGATCACCGCCACGCGCCTGTTGGCCTTGTTCTCGCGAAAGGCCCGGCTCACCGCGTAGCCATCGACGCCCGGCATCATGATGTCGAGCAGGACGAGGTCAAAGTCCTGCTCCTGCAGCAACGCCATGGCACCCGCTCCGTCCGACGCGGTCACCACCTCGTAACCCTCGCGCTCGAGGACCCGTCGCTCGAGGGCGATCACGGTCGGATCGTCGTCGACAGCCAGCACGCGTGCCATGGGTGAGCCTTTCATGGGCGCAGGGTCCCTGCGGCGCAGGTGTTCCGACCGTTGCTCTTGGCCTGGTACAGCGCCTGGTCGGCGGTGGCCAGCCACCGATTCAGCTCGACACGCTCCCCGGCCTCCAGCGCTACCACGCCGGCGCTCAGGGTCAGGGGCAGCGTGGGACCCGAGGTGGCAATGGGCGTCGCGCAGAACTGGCTGCGAATGCGCTCGGCCAGCTCGCCAGCACTGCGCTGATCACAGCCCGGGGCCACGACCAGAAACTCCTCGCCACCGTAGCGCCCCAGCACGTCGTAGGGGCGCAGCGAGCCGCGGATGCGGCGGGCCGCCTCGACCAGCACCTGGTCACCGATGGGGTGGCCGTGGGTGTCGTTCACGTTCTTGAAGTGGTCGAGGTCTATCATCACGATGGAACACGGCGTCTGCTGACGCACGGCGCGCTCGAGCTCGGCCTCGAGGGTGGCGAAGATCGCCCCGCGGTTCCAGATCCCGGTCAGGGTGTCGTGGGTGGCCTGCTCGCGGAGCTTCTCCTGGGCATCGAGGAGCTTCTGCTGGGTGTCGATGAGGCGCTTGGCTGCGCGCAGGCGCGCGCTCAGCTCGTTGTGGTGCACGGGCTTGACCAGGTAATCGTCGGCGCCGGCGTCGAAGCCCTGGATGATGTCGTCGCGCTGGTCCCGGGCGGTCAGCAAGATGAGGTAGCGGTAGGGCTCGTTGAAGCGCTCCCGGATCTCGCGACAGAGCTGCAGGCCGTCCATCTTTGGCATCATCCAGTCGACGATCGCCAGCGAGATGGGCTGGCCCTGCTCCAGCACCCGGATGGCGTCCTCGCCGTTGGCCGCGCTGTGCACCTGGTAGCCCCAGCGCCCAAGCAGACCCGACAGCAGCTTGGTGTGAACCGGGTCATCCTCGACGATCAAGATGTTCACGTGGGCTCCTGTGACATGTCGAGGAACTGGGCGATGCAGGCGACGGTCCTGTCCTCGAGATCGCGCACGGTCTGCACCCGTTCCTGCGCGCCCTCGAGCACCCCGGCCGCACTCTGTCTCTCGAGGGCCAGCAGCGCGTCGCGGAGTGCCGGGGCCGACACGTTGGCGGCCATGCCCTTGAAGTAGTGGGCGACTTGCCGAAGCTGCGCCGCGTCACCGGAGGTCAGAACGCTGGAGAGCTCGGGTTGCTGCCTGCGAATCTCGACCACGAAGACCTGCAGTACCTCGCGCGCCATCTGGCGGTCGCCGTCCATGCGGTCGAGCAGATCCTCGACGTCAAACAGCGCCTTCTCGGGCGGAAGAGCGTCCGGGGCTGCGGGGCCTGCTGCGGCACCCGTTTGAGCCTCGGCGACGGCAGCGGGCGAGCGACGCGCCTGGGTGCGGATCTTCTCGTACAGATCCTTCGCGCGAATGGGCTTGGCCAGGTAGTCGTCCATCCCGGCGGCGAGAAAGCGCTCGCGATCGCCGCGCATCGAGTGCGCTGTCAGGGCGACGATGGGCAGGTGGGTTGGCGTGCCCCGCTCGGCGGCGCGGATTCGGCGGGTGGTCTCGACCCCGTCGAGCTCGGGCATCTGCACGTCCATCAGCACCAGGTCAAAGCTCGCCTCGCGCAGGGCCTGCAACACCTGCACACCATTGTTGACGACGGTGACTGCCAACCCGACGCGATCGAGCAGGCGCCTGACCACCGCCACGTTGACCGGATTGTCCTCGGCTACCAGGATGCGGAGATCCCCCGGCAGGGCCTCGGCCGGGTCGTCGGCCACCGGCCGCGAGCCCGGGTCGGGCTCCGTCGCCCGCTGCTGACCGAGCACGTTGACGATGGCGTTGTACAGCGACGACGGGCTGACCGGCTTGACCAGGAACTGCGCGATCCGCAGCTGGCGACAGCGCTCGCGGTGGCCCTTCTCGTCCAGGCTCGACAGCATGATGATGACGCTGTTCTCGTCGACACCCTCACTTCTCAGCCTCTCGACGACCTCGAAGCCATCGGCCCCGGGCATCAGGCAGTCGACCAGGATGATGCGATGGGGCGCGCCGTCCTGGCGCGACCGCAGGGCCGTCTGCATGCCGGCGATGCCATCGGCGGCCTCGTCGACCTGGGTGCCCCAGGAGACCAGGTACTTGCTCAGGATCATGCGGTTCAGGGCGCTGTCGTCGATGACCAGGACGCGCAGGCCGGCGAGCTCCGGCAGTGTCAGCGGCGCGCTCGCGGCCTCGTTCGCCGGGCGACGCAGGCGCAAGGTGAAGGCGAAGGTGCTGCCGATGCCGAGGGTGCTGGTGACCTGGATCGCGCCGCCCATCATCTCGACCAGGCGCCGGCAGATGGTCAGTCCGAGGCCGGTGCCGCCGTACTTGCGGGTGGTGCTGGTGTCGGACTGGGTGAAGCTGTCGAAGATGCGTTCGCACTGACCGGGCGCGATCCCGATGCCTGTGTCCGACACGCTCAGGGCCAGCTCGATCTCATCGGATTCTGGCACGGGGTTCTGCGTCACCTGCAGCATCACGTGGCCCTGGGGCGTGAACTTGACCGCGTTGCGCAGCAGGTTGAGGAGAACCTGCTTGAGGCGCACCGGATCGCCGATGAGCGTGGCGGGGATGCCAGGGTCCACCTCGCACAAGAGCTCCAGTCCCTTGCGATGGGCCTCGATGCCAACCAGGGGCAGCACGCCCTCGATGACCTCGGCCAGCTGGAACTCCACCTGCTCGAGCTCGAGCTTCTTGGCCTCGATCTTGGAAAAGTCGAGGATGTCGTTGATCACGGTGAGCAACGAGTCAGCGGAACCCCGCGCCAGCTCCAGGACCTCGCGCTGCTCGGAGCTCAGCTCGGTGTCCAGGGCCAGGTCCAGCATGGCCATGACGCCGTTCATCGGGGTGCGGATCTCGTGGCTCATGTTGGCCACGAACTCCGACTTGGCACGACCGGCGGCCTCGGCCAGCTCCTTGGCCTGGCGCAGCACTTCCTCGAGGTGCTTGCGCTCCTGGATGTCGAAGAAGAAGCCGTCCACGTACTGGGGCTGGCCCTTGGCGTCGTGGCCGAGCCGCGCGTGCATGGAGACCCAGAACTGGCGGCCACCGGCACCCTTGGCCAGGAACTCCATGTCATTGACCGCGCCATGTGTGGCCAGGGCCTCGCCAAAGGCGTCGTAGTCCGCGGGGTCGAGGTAGAGGTTGCGCGCGTAGTTGTCGACGCGCTGTTGCAGGCTGGCGAAGTCCGCGTCGCCGCACATGCGCACGCCCGCGGGGTTGATGGTGGCGAAGCGGCCACGCGGTGTGGACTCGAAGATGCCGATGGGGGCGTTCTGCAGGATGCCCTCGAGTCGGCGCGCGCTGGCCTCGCGTTGCTCCTCGGCACGCTTGCGCTTGACCAGGCCCGACAGCGTGCTGGCCACGGCTTGCAGGAAGGCGATCTCGCGCTCATCCCTGACGTGATCGGGCGTCAGGTAGAGCGTGAGCACGCCCGCCAGCGCGCCATCGGTCTCGAAGGGGACGATGTAGTGTCCGTGCGGATCGGTTCCCGATGCACACAGGTCGTGGCGCGGATCCTCGGGGGTCGCGAACTCGATCTGGCGACTGAGGGCCGCGCAGCCGCACAGGCATTGCCCGAAGCGCACCCGCTGGCAGACCTGCAGCACCTCGCCCGACAGCCCGCGCTGGGCTTTGAGCTGCAGCACCCCGGGCTCCTCGTCGACCAGGAACACGGCACCCTTGGGCAGGGTCGGCAGCCAGGGCGTGCCCAGCACCACCTCGAGGGCGCGCTCGAGCTGTTCCCCCAGCGACAGGTCGGCCAGGGACAGCTGGAGCAGGTCGCGCAGCACGCGCAGGCTCTGGTTGCTCTGCTCGAGCTCGCGCTCGGCGCGCCGGCGCGCGGTGATGTCGCGGATGGACTCGATGGCTCCGATGATCTGGCCGCCGGTGTCGCGCAGCACCGTCGCCGTGGCCATGAGGTGCACCTGACCGCTGCCAAGGCGCGGGGTGTTGGCCTCGGCCTCGAGGATGTCGCCGCGTCGCTCGATGGCCGTGTACTTCTGGTGCAGGTTCGGGTCGTCCTGCAGGGCCAGGTCGATGAGGATGGGGCGGCGCTCGCCATAGAAGGGGAGCGCGTACGCGTGGTCGCCCTTGCCGAGCATCTCCGAGGCCGGCACGCCCGTCAGCACCTCGAGGGCCCGGTTCCAGGCCGTGACGACGCCATGGCCGTCGATCACCAGGGTCGGGTCCGGAAAGAACTGCAGGATGTCCGACAGGCGGCGCTCGGACTCGCGCAGTCCCGCCTCCGCCTGCCTGTTCTCGGTGACGTCCTGCGCCAGGGACGCCACACCGATGACCACGCCGCTGTCGTCGATGAGCGGCGTGTTGTACCACTCGCAGGAGATGATCTCTCCGGCGCGGGTGACGTTCTCGTTGGTCGCGCGCTCGCCACCCTTGGCATGCAGCAGCTCCTGAAACACGGCGTCGACCAGGGGTTTGACGGGGTCCGGGATGATGAAGCTGGCGTGCTGGCCCACGGCCTCGGCCTCGCTGTAGCCGAAGATGCGCTCGGCGCCGGGGTTCCAGCGCAGCACCCGGAACTCGGTGTCCCAGTCGATGACCGCCAGCGGGGTCTGCTCGACGTGCAGCCTGAGCCTCTGCTCGGCGTAGCGCATGTCCCGGGCGGCCCGCCGGAGCGCGGACACGTCGGTCACCTTGGCCTGCAGCAGGGGGGCGCCTGGCGTCGGGTAGCGGCGGAGCTGCACCTCGGCGGTGAAGTCCTGGCCGTCGAGCCGGCGGTGCACCCAGTCGTAGGTCAGGGAGCCCTCGGCCAGGGCGATGGCGATGCGCCGGTCGGCGGCGGCCCGGGAGTCGTTGCCGCCGGGCTGCAGCGGCGGTGACAGCTGCGCCGGGTGCAGGGCCACGAAATGTTCGCGGCTGGGGACCCCGAACAGGGCCAGGGTGGCGGGGTTGCAGGCCACGAGGTGCGCTGCGTCCAGCAGCATCACTGCGTCGCGGCACCGTTCGAACTGGGCGTGGAAGCTGTCCTCGCGTGCCACGACAGGAGCCTCCTGAGGCCGCGTGGGTGCCCTCGCTGCACGGAGCTGAGTCCCTCAGCTCGTGGCGATCTCTCGTCCTCACGCCGGGCGGGCCGATGTTTCCATGTTCCACGCACGGTGCACAAGGGCTGGACCCAGAGGCCGCCATGACCTGGAGTAAAGGGGTGCACACTTTTCGCCAACAAAATTGACCTAGCTCAAGGCCACGGCCCCCGGGCGCTGGCAAGGTGAGCTCACAAATTCAGCGAATGATCGTGCGTGGACGAGCCAACCACGCGGCACGGGAGGACAGGATGACGACGAGGAGCGCGCTGGGCGTGTGGATGCTAGTCGGAGCGGGGCTCGCCATGCCGGTCGGCACCCGGGCCGCCAGTAAGGCCTCGGTCTGCGAGACCTGTCACCAGAAGAAGAACCCTGGCCTGCACAAGCAGTGGCAGGACTCGAAGCACGCCCGGAACGGCGTGTCCTGCCTGGACTGCCACCAGGCCAAGGCCGGCGAACCCGACGCCTTCAAGCACAACGGTTCCCTCATCGCGACCCTGGTGACGCCCAAGGACTGTGGTCAGTGCCACGAGGCCGAGGCCAAGCAAGTGGGCGAGTCCTACCACGCCACCGCGGGCGAGATCCTGCACTCGGCCGACGCCTACCTGGCACACGCGGCCGGTGGCACCCCGGCGGCGACCGCGGGCTGCGAGAACTGCCACGGCACCGTGGTCAAGATCGACGCCAAGCGGCCCAACAAGCTGGCGCGCGAAAGCTGGCCAAATGCTGGAATAGGCCGCATCAACCCCGACGGAAGCAAGGGTTCGTGCACCGCCTGCCACGCCCGCCACAGCTTCTCGGTGGCCCAGGCGCGGCGGCCCGAGGCCTGCGGCAAGTGCCACCTCGGTCCGGACCACCCGCAGGCGGAGATCTACGAGGAGAGCAAGCACGGCAATGCCTTCTTCACCCACGTCGACGAGATGAACCTCAAGAGCCCCAGCTGGGTGGTGGGCAAGGATTACGCGGTGGCGCCCACCTGCGCCACCTGCCACATGTCGGCCACGGCCAAGCAGCCGCTCACCCACGACGTGGGGCAGCGCATCTCGTGGACGCTCAGGCCGCCCATCTCGTCGCACAAGGACAGCTGGCAGAAGAAGCGCGAGGCCATGCAGGACGTGTGCGCGGCCTGTCACGCCAAGGACTTCGTCGACGGTCACTACGCGCAGTACGACGACCTGGTGGTGCTGTACAACGAGAAGTTCGCCAAGCCGGCCACGGCCATCATGGACCTCATCAAGAAGAAGGGCCTGCTCGAGCGCAAGGCCAGCTTCGGCAACGACATCGAGTGGATCTACTGGGAGATCTGGCACCACGAGGGGCGTCGCGCCCGCCACGGCGCCGCCATGATGGGGCCGGACTACACCTGGTGGCACGGCATGTACGAGGTGGCCAAGCACTTCTACTTCGAGTTCCTGCCCGCAGCGCAGGCCTACAAGGATCCCGAGGTCGATGCCATGATTGCCAAGCTGCTCAAAGACGATCCCATGCACGCGTGGATCAACAGGCCCAGCGACGAGATCAAGAAGGATATCCGCTCGGGCAAGATGCGCGAGGTCTACGAGAAGGCCCTGGGCAAGGCCAGGTAGCGGCGATTCACACCTGCTTCGGCGAGGTTGGCATGCGAACAAGCATCGTGTTCAGCGGATGGCTGTGTGGTCTTGGTCTCGGCCTGCTCCCCGCCACGCAGGCCCGGGGCGACGAGGCGCCACCCCCCATGGTCGGCCAGCGCGACGGCGTGTGGGGGGACCTGACCCTGCAGTATCGCGCCCGCCCAGAGCTACGCGAGAACGCGGACCTGGACGCGGCGGCCGCGGACACCCTGGTGTTCGGATCGCAGCGCGCGCGCCTGGGTCTGGGGATGCACTATCAGGACTGGCTCACCGGCTTCGTGCAGGTGCAGGACGCGCGCTTGGCCGGCTTCGGCAACGACGCCGTGGGCTACAGCGGCAACACGGATCTGCACCAGGCCTGGGCCGAGGTGAAAATTCCATCGCTGTCCCTGGCGCTCAAGCTCGGTAGGCAGCAGCTCATGTTCGGCGACCAGCGCCTGGTGGGGGCCCTGGAGTGGGCCAACCAGGGCCGCGTGTTCGAGGCCGCGCGCCTGACCTGGAAGCATGGCCTGGGCTCGCTCGACGCCTTCAGCGCGGTGTTCACGCCCGGCAAGAAGGGCAACCTGCTCGACGCCACGCACTTTTCGGGGCTGTACAGCGCGCTCGCATTTCTCGACGGTACCCTGGTCTGCGACCAGTACCTGCTGACCCTGGTCGATACCGGCCTGGCCCTGCCCGCGGGCACCCTGCTCGACCCGGGGGCGAGCGAGGCCCAGACCGCCCTGCGCCGCCAGATCTTCACCCTGGGCACGCGCGCGCGCTACGCGGGCTTCGGCGTCAACGCTGGCGTCGAGGGTGCGCTGCAGCTCGGCTCCCTGAATGCGGATGCGCAGGTGGGGCAGTTCGCCTACGCCCTGCACGGCGACGCGGCCTACACCCTGGCGCTGCCCACCTCGCCGAGCCTGGGTCTCGAGGTGAACGTCGCCACGGGCGACGACACCGGGACCGCCAAGCAGTCCGAGCGCTTCATCAACCTGTTCCCGACCAACCACGGCTTCTACGGCTTCATGGATCTGGCCAGCTGGTCCAACGCGCTCAACGGTGCGCTGCACGCCAAGCTCACCCTGTGGAGCGGTGTGCAGGTGGGCCTGTCGTACTGGCTGCTGGCCAGGGCCACCGCCGACGACGGCTGGACCAATGCCGGAGGCGCGACCCTGCTGGCGGCGAACAATGACCAGCCGGGCGAGCACGCCGACGAGCTGCTTCTGGGCCACGAGCTCGACGCCACGGTGAGCTTCAAGGTCAACGCCTACCTCACCTGGCAGACCGGCTTGAGCACCTTCTTGCCCACGGGCTTCGCCCTGGACAAGGGCTCGGACGCGCAGCTGTGGGGCTACAGCATGCTGACGGCGAGTTTCTGAGGGTCAGCGACCGGGTGAGGGGTCTTCGCGCAGCAGCGTCAGATGGATCACGGCCTCGACCATGGCGCCCCATTGCAGAACGATGAGCCACCACTCGACGCTGTCGACGCCACCAGGACCTGTGGCGCCGACGCCAAAGAGCAGGGCCAGCAGCAGCAGCGAGGCCAGGTAGAGCACGAGAACGCTTCCCCCGACGACGGTCCGACCCTGCAGCAGCTGCGCCGCACCCGGGCACAGCCAGCCGAGCAGCAGCAGGCCCATGGCCTGGTTCGCCGTGCGCGCGGCCTGGTAGGTGGTGTGGATGGCGGCCGCGGTGAGCGCCAAGGCGATCAACGCCGTGAGCTGCATCAGCACGTTGCCTGCGCCGTAGTCCACCTGCAGCTGCAGCGCGTGCACGGCGTCGATCAGGCCCTCGACGTCGGTGGCCGAGACCTTGCCCTCCTGCACCAGGGCCATGGCGCCGTCTATCATGCGGCGGTAGGCCGGGATCACCAGGAGCCGGCTCAGCGCGGTGACGACCACCAGTGCGAAGCCCAGGCCACGTGCACCGAGGTAGAGCTGGCCGGTGCCGGGGCACAGCCAGGCCATGAACACCGCCCAGGGTACGCTGCGCTGTGCCGGCAGCTGTTTCTGGGTCCGCGCGCGCACTGCGCCGTCGACGGCCGCCGCCATGCCCCACAGCCACAGCAGGTAGATGCCGAGCACCGACGCAGCCATGGGCAGCACGGGCAAGTTCAGGGGCCCGCGCGAAGGTGCCTCGTCGAAGGCCGCGAACATGCGGCTGACCAGGCCAGTCACGGTCAGGATCATGGTCGAGAAGAACCACAGCAGCAGCAGCCCGAGCAGCACGAACAGGACCGTGGCGTGAAGGCGATGACCCGCGTACCAGTTGCCCCAACCAGGCACGGCCGCGGCGTACACGAGGGCACGATGCACGCTGGGGGGATCGGGAGGCGGTGGCCGGGAAGGCTGGGACAAGGTGCGTTCCCCTGCGACGGTGGTCGCGCGATGAGGGCCCATTGCAGGATAGGCACAATCCTGGCCTTCGTGCCCGGGCGCCTTGACTGCCATACCTGGTCTGCCAGACTTCAGGACTGATCGATCATCTCGCGTCCTGTGCCTTGGGCACGCGATCTGTCACGAGTCCTCTGCGGGATTCGCGGTGGGTAGCGTCGCCGCGAAGGGGGCTCCATGTCTCGCCTGCCGCTGCAGCTTCTGCGCTCCTGCGTCCTCATCTCGCTGCTGCTCGCTCTGTCAGGAACAGCCCTGGCCGCCGATGTCCGCTGGCTGGCGCCGGTGAGCGGCGAGTGGACGGATGGCAGCAAGTGGTCGGGGGGCGCGGTGCCCGGTGCCGGGGACACGGCCATCATCGATGTCACCGGGGCGGTGTACACGGTATCGCTTCACGCGAGCGCCACCGTTGGTGGCATCCAGGTCGCGGCCTCGGCCGCAACCCTGCACCTGCAGGCAACGGGCAGCGGCCACATCACCCTGACCTCCCAGGGCGCTGTCAGCAACAGTGGCCAGATCCTGATGTCGACGAGCCACAGCTGGTACAGCCCGACCTTGACAGTGAGCACAGGCGGTCTGACCAACGACGGCAGCCTGGTGCTGAGCGCTGCTGGGGGTGCGTCGCGCAACCTCAACGCCGAGCTCCTCAATCGCGGAACGGTGCAGATCGGTGCCTCGAGCACCCTGAGCGGCGGCTTCGACAATCAAGGAACGATGAGCTTCGCGGGCAGCACCACCCTACCGCTGGCCTCCGCTGTGTACCGGAACAGCGGTTCCATTCAGGTGGCCACGGGCGTCGTCGTGAACTTCTCGGGCGCTTCGACCCAGTTCAACCAGGCCGGCGGCGGTATCGCGCTGGCAGGGACCGGTGCCATCCAGTTCCGCAACGGCGCGTTCGCCCTCGACGGTGGCACCGTCACCGGCACGGCCAACCCGGCGAACGGCCAAGGCATGGTCACCCTCATCGGTGCCAATCTGGCTATCAGCGCGCCCGACGCGGCCACCTTCCGTTTCCTCGGGGTCTGCGCTTTCACCGGCGACCTCTCGGCCAGCCAGGCGCTGCATGTCTGGGGCGACGGCTCGGTGCAGCACGCCACCCTCAACGCGACCCGGGCCTTCCGCAATGACGGCGCGATCGCGGCCGGCACCAATCACGGCTGGTACGGGGTGACCCTCAACGTCCCGGGTGCTGGCATCGACAACGCGGGGAGCCTGACGCTGAACAGCGGCGGTGCCCACCGCAACGTCAACGCGGACCTCGTCAACAGCGGGATCCTCACGGTGAACAACGACGCGAGCCTCGGTGGCAGCCTCGCGAACCAGGGCACCGTCGACCTCAACGCCAACGTCACCATGAGCAAGGCCGGCGCCCGCTACAGCAACATCTGGCTGTGGTCCATTGCCAGTGGCGTGGTCCTCACCATCAACGGCAGCGGTACCGAATTCTCGCAGGCCGGCGGTCGCCTCGAGTTCGAAGGCACGGCACGTCTGGACTACAGCAATGGCCACTTCCGGTTCAGCGGGGGTGTGCTCAGCGGTACGCCGGACGCCGCCAACCTCAGGGGCATGCCGCGGCTGATCCACTCTGACCTCACGATCCAGAGCCCCAACGCGGCGGCCTTCGTGATCAATGGTGCTTCGACGCTGGCCGGGAATATCTCCGCGAACCAGTCCCTCTATATCTACGGCAACGACAGCGTGCAGCACGCGGCTGTGACCGTGCCCGCCGGACTGGTCAACGAGGGCATGCTGCAACTGGGGACCAATCATGGTTGGTACGGGGTCACGCTGACCGTGAACGGCGGAGCGCTGGAAAACCGCGCCAGCCTGGTGATCGGCGGCGGCGGTGCGCATCGCAACATCAACGCCAGCATCCTCAACTCCGGCTCGATCCAGGTCAACAACGACACGGGTCTGCACGGCAGCATCACCAACAGTGGCCTGATCGACCTGAATTCGAACACCACGTCGACGAAGACCGGCGCCAGCTACCTGAACAGCGGAACCTGGTCCATCGCCAGTGGCATCACGCTCGCGGTCAACGGCGCGGACACGACCTTCGAGCAGCAGGCGGGCAGCCTGGACTTCGAGGGGACAGCCACCTTCAACTACAGCAACGGCCAGTTCGTGTTCAGCGGTGGCGCGATCACGGGGACGCCCGATGTCGCCAATCTGCGTGGCATGGCGCGGTTGATTCACTCGGACCTCGCCATCCAGAGCCCCAACCATGCGGCCTTCGTGCTCAACGGCATCGGGACGCTCATCGGAGACATCTCGCTGGACCAGGCCGTGTACATCTACGGCAACGGCAGCGTGCAGCATGCGGCGGTGACCGTGCCCGCTGGACTGGTCAACGAGGGCGTGCTGCAACTGGGGACCAATCATGGCTGGTACGGGGTCACGCTGACCGTGAACGGCGGCGCGCTGGAGAACCGCGCCAGCCTGGTGATCGGCGGCGGCGGTGCGCATCGCAACATCAACGCCAGCATCCTCAACTCCGGCTCGATCCTGGTCAACAACGACGCGGGTCTGCACGGCAGCATCACCAACAGTGGCCTGATCGACCTGAATTCGAACACCACGTCGACGAAGACCGGCGCCAGCTACCTGAACAGCGGGACCTGGTCCATCGCCAGTGGCATCACACTCACGGTCAACGGCGCGGGCACGACCTTCGAGCAGCAGGCGGGCAGCCTCGATTTCGAAGGAACAGCCATCTTCGACTACAGCAACGGCCACTTCCTTCTCCGCGGTGGCCAGATCACCGGCACGCCGGACGTCAGTAACCTGCGCGGGATGCCGCGGCTGATCCACTCGGACCTCAGTCTTCTGAGCCCTGCTCCATCTGCCTTTATGCTCAATGGCAGTGGCGCGCTCGAAGGCGCGGTCTCCGCTGCGCAGAGCGTCTACCTCTACGGAAACGGCAGCGTCCAGCACGCCGCGATCTCGGCCCCGGCAGGTTTCGTCAACGGCGGCCTGCTGCAACTCGGCACCAACCACGGCTGGTACGGGGTCACCTTGACCGTGCCCGACCCCGGTCTGGTCAACGCGGGCACGCTCCAGATCTCGGGAGGCGGCGCACATCGCAACGTCGTGGCCGCGCTCGACAACCAGGGGCGCATCGTGACCCAGCAGGACTGCACGCTCGGTCGCAGCGGCGCGGTGCACCGGAACAGCGGCACGCTGCAGGTGGACACGGCCACTGCCACGCTGAGCGGAAGCAGCTTCACCAACCTGGCGGGGGGGGTGCTCACTGGCCGTGGCACCATCGACAGCTCGGCCGTGGCCCTCGCCCAGAGTGGCATCGTGCGCCCTGGCACCTCACCCGGCACCCTGACCATCACCGGCGCCACGCCCATGTCCTCGACCAGCCGCCTCGAGGTGGAGCTGGTGGGCCTGACCGTGGGCAGCCAGTACGATCGCCTGGCGGTCACCGGCGCCAGCACGGTGGCCGGCACTCTCGCCGTGACCCTGGGCGACGGCTACACACCCAGCGTCGGCGACACCTGGACCATCATGACCTGTAGCGCCGGTTGCTCCGGCGACTTCGCCAACCTCGAGGGCATGGACCTGGGCGGCCTGGGCGGGCTGTACGTCTACGTCAACGCCAACAACGTGCAGGTCAAGCTCGAGGAGTTGCCGCACTTCGCGCTGGTGCCGGGCACCGCCGCGCCCGTGGCCGGTGTGCCCTTCGACGTCACGGTCACGGCCCAGGACCCCTTCGACGCGACCCTGACCACCTACGCCGGCACGGCGCTGTTCTCGTCGTCGGACGGCACCGCGACCTTGCCCCCCATGTACACCTATTCCGGCGCAGATCTCGGGGTACACAGCTTCGTGCAGGCGGTGACCCTGCGCACGGCCGGACAGCAGACCCTGCGCGCGGTGAGCGGCGAGAACTACCTCATGCGCGGCCAGGTCGTGCTCGACGTGCAGCCGGCCGCGGTCAACGCCGGCCGCACCGAGATCACCGCCTCGCCCCTGTCCATCGAGGCCAATGGCTTCACCAGCAGCACCATCACCGTGACCCCGCGCGACGGCTTCGGCAACAAGGCCGGCGCCGGCCACAGCGTGGTCATCCAGGTCACCGGCGGCACCTTGCAGGGCAGCGTCCTCGACGTGGGCGACGGCACCTACACCCAGGTGCTGCTGTCTACCACCACGCCGCAGTTCGTCACCGCCAGCAGCGTGGTCGACGGGACGCCGCAGGTCGCCCTCAAGACCGTGCAGTTCAGGGCCGACACCACGGCGCCGGCGCCCGTGGTGCTCAGCGTGGACGCGGTTGCCGAGACCACCGTGGACCTGAGCTGGACCGCCAGCAGCTCCGTCGACACCACGGGCTACGAGGTGCACCGCTCCGTCGGCGGCGTGCCGCAGGCGCCCGAGCTGGTATCAGGAGCCGCCCACCGGGTCACAGGCCTCACCGCCTGCACCGACTACCTGTTCGAGGTCAGCCCTTACGATCTCGCAGGGAACCTGGGGCTGCCGAGCAACGTCGAGGCCGTGCGCACGCACCTGACCGGCAACCCGGCCGCACCCGCGAGCCTGACCGCGACGGCTCACGACCAGTACGTGAGCTTGAGCTGGGCGACGAGCGCCAGCTGCGATGTCACCAGCTACACCATCGCGCGCTCGACCACGAGCGGCGGTCCGTACACCGACGTGGCCAGTGGCATCGTGGGCACGAGCGCCCTGGACCTGTTCCTGACCAATGATCAACCCTACTTCTACGTGGTGCGCGCCCTGGACAGCGAAGGCCTGTTCAGCGGCAACTCGGTGCAGGCCAGCGCCACCCCCACCGCCAGCCCGGCCGCGGGTCCGGTGCAGAACCTGGCAGCCAGCTCCCTCACCGGTGGTCGCGTGGTCCTGACCTGGGCGCCCCCGGCCAGCGGCAGTCCGCAGGACTATCAGATTTTTCGCGCGAGCAGCGCCGGCATCGATGTCGGTACCGCCACGCCGGTGGCCACGGTCACCGAGCTCACCCACGAGGACGTCCCGGGCAGCGACGGCATCTTCTGGTACACCGTGGTCTGGCTCGACGTGGTCAACAAGCAGAGCCTGCCAGCGGCGGAGGTCAGCGCCCTGGCCGACGCCGGACCGCCCACCGCCGCCGTCTCGGTCGAGGGCAGCGGCACCCGCGGCATAGGCACCTGGCAGGTGACCCTGACCGCCAGCGAGAGCCTGGGCGCCCTGCCCATCCTGTCCTGGACACCGCCCCAGGGCAGCGCCCAGAGCCTGGCCCTGATCCAGGACGTCGGCGACGACAAGATCTACACCGGCAGCATCCTGGTCAGCGATGGCATGGCCACGGGCAGCTCGGCCTTCGCCTTCAGTGGCGAGGACGTGCTGGGCAACGTCGGCACCACCCTGAGCTCGGGCGCCAGTCTGGCCGTCGACGGCAAGCGCCCCACGGCCTCCATTGCCACCGCCCCTGCCACCCCGGTCAAGGCCGGCAACGTGCAGATCATGGTCACCGCCAGCGAGGCCCTAGGCAGCGCGCCCGACCTCAACCTCACGCCGCTGGGAGGCTCCGCCATCGCCCTCACCGCGACCGGCAGCGACGAGATCTGGACCGCGAGCCTGCTCGTCACCGGCACCACCGGCGACGGCGATGGCCTGTTCGCGCTGTCCATGACGGACGCGGCGGGCAACACCGGAACGACCATCACCGCGGGCGACACGCTGACCATCGACACCCAGGCACCGGATGCACCGGCCAGCATCTCCGTGGTCGCGGGCACCCAGGGCGCCATCGATGTGGGCTGGCCCGCCCCTACCAGCGAGCCCGCCGCAGGCTACGACCTGTACCGCTCGGATACCGCCATCACCAGCGTGGTCGGGCTGACCCCCGTCGTCACCGGGCTGCAGCAGCGCACTCACAGCGACCTGCCCCCCACCGAGGGGGACTGGTTCTACGCCGTGGTGGCCATGGATGCGGCGGGCAACAGGAGCGGCCCCTCGCCCAGCGCCAGCGCCTTTTCGGACCAGACGCCCCCAGGTGCCCCCACGGGTCTGACGGCGACGGTGATCAGCGCGCAGGTGCAGCTGAGTTGGACCGCACCGGCAGGCGAGGCCGCGGCGAGCTACGACCTGTTCCGCCTCGACGCCAGCTTTGGGGGCAGCGTCGCTGGCCACACGCCAGTGGTCACGGACCTCGCGACCACCTCGACCCTGGACCTGCCGCCCTCGGACGGCAGCTACTACTACGTGGTGGTGGCGCGGGATGCGGTGGGCCTGGTGAGCGCTCCGTCCAACGAGGCGCAGACCCTGTTCGACCGCGACGGCCCCGTCATCGAGGTCAGCGGCGTGGTCCACGGCCAGCACAGCAACGCCAGCCTGACCCCCGTCATCACGGTCACCGACATCACCCTGGACACCTGGTCGGCGGCCCTGGACGGCGCGGCCTTCACCTCGGGCACCGTCGTCAGCGCCGAGGGCAGCCACAGCCTCGTCGTCGACGCGGTGGACCTTGGTGGCCACACTTCGCAGCGATCCGTGGATTTCACCATCGACCTGACGGCGCCCGTGGTGAGCATCAACGGCGTCAGCGAGGGCCAGCGCTACACCTCGCCGCCGGCGCCCACGGCCGTGGCCACCGACGACCACCTGTTCGAGGTGGTGATGATCCTGGGCGGCCAGCCCTACGTGGCGGGCACGCCCATCACCGTCGACGGCAACTGGACCGTGCAGGCCACCGCCCGCGACCTCGCGGGCAACGAAGCCACCGCCACCGTGAACTTCGTGGTCGACCTTCCGCCAGGGCCCGTGGCCTGGGCGCATGCCGAGGTCACGGACAGCCAGGTGACCCTGAGCTGGCCCGCGGCCGAGGAGCTGGACGCGGCGAGCTTCAGGGTGCTGCGCGATGGCGTCGAGGTCTATACCGGCACCGGTCTGCAGACCGTCGTCGGGGAGCCCGCCCGGGCGCCATACCGGGTGCAGCTGGACATCCACACCCTCGACGCCGCGGGTCAGGAGGGCCTGGCGCGCAGCCTGGTGCTGTATCCCTTCGTGGTGACCCTGGCGGACTACGGCAAGGCCGACGCCCTGGGCTCGCCGCAGCTCACCCGCGGCACCTTCGACCAGGTGCTGCTGCAGATCGCCAACGACGACCTCGCCGAACAGGACTTCGGGCCCGCAGAGCTCAGCCTGTTCGACTCCGAGGACACCGAGTGGTGGCGGCGCGAGAGCACCCAGACCATCACCGTGCCGGCCCTGGACGCCAGCGCGACCACCGAGGTGGTGTACAGCCACCCCGAGCTGGTCGACGAGGGCAACCAACTCGAGCTGGTGCTGCCCCTGCCCGGGACAGCCTGGGCCAGCGCCGTGTACCGCACCCGCTTCGAGCTGTCGTCGCGAGCGCCGGCCGGCGCCACCATCGAGGCTGTGCACGAGAGCCTGATGCGCGGCACCCAGGCCGAGGTCCACCTCAAGCTCACCAACCGGGGCTCGGCCAACCTGCAGCTGGTCAGCCAGCGCGGCAGCAACCCGTCGGACGAGCTGCAGGTGCGCTTCCGCCACCCCGATCTCAGCGTCCTGGTGTCGGCCTGGGTCGACGACCAGCTCATCGGCCAGGTGCAGCCGGGTGGCACCCGTATCGTGACCCTGGCGCCGGGCGCCGCGGTGACCTTCGCGCCGTCGCAGCTCGTCATCCCCAACGACACACCGGACAACATCTTGCTCGAGGTCGAGGCACTGCAGATCCACCACGCCTGGGGCCAGGCCGATGCCCAGCACCAGCCGGGCTTCGTCAAGAGCACCGGCGTCAACGTGGTGCCTCCGCCCTACCTGGTCACCGCGACCACGGACAAGGCCGAGTACAACCAGGGCGAGCTGGTGCTCATCAGCGGCGTGGCCACCGAGACCGCCACCGGCAACCCCGCGGCCAGCGTCGTGGTCAAGATCAGCCTGCGCAACGGCGGCTTCAAGCAGGTGTACTACGCGCGCACCGACAGCAGCGGCCTGTACACCTATCCCTTCTTCCCGGGCTACACCCAGGCCGGGCAGTTCAGCGTCGGCGCCACGCACCCGGCGGTGGTGGTCGACGAGGAAGACGCCACCTTCGTGGTGCACGGCCTCGAGCTGACCCCGGGGCGCTTTGCGCTGCGCCTGAGCAAGAACACGAGCTACGTGGTGGGCTTCGTGCTGCGCAACACCGGCGAGACCGCGATCACGGGTCTCAACCTGGCCATTGCCGACGCGGACAGCGGCGACGGCGTGACCGCGGTGCTCGAGGGGGCCTTGCCCGGGCAGCTGGCTCCGCGCCAGAGTGTGTCCCTGGGCGTGCGCGTGAGCGCCGAGCTCATCGCGGCCGACCAGGCCAGCTTCGAGCTCAATCTGACCAACGACCAGGGCGCGACCCGCCTGTCCCGGCTCGAGGTGGACCTGTTCGCGGCCAGCCCGGCCCCGCTCATCGCGCCGCGCTACCTCGACCTGAGCATGCTCGCCGGGGGGAGCCTCACGCGCACTGTGCAGGTGCGCAACGTGGGCTACGACGCCTGGGAGAACGTGCAGATCGTGCGCCCTGCCAGCGTGCCCTGGGTGCTGGTGCCCACCGGGCTGGACCTTGGCACCCTGGCGCCAGGTGACGCCACCAGCTTCGACATCCTGCTGCTGCCGCCAGATGACCAGCCCAGCGGCGTGGTCAACGCGGCGCTGACCCTGACCAGCCACAACTTCCAGGACGTGCCTTTCAACATGTCGGTCAAGGTGACCACCAACGCCGTGGGCAGTGCCGACGTCAAGATCACCAACTTCCTGTATGCCGAGGTCGATCCTGGGCGGCCGGTCGAGGGCACCCAGGTCACCCTCATCAACCAGGAGCTGCCCACGCTCATCGGGCCCTTCGTGCAGATCAGCGCCTCGGACGGGCTGGTGCACTTCGTCGACATTCCCGGCGGTCGCTACAGCTACCGGGTGCAGAAGGCCGGCTTCCGGGTGGCCGGGGTCGACGGCGCCGACGCCGACAGCGGCCTGCTGCTGGTCGAGGCGGACCAGACGGCCTACCTCGAGATCGCGCTGATGGAGAGCGTGGTCGACGTCGAGTGGTCGGTGACGCCGACCTCGGTCGAGGACCAGTACGACGTGCTCATCGAGACCACCTTCGAGACCCAGGTGCCGGTGCCTGTCATCGAGATCGTGCCGGCGCTGCAGAACTTCGACATGGTGCCTGGCGAGACCAAGAACGGGCAGCTCGAGCTGATCAACATGGGCCTGGTCTCGGCCTGGGACGTCGAGCTGGCAGGCTTCGTCCAGGACCACTACCTGGACGTGCAGTTTGCCTTCACCCGCATCCCCGAGCTCCCGGCTCGCAGCCGCCTGGTGATCCCTTTCACCGTCTACCTCAAGACCCACGGCTCACCGCCTCCAACGCCCTGTACCGAGTTCTTGTTCAGCGGTCACTTCGAGTGGAAGTGGTACTGCTCGACGGCAGGCACCTGGGAGCGGCGTCCCACCTACTCGTTCACCGGCGACGTGCGCAGTCACACGGCCAAGGTCAGCGTCGAGCCGAATCCGGTGGTGCGCCAGACCTTTTACAACTGCCCAGGCTTCGAGAACGGCGAGGGTGTGACGCCACCAGCCTACACCGTGCGCTCGCGCGAGAGCGGCGACGTGGGCCTGTGCAAGTGCGGCCGAGTGATGACCGCGGGCATAGGCTTGCCCACCCTGGGTGGCCTGGTCGACAAGCTCAAGGAGGCCGCCGTGGGCAAGCTCGACAAGCTGCTTGGCAAGCTGGGTGTGCCATCCTGGGACCAGGTCACCGACGCCATGGGCCAGGCTGCTTTCGGAGCCGACTGGGGCGACGTCAAGGCTGCCAAGGACAAGCTCGACGATCTGAAGAGCAGCGCCGAGGAGGCGGCCGGTAACATCGGTCAGGCAATAGACCTGGTCGAGCAGGGCATCTGCGAGGGCGACGGTCTGGCCGACAACATCAACAACGTTGTGGAGCGCCTCGGCGAAGAGGCGGCCGACGTGATTCTCAACCAGGTGCTCGAGAAGTTCACCGGCGGCGCCCTGAGCTTTACCAAGGCCTACACCAAGTTCGACAAGACCTGCCTCCCCGTCGGTGGCTCCGCCAGTGCCGACATTCCCGAGCAGTCCTCGTCCTTTGGCGGCGGCACCATGTGCTTCGAGGTCAAGGTTGGCTGCGAGGCCGGCGAGGCCCAGTGCTGCCCTGTGTGCTCGACCTATGTCGACGTCACGGCCATCTGCACGCCCAGTGTCATCAGCATCAGCCAGTCTGGCGGTGGAGGTGGTGGCGGCGGCGGCGGCTTTGGCGGTGGCGGTGGTGGCGGCGGCGGTGGAGGTGGTGGCGGTGGCAGCTCGGCACCTGGAGCGTGCGAGCGATGAGGGCCCTCATGCACAGGACGCTTGTCGCCGTGACGCTGCTGGTGCTGGGGGCCTGCCAGCCCTCGGAGCTCACCGTGCAGCGCGCCATCGCCCAGGCCGAGGCCAGCGGTGCCGCCATCTACGCTCCGGTGCAGCTGGCCGCTGCCCGGGAAACCATGACCCGGGCCCAGGCGAGCCAGGACAGCGAAAGGTCGCAGTTCTTGGCGCGAGGCCTTGCCCTCGCTCGCGAGGCCCAGGCCCAGGCCGCCACGCTATCTCGGACGGCCACGCAACGCGGCCAGGAGCACCTGCGCACGCAGCGCGCCGCCCGCGAGGAGATCGAGCGCCAGGGAAGCGAGGCGGTACAGGCCGCCGCAGCCTCCCGACGGCAGGATGCGACCGCCTTGCCGGCTCAGGTGACCGCGCACGAACCCGAGGTGCTGCAAGCGCGCCTGGCCAGGGGCGAAAACGTGCAGCTGGTCGACGTGCGCTCACACCGGGCTTTTGCCGAGGGCCACATCACCGGCGCCCTGTCCGCTCCGGCCGCGTCACTGGGCTACAGGCGGTTGCGCGACGACGTGGACGTGGTGCTGTACAGCGACGATCGCGAGGCCGGGGCCGCTGCCCAGGCCGCGATCGCGCTGGTCGAACGGGGCTACGCCCGGATCAGCATCCTGGGCGGAGGCTTCGCGCTGTGGAAGCAGCACGGTTTGCCCTGGGTGCGCAGCGGCAGCAGCGAGGGCGGCGTGGGATTGATCCACGCCGATGCCCTGGCCCTGGCCCTGGCTCGGGGCCAGCCGGCCCTGGCCCTGCTCGATCTGCGAGCGCCCGTGGCCTACGCCGCGGGTCATCTGCCTGGCGCCCGCAACCTGCCCGCCTCGGAACTCTCCGGCGCAGGGCCGGAGCTGGGGCAGGACCTGGTGGTGTACGGCGCCGACGACGTGGCCGCAGCCCTGGCGGCTCGCCGTCTGGCCGAGACCCTGGGCCGCAATGTGCGCTACCTCGACGGCGGTGTCCGGGCCTGGGTGCAGGACGGGCAACGCCTGGAGCGTGCAGGGACCGGGACAGCCGACGGACAGCGAGGTGCACGATGAAGACGACACACCTGGCGCGCGCCCTGACACCGGCGCTGATCCTGCTGGCCGGTCTGGCCGTGAGCACGACTAGCCGCGCCGAGCAGGCCGTGTGCGTGCGGGTCAAGCTGGTGATCCCGCAGCGCCTGAGTTTCGAGCGCGATGCCTTTGACGCCTCGCTGGGCCTCACCAACAACCTGCTCGACGCGCCCCTCGAACAGCTGGCGGTCGAGGTGCAGTTCTTCGACATGCTCGGCAACCGCGCCGACGACCTGTTCTTCTTGACCACGGCGAGCACGTCCAACGTCAGCGGCGGCCTCGCCGGCGCCGGCGTCATCGCCCCCGAGCAGAAGGGCCAGATCAACTGGCTGGTGATCCCGACCCTGGGCGCCGGTGGGGCCTCGCCCGCGGGCCAGCAGTACAAGGTGAAGGCGGTCATCGACTACAGCGTGCAGGGCATCGCTGCCAACATCGAGACCTACGAGGAGATCATCACGGTCAAGCCCCAGCCCGAGCTGGTGCTGGACTACTTTTTGCCGCGCAAGGTCAAGGGCGACGACCCCTGGACCGACACCGTGGTCGAGCCCAGCGTGCCCTTCGACCTGGCGGTGCGCGTCGCCAACATCGGCTACGGCGAGGCCCGCAACCTGCGCATCGTGTCGGGACAGCCGCGCATCGTCGAGAACCGCTGGGGCCTGCTCATCGATTTTGCCATCATCGGCACCTTCCGCAACGACGACAGCATCGCCCGCACCATGGCCATCCCCTTCGGCACCCTGGCGCCCGCCAGCTGCGGTGTGGGCTCCTGGGCCATGACAACCAGCCTGCAAGGCGAGTTCGTCGAGCTCGACGTCAGCTTCGAGCACAGCGAGGAGCTGGGTGGCGCCAAGACCAGCCTGGTCAGCGCCACCCGCAGCCATTGGCTGGTGCACAAGATTCAAGTCGACAGGCCGGGCAAGGACAGCATCAGCGACCTGCTGGCACTGGTCGACACCGACGGCGACGACGTGGGCGACACCCTGCGCATCTTCGAGTCCCAGTGTGGCGAGATCGATGCCCTGCCGGCGGCCGGCTCCTCGACGGGCGCGCCGGACCTCGACGATCCCACGGCTCTGGTGACGGCCACGGTGGAGTACGGCTGGAGCCACGTCACCGCGGCGGACCCGGCGCTGGGGGCCCTGCCCATCCTGCGCGTGGTGCGCCTCAGCGACGGCAAGGTGCTGCACTGGCGCAACAGCTGGCTCGACGAGGACGACGCCAGCGTCCCGAACCCGCTGCTCGCCATCGCCGATTACGCCACCGCGGGTCCGCGCAGCGAAAGCTGGCTGGTCACCTACGACATGAGCGAGTTCGACCAGGTGCCACCGCAGACGGGCCTCGAGTTCCTGGGACCCTATGTCTCGGGGAGCCCCCTGCACGTGTCGCCCACCACCATCCTGCGCCTGGTGGCGACGGACGATCTGAGCGGCGTCGCCACGAGCGAGTACCGCAAGGACGGCGGGGACTGGCTACCCAACGGCCCCTTCTACTTCCAGGTCGAGGGTGCACACCTGCTCGAGTTCTACAGCGTGGATCGCAAGGGAAACACCGAGACCGTGCAGAGCGTCACCGTGGTGGTCGACGGCACGGCGCCCGCGATCAGCGTCAGCGGACTCGAGGCGGGGCGCAGCTACCTCACCACCGAGAGCCCCGTGGTGGGCTGGACCACCTCGGATCTCGACGGGGATCCCCAGGTCACCGCGCGCGTCGTTCCCGCTGGCGGGGGCACACCCATCCCGGTCAGCAATGGTCAGGCCCTGGACCTGAGCAGCTGGGCGCTAGGCGCCTATGTGCTCGAGCTCGAGGCCGTGGACTGGCTGGGCAATCGAAGCACCCGCAGTGTGCCCTTCCTGGTGCAGAGCGAGGTGGGCGGCTGCGTCAACGTGCCCGAGGACGGGCCTTGCGACGACGGCAATCCCTGCACGACCGGCGACAGCTGCCAGGCGGGTGTCTGCGTGGCCGGGGCCCCCAACACCTGTGACGACGCCAACGTCTGCACCAATGACAGCTGCGATCCTGGTCTGGGCTGCCAGCACAGCTTCAACACCCTGCCCTGCGACGACGGCACGGCCTGCACGGTCGACGATCAATGCAACGGCGCTGGCGCCTGCGTGGGCCAGGCGCTGACCTGCGACGACAGCAACCTGTGCACCGACGACAGCTGCGATCCCGCCCAGGGTTGCCAGTATGTTCCCAACGCCGCCAGCTGTGACGACGGCAACGACTGCACCAGCGGCGACCAGTGCGCCGCCGGGAGCTGCGTCGGTGCCGCCCTGGTCGGCGCAGGCCAGGGCTGCGACGATGCCAACGCCTGCACCGACAACGATCAGTGCGACGGTGCGGGCGCCTGCGTGGGCCAGACCCTGAGCTGCGACGACAGCAATGTCTGCACCACCGACAGCTGCGCGCCGGCCACCGGCTGCGACCACGTGCCTGCGGCGGGCAGCTGTGACGATGGCAATCCCTGCACTGCGGACGACACCTGCGCCGCGGGCACTTGCGTCGGCACCGCCTTGGCCAGTGGCAGCGACTGCGACGATGGCAACCCCTGCAGCGGCCCGGACCACTGCGACGACCAGGCCACCTGCCAGGGCGCCATCGTGGTGTGCAGCAACAGCAGCGCCTGCGATCCCGGGAGCTGCTGCGGCAGCAGCGCGGTCGACTGCGATGACTCCGATCCCTGCACCGCGGATCTGTGCCTGGCCACGGGCTCGAGCTGCGAGCACATCGCGCTGCCGAGCTGCCTTGACGCGGGGACCACGGATGGCTCCGGGCCCGACACCGGGACCGTGGACGCAGCCGGGATGGACGCGGCAACTCTGGATGCAGCCGTGCCCGATGCGGGGCAGCGGGATGGTGCCGTGGCCGATGCTGCGCGCACCGACCGCGAGATCGTCGACGTCATCGCCGTGGACCGGGGCCAGGTCCAGGCCGATGCCGGCGCCAGGCGGGATGCCAGCACCGTCGACAAGCCGCCTGCCGACGGCTGCGGCTGCACTGGCCACCCGGTGCGTGGCAGTGCCGGATTCGGCGCCGTGCTCGTGCTTCTGGTCCTGCGGCGCCGCCGCGCGCGGTCCTGAGGATTCCTTGAAAAAAACGTGATCCAGGTCACGTGATCCAGGGCTTTCCCGCGACCAACCAAGCTGGTAGGCGTCCCGATATGGGAATGCGGAGGGTTTGTTGCATGCGCTCAATGTTGTGGACTGGAATGCTGCTCCTGGTGGCCTGTGACTTCGTGACGACCCAGCAGGCCGAGCCCATCATCGATGCCGGGCGCGATCGTGGCGACGCACAGCTGGTGTTCACCGACGCCGGACACGACGCGGCGACCGCGGATGCCGCCGTGGCGGATACGTGGTTGCAGGACGCCCAGGTCGCCGATACACGGGTGGCGGACGCCCGCCAGCCCGACGCCGCGCAGCCCGACTCGGCCAGGCCAGATACGACGCAACCGGACCAAGTGTCGCCTGACACCGCCGTGCCAGACACTGCTGCAACGGACACTGCCACACCGGACGCCGCCGTGCCCGATACAGCGCAGCCCGATCTGGGTCAGCCCGACGCGGCCCAGCCGGACACTGCCCAGGCGGATGCTGGTGCCAACCCGTGCGACCAGGACCAAGACACCTACCTCGACGAGGGCAACGGCTGCGGCGGCAACGACTGCAACGATCAGAACGCGAGTGTGCACCCGGGCGCTACCGAGATCTGCTCTTTCACCGACGAGAACTGCGCCGGCGGCAACAACGAGGGCCTGACCTGCGAGTTCTATGCGGTGACCGCGAACCAGCGCCATCGCATCGATCCCTTTGCGCGCACCGCGCTGTATCTCGAGGTCACACTGCCGAGCATCTCGATCGACGTGGCCCTGTACGATATCGACACGGACCTCAATGGTGACCTGATCGCGGTCACCGCCTGGAGCGTGTACCGCCTCGAGAGCTCCGGCACCCTGACCGAGATCAGCAACCCCGCCTTGCCCCCTCTTCCCAATGGCCTGGCCATCGACGGTGCCGGGGCCATCCACATCAGCAACAGCGACGGTGTGGACTCGAAGATGATGCGCCTGAATCGGCAGACCGGAGGCCTGACCACCCTGGCCACCTTGAGCCCATACGCCAGCTCGGGAGACTGCGTTTTCCTCGACGATGGCACGCTGCTGATGACCTCGCCCAACCTCAGCGACCCCATCAATGGTGAGGACCTGCTGGTGCGGGTCAACCCCACGACGGGGGTGGTGACCGAGATAGGCCCCATGGGCTACACCGACGTGTGGGGTCTGAGCGCGGCCTGGGGCTACCTTTTCGGGGTCACCGGCAACGGCGAGGTGCTCCTGATCAACCCGGGCACGGGCACCGGCACCTTGCTGGTCAGCTTCGTCGACGGCAACCAGGACCCCGTCGAGTTTTATGGCGCGTCCAGCGTGCGCTGAGTTCGCATCCCATTCTGAGGTCGGGCGACGGTGGCGTGGGTCCGCGGCGGACAGCGCGTCGGGATCAATCCTCGGCGCGGGGCACAGCGTCCGGATCCTGGCGATGCGGCTTGGTGCTGATGAACCAGGCACCGTAGGCCATGACCACGACCATGCCGGTGAAGGCGTACCACGGTGGTCTGACGATGAGACCGACGTAGATCAGGCTCAGGGCCATGGCGGCGAGCGCGATGAGCTTCACGCGAAGTGGGATGATGCGGTGTTCGGCCCAGCGCCGCAAAGAAGGACCGAACAGGCGGTGCTGGTAGAGCCACTGCCGGAAGCGCGGCGAGCTGCGCGCGAAGGCACCGAGGGCCAGGATCATGAAGGGGGTGGTGGGGAGTACGGGCAGGACCACACCCACGGCACCCAGAGAAAAGCAGACCCAGCCCACGACGAACCACATCCAGCGCAGCGTGCGCGGCGTCGAGTTCGTCACGGTTCGGGATCGGGCGTCCATGGAACTCCCCTGCGACCGCATGACGTGCCGCGGCCACCAGGCCTGGTCCGAGCAACATAGAGGGCGGCGCCTGGGATGGCCACCGCCCCCCTGCTACAGTTCCGTCATGCAGGGAACCTGGGATCCGGACCAGTACCACCGCTTCAGGGCCCAGCGCGCGCAGCCCTTTCACGACCTGCTGGCCCTGGTCCGACCGAAACCCGCGATGCGCGTGGCGGATCTCGGCTGTGGTACAGGCGAACTGAGCCAGCACCTGCACAGGTCCCTGCAGGCACGCGAGACCCTGGGTCTGGACACGAGTGCCGAGATGCTAGCCCGGAGCCAATCCCTCGAGGCTACAGGCCTGGAGTTCATGCAGCGGGACCTGCGCGACGTTGTCCAGCTGGGTGGCTTTAATCTCGTGTTCTCCAATGCCGCCCTGCAGTGGCTCCCGGATCATCCGACCTTGCTCGGAGAGCTGAGCAGTGTGCTCGAGGCAGGTGGCCAGCTCGCCATCCAGATGCCAGCCAACCACGATCACGTGTCACACACGGTCGCGCGCGAGGTCGCGGCGGAGTCCCCCTTTGTCGACGCGCTGCGTGGCTATCGTCGGGACGCGAGCGTGCTGCCGGTCGAGCGCTATGCCGAGCTCCTGCATGCGCTGGGCTTTGTGGACCAGCGCGCCGAGCTGCGCGTGTACGGTCACCTGCTCGACTGCGCCGCTGAGGTGGTCGAGTGGGTGCGCGGGACCCTGCTACTCGACTACCTGGGCCGTCTGCCCGGGGCCCTGCATGAGCCCTTCGTGGCGCGCTACCGCGACAGGCTGCTCGACGAGATCGGGACCGGCGGACCGTACTTCTACGCCTTCAAGCGCATCCTGCTGTGGGGGCGACGTCCATGAACGGGTCGAGACCGGCTGGGTGAGAACGTGGACTACATGCCAGGTCACCGGCGTCAGCGACCGACGAACTGGTGACCACGGGCCGTGCTCGCTATCTGGTCCCTGTTCCTGACCGTGCGAAGAGAAGGGGGATCCCGGGGCGTGCAGACCTTCTACCTGGTGCTTGCCGGCATCCTCATCGCACCACTTGTGCTGTGGCTGGCCTACCTGCGCGTGCGGCAGCGCGTGCTGGCGGGCCGCGTCACCGAGGTGGAGCGGCGCTTCGAGCGCACCCTGGCGCGCTTTCACGTCGAGATAGACCACTTCAAGTTTGCGCGGCAATCCGCGGTGCGCACGCTGCTCAACAACGACCACGTCGTCCTCACCGCCGTCGAGGAGGCCGCGGGCAATGACCCGGCCGCCCGCGAGGAGCTGCGCCTGCGCGCGCACCGCTTCGTCGACGAGATCATCCCGGCCTTCAAGCCCCTGAACTACTACGGCGTGGGCCTGCGCCTGGCGCGCTGGCTGCTCAACGCGCTGTACCGCGTCGACGTCGACCCGGCCCAGGTCGAGCGCCTGCGCCAGCTAGGCCGCGAGCGCCCCCGGGCCCTGGTCTACGTCGCCAATCATCGCTCCAACGTCGACTACGTGCTGGCCGCCTACGCCCTGGCCGAGAAGCTGGCCCTGAGCTTCGCCGTCGGGGAGTGGGCGCGGGTGTGGCCCCTGGAGTACCTGTTCAAGAGCTTCGGCTCGTTCTTCCTGCGCCGCGGCTACCGCGACCCGCTGTACCACACTGTGCTCGCGCGCTACGTGCAGCTCATCACCAAGAACGGGGTGACCCAGGCCCTGTTCCCCGAGGGCGGACTCAGCCGGGATGGTCGCTTTCGCCCCCCCAAGCTCGGCCTCATCGACGCCATCATCTGCGCCAAGGCCGATCGCAGCTTCACCCGCGAGCTGCTGTTCGTGCCGGTGGCGATCAGCTACGACCGCGTACTCGAGGACAGGGCCCTGGTCGCCGAGCTCGACGCCACGCGCCCTCGCCGCAGCAAGCTCACCATGGCCTGGCACGTGCTGCGCATGCTGTTCGCCAACGCCGCCAAGTTCAGGGCGCGCCAGCTGCACAAGAACGGCATCGCCGCGGTGCGTTTTGGCGAGCCCCTGTCCTTCGACGCGTGGCACAGCTCGCTGGGTCTCGATCTGTTCAACCTGAGCAAGGAGCAGCGCCGGGCCCACATCGCGGACTTCTGCAACACGCTCATGCAGCGCATGGGCGCCCTGCTACCGGCCACCCCGCTGTGCGTGGTGGCGCGGGCCTTGCTCGAGGACAGACCAGCGCACCGCGTCGCCCTGGAGCAGGCCGTGGCCCAGCACGTGACCGCCCTGCAAGCCCGCGGTGTCGAGGTCATCAGCGCGGATCGCGGAGCCGGGTGGATGGTCGAGGGGGCGATGCTGCGCTTTGGTCTGCGCGGCCTCGTCGACGAGTCCACCGGGGACCTGCGGCTCGGCGCCGGTGCCGAGCCCATCCTGCGCTACTACGCCAACGCCCTGGTCCACGTCGACGAGGGCGAGGTCCCGCGTGTGCAGGCGCCGGTCCCCACCCCGGCAGCGGAGCCTGACGCAGCGTAACCGTCCGCGCGCACCCGGGACGCGAGAGTGCGCTACACTGGCCCTTGCGGCTCCCCGAACCCGCGCGAGCTCTGGCAGGAGTGCACCATGCACAGCCGACTCCTCGTTGCTGCTCTCGTCACGCTGGGGGCCTCCTGCGGCCACGATCCCCCGACCGATGTGCTCGACCTCGAGGTGGTGGAGGCCAGCCTGTCCAACCCCGAGGTGTCCGGGGGCGGTGTGGCCATGGGGGGCATGCGCATCACGGCGGACCTCAGCGTGCGCGACAGCTTTGAAGGATCGCACGCGTTTGCTGTCGAGCTGTCGGGCCTGAACCTCGGTGGCACAGGCTTCTGGTCCAGCGAGCTCAACGCCAGCGACGACTCCGACCTGCTCGGCATCGGTCTGGACCTACCCGCCGATGGTCGGCCGGTCAACGAGGACGGCGGCGTTGGGGGGCCGATCCGCATCCGCGACCTTTTCGAGAGCTACTCGGGCGCCGGTTTTGGCATGCACGCCATGCTCGGCGGCGCTGTGTACTTCTTCAGCAACGAGGCCGACGTCACCATCTGGCTCGGCGGCGTCACCCCGGGCATTGGCGTCACCTGGGGCCTGGTCACCCTGCGCATGGCCGTCCAGAACTGAACGGCACGGCGTGTCTGTCGCCGCCGGGGTACACCCGCCGCGCCTCGGATCGAACGCAGCGTCGCCGCATGAACGCCCGGGGACGTTCGCGACACTCACTCCTTGATGCGCCACATCACGCTCATGATGGGCCTGTTCGCGCTGGGGAGTCCGGGCCTCGGCTGCGCGCCCCTGGCGGCCCTTCCAGACCCTGGTCCGGTGCAACGTGCCACCCCGCTGCACGACGCTGCGCTGCAGCACCTGCGGCCAGGCATGGGCCTGCGCGAGGTGCACGGTCTGCTTCGCGCCTGCGGCGTCAGCCACCTCACCAATCCGCTGCACTCCTACATCGAGCGAGGGCCCGGGTCGCTGGCGGAGCCCGGCCGCGGCGTGCACGCATTCACCGGCGATCACGTGGGTGCCCTGCTGCTGTTCGAGGACGGCCACTACGAGCGGTCCCTGCCCATGGATGATCGGACCTTTCCCCAGGTGCACGGCGTGCGCATCTGGGACCTCGCCGGAGCCCCCGAGCTTGGCTTCCTGGTGCTGTCGCGTCACAACCGCCTGGGGCAACGCGGCACACTGGAGCTGCGCAGCGAGCAGGGACGGGCCGAGCGTTATGATGTGACCTCCCTGGTGCTCACTCACGATGGCCTGCAGCAGCCGCTCTTCATCGGGCGCGACCTAGGGACGCAGGACGACCTCGACCTGGGTATCTACTTCACGGCGCGCGACGACGCAGGGGCACCGTGGGACTCGGGCTACCTGCTGCGACGACGTGATGGCGTGCTCCACCTCGAGCGCGCCACCTCGACGCAGCGCGACCAGGCCGAGATGTGCTCCTGCTACACGGACTGGCTCGCGGGGACCGATCGCTTTCCTTTCGCAGGCTGAAGAAACCTGGATCCTGGTGTCGCGGCCCCAGCGCGATCCCGGCGCGATGGACCGGGCTGGCCCGGACCTGTCATGATGCCCGGAGCCCAACGCTCCTCGTCACCAGGGCACGTGCGTTCCCAGGAGGGCCCCCATGACAGCATCCCATCGCTTCAAGCTCGACGGCGTGCACACGGCCGACGACGCAGCCATCGTGCTTCGCGAGTATGTTCATGTCCTGTTCACCAACTCGGTCAAGGAGCAGAAGGCCGGGGCCGACACCACGCTCTCGCTCACGGGAGACGAGGAGGCGCGTGTTCAGGCCCTGGTCGTGCAGCTGTTCGAGTTGCTTGGCCCGGTGGAGAGCGCGCGTCTGTACCGGCGGGCGCTGGAGATCTTGCAGAGCTGGCCCGAGAGCTACGCGGGAGACAAGGTGGTCACCACCTCGGAGCGCTACGACACGATGGCGATCCGGCGCATCACTGCGGGCGTGCGCGAGGTTTTTCAACGCACGCTCGAGGGCGCGCAGGGCTGAGCCTCAGCGTCGGAGAATCGCTCGGGGTCCGGTGACCCTGTCGCCGAGGAAACAGGCCACGTTCCCGGTCGCCATCAGTTCTCGTTGAGCACATCCCACCAGCCCGCGCACAGCTGCGCCTGGTACAGCTGCAGCTCGGCGGTGCCTCCCCAGTTGGCGCCCCAGTAGATGTGCTGTGCCTGAAAATCAAGGGAGGCAAAGGCCTCGCTCCAGTAGTCCTGGTAGTCGTTGAGGGTGGGCGTCACCTGCCAGATGCGCGGGTTGGCGCTCGAGGCCACCAGCTCGACGAAGAACAGCTGGTCTGTGCCCCAGTTGCTGGTGCCAGTGCTGTAGGTCGAGACGAAGAACCAGCCGCGCACGCGGCTGTCGTCGATGCGGCCGATGTGGATGCCGTTGCCCCAGCCCAAGTCATCAAAGGCCAGGGCGGCGATGCGATGCTCCCAGCCCTGGGCATCGTTGACGTCGACGGCAGCAAAGTGATCGCAGGTGAAGGTGATCTCGTCGTTGTTCGCGCCACAGGGGTCCTGCGAGACGAAGATCTCCTCGCCGTTCAGGCCCCAGGCCCAGCCCGAGTGCGTGCAACCGGTGCTCAGGCGCACACGCTGGCTGAAGTCGGGGCTCCAGGCGTACATCCCGTTGAAGGGCTCGGGGTTGCCGGCACAGGAGCCGACCACGATGCGCGAGCCAGAAGGCGAGACATCCACGAAGTTGGGCGTGGGGAAGCCCGGGTGCACGTCGCCCAGGCGCGCCGTGATCTGATCCGAGGGCAGGTCGTACACGACGACGTCGCGCAGACCCTGGCACTGGCCACCACCGCTCATGCTGTCGCAGATCTGAAAGGCCCAGGTGCGCATGTCTCGCGACGGGGCACCCTCGACGCCATTGATGGCCGCACCGGCTCCCGGGAACTCGACGCCGAAGTCGTGGACCAGGGCGTCACTTCCTGTGAGTACATCCATCCTCCGCAGCTCGGCCCCGGTCCGGTAGTAGATCGTCGTGGCGGTGCCGTGCGCGCCGCTGGAATCCCAGTGCAGCTCGTTGGGCTCGCCGATGCTGAGGGTGCGCATCACGCTGCGATCGCTGAGGCGATACACGGCGGCGCCACCGTTGCCCGCGAAGGCGGTCACGTACTCGCCGCCCAAGCTCGACGGGCTCCAGCGGCTGTAGCCGTTGGTGTAGGCCGACGAGAACTGGCTGGCGTCGGCGCCGTCGGTCAGGCGCTGCACGACCACGCCGCTGGTCGCGATGGTGAAGGGAGTACCGGCCCCTGGCTCGCTGCCCCCGGGCATGGGCAGGGCACTGGCACCGCTCGCCGTGCTGGTGGTCAGGGCAATGCAGGCTGGAGCCACGGTCCCGTCCGTGCGCCGGCTGGAATCCCACGCGCCGGCGTCCCGGGTGCTGGCGGCATCGGTCCCGGTGGGGGCGTCCCCAAGGGCCGCCGAGTCTCGCGCGACATCCGCGTCCCTGGCGCCCACATCTGCCGTTGCACCGTCGCCGGCGGTGGACGCATCATGGGATCCAGCGTCGAGCTGTGCCGCGTCGATGACGCTGCCGCGGTTCGGGCAGCCGAGGCTCCATCCGCACAGCAGCGCGGTCGCGACCAGACGTGTCATGAGACCCCCGTGAGCGCCGAGCGCAGGGACATCGATGTGCACAGGATAGCAAAGATGGATGAGCCTGCTTTGGCACCATCTCCCCGGACCACCCTCGGAAGACCTTTGGCTCCGTTTGCAAGCACCTGTAGAATGAACTGCGTGCACTGTGAGATGTTAGCTCGGGGCTGCGTGATGACGCAGTGAGCACACTTGGGATGGGACAGGGACGAGATCATGGGCAGGGATGCGCCAGCTCCAAATCGGGTGCCGACACGCATCGGACCGTACCAGATCCAGCACCCCCTTGGCCGCGGTGCCACTGGGATCACCTATGCCGCGGTTCACATTCAGACTGAGCAGCAGGTCGCACTCAAGGTCATGCAGCCGCTGCGTATTGCCCCTACCGTCGAGATCGCCCTGCAGCGCTTCACGACGTCCGCACGCCACCTGCGCGCGCTCAAGCACCCGGGCGTCGTGCACCTGTTTGACGCTGGCAAGGTCCAGGTGCCCACGCTGGGCGAGTGTTTCTACCTCGCCATGGAGCGCCTCGAAGGGGAGTCGCTGGCCAGAGCGTTGCGCCGTGGTCCCTTCTTTGTTCCCGAGGCTGCTGCCATCATCATCCAGGTCGCCCAGATCTTGCACGAATGCCACCAGCGCGGGGTTGTTCACGGCGACCTGCGACCCGCGACGGTGTTTGTCACGCGAGAGCCCAGGGTCGTGCTCATGGACTTCGGTCTGGTCGAGGTCGATGGCAACAAGCTGATATCCGCTCAGGGCTCGTTCGCCTCCATCGCTCCCTACCTGGCTCCGGAGCAGCTGCTTGGCGGCAAGTCGGATGCCCGCAGCGACGTTTTTGCTCTTGGCACCCTGCTGTATGGCCTTCTTACGTGCGGTCTGCTGCGACCCATCTCCTCGCCGGTGGAGCTGGTGGCCGCGCTCCAGGCCGGCCGGGAGTCCAGCCGGGCCCGCCTGCTGCAGGGCGTGGATCCCGCGCTGACCAAGATCCTGATGCACGCCCTGGCTCAGGATCCCACCCGGCGATTTCAGACCGCTCTCGACATGGCCCGGGCGCTGCAGCCACTGGCAGGGGCTTTCCCTCCCCGGTACCCGGATCGAGTGGCGGCTCCGGCGCCGAAACTCGATGTGCCTTCCGAGGAGAGCGAGGCCTACAGGATGCCGGGTCTCGACGTCGAGGAAGCACAAACCAGCGCGCCTGTGTCCCAGCCGGCTCTCGCACCGGTGTCGGCACCGCGGCTGGATCCACGCGCGGTCATGGATTTCATCATGGCGGAGGTACCTGTCGATCACACCCAGGACGACGAGGAGCACGCGAAGGGCGCTGCGCCACACCTGCTCGCGGCCATGGATGTCGTGCAGGATAAGGGTTCGCGGCGCGAGTCCGAGCAGCTGGCCGTTGACTACTTCGGCCGCACCGACGAACTCGTCGCCGAGTTGAAGTCGCGCGACCAGCCCCATGCGGCACCCCAGATCCGCCTGACCCGGTCGCGGGAGCAGCTGTCATCCCTCGCTCCCGACCTCGAGCGACCCATCCGCATCATCCGGATTCCCAAGGTGCAGATCGCCGGGGGCCTGGTCGCCGTCGCCATGGTGATCGCAGGCTGGTGGTTCACGCGATCGATCGAGCTGCTCGTGACCAGCAATCCGCCGGGGGCAGAGGTCCTGGTCGATGGCCAGTCTGTCGGTTCCACACCCGCGCGCTTGCACGCACGACGTCACCGGACGCTCGAGATCGTTGTTCGCGCCAGCGGCTACAAGGACACCACGCGCACCGTGCCAATGATCAGCCTCAAGGAGACCACCCTGCGCTTCGCCCTCTCGGTACTGCCGGCACGCATGACCCTGGAGTCGAGTCCCCCCGGTGCCCTGGTCAGCGTCGATGGCTCGGGCGTGTGCCGCACGCCGTGTCAGGTCCCGGACCTGGAGCCCGATCGGATGCACACGATCGTTCTCAACGCCGAGGGATGCGAGCCGCTGTCCTTGCTGCTCCGCGCCAAGCCCGGCGAAGTCCTGGAGCGGACCGTCGAGCTGCGAGCGCTGTCCCTGGAGTCGCTGAGCCTGCTTCAGGTCTTCGCCGACAAGCAGCCTCTGTATGTCGACGATGTCATGCTGTTCGGGAGTGCGGAGCGGGTGCAGTTCTTCGTGCCGCCCGGCAAGCACACGCTCCGCGTCGGCACTCGAGGGGAGGTCCGGCGGCTGGCCCTGGCGCCGGCAAGCGTCGAGAAGGTGGACCTGCGGCGAGAGGATCCGGACCTGGAGAGGGGCGGAGGTGTGCAGCCAGACCGCATGGCCAACGCCCGTGATCGCGCCGAGATCGAGGTCGCCTACGGGCTCACCCTGGCGGCGGAAGGGCAGCAAGGTGAGGCCCGGTCGGCTCTGGAGAAAGCGCTGCAGCTGGACCCGGAGTCGCTGTCGGTGCACCGGGCGCTGCTGGCCCTGGCAGCGATGCAAAAAAAACCAGCCGAGGCCCTGCGTCACATCGAGGCCTTCGAAACCTACGCCCTTTCCGAGGTCGATCTGCCGCTTGTGCGCAGCGTGGGCGCCGTGCTGCGTGGCCAGACCACCTGTGGCGCACCCCCCAAATGACCATGCTGCTTCGAGTCGGGCGCCCTGTCCCGTGAACAGAGTCAGGGCGGAACGCGCGATAGAGACCCGGCCATCGCATCAAGATGATCGGTACCGATGAGGTCCACTCCAGCTCGCAGCGAAACCTCCCAGGCGGCCTCGACGTCGGGAGCGCTGAAGAAACGCAGGAGCCGGCCACCCGCGTGCGCGTTGTGCACGAGGCAATGCAGACGCTGCCGCGCATCAGCCGACGTGGTGCCTGAGCCATCCCACGCGTGGAGCGGTGCAGCGGGGCGTGATTCGAGCACCGCCGTCGACGGCGTCGGACGCTATTCGGGCGGGAACACGTTGTTGAGGATGGCCGGCGCGCTGGGGTCGCTCTCGAGGCCGTTCACGTCGAAGGCGGTGAGGGTGAAGCTGTGCGCGCCCTCGGACAGCGACACGTCGCAGTTCATCGCGCGTGCGGTCGCCGAGCGGATCTCGCCGACCTTGACGCCCTCGTGGTACAGCCGGAAGCCGGCGATGTTGGGATTGACGTCGTTGTAGTCCCAGGCCACCTTGACCTCACGGATGCGCTCGGGTGGCGCCGTGTTGCCCACCGGCTCCACTCCGAAGGGTTGCTCGCTGCCCGCCGGAGGCGTGGTACCGACGCTGCTGGCGCCGCCCGTCGTGCCCGCGTCGCGAATGTTACGCAGCTCGCCCATGACGCGGCTCACCGTGTTGCGATCGGGGATGCGCGGCAGCCGACCACCTGCGGTGCCGTCGACCGATGCCAGCAGGTTGATGACCTTGGCTTTGAGGACCGGATTGCGATCGTAGGCACCGGCGTCGAGCCTGGCCCGCACCTCGTTGGCCACCGCGACGTCTGCCGCCGAGTACGCCGGGTTGCTCAGGCGGGTGCGCGTGGCTGCCGTGGTGGCGGTGCTGGGGGTCGTCCCTGTCGTGTTGAGCGCGCGGCGACTGGTGCTGATGGTGCTATCGGGCATCTCTCACCTCCGGCTGGTGATCCATCTTTATCGCCGCGACCCTCTTTTTGGCGCCCTGGTCGCGGCCCGCATCTATTTGTTCTTCTTCAGCATGCCCAGCAGGGACGCTGCTGCCTGGCCAGGTTTCTGCGCCGCGCGGTCCTCGAAGCGAAGGCCATCGCCGCCCAGGAGCTTGCGCGCCTCGGCGGTGTGGACACCCGCCTCCTCGAAGGCCTCCTGCGCGGCCTGCACCCCGCCAAGCAGCAAAGTGGCGAGGGCCAGCAGTTGCGCCAGGGCGGTCTGACCCGCTGCTCCGGTCTCGCGCTCGAAGCGCCCGGCCAGCACCACCAGGTCGGTGATGAGCTTGTTACGCAGCTCGGGGCCGCAGGCTTGCAGGGCCTGGTGATGGGCGACCAACCGCTCGCCGGGAGCGCTCCACTGTCCATCGGTCAGATCGAAGTCCCGGGCCAGCGCCGCCACGGTGGGGTGCAAGGTGGTGCTCTGCTCCTCTGTCATGGCTCCCTCCACTCGTCTTGATACTCCGTCTCCTCGCCGGCGAACAGCGGCATTCGCACCTGCTCGCACCGCGCCAGGGAAGGAGGCAGCAGGATGGCATTTGCCCGCCAGGAGTGGCTGCTGTATCCAGGGAGGCCAGGGGTGCGGCCGACGACCCAGACCGCTGACATGTGAGGTGATCGTCATGAGGCGCCATCCTGGTCCCGGTCCCTGGCCCGCTGTGCTGCTCCTTTTCCTGGCCGCGTGCCCAGGCGAGCGCGGGATCAGCGCCCGGCAACCCGGGGATGCCTCCCATGCGACGGACGCCCCGGGGAGAGATGTCCTGGTGGGGGATGCCGCGGGGGCGGATCTGGCGGTGAACCCGGACGCTGCGAGTGGTCCCGATGCCGTCCTGCCGGACACGGCCGCGCGCGACACCTCGGTGGGTGTCGACAGGGCCGCGGGTGTGGACACGACCACCGGGGTGGATACGGCAGCCGGCATGGACAGCGCGCCGAGGGACAGCCAGGCGACCACGGACAGCGCCCAGGCAGACGACGCGGCTGCCACGGTCGACGCCGCCACCGAGGACAGCGGGCCCGACCCCTGCACGGCGAGCACCTGCACCGATCCGCATCGCACCGTCTGCATCAACGATCAGGGCCAGGCACGCTGCGATTGCGACAGCGGCTTTGTCGACTACGGAGACGGGGCCTGTCGACCCGTGGATCCCTGCACGCCGACTCCGTGCACCGAGACCCACCGCGCGGTGTGCGCGAACTTGCTGGGGGTGGCCCGGTGTTCCTGTGATCCGGGCTACGTGGACCCGGGCAGCGGAACCTGCCAGCCCGCACTGAGCTGCAGCCCCAACCCCTGCACCGAGCCGCACAAGGGTGAGTGCGCGGTGGTCGGCAACCAGGTGCAGTGCTCCTGCGACGGCGGCTACGTCGACGACGGCAACGGCACCTGCGTACCGAGCAGCGGCGACGCCTGCAACCCCAGCCCCTGCACGGACACCAACCGCACCCGCTGCAGCGTGGTCAACGCGCAGGCCGTGTGCCTGTGCGACGTCGGCTACGAGGAAGACGGGCTGGGCGGCTGCGGCGCCGAGGTGACGGATCCCTGCCTGGCGTCGAGCTGTGGCACCGCGATCAGCGGGCGCATCACCCACGGCGGCGCGCCTCTGTCTGGCATGACCGTCAACGCCTACGACGGCGCCTGTCCGCTGAGCGGTTTCGTCAGCAGCGCGGTCAGCGACGACAACGGCTACTACGTGGTCACAGGCGTCAGCGGTGGCAGCACGGTCTACCTGCGCGCGGCCAGCGGCGCCGATGCCCGCTGGTGGAATGCCGCAGGGGGCACCTCGACCTGCCTGGCGCGCGAGGGTGTGGCCGTGGTCGACGCCCAGACCACCACGGACGTCGATTTCGTGTACCCGGCGGGCGGCGCCGTGGCGGGCCGCATCACGGCCAGCAGCAGCGGCGTGGGCCCGGGCTTCCAGATCAAGTTCTACCGCCAGCTCTGCGGCGGTGGCGCGCTCAGCGCCGAGGTGTTCACCGACGCCAGCGGCAACTACCTGGCCCGGGGTCTCCCCGTCGGCAGCTACTACGTCGAGGCCTGCGCCACCTGCCAGGCTGGCTTCGAGTCCTACGCCAACCGCTGGTGGACCACGGGCAGTGGCAGCAGCGATTGCGACCTGGCGTCGACGGTGAGCGTGTCCGCACACACCCTGAACCCGGCGGTCGACGTGTTCCTGGAGGCACCGGCCAGCATCAGCGGCACCATCACCCTGGACGGCAGTCCCGTGTCGGGTGTGCTGGTACACGCCTACGACGCGACCTGTGCGGCCGGGAACTACATGGACGGGGCCTTCTCGGTGAGCGACGGCAGCTACCACCTGCCCAACCTGCCCGAGGGGACCATCTACCTCGAGACCCGCATGCGCAACCTGCAGAGCCCCCGCTACGCGGACCGCTGGTGGAACAGCAGTGGCGGCACCTACGACTGCAGCCAGGCCGAGGGCACGGCGGTGACCTCTGGCAGCAGCCACCCAGGGCGCGACTTCACCCTGCAGCAGGGCGGCAGCGTGTCCGGGCAGCTCACGGCCAGCAGTGCGGCGGTCGAGGGTATGTACGTGTGGGCCCACGTGGCGGACTGTGCGCGCAGTGACGACCGGGCGTGGTTTCAGCCCGCGCTCACCGATGCCAGCGGCGACTACCAGATCCCGGCGCTTCCCGAGGGTGATGTGCGCATCTATGTCAGCGCCCAGGCCGCATATCCCGGTGTGGTGGGCTGGTATGATGGCAGCACGGGCGTGGCCAGCTGCGTGTCGTCGACCCTCGTGCACGTGACGGACCAGGCGGACACTGCCTCCATCGACCTCGCGTTCTAGGATCCGATCGGCCCTGTTTCGTCCGCCACACGATCGCGGTGTGGCGTTGAGCACTTTTCAGGAGGCTCGAGCTGAGGCACATTGGCTTCTTGCGCGGCCAGCAACGGCGCGTACGACAGCACACAGGAGTGACCACGTGTACGAGAGAGCCCTTCGCGAGATCACCGAGGCTATTCGCCAGCTCGAGGCCGAGAAGAAGCTCGTCGAGGCCGAGATCCGGCGCCTGCGTCAGACCCGCGGCTCGCTGCGGGGCAGTGGTCGCGCACTGGGCAGGGTGCGCCGGTCCACCGCAGCGGTACGCCCGGCCCGGGTCACCTCCGCCTCGACCCCAAAGTCCGCTGCCACATCGCCGGGCAAGCCAGGACGCCGTGCCCAGGTGAAGGGCGTGTCCGACAAGGCCAGCGACCGCATGATCGATGCCTGGAAGCTCTATCGAGCCAGGCGTGCTCTCGAATCAGGGGCGAGCTAGCGCGCCCTCTCGATCGTGCCGAGCAGCCCCCTCTGCGTTCACTCCGGGTCTGCCTGCCGTCGAGATAGGCGGCGCACCAGCACCGTGGCGCCCCAGGTGATGACCAGGGTCACCACGGCGAGCACCGCCAGCACCATCACGATCTTGGTGCCCGTGTCCTGCGCCCAGTCGATGCGCTCGCCCGCGTAGTAGCCAACCCCAACGAACAGGGCGACCTGCAGCGCCACCGACAGACCGTCGACAAGCAGGAAGCGAGACCAGGGATAATGCGCGGCCCCGGCCGCGACATAGGCGACCGCTCGCACGCCATAGGCGAAGCGCGCCAGGAACAGAGTCAGGGCGCCACGCGAGGCGAACAGGGCCCGGTATGCGCGAAAGCGCCTGGCACCGGCCAGGCGAACCAGCAGCCGGGCGATGCGTGGACGGGTGAAGAGCCAGTACGAGGCGGCAAAGAGCGCCGCATCGCCGAGGAGGATGGCCAGGTACCAGACCAGCAGGCTCGATACAGGCTTGGTGGCGCCGGCGAAGATGGCGTAGCCGCTGCCCATGAGCACCGGGTTCTCGGGTACCGGCAAACCCAGGGCTGCGAGGAGCAGCGTGCCCGCGATGGCCCACAGAGTGGAGAGGTCGCTCATGGACCGAGGGTCCCGGCACCGGTGTTCATGCCGTCACTGTAGCAGCAGTCGGCTTCGCCCGGACTTTTCCAGCATCGATCGGGGCCAGGCACGACCCGCGTGCGGAGACAGCAGCGGCCCCTTCTCTGCCAATCCCTGGTCTCAGCGCACCGGTGACGCCGGTGCATAGCCAGCGCGAGACTGCGTCCGTCGGCCACTGCAAAACAATATATTTCATATGATTATCGGCAATATCCCGGCCCACCGGGCAGCGCCTTACCGCCATCGGTCATCTGACCGACCCCTCCCACACAACTCCATGGCCCAGGCGGCGATACCTTAAGAAGAGGTGCGCAAAGGTACGCATCGCTTGCCAAGAGGCCCAAGATGACAGTCGGACCCGTCTCCTCCACTCGCCCGACCAACTACACCCCATCCGCAGACTCGCCCTCGCGCTATCGCGCGGCGCCCAGCTTCTCCCAGGCCGAGGCCGGCAACGCGCTGCGCATTGGCCAGCAGGGCCCAGCGGTACAGGAGCTTCAACAGCGCCTCAATGCCGCGGGAGCACAGCCCCCGCTCGACACCGACGGCAAGTTTGGTCCCAACACCGACGCCGCGGTGCGCTCGTTCCAGCAGCTCAACCAGCTGCAGGTCGACGGCAAGGCCGGACCGCAAACCATTGGCGGGCTCAAGAGCGGAGCCAGCTTCGAGTCACCCGAGGTGACCCGCGCCCGCACCGACGCCCGCACCACCGTCGGCAACACCCAGCCCGAGAACCGACCACCTGCGGCCGACCTGCAGCCCAGCCGCACCGTCAACGTGGCCTCGGGCCTGCAGAACCAGCCCGATCCCAACTCAACGCAGGGGCGCATGGATCAGCTGCTGCAGAATAACCCGCAGATCCGCACCAACCAGGACTTCATCAACCACTGCTACCGCGAGAGCAACAACACCTGGGCCGGCGCCAGCGAGACCGCCTCGCGCTACGGCAAGGACCTCAACCAGCTGGTGCAGCACCGCTCGGACGCCATCCAGACCGGCGCCAACGCCGTGGAGCGCAACCAGCCGACCAATACCAATGGCCAGCCTAACGGCTCGGCGCCGACCACGGGCGCCAACCCTGTGACCAACCCCAACGCCACCGGCGCCCAGCTCGAGACCTTCCCGGTGGCGGGCGGCCGCTACAACATCGGCTACGACGGGCAGTGGAACAACTTCGACGCCAACACCGCGCGTCATAATTCGGACTACAGCCGCAGCGCCACCAACTCCAGCCACCCCAACGGCCACCTCGGCGTCGACATCTTTGCCCCAAAGGGTCAGCCCGTGGTGTCTCCGGTGTCCGGCACCGTCGAGAATGTCGGCAACACGACGGTCGGTGGCAACTGCGTCACCATCCGTCGCGGCAACGAGCGCTTCTACATGGCGCACCTGGATTCGCTGGCCAACCTGCGGCCAGGGCAAACCATCAACGCCGGTGACCCGGTGGGCACGGTCGGCAACACCGGCAGCGCCCGGGGCACGGCCCCGCACGTGCACTTCTCGATCTACCAGGGGCAGGGCGGGTACTCCTCGGGCTCCGTCAACCCCTTCCCCTATCTGGACGCGGCCAGGCAGTAAGCGAGCCACCCGGACGCCCACCGCTCACTCGAAGCTCGCGGCCCGTCGCTGCGCGAGCAAGAAGTTCCAGATCAGCTCGGTGCCCTCGAGCTCGGTGCTCACCCGACCCACGGTACCTTCGGGCAGGTACTGGCCGCCACCGGGCCAGGTGTGGCCGCCGCCCTCGACCGCGTAGGCTTCGACGGCGGTGCCGCTGGCGCAGCCCGGGTAGTGGTCGTGGCGTATCGCGGTGTCGTCGTCGACCTCGTCGACGTGGGTGGTGGTGGGGGAGGCGTCACAGCGGTCGTGCACGACCCAGGTCGCCACCGCGTCATCGAAGCTCAGCACCTCGCCGCCCACGTCAGAGTCCACGGTGCCACCCTCGAAGGGCACCAGGGGATCCTCGGTGCCGTTCATGAACAGCACGCTCAGGGGGACCGCGGGCGCGCAGGCGTCGCGCAGGTTCTCGGGGATGGTGGCCACCACTGCGGCCGCGCCGGCCAGCAGCGCGCCGTGCTTGCAGGCCATGGTCTGGGTCATGAACCCGCCGTTGCTGATGCCCATCATGCCGATGCGATCGCGATCGATGGCGATCTCCTCGTCGATGGCATCGATGAGCGCGAGCAGGAAGCTCTCGTCGTCGACGCCCTGCTGATGGGCGGGGGACACGTCGCGGGCATCGGCCCAGCTGCGGTCCACGCCGTCGGGGTAGGCCACCACCACGCCGTCGCGATCCGCCAGCGCGTTGTAGCCCGTGGTTCGACGCTGGCCCGCGGCCGTGCCCAGGCGGCCGTGCAGAGCCAGGACCAGTGGCGGCGGGACCTCGGGTCGGGGATCCGGCAGGTGCAACAGATACGTACGGCTCAGGCCGCCGTGCTCGAGGCTGCGCTGCTCGCACTCGCAGCCGCCCAGCGTGCTGGCGACCAGGCACACCGCGGCGACGCCAGGGCGCAGCCGGTGTGTCGACGGGGTTTGCAGGCTCACGTGCACTCCTTCAGCTCAGCCGTCGCTGCGGCCGGCGCCAGTGCCCCAGGCGCGGCAGCATGCAGCAGGCGCCGCAGTGGGGCATGAGGCCCCGGTCGAAGAGCCGGGCGCGAAGCTGCTCGTACAGCGGACCGTGCCAGATCTCCAAAAAGCTCTGCGCGTGCAGGTCGCCGAAGGCGAAGTCGGTGGCGCCCATGCAGGGCAGCACCTCGCCACGCGCGGTGACTTGCAGGGTGGTCCAGGGGGCCGCACAGAAGTCGTAGCGCTCGCTCAGGCGTTCGCGCTCGTCGGCGATGTGGGCGCGCAGGTTGGCGGGCGAGGTGATGCGCGGGCTGGTCTCGAACACCCCGTGCCCGCTGCGCGCGAACAGGGCGCGCACGCTGTGTATTTGCCTGGACAATCCGTCGACATCCAGGGCGTCCAGGAAGTCGGGCTCGCGCACCAGAGCGCGCCAGTGCTGGTGGCCGGGCAGGCCCCACTCGTCCTCGAGCATGGTCTGAAAAGCCTCGCCGTTGCGCGGCGACATGTGGATGTACAGGTTGATGCCGATGTGCTCGAGCAGGCTAACGTCGACCTCGCGGTGAAAGAATCCCTGCAGGTGCTCGGCGTTGTCCAGGGTCACTGCGTAGGCAATGCCCAGACCCGGGCGGCGTTTATGCTGCCGCGTGCGCTCGTGCAGCACCGCCTCGAGCCCGGCCATGGCCCTGTCGAAGCTGCCCGCGCCGCGCTGGGGATCGTTGATGTGCCGCGGCCCGTCGAGGGAGATGCGCAGAGCATCCAGGCCCTGCTCGACGAGCATGGGCGCCAGCGCGGCCAGCTCCTGGCCGTTGGTCACCAGGCTGACGACGGAGCCCGCGCGCTTGATGGCGGCGATGACCTCGGCCAGCTGCGGGTACAGCAGCGGCTCCCCGCCGAACAGGGAGTAAACCGGGCGACCGGGGCGCAGCTCGTCGATGAGACGCAGGGCCAGGTCGAGATCCAGGGACCGGGGTCGGGCCCGCACGCGGCCGGGCTCGGCGCTGGTGTACAGGCCCGACTCGCCCCAGTACAGGCACATGCGGCAGCGCAGGTTGCAGGCGTCGGTGAGGTCGAGCAGCAGCGCCGAGGGGTAGGGGCTGGCCGCGATTTCGCTGTACAGCCTGGAGGGAGTGTGAACCGCGAGCATGATGCGCCGATCGAGGTGGTCTGCTGTCTCAGTTCAGCAGTGTCGGCATCCGAGCGCAAGCCCACCAGGTCGCTACGCCCGCCTGTCCCTGCCCGCCGCGGTTCGGGCGGAAACGAAAAACTCTTGCCTGTTGTGGGCCAGCTGGCGGGCGCTGACCTGCTCGAGCCCCATCGCCCGGAGTTGCCGCAGCAGCCCCGGGATCTGGTCCGCGAGCTGCCACTGGTTGAGCTTGAAGGTGAGCAGCAAACCCAGCAGACCGTCGTGTGCCAGCTGAAAGAGCCGCTGCACCGCGCGCAGGGCGAAGCGCGGCGGCACGTTCATGTCGAGCAGTAGCCAGTGCACCGGGTGTGGCAGATCCTCCCAGCGTACGGTGTCGAAGCTGCGGGCGATGTGCACGAAGTGCGGGTGAGCGAGCACGCCGGGATGCATGACCGCGGGATCGATGCCCACCACCCGCAGGCCTCGCTGCAGGAGGGCGTAGCTGGCGCCACCCGGCGCGCTGCCAATCTCGACCGCGGTGTCGCCGGGGTGCAGCCCGGCTCCGCACCACTGCAGGCCCTCTTCGAGTTTGAGATAGGCGCGCGAGGGCGCGTCGGCCGGCAAGCACAGATCCGGGCGCCCGCCAGGATGCGGGCTGCGGCCAGGGCCGTGCCTGTGCACGCCCGCCCACCACTGCCTGTCCTCGACCAGCACGAGGTCGTGCACCAGCTGGCCCGGCGTGGCCGGGGAGTTGAGGTCGACAGCAAGCTCCGGCAGCGTCGTGGCTTGCTCGTGCAGAGCGTCGACCACGCGACGGGTGCGGGCATCCGGTTCCGGGTCGAGGGGCTCCTCCCCTGGCGCGAAGCGATCGCGCTCCCACACGTGCAGCACCGGGCTCGGCGACGAGGCACCAGCGCGGGGTCGTCGGGCGATGGCCTGTAGCACCTGCCGTGCTCGTTCGTCGACGGAGAGCGCGTCGGCGCCGACCGGGCCCAGGGACAGCCCGTGGCAGCGCGCGAAGACGGAGCGCAGCGCGAAATCGGGTCCGAGCGGCGCGCGTTCCGACGACAGCTTGAAGGTCACGAAGCCCGGTCGCGAGAAGGCAAAGCGCAGCTCCGGATGCTCGCGGCCGAGTTCCTTCTTGAGCGCGGCCTCGGCGCCCACCTGGCAGGTGGTGTACACGAAGCGACCTGGTTCGACGCTGGTCATGGTGCTCGGCTCTCCGCGTGCACATCGCGGTGGAGTGTGGACCCTGGCTCCGCTACCATGGCACGAACCACACCACGAGAGCAGGGACCTTGGACAAGGCCGAGACCATAGCGCGCGTGGGGTCCTACTTGCTGCTGCACCGTCTGGCGCAGGGCGAGCGCAGCGATGTGTTCCTCGCCCTCGACCTGGGATCGAGCGAAGGCCAGCGCCTGCTGGTGTTCAAGCGCCTGCGCCCCGAGCATGAGCAGGACCCTGAGCAGGTGGCGCGCTTTCTCGACCAGGCCCTGGTCAGCGCGCGGGTGCAGCATCCTGGCATCGCACGTATCCACGATTTTGGCAGCCTGGCCGGCCAGAGCTTCGTGGCCCAGGAGTACGTGCAGGGCGCGGCCCTGTCGACCCTGGTGAGCCTGCTCGGCGAGCGCGGCGTGCGCTTTCCCCTGCGTGCAGCCCTGCACATCGGCGTCAAGGTGGCCACGGCCCTGCATGCGGCGCACACCTGCACCGGTCCGCGCGACAGGCCCTCGCCCATCGTTCACCGCGACGTCACCCTGCGCAACGTGCTGGTGTCGTACCAGGGCGAGGTCAAGCTGGTGGGCTTTGATCTGGCCCAGGCCGAGTCGCGCTTCAGCGTCACGGTGCCCGGTCAGCTCAAGGGCACGCTGGCCTACCTGACGCCCGAGCAATTGCTCGGCCAGCCTGTGGGGCCGGCCACCGACGTGTACCAGCTGGGTGTTCAGCTCTACAAGTTGCTGGTTGGCCGCGAGCCCATTCCCGGCGGGGCCGACGTCGATACCATGGAGAAGATCGTGGACGGGGCGGTGGTGCCGCCGCACGAGGTGGTCGCGGGCTTTCCCGCCGAACTCGAGGCGCTGCTATTGCAGGCTCTGCACCGGGACCCCGCGCAGCGCTTTGACACCGCGCACAGCCTGGCCGAGGCCCTGAGCGCGCAGCTCGCCGCTCACGGGGGCTTCAGTGCGCAGCAGCTCGCCGCCTTGCTGTCGACCATGACCGGTGAGCGCCGCGCGTTGCAGCAGACCTTCTTGCGCCGCCTGACCGATGCCAACGCCCAGCGTCCGCCACGCATCCAGTCCGCGACGCCTGCCCCGCGCGCACCGCGCCAGGATCTCGACCAGGGCGTGCGCGCGCTGTTTCCCTGGGCGCGGGTCGGGGACGAGCCCGCGGAGTTCGAGGTGGAGCTGTCGAGTCCGGAAACCGAACCGACGGGCGACTGAGTTTTCTTCGATGTGCGTTCTGCGCTTCGGGTGCTCGGACGGGTGGCCGACCGTTCCTCAGCCCCCCTCCCGTTTCAGCTCGAGTGCCTCCCAGCGGGCATACAGCGCGTCCAGGGTACGCTGGGCATCGTCGAGTTCGCTCACGCAGGCGCGCAGCCGCGCCGGGTCACCCGTGACCTCGGGGCGCTGCAGGTCCTGGTTCAGGCGCGCCAGCAAGGCCTCGTGCTCGGGGATCTGCACCTCGAGCTGGCCCAGCTCGCGCTCCTCCATGTACGAGAGCTTGGTCGGCCGCTGGCTGCGCGGCTTGGGTGCGCGCGTCTCGACGGGGCGTGGCGCCTCGCGGGCGGCGAGCTGCTGCAGCCACTGCTCGCGCTCGGCGCACAGGGCCCAGCCGCCCTGGCCGTCGAGGCCGAGCACGCCCGTGCACACGCGGTCCATCAGGTAGCGATCGTGGGTGACCAGCACCAGGGCACCCGGGAACTCGCCCAGGCTGCTTTCGAGCACCTCCAGCGACGGGATGTCGAGGTCGTTGGTGGGCTCGTCGAGGAGCAGCACATCGGCGGGCTGCAGCATCAGCCGGGCGATGAGGATGCGCGCCTGCTCGCCACCGGACAGGCTGGCCACGGGCATGTCGAGCTGTTCGCCGCGAAACAAGAAGCGCGCGGCCCAGCCTGCCACGTGAATGGCCTGGCCCCGGAACACCACGCTATCGCCCTCGGGGGCCAGGGCTCGGCGCAGGCTCTGGGTCGGGTCCAGGGTCGAGCGATCCTGCTCGAAGCACAGCACGCGCAGCTCCGGCGCGCGCTCGAGCGTGCCGGTCAGGGGGGACGCCTCGCCAGCGAGGATGCGCAGCAGGGTGCTCTTGCCCGCGCCATTGCGACCGAGAAGACCCAGGCGATGGCCAGGTCCCAGCACGAACTCGAGGTCGCGAAACAGGGCCCTGTCGCCGTAGCCACCGCTCAGGCCGGCGCTCCACAGCAGGCGCTTGCTGCGGCGTCCCGTGGCGTCGAAGTCCACCTGCACCTGTCGATCGTGTCCCGAGCGCTCCCGGGCCTGCTGCAGCTCGTCGATCAGGCGACCTGCCTCGTCGATGCGGGCCCGCGCTTTGGTGGCGCGGGCCTGGGGACCGCGCCGCAGCCACTCGACCTCGCGCCGCACCTTGTTGGACAGCGCGGCGTCCTGCGCCGCCTGGGCCTCGAGCCGCGCCTCCCGCGCAGCCAGGAAGTCACTGTAGGCACCGGCGACGCGCAGGAAGCCGTCTGGGTAACGCCGGCTCAGCTCGATCACGCCGCGCGCGCAGCGCTCGAGCAGGTAGCGATCATGGGTCACCAGCACGAAGGCGAAGGGCGCCTGCCGGAGCAAGTCCTCGAGCCACAGGATGCCCTCGAGATCGAGGTGGTTGGTGGGCTCGTCGAGAAGCAGCAGATCCGGCTCCTGCACCAGGGCCCGGCACAGGGACAGGCGCTTGCGCCAGCCACCGGACAGAGTGGCGACGGGCTGCTGCAGATCGTCGAAGCCGGCGCGGCGCAGCATGCGCTGCACCCGCACCTGGCGCTCGGTGAGGTCCAGGTCCGGGCTCCCGAGGGCCTCATCCACGGCCTCGCTCACCGTCTGCTCGGGCGTCAGGACATCGTCCTGGGGCTGGTACACCAGGCGGCAGCCCTTTCGCAGCGCGACCTCGCCCCCGTCGGTGGGGAGCAGCCCGGCCAGGATCTTGAGCAGGGTGGACTTGCCCGAGCCGTTGGCGCCGATGAGGCCGAGCCTGTCCTCGCTGGCGATGGTGAGCGAGATGTCCTGAAACAGCGGCCGACCGCTGAAGGACTTGCTGAGCTTGTGGCAGCTGGCCAGGGGGGTCATGCGTCGCGCTCACGCTGGCGTGGCGACGGGCAGCACTTTGCCGCCGGTCGTACACCGGGCAGGGTGCATGACAGCTTTTTCGACGATGGGCAACGCCGCCACGCGTCCCACCCGGTCGGCGACCTTCCCTCACCAAGAGGCATGCCACCGTGAGACGAAAAGAAGATAAGAGTGAGGGGACGCTATCGTCGCGGTGCCAGAGGCACGCGCGCCACCAGGCCGGCAACCGGCACGAGGGGAGCCCTCATGAGCAGCACGGACACGCCAAGCGGAGGCACCTCGGGTGGGAAGCCAGCCATCGGCGCCAAGGCGGTGATCGGGTACCTGTCCCTGGGCCTGGTGCTGGCAACGCTCGCCGCCTGGCTGATGGGTGCCCTGCTCTACGAGCTGGCGGGTGAGCAGGTGCCCGCGGCCGGGCGCCCCTGGATGGCCCTGGTCCTCGGCCTCGGTGTGGGCCTGGTGATCCCCATCTACGTGGGGGTGCGCTACTCCAAGCGTGGCCGCACCTTCCTGCGCGTGTTCGCGGGGCTCAACCTGGTCACGGTGCTGGTGCTGCTGGGGCTGGCCACGGCGCTGAGCGGTCGCGCCATCGATCACCACGGCGCCTGGTTCAGCGAGCTGGCCGGTGAGCGCTCGAGCGAGTGGCAGGAGTCCATGCACGCGCTGGCACAGGTGCTGCCGGGAGTCCCGCTCGAGGTGATCAGCGCGGATGCCGGGTCCCTGGCCACCGACGCGGCGGGCCTGTCCGTCGACGGCGGCTCCACCTCGCAGCCCGCGGGCCCGCTATCGGCGCAGCAGGTGTTCGCCCGCGCCGCGGACGCCGTGGTGTACATCGGCGTGCGCGCCGATCCCCCCAAGGACAGCTTCATGGCCCGCTTCCTCGACGACATGGGCATGAAGGAGGTCGAGGGTCACGGCAGCGGCTTCCTGGTCTCGCCCGACGGCCTCATCGTCACCAACCACCACGTGATCGGCGAGGCCAAGTCGGCGCAGGTGCGGCTGCGCGACGGACGGCGCTTTGACAGCGTGCGCGTGCTGGTCCTGGATCCCGGCAACGACCTGGCCCTGATCCAGATCGCCGCCACGGGCCTGACCACGGTGCAGCCCGTGGCCAGCGACGACATCGCCGTGGGCAGCCCGGCCCTGGCCATCGGCAGCCCCCTGGGCCTAGATTTCACCCTCACCTCGGGCATCGTCAGCGCCCAGCGCGAGCAGCAGCAGACCGTGTTCTTGCAGATCCAGACCGACATCGCGCCAGGCTCTTCCGGCGGCCCCGTGCTCGACGATCACGCGCAGGTCATCGGTGTCAGCACCGCCGTGCGGGGACCTGGCCTCAACCTGGCAGTGGCGGCTCGGCACGTGCGTGCGCTGCTGGAGCAGCCGCATCAGCCGCGGCAGCTGGAGAGCTGGCGCGCGGCCGTCGAGCTGGTGGGCGTCGCCTTCGAGGGTGGTCAGGCCGACCCGGTGACCCGCGCCCAGGTGCAGGAGGTGGCGGGTGTCGTGGGCAAGGTCCTCGATGGCTGTCGCGGCGATCTTCCGGTCGCCGGAGGCGAGGTCGTGATCCCCTTGCGCGGGGTCAAGCGCAGCGAGCGCACCGTGACCAGCTCCCTGGGAACAGCCGCCGGGGCCTGCATGAACAAGCCTCTGGAGAAGCTCGGCTTCTTCGTGGCCATGGCCTTGCAGAGCAATTCGGACCTGGGCCGCATTGTGCTCACCTTCCAGCCGCCGGTGAGCAGCGTCGACGGCGGCAGCGCGCCGGTACCCATCCGGCTCGTGCTGGACAAGGGCGACGGGGCTGCCAGTGCGCCCGCCACGGACAGGTAGCGCGAGCAGCGGTGCGCGGGCTCAGGGGATCTCGTCCGCCCCGATGTCGCGCGCGCCGGACCGCGCGTCGCCGTCGATGTCCTCGTCGCACAGGCCGCTGGCGAGGGCCGCGCCCTGATCGATGGCGGCGGCCGCCTGGGCAGGCACCAGGTGCAGGTCCCCCGCGGGCACGTCCGCGAACAGGGCCAGGGCCGCGCTTTCGAGGTTGCCGTCGAGGGTGACAGGCACGGTGGTGCGCGGGTTGATGTTGTGGCTGAGCAGGTTGTTGACGACGGTGACCGTGGTGTTGGGCCAGCGCCACTCGAGGCTGCTGCTGGCGGGGTTCTGGGTCGTGGCCACGCTGTTGTGATAGACCTCGACGCCGCGCGCCTGTTCCAGGCAGATGCCGCAGTCGAAGCGCGCTCCCGACGAGAAGATGGCGCCCGAGGCGCTGATCATGTTGTTGCGGATCACGCCGTCGATGTGGCCGAGGTAGCCGCTGCCCGGATAGGGGTCCGGCGTGTAGACGCGGTCGCTGCCCGTGCCGGTGTCGCCCAGGCCGAAGCCTATGCCCCGGGCGCAGTTGACGATGGTGTTGGCCTCGACCAGGGTGTCGCGGCCCGAGCGCCAGAAGTGCACGCCGTGCTCGGACAGCCCGGCCGGGCACCAGAAGCCGAGGATGGTGTTGCGGCGCACCTGCCAGCCCCAGGCCGCGTGGGCGTCGATGCCACCGGTGTAGCAGTTGTTGCGGATCTGACTGCGGCCGTCGTCGGTGAGCTCGATGTGTGAGCACTCGATGCGCCCCTGATCGGCGTAGAACAGCTGGGCGCTGGGGTTGATCTTGATGGCCTGCTCACCGGCGTCGATCACGCGCACGCGGTAGATGCGCACCCCCGTGATGTTGGCGTCGGCGCGGCCGGACACGTGGATGGGGTGGTCGTAGGCCTCGCGCAGGGTCAGCTCGGCCACGGTGACGTCGGAGGCGGTGATGGAGACCAGCTCGCCGCTGAGGTAGTTGCCGTCCAGGGTCACGGCCTCGGGGTTTCCAGACTGCGATCGCAGGGTCACGCCGTCGGTCCGGAAGTTGAGCTGCGCGCCGTCGAGGGCGTAGGTGCCGTCGGCGAGCAGCAGGGTGGTACCCGTGGCCGCGGAGGACACGGCATCCACAAGACCGCTCACATCGCCCGCCGCGATCTGCACCACGGTGCCCGTGGCGGCGGGCAGGGCGGGACAGTCGAGCACAGGTTCGCCGGCGTCCGCGCGCGCGGCGTCTGCACCGGCCCCGGTATCTGGCGTCCGGTGATCGCTCGCTGCCGTGTCCGGCACCCGGGCGTCGTGCAGGCCGCTGTCGCCGCCTCCCGAGGTGTCGACCGGACTCGCGTCGTGTGCCGCCGCGGCATCGCCACCGGCGTCCGTCTCGGTATCACTGCCGCACTGGCAGGCTGAGGGCACCAGGCTCAGCAGGACCAGAGCCACCCTCATCCGACGCATGGGTCCCCCTGTTCACGTCGTCCCGCGCCGGAGCGCTATGGCGTCAGTGCACCAGCCTGTACATGGCCTCGACTGCGCCCGCGACGGTGGGCGCCATCTCGTAGCCAAACGAGTTGTACTCGCCGTACTGCCCGTCGGGATTGTAGGCCCCGGGCAGCACCGCGTCGTACTGCGCCTTGGGGATGATGTAGCCCAGCT